>NZ_JARXWB010000009.1 GCF_029892425.1 Bradyrhizobium sp. BR13661 | reverse complement strand
CTGTCCGCGCCTTCAACGAAGCGTCCCATCCGTGTCCTCCATCAGGAAACGGAGGAATCGTAGCCGACTCGTGGCTTTTCACACAGCCAGGGTCAGATTGCGACCTCGAACCTCTTTCAGGACTGGTCCGGTCTACGCCGGACAGCGGACGCTGCGGTGGTTCGCGTGAAGGTCAGCAGCGGGCCATAAGCCGACTTGCGGTCCGCGGACGACGGTCGCCTTCCTACGCACACAGTTCCGCAAATCTATGGCTAACGATTGCTGAAAACGAAACCACAAAAGATGGCAGGTCACCAGTTACTTCCACAACCTCCGTTTGCTATGAGGCTAAGCCGCTACAGCGATCCGACCGCAATCGACCCGTATAAGTTGGCATGAAGACATTACCCAGTTCGATTTTCGCAATCGTCGTCGTTTTGCTTGGCGTGGGGCTTATGCTGTTGATCGGGCAACCTCGGCTCTTCTTCAGTCGTTGGAGCTTTACGAAATCGGTCCAGGTCACCGTGCCCGGTGAGGATCGCGGGTACTATTATCGGTTCAAGGCCGGCTATCTGTACAAAGGCGAGCCGCTTGATTTCGACATCGTGGTCGGTTGCCGCGTCAAAATCACCACCTACAAGGATAACGACCGAACAGTCGAAGTTGGCGTCGTCCCCGCAATCTTCGGGCTCAAGACAAGAGATCAGCACGGTGTCGCAGTGCTCTTGCCTGACGGCTGCAATGGCGAGACCACGCAGAACGGCAAAGTCCCAAAAGCGCTACTACCGCTCGTGGTCACGTACGAACGTGCTGACGAGCCTTGGTCTGGCGTAGCCTACGCGTCGGAGGATGCGTACGACAGCCCGCGTTCCGAACTGAAATTCCTAGGTGCCACAATTACCCGAGCAACGCGCGAGGAATGGCAAGCGTGGCGTGAGACTGAGGCGAAAAGGAATTTCATCACTTACGAGTTGTTGGGCATCAATCCGAAAAACATGTGGGATGCACCTAAGTGGAAGCCGGGGCTTCGGGTGATGGCCACACAGTGCTTCGGTATTTCAAGACTGAAGCTCTCCGACGCGGTGCGCGATGTCGTGACACCCGGGTGGCCGTCCAGCAAACCAGCCTATTGGTTTGCTGATAAGCGGACGCAGGAACCGCTTTGGGATATTGCTATGGGGCCTAACAAGCCTCCGCTCATCGAAGGGAACCGGTTCCAAGATTACTTTCCTGGTGTCTCTCCGGGGCATAATGGATTGGCCCGCCGCGAACCCGGCGCAGTGATCTTCTTCAACCGCCAAGTTGAAGGCGACGTTTACCCGGCCCACACAGATCTCTCGATCAACAGGCTGGAGCCTAGCGGTGAACTTCCTGCCGAAATGAACGCAAAGGAACGTTTAGATTATTCAGCAGCTGAGATTAAGCCGGAACTACGCGGCTTTGCTTTTTGCGACAGTTCGATCGTCTCAATTGACGGCGCGCCTCAATGGCCTCCCAAATACCTTTATCGGAATGCGAATCGGATAAACGGCGAGGCGATCAGCGAACAACTGGCGAAGTGGGGCACCAACTACTTCTTCGCATTCGAGCGCGACGAGTACATCATTTTTCTGCGGATGTACGAACTGGCGAGCAGCTTCGCAAAATTGTGAACGAGCCCGCTAAGTCCGAGTGATCGTTAGCCAAGTCAGCAATGGGTCAATCGCGACGGTTTAGCTGGGTTAAGTTAGGTCCTGTCTACCCCTGACAGCCGACATATCCTCGGCCGTGGGATGCGGCAGCGATGAGCCATGAGCGGAAATCAAATCGCGGTCGCGGCCTACTCGATCAAATCGGTGGGTTCGCGGGACGGACACGCCGCGTCACTCCGGAAGTCCTGCTTTGCGGAGGCCGTCGATATACAACTGAAGCCGCGATGCGCCGCCGCGCGGCACCCGTTCAGAAATGCGAAAATCGGGTTCGAGTTTGAAGAGACAGGCCACTGCCTCCTTTGCCTCTGCTTCGCGTCCCAGATGAGCCAGGGCCGACGCAAGGCCGCGATAAGCGAAAGGATAAAGCGGGTTTTGGCGGACGGCCTTCCTGGCTGTCGCGACTGCCTCATCGAAACGACGAAGACCGATGAATGCAACGCTCATTCCTCCAAGCGTTGAAAAAAGCAACGGATCAAATGGGCTCAATCGAATGCGGCGCTCAAAGCTGCGGATTGCCTCGTCGGGCTGCCCCGCCACCAGGTAAGCGAAACCTCGCTGGTCCCATACGCGGGATGAATTAGGGTTTAGTGCGACCGCACGATCCACCATCTCCCTAGCTGTATCGTAATCGTCAGAAAAGGTAGCGGTTGCGTTGCCAAGCAGACTCAGTGCCAAAGTGGCGTTCCCGTCGATACTGAGTGCCAATCGGAGCAGCCGCAATCCTTCTGCAATTTCCGACTTTGGATCGGCCGCCCACCCCATACGTGCATTTCGGAGGTGGCATTCCCCTGCAAGGGTAGCAGCAAAGCCGTACCGAGGGTCAATCTCCAATGCGCGAGAGGCAAGCCGCAGGCTCTCGGCCGATCCGACCCGCGTCCATGATTGGAAGTGTTGTGCGCGAAGACAAAGGTCGTAGGCGCTGAGGTTGTTCGGCCGGCGAGCCGCCAAATCTATCTCGGTTTGAAGCAATCTTGGCTGAATGGCTGAGACAACGGCGACCGTGACTTCGTCCTGGAGAGCGAAAACGTCTGTCAGGTCGCGCTCGAATCTGTCCGCCCAGATGTGTGCGCCCGTCACCGCATCAATCAACTGCCCTGTAATGCGGACTTTCCCCGACGCCTTGCGCACAGCCCCTTCAAGGACATAGCGCACGCCAAGCCTGCGCCCGACTTCCTTGATATCGACGGCTCGGCCTTTAAAGGTGAAGCTCGAATTGCGAGCGATTACGAACAGCGATTTGAACCGCGAAAGCGCCGTGATGATCTCTTCAACCATTCCGTCCGCGAAGTATTCCTGTTCGGGGTCACCGCTCATGTTCTCGAACGGCAGCACGGCGATGGAAGGCTTGTCGGGAACCGCTAGAGTGCTCTCGGGCGCATCGCCGGGATTGGGGCCCGCAGCTTCTCGCGCCTCCCGCACCTGTCCGACGAAACGGAATCCCTTGCGCGGCAACGTCTTGATGAGGCGCTGTTCCTCCCCGGAATCGCCGATTGCGCTTCGGACGGCATTCAGCCGGGTCGTCAGTGCCGCATCCGAAACGCTGCGCCCATTCCAAACGGCGTTGATGAGGTCGTCTTTACTGACGACCCGCTCCCTGTTGCGGATCAGGTAGTCAAGCAGATCGAACACTTGTGGTGCGACGGAGACGACGTCCGCCCCACGATGCAGCTCGCGCCGGTCGGTGTCGAACGCGTACTTCTCGAAGAGATAGCGCAAGATGCGAATCCCCCTGGATGCGAGCCCCGACGGCCGGGTAGCGCCTTGGCCGGCTAGAAGTCGCAAGAATAAGCTGCCGGTGAGGAAAATGTAAGCTGCAGGTCAAGCGTGCCGGCCGATCTCGCGGCACCCTCGTGCCCGGCTGTGAAGGTTCCTGACACCACATTGGCAACAGGCCAGCGCTAAAGCCGTGGACGAAACACCGCCTTAGGGAGACTTTGCAATGAGCACGACGTACGGCACAAGTTGGCTGGAATGGACATCGGTACCGACCCGGCATCTCACAAGCTTCATCTGGAAATGTTGGGATGCCTTTCAGGAGCGCCGCGAACGCCAGAAATTGAGCGCTACCTTGTCCGACTTAAGTGACGGAGAACTGATGGATATCGGCATCACGCGCGGCGAGATCGACTACGTCGCCTCGCACCGAGGTATTGACCCGCGAGGCATCCGATCCGGCGAATGGCTGCGATATCTGCCAACTGTGGACGGCCAGGTAGGACCGACTGACTTTCGGTAGAGGTCGCGAGCGCGGCATTGCCGCGCCTGAAGTCCCTTCTGGTCTTCCTCGGACACCAGACATTGGAACTGATCACGGTGAGGTCCAGAAGGGGCCATCAGCGGACTAAGTGGTCCTTCGGTATGAGCACGGAACCGAGCAACGGATCGCTCTGCAGGTAGCCGAGAATGATGCCGCGCCCCCCAGCAGCACGGGGGCAGCCTTCGTACAAAAGTATCTTCACGGTGTCTGTTTTGATCGATCCCTTTATCACGTGATCAACGTGTGCGATGAACAGTAGCCCTTGCAGACCTTGCGCGTCGCTGACCTGCGCGCGATCATAGATGTTGGCTTCGATGATCTCGGGTGCATCAATGTTGGCTGGGACCTGCTCGAACATGATGCTCCGGGCCACCACGGCGACGCAGGCGGTCGCGCCAATGCATGTCATGCAATAGGTCGCCAATGAGAGCGACCATCTACGTATATGCGCAGGCAAGTCTTTGAACATCGTATGACAATGCCAACTCCCCGCGAGGTCTGCAACGGGTCAATCGCGACGGTTTGGCCCGGCTAAGTTAGGTCCGGTCTACCCCTGACAGCCGACATATCCTCGGCCGTGGGATGCGGTCCGGATGTAAGCACCGCAACAACAAAGAGACGAAGCCGCTTGCGTTAACGAAACTGAGCAACCGATCCCAATGGTGGACCAGACCAGCGATCCTGGATCATGCGCGGGGTTCACTAGACCGTGGTCGACGTATCACGTCATGCTGCCCGGAATGAAACAGCGGACACGAGGATGTCCATCGATGTAGTGCTTCCAGACCATGGTCCGTCCGGCAAGATTGGGTTGCTTGATGACAGCGCCGTCTGGCACGAGCACCCATTCGTCGTCGATGCGCACGCGATATTGTCCGTGGTCGGACTTCCAATCCGGTTCGGAGACGACGTAGGCGTCGGAGTCCTCACAGCACTTCCCGAATTCGCTTTGCAGACTCTCGAACCAGGGCTTTAGCGGGGAATTCGCATAGCGCCCGTCATCTCGCGCAAAAGTCGCGGTCGACACCAGCAGCAGGCAGATTTGAGCCGCCAAGCGCTTCATCGCTTTGATCGCCGGCATTTCGTCACCTCGGCCATCTCGGAAAATCAGTTTCGATTCAGCGCAGCTGGCGTAACGGGCAAGGAGCGCAGGAACACGAAGCGGGAGGTCACTGGTATTTCCGCGTCGGCGCGACCATCCTGGCCGATGAGAATGAGACCCGCTCCCCCATTTGCGACGGTCAGGATGACCTCTTCACCAGTCCATGTCCGGATCGGGTTCATCCCGATGACGAGAAACTCACCTACGGGCTGGTCCAGATATTGAAGTCTGAGCTGCGGGGCGATTTCGGGCGGCGCAAGCCCGAAGCCCAGTTGCTGCGCGAGTTCGTAGAGTTGCCGCAATGTCACCGTCTCACCCCTGAAGCCTAGATCGGCAGCGGTCACTGTCAGAAGTGTGACCGCTGTTCTGGTGCCGCTGAGCGTAAACGAAGGTCGGGCAAGCGCCTCCGCAGCCGAGTTACCAACGCCGCAACCCATCGCACTCAGCGCGGTGAGGAGAGCAAACGTGTCCGGGAACGTCCCGATGCTGATCGTTTTCCATTCGGCAACATCCGAAACCGACGTTACCGGACCCATGCGTGTCGGGACAACGGGCGCCGCCTTGAGCGCCAACTGCCTCTGCAACACATCGCGCGCCGAGCATTGAGCGTGGGCGCGGTTCGCAGCGGCGAGAACGCATACGACCCAGATCAGGAGCCTCGCTGCAGTGGCAGTCCACGTCAGTGCAGCCATCCGCCTCATGACATCCTCCCTCGTGACGCGAGATCCGCAAACAGTTCAGACTGCTCAGCCGCGCACGAGGATGCGCCAAGGTCATGAGAAGCGCTTTACAGGCGCCTTCCATTCTTCTTACCGTCTGCTTACATATCAGCCGCACGGGGCGCGATCGTACCGCAGGAGGATGCATTTGCTTTACTCCTTTTCGGATTTCACGCTGGATACGGAACGGCGGGAACTGCGGCGAGGAGCCGAGACAATCCCTGTGGCGCCGCAGGTGTTCGATCTTCTGAACTATTTGATCCGGAACAGGCAACGCGTCGTCAGTAAGGACGAGCTCATCGCCGGCGTTTGGAACGGTCGCATCGTCTCTGATGCCGCGCTGACGACGCGCATCAACGGTGCCCGGTGTGCAATCGGCGACACCGGTGAGAAACAGGACCTGATCAAGACGCTCCCGCGCAAAGGCTTCCGCTTCGTGGGCGCAGTGCAGGAAGCCGGGAGCTCCGCAACAGAGACGGTTGGCTCAGTCAAGCGAACCGGCGACATGCCGCCGCGCCTATCCATCGTCGTGCTACCCTTCGCGAACCTGAGCGATGATCGTGAGCAGGACTATTTCGTCGATGGTGTAACCGAGAATTTGACCACAGACTTGTCGCGCATCGCTGGTTCATTTGTCATCGCACCGAACAGCGCCGTCTCATACAAGGGTAGAGCAGTCGATGTAAGGCAAGTCGGCCGCGAATTAAACGTTCGCTACGCACTCGAAGGTTCAGTGCAACGCAGCGGCAAGCGGCTTCGCATGAACGTGCAGTTGATCGATGCTATCAGCGGCCACCATCTTTGGGCCGAGCGCTTCGAGAAGTCTGTCGTCGACCTGTTCGACATGCAGGACGAAATCGTATCCAGGCTCGCCAATATGTTAGGTCGCCAGCTCATTGAGGCTGAGGCGCGACGAGCCGAGCGTACGCTGCACCCTGATGCGATGGATTTGTACTTCCAAGGCCGGGCCTGGTTGATGAAGGGGTTTAGCCCTGAATGCGTAACGCAAGCGCGGAGCTTCTTCGAACGCTCTCTGGAGTGCGACCCCGGCAACGTCGAGGCAATGATTGGCCTGGCAAATGTTGATACGGCGGTTGGAACCAGCTTTACGACGGATGATGGACCTGCGCGGCTTGCAGCGGCCGAGGCGATGGTGAATAGGGCATTGTCGATCAGGCCGAACCGTACTTCGGCCCACTTGGCTCGGGGTTGGGTCCAGATCTTTACGAATCGGGCCGCCCAAGCTGTCCGCGAATTTGAGCATGTGTTGGCGCTGGATTCGAATATGGCCAGCGCTCATGCAGCCCTTGGTTTTGCCAAATTCTATATGGGACGCGCTGCCGAGACCGAAGGCCACATATTCGAGGCTCTACGTCTCTCCCCTCGCGACATCGAGGTCTATCAATGGGCGTCTTTTGTAGGCGTGGCCAAGCTACAGCTGGGTTCGGACGTCGAAGCGGTCAGCTGGCTACGACGAAGCACTGAGGCGAACCGCAACTTTCCTCTCGCTCATTTGTTGCTCGCCGCTGTGTTGGGCCTGAGCGGCGCCCTCGATGAGGCGCGAACTGCTGCAAAAACCGGACTTGCGCTCAACTCAGGTTTCACCATCCATCGCTTCCGCACTGCTCAACAAAGCGACAATCCGA
Source organism: Bradyrhizobium sp. BR13661 (assembly GCF_029892425.1). Lineage (GTDB taxonomy): Bacteria > Pseudomonadota > Alphaproteobacteria > Rhizobiales > Xanthobacteraceae > Bradyrhizobium. The sequence continues at coordinate 259,250 of NZ_JARXWB010000009.1, read as the reverse complement.
CTTTTCTTGCCGGGCTCGAGCGGGCGTGTGAAGGCTTCCGCCTCGCAGGCGTGCCGGAAGGGTGATGGACATTTCCGCACTGCCCTTGTGAGCCGACATGCAGTGCCCTCACTTCAACGGCAGCAACGAGCCCACAGGCGACATCGCAGCTTGGCCTGATATGAAACAGGCCGCCAACAGAGGCGGCCTCGGTTTGCAGCGTTTCCTGATGCTAACTGCGCCGGGCTTGCTCGGCGGCGAGGCGCGCCTCGACCGCGTCGAGGACGGCGAGTTGTGCCTGTTCGACCGACGCTATGGCGTAATCGATCGCGAAACCGGCGTCTTCTTCGAGAAGCTGCGCACGGTCCGCGCACGTCGATGTTCTGCTCGATCAGGTGGTAACATCCTGCCCCGCGACATCGTGGGTGAGGGTCATCGATGAGCCTTCGGGGCATTTTCGCAAATACAAGATGTGCGTTGGTCGCCCCCACTCAACGATCTCGTCGCTGGCACTGCCCCATTTGAGGCGCGCACGTTCAATACCAATCGGCTGGTTGGCTGAAGCCGTCTTTACCCGCCTGCCCCATGCTGCAACGCACCCGCCTGCAATCGCAAACCTCGCCGCGCGCGTCCCCGCTCGCTCCGAGCTTTGTCCTTGTCAAACACAACCGACGGGATCAGTGTGCGGGAACACCGGCACGCACGATGCCGGCTTCTGACAATTAGAAACATATGGGGCGGATGCCATGAACAGATATTCTATTGCAGGAGCAACATTGCTCACCCTTAGTTTCGCGCTCGCGACACCAACTCACGCACAGGAAGTCGCCAACCCGGACCAGTGGTCACCCGCCCGCGCGGCGAAGATCTCTCCGGTCACTCAAGATCAGCTCAACTCCGCGGACAAGGACGCGACGAACTTCCTGCTGACCAACGGCAATTATTCCCAGACCCGTTTTTATCCTGCGAAGCAGATCAACCGCGACAACGTGAAGAACCTGCACGTCGCCTGGATCTTCCAGACGCAGGTCAAGGAATCCCTCGAGACGTCGCCCATCGTGGTCGATGGAGTGATGTATGTCACGACGTCGTTCAGCCATGTCTATGCAATCGACGCGAAGACCGGCGAACAGCTCTGGCACTACAATCACAAGATGGGGCCCATAACGACCTATTGCTGCGGTCCAAACAATCGAGGCGTCCAAGTTCTTGGCGAGAAAGTCTACCTCGCCACGCTGGATGCAAAACTGGTCGCGCTGAACGCAAAGTCCGGCGAAGTGGTTTGGACAACCGACATTGCCGATCCCGAGCTCGGCTATAGCGAAACCATGGCGCCCACCGTCGTGAAGGATAAAGTCCTGATCGGAACGAATGGCGGCGAGTACGGAATCCGCGGCTTCGTCCGGGCCTACGATGCCAATACCGGCAAGCAGGTCTGGAATTTCGATACCATCCCCGATCAATCCGTCGGCGTATGGGCGACGAAGGACGCGACCGGACGCGACATGCACCGCGACATCCAGGCAGAAAAGGATCAGCTGGCCAAGATTGGCGATCCCTTCAAGAAGCTCGGTGGTGGCGTCTGGCAGAACCCGGCCGTCGATCTCGCAACGAACCGAATTTACTTCGTGGTCGGCAACCCCTCCCCCGACCTCGACGGCGCGTCACGGCCCGGCGACAATCTCTACACGGACTCGCTGGTGTCGCTCGATCTCGATACCGGCAAAATCGCCTGCCACTTCCAGTACATCGCCCACGACGTCTGGGATCTCGATGCGGTGAGCCCACCCGTGCTGGTGGACGTCAAGGACAAGAATGGTTCGACGATTCCCGGCGTGATCCATGCCGGCAAGACCGGACATATCTATGTTCACAACCGGAAAGATTGCAGCCTGATCCGGTTCTCCGAACCGATGGTGCCACAGGAAAACATGTGGACGCTCCCGACGAAAGAGGGCGCGCGGATGCTTCCCGGTGCAAATGGCGGCGTCGAATGGTCACCGATCGCGACCGACCCCGGCCAAAAGCTCGCCTACGCCATCAACCTGCATCAGCCGATGACCTACCGGGTCGAGAGCTCGGACTATCCGAACGGCAAGCTGTGGCTCGGCGGCGCTTTCACGGCCATTCCCGGCGAGAAACAGTCGGGCAACATCACCGCCGTCAACTACGACACCGGCAAGATCAAGTGGCAGGTCAAGACGCCGGAGCCGATGATCGGAGGCATTCTGGCCACTGCAGGCGGGCTGGTCTTTACCGGTGAAGGCAACGGCAAGTTCGCAGCCTACAATTCCTCCACCGGCAAGGAATTGTGGAGTTTCCGCGCCGGCGCGGGCGTCAACGCGCCTCCGTCCAGCTATTCGCTCGGCGGCAAGCAATACATCGTGGTCGGCGCGGGCGGCAACACGCAGGTCAATTTCAGGCGAGGCAACAACATCATCGCCTTCACGCTCGACTGACGAACCGAGCATCGCATCGACATCATCAAAGCGGGGCCGGTCGAGGCCCCGCTTCCGTTGAGTCTTACCGGAATGAGACGATGGACGACAATTTGGTCTTGAGAATTGCGGGCGGGATCATGTTTGCGGCGCTCTGGAGCGCGAGCCCGGGCCTGGCGCAGAGCGTGGCGGAGAAGGTCGAGATCTGTGCCGGCTGCCACGGCCAGGACGGCAAACCAGCGGACAAGACGATCCCGATCATCTGGGGACAGCAAGCCGGCTACATCTACATCCAGTTGCGCGACTTCAAACGGGGCGACCGCAAGAACGAAACCATGCAGTCGATCGTCTCGACCTTCGAAAAGAACGACATGCTGGCGATTGCCGAGTATTTCGCACAAAAGCCGTGGACGAACCTCGCTCAGCCTCGACCGCCAAAGGACGTTGCGCAGAGGGCGCTCACCGCCGAGCAATCGGTTGGCTGCACCAGCTGTCATCTCGAGCAGTTTCAAGGCGCGAGCACGGTGCCGAGGCTGGCTGGGCAGAGGGCGGAATATCTTGCGAAGACCATGGCTGATTTCCGCAGCCGGGCACGCGGCAACAATCCCGGCATGACCGATCTGATGCTCGCGACGTCTCCGGACGATCTTTCCGCGCTGGCTCAATACTTTGCGGGGCTTTAGCGCTGACCGGCCAGATCGGTCGTTGAACGAGTCGCGGGCGAGAGCGTCGACGCCGAACCCGGCCCGGACGCCGGCTCGACGTCACTGCGCCGTGAGCCGCTCACGCAAGGACGACACCGTCGTGAGATCCGCGGCGGCTTTGCCGCCCCTGTCCTTCAACGACGCGTCGGCGCCGCGCGCGATCAGCAGATTGGCGATCGCGACATGACCTCCCTCCGCGGCAATCATGAGAGCGGTCCGGCCACGCGCATCCCGATCATCGACATGAGCGCCGGCATCCAGCAGGCATCTGACGACCTCGACGGCATCGGATTCGGCGACCTTTTCGTCCGGGCCCGCGGCCCACATCAAGAGGGTGAGATCGTGCGCATAGCGCGCGTTGACATCGACGTTTCGGGCAAGCAGCCGCTTGACGACATCGAGCCTGGCGCGAGCGGCCGCATAGACGATTGGCGGCTTTCCCGTCTCATCGGGCGCGCGCTCGTCGGCCCCATGCGCAATCAACATCTCGACGATGGTGTCGTTGCCGGCATAGGCACTGGCGGCAACCGGCGAGAGGCCGCTGCGGCCCGTCAGCTTCACGTCGGCGCCGCTCTCGATAAGCCTTTGCACGACTGCGACACGGCCCCTTTCGGCCGCATAGTACAGCGCGGTGGCGCCCGCCAGATTCCGGGCATCGATCGGTGCGCCACGAGCAAGCAGGAGCTCCACCATTTCGAGATGGCCATTCCGCGCCGCGTGACTCAGCGGCCGCGCACCGAACCGGTCACGCGCATCGACCGAAGCCCCACCGTCGAGCAATTCGGCCGCCAGGACGGCACAATTCTCGTCTGCCGCTGAAAACAGGGCGAGCGACACCTCGGTGGCGCTGATCTTGGTCTTCTCGAGACGAAGCTGATTTCCAAGCTGCTGGCATCGTTGGGCATCTGCGGCGCAAACTGCGCTCGCCGCACTCGCGACAGCCACCAGGCTCGCGCATAACATCAGAACATGTCGGTACAAGATAACCCCCGCACATCTCTTCGGCTCAAGATGCCACGGCCGCGCGCACATGCCAAGCTGGCAGGTCTCATATCAGGTCTCAACGCCCGATCTACCCCGGCGCCAACGCCTGCCCCACCGCATAGAGCGAGCATTCCTTCCACGCGGCCACGCATTGCCGCATCGCTTCGCTCTTCGCATCGTCGGCCGTTCGCTGAGCCGCGGTGACGGAGGTGCAATGCCCTTCACGATTCCAGGCATAGGCCTTGGCGTCGGTCCACGCCTTCACATACGCATCGAAATAGCCGGCGCACGCCGCGTTGAGCGGCGTCGGCGGCGGAATGGCTGCGGGCGACGGCAGTTCGACCAGCACTGACGTCGGCAAGTGCAGTTGATTCAGGAAACTCTCCACCGCCGGCCACCAGATGTCCGCGGGTCCCATCGGCACCATGGCGTGCCCGTCGACACCGAAGGGAGGCATGACCTGAAACCGGGCCGGCGCGCCGGCGGCGACATAGGCATCGAACATGCGACGACCCAACGCAGGCGGCGCGCTGCGATCGTTGTCCGCATAAATCCACAGCGCCGGAATCCGCGCCGTGCGGCCAAAGATACCGGCGTCCGCCACGAGATGATCCGGGCTGCAGGTGCGCCCCGGGACTGATCCGTGAGCCGCTTCGAAGTTGAGAATGCCGACAACGCCGGCAGGATTGTCCGCCGCCGCAGCCGTCACGGCAAAGCCACCGGTCGAATGCCCCATCAGCAACACCCGGTCGGGCTCGCCCCATGGTTCCTCGCGAAGCGCGGCAAGCGCGCCCGTCACGTCTTCGGCCGCGATCCGCGCAACGGCGAGATAGTCGCGGTCGTCGCAAGGTCCGGACAGCGTCTCCGCAAATGGTCCGTCCGAACGACCAAAGCCCCGGCGCATGATCGATGCGACGGCATACCCACGTTGAGCGAACGCGACAGCCGGATTGAGCAGGCTGGCCGGCGTCTCCCGCGCCAGCGCGGCGCGAAGGGCATCCCCAGTCCCGGGAATTGTGCCGTGGACCAGCAGCACCAGCGGAAACCGCCCGGGTCGATCCGGGCGGAGGATCATGGTCTCGAGCCTGACCTGACTGCCATCGGCAAGCGTGATCGGTAGCATCAGATCTTGCCGAACAAGGCCCGGCAGCGCGGGATCGGCCGCGGCTGGAGATAGCAGAAGCACAAGCAGGCTGATGGCCCAGCCAACTCGCCTCATCCTCGCCTCCCGGTTTTGCTGCTCACTGATCTCCGCCAGCAAGCTGCTGATGAAAGAACTTCACCACTGCCGCGTTGAACTCGCGGTGAAAGTCAACCCGATCGAACCCCGCCGGCGTGTCGGTGCAGATGCGCGGCACGGCCGCGGCCTGCTCCGGCGTGCACGGCGCGAGGAAGGAGAAATGACCGGCCAGAACGACATGAATCTCCGGGTTACCCGGCAGGCCATCCGCAACGCGCGCCGTGCCTGAGCCGTCGCCGACGCCGGGGCCGCCCAGTTGCGAGCGCCAGAACTGGAACGGCACCTTGACCGCGGCGAGGTTCTCCCGCGTCAGGGTGCCCGGCGCAGGATCGACGATCACGGCCGCGCGGATCCGCGCATCCTGGATCGGCTCGGGCGGCGTCGCACCGTTATGAAGCTCCGCGCACGCTCCTGATGTCTCCTTGCAGAAGCTGGCGACCCTGGCGAAATCCGGCCTGGTCCCCATCAGCACGAAGCCGGTCGCGCCACCAAGCGAGAAACCGAAGAAGCCGACCCGGGCCGGATCGATCACCGCCCTGTCCTTCCAGTCCTGCAGCATGAAGTCGAGCAGACGCACCGCGTCCGCCGGACGCGATCCCCACACCGACAGCGTATCGCGCCGCGAGGAGTCGTTGGTGGTGTCGCCGGGGTGATTGATGGCGGCGACGACGAAGCCCGCATCGGCCAGCGCCTCCTCAGTGTCATGGTTGGCACCGAACCACCCGCCCCTTCCATGCGAGAAGATGACGAGCGGGAGCTTTGCACCGGTGACAGGGCAATCCTTCGCGCCCTTCAGGTCGAAATCGGCGCCAACCGAAAGACGGCCAAGCTCGACATGCGTCGGCTCCGCCGCGCACGGATACCAGATCGCACCCGACAGCGCCGGATCGGCGTCGAGAAGCTGAATGCCTGCGGCGCTGGCGGGTGAGCCAAGGCAACAGAGTGCGGTGGCGAAAGCCCAAAGCGTGCTGCGCAAAGCAAGTCCCCCCGATTTCGCGCGGGAGTTGAACGGACGACGGTAGCGGAATTGTGGCTTCAGACGGATCGATCGTCGGCGTCCGCGTCCAAATCAAGCGGACGAGCCTCCACGAGGCGCGAGCTCAGCTCCCCTCGCCCGCATCGCCCTCGCTGTCTTCGCCGGCGACATATTCGAGGATGTCTGCGGGCTGGCAATCGAGCTCGCGGCAGATCGCAGCGAGGGTCGAAAAGCGCATCGCCCTCGCCTTGCCCGTCTTCAGGATCGACAGGTTCTGGATCGAAATGCCGATGGCGTCAGCGAGGTCACCGAGGCGGCGCTTCCGCTTCGCAAGCATGACATCGAGGTTCACGACGATCGGCACCAGCATTCACCTCAGATCGTCAATTCGTTCTCGGACTGCAGCAGGATGGCGTGCTCAATGACGAATTTCAGCGCCATCAGGAACACCCCGCCTGCGATGGTTCCGATATCGACGTTGTAGGACGGCAGGAAGAACTTGATGTCGCCGATCTCATGCAAGGCATAAGCCACCGCATTGCTGGTGATCAGATCAATGAACGGCCAGATCACCAGAATGATCCCCATCCACCACACGCCCTGAAGCGTCTCGGACACGAAGATCCGGCCGCGTGCGAATCGATGCACCATGACGTGAAGGATGCCGATCAACACCGCGAAGAACGAGAGCTGAAGCGCAAACAACGTCCAGAACAACAACTGGCCCAGTCGCGACATGTTGAGCGGGTTGGTGACGATGCCGGCGCATGTCGCCTGCTCGGGGCCGAGGCTCGCCGCGATCGCGGCCGAGGCCGTCGTGTTGGCCCGATAGGCGAGCCATATCACGATCGGCAGCGCCGCCCAGATCGCCCAGAATGCAAGATCAAGACGCCGAAACCAGCGCTGCCGGGCCTCGCGGACCGACGTCCCCACCGCAACCATCTCCAACCACTCCGCAATGCCAGGGTCATCTCCGCCGGCCAGTATGCCTGTTCCCTCGGCTTGACTCAACCTTAAGCGCGATATATTGATTGTTTATCATGAAATAATTCATGATAATTAATTACATCTGGAGCTCCCATGCGTTCCACCCTCGTCCGGCACGTGCTCGCAGCCATGTTGTCCATCTCGCCGCTTGGAGATGCCAAAGCCGCCACAGTCAGCGATCCCGCCGGCGTCTGGCTGACCCAGTCGGGCGATGCGAAGATCAAGGTGAGCCGTTGCGGCAGTGCGCTGTGCGGCCGGGTCGTCTGGCTGAAGGAGCCGCTTGATAAGAAGACGGGGAAGCCGCAGCTCGACGACCATAATTCCAATCCAGCGCTGCGCAGCCGCAAGATCATCGGCATCTCCCTGTTCATCGACATGCAGGCCGCCGCCAGCAACAAATGGTCGGGCAAGATCTACAATGCCGACGACGGCAAGACCTATGCGAGCACGGTGACCTTGCTGCCGTCGGGCCATCTCAATGTCCAGGGCTGCATGGGAACCTTGTGCGCGGGTGAAGACTGGACGCGATGAGCGGCAGATCGTCGCTCAGCACGAGCCGTCGGTTCCGGCGGCTCAAAAATCTTCGCTGCATTGTCGGATCGGCAGCCCCGCCCTCGTCCTCGGTGCATGAGTGGGCAACAGACGCTAACGTTCGGCCCGTCAGTATATGAGGATAACAACCATGCCCGGCACTGTCCGCTTGCACCGCGTTCTCGCCACCAGCCCGGAGAAAGTCTATCGCGCCTTCGTCGAGGCCGATGCGCTGGCGAAATGGCTTCCGCCCAACGGTTTCACCTGCACCGTGCACCATCTGGAGGCCAAGGTCGGCGGCACGTTCAAGATGTCGTTCCGGAATTTCACGACGGGCAACGGACATTCGTTCGGCGGCGAATATCTCGAGCTCGTCCCGGGCCAACGCCTTCGCTACACCGACAAGTTCGACGATCCGAACCTGCCGGGCCTGATCGAAGTGACCGTGGTGCTGAAGAAGGTCCTTGTCGGCACCGAGGTGGAGATCACGCAGTCCGGGATTCCCGACGCGATCCCGCCGGAGGCCTGCTATCTCGGCTGGCAGGAATCGCTGCGGAATCTGGCGCGGCTGGTGGAGCCGGAGATCAGGCAGTAGCGCGCCAAAGCGGGGCGCGCGCGCCTCATCCTGAGGGCCCGCCAAAGGCGGGCGTCTCGAAGGATGGCCGCAGCAACGGCCTTCTACACCCCCGCCTTCAACCCGCCGTCCGCAGTCCAGCGATCCGGCTCGGGACTGTGCCCGATCAGCGCGAGGCCGTAGGCGATGGACTCGAACTGGTCGCCGGACATCAGCCGCTCGTTGCCGAAACGGTCGGCGAAGAGTTTCCGCACGGCCGGCACGAACGAGGTGCCGCCGGTCAAAAACACCTTCTCCACCTCGCGCGCGGTGATGCGCGCTTCGCCCAGCACCTTGTCGACGGTGGCACCGAGGCGCGCGATGTCGTCGGCGATCCAGGAATCGAACTTCTTGCGCGTGATGGTCGAGCCGATCTCGACGCCGCCAGCCTTGAAACGGAAATCCACCTCGTCTTTCGCCGACAGCGCAATCTTGGCGTCCGACACGGCGCGATACAGCGAGAAGCCGAGATCGAGATCGACGATGGTGATGAAATCCTCGAGCTGATCGGGCTTCAGCGCGGTGCGCGCGAGCTCACGCAACTCGCGCAGATCGCCATTGCTCTTCATCAGTGCCAGCTGATGCCAGCGCGCGAGGTTGGTGTAGTGGGCATTCGGGATCGGCAGCACCTTGTCGAACGAGCGGAAGCTCGAGCCTTTGCCGAGGCGCGGCGAGACGACGTGATCGACGATGCGATAATCGAACGTGTCGCCCGCAATGCCGATGCCGGCATGTCCAAGCGGCTCGGCGCGCAAATGGCCGCCGGCGCGCGAGAAGCGCATCACCGAGAAGTCGCTGGTGCCGCCGCCGAAATCGGCCACCAGCACGGTGGCATCGCGCTCGAGCCTTCGGGCAAAGGAGAACGCCGCACCCACGGGCTCGTAGACATAGCGCGCGTGACCCGCGCCGAGGCGTTCGAACGCGGCGCGATAGCGCTGCATGGCCAGATCGTCGTCGGGATTGCCGCCGGCAAAGCGCACGGGACGACCGACCGTGATGTTGGCGGCCTCGAAGCCGAATCTGTCGCCGCCATGGCGCGCCAGCGTGCGCAGAAATGCTGCCAGAATGTCCTCGAACTTGAAGCGCTGCCGGAACACCTGCGTGGTGTTGAAGCTCGAGCTCGCCGCGAAGGTCTTGAACGACTGGAGGAAGCGGTAGACGTGGCGTCCCTCGAGAAACTGCTCGATCGCCCACGGGCCACCTTCAGCCTGGGCGCCGGCGCCCGGCCGGTCCTCCCAGAAGCACAGCGCCGAAACGTAGGTGCTGTGGCGTTGTCCGCCGTGCTCGAAGCGGATGGCCTCGACGCGGCGACCGTCCGCCGCGAGCGCGACGACGGTGTTGCTGGTGCCAAAATCGATGCCGATCGAGACGGCGGGCGAGGCGCTCGACATGAACCACTCTGACGGTTGGGTGGAAGGGGGCAGACCACTAACGGCTCCGCGCGCCGCTGCCAAGACCTTTGATTGTGCACCGCGTCAGGCAGACAGCCCGGATTTGGCAGCATCTGGACGCGTTATGCCCAGATCGGGCCCCTTAACGCATCATTATGCTGCAATGCGAAGAGCTGCATGCTGCCATGCAATGGCATGCATGGACATTGGCATCTGGTATACATAAAACAACTTTCGAAATGAGACAGCAATGCTGACTGTCCCAGGAAAGGGAAATCCGATGTCCAAGACCGCTTCCGTCGCGCTCGCGCCGACCGCCTCGCTGTTCGCCCGCCTCATGGCTGCCATCGACCGCTTCCTGATGGCGAGCGCCGAGGTCGCCAACAAGAACGGCGATCTCCCCCGCTTCGGCCTGTAAGCAGCGTTTGAGGTCGCCGCGCGTCGAATTGTCGCGCCGGTTGTAAAAGCAGCGAACTCCTACTTTCGAAGAATGGCTCCGCGCTGCGGGGCCATTTTTATTGGGGATCAGGCTCGTTGACGCGACCAGATCAACAGGTTGCGTCATAAGCGCACAACGGGCCGGCGCACGCTTGAAGCTTGGCATAATGAATACAAAAATGCCGCCAACGCTCGCTCGAAAAACAGGGCGCTCATTGGAGGATTCATGACGGACATGGTGCAGGCAACAGCGGCCCCGACTGCGGCGCGCGTCAGCGACACGTTTCGCTGGGCGCAATTGGCGATCGGCGTGGCGGCGATGGTGATGATCGCCAACTACCAATATGGCTGGACGTTCTTCGTCCCCGACATCCAGAAGACGTTCGGTTGGGATCGCGCCTCGATCCAGTGGGCCTTTACGCTGTTCGTTTTGTTCGAGACCTGGCTGGTGCCGGTCGAAGGATGGTTTGTCGACAAATACGGCCCGCGCCTCGTCGTGCTGGTCGGCGGCGTGCTCTGCGCGATCGGCTGGGCGATCAACGCGCAGGCCACCACGCTCAACGGCTACTATCTCGGCATGATCGTCGCGGGGATCGGCGCCGGCGGCGTCTACGGCACCTGCGTCGGCAACGCGCTGAAATGGTTTCCCGATAAGCGCGGCCTTGCCGCGGGCATCACGGCGGCCGGCTTCGGCGCCGGCTCGGCACTCACCGTCGCGCCGATCCAGGCGATGATCAAGGACAGCGGCTTCCAGACCACCTTCCTCTATTTCGGCCTTGGGCAAGGCATCATCATCTGCGTTCTCGCCTTCTTCCTGCTGGCGCCGAAGGCCGGCCAGGTGCCGAACATCGTCGCCAATGCCGCGCTGCTGCAGACGCGGCGCAACTACCAGCCGACGGAAGTTCTGCGTCAGCCGATCTTCTGGTTGATGTACTTCATGTTCGTGATCGTCGGCGCCGGCGGCTTGATGGTGACGGCGAACCTCAAGCCGATCGCGGTCGACTGGAAGGTCGACGCGGTGCCGGTGACGCTTGTTGGCATGACCATGACCGCGGTGACGTTCGCCGCGACCATCGACCGCGTGCTCAACGGATTGACGCGTCCGTTCTTCGGCTGGATCTCCGACATGATCGGCCGCGAGAACACGATGTTCATCGCCTTCGGCATGGAAGGTTTCGGCATCTGGATGCTCTATCTCTGGGGCCACGATCCGATCTGGTTCGTGATCCTGTCGGGCTTCGTGTTCTTCGCCTGGGGCGAGATCTACTCGCTGTTCCCCTCGACCTGCACCGACACGTTCGGCGCGAAATTCGCGACCACCAATGCCGGCCTGCTCTACACTGCCAAGGGCACCGCCGCGCTTCTTGTTCCGCTGGCCAATTATGTGCAGCAGACCTCTGGCCATTGGGACAACGTGTTCATCCTGGCGGCCGGTGCCAACATCCTGGCCTCGCTGCTGGCGCTCTTGGTGCTCAAGCCCTGGCGCAAGGTCGTGGTCGCGCAATCGACCGTCTGATCTCGCTCGCGCAACGTCATCCCGCGCAGCACGCCCGGCCTTACGGCCGGGCGTTTTCGGTTTCCCGAATGCACCCGAATCCCGCAAACCCGAAGAAGCCCTGCACTTTTCTTGGGCTTGCCGCCAAGATAGGGCTTGCATTCTGGAATATGGTATACCAAGCTGCCGGCCGCGCTTGCGACCATAAGCCACAATATTTGCGACACTCCGTCATATGGGCGGCCCGTGTCGACCAGACAGGCGCTTGGGAGGATGTTGATGATTTCCAGCACGGATGGCGCCGTCACGGCCGCGCCTCTTCGCACAGGTTTCCGTTGGCTCCAGCTCGCCATGGGCATCGTCTGCATGGCGATGATCGCCAACCTGCAATATGGCTGGACGCTGTTCGTCGATCCGATCGATCAGGCGCACCATTGGGGCCGCGCCGCGATCCAGCTCGCTTTCACCATCTTCGTCGTCACCGAGACCTGGCTGGTACCGGTCGAAGCGTGGTTCGTCGACAAATACGGCCCGCGCGTCGTCATCATGTTCGGCGGCGTGATGATCGCACTCTCCTGGGTGCTCAACTCCTACGCTGACTCGCTTCCCCTGCTCTACACGGCGGCCGTCATCGGCGGCATTGGCGCGGGCGCGGTGTACGGCACCTGTGTCGGCAACGCGTTGAAATGGTTCCCCGATCGCCGCGGCCTCGCCGCCGGCGCAACCGCTGCCGGCTTCGGCGCAGGCGCGGCGCTCACGGTGGTGCCGATCGCAGCGATGATCGTCTCGAGCGGTTATCAGCATGCATTCCTCACCTTCGGCATCGGCCAGGGCGTGATCGTCTTCGTGCTCGCTTTCTTCATCCAGCCGCCGCGGCTTTCGATCCCGCCGAAGAAGAAGCAGCTCAATCTGCCGCAGACCAAGATCGACTTCACGCCGCCGCAGGTGCTGCGCGCTCCGATTTTCTGGGTGATGTATCTGGTCTTCGTGATGGTTGCGTCCGGCGGCCTGATGACCGCAGCGCAGATCGCGCCGATCGCGCACGACTTCAAGATCGCCGACACACCGGTCTCGCTCGCCGGCTTCCAGATGGCGGCATTGACGTTCGCGATCTCGCTCGACCGCATCTTCGACGGCTTCGGTCGCCCGTTCTTCGGCTATGTCTCCGACACGATTGGCCGCGAGAACACAATGTTCATCGCCTTCGGCACCGCAGCCCTCATGCTGCTGACGCTGTCGGCCTATGGTCACGTCCCGCTCGTGTTCGTGCTCGCCACCGCAGTGTATTTTGGTGTGTTCGGCGAAATTTACTCGCTGTTCCCCGCGACCTGCGGTGACACGTTCGGCTCGAAGTTCGCGACCACCAACAACGGCATGCTCTACACCGCCAAGGGCACCGCCTCCCTGCTCGTTCCGCTCGCAAGCGTGATCTCGGCCACCTATGGCTGGAAGGCCGTATTCGTGGTGGCCGTGGCGCTGAACGCGACGGCCGCGCTGATGGCGCTGTTCGTGATCAAGCCGCTGCGCCGCTCCTTCATCCTGGGCAAGGAAGCCGAGAGCGCCGACACCGCAACCGCCAATGCCGAGACAAGGGCCAAGACCGGGACGGCTTGAACCGCCACACGCCTTTACGTCGATCAGAAAGGGGCGCAGCATCGCGCCCCTTTATCTTTTTGGCTGGAGGACAAGCGTCAGCACTGCTGCCGCAAGATTTTTCGGATCAGCCAAATCCAGTGCTTGACGATTGGCATTATGTATACCACACTTCGATCCATCGCTCACCCAGGGAGGTTGCCATGCTGGTTGGAGACATTCTGCGCAAGAAGACGCCGCGCGTTGTCACGGTGCGAATGAACGAAACGGTGGGTATCGCCGCCAAGCTGATGCGGGCCAACAACATCAGCGCGCTGGTGGTGAAGGACGTGGTCCGCTCGGAAGGAAACACCGCGGTCGGCATGTTCACCGAGCGCGATGTGGTGCGCGCGGTCGCCGAGCACGGCGCGAATGCCGTCAACGTCAAGGTCTCGCAGCTCGTGTCGGTGCAGCAGCTGGTCTCCTGCACGTCCTCGGACACGATCGAGCACGTCCGTCATCTGATGAACGTGAATCACATCCGGCATCTGCCCGTGATCGACGATTACAGCCTCGTCTCCGTCATCAGCATGCGCGACATCGCCGCTGCCGTTGACGAAGCGCTCAACGGCGCGCCGCAAGCGGCAGCCTAAAAGCGGCGACCTCGCTTCCTGACTCCCTCTCCCGCTTGCGGGAGAGGGTTGGGGAGAGGGTGTCTCCGCTAGCAAGACTCCCCAAGGGGATAGAACCCTCACCCGCCGCGCTCTTCGAGCGCGCCGACCTCTCCCGCAAGCGGGAGAGGTGCAGAGAGCGCTTGGCGTGAGCCATCGCAACACTTCCAACTTTACTCCCGCGAGGATTTCATGAAGATCTGCATCTACGGCGCCGGCGCGATCGGCGGATATCTCGGCGTGCAGCTGGCGCGCGCAGGCGCCGATGTCAGCCTGGTTGCACGCGGCGCGCACCTCGCCGCGATGCGCGAGCGCGGCCTGACGCTGCTCGCCGGCGAGGAGACGCACACCGTCCATCCGCGCTGCACCGACAACGCAGCCGAGCTTAGCGTGCAGGACTACATCATCGTCACGCTGAAGGCGCATTCGATCACCGGCGTGATCGAAAAGATGCAGCCGTTGCTCGGACCGCACACCCGCATCGTCACCGCGGTCAACGGCATTCCCTATTGGTACTTCCACAAGCACGGCGGCGATTACGAGAACTCGACGCTGGAGAGCATCGATCCCGGCGGGCGGCAATGGCGCGAGCTCGGCGCCGAGCGCGCCATCGGCTGCATCGTCTATCCCGCGACCGAGATCGAGGCGCCCGGCGTGATCCGCCACGTCTACGGCAACAATTTCCCGCTCGGCGAGCCCTCCGGCGAGATCACGCCGGATGTGCAGCGCCTCGCCGACCTGTTCGTCGCGGCCGGGCTGAAGGCGCCGGTGCTGGATCGTATACGCGACGAGATCTGGCTCAAGCTCTGGGGCAACGTCTGCTTCAACCCGATCAGCGCGCTGACGCACGCGACGCTCGACGTGATCTGCACGGATCCCGCCACGCGCGCGCTGTCACGGGCGATCATGGTGGAGACGCAGGCCATCGCCGAAACCTTCGGCGTCAAATTCCGCGTCGATGTCGAGCGCCGCATCGAGGGCGCCCGCAAGGTCGGCGCGCACAAGACCTCGATGCTGCAGGATCTCGAGCGCGGCCGCCCGATGGAGATCGACCCGCTCGTCACCGTGGTGCAGGAGATGGGCCGCTTGACCGGTCGCCCGACGCCGGCGCTGGATTCGGTGCTGGCGATGGTGACCCAGCGCGCCCGCATCGCCGGCCTCTATGACGGCGTCTCCGCGCCCGCGGATCCTCGCGCGCTGGCGGTGGCGTGATGGCGGGCGAGACAAAAAAGTGGCTGCGCTTCCGCCACGCCGGCACCACCGGCTTCGGCACGCTCTCCGCATCCGGCATCAGCGTGCATGAGGGCGAGATGTTCGGCCGCAACGCCGCCACCGGCAGGATGCTGGCGCTGCCGGAGGTCGAGCTGCTGGCGCCCTGCGCCCCCAGCAAGATCGTCGCGCTCTGGAATAATTTTCACGCGCTCGCGGCCAAGCTCAACCAGCCGGAGCCGCCTGAGCCGCTCTATCTGCTCAAGGCCACCACGACCATCACGACACCAGGCGCCGTGATCCGCCGCCCGTCCTATTACGACGGCAAGACCACCTATGAAGGCGAGCTCGGCATCATCATCGGCAAGACCTGCGCGCGCGTCTCGCCCGATGAAGCCGACAGCTTCATCTTCGGCTACACCTGCGTCAACGACATCACCGCCAACGACATCCTGACCAGCGACCCCACCTTTCCCCAATGGGCCCGCGCCAAGGGCATCGACGATTACGGCCCGTTCGGCCCTGTCATCACCACCGGCCTCGATCCGGCCAGGCTCACCGTCCGCACCATCCTCAACGGCGCCGAGCGGCAGAACTATCCGATCTCCGACATGATTTTTTCCGCGCAAGCCCTGGTGAGCAAGATCTCCCATGACATGACCCTGCTTCCGGGCGACCTCATCGCGGTCGGCACCTCGGTCGGCGTCGGCGTGATGAAGGAGCCGGTCAATACGGTGACGGTCGCGATCGACGGCATCGGCGAGCTGACCAACGAGTTTCGGTTGTAGCCCCGACGTCATTCCGGGGCGCGCGTAGCGCGAGCTACGGTGCCAATTGCGAACCTGAGAATCCACTCCCCTACCGTCTCTGCTGCTCGATGGATTCCGGGCTCGGCGCTTTCGCGCCGCCCCGGAATGACGGCTAAGCCGCCCACCTCCACCCGACCGGCCGACGCAACCAGCCGTGGATCGCGCCTCCGGACACGCCCAGCAACCCGTCCGCCCCTTGATCTCGGTTCCACTCTCCAATAGCAATCATGGCGAAAATATGCACCGGCGTGGGGCGTCGCGATGTGGCTGTTTTTCCTGGCTGCCTGGTTTGTCCTGCTCGCCGCCATCGCGCTGGTCGCCCCGCAGGCGTTTGGCCTGGACATCACCCATTTGCCCGCCCTGTTCGCGAGCCAGCCGATGCCACAGCGCATCGCGATCGGTGCGATCCTCGTGGCCGGGCTGACGCTGATCGGCGCCTCGGCCTGGCGGCTCTCGCGCCAGGACCGGCGCCTCGACACGCTCCGTGATCGCCTCAAGAAGACCCGGGAAGACGTCGTCGTCGCCCATGCCTTACAGAACCATCTCGACACCACGGTCCAGCACCTGATCGAGAGCGATCCCCGGGAGGCCGTGTCCGCACTGCACGACAAGCTCGGCGAGACCGAGCAGCGCGCCCTGCTCCAGCAGGGCCGCAACCAGTCCACCGACATGCACGACCAGCTCGCCGAAATCCGCCGCCGCCAGCAGGCGCTGCGCGACATGGTCGGCAAGGTCGCCGATCAGCGCCGCGTGGTCGAGCCTGTCTTCACCGAGATCCGCGACCGCCAGAACCAGCTCGAGCGCGCGTTGCTCGATCTCGAAACCGACGACCGCAAGAACAATCTCGCCGATCGCCTGAAGAGCATTGCCAGCGACGTATCGACGCTGCTCTCCAGGGTCAACACGGTGCAGGACACGTTCGCGACCCTCAACCAGTACAAGGAAGATCTGGCGAAATCCCATGCCGAGCTGGTGCCGCTGCGCTCGTCCGACGCCGGCATCAACGCCCTGATCACCGAGCTCAGCCTCAGCCATGACCGTCTCGCCAAGAGCGTCGACGAGCTCGAGACCAGCGGCGAGACCCCGCTCAGCGCGCGCGTCGAAACGCTGTCAAACGCCAAGATCGAGATCGAGCAGCGCCTCGCCCGTGTCGACGACAGCGCCAACATCCTGAAAGCGATCCGCCTCGACTTCGAGGAGCTCGGCCAGCGCCAGGCCCAGCTCGAACGCGCGCTCACCGAGGTCGAGACCGATTCCGACGGCAAGACGCTCGCCGACCGCCAGAATGTGCTGAACGAATTCGTCCTTCAGTCGCGCCAGCGCCTCGGCGCATTGCAGGAGACGCTGACCACGCTCAACGCCTTCAAGGCGGAGCTGTCGAAATCGCAAGCCGATCTCGTCCCGCTGAAGGCGCCAGTGTTCGGCATCGAGGCCATGATCGCCGACGTCAGCGTCACCCGCGATCTTCTGGCCAAAACCGTCGCCGAAATCGAGGCGAGTGGCGATGCCACCCTCACCTCACGCATCGATGCGCTGACCAAGAGCAAGCGCGAGGTCGAAGACCGCCTCGCCCGCATCTTCGAGAATTTCAACGCGCTCGATGCGCTCCGCAAGGACATCGGCGGAATCTTCTCGACCATCCGCAACAGCCTGAACCGGATCGGGTGAAAGCGGACTGCTCGAACCGCAACTGACTTCGCTGCGACCAATCTTTCATGCGCATCATCCTCGGCTTCCTGTCCGGCCTGCTCGGCGCGCTCGCGGGCTGGGCCGGCCTTGCCGCGCTGGTGGTCATGCTCGCGGGGCCGGACCGCGATGGCGGCATCGCCATGGGGGCCTTCTTCGACATCGGCCCGATCGGCGGCGTGATCGGCTTTGTTGCCGGCATCTGGCTGTTCGTGCGCTTCGGCCTGGTCCGGACTGCGCAACCTGCTGCGGAGACCGCCGATGCTCCACCTCAGCCCGCCTCGCGCCTCTCGTTTCCCTTTGCCGTGACCATCGGGCTCATCGTGGCGATCCTCAGCTGGTGGGGATGGTACGAATTCATCCGCTCGCCCTATCTCAGTCACGGCTTCATGACCCTCCAGGTCGAGTTTCGCCTGCCCGCCGGCGTGAGCCTGCCGGACAAGGAGGAGGACGTGCAGATCCAGGTCGAGGAGGCCTCGGGCTATACCGACGCGATGTTGCCTCGCAACTGGCGCGCGCATGACGGCGACCGCAAGGCGATCATCGCCACGGCCTCGCTGTCGTACAAGACGCGCCACCGCGCCGTCAGCCTGACCCTCCCGGACATTCCCACGCAGCGCTGGCCGATCGATCTACCGTCCGACCCGGATCCCACGCCCGGCTTTTCGCCCTGGCGCACCGCAAGCGAGCCTGCGCCAGCGAAGATCGAAATGCATTTCCGTCTCACCGCCGACCGCTGAGCAGCGCGCCGAAACATTTCGACACAGATCACATCTCCGCGCGCCCAAGAGATGCCGCCAACATGTCGCGGACGTGCCGCACTGTGGACGCATTCGGCCGCCCTTTTGTCGGGCGTGTCTGGGGGCACGGCGGTGCCGTGTTTGGACCAAACCTTCTAGGGGTATGACTGTGAAGAAGATTGTATTTGTTCTGGGTGCGACGCTTGCTCTGGTGACGGCTGCGAACGCTGCCGACCTGCCGCGCCGCCAGCCCGTGCCGGTCTATCCGGCCGAGCAGGCCCCGATCGGCAAGATGCCGATCGGCAAGAGCCCGATTGGCAAGGCCCCGATCGGCAAGGCGCCCTACCCGGTCGCCGCGCGTTACTGAGGCGTAGCGAACGACGCGCAAGAACCTGCGTAAGCGGCCGACAGTCGAGGGGCACAGCGTGACGAACAAACCTGATCGATCGGGATCCTGCATTCTTGCGGGCCTCGCGCTCGCGGCCACGATCGCATGCATCACGCCCTCGGCTTCGGCCCACGACGCCAACAAGCGCATGGCCGACGCCAGCGCGCTTGTCGCGACGGATGCCGCATCACCGCAGCCGCAATCGGTGCGGCGCGCGGCCGCACGGGCGGAGAAAGGTCCTTATTACGTCGACTTCCGCGCGCGGACGGCGGCGAGCTGGGGCCATGCTTTCGTCTGGTACGGCAAGACCAGCGAGCGCGCCGTCGAAGTCGCAGGCCTGACGCCGGCAGGTGACACGTGGAGCTACGTGCTCGGCTACTTCACCTGGGTGCCATCAGAGACCGGCGCCAGCTATGGCGATCTCGATCCGGACTATCTGACCGCGAGCTACCGCGTCTATCTGAACGAAGCAGACGCCAAGCGCGTGTTCGCCTACATCAAGAAGAAGCAGGCGAACTCGCCGGTCTGGAACGCCGAGACCACCAACTGCACCGGCTTCATCGGCGACATCGCCGAATACATGGGACTGCAGGTCCCCAACCGCTGGCAGCGGCCGGAGAACTTCGTCAACAGCCTGCGAGACATGAACGGCGGCCGGCAGGTCGTGCGATTGTCAGCGGAGTAGCTGCCAGACTAGGGCCGCAGACCTCTCCAACGTCGTCCTGGCGAAAGCCAGGACCCATTACCCCGGTCAGCGCGATCGCGCATGCTGTGGCCGCCATCGTGCAAAACAGCATCTCCCTGTGGTTATGGGTCCTGGCCTTCGCCAGGACGACGGCGGTGGATGCGGCGAGCGTCGCGGTCCCAATTATCCGCCCCGCGGAATCATCGCCATCGCCTGCATGACTCACCGCACACCCGCGCAATAGACATTTCCCACCCCGGGCGGCATCCTCCGCCCATCAACCGAGAACAGAGCCTGCCACGCAGGCGGGGGAAACAGAAATGCTGCAGACACGGTTCACAAAGCTCGTCGGCGTCGAGCACCCGATCGTCCAGGGCGGCATGCAATGGGTTGGCCGCGCCGAGCTGGTTGCCGCGGTTGCCAACGCCGGCGCGCTCGGCTTCATCACGGCGCTGACCCAGCCGACGCCCGAGGATCTGACCAAGGAAATCGCGCGCTGCCGCGACCTCACCGACAAGCCATTCGGCGTCAACCTGACTATCCTGCCCGCGATCAAGCCGCCGCCCTACGCCGAATACCGCGCTGCCATCATCGAAGCCGGTATCACGGTGGTCGAGACCGCCGGCAACAAGCCGCAAGAGCATGTCGACGAGTTCAAAAAGCACGGCGTCAAGGTCGTGCACAAATGCACCAGCGTCCGCCACGCGCTCTCGGCCGAGCGGATGGGCGTCGATGCCATCTCGATCGACGGCTTCGAATGCGCCGGCCACCCCGGCGAGGACGATACGCCTGGCCTGATCCTGATCCCGGCCGCCGCCAACAAGGTCAAGATCCCGATGATCGCCTCGGGCGGCTTTGCCGATGCCCGCGGCCTGGTTGCGGCGCTGGCGCTTGGTGCCGAGGGCATCAACATGGGCACCCGCTTCATGGCGACCAAGGAGAGCCCGATCCACCAGCTCATCAAGGAGAAGATCGTCGCCAATGACGAGCGCGAGACCGAGCTGATCTTCCGCACCATGCGCAACACCTCCCGCGTCGCCAGGAACGAGATCTCGACCAAGGTCGTCGCCATGGAGAAGGAAGGCGCCAAGTTCGAGGACATCCGCGAGCTCGTCGCTGGCGCCCGCGGCAAGATGGTCTATGCAACCGGCAATTCGGATGAAGGCATCTGGTCGGCCGGCCAGGTGCAGGGCCTGATCCAGGACATCCCGAGCTGCGGCGAGCTCATCTCCCGCATCGTGCGCGAAGCGGAGGCGATCATTCGCTCCAGGCTCGAAGGCATGATCGTTCAGCCGCAACGTGAAGCCGCGGAATAATCACTGCAAGAAGTGAGAGCAATTCATGAAAGCTTACGTCTACAGCCCTGAGGGCGCTCGGATTTCCGACGTCGCTCAACCAAAGCCTAAAGGCACGCAGGTGCTGGTTCGCGTCCGCGCCTGCGGGCTCAATCGCGCCGACACCGGCATGCGCAAGGGCCACGCGCACGGTGCGGCCGGCGGCGTCGGCACCGTGCTCGGCATGGAATGGGCCGGTGAAGTGGCCGAGCTCGGGCCCGATGCAAAGGGTGTGAAGGTCGGCGACCGCATCATGGGATCGGGCGGCGCGGCCTTTGCCGAGTACACGCTGGCCGATCACGGCCGGCTGTTCCGGGCGCCCTCGAACATGAACTTCGAGGAGGCCGCCACCCTGCCCGTCGCGCTCGCCACCATGCACAATGCCGTCGTCACCATCGGCGGCGTGCAGCCCGGGCAAGCCGTGCTGATCCAGGGCGCCAGCTCCGGCGTCGGCCTGATGGCGATGCAAATTGCAAAGCTCAAGGGCGCCAGGCTCGTCATTGGCTCCTCGACCGACGCCTACCGCCGCGGCCGGCTGAAGGACTATGGCGCCGATCTCGCGGTCGACTCCTCCGATCCCAAATGGGTCGACGAGGTGCTGAAGGCGACCAACGGCGAAGGTGTCGATCTCATCGTCGACCAGGTCTCGGGCAAGGTCGCCAACCAGAACCTCGCTGCGACCAAGGTTTTGGGCCGCATCGTCAATGTCGGCCGGCTCGGCGGCACCCATGCGGACTTCAACTTCGACCTCCATGCCGCCCGCCGCATCAGCTATATCGGCGTCACCTTCCGCACCCGCACCATCGAGGAGGTCCGCGAGATCTTTCAGGAGGTTCGCAAGGACATCTGGAGTGCGGTGGAAGCGCGCAAGCTGCAGCTGCCAATCGACAAGGTCTATGCGTTCGACCAGATCGACCAGGCGTTCGAGCACATGGAGGCGAACAAGCATCTGGGGAAGATCGTGGTGACGGTGCCGTAGGCGTACGGCCGCCTAACGAAAACTCCATTCTCTCCGCTCGTCATGGCCGGGCTTGACCCGGCCATCCACGTCTTTGCCGCGCGGAACGAAGAACGTGGATGCCCGGGCCTTCGCCGCGCCGCAGCGGCTTCGGCCGCGCAGGCGGGACAAGCCCGGGCATGACGGAGCTGCCAACGCTCCTGCAAGTCACTCGCGACTACAGCTGTGGATCGTCGCTTGATGTTCACGAACGCCCTGCTAAATCCCCCGCCATGAGCGGACAACATGACAAGACATCGGTCGCGGCGATCTCGATCCTGGCCAGCGGCGGCATGGCGGCGGCCAAATTCGTGGTCGGGATCGCCATCGGATCGCTGGCGCTGATCTCGGAGGCCCTGCACTCCTCGATCGACCTGGTCGCAACCATCATCACCTGGGCGGTGGTGCGGGTCTCGGACAAGCCGGCCGACGACGAGCACCATTACGGCCACGGCAAGCTGGAGAGCATCTCCGCGCTCGGCGTCACCGCGATGCTCTACGTGCTTGCCGGCGGCATCCTGGTCGAATCCTACAGCCGGCTGCGCGAGGGAACCCCGCCGCCGACCATCTCGGCCGTGCCGTTCGTGGTGCTGGTGATCGACATCCTCGTCAATCTCTGGCGCGCCCGCGCGCTGCACCGGGCCGCCCGCGAGACCCGAAGCGAGGCACTCGCCGCGGATGCGCTGCACTTTGCGTCTGATGTCATGGGCTCGGGTGCCGTGATCGTGGGCCTGATTCTCGCCGCCCTCGGCTTCTGGTGGGGCGACGCTGCGGCAGCCGCCGCCGTCGCCGTGATGATCGCCCTGCTCGGCCTGCGGATGGCCAGCTCCACCGTGCAGACGCTGGTCGACCGCGCGCCGGAGGGGGCGCTCGAAAAAGCCACCACCGCTATTCGCAGCGTCCCCGGCGTCATCGACGTCGAGCGGCTGCGCGTGCGTATGGTCGGGGCGACGACCTTCATCGACAGCATCGTCAAGGTGCCGCGGACCTACCCGATCGACCGTGTCGAGGGAATCAAGCGCAACGCGGAGGCCGCCTTGAGCAAGGCGTTCGGCGATGCCGACCTCTCGTTTACCGCTGTCCCAGTTGCCCGCAACAACGAAACCGTCCGCGACCAGATCATGGTGATCGCGCGCAACTCGGGTCTCGCGATCCATCATGTCACGATTCATAATCTCGGCGCCAAGCTGATCGTCAGCATCGACCTCGAGGTCGATGCCGAGATGCAGCTCTTGGCCGCCCACGACATCGCCAACACGCTGGAGCGGAACATCCAGGAGGAGTTCGGCGCGGACGTCGAGGTCGACGTCCATATCGAGCCGCTGGAAGCGGAACTGCCGTTCGGCGTCGATGCCGCGCCGGAACGGGTGCAGACCATCGCCGCCGCACTCACCGAATATGCCGCCGGCGGCGAGATCCACGACATTCATAATGTGCGCGTCCGCGACACCGATGGCGGCGAGATCGTCAACTTCCACTGCCGCGCCACGCCGTCGATGAGCGTGATCAGGGTGCACGAGCAGGTTGACGCGATCGAGCGTCGCTTGCGTCGCGCGTTCCCGAGCGTGAAGCGTGTCATCAGCCACGCCGAGCCGCCGCGCGCATGAGCAGAATGCGCCGGGAGTCCGACGTTCTCGTTTCGGACTCATCATGCACGTGAGTTTGCGGGCTCGAGCCCGCACAAACTCTGCATTGGATAAGAATTATTTCGCGTTAACGTTTCGTTGACTCTCGACAGCCTGCGCAAACTGGATTCAAATCGCCATGATTCGAAAGCGTTGTGGGGCTGCTTTCGAACCGAGTAGCTAGCAGGTTTTCAGGGGGCCGAAGGCATGGCGCGTGCAGACGCCGCGAACGCGTGCGTCCAATCCGATTCGATCAAGGGATTGGCGCAGTCGATCGCGAAACCAGCCTATCATCGGCTCCTGATCGCGGAGCCGGCGCTGCGACGCGCCGTGCCGACGCTCATCATCGCCTTCCTCATCACGATCTGCCTCGGTGCCTTCGTCCAGGTCGTCGACCAGACGCGCCAGAAGCGCCTGGTGATCCAGAACGATATCGCCGCGCTCGCCGAGCTGCTTGCCGAGCGGATCGACCGCGTCACCTCGCTGCGCGCGGAGCGGCTGAAGAACATCGAGAACATGCCGGCGCTGCTCCCCGACATGATCCCGTCCCGGGCCCGGGTCTCGGGCCGCCATGTCGTCGTCACCTCGGCCGGCGTCAACGGCCGCATCCTTGCCCGCATCCCGATCAACAATGATCCCGCCGGCAATGATCGCCTGCTGGACGCGATCACCACCGCGCAGCTGCTCGCCACCCCGCCACGCGACAACAACGTTTCCGACATGACGCTGCCGAATGGCAATGCTGCGATGGCCACGGCACGGCCGATCAAGTCGCTGCCGGGCCTCGTCACCGTGATCCAGGAGCGCAACGAGCCGATCTGGGGCTCGGACGCAGCGCTCTCGGTGACGCTGTCGGCGACAACGGGCTTCGTCGTCCTGATCCTCGGCTTCGCCTTCCACTGGCAGTCGACCCGCGCCCGCGAGGGCGACCTCATCAATGACGCCGTGCGCGGCCGCATCGACACAGCGCTCAACCGCGGCCGCTGCGGCCTATGGGACTGGGACCTGTCGCGCGGCCGGATCTTCTGGTCGCAATCGATGTTCTCGATGCTGGGCCTCGACGGCCGCAACGAGCTGCTCACCTTTGGCGAAGTCAACGCGCTGGTGAAGTCCGACGACATCGACCTGTTCGCGATCGCCGACCAGCTGATCTCCGAAAAGATCGACCACATCGACCGGACCTTCCGCATGCAGCATGTCGACGGCCACTGGATCTGGCTGCGCGTCCGCTGCGAGCGCACCCGCGGCGCCAGCGATTCCGGCATGCACCTGATCGGCATCGCGGTCGACATCACCGAACAGAAGAGCCTCGCCGAACGCACCGTGGAGGCCGACCTTCGCCTGCGCGACGCGATCGAGACCATTCCGGAAGCCTTCGTGCTGTGGGACGCCAGCGACCGCCTGGTGCTCTGCAATTCGCACTTCCAGCGCCTGCACAAGCTGCCCGACACGGCCGTGATCCCCGGCACCTCCTACGAGACCGTGCTGGAAGTCGGCCGCATGCCGGAGGTGCGCACCCGCCACAACGAGACCGCTGCCCAAGGCCCCGGCGCCCGCACCTTCGAGGCCCAGCTCGACGACGGCAGCTGGCTGCACATCAGCGAGCGCCGCACCAAGGACGGCGGCTACGTGTCGGTCGGCACCGACATCACCCGCATCAAGGAGCACGAGCAGAAGCTCGTCGACAACGATCTGCGCCTGCGCGCCACCGTCATCGACCTCAAGCGCTCGCAGGCCGCGCTCGAGCGCCAGACCATCGAGCTCGCCGACCTCGCCGAGAAGTACCAGCGCGAGAAGACCCGCGCCGAGGAAGCCAACCAGACCAAGTCGAAATTCCTCGCCAATATGAGCCACGAGCTGCGCACGCCGCTGAACGCGATCATCGGCTTCTCCGAGATCATGGGCTCGGGCATGTTCGGCGACCTCGGAAGCGAGAAATACGAGGAGTACTGCCACGACATCCTGACCAGCGGTCACTATCTGCTTGAGGTCATCAACGACATCCTCGACATGTCCAAGATCGAGGCCGGCCGCATGAAGCTCGACATGGAAGAGCTCGACCTGTCGCGGACGCTGGCCGAATCCCTGCGCGTCGTCGCCGGCCGGGCCGAGGACAAGCACCTGAAGCTCGATGCCGACATCGCAAAATCCATCGCCGTCGTCGCCGACCGCCGCGCGACCAAGCAGATCGTCGTCAACCTCCTCTCCAACGCGGTGAAGTTCACGCCTGACGGCGGACGCATCGTGGTGCGCAGCCGGCAGCTCGAGGACAGGATCGTGCTGATGATCGCCGACACCGGCATCGGCATCGCGCCCCACTCGCTGGCGCGGCTCGGACGTCCGTTCGAGCAGGTCGAGAGCCAGCTCACCAAGACCTATCACGGCTCCGGTCTCGGGCTCGCGATCGCCCGCTCGCTGGCGCAGCTCCATGGCGGCTCGATGCGGCTGCGCTCCAAGCTCGAAGTCGGCACCGTCGTCCGCGTGACCCTGCCGCGCGACGCGATCAAGGCGGTGTCAGGGATATCGGCAGCAGCTTAAAGACTAGGATTGCAGCGACGGCGCAACTTCGCGCGCGATATTGACCAGTGCTGCGATCAGCGGCGTCATCGGATCGCGCTGCGGGATCACGAGCCCGATGCTGTAATTGACCTCGGGATCGACGATCGGGATGGTGCGGACCTTGTCGGAGAGGCCGAGCGTCTCGGCGAGCTTGGCCGGCATCACGCTCGCCCACCGTCCCGTCTTGACATGGGTGAACAGCACCAGCAGCGAGTTCGAGGTCAGCGTCGGCGTCGCCTCCGCACCGACCGAGCGCAGCGCGCGGTCGATGATGCGGCGGTTCTGCATGTCAGGCGTCAACAGGCACAGCGGCACCTGGCCGACCTCGCTCCACGTGACGGACTCGCGGTCGCCGAACATCGCATCGGGCGCGGTCAGGAGGCGATAGCTCTCGTTGTAGAGCGGAATGGTGCGCACCTTGCCGATCGGCTCGTTCTCGATATAGGTCAGTCCCGCATCGACCTCGAGATTTTCGAGCAGCCCCAGCACCTCGGATGAGGTCGTCGAGCGGATGCTGAAGCGCACCTCGGGATGCCGCGCACGGAACGGCGTCGTCAGCGACGCGACCATGCCGAGCACGGTCGGGATCGCCGCAATGCGGATCTCGCCGGAGAGCTGATGCTTCAACCCGTTGATCTCGTCGCGCATGGCGCGGGCATCGCCGACGATGCGCCGCGCCCAGTCGAGCGCCCGCTCGCCTTCCGGCGTAAATCCCTGGAAACGGGAGCCGCGCTGGACCAGCATCACGCCGAGGATCTCCTCGAGCTGCTTCAGCCCGGTCGACATCGTCGGCTGGGTGACGCCGCAGGCCTCTGCCGCCCGTCCAAAATGCCGTTCCTTGGCCAGCGCCAGCAGCAATTCAAGCTTGTCGATCAACCGTCCGTCCCCTGGATCTCAAGTCGTGGCGTGCAAGCTATCACGCCCGACCTGCACCAACACGCAAAAACCGGTAGTCGATACAAGTTTCATTACCTGATCGTATCGATCGATTGCGCTTTCAAATCGATCTGAATTCGCAATCGCAGCATGAGACAGCTTTATTGATCTTCGAACGATTCCAAATAGTTTGCGTGGAAGGGACGCTCAATCCGAGAACGAAGAATGACAGCCGTTTACGAGCCTTGTTACGAGCCTTGGAACGAGACACGCGGCGCTGAAATCATCGCCGAACATGCCGACCAGGAAGGCGCGACGCTCGTCATTCTGCACGCGCTTCAGGGCGCGTTCGGTTACGTACCGGAGGCCGCGATTCCCATGGTGGCGCAGGCGCTGAACCTGTCGCGCGCCGAGGTCCACGGCGTCTTCACCTTCTACCATGATTTCCGCCACAAGCCGGCCGGCCGCCACGTGCTGAAGCTGTGCCGCGCCGAAGCCTGCCAGGCCGCCGGCGGCGATGCGCTGGCGGCGCGGGCTGAATCGAAGCTTGGCGTTTCGCTCGGACATACCACCGCGGATGATCGCGTCACGCTGGAGCCGATCTACTGTCTCGGGCTGTGCGCGACCGCGCCCTCCGCGATGCTCGATGGCCGCCTCATTGGCCGGCTCGACGAGAAGCGCATCGATGCGCTGGTTGCGGAGGCGCAGCGATGAGCATGAAGATCTTCATTCCACGTGACGCTGCCGCGGTTGCCGTCGGCGCCGATGATATTGCCGCAGCCTTCGAGCAGGTCGCGGCGAAGCGCGGCCTGCCGGTCGAGATCGTCAGGACCGGCTCGCGCGGGCTCTGCTGGCTGGAGCCAATGGTTGAGGTGGCAACCCCGGGCGGCCGCGTTGCCTATGGCCCGGTCAGCGCGGAGGATGTCGCCTCCGTGCTGGAGTCGATGGTGAGCAACGGACCGCACGCCTTGCTGCTCGGCATCGCCGACGAAATTCCCTGGCTGAAGCGCCAAACCCGCCTCACCTTCGCCCGCTGCGGTGTGATCGATCCGCGCTCGCTCGAGGACTACCGCGCCCATGGCGGCTACAAGGGCCTGGAGCGTGCACTCTCGCTCGGCTCGGATGCGATCCTCAACGAAGTCACGGCGTCCGGCCTGCGCGGCCGCGGCGGCGCGGGTTTTCCGACCGGCATCAAGTGGAAGACGGTCGCGCAAGCGAAGGCTGACCGCAAGTTCATCGTCTGCAATGCGGACGAGGGCGACAGCGGCACCTTTGCCGACCGCATGATCATGGAAGGCGATCCCTTCCTCGTCATCGAAGGCATGACCACATCAGGTATCACCGTTGGTGCCACCAAGGGCTACATCTACATCCGCAGCGAATATCCGCACGCGGTCGAGGCGATGAATGCGGCCATCGTCACGGCGCGGCGCGGCGGCTATCTCGGCGACAAGATCGGCGGCTCGACCTACAGCTTCGACATGGAAGTGCGCGTCGGGGCCGGCGCTTACGTTTGCGGCGAAGAAACCTCGCTGCTGGAGAGCCTCGAAGGCCGCCGTGGCCTGGTCCGCGCCAAGCCGCCGCTGCCGGCGCATCATGGATTGTTCGGCAAGCCGACCGTCATCAACAACGTGCTGTCGTTTGCGGCTATCCCCTTCATCCTCGCCGAAGGCGCCAAGGCCTATGCCGATTTCGGCATGGGCCGCTCGCGCGGCACGATGCCGATCCAGCTTGCCGGCAACATCCGCCAGGGCGGACTGTTCGAGACGGCGTTCGGCGTGACGCTCGGCGAGCTCGTCGACGACATCGGTGGCGGCACGTTCACCGGCCGCCCGGTCCGCGCGGTACAGGTCGGCGGTCCGCTCGGCGCCTATTTCCCGCGCGCGCTGTTCGACACGCCGTTCGACTATGAGGCCTTTGCTGCGCGCGACGGCCTGATCGGCCATGGCGGCATCGTCGTGTTCGACGACAGCGTCGACATGCGCAAGCAGGCGCGTTTCGCCATGGAATTCTGCGCCGTCGAATCCTGCGGCAAGTGCACGCCCTGCCGCATCGGCTCGACCCGCGGCGTCGAGACCATCGAGAAGATCATCCGCGGCGAGCGGGTCGGCGAAAACCTCGCGCTCGTCGAAGACCTCTGCAACACCATGAAATTCGGCTCGCTCTGCGCACTCGGCGGCTTCACGCCCTACCCCGTGCTCAGCGCCTTGAAGCATTTCCGGGAAGACTTTGTCCCGGCACCAACCACGCTTCAGGCCGCGGAATAGGAGAACGACAATGTCTCTGATCGAAGAAATCGACTTCGGCACGCCGCGCTCCAAATCATCAACGATGGTCACGCTGACCATCGACGGCAACGAGGTCACGGTGCCCGAGGGCACCTCGATCATGCGGGCCGCGATGGACGCCGGCCACCAGATCCCGAAGCTTTGCGCGACCGACATGGTCGACGCGTTCGGCTCCTGCCGCCTCTGCGTCGTCGAGATCGAGGGCCGCGCCGGCACGCCGGCCTCCTGCACCACACCCGTCATGAACGGCCTCGTGGTCCACACCCAGAGCGAACGGCTGAAGAAGCTGCGCAAGGGCGTGATGGAGCTCTATATCTCCGACCATCCGCTCGACTGCCTCACCTGCGGCGCCAATGGCGATTGCGAGTTGCAGGACATGGCCGGGGCCGTTGGCCTGCGCGACGTGCGCTACGGCTATGAGGGCGAGAACCACGTGTTCGCGAAATCCAATGGCGAGGTCAACGCCGCCTGGATGCCGAAGGACGAGTCCAACCCGTACTTCACCTACGATCCCTCCAAATGCATCGTCTGCTCGCGCTGCGTCCGCGCCTGCGAGGAGGTGCAAGGCACGTTCGCGCTGACCATCTCCGGCCGCGGCTTCGACAGCCGCGTCTCGCCCGGCATGAGCGAGAGTTTTCTCGGCTCCGAATGCGTCTCCTGCGGCGCCTGCGTGCAGGCCTGCCCGACCGCGACGCTGACGGAAAAATCCGTGATCGAGATCGGCCAGCCCGAGCATTCCGTCGTCACTACCTGTGCCTATTGCGGCGTTGGTTGCGCCTTCAAGGCGGAGATGCGCGGCGAGGAAGTCGTGCGCATGGTGCCCTACAAGGACGGCAAGGCCAATCGCGGCCATTCCTGCGTCAAGGGCCGCTTCGCCTGGGGCTACACCAACCACAAGGAGCGCATCCTTAAACCCATGATCCGCGAGCGGATCGAGGATCCCTGGAAGGAAGTCTCCTGGGACGAAGCGTTCTCGTTTGCCGCCGCCAGGATGCGCGGCATTCAGAAGAAGTACGGCCGCGATGCCATCGGCGGCATCACCTCCTCCCGCTGCACCAATGAGGAGACCTATCTGGTGCAGAAGCTGATCCGCGCCGGCTTCGGCAACAACAATGTCGACACCTGCGCCCGTGTCTGCCACTCGCCGACCGGCTATGGCCTGTCGCAAACGTTCGGCACGTCGGCCGGCACCCAGGATTTCGACTCGGTCGAGGACACCGACGTCGCCGTGATCATCGGCGCCAATCCGGCTTCGGCCCATCCGGTGTTCGCTTCGCGCCTGAAGAAACGGCTGCGCCAGGGCGCCAAGCTGATCGTGATCGATCCGCGCCGCACCGAGATGGTGGAATCGCCGCATGTGAAGGCGCTGCATCTGCCCCTGATGCCCGGCACCAACGTCGCGGTCGTCACCGCGCTGGCGCATGTCATCGTCACCGAAGGCCTCGTCAACGAGGCCTTCGTGCGCGAGCGCTGCGACTGGGCCGAGTTCGAGGAATGGGCCGCCTTCGTCGCGCAAGCGAAGCACAGCCCGGAAGCGACGGCCATCCTGACGGGCGTCGACCCGAAGACGCTGCGTGAAGCGGCTCGCATCTACGCCACCGGCGGCAATGGCGCGATCTATTACGGGCTCGGCGTCACCGAGCACAGCCAGGGCTCGACCACGGTGATCGCGATCGCCAACCTCGCGATGGCGACAGGCAATATCGGCCGTCCCGGCGTCGGCGTGAATCCGCTGCGCGGCCAGAACAACGTGCAGGGCTCCTGCGACATGGGCTCGTTCCCGCACGAGCTGCCGGGCTATCGCCACATCTCGGGCGATGCCGTGCGCGACCAGTTCGAGGCGCTGTGGAACGTCAAGCTCAACCCGGAGCCGGGCTTGCGCATTCCCAACATGTTCGATGCCGCGATCGAAGGCACATTCATGGGCCTCTACGTCCAGGGCGAGGACATTCTCCAGTCCGACCCCAACACCAAGCACGTGGTGGCGGCGTTGTCGGCCATGGAATGCGTCATCGTTCACGACCTCTTCCTGAACGAGACCGCGAACTACGCCCACGTCTTCCTGCCCGGCTCGAGCTTCCTGGAAAAGGACGGCACGTTCACCAACGCGGAGCGCCGCATCCAGCGCGTGCGCAAGGTGATGTCGCCGAAGAACGGCATGGCCGACTGGGAGGTCACGATCGGCCTCGCCAAGGCGATGGGCTTCGCGATGAACTACAGCCACCCTTCCGAGATCATGGACGAGATCGCGGCGCTGACCCCGACCTTCACCGGCGTCTCCTACGCCAAGCTCGACGAGCTCGGCTCGGTGCAGTGGCCCTGCAACGAGAAGGCGCCGGAGGGCACGCCGGTGATGCATATCGACGGCTTCGTCCGCGGCAAGGGCAAGTTCATCGTCACCGAATATGTCGCAACCGACGAGCGCACCGGCCCCCGCTTCCCGCTGCTGCTCACGACCGGCCGCATCCTCAGCCAGTACAATGTCGGCGCGCAGACACGGCGCACCGAGAACGTGGTCTGGCATGCGGAGGATCTCCTGGAGATCCATCCGCACGATGCCGAGCAGCGCGGCGTGCGCGATGGTGACTGGGTGCGGCTCACGAGCCGCGCCGGCGAGACCACGCTGCGCGCGGAGATCACCGACCGTGTCTCCCCGGGTGTCGTCTACACCACCTTCCACCACCCGGACACGCAGGCCAACGTGATCACGACAGACTATTCGGATTGGGCGACCAACTGCCCCGAATACAAGGTCACGGCGGTGCAGATCTCGCCGTCGAACGGACCGTCCGACTGGCAGAAGAGCTACGACGAGCAGGCGCGGCACTCCCGCCGCATCGCACCGGCCGAGGCCGCGGAGTAACCGCATGCACGTGCCGGTCCAGGCCATCGACCGCGAGATCTGGCGCGACGGTGTCGCGTCAGAGGGGACGCGGCTGATCCCCGAGGAGACGCCGCTGGCGCTGACTTACAATGGCGGCACCTATGCCGTCATGATGGGGACGCCGCAGAACCTGGAAGATTTCGCGGTCGGCTTCAGCCTGGACGAAGGCATCATCACATCGGTCGACGACATCAAGTCGCTCGATGTGATCAGGCTCGACGACGGCATCGAGCTGCGGATGTGGCTGGAGCAGGACAACGCCGCACGCATCAGCGAGCGTCGCCGTCACATCGCCGGCCCCACCGGCTGCGGCATCTGCGGCATCGACTCCATCGCCGAAGCCATACGGCCCGCCGCGATCGTGTCGCAGGGGCACACCTTCACGCCCGACCAGGTCATGATGGCGATGCAGACCATCGCGCCCCTGCAAGCGATCAACATCCAGACCCGAGCGGCTCACGCGGCGGCCTTTTGGTCGCCCGCAAACGGTATCGTGGCCCTGCGCGAGGACGTCGGCCGCCATAACGCGCTCGACAAGCTTGCGGGTTCGCTGGCGCGCAGCCGGACCGACGCGAGCGGCGGCCTGGTACTACTGACCAGCCGCGTCTCGGTCGAGATGGTGCAGAAGACCGCAGCCATCGGCGCGCCCGTGATGGTCGCGGTTTCCGCTCCCACCGCACTCGCGGTTCGCACCGCAGCCGCGGCCGGCATCACGCTGATTGCAATCGCCCGCAGCGACGGGTTTGAAGTGTTCACGCATCAGGGCCGCATTACGGCTCCTTGCGCTCCGGAGATCATCCATGTCGTCGCCTGACCGTCTCGTCTACATGGCCAACCAGATCGGCACGTTCTTCCGCAGCCAGGGCCACGACAAGGCCGTGCCAGGGATCGCCGACCACATCAAGAAGTTCTGGGATCCCCGGATGAAGCGCGCGATCTTCGCGCATCTCGATGCCGGCGGCGCAGGCCTCGAGCCGAACGTGCTCGAAGCCTTGACCTCCCTCAAGCAGGCAACTTTCCTTCCAGAAGCGCGTTGAACACGCGCCGCACTTCGCTCTGCGTCTCCTTCACGCGCGCTTCCAGCGATGAGAAATCCGGCGCATCGCCGGCGCGTGCCATGACGCGCTGAAGATCGGTGCCGGCGGTTTCCGGCTTGAAGCGATCGCTGACGCAGAGCCGCAGGATCTGCGTGAGATCGTGATAGAGCCGCGCCGCGGCGCGCAAAATCTCCGCTTGCGATTGCGGCAGCACGCCAAGCCTTGCGGCATTCTCCAGCACCTGCACGGTCGAGACGTCGAGAATGTCGGGCTTGTCATGGGCATGGACGAGCTGGAGATATTGCGCGATGAAGTCGATGTCGACCATGCCTCCTGAAGCGTATTTGAGGTCCCAATAATCGGTCTCGCCCTTCTCCTGCGCGATCGCGCGGCGCATGTCGGCGACGTCGTTGGCGGTGATCGCAGGGTCGCGACGGCGGGTCAGGACCTCGCGGATGATGCTCTCGATCCGTGTGGTAAACTCCGGCGATGCCGACACCACGCGCGCGCGCGTCAGCGCCATGTGCTCCCAGGTCCAGGCCTCAACGGCCTGGTAGTCCGCGAATGACACGAGGCTCGACGCCACCGGCCCTGCGCGCCCCGACGGCCGCAGCCGCATGTCGATCTCGTAGAGCACGCCGTAATTGGTGCGGGTCGTGAAGGCACTGATCAGGCGCTGGGTGAAGCGGGCGAAGTAATGCGCGCCATGGAGTGATTTCTGGCCGTCCGAGTCCGGGTTGTCGCTGTCGAAATCGTAAAGCAGGATCAAATCGAGATCCGAGGACGCCGTCATCTCGCGGCTGCCGAGCCGCCCCATCGCGATGATCGCGGTCTCCTGCCCCTTGATTCGCCCGTGCTGGGCGGCAAAGCGATCGGCGACGAGGCCGTGAACGGTGTGGACGATGCCCTCGGCCACGTCGGCGAAGGCCGTGCTCGCCTGCTGCGCCGAGACGGTGCCGGAGAGGATGCGCGTGCCGATCAGGAACAGGCTCTCCTGCCCGAACAGGCGAAGGCGGTCCAGAAACTCCTCGTAGGAGCCGGCGTCCTGCACGGTGGTCGCCAGCCGCGCCGACAATTCCTGACGATCCGGCATCGCACCGAAGAAGCGCGGATCGATCAGGCCGTCCATCAGCTGCGGTTGCCGCGCCAGCATCTCGCCAAGCCGGGGAGCTGCGCCAAGCACGAGCGCCACGAGCGCGACGAGATCGCGGTTCTGGCCGAGCAGCGTGATCAGCCGGCCGCCGCGCTGGAGCGCCCCAAGAAAATGGTCGAACGCGACGACCGCCCGGTCCGGCTCCTCGGCATGCGCGAGGCCGTCGATCAGGGCCGGCACGAATTCGACGAAGGCGTTTCGCGTCTGCTTGTTGCGGAAGACGCGGTAGTCGCCGGTGAGCCAATCGCGGATGGTCTGCGCCACGGCCGCAGGCTTCTTGAAGCCGAGCGTCGTCAGGTGCTGGAGCAGGCGCGGATCATCAGGGCCGGCGCGATAGTCGATCGCCGGCAGGCTTGCCGTGCCGGTGGGATCATCGCCTTCGAACAGCTTTTCGTAATGTCCCTGGACGATCTCGAGCTGACGCAACAGATCGCGCGCGAAGGCCTCGCGGCTGTCATAACCGAAGAACCAGGCGAAACGTTCGACTGCCTCCTTGTCGTCAGGCAGCGCATGGGTCTGCTCGTCGGCGATCATCTGAAGACGATGCTCGACCCGGCGCAGGAATTCATAGGCCGTGGTCAGTTCGTCGCGCGCGGCGGATGTGATCCAGTCGCGCGCAGCGAGGATGTTGAGCGCGGCAAGCGTCGGCCGCACCCGCAGTTCCGGATGGCGGCCACCGGCGATCAGCTGCTGAGTCTGGGCGAAGAACTCGATCTCGCGGATGCCGCCGCGGCCGACCTTGACGTTGTGGCCCTCGACCGCGATGTCGCTTTGACCGCGATAGGTCTGCATCTGCCGCTTCATGTCGTGAACATCGGCAAGGGCTGCGAAATCGAGATGCTTGCGCCAGACGAAGGGCGCGATTTCAGCAAGCAGCGCCTCGCCCGCCCTAGCGTCGCCGGCGCAGGCACGCGCCTTGATCATCGCGGCGCGCTCCCAGGTGCGGCCTTCCCGCTCGTAATAGTTCAGCGCGGCGTCGCGCGAGATCGCGACTTGCGTCGAGGACGGATCCGGCCGCAGCCGCAGGTCGACGCGGAACACATAGCCGTCATATGTACGCTGCTGGAGGATGCGGGCCATGCCCTGCGTCACCCGGACGAAGAACGGC
This sequence comes from Bradyrhizobium sp. BR13661, assembly GCF_029892425.1. GTDB lineage: Bacteria > Pseudomonadota > Alphaproteobacteria > Rhizobiales > Xanthobacteraceae > Bradyrhizobium. The sequence goes on along the minus strand of NZ_JARXWB010000009.1, from coordinate 223,853 downwards.
TGCGGCTCGATATCGCCCGCAAGCGTCGTGGCGTCGGGATCGAAGAAAACGATGAGATCGATGTCGCTGGAGTAGTTCAGCTCGCCCGCGCCCATCTTGCCCATGGCGAGCACGATCAGGCCGCAACCGACCTCCGGTGCCTCAATATTGAGCGGCAGGATCTTTCCACGTGCGGCCTCCTGACGCAGCAAATATTGGAGCGCCGCCTGCACCGAGGAGACCGCAAGGTCCGTCAACGCCGCCGTCACCCGCATCACCGGCCAGACCCCGCCGATGTCGCACAGCGCGATCAGCAGCGCTGCCTCGCCTTTCATGCGGCGGAGCAGCCGCATCACCTCGGCCTCATCGGGTGCGGCAAGCACGGCGCCCCTCGCCGCCGCAATCAGCACGGCCAAATGCGCATCCGGTTCGCATTCGAGCAATCGGATCAGGCGGAACGGATCGGCGCGCACCAGATCGAACAAATAAGGCGAGAATTCCGCGATACCCGCGAGAATATCCCGCGCGAAGGGATAGGCCAGCAGCACCTCCAGACGGGCCGATTGCGCCGGCTCGAGCTCGGCCAGCCAATTATCAAAACGTCGTTCGTCTGATCTGGAAACGGCAACATGGGGAGCCTCCACAAACCGCGTGGCCAGGCTCTCACCATGCTTGTCCGCGTTTCCCGGCGCGGATTGGTTCATGCCACCTTCTGTGGCACATCCGGCATTGGCGGAGCAACCCTGTCGCCGGCCGCTCCCCGCGCCGGTAGCACCAGCGTGGCGACGAGACCGGGATGGGCATCGCCCAGCCGCAATTCGCCGCCATGCAATGTGGCGACGGCGGATGCGAGGCTGAGGCCGAGGCCGGAGCCCGGCATCGTGCGGCTCGCTTCCAGCCGCACGAAGCGCTCGATGGCGTGCTTGCGATCGCCTTCCGGAATTCCGGGACCGCGATCGGTGACGCTGAGCAACACCTGATCGCCCTCGCGCCTCGCCTCGATCGTGATCTGACGCGCGTCCATGCTGACCACTGACCCCGCCGACGGCGCCGCCGGCTTGCCGTATTTGATCGCATTCTCGACGAGATTGGCGAGTGCCTGGCTGATCAATTCGCGATTGCCGTGAATCGGCGCCGTCTGGGTCTTGACCTTCAGGGTCATGCCGTCCTCTTCGGCGAGCGGCTCGTAGAGCTCGTGAATGCCGCCCGCGACTTCGGCGGCATCGAAATCATCCATGTTGCCGCGCGCCTGACCGGACTCCGCGCGCGCGATCATCAGCAGCGCATTGAAGGTGCGGATCAGCCCGTCGGACTCCTCGATGGTCCGTTCCAGCGCGGCGCGGTAATCGGCCTCGCAACCGGATTTCGCCAGCGCCTCCTCGGCCCGGTTACGGAGCCGCGTCAGCGGCGTCTTGAGGTCATGGGCAATGTTGTCGGAGACTTCCTTGAGCCCCGACATCAGCGCCTCGATCCGCTCCAGCATGGCGTTGAGGTTCTCGGCGAGGCGGTCGAGCTCGTCGCCGCTGCGCCCGACCGGCAGGCGCTCGCTGAGATCGCCGGTCATGATGCGATGCGCTGTGCCGCTCATCGCATCGATGCGCGTCAGCACCCTGCGCGCGACGAAGACGCCGCCGCCAAGGCCGAGCACGACGACGATCAGGATCGACCATTGCGCAGCCTTGGCCACGATGCCGAACAGGCGCCGCCGCTCGGCAAGGTCACGGCCGACCAGGAGCCGGAAGCCGTTCTCCAATTCGGTGACGCGAACCAGCGCGCGATGATCGCGGTCATCGGTGTCCTCGATCCGCCGATAGGCGGTCTCCGACCAGCCGCGCGTCGCCATCACGCCGGGGGCCAGCGAACCGACATTGCCGGCGATCGCCTGACCGGTCGGCGTGGTCACGAGGTAGAGATTGGCACCCGGCCGCAGCGCGCGGGATTCGATCGTGCGCACCAGGCGAAACATGCCGCCGCGGCCGTAGATCTCGTTGATCTCCGAGGTCTCGGCATTGACCGTCTGCGTAATCTCCTCGGTGATCATCCGCCGCGTGTTCCAGGCGAAATAGCCGAGCAGCGACGCCGCGAAGATCGCGAACAGGAACAGGTAGACCAGCGTCAGCCGGAATGCCGTCGTTCGGATCAGTTTACCGAATGCCGTCACGGATCATGTACCCGGCGCCGCGGATCGTGTGCAGCAGCGGCCGCTCGAATCCCTTATCGATCTTGGAGCGCAGCCGCGAAATGTGCACGTCGATCACGTTGGTCTGCGGATCGAAATGATAGTCCCAGACGTTTTCCAGCAGCATGGTGCGCGTCACCACCTGGCCGGCATGCTTCATGAGGTATTCGAGCAGGCGGAATTCGCGCGGCTGCAGCGTCAGCTCGTCCTTGCCGCGGGCGACGCGGTGGGAGAGCCGGTCGAGCTCGAGATCGCCGACGCGGTAGAGCGTGTCCTCGGCAGGTCCGCCGCGACGGCGCGACAGCACCTCGACGCGGGCGAGCAGCTCGGCGAAGGAATAGGGCTTCGGCAGATAGTCGTCGCCGCCGGCGCGCAGACCCTTGATGCGGTCGTCGACCTGACCGAGCGCGGACAAGATCAGCACAGGCGTCGTGTCGCCCTTGTCGCGTAGCGCGCCGATCAGCGACAGCCCGTCGCGCTTCGGCAGCATGCGATCGACCACCAGCACGTCGTAATCGCCGCTCTCGGCCATGGCGAGGCCTTCCTCGCCGTCGCCGGCGTGGTCGGCAATGTGTCCGACCTCGCGAAACGCCTTGACGAGGTAGTCGGCGGATTCGCGGTCGTCTTCGATGATGAGGAGGCGCATCGTGCGTTCGGCGGCGGTCAAGGAGGTCAACCTTCTCTAAACATGGCGCGAGCAGCAATCGCATGCAAGCCGAGTGAACCAGACCCGGGTAGGCAAAAAGGCGGGCGGTGAAGCTGGGGGGACCTCACCGCCCTAGACCTTCCGACGGAGGGGGGCGTATTTCCACCGGAAGGTAGGCATGGGGAGCGCGCGTTGCGCTGCTCCCCGGAAGAATGCCGACGGCGGGGGCGACTAAGCCGGCGACACCTTCATCTCGCGAGCCTCCTGAGGCTCAGCCCTGGTTAGCCCTTGCTCAGCCCTTGGCAATGGGCACCGCGACGAAGCGCGACTGGCCGCCGCTCTTCACGCGCATCAGGACGCTGTTCTTGTTGTCGGTCCGCGCCGCGGTGATGGCGTCGCGGACATCGCCGGCGGTGCTCACGCTCTTGCCACCGACTTCGAGAATCACGTCGCCTTCCTTGAAGCCGCGCTCGGCGGCCGCGCTCTTCGGATCGACTTCGGTGACCACCACGCCGTCCTTGCCGGCGCCGGCCACGGAATTGGCAGGTGCAACTGTCATGCCGAGCTTCGGCACGTCGGTGCCCTTGCTGGCGCCCTTGCCGTTGTCGTTATCGATGTCGGCCTTGGCCTCGACCGTGTTCGGCAGCTGGCCGAGGGTGAGGTTCACGACCTTGTCCTGGCCCTTGTGCAGCACATTGAGCTTCACGGACGCGCCGGGCGGCATGCCGCCGATGGTGCGGGCGAGCTCGCGCGCATCCTTGACGGATTCGCCGTTGACCGATGTGATCACGTCGCCGGACTCGATGCCGGCCTTCGCGGCCGGACCCTCCTTCTGCGGCTCCGCCACCAGCGCGCCTTCGGCCTTCTTCATGCCGAGGCTGTCGGCGATATCAGAGGTGACGGGCTGAATCTGCACGCCGATCCAGCCGCGGCTGACCGAGCCCTTGTCCTTGAGCTGGGCCACGACGCTCTTCACCGTCGCAGCGGGGATCGAGAACGCGATGCCGACGCTGCCGCCGGAGGGCGAGTAGATCGCGGTGTTGACGCCCATCACTTCGCCGTTGGTGTCGAAAGCCGGACCGCCGGAATTGCCCTTGTTGACGGGCGCGTCGATCTGGATGAAATCGTCATAGGGACCGTTGCCGATGTCGCGGCCGCTGGCCGAGACGATGCCCGCGGTGACGGTGCCGCCGAGACCGAAGGGATTGCCGACCGCGAGCACCCAGTCGCCGATCCGCGGCTTGGCGTCGGCGAGCTTGGCGAACGGGAAGTTCGAACCGCCCTCGACCTTGATCAAGGCCAGGTCAGTGCGCTGATCGGAGCCGATCACCTTGGCGCTGTAGGTCTTGCCGTCGTCGGTGGTGACCTCGACCTTGTCGGCGCCGTCGACCACGTGGTTGTTGGTCACGGCAAAGCCGTCAGCAGAGATGAAGAAGCCGGAGCCCTGGCCCTGCACGACGCGGCCGCGACCGCCGCCCTTCAGCCCGGGAATGCCGTCCGGACCGCCGAAGCGACGGAAAAAGCGCTCCATCGGCGAGCCCGGCTGGAACGGCGATTGCGCGTCGTCGCCATCGTCGTTGCTTGCAGTCTTCTCCTTGATATTGACCTTGACCGAGATCACCGAGGGCTTCACGCGCTCGACGATGTCGGCAAAACCGATCGGACGCTCGACCTTCTTGACCTCGTTGTTGACCTGCGCGTTGGCCGGGGTGGAGAACAGGTCGGCAGGCGACGTCGACGGGCTGAAGCCGTGGACCGCGATGCCGAGACCGGCGACGACCGAGGCCATCAGCGCGATCCTGCGGGCGGAAAACAGCGAACGGCGGGGCTGCCGGTAGGACGGAAGGTTCGTGAGGTCGATACGGTCGGTCATGCAGAGGTCTCCAGGGCCTTGAAATCCTTTTGGTGCCTGATGGCAGCACCTTACGGACCTGAAGATGGGGGCTTCCGCCTTACCGCGCGCTGGCTGCGGGGTTAAACTTTTGTAATGAAGGGGGCCCAGCGCTGCGGCTGTTTAGCGCAGGCCAAAAATCGCGGTCTTACAGGAACTTAATGAGGTTCCTGAGATCGGTGCCGACACGCTATCCCACTCCGTCAGCTCGCCCTGACGCTGACGATGAATTCGTCGACTTCGCGCTTGAGGGTCTCGGCCTGCTGCGACAGGTCGACCGCGGAATCCCGGGCTTCAGCGGCCATACGGCCGGTCTCGGCCGAGGTCGAGGTGATCTGGACAATGTGATTGGAGACGTCGAGCGTTCCGCGTGCCGCGTCCTGTGCGCTGCGGGTGATGTCCTGCGTGGCGTTGCGCTGCTGGGCGGTGTCGACCTCGATGCCGGACATGATCGACGAGATCTCCGACAGCGTCTTCGAGATGGCGTCGATCGCGCCGCGCGTCTCCGCGGTGATGCCCTGGATGCTGGCGACGTGTGAGGTGATCTCCTCCGTCGCTTTGCTGGTCTGATGCGCGAGGCTCTTCACTTCGGAAGCAACCACCGCAAAACCCTTGCCGGCTTCGCCTGCGCGCGCCGCCTCGATGGTGGCGTTGAGCGCCAGCAGATTGGTCTGCGATGCGATCGCCTGCACGAGCTGCACGACCTCGCCGATCTTGTCGGCGGCATCCGACAGCGTGTGGATGGTATCGCGGCTCTTCTCGGCTTGCGTCGCTGCACCCTCGGCGCGCTGGGTCGCGTCCGTGACGCGGCGGCTGATCGTGCCGATCGAATTCGTCATCTCCTCGGCGGAGCCCGCGACCGTCTGCACGCTGGAGCTGGCCAAGCTCGCGGCGCTCGCGACCGCGTTGGCCTTGGTGCTGGTCTCGTTGGCGGTCTGCGACAGCGTCTCGGCGTTGCGCTTCAGATGCACGGCCGAGGACGCCACACTGTCGACGACGCTGGCAACGAGCTCGTTGAAACTCCTGATCCGGGCATCAAGATATTTCGACCGCTCGGCCTGGTGCTGTGCTTCGTGGAGTTGCTGAGCGGTAAGATGGCGCCGCTCGATCCCATTGGTCTTGAACACTTCCAGCGCGCCGGCGAGCAGACCGATCTCGTTGGTGCCGCCGAGGCCCGGTACCGGTGTCTCGAACTTCTGGTCGGCGACCTCGCGCATGGCATGCACGATCGCCGCCAGAGGATGAAGGATGCCATTGCGCACCGCAAACCAGGTGGTGAGGCAGATCGCGACGGCGACGACGGCGATCATGCCGCAAGCGGCCAGGAAATAGGAGAATGCGGCCTGGGCTTGCTGGTAGATCTGCATCGCGTGGTCGTGCGCAGGACCGCTCAGCGCGGCGAAGTCGGACGACAGGCTGGTGATCTCGTTGTTGAGATAGAGCACCGCGACGAACCCGGTACCGCCCCCGATACTCAGCAGGAACAATAATGCAGCGACGACGGCACCGACCAGAAAGCGGATCGTCAGATTGCTATTCGTGAACATGGGGGACTCAAGATTCTGGAATCAAATCTTGCGACAGGGTTCCAGACAAAGGTCAACATAGCATGAACCACGCGGCACCAGCCCGCGGGCGGGCCAGGTGGCACTGCGTAGCCAGAACGATTGATGCAGCTAGGAAGATCTGCCTTCGTCCGACATCAGGGCCGCGAGCCGCCTCTCTTCGTCCGGCGTCAGCGGCGGCGCTGGTACATCTGCACCACTTTGGGAGCGGCGACGATTTTGCCGCCAGAGCGCAAAGCCCCCACCGGCCAGCAGCAGCGGCGCCAGCAGCCACAACAACATGGTCTTCTGTTCGAAGCGCGGCTTCAGCAGCACGAACTCGCCGTAACGCGCGACCAGGAAGTCGAGCACCTGCGAATTGCTGTCGCCGGCCGCGATCCGCTCGCGCACCAGCAGCCGCAGATCGCGCGCGAGCGGCGCATCGGAATCGTCGATCGACTGGTTCTGGCAGACCATGCAGCGCAGCTCGCGCGACAGATCGCGCGCACGCGCCTCCTTCACGGGATCGGACATGATCTCGTCGGGCTGCACGGCGTGCACCGCGGGCACGGCCAGCAGCATCAGCGCGACAACGGCGGACATCATCCGGCGCATCGATCACTCCGCCGGTTGCAGGCGCTGCCTGGCCCGCGCCGGCTTCGGCGCACCGACCCGCAGGCGCCGGTCGGACAACGACAGCATGCCGCCAAACGCCATCAGCACCGGCCCCCACCAGATCAGAAGCACGAACGGCTTGTGATAGATGCGGACGGCGATCGCACCCTCTGCGGTGACGTCGCCGAGGGAGATGTAGAGCTGGCTCGCGCCGCGAGTCAAAAGTGCCGCCTCCGTGGTCGAGGAGCCACGCGTGGTAAAACTGCGCTTCGACGGCGTCATGACACTGAGCGCTTCGCCACCGCGGCTGATGTTGAACTGGGCGACCATCTCGCGGTAGTTCGGCCCCTGCCGCTCGAGCAGGCCGTCGAGCTTCAGGTCATAGCCGGCGACCCGCGCGACATCGTTCGGCTTCATCGTCGCGATGTACTCGCTGTTCCAGGTGGTCTCGCAGACGATCCCGATCAGCGCGACGCCCAGGCCGGCATGCGCAAACGCGGTGCCCCAGGCCGAGCGTGGCAGACCGCGCGCACGGTGCAGCGTCGTCACGAACGGCAGGCGAAACAGGCCGGTCCGTTCTGCCAAATCCGTCATGGCGCCGGCGATGACGAAGACACCAAGCCCGATCGCCAGCGGCGCCAGCGCGCTGCCGCCGCGCGTCCAGGCCCAGACAATAGCGATCACGACGAGACCTGCGACACCGGCCGCCAGCAGGCGCTGGGTGACACCGAGCAGGTCACCGCGTTTCCACGCCAGCATCGGCCCGAACGGCACGGCGAGCAGCAGCAGCGTAAACAGCGGCACGAAGGTGAGATTGTAGAAGGGAGCCCCGACCGACATCTTGAAGTCGGCGAGCACTTCCATCGCCAACGGATAGAGCGTTCCGAACAGCACGACGGCGCAGGCCACGGTGAGCAGCAGATTGTTCAGCACCAGCGCGCCTTCGCGCGAGATCGGCGCGAACAGGCCGCCCTGCTTCAACGAGGTCGCGCGGCCCGCGAACAGCGACAGGCTGCCACCGATGAACAGGCAGAGGATCAGGAGAATGAACACGCCGCGGGTCGGATCATTGGCGAAGGCGTGCACGGAGGTGATGACACCCGAACGCACCAGGAAGGTGCCGAGCAGCGACAGCGAGAAGGTCAGGATCGACAGAAGGATGGTCCAGACTTTCAGCGCGTTGCGCTTCTCCATCACCAGCGCCGAATGCAACAGCGCGGTGCCGGCGAGCCACGGCATCAGCGAGGCGTTCTCGACCGGGTCCCAGAACCACCAGCCGCCCCAGCCGAGCTCGTAATAGGCCCAGTACGAGCCCATGGCGATGCCGAGCGTCAGGAAGATCCAGGCGACCAGCGTCCACGGCCGCACCCAGCGCGCCCAGGCCGCATCGATCCGCCCCTCGATCAGCGCCGCGATCGCGAAGGAAAACGAGATCGAGAAGCCGACATAGCCGAGATAAAGCATCGGCGGATGCACGGCGAGACCAATGTCCTGCAGCACCGGATTGAGATCGCGTCCCTCGATCGGCGGATTGACGATGCGCAGGAATGGGTTCGAGGTGATCAGGATGAAGAGATAAAACGCGCTGGCGATCCAGGCCTGGACGGCCAGCACATGCGCGCGCAGCGACAGCGGCAGATTGTTGCCGAAGGCCGCGACCAGGGCGCCGAACAGCGCCAGGATCGACACCCACAGCAGCATCGAGCCTTCATGGTTTCCCCACACGCCGGTGATCTTGTAGATCAGCGGCTTCATCGAGTGCGAATTCTCGTAGACGTTGGCGACGGAGAAGTCCGAGTTCACGTGCAGCGTTACGAGCGCAATGAACGAGGCGCCGACGAACAAGAGCTGCGCCAGCGCGGTGGAGCGCGCCACGTTCATCAGCGCGGGATCGCGCAGGCGCGCGCCGATGACAGGCACGAAGGACTGGATCAGCGCCAGCGCGAGCGCCAGCACCAGTGCGTAATGTCCGGCTTCCGCGATCACCGCACCGCTCCCTGCGAATTGCCCTGCGCCGTGGTCGCCGCGGGCTTTCCGCCGTAATCATCCTTCCAGTGACCCTGCTTCTTCAGGGCATCGGCGACATCCTTCGGCATGTAGGTCTCGTCGTGCTTGGCGAGCACGGTGTCGGCCTTGAATACGCCGTCGGCATCGAGCGCGCCCTCGGCGACGACGCCCTGCCCTTCGCGGAACAGATCAGGCAGGATGCCCTTGTAGGCGACGGGCAGCTTGGCACCGCCATCGGCAACTTCAAATGTCACCGCCAGATTGTCGCCGCGATGGAGCGAGCCCGGCTGCACCAGGCCGCCAAGACGAAAACGTTTGCCAGGCTGGACATGCTTTTCGGCCACCATGGTCGGGGTCGAGAAGAACACGATGGAGTCGCGAAGTGCGTTGAGCACCAGCGCGGCCGCAAGCGCGAGCACGGCGAGCGAGCCGCCGATGATGGTCATACGTCGCTGCTTTCGCGTCATGGCGTGTCCGTTCTCCGCTCGTCTCGTGCTGCGACTGTCATCCGTCGAGCCCGAGGGTCCTGAGGCCTTCGTTGAGCTGGCGCAGCCGCTCGGAATCTTTGGCAACCGCCTGGCGGGCGTCGGTCGTGGCACCAAGCGCCTTGTCGCGATCGCCCATCACGAGATAAGCGCGCACCAGACGCAGCCAGCCCTCGACGTCGTCGCCGTTCTGCTTGAGGCGCGTGGCGAGACGATCGACCATGCCGCGGATCATCACGTTGCGATCGCCGTCGTTCATCTCCTTGGACGCCGCGATGGTCTCGTCGGAGAGCGCCGGCATCGTCACGCCGCCGCCGCCGACCCGCGCGAGCGAGGTCTGCACCAGGGGCCGCCACGGCGCATCCGCCGGCGCTTTCGCGAGCAGCGCGCGCCAGATATTCGCCGCGTCATCCTTGCGGCCGTCCTGCTCGGCCGCGAGTCCGAGGAAATAGTTCGCCTTGGGATCGTCGGCGTTGAGCGCATGCGCGCGCTCGAACTCGGTCTTGGCTTCGGCCGTCACCACGCCGCTGGCGGCGGCCGCGATCGCCTCACCGAGATCGGAGCGGCGCTCGGCGCTCTCGCCGTTATAGGTGATCGAATTGCGATAGGCGCGCACGGCCTCGTCGAAACGGCCAAGCCGCTCCAGCACCGGCGCGAGCACGTTCCAGCCGCGACCGTCGGCCGGATTTTTTTCCAGATGTTGCTGGACCTGCTCGACGAGGTTCTCGAGCGACTGCGCCATATTGGTGCCAGCCCCGCGCTCCCGCTGCGCCAGCGGGAAGTCGCGAAGTGCGGGCGAGCCGAGCGGCGCGTAGATCGCGACCGCCACCAGAGGCAGACCGACGAGCGCCAGCACGGCCGCCGCACGGCGCCATTTGGGGTTGGATGCGGGAGCGATCGCGGACTCGCTGCTGTCAGCGGCGAGAAGCCGGCGGCTGATCTCGATGCGCGCCGCCTCGGCTTCCGGCGCGGCGATGAGTCCTGCGGCAAGATCGCGCTCGATCTCGGCCAGCTGGTCCTTGTAGACCGCGACTTCGCTGCCTTGATTGTCGCGACGTCCGCCACGGCCGAGCGGCCAGAGCACGGCGAATATCGCCGCGACCGTCATCAGCGCGAACACGAACCATAGCGTCATCAGGCAAGCTTCCGGCAGCGCGCAAACCGCGCCTCCATGTGGCTTTACACCACGGCCGGACGATGCGGCAATTGACAATTGTCAATTTGGCGCGAGCCGCACAGTCCCGAAATGGTGAAAATCCAACGACTTAGCCGATCTCGAAGTCCGCGCTTTGCGCGGCGTCCTCGCCATGTCCGTTGAGGGCCCTCAGGAAGTATGTTCCGGGCTCGATAGCGTCGGGCAATCTGATCCGAAGCGCCCCGACGGGAACGGGCGATGCAACCCTTGTCACGGTCTCGGGCAACTGCCGACCGCTCGCCTTCTCGACCAGCACCACCTTCGCACCGACCATCAGCCGTTGATATTTGGCAACAATGACGCGGTTCTCAATTTCGATGGAGCTGATAAAGGGTTTCATGCGCCCACAGATAGAAATTCCAAATGCTTGCACGGGAGCGTAGGGCCCGCAGCCGGCAAGGTCAACCAGAAATTGTGAATACGAAAAAATACCCCTGAATCAGCTCGCGCGCGTCGATTTGCGCTCCACCGTCGCCGCGTTCTCCGCGGCCCGGCTCATCAGCGAGGCGTAATCGTCGCCGAACAGCACCTGGCAGAAGCGGATCGCGGCCTGCACCTGCTGCTGGCGGTAGGTGCGGACCTTGTGATCGGCGCCCCGCAGCGACTGCACCGCCTGCTCGGTCGACCGCTCCACATATTGCTGCAGGTCGGAATAGGTGCGCAGCGTCACCTCGTTGATCGCAAGCTCGCTGGCATAGTTGCGGCAGGTCGCGACGAAGTCGATCAGCGCCACGGTCTCCTCGACCTCGGTGGTGTCGACCCGTGCTCCGGGCGGAATCTCCTTTTCGGGACGCTGGCGCAGGATGCGGCGAACCCGACCGGGAACGCTGTCGATCTCCGATTGCAGGGCATTGGAGATGTCGGCCCGGATCGAGGTCAGCTGCTTGCCCCAGGCGGAATCGTTGCGCAGGTCGAGTTCGGTGCGCAAGCCGCGCACGCCGTCATGCAGCGCCTTCAGATTGTCTGCAACGGTCTCGAAATGACCGCGCTTGATGTCCATGCGCAGATTGGCGGCGACGCGGGACAGGTCGTGCAGCGCCATCGTGACGGCGACGCCATAAGGCGTCGCGGCGACGCGGATCTCGTCATCGGACGCGGCAATCTTGATGGCAAGGCGGATGATCTGCCACGGCGCGGTCATGCGCTGGACCACCATGGACAGCGCAAACGGAAGCATCTGCGGGGTCTGCAGCACGGGAATGTTGAGTGCAGCGGTCACCGAAGCGATCTGGGGATCGCCGAATGTGCGCAGGAAGCGCGGCAGTTTTTCATTGAGCGTGTCGAGGGCCTCGCGAACGGCAAGCAACGCGCCGATCGAATAGAGGTCTTCGATCACATTGGGCGGACCGACACGGGCGAGCGCACGCGACTTGTCGCCGCCACCGGGCCCTGTCAGCTCGAAGATGGCGTCCGCGGCCACGGCCTGGAGCTTGAGCGCCAACGCCTCGACCTGCCCTGAACTATCTGTCACCGGCATGTGCGCCAGCGCCGCCTCGAATTCGTTGATCTTGTCCGGGGCGCCATCGCGGCCGAGCCATTGCCAGATCGGATGCAGCGAGGAGCGGCGGATCTGGCCGACCCGGATCGGGACTCCGGCCTCCACCAGGAACGGCTCCAGCACCTGGAACAGCAGCCGTGACAGATCGTCGGTTCGCGGCGGGGCAGCTTCGTCGGCCTCGGTCTTGCGCACGATCTTGCGCAGCTGCTCGAGCACCAGGGTCGCGACAGCGGTGTCCTGGCCGCGCTCGAGCGCGCGCTCGAACTCCCGCATCAGCAGCGCCTGCGCCTGCGGCGGGAGCTGCGCGAGATATTCCCTCAGCCGCTCGATCGATGTCTGGCTCATGCGCCCGGGTAATGCACGGTAAAATGGCGGACGTAGGATGCGTCCGCGCCGATCATAGGTGGGCGCGCCTTAAGAAGCCGTTGAGGAAGTCAGTCCGAATGCCTCCGGTTTCGCCCGGAAGCCAAAATAATCGTGCCAAATCAGAGGATTAAATTCCCGGCAACACCAGCTCGGCGCGCAAGCCCCCGATCGGCGCGCTGCCCAGCGAGAGGCTGCCGCCATATAGCGCGGCGAGGTCCGTCACGATCGAGAGCCCGAGCCCGGAACCCGGCTTGGATTCGTCGAGCCGCTGGCCCCTGCGGGAGACCTGGGCGCGCTCGGCCTCCGAGAGGCCGCGCCCGTCGTCATCGACGATGAGCCGGAGCCTGAGGCCAGCACCGGCCTCGATCGGTGGCTCGACCAAAACCTCGATGAAGACGCGTGAGGCCGCCCATTTGCAGGCATTGTCGACGAGGTTGCCGACCATTTCCTCCAGATCCTGGCGCTCGCCCCGGAATTTTGCCGACGGATCGGCCTTGGCCTCGACCGCGATGCCGCGACCGCGATAGATCTTTTCCATCGTCCGCCGCAGCGCTTCGATCGCGGGGGCGACCTCCGTCACCGTGCCTACGACCGAGACTCTCGCCGCGATGCGCGCCCGCTCCAGATGATGGGCGAGCTGGCTCCGCATCACGTCGGCCTGCTCCATCACCTTGGCCGCGAACGGATCGGCCGCGTGCGAGCCGGCTTCATTGACGATGACCGAGAGCGGTGTCTTGATCGCATGCGCGAGATTGCCGACATGAGTGCGGGCGCGCTCCACGATCTCTCTGTTGGCATCGATCAGCGCGTTGGTCTCGCGCGCGAGCGGCGCGATCTCGACCGGGAATTCACCCTCGAGCCGCTCGGCCCTGCCCGAACGGATGTCGGCGATGGATTCGGAGATGCGCTTGAGCGGTGCGAGACCGAAGCGGACCTGGAACACGGTGGTCAGCAGCAGCACGATGCCGAGCGCGGTGAAGGTGCCGCCGAGGTAATAGTCGAAGCTCCGCGTCTCGTCGAAAATCTCTGTGGAATCGCCGGCGACGCTGACGAGGTATTTGCCGTCGCCGCCGAGATCGACCGGCCGCTCCACCATGCGCAAATTCTGCCCCTCAGGCCCGTCCACATAGGCGAGCCGGATGCCGGCGGCGGTGAGCTCGGTGCCCTGATCCTCCAGCTTCGGCAGCTTCTTGTCCCAGAGCGATTTCGACGTGCGTACCTCCGGCTTTTCGGTGTCGGTGCGCGTGATCTGCCAATACCAGCCGGACAGCGGCAGCTCGAACAGGGGCTCGCCGAGCGATTGGAACTGGCGGTCAGGCGGCTCGTCGGGGGTCGCGACTTCCGCGACGAGCGTACGCAGAGAGAGATTGAGCCGGCGGTCGAAGGCGCGCTCGGTTGCGTTCTTGTAGACCGACGACAGCACCACGCCCGTAATCGCCAGGATCACCACGAGCCAGGCGGTCGCCGACAGGAACAGGCGGTTCGCAAGCGAGCTGGCGGGCATCGGAATGATCCCGGGAGCATGAGGGGGCATGGCTTCAGCGGTCATGACCGGACCAAGGCCCGTGTCGAGCCGTCCGTCAAGCCCACACGCCTCAGGCGCCGGGGGCCGGCGGCGGGGTCAGGAGATAGCCGAGGCCGCGGACGGTCTGGATGATGTCGACGTCGAGCTTCTTGCGGATGCGGCCGACAAAGACCTCAATCGTGTTGGAGTCGCGGTCGAAATCCTGGTCGTAGAGATGCTCGACCAGCTCGGTGCGCGACACGACGCGCCCCGAATGGTGCATCAGATAGGCCAGAAGCCGATATTCGTGCGAGGTCATCTTGACCGGGTTGCCCGACACGCTGACCCGGCCGGTGCGGGTGTCGAGGGTAACAGGACCACAGGAGAGCTCGCTTTGGGCGTGGCCGGTCGAGCGGCGCAGCAGCGCGCGGATCCGCGCCAGCACCTCTTCCAGATGGAACGGCTTGGCGACGTAATCGTCGGCGCCGGCATCGAAACCCTGGACCTTGTCGCTCCAGCGGTCGCGCGCGGTGAGGATCAAAACCGGCATGGTGCGGCCGTTGCGGCGCCAGGCCTCCAGCACCGAGATGCCGTCCTTCTTGGGCAGGCCGATATCGAGCACCACGGCGTCATACGGTTCGTTGTCGCCGAGATAGTGTCCTTCCTCACCGTCGAAGGCGCGGTCGACGACATAGCCGGCGTCCGTCAGCGCCTTGGTAAGCTGGCGATTGAGATCGGGGTCGTCCTCAACAACGAGCAGGCGCACGCTTCTCTCCAGAAATAGATTGCACAATCGATCGCCAGAGATGAGCAATTCCGGCGTGAACCGAGTATGAACGCACGGAACCGTCTGCGTTACTTTTTAGTCATATACGATCTCTTCGCGTCAAACGCGACCGCGCCCGCCAAGCCACCGGACGAACCGGCAGCATGGCGGGCGCAATCTGTCGCGTATCGCGGCTCTCCGGAAGGTCCGCCCTTCCTGCCGGTTTTCCGTCAGGTCCGGAAGAACACGAACCAGATGACGGCGAGGATCAGGATCGCAAGTCCGGTCGAAATGGCGAGCAGCGCTGCCACCGACGGCCCTGGTTCGCCCTGGCGCGCCTCGGTGGCTGTTTCGACGATCTGACGGTCCTCGCGCGTGGTTGCCATGGTGACCTCAATTTCTGGATGCCGCCCCCGATGACCGCGTCCGATCACGGCCCTGTGTCCTGAGCCAACGCCCGACCCGAATTGATGTTCCGGCTTTTGCTGCCCAAATGGGCCAAACCGCTGGAGTCAGCGACTGGTTAACGCAGTTGCAAGATTCCGCACGGACCTGTGTATGATTCGGTGTTCCCCGATGGTATCCTCATAGGTCTGTCCCCGTTGCGTTTGGAGTAGCCCATGGCCCCCCGCGCCAATTGGAAGGGTTTTCTGCGTCTGTCGCTCGTGACCTGCCCGGTCGCGCTGTATCCGGCCACGTCGGATACCGAGAAGGTCTCGTTCAACCAGATCAATCGCAAGACCGGCCACCGGATCAAGTATCTCAAGGTCGACGCCGAGACCGGCGACGAGGTGACCTCCGAGGACATCGTCAAGGGCTACAAGGTCGACACCGACACCTACATCGAGGTCACCAAGGACGAGCTCGACGACATCGCGCTGGACTCGACCCACACGATCGACATCGACGAGTTCGTGCCCAAGGCCGACATCGACAATCGCTATCTGATCCGCCCCTATTATCTCGTGCCCGACGGCAAGGTCGGCCACGACGCCTATGCGGTCATCCGCGAGACAATTCGCAGCATGGACAAGGTCGCGATCGGCCGCGTGGTGCTGACCAATCGCGAGCACATCATTGCGCTGGAGCCGCTCGAGAGCGGGCTGATGGGCACGCTGCTGCGCTACCCCTACGAAGTCCGCAGCGAGAGCGAGTATTTCGACGACATCCAGGACGTGAAGCTGACGAAGGACATGCTCGACCTCGCCAAGCACATCGTCGAGAAGAAGTCGGGCGCGTTCGAGCCCGAGCTGTTCGAAGATCATTACGAGACGGCGCTGATCGATCTCATCAACAAGAAGCGCTCGGGCGCGCCGATCGCGGCCAAGGCCACGCCAAAGAGCGGCGGCAACGTCATCAATCTGATGGACGCGCTGAAGAAGAGCCTGGCGAACGAGAAGGAAGCGGCTCCCGCGGCGAAGGTTGCCAAGGAGCCAGCGAAGGAAACGACCAAGGCGAAGAAGCCGAAGAAGCGTGTCGAGGGACAGCGCGAGATGCTGCTGCCGATCTCGGGCAAGGGCGGCAAGGACGCCGCCGCCAGGGAGGCCGCGCCCAAGAAGGCCGACAAGCCGGTGCGCGCGACCACGCGAACCAAGAAGGCCGGCTGACCACATCGCGTCGCCGATCGCGCCGTGACACCTCCCCTCACCGACCGGGCAGACTGACATGCCCTGGTCGACGCCGTTCGACGATCCGATCAGCTTGCGCGGCAGCGCCAAGCTGCGCACGCTGCAAGAGGCCGCCGACTTCATCATGCAGCTGCCTGAGGCTGAGCAGCAGGATCCGCACTGGCAGACCGCCATCGAGATGCTGATCAACGCGGCAGAAACCGGCGGCGGCTGGCTGATATTCGCGCGCATCGGCATGCTGCGCGCGTTGAATGCGGACGACCGCCGCGCATGAGCCGAGATCGGCATGCTTGCCGATCGGTTGACGAACAGCCTCAACAATCCCTTAAGCGGCCGGGTCATTTTCGGCGGCACATGCCATCATACCGCACCCGGGTATTCCTACGGGACACAAAATTAACCGCTGATTGCCTTTGCGCGCACCATGGTCCGCCATCGATTGAGCCAGGGTTCGCACCTCCGTGCCGCAGCAGGACGCCAGCAAGAACTACATCGGCCTCGTGAGCGACACGGCCGAGGAAGAACGCATCGCCGATACGGCGTTGCGGGCGCAGCCGCGTGTCGTGAGCTATCTGGTCGGACGTATCGCTGCAGTGCTGGGGCGCCGCCGCAGCGGCACGCCGGAGCACACCACCGCCAATTGAGCCAGGCCCGCTTCCGTTCATTTGAAGTGGATAATGAAACCTTCGTTTAACGGCTGTTACCTTAAGACACAGAAGGCAAGGTCTGCCCAACCTGCCCTTTAACGCGCGCAAGCGCCTCGTTGATCGCTTTACGACTTTGATAACGACGCGCGCTTATATTGGTCCGGATGAACAGGAGTTGGCGATGATTGTGCTCAAGTCTTTTCTTGCCGATGAGAAGGGCGCCACCGCGATCGAATATGGCCTGATCGCCGCCGGCATCGCGCTCGCCATCGTCACCGTCGTGACCAACACCGGCAGTGTCCTGCTCAGCAACAAGTTCAACTCGATCAGCGCGGCCACGAAGTAAGGCTGGCCTCCCGTCATTGCGAGCGTAGCGAAGCAATGACGGCGTCCGGGTCCCTGCTTCCGGTATTGTTCCTCACGGACCTTCTCTAGCGAGTTCACGTTCTTGCCGTCCAAAGACTCCCGGATCGCGATGTGTGTCATCGCCGCGGTCGCGGACGCCCCGTGCCAATGCTTCAATCCCGGCGGAACTGGCGCACTTCGGTATCGCTGGCGATAGCGGCTCATTTCCGTCAACTTTGACGGCCAAATGGGTGCTGGTATTCTTTGCGACGTGGCGCGAAAAGCCATGCCGTCAATCATTGAACCAAAATCGCTTGAAGGACGCCGATGAGACGCGCGATGCTCCTGGCTTTCAGCCTGATCTTGATCGGCCTCTGGTCGCATGACGGCGCGAGAGCGCAGAGTTCGGCTACACCGCCGGTTTCGCTGGCTCCGCCCAATGCATCGCCACCGCATGCGAATGCCAAAAGCGCTAAACCCAAGAGGGAGCCGACCGCGGTGACGAACGATCATCGCACGCCCGCGGCATCTCCTGCAGAACCTTCGCTGCCTGTGGTCGGGTCGGCGCCAAACCCAGCCGCCGATTACGATGGCTTCAGCGCCACCGTCGACGACAGTGACAAACCCAGCCAGGTGACCCAGCCTGTGAGGTCACGCTCCGCGCGGGATACAAATGGCCTCGACAGCCAGTCATTGGTCGACCAGGAAGACGAGGCGCTGAAGCGAAAGCTGACGATCTGCAAGAACTGCAAATAGGAAGTTTGCCACCGGAACTCCTCATCCCTTCCGGCTGGTCCATCGCTGTTGCGGCTCGTCCGCCCATGTGGTGCCGAGGCCGAGCATCGTAATCCAGGTCTCGGCCAGCTTGCCGCCCTCGATGCGATAGGCCTGCATGCCGGCGCGGCTGCGCATTTCGCCGGTCGCGGAATCAGGCCAGACAAATGCAAAGCGGAACCAGGCACGATCCGCGGTGAAGGAGTGATCGTAGACCACGACGCGGATTCCGGGACGGTCTCGATGAACGGCCCGCAATTCCGCGGCATATTCATCGCGTGTGACGGTCCGATCGCCCTTCTCGTCGTGGCGGATGTAATGCGAGCCAACGCAGTCGGGGATCAGGTCGTATTGGGCGTCGTGCCAGACCCGTTCCCAATGATCGAAAAGATCGCGTACGCCGTCAGTCATGTCGCCTCCAAATATTTCCCGGCCATCCCGGGCTACGTTGCAAAACTCCTGCCGAAATCCGGACGAGGCGCATGACACCGGCCTGCATGCCTGCCCCAGCGCTTACGCGCCAGGGCTGCGCTTTACGGTTTGTCGTTTTCCTGATCCTCTCTCCCCAACAGCCGGAGCAACCGGCCTCTGCCTGAGGAGAGAGACGCCATGAAGCTCGGCACCGCCATTGCGGAAATCATGCGGCGCGAGGGGATCGAGATCCTCTGCGGCTATCCCGTCAATCATCTGATCGAGCACGCGGCCAAAGCCGAGATCCGCCCGGTGATGGTGCGCCAGGAGCGCGTCGGGGTACACATGGCGGATGCGATCTCGCGCGTCACGTCGGGGCGCACGATCGGTGCGTTCTGCATGCAGCACGGACCCGGCGCGGAGAACGCGATGGGCGGTGTCGCGCAGTGCTTTGGCGAATCCGTGCCCGTGCTGGTGCTGCCGATGGGCTATCAGCGCCGGCTCGCGCATATCGAGCCGAACTTCAATTCCAGCGAGGCGATGAGGCCGTTTGCGAAATCATCCGAGCCGATCATCCTTGCCGCCGAAGTCGCCAATATCTTCCGACGCGCCTTCACCAAGCTCAAGAACGGCCGCGGCGGGCCTGTCATCGTCGAAATCCCCGCGGACGTGTGGAACGAGGAGGTGCCGGAGCCGCTGAACTACACGCCGGTGCTGCGCACCCGCTACGGCGCCGACCCCGTGCATGTGAAGGAAGCAGCGGCCCTGCTCGTCAAGGCCGGACGTCCGGTGATCTATGCCGGCCAGGGCGTGCATTACGCGCAAGCGTGGCCGCAATTGAAGCGATTGGCAGAACGGCTCGCCATTCCCGTGACCACCAGTCTTGGCGGCAAATCATCATTCCCCGAGACGCATCCACTCTCGCTCGGCTCGGGCGGCCTCGCCGTGCCGCGCGCGGTGCCGAAGTTTCTCGCTGAGGCCGACGTCATCTTCGGCATCGGCTGCTCCTTCACCGAGACCAGTTTCGGCATCGCGATGCCGAAGGGCAAGACCATTATCCATTCGACGCTCGATCCGAACCATCTCAACAAGGACGTCGAGGCGAAGATCGGCCTCGTCGGCGATGCCGGCCTCGTGCTCGATGCGCTGCTGGAGGAGATCGGCAAGACCGTCACCGCGGATCGCGATGCTTCCGCGGTCGCCGCCGAGATCGCGGCCTCGCACAGGGAGTGGCTGGCGAAATGGACGCCGAAGCTCACCAGCAATGATGCGCCGCTCAACCCCTATCGCGTGCTGTGGGACTTGCAGCACACCGTCGACATCGACAACACCATCATCACCCATGATGCCGGCAGCCCGCGCGACCAGCTCTCGCCGTTCTGGAAGGCGGTGACACCCCTCTCCTATCTCGGCTGGGGCAAAACCACGCAGCTCGGCTACGGCCTTGGGCTTGCGATGGGCGCCAAGCTGGCAAAGCCCGACAAGCTCTGCATCAATGTGTGGGGCGATGCCGCGATCGGTTTTACGGGAATGGATTTCGAGACGGCGGTGCGCGAGCGCATTCCGATCATGTCGGTCCTGCTCAACAATTTCTCGATGGCGATCGAGCTCAAAGTCATGCCGATCTCGACGGAGAAATATCGCTCGACCGATATTTCCGGCGACTATGCCGCGATGGCACGCGCCTTTGGCGGCTATGGCGAACGCGTCACGAAGCCCGAGGACATCATCCCCGCAATCAAGCGCGGCATCCAGAAAACGAAGGAAGGCGTGCCGGTGCTGCTGGAGTTCATCACCAGCAAGGAGACCGACGTGTCGCGGCCGGGGACGTAGGGAGACTCCCTACTCCGCCATCTCCACGTGCTTGGTCACGGAAGGACCGGCGAGCGGCCGCTCCTCCATCATGATCAGGCAGAGCGAGGCGGTGGTCATCAGCGCGGTCGCCGCCGCGAACACGTAGCGGAAGGCGTGCCGCATGTCTTCAGTGGGGATCGCGGGAATGCCGCCTGCGGCGTGATGCTCGCCGGCCAGCGGAATGTCGGCGCCGAGCGCAATCAGCAGGATCGCGGCAAATGCAGCGACCGTGAATGACGACATCAGCGAGCGGAAGAAATTCATCGCGCCGGTAATGGTGCCGACCAGCGGGCGGGCAACGGAATTCTGCAGCGAGACCACGCAGACCGGGAAGGTCGTGCCGAGCCCGAGCGCAAACGCGGCCATCAGCGTCAGGAGCGCCGACAGCGGCAAGGTCGTCAGCGTGAGGCCGAGCGCGCACAGCGCGGCCCAGGACGTGCCGACGATGGCGACGCGCTTGTAGTGCTTGGCGCGCGCCATGGTGCGGCCGGCGACGGCCGCGCCCACGGTCGAGACTGCCGCGAGCGGAATCAGTGCAAGGCCGGCCTCGCTGGCGCTAAGGTGGTAGACCTGCTCGTAATAAAGCGGCAGCTGCACGGTGAGGCCGGTAATGGCGCCGAGACCGCAGCCGCCTGCCGTCAGCGCGAACGGCGCAACCGACCCTGATAGCAACGGCAGCGGCAGGAATGGCTCGTCGGCGCGGCGCGCGTGCCAGACGAAGGTAAGCGCGAGCGCGACTGCGCCCCCCACCATCGCAACAATGGTCGGGGAAAGCCACTTGAAGCGGGTGCCGCCCCAGGTCAGCACCAGCATGAAGACGACGGCGGAGGCCATCAGCAGCACGCCGCCGAGCCAGTCGACCTTGCGCTTGCGGTGGAACACCGGGATCTTCTTCATCTTCGGCAGCAGCAGCGCGAGCGCCGCAGCTGAAAGCGGCAGGTTGATCCAGAAGATCATCGACCAGTGCAGATGCTCGGCGAAGACGCCGCCGATGACGGGGCCGAGAATGCCGCCGACCATCCAGACGCTGGAGAAATAGGCTTGATACTGGCCACGCTCGCGCGGGCTCACGACGTCGGAGATCACGGTCTGCACGACGGGCATGATGCCGCCACCACCCAGTCCCTGGAGGCCGCGCGCCAAAATCAGCATCGGCATGCTCGGCGCGATCGCGCACAGCACCGAGCCGGCGATGAACAGGCTGAGCGAGACGATGATCATGGCCTTTCGGCCATAGATGTCGCTCAGCGTCCCGAACACCGGCGCGACTGCGGTCGAGGCGAGCAGATAGGCGGTGATGACCCAGGACAGGTTCGAGACGTCGCTGAACTGACGTCCGATGGTCGGCAGTGCCGTGGCGACGATGGTCTGGTCGAGCGCGGCCAGGAACATCGTCAGCATCAGGCTGATGACGATGGTGCGGACCTCATCCGAGGTCAGCGGCGCCGGTGGCGAGATCGACGGCGCGTCGCTGACGCTGATGACCTCGCCCGGAAGGCGTGTCAGCTCCTCGGCAATGTCGTCGGGCAATGTCTTGAGGTCGGCAGACTGGCTGCTCTGCCGTGCAAACTGGTTCATCTCGGGCTGTCAGATCGAGCGTGCTGCGGTGCAAAGCCGCGAAGGATTCGTTCTATGAAGCCAATCTAGACAGCAAAGTTCTTCTCAGGCAGGCACCGGGGCGCATGGGTGCATCCCGCCCCCGGGTCATCCCGAACAATTGATCTGGAAGTGCCGGCGGATCAGTCCTCGGGGCGTCGCTTCAGGCGGGCCCGTTTCGGCAGCTGCGCCGGCCATTGCACCAAGTGGTTCTCGAGCTCATCGTCCGGGATCTTCTCCTCGGTGCCCTCGACCCGGCCGCGCACGGAGACGCCGGCCTCGTGCACCGTATTCGGATCGCCTGATATCAGCGGATGCCACCAATAGAGATCGCGCCCCTCGGCGACGAGCTTGTAGCCGCAGCTTGGCGGCAGCCATTTGAGGCTGCGCACACTCTCGGGCGTCAAGACCACGCAGTCCGGAACGAAGTCGAAGCGATTCGTGTAGTCCTTGCAGCCAGCCGTGCAGGAATCGAGCATCTTGCAGCTGACATCGGTGTAGTAGATCTCGCCGGTATCCTCGTCTTCGAGCTTGCTCAGGCAGCAGCGGCCGCAGCCGTCGCACAGGCTCTCCCATTCGGCCGTCGACATCTCCTCCATCTTCTTGGTTTTCCAGAAGAATTCATCCTGATCTGAAGGTCGTTTGCGAGCTGCGGTCATGCACCTGGTACGATTCGAAAGAGCTGCGGCCAGCGCCATCTAGGGCGCGCGGCCGTCAGGCTGCAAGGAAAGCGCCCTCAAAGCCCGTAATGAACCGGGGGTCAATTAGGCCTGTTGTTCAAAATTGCGAGCCTGACCATTGGTTTATAGGCGCCGCTCGGCTAGAAGAACAGCAAGTCCCCTTTGGTGCGCGAAACGGGCGCCTTGGGTTTGCCGCAACAATCCCGCAAGACGTCTCGATGCCGCCCCGGCCGGGTGCTTGAACGCTGTCGAAGCGAGCCTCAAGGGTTCTAGGTGGTCCAGAACACACCATCCAACTGGAAGAGTCGTATCAGGAACTTCTTCCTGGATCTCGATGCACGCATCGACTCCTCGCTGTTCTCCTCTGCCAAGGGCATCCGCGAGCTCTACGAGCGCTACTCGACCTTCATGGACCGCTTCTATATCGGGCGGTGGAAGCGCTGGGTGTTCATTGAGCCGCTGTCGGAGGCCGCAACGCTCGGCCTCGGCGGCATGGTGCTGATGCTGATCCTCGCCATCCCGGCCTTCCGCGAGACCGCGGACGAGGACTGGCTGAAGAAGTCCGACCTCGCGGTGACGTTCCTCGACCGCTACGGCAACCCGATCGGCAGCCGCGGCATCAAGCATAACGACTCGATCCCGCTGGAAGATTTCCCGGACGTCCTGATCAAGGCGACGCTGGCCACCGAAGACCGCCGCTTCTATGAACATTTCGGCATCGACATCGCCGGCACCGCGCGCGCCCTCGTCACCAATGCCCAGGCCGGCGGCGTGCGCCAGGGCGGCTCCTCGATCACGCAGCAGCTTGCCAAGAATTTGTTCCTGAGCAACGAGCGCACCATCGAGCGCAAGATCAACGAGGCGTTCCTCGCGGTCTGGCTGGAATGGCGCCTGAGCAAGAACGAAATCCTCAAGCTCTATCTCGACCGCGCCTATATGGGCGGCGGCACGTTCGGCGTCGATGGCGCCGCGCATTTCTACTTCAACAAGTCCGCGCGCGACGTGACCTTGGCGGAAGCCGCGATGCTCGCCGGCCTGTTCAAGGCGCCGACGAAATACGCGCCCCACATCAACCTGCCCGCCGCGCGTGCCCGCGCCAACGTCGTGCTCGACAATCTCGTCGATGCCGGCTTCATGACCGAGGGCCAGGTGTTCGGCGCCCGCCGCAACCCGGCCTTCGCGGTCGACCGCCGCGACGAGGCCTCGCCGAACTATTATCTCGACTACGCCTTCGACGAGATGCGCAAGCTCGTCGATACCTTCCCGAAGTCGTACACCGAACGCGTCTTCGTCGTTCGCCTCGCCATCGACACCAACGTGCAGAAGGCGGCGGAAGACGCCATCGAGAACCAGCTGCGCCAGTTCGGCCGCGACTATCATGCGACGCAGGCTGCGACCGTCGTCTCCGATCTCGACGGCGGCGTCCGCGCCATGGTCGGCGGGCGCGATTACGGCGCGAGCCAGTTCAACCGCGCGGTCGACGCCTATCGCCAGCCGGGCTCGTCGTTCAAGCCTTACGTCTACACCACCGCACTCCTGAACGGCTTCACGCCGAACTCGGTCGTGGTCGACGGCCCCGTTTGCATCGGCAATTGGTGTCCGCAGAACTATGGCCATTCCTATTCCGGCGCGGTGACGCTGACGCAGGCGATCACCCGCTCGATCAACGTCGTGCCCGTGAAGCTCTCGATCGCGATCGGACAGAAGGAGCAGCCGAAGGCGCCGAACCCGGCCAAGATCGGCCGCGCCAAGATCGTCGAGGTCGCGCGCCGCTTCGGCATCAAGGCGCCCCTGCCCGACACGCCGTCGCTGCCGATCGGCTCGGACGAAGTCACCGTGCTCGAGCACGCCGTGGCCTATGCGACCTTCCCGAACCGCGGCAAGTCAGTGACGCCGCATTCGGTGCTGGAAGTGCGCACCGGCGCAGGCGATCTGGTCTGGCGCTGGGACCGCGACGGCCCGAAGCCGAAGCAGGCCATTCCTGCGAACATCGCCGCCGACATGGCCGGCATGATGAGCCACGTCGTCAGCGAAGGCACCGCGCGCCGCGCCGCGCTCGACGGCATTCCGACCGCCGGCAAGACCGGCACGACGAATGCGTATCGCGACGCCTGGTTCGTCGGCTACACCGGCAATTTCACCTGCGCGGTCTGGTACGGCAATGACGACTACTCGCCGACCAACCGCATGACCGGCGGCTCGCTGCCGGCACAGACCTGGCACGACATCATGGTCGCCGCACATCAGGGCGTCGAGGTGCGCGAGATTGCCGGCATCGGCATGGGCCAGAAGCTGCCGCCGGAACGCGTTGCCAACGCGCAGGCCAATGCGGGCCCGAAGGTGCTGGAGACCAAGCCCGGTCCGCCGCCGGTGCTGACCAAGCGCGGCGCCGACATCCTGGTGCGCGTCGAGAAGCTGCTCGACGATGCGGCCAAGACCGCGACCAAATCGACTGATAACGACAGCACGAAGCCGGCCAAGCCGGCGTCGTCGACGAGCGCGCTCGCCTTCCCGCAGAATTATGCGGCGGAGGAGAACGCGAACGCATCCACCCCGCGCAAGAACTGATCTGATCCCGTGCGGCTGCTCCTGATCACATTGACGGCCCTTCTGCTCGCGAGCGTGGTCGGCCTGGGCGCGACCTGGATGACGACGACACGCGGCACCGAGATCGGCGCGCTGACCATCGGCCCATGGACCGCCCGCCCCCGCACCGGCACCGCCGACGTCGATCCCTATTCGCGCGCCACCATCGTGCGCAATGGCGAGCTGCCGATCGGCACCGGCGACGGCGTCGCCTTCACCGCGACAACTGACGACAAGAAGAAGGCGCTCGACGGCCGCTGCGACGTTGTCGTCTCCGGCGTGACGCCGCCGGCGCGGTTCTGGACGTTGACGCTGTACGACCGCAAGGGCCATCTCGTCGCCAACTCGCTGCAACGCTACGGCTTCACCAGCCAGGAGATCGTGCGCCAGTCCGACGGCTCGTTCGAGATCCACATCGCCGCGCGCTCGCGCGCCGGCAACTGGCTGCCGACCGGCGGCATCGAGCGCTACGCGCTGATGTTCCGCCTTTACGACACGCCTGTCGGCGTCGCGACCCGCACCCAGCGCGACGCGCCGATGCCTGCTATCGCGACGGTGGGCTGCTCATGATCCGGCTGGTGTTCACCATCGTCGCCGGCGTGGTGCTGGGCCTCGTGGTCCATCTCGTCAGCGTGCTCGCCTTGCCGCGCATTGCAACGCAGGACGCCTATTCGCGGCTGACGCCGATGACCAGGCTCAACGGCGTGACGCAGCTTCCCCTCGCCGATCCCAACACCTCGCCGATGCCGTTCATGGATCCGGCCTTTGCGCTCGCGATCTGCCGCTATGATCTGTCGGGCGGCCCGATCAAGCTCACGGTGCCGGTGAGCCAGGCCTATACGTCGGTGTCGTTCTACACCCGCAACGAGATCGCCTATTACGCCATCAACGACCGTTCGGCCGGCAAGAAGGTGATCGAGCTCGATTTGATGACACAGGCGCAGCACGATGCTTTGCCCGAGGACGAAGAGGTCACCGCGGCCGACCGCCTGATCATCGACTCCCCGAGCACGACAGGCCTGATCGTGATGAAGGCGCTCGCCGCCGAGCCCGGCCTGATGCCGCAGGCGCAGGGCTCGCTGCAAGCTGCGACCTGCGCGCCGCAGACGGAAGCGCCTACAAGGGCGGAAGCACCGCGCGGACGGCGCTGAGGCGCCGGGCGTTGAGACGCGATAGAATTCAAGAGCCGAAAACAACCCCATGCACAGTAGCGTTGACGTTGAATTCATTGAGCTAGATTTCGTCGATCGGCTGCACCCATTTTCAGCGCACGGCGGCGCGGCGGCACCCCTCGATCTGGGAGGGTTTGACTCGTCGGGCAAAACACTGGCAAAATGACATCGTCGAAAGTTCGTCACACCCGCGCGGAAAGCTCCGTCGCGGTTTTTTTTGTGCCCGCAAGAAGATTGCCGCGATCAGAAGTTCGTTGTTATTCCCGGGACAAGCCAGACTATCGATACAGCAAAACCCAAATTGAATTTGGACGCGTGGCCGGATGAGGACACATACGTCAATTCTTGCGATCGCGGTCCTTTCCGTCTGGACCCAGTCCGCGCGCGCTCACGGCATCGCCGGTAACCGCTATTTTGACGGCACCATGACGTTCGACGACCCCGCGGTCGCCGACGAGGCGATTGTGCCCGACTTTTCGTATCTCGACTATCCGACCCAGGACAGCCATGTGCTGGAGAACCGCATCAACTGGTCCTTCGCGCGTTTGCTGACGCCGACACTTGCAGTCACGCTCGACAGCGGATGGATCCACCAGAATTGGCCTGTCGGTCACACGTCCGGTTTCGACAAGACCAGCCTTGGCCTCAAATACGAAACCTATCGCGACAACAAGCACGAGGCACTTGTTTCAGTGAGTCTTGCCTGGGGTATTGCTCATTCCGGCGCCGTGGGTGTCGGGGCCGACGCACCACACACGATCCAGGCTGGCGTGACCTTCGGCAAAGGCTTCGGTGATCTGCCAGACGCGCTCTCGTGGCTCCGGCCATTCGCCGTGACTGGCTCGATCGTTGACGAAGAACCCGTCGGGCAAGGCGGCCAGGCACTTGCGCCAAACTCCGTCACGGGCACGTTCCAGAACGTCTCCTCCCCGGCCGTGCAGACCTTGCACTGGGGTTTCTCTGTCCAATACAGCACGCTGTACCTGACCCGACGCTTCAACGGCGGTCCGCCAAGGGAAGAGCCGCTAAACCAGTGGGTGCCGCTGGTCGAGTTTCGGTTCGATAGCCCGCGCGGCCAAAAGACGATCGCGACAGCCAATCCCGGCATCGCCTATGTCGCGGTCGCATGGCAAGCCTCGGCCGAAATCATTCTTCCCATGAACCACGCGGGCGGAAACAGTCCGGGCTTCCGGGCCCAGATGCTGCTGTTTCTCGACGACCTGATCCCGTCGGTGTTTGGCAAGCCGCTTCTGACCAGTGCACCGGCTGAGAACCGGCAGATTGCATGGTGAGTGGCGTGGGTCGCACCTAACGCTCCTCGTCGGCTGCACCCATTTTCAGCGCGTGGCCGCGCGGCGACACCCTCGATCCGGAGGGTTTGACACGTCGGGCAAAACACCGACAGAATGGCATCATCGAAAGTTCGTCACACCCGCGCGGAAAAATCCGTCGCGGGTTTTTTCATGCCTACGGAGATTGCGATGATGAGAGGATTGGTATTGTTTCCAACGACAAGCCAAGCCTCGGATCGAGCAAACCCGATATTTGGGATACAGTTCGCAAAGATTTCTTGCCCGTACGGATTCGCGGAGAGACTCGAAATCGATCTGCGAACACCGAAGCCGGGATTCCAGCGGAAAACAACGCGATATTCTCGCGCCTCAAGAGCAAGGCGATGATGAATGGTGATGCGGATCAACACAAGCCGGCGCATGGAAGCAAATAGTCAGGAGAGGCATCATGAATCGTCGTGACTTTGGCATCGCACTTGGCGCGCTGCCGCTTTTGTCGCAGGTTCTTCGAACAGCATCTGCAGTCGAAGCGGCAGAGACACCAAAGCCGAAAATCGGCATGCTGATCTATCCGGGCATGATCCTTCAGGATCTGGTTGGGCCGCAAACCGTCTTTTCGATACTTCAGGCCGACGTCAGGCTGGTTTGGAAAGACAAGACCCCGGTGATGACCGATGTCGGCATCGCCCTTCCCGCGAACGATACGTTCGACACCTGTCCCTCGGATCTGGATGTCCTATTCGTCCCGGGCGGTCTCGGAGGATCCATTGCCTGTATGAAGGACGCGGAAGTGATTGGATTCCTCGCATCGAGCGGAGCTCGCGCACGCTATGTGACGAGCGTGTGCACGGGATCATTGGTTCTCGCGGCCGCGGGCCTGCTGAAGGGGTATCAGGCCACGTCGCATTGGTATGTACGCGACCTGCTGCCATTGATGGGCGCGACTCTCAGGGCCGAGCGTGTCGTCGAGGACCGCAATCGCTTCACAGCAGGAGGCGTCACCTCCGGGATCGATTTCGGACTGACGCTCGCGGCCCGCCTCTCCGACGATGATACCGCCAGGCGCATCCAGCTTTTGATCGAATACGACCCGAAACCGCCGTTCACCGCCGGCAGCACGGAAGGCGCAGGCGCGGCGCTGACGCAGACGATACTCCAGCGCCGCTCGCCGCTTATCGCACAGGCCCGAAAGGAGGCGGAGATGGCCAGGGAGCGGTTGGGTCTCTAGATAGCAGACACATCCGGCAAGACCTCGGCATGCTCGGCGTGAATTTCTGACCCGACCAGACACCACGCGGCAACGCCTTTTGCGTTGGCCGCGCTGTGTTCCGGCAGTTGATCGTTGCACTTGAGCGGCGTGACCGGCGGGCAACGCGCCGCACGCCATCGATCCGGCACCACATGCCGTGGTTGCGATACCGCCGACTTCCGGCTATTTTCCTTTTTGAGGGGGACTATGCGGCGTCGCGTGCAGAGATTTTTGCCGATCGTCTTGATTGCGCTGATGGCGCAGATCATGGCACCGATCGCTGCCTGCTGGGCCACGGCGATCGCGGCAGCCGATCCTCTTGCATCCGTCGAAATCTGCCATGGCGCTTCCGGGAATGGGTCGGCGCCGTCCGATGATCGCGGCGACGACGGCTCCTGTACGCTCTGCTGCGTGGTTCTCGCGGATGCCTCGCTCCACTTGCCGCAAAGCGCCACTCTTCCGGCACCGGTTGAAAATGTTTCAAACTTAATTTGGCAGCAGGAACCAGCGGTTGTCCTGGCTGCCCGCACTGGCTCCAACTCCCAGGCTCGCGCTCCGCCGCCGGCGATCTGATCCGCAACATTCACGCATTGATCAGTTCGTCACGCGTCAAGTCGCTATGACTTGGCGTCACTCATGGAGCTTGCGCCATGCGCAGTTATTTCAGCCTCGGTCCATCGGAGGATCGCTTTCGTTTGTCCATCGCGGTCGCAGCGCCCCTGCTTCTGCTTTTATCAACTTCTGTGTCGGCTGCCGACCTTTCGGTGAAAGCGGTCCCCGCTCACACGCCAGCCTTCAGCTGGACCGGCTGCTATCTCGGTCTCAACGCGGGTGGCGCCGCGAGCGGGACTGACTTCAAGTCCAGCGTCGATCCCGGCACACATCTCGTCGATCCCGCCGATCTCGCCACCACGGCTGCGACCGGCACCGGCTCAGGCAACGACCCCGGCTTTATCGGCGGTGTTCAGGGAGGCTGCAACTACCAGACCGGGATCTTCGTCGCCGGAATCGAGAGCGACTGGGACTGGTTCCGCAGCAAGCCCGCCTTCAGCAACCCCAACGGCGTGCTGACGACCGCAGACACGATGACGATCACACAGTCCCTGCAAACCGACAGCCTGGCGACCATCCGTCCGCGCATCGGTATCGCCTCGGACCGTTCGCTGATTTACGCCACCGGCGGCGTGGCTTTCGCACACGTCAAGTACACGCAGACCTATGTCGATACCCTCAATACGGCAGCAGGTACCGCGACCGCATCATCCAACCTGGTCGGCTGGACCGCAGGCGCAGGCTGGGAATGGGCCTGGACCGACCATGTCAGCGTCAAGACCGAATATCTGTTTGCGAAATTCCCGACGCTGAATGCGCTCGGCGTCATCGCCGACAATGCTGCCGGCACCAACACGCTGCATGGGTCAGCCAATCTGACTATCCAGACCGTGCGCCTCGGCGTGAACTACAGGTTCTGACATGACACACGGCCATCAATCGGCGGCGACCATCGTGAATGTCGGCCAGCCCTCCACTCAAACCGAGGCGCGAAAGCGCGTGTCCGTTCGCGGCACCCTCCTTTCCGCACATGCCATCGGAGCATCCATGTTCACTGACATCTGGCAGCGCGGCTCGCGCCGTATTCGGCGCGGCATCCTCCTCCTCGCATCCCTCGTCGGCGCGTTCTGCATCATGTCGACCGTCGGCTCCAGCCCCGCTCTGGCCTGCGCCTGCGGCTGCAGCGTGTTCGACGTCGGCGGCGGCCTGCTGCCGCAGGAAGACGAGCACGGCGGCAGGATCTTCACCGAATGGTGGCACTCCAACCAGAACACCAATTGGATCGGCAGCTCGAAAGGACCGGCGTCTGCCAATTCGGACAGGCAAGTGTTGACCAACTGGTACACGGTCGGCCTGCAATACATGTTCAACCGGGATTGGGGCGTCATGATGCGCGTGCCCTATGTGACCCGCGCCTTCAGCACCGATACGAACTTCCCTAACGATCCGCCGATGGTGCAGACCTTCAACTCGCGTTCGTTCGGCGACGTCGAGGTGATGGGCATGTACACGGGATTTGCCGCGGACATGTCCACCGGCATCATCTTCGGACTGAAGCTGCCGACCGGCACGTTCACGGCAACCGGCCTCGACCGCGACACACAGATCGGCTCCGGCAGCACCGATCTCATTCTCGGTGCATTTCACCGCGGCATGATCACCGGCGACAATGCCTGGCAGTATTTCTCGCAGATCAGGTGGCAGCAGCCGTTCCTTTATCAGTCGGCCTTCAACGCTGACAGCGGCATGATGCAGGTCTACAAGCCGGGCTTCCAGGTCGATGCCGCGGCCGGCATCATCTACAACAATTTCTACAACGTGCTGGGCTTCGACAAGATCGCGCCGCTGGTCCAGATCATCGCCTCGCACCGCCAGCACGACAGCGGCCCGGCGTCCGATCCGCTGAACACCGGCTTCGACCGCCTGATGTTCTCTCCGGGCGTCGAGTTCACCAAGGTTCTGGATGAGGTGAACAAGCGCGTCTTCAAGTTCTATGTCGATGTCGAGGTCCCGATCTACTATCGCACCAACGCGGCAATCAACGACAACGGCAGTCAGGGACAGTTGATTGCGCCCTACATGGTGAAGACCGTGGCGAGCTATAATTTCTAGCGGGAGGTCGACCTTAGCATGCGACCACAAGCACTCGTAACAGCGAGAAGGAGCCTGGCGCTCCTTCTCGGGCTAAAGGACAAGTCGATCAGAGTCGCCACAGCACTGTTGGTGATGACGGCGTTGATCGATCGTGCCCGCGCTGCACCGGAGATGGGCAAGCCGGCGCCACCGCTCATCGTCGCACGGCTCGATGGCGACACTTTCGACCTCGCCAGGCTTCGCGGCAAGGTCGTCCTGGTGAACTACTGGGCGACCTGGTGCGCGCCGTGCAAGAAGGAGATGCCGACCCTCAATGCTTTCTATCAGCGCTATCACGAACAGGGACTGGAGTTGATCGGCATCAGCGCGGATCGTCCTCGGGATTTTGCGAAAATGCGCACCGTCAGCCGAGGTCTGTCTTACCCGACCTCCACCCTCGACAAGATCACACAGGACGGGTTTGGCCCTCCCGAAGGCTTTCCGCTCACCTTCGTGATCGATCGGGATGGAATCATCCGTGACAAGTTCATTGATGTCCGCGAGCCCCTTCTGCGTGATGTTGTTCTGCCGCTCCTTGAAAGCAAGGACACCCCGTGAACGAAGCCGTCAAGCAGATCATCGGTAGATCGGCATTGTTCCTGATGGCGCTGGGTTACCCGGCGGCGGGGAATGCTCAGACCAAAGAGCCCTCGGTAACGCCCGGCGCCTTCGTCGCCGATCCCGGAAACGGCTGCCAAGTCTTCAATCCGCATCCAACTCCCGGCGAGTCCGTGAGTTGGACCGGCGAATGTGTCAACGGATTGGCGCAAGGGCACGGCAACCTGCGATGGCTGCGAAGCACGACCGTAATCGAGACCGACGAGGGACAATGGAATCAAGGCCGTCAGTCCGGCCGTGGTCGACAGGCCTGGGGGTCCGGTTCCTATGAAGGTGAGCTGTTGAATGGCGAGCCCAGCGGGCATGGCATCATGAATCTGCTGCGCGGGCGCTATGAAGGAGAATTCCGCAACGGCAAGCCGAACGGGATGGGCACTGCGACTACGCTCGAGGGCGTGTTCCAGGGAATTTGGAAAGATGGCTGCCTCGCTGACGGAAAGCGTAAGTTGGCCTTCGGCGTATCGTCCTCGAACTGTCACTGATGAGGCAACTACCGATGTTCCGCAGGAGAAAACTATGAAATATGTCGGCCGGATTCTGATCGCAACGCTCGTTATCGGCGCCAGCACCGCAGCCCTGGCAGGCCAAGCCGCGCCGGCAGACCCGAAAGGAAAAGCATGCCGGATGGAACAGCAGTGCCGCTGGGAGAACTTCAAGAAGATCTGTGTCTACGTGAAGGTCTGCCGCTGAACGGCCCGCGGCCGCTTTGACCAAGTTAGGGTCACCGCGATAGCTGGCGATGTCGCCTTCCGGCCCGTTGCGGCGGCTCGTCCAGCATGCACGACATCCGACTCTCGTCAGACTCTCCTGCCCGGTATTGCCCCGGTCGGAAAGCTATTGAACATGCGAAAGTTGATCTTCCGTAACGACCCGCTCGATCTTCTCGGACTTGCACCTGATCCGGTATCTAACGCGTCCATCGGACTCGATGGGCATATGTCGAATGATGGTGTAAGTCACCGGCGGTTCGGCGGCGGCCCGTCCTTGTGGGCCTTGGGGTTGGTGGCGAACGTCCTCGTTCAACTTGTAAGCATGCGACATGTGTGACCTCAACGTTTGCGGCTGTCATGGCTTGAAGCGACGCAATGCGTACTGTCGTGTCCGGTCATGGCTCGCCAGATCAAATACGAGATGCTCTAGTCCTCGAGAATGGATTTTGTAGCCTCGAATATCTGTTCCGCCGTGCCCTGGATCGTGCCCTTGGCCCAGGCCTGAAACACGGTCACGTAGGCGTTCTTGTAGGCCTCTTCGTCTGCAGAGAAGTAGACCTCATCTGTGGCGGTATCCAAGACGAGCGCTCCCTTATCGATGCAAATTTCTTCGATGAGAACCAGTCGCTCTTCCTGCTCGGCGAGATGCCGCTTTACAATGCTCATTGAATATCCTGCTTTGCGCCGATCCACGTTCTTCGGATGCACCGCACGGATTTGAAGCAAAATCCCCGCCCCTGATGACTCAGGCGCGGGGGACCACAAGCTCTGCCAGTACATCCGTGGCGAGAGCAAAAGGTCTGTCGCGCGTTAACTAAGCAGCACGAAGATTTTCGGCAGCGGACTTGCCCGTGCGACGGTCTGCGACGACGTCGTAAGACACCGTCTGACCTTCGTTGAGGGTGCCCATTCCGGCGCGTTCGACCGCGCTGATATGAACGAAAACGTCGTTGCTGCCGTTTGCCGGCTGGATAAAGCCGAAGCCCTTTTGGGTGTTAAACCACTTCACTGTACCTGTATTCATCGGGTGTTCCTTTCGCGTGCGCGCATGACCTGGCGCGCGGAGTTGCGGCCAGCGTCCAGTTCGTCGATGTTGGAGAATGTCTGAAACGTGCGCGCCGTCAGGATCTGAGGCGAAAGCGGAACAGTTGTTCGGCCAGTATCGATTTTCAAACTATACATGAGTAGTGGGGAGATCTCAAGAAGAAACCAACAGCGGGCGCACGAGCTTGTCAACAAACTCCTCGTCGGCACGACAGAACCATAGCCGCAGGCCCGAGGCTGGCGACAAATTGCTTCAATTGCTTCCCCAGAGGTTCCCTTTTCGCGCGCTTTCCTGCATGGTTCGGCATGGCAAAAGTGAAAGTAAGCTTCAAACCACTCCGTAACTCAGAGGGCGACTGGACTATTGTTGCCGAGTACCCCGGCGCAGCCCCCCGGGAAATCACGGGCTTCACGAGCAAAGCAGAAATCGACGATTGGATGAACGGGGAACGCCGGATCGCCTGGCTCCGATCGCAGGGTTACGCGAAGTGACTTGATGAGCTTTTCTTTCCGCTAATCGCGTTGTCGCTTCTGGCTTGTGATGAACTTGGTGAGATGCGCGAAGCGTTGACATCAAGCCGGAGCAAGACCCATCATCCCTCTCCTGTCGCTGCGTGAGCCTATCGTTGCGTCACTTGCGGATGCGCCGCCGTGACCCGCCATACCGTATTGCCGCTGTCATCGGCGACCAGCAAAGCGCCTGATTTGTCGATGGCAACGCCGACGGGACGGCCGCGTGCCTGATTGTCACTGTTGAGGAAGCCGGTGACGACGTCCTGTGCCGGCCCGCTCGGCTTGCCGTCCGTGAACGGCACATACACGACCTTGTAGCCGTTCAGCACCTGCCTGTTCCAGCTGCCGTGCTCACCGACGAAGGCGCCGCCGCGGTAGGCGGGCGGCAGGCTGCTGCCGGTTGAGAAGGCCAGCCCGAGCGGCGCGACATGCGAGCTCAAGGCGTAGTCGGGTGCGATCGCCTTGGCCACCAGGTCCGGCCGCTGCGGCTTGACGCGGGGATCGACGTGCTGGCCGTAATAGCTGTAGGGCCAGCCATAGAAGGCGCCGTCCTTCACCGACGTCATGTAGTCGGGCACAAGGTCGGGGCCGAGCTCATCGCGCTCGTTCACCACCGTCCACAGCGCGCCGCTCTGCGGCTCGAAGCTGAGGCCGTTGGGATTGCGCAGGCCGCTGGCAAAGATGCGCCAGCGGCCGCTGGCGCGATCGACCTCGAGAATATCGGCGCGATTGTGCTCGGCCTCCATTCCGTTCTCGGTGATGTTGCTGTTGGAGCCGACGCCGACATAGAGTTTTGAACCGTCCGGGCTCGCGACCAGGCTCTTGGTCCAGTGGTGGTCGATCGGGCCGCCCGGCAGCGGCGTCAACACCGTGCCCGCCGCGGTGATCCTGGTATCGCCTTCGGTATAGGGATATTTGACGATCGCATCGGTGTTGGCGACGTAGAGATCGTTGCCGACCAGGGCGACGCCGAACGGCGAGTTGAGATGGTCGAGGAAGACGCTCTGCGTGTCGGGCACGCCGTCGCCGTTGGTATCGCGCAACAGCGTGATGCGGTTGCTCTCGCCGGTGTCGCCGCCGGAGGTCGCCCAGGACTCGATGAATCCCATCACGATCTCCTTGGGCCGCTTGATCGCGGCGGCCTTGGGTGCCTTGGATTCCACCACCAGCACGTCGCCATTGGGCAGCACGTAGAGCGAGCGCGGATGCTGCAAGCGGGTCGCGAAGGCCTTGGCCTGCAAGCCCTGCGCGACATCAGGCGTCTCGTCCTTCTTCCAGCCGACAATGCGGGCGATGTGCATCGGCGGCAGCAGATATTGCTGGATGTCGGGCAGCTTCGGATTGGTCCCGATCTGCGCCTTGGGGTCACCGCTGCCGTCATCGCAGCCGGCGAGGCACAGGAGCGACGTGCACAGAAGCGCGCGGGTGAGCTTGGACATCATCGCGCAACTCCTACGCCGTGGCGGTACACCAACGCCCAGCCCAGCCAGCCGGTGATTGGCAGGATCAGCACCGTAAGCGCCGAGAGGACGAGCCCCAGCGGCCATACCGAAGTCCAGGCATCGCGGGTGTGGATCGCTGCATTGAAGATCGCCAGGACCAGAGCGATGGCGTTGCCGATCAGATGCGGCCAGGCCGGTGCCTGGGATCGCACGAGCCGGTTGCCCA
This sequence comes from Bradyrhizobium sp. BR13661, assembly GCF_029892425.1. GTDB lineage: Bacteria > Pseudomonadota > Alphaproteobacteria > Rhizobiales > Xanthobacteraceae > Bradyrhizobium. The sequence goes on along the minus strand of NZ_JARXWB010000009.1, from coordinate 187,706 downwards.
GGAAATCGATTAGGCCTGCGGCAGCGGCCAGCAGGCCGAAGATGACGCCGACGACCAGGAGCCACGCGGAAAAATCCGCCCACATGATTTCGGCGGAGACGACATAGGCGATGTCGGTCAGCAACGCCCCGACGAAGCACGCGATCGGTATCGGCACCAGCATCGGATGAATTGGCTGGCCAGCGACTTCCGCGGTCGCAACCGGGCGGATCGCGCGGGATGAAACATCGCTCATTTGCGTTTCTCCAGGGAATGATGCCGCCCCGCATGCGCGAGACGGCATCATCCAGTCACTTCTCCGGATGATCGGTGCCGGGCTTCGTGGTCTTCGGCGCCTTGCCGTCTTCGATCCGGCCTTCGTTGCGCAGATCACGACCTTCCTGGGCCTTGCGTTGGCTCTCCGCGGACTTGCCGTGCTCGTGGATCTCTTCCTTGATGTAGCCGGCGCCTTCCTTGATCTCACCCTTAACGCTCATGTCAGTCTCCCTGTGTTGTTAATGTCACGACCAATCGTGCCGTCAGGGCAATTCATCAGAGATCATCACGTTCCTCCGCGCCGGCGCGGCCGCGCAATCGGGGAACCTCAAACCGACGTGAACTCTCATTGTTGTGAGCGGCCGAGGAACGTTGAGGGTTTGCTTCCATTGATAGGTCTCCCCCAAGGAGAGGAACGATCGCACGGAGGCATGATGGACCACGCGTTACGCTTCGTCATCGGCGGTATCGTCGTCTCGTTGTTCGCGATCCTGGGCGATGTGCTGCGTCCGAAAAGCTTTGCAGGTCTTTTTGGCGCGGCACCATCCGTTGCGCTGGGCACGCTCGGCCTCGCCTATGCAAGGCATGGAGGCAGTTATGTAAGCATCGAAGGGCGGTCCATGATCCTTGGATCGCTTGCGCTCGCCATCTACAGCTTCACCGTCTGCCAGCTCATCGTACGGGCTGGCTGGAAGGTGTCCCTTGCATCGTGTGCAGCGCTCGCGGTGTGGCTGATCGTTGCGATCGGCGCCGAACAGACCCTCATCGGCTAGGACATGGTTGTCCGGTTCAAATTCAGCGCCGCGAAGCAGACGAAGCTCCACGATTATCTCGCGCGGTTTGGCCTCGGCGGCCTGACGGCAGTTGTCGCCGGGCTGGTCGGCGATCTCGGCGGACCTGCGCTCGGCGGGCTCTTTCTTGCTTTTCCGGCCATTTTTGCCGCCAGCGCAACCCTCATTGAGAAACACGAGCGCCAACGAAAGGAACGGAAATGCCTCTCCGGCGTCGAGCGCGGCAAAGGTGCAGCCGCGCTCGATGCTGCGGGTGCTGGCTGGGGAAGTCTCGGGCTCGGCGGCTTTGCCGTCGTGCTGTGGTGGCAAGCCGACCGGCTGTCGCCGCTGGTCTGCCTCGCGACCGCGCTCCTCGTCTGGTTGGCGATCGCCATCGCTGCCTGGCGCTTGCGGCGCGACCTTCGAGCGCGCCCCTCGGCCCGACAGCGACATGGACCTCATCCCGATCCGATCAATCCGCGCACGGGACGTCACCCGACGGATTAGGAACCTCCGTCGCGAACACGTGTTGATCGCCGCAAAGCTGCGCGCCGAACGCCGCGCGACCAATCAGAGGACCGGACCATGAAGCATACCGTTATCGCCGCAGCCTGCGTGCTGCTCGCAGGACCAGCTCTCGCTCAATCGCTCGGCGAGAAGACCGGCGTCAATTCGGCGCTCGGCGTCGCGCCGGCGACCGCAGATTTCGTCAAGGAGGTTGCCGTCAGCGACATGTTCGAGATCGAGTCGAGCAAGCTCGCCGAGCAGAAGGGCAACGCGCAGGAGAAGAGCTTTGCCCAGCAGATGGTCACCGACCACACCAAGACCAGCAGCGAGCTCAAGGCTCTCGTCAGCGGCGGCAAGGTGCAGGCAACGCTTCCGACAGCGCTCGACAGCTCCCACCAGAGCAAGCTGGACAAACTGACGAAGGCCACAGGCAAGGACTTCAGCTCTGATTATGATTCCGACCAGGTCAGCGCGCACGAGGACGCGATCTCGCTGTTCGATCGCTATGCCAAGGGCGGCGACAATGCAGCGCTGAAGGATTGGGCCGACAAGACGCTGCCCGCGCTCAGGCACCATCTCGACATGGCCAAGGAGCTTGGCAGGGCGCCGAGCGTCGGACAGTCGAAATAAGCAGGGTTTGGGGATTTCTGCCTTGCCGGCGTCCTCCCCGCCTTGGCGACGATGCTCCCCTCCGTGGGTTGGGTGCAAGATCACGGAGGCCTTCATGGCAGATCAAGACAGGACTTCAGTATCCCGCCGGCACGTCGTGCAGGCCGCGAGCGCCACGCTCGCTGCTGCCTCGCTGGCAGCTTCAACAGCGAAAGGAAACACCATGGCCGAGCAGGATCTGATCGATCCCGTCACCCGCTATCCGAAGCCTCCGTTCAAGAAGCAATCGCAGCCCTGGCCCGGCCTGGCCGGCAAGATGGAGCCGCCACCGGACCATGGCGAGACCAGCTACAAGGGCTCCGGGCGGCTCGCCGGCCGCAAGGCGCTGATCACCGGCGGCGATTCCGGCATGGGCCGCGCCGCCGCGATTGCGTATGCGCGCGAAGGCGCCGACGTCGCCATCAACTATCTGCCGGCGGAGGAGCCGGATGCGCAGGAGGTGATCGCATTGATCAGGAAGGAAGGCCGCAGGGGTCTCGCGATCCCCGGCGACCTCAAGGATGAGGCCTTTTGCCAGAAGCTGGTCGAGCAGGCGGTACAGGGCCTTGGCGGGCTCGACATCATCGTCAACAACGCCGCACGGCAGCAGACGCGCGCCTCGATCCTCGACGTCTCGTCCGAGGATTTCGACGCGACCATGAAGACGAACATCTACGCACCGTTCTGGATCATCAAGGCGGCCTTGCCGCACCTCAAGCCCGGCTCCTGCATCGTCGGCACGACATCCGAGCAGGCCTACGATCCCTCGCCCGATCTGTACGATTACGCACAGACCAAGGCGGCGACGATGAATTACGTGAAGTCGCTGGCCAAGCAGCTCGCTTCGAAGGGTATCCGCGTCAACGGCGTTGCGCCGGGACCGATCTGGACGCCGCTCCAGGTCTCCGGTGGGGCGACCATGGAGAAGCTCGAAAAATTCGGTGGAATGACGCCATTTGGCCGCCCCGGCCAGCCTGCCGAGCTCGCCTCGATCTATGTGCAGCTCGCGGCGGCCGACGCGAGCTACGCAACCGGCCAGGTCTACGGCTCGGCGGGCGGATCGGGACAGCCGTAATCTGTCGACCCCAAGCTCGGGAACCATCACTGGCTCGCGAGCTTTACAAGACAGTCATGGAGAATGCTCCACCAGCTGGGGACCGATGGCGCCTGTCACGATCAAACCCACACGGTTCGATATCGCGATCGCTGACGCGATCGCAGCCCATACCGATGACGACATTGAGGATGCCGCCGACGCGCTCACCTGGGGTGCCGACGAGCACGTGCTGCTCGCGCTCGCGGCGGCAGGCTGGCTCTACGTTCAGCTCCGCAAGCCGCAGCAACGTCCGATCGCAAATCACGTCCTGGCCGTTTCACTGGTGACGGCTGTGCTGCCGCATATCCTGAAATCCGCGTTCGACCAGACCCGGCCCGATCGGCTGACAATTGTCGGCCATCGGCATGGCGTTCCCGTCTCCGGTCGGGCGCGCGACGCCTTTCCGTCCGGTCACGCCGTCCACATGGGTGCGCTGGCGTCCGCAGCCGGCCTCCTGCCCCCTATGCGAAGCCGCGCGGTGCGCTTGATCGCGGTCGCGCTTTCCCTGACGAGAATCGCCCTGCTTGCACATTGGGCGAGCGACGTCGTTGCGGGTTTCGCGCTTGGCGCCATGGTCGAGAGACTCTTGCGGCCCTGGACGTTGGCGAGACCGCGCTGCGGCGCGCGACGTGTTCACGACAAGCGATGCTTCGAATGAGCAGGCCTGTCGCGCTGTGCGGGCCGCCCGCAGCGTCGAGCACGACACCGGCAAGCCAACGCGCCAGGCCGGCACGCTCCGCTTCATCCCGGCTGCGACCTGAGCGCGCCTCGTCCGTCGAGAGACGCCAGCAACATCTGTTTACATCTCAGAAATATTCCTTCTGCCGAAAGGCCACAATCGGCCGGCACCTGATCCAGGCCTCGCATTCGCGCGGGCGGTCGCTCCCAAGGGGATGAGCCCCTTCCCGTCCATGCCCATGGATTTTTGCCGATCTAATGCCGTTTCACCCGTTCGCCGTCGTTCCCGTGCCAGCTGCAAAGGAGAGCCATCATCGGACGCCCTGCCTGTGGCGCGATGCGCTCTCGGTCCGTTCCGCCGCTGTCGCACTGTTGCTGGGCGGCGCCTTGGCGGGCTGCGCGGTCGGTCCGGACTATGCTGGTCCACCCAAGCCCGATCTGCCGGCGCATTGGAGCGCGACATCGTATCGCCGCAATGCCGGCAAGCTCGATCGCTGGTGGCTGCGCCTGCGCGATCCGCTGCTCAATCGCCTGATCGAAGAAGCCGTCGCCGCCAATCCCGATGTCGCCAAGGCAAAGGCCGTGGTGCGCGAGGCGCGCGCGACGGTTCAACAAACCGCAGCCGGCCTGTTTCCATCCGTCAGCGGCACCGCCGAGGTGACCGACAACAAGACCAGCGCCGCCTCTGCCGGCGTCGACAGCGCGCCTTACGCGCTGCACCAGGGAAGCTTCGATTCGACCTGGGAGCTCGATCTGTTCGGCGGGACCCAGCGAAGCGTCGAGGCCGCGGTCCGCAGCGAGCAATCGGCCGGCGAAGACCTGCGCAATAGTCTCGTCACGCTGATCGGCGACGTCGCCTCCTACTATGTCGAGGCGCGCGGCTATCAGGCCCGCATCGCGCTGGCGGAGCGCACCTCGGTCTCGCAACGCGACACCGAAAAGCTCACCCGCAGCAAGTATGACGCCGGCAGCGGCAATGCCGTCGACCTCAGCAAGGCCACCGCGCAAGCCGCGAGCACGGAAGCGAACGTTCCGACCTATCGGGCCGCGCTCGCCGCCGATATCCACCGGCTCGGCATTCTGCTCGGCCGGCCGCCCGATGCGATAGCCGCACTGATGGCGCGGTCCGCGCCCGTGCCGGCGCCGCGCATGCCATTGCCCACGGGGCTCCCCGCCGATCTCCTCACCAGCCGTCCCGACGTCGCCAGCGCGGAGCGCAAGCTGGCGCAGGCCACCGCCAAGATCGGCGCGGCCGAGGCCGACCGCTACCCGGCGGTGTCGGTGACCGGCTCGGTCGGCACGTCGGCCCTGCGCGTCGGCGATCTCGCCAAATATTCCAGCGTCAGCTGGTCGGTCGGGCCTTCGGTGACGGTGCCGGTGTTCGACGCGGGAAAACGCCTCGCCACCGTCAGGATTGCCGAAGCGCAGCGCGACCAGGCCTTCGCGACATTCCATTCCACCCTGCTCACCGCACTCGAGGACGTCGAGAACGCGCTGGTCTCGCTGTCGCAGGAACGCGTGCGCGCCACCAAGCTGACGGAAGCGGCGAAGAATTATCGCGAGGCCGCGAAACTGTCGCGATCGCTGTTCGAGACCGGAAGCGCCAGCTTCATCGACGTGCTCGACGCCGAGCGCTCGCTCTATTCGGCCGAGGATTCGCTGATCCAGAGCAAGGTGTCGGCGGCCAAGGACTACATCGCGCTCGCCAAGGCACTCGGTGGCGGCTGGGTCGAGCCGGTCGATGTGTCGACGCCGATCATCGTCGATACCAACACGGGACCTCACCTGCGGGAGGCGCTGAAGTGACCGGGATCATCACCACCAGGCGCGTGAAGATCGCCGCGGCCGTGATTGCCATCGTGGTGACGGGCGTGGTCGCGGCTACGCGCTTTCCTGGGACGTCGAGCAAGGCGCAGTCCTACATCACGGCTCCCGTGACCGTCGGCGATCTGCGCGAGGAGGTGCTCGCGAGCGGCACGCTCAAGCCGGCGCGGCTGACCGCCGTCGGCGCGCAGGTGTCGGGCCGGATCACCGCGCTCAACGTTCGCGTCGGCGACACCGTCAGGGCCGGCGACGTCATCGCCCAGATCGATCCCGTCACCAAGCAGAACGATCTGCGCAGCTCGGAAGCCTCGCTGAAGAATTATCGCGCGCAGAAGGACGAAAAGGAGGCCGCGCTGGTGCTGGCCGAAGCCAACCTCGCGCGCCAGCAGGCGACCTTGGCCCAGCGCGCGACGTCGCGCAGCGATTTCGACAGCGCGGACTCGACCGTGCTGCAGACCCGCGCCCAGATCGCCGCCCTCGAAGCCCTGATCGTCGGCGCCGAAGCCAGCGTCGAGACCGCGAGAGTCAATCTCGACTACACCCGCATCACCGCGCCGATCGACGGCACGGTGCTGGCCACCGTCGCGCAGGAAGGTCAGACCGTCAACGCGGTGCAGTCCGCACCGACCATCGTCGTGCTCGGCCAGCTCGAGACGATGACGGTACGGGCAGAGATTTCCGAGACCGACATCGTCAAGGTCAAGCCGGGGCAGTCGCTCTACTTCACCATCCTCGGCGACCAGGACCATCGCTACGAGGCCCGGCTGGAGCAGATCGAGCCGGCGCCGGAATCGATCAAGAGCGACGCCAGCTTCTCCTCCACCACGACGTCATCGAGTTCGAGCTCAAGCTCGAGCTCATCGAGCTCGACCAGCACGGCGATCTACTACATCGGCGTCTTCAGCGTCCCGAACAGGGATCTTGCGCTACGGACCTACATGACCGCCGAGGTGCACATCGTCACCGGCGAGGCGAGCCGCGTGAAGGTGATCCCCGCGCTCGCCGTGATGCGAAAATCCGACGGCCGCAGCACGGTGCGCACCCTCGCCGCCTCGGGCGACGTGCGCGAGCGCGAGGTCAAGACCGGTCTCAACGATCGCACCACGGTCGAGATCAAGTCCGGCCTCGACGAGGGCGAACGGGTCGTCACCGGCGAGGCGAACGAGCAGACCGCATCGCACAGCACGCCGGGCGGCCCACCGGGAGGTCTCTGACATGGCCGATCCGATCATCGCGCTGGACAAGGTCCGCCGCAAGTTCACAGCCGGCGACACCAGGGTCGTTGCGCTCGACGATCTGTCGCTGAGCATCGCGCCCGGCGAGATGGTCGCGATCATCGGCTCGTCCGGATCCGGCAAATCGACGCTGCTCAACATCCTCGGCTGCCTCGACCGGCCGACATCCGGAACCTATCGCGTCGCCGGCAAGAACGTCGCCGAACTCGACGCCGACGAACTGGCGGCGCTGCGCCGCGAGCATTTCGGCTTCATCTTCCAGCGCTACCATCTGCTTGGGGATCTCTCCGCCGCCGCGAATGTCGAGATCCCCGCCGTCTATGCCGGCATGAATGCGCGGGAGCGGCGCACGCGCGCGGAGCAGCTGCTCGCGCGGCTCGGCGTCGGCGACAGAGGCGGCCATCGCCCGAACCAGCTCTCGGGCGGCCAGCAGCAGCGCGTCTCGATCGCGCGCGCCTTGATCAACGGCGCCGAGGTGTTCCTGGCCGACGAGCCTACCGGCGCGCTCGACCGGCGCAGCGGCGAGGAAGTCCTGAAGATCCTCAAAGAGCTGCGCAGCGAAGGGCGGACGATCATCATCGTCACTCACGATGCCGACGTCGCCGCGCGTGCCGAGCGCATCATCGAGCTCAGTGACGGCAAGATCGTCTCCGACCGCCGCACGGAGACCGTGGCTTCCCCGCAGCCGCCTCCGGCCATGATCCGGACCGCGCAGGGCAGCGGTGCAGGCTGGGCAAACGCGTTGGGACGTCTGCGCGAGGCATCGCGCATGGCGCTGGTGGCGATGGCCGCGCATCGGTTGCGCGCGTTTCTCACCATGCTCGGCATCATCATCGGCATCGCGGCGGTGTCGTCGGTCGTAGCCCTTGGCAACGCATCGCAGCGCAAGGTGCTGTCCGACATCTCGAGCCTCGGCACCAACACGATCGAGGTGTTTCCAGGCAAGGATTTCGGCGATGCGCGCGCCGGCAAGATCAAGACGCTGGTGCTCGCCGATGCCCGCGCGCTGGACCGGCAGAGTTTCATTGCCGGCGTCACCCCGACGGTGTCGACCAGCACGACGGTGCGCTACCGCGGCAACGAGTCCAACGTGCTGGTGAACGGCGTCGGCGAGAGCTATTTCCAGGTCAAGGGCGCCAAGCTCGCGAAAGGCCGCCTGTTCGACAGCGACGCCGTCCGCAACATCGAGCGGCAGGTCGTCATCGACGAGAACACCCGCAAGACCTTTTTCGCCGACGACCAGACCGCCGGGATCGGCCGCATCATCTGGCTCGGCACGGTGCCCTGCCGCATCGTCGGCGTCATCGCGCAGCAGCAGGGCGGGTTCGGCTCGAACCAGAACCTGTCGGTCTACCTCCCCTACACCACCGTGCAGGCGCAATTCACCGGCGACCGCGCGCTGCGCAGCGTTCTGCTCCGGATCAGCGACGAGGTCTCGACCAATCTGGCGCAGGACGCGGTCACCACGCTGCTGACGCAGCGTCACAACACCAAGGATTTCGTCATCCTCAACACCGATGACATCCGCCGCACCATCACCAGCACGACGCAGACGCTCGCCTTCCTGGTGGCCGCGATCGCGGTGATCTCGCTGATCGTCGGCGGCATCGGCGTGATGAACATCATGCTGGTGTCGGTGTCGGAGCGGATCGGCGAGATCGGCGTCCGCATGGCGGTCGGCGCCAGGCGCAGCGACATCCTCCAGCAATTCCTGGTCGAGGCGACGCTGATCTCATCGATCGGCGGTATCGCCGGCATTCTCATCGCGGTGCTGCTCGGCACTGCGGTCAACATCGCGGTTCCGGGATTTGGCGTCAGCTATTCGCCGTTCTCGATCGGCGCGGCGTTCCTGACCTCGACCGGGATCGGAATCGCCTTCGGCTTCTTCCCCGCCCGCCGCGCGGCTTTCCTCGACCCCGTGGTGGCGCTGAGCCGTGACTGACTTTAGAATTACGAGAGTTACAGCTTCACCATACCATGGCGACGACGCCACCGACGCGCATGTCCTGCAAGACATGCATGGTACTCTTCGCCACCTGTCCGATGCACATGACCGCAATCAGCGACCACCCGCTCAAGCTACGAATGCTCTCCCCCCATCAGACGTCTCTTTATGGCTTCTGATCCGCGCGCAACAATAGCAGCGCGAAGAACGCCGAGATCGACGCCAACGCGCTGATCCACAGCGCGTTACTGCCGAAATGCTCGACCATCAATCCCAATACGAGCGGCGCAAATGCACCTGTTGCCCTTCCGGGCAGCGAGATCATGCCGACACGCTTGCCAAACCCCACCGGCCCGAAGATCGCCAATGGGAGCGTACCGCGGGCAATGGTGATGATGCCGTTGCCCGCGCCATAGAGCACCGTAAAAGTAGACGCGAGGAACGGACCGCCCGCGACCAGCGCGACGACACCGATCGGGTTCATCAGCGTCGCCAGTCTCGCCGAGAGCAGGGGATGAAACCGGCCGAGCCAGCCCGCCTCCAGAAGCCGGGCGCCGACCTGCGCGGGACCAACCAAAGTTCCCGCGAACAAGGCCTGCGCCGGCGTCGCCCCGAACGCAACCAGCATCGTCGGCAGAATGGCCGAGATGCCGGAGCTGACGAAGCCGACCGCAGCAAACATGTAGGCCAGCAGCACCATCGCGAAGGTTTCATCCTGGCGTCCGGATTGCTGGTGCGCGCCCGTGCTCGGCCGAGGCTGCTGATCCAATGGGACGGCGCGCGGCAGCGACAAATTGAATGGCAAGGCGACGCTGATATGGATTACCGCCCAGACCTGGCAGGCGACGCGCCAGCCGTATTCCGACGCGAGCCAGGTCGTGAGCGGCCAACCGACTGTGCTGGCGAAACCTGCGATCAGGGTGATGCCGGTGATGGTTCTCCGCGCATTGGCGCCATAGATGCGGGCAAGGGTTGCGAAGGCCGCCTCATAAAGGCCCATGCCCATGCCAATCCCGAGCAACACCCAGGCTGCAATCAGCAGCGCCACGCCGTGCGCTACGGACAGGAGGAGCAGGCCCGCAACAAAGACGAGGTTGGAGACGGCAAGCAGCCTGCGTCCTCCGAACGTATCGATGACATGGCCGACACGCGGGCCGAGCAGTCCGGAGATAACGAGCGCGGCCGACAGCGCGCCGAACACGTAGGTCGGCGCGAGACCAAGATCCCGCGCAATCGGCGCAGCCAGGATCGCCGGGAGATAGTAGCTCGACGCCCACGCAATGGTCTGCGCACTGCCGAGCGCAACGACGACCGCGAATGGGCCCGAAGGCACCAGCATCACGAGCAACCGCACCCCGCGCTGCCTGCCTTCTTCGCGGTTTCGTCGGCGGCGCAGCAGGCCGATGCCTCGTCCTTCGCCGGACCGCCGCAGCATCCTGCTGCGGCTCCCGACTCGACGCCGCCGCGTGTGCAGACGCCGGTTTCAGGCAGCACAAGCTCCACCCGCGCCGCAGCTTTCTTGTCACCCGCGATGTCGGCGACGACCGAGCGCACCTGCTCGTAGCCGGTCATCATCAGGAAAGTCGGCGCGCGGCCGTAGGATTTCATGCCGGCGAGATAAAAGCCGGGCTCGTCATGCGCGAGTTCGCGAGCGCCATGGGGGCGGACGGTCCCGCAGCTGTGCTCGTTGGGATCGATCAGCGGCGCGAGCGCGGCGGGCGCCTCAATCGCCGGGTCCAGCCGAAGCCGCAGCTCAGACAGAAACGACAAATCGGGACGGAAACCAGTGGAGACGACCAGCTCATCCGCCACCACGCTTCGCGCTCCGCAGCAGGCACCGGCCAAAATCTTGAGACGGCCTCCGGAGTCCGAGATGTGAGTGACACCAAATCCGGTCTCCACCCTGATTTTGCCGGCCGCCACCAGCGCTGCGAAGTGAGAGCCGAGCTCGCCGCGCGCGGCAAGCTTGTCGTTGCTTCCACCGCCAAAGGCCTTGGCGGGATCGGCCCCGCGCAACAGCCAGATGGCCTGCGTGCCGGGCACCTCTTCGGCCAGTTGCACGAGATCAATCAGCGTGCCGACTGCGGAATGACCGGCGCCGAGCACGGCAACGGCCTTGCCAGCGTGTCTGGCGTGATGGGTGCCACACACATCCGGCATGCCGTAGGCAATGCGATCCGCGTGCTCGCGTTCACCGATCGCCGGCAAGCCGTTGCTGCCGGCGGGATTGGGAGAGAACCATGTGCCCGAGACGTCGATGACAGCATCGGCGCGCAGCACTTCGGGGCCCTTGCCGTTCTGATAGCGGATTTCGAACGGCGCCTGCTCCCGCCCCTTTGTCTTCGCCTTGTCGAAACCGGCGCGGCTGATCGCCGTCACGCGACTGGAGGTGCGGATTACCTCGCGGAGCGGTGTGCGTGTCGCGAGCGGATCGAGGTATTGGTCGATCAACTCGCCTCCGGTTGGATAGGATTGAGGGTCCGGCGAATTCCACCCCGTCGGCGCAAGCAGGCGCGCCGCCGCCTTGTCGACATTGTATTCCCACGGCGAGAACAACTGAACGTGCTGCCACTGACGAACAGCGTGCGCGGCTTGTGGCCCGGCTTCGAGCACGATCGGCGACATGCCGCGTTCGAGCACATGCGCTGCGGCTGCGAGGCCGACCGGACCTGCCCCGATGATGGCTACCGTCTTGTCGTTCACTTCGCTTCTCCGATCATTCTAGAATCATCGAATAATAGCGACCAAAAAAATCAGGCCGCCGTTTGCGTATCCTTGCAACCGACTTCGTCCATGCAGCACTCCGATGCCAGGAAATCCACCAGTCCTCGCATGGCATCGAAATTCGCGTGACAAACAAGCGTCGTCGATTCCCTGACCTGACTGACCAGGCCAACCGAGACCAACGTCTTGATATGATGAGACAGCGTCGAGGCCGGAACCTTGAGCTTTTCCTGCAAGCGACCAACCGGCATGCCGGGGTGCCCTGCCCGGACCAAGGCCCGGTAGATCTGGAGCCGTGTCCGGTTGCCCAAGGCTTCGAGGCGTGCTGCTGCGTCGTCGATCTTCATAACGCGTACGATGCGCACCTCGGCGCCAGCTGTCAAACGATATTTCTAGAATATTCGAAATACAATTTCAGATTGGGGTTTGGGATTCCGGATTGACGAGCCCTCAATAATTCCATACATCTGGATATATGGAAACTGAAGACGCTATGCTGGCGCTCGCCGCCCTGTCGCAGTCGACACGCCTGGAGGCGTTCCGGACGCTGGTGAAACACGAGCCTGACGGCCTTGCGGCCGGCGACCTCGCGCGTCTGCTGGAAGTCCCGCAAAATACGCTCTCGGCGCATCTGTCGATCCTCACACGCGCGCGCCTCGTGACCTCCGCGCGGCAGAGCCGGTCAATCATCTACCGCGCCAACCTCACAGAATTTCGCGATGTTGCGGTTTTCCTGCTGCAGGATTGCTGCGGTGGACGCCCTGAAGTTTGCGAGCCCGTGGTTCAAACCCTGCAATCCTGTTGTTCGCCAAGGAGAGCGGAGCGAGCCCGCTGATGGATACTTTCGATCTTTCCCGGCGCCTCGCGGCCGAGGCGCTCGGCACCGGCATTCTCGTTGCCACCGTGGTCGGCTCGGGCATCATGGCGGAGACGCTGACCAGGGACGTCGCGCTCGCACTGCTCTGCAACACCCTGCCGACCGGCGCCATTCTGGTCGTCCTGATCACGGTGCTCGGTCCGATCTCCGGCGCGCATTTCAATCCGGCGGTGACGCTCGTTTTCACCGGCAAGCGCGAGCTTCCGGTCAATGAGGCCGCGCTCTACGTGATTGCGCAGATCGCCGGCGGCATCGCGGGAACATTTGTGGCGCATCTGATGTTCGGATTGCCCCTGCTCGATCTCTCGACCAAGGTTCGAACCGGCGGCCCGCAATGGTTCGCCGAAGCCGTCGCGGCTTTCGGCCTGGTCGTGACGATCCTGGCCGGGATCCGCTTTCAGCGGACAGCCGTGCCTTGGCTGGTCGGCCTCTACATCACCGCGGCCTATTGGTTCACCGCCTCCACCTCATTCGCAAATCCGGCAGTCGCCATCGCGCGGTCGCTGACAAACACGTTCGCCGGCATTCGTCCGACCGACCTCCCCGGCTTCATCCTCGCGGAGCTCTGCGGAGCGTTCGCCGGAATGCTGTTGGTGAACTGGCTGCTCGGACATTCCAATGCACGCACCCCGGTCCCGATTGCGGAAACAAACCAATGAGCGTCACCATCTATCACAACCCCGACTGCGGCACCTCGCGCAACACGCTGGCGATGATCCGGCAGAGCGGCGTCGAGCCCGTCATCATCGAATATCTGAAGACGCCGCCGTCGCGCGAAACGCTCAAGCGGCTGATCGCGGCGATGGGAATATCCGCCCGCGCTTTGCTGCGCGAGAAGGGAACGCCCTACAAGGAACTCGGCCTTGCCGATCCCAAATGGTCCGATGACGAGCTGATCGACCAGATGCTCGCGCATCCGATTTTGATCAACCGCCCGATCGTGGTGACACCCAAGGGCACGCGTTTGTGCCGCCCCTCGGAGGCCGTTGTCGATCTCCTGGACAATCCCGTCGGCCGGTTCGTGAAGGAAGACGGCGAAGTGGTCGAAGCGCGATAGGACCGCATGGGACGACAAGGGACCTGCCTGAAGGGACCAGCCTGAACCGATTTGCGCGGTTCCCCTCAATCTTATACCTTCCATAGGTAACGAGGGGTGGGGCAGCCTTTTGGATAAAGTCTCGGGCTCAGGCGGCTGTCAGATCGTTTTGGATCTGCGTGGCGCGCGCATTTTCTTGCGTGCGGCGCGGCGGATGGCTTTGGCGACATTGATCGCGGCCGGACAGATCAGTCCGATCTCGGCGCAAGACGTGCCCGCCGATCGAATACCCGATCGCACCGTGACGCCGCCGATGCGGCTGCCGCCAGTGTCGGTGTATCCGAACCGTAAACGCACCGAGAAACCCAAGTCCAGCAAACCAGCGATTGTGGCTTCGCCAGCTGCACCCAGGGCGAAACGCACCAATTTGCCGGCGCTGCCCGATGGCGTCGTGCTGAATGGCGGGCCGCCCGCGACGCAGACGACCGCCGGGCCGGTGAGCGGATATCGCGCGCTCACATCGGCTTCGGCAACGAAGACCGACACACCGGTGGAGCGCATTCCGCAGGCGGTTGCGGTCATCCCGCGCGCCGTGCTCGATGACCAGCAACCGCTCGGGCAGATGGATGCGCTGCGTAACATCTCGGCCGTGACACCGATGTCGGCCAACACTTTCATCGGCTATGCCTACAAGGTGCGCGGCTTTCCGGCCGACCGCTATGTCGACGGCCTGCCGAATTATTACGACGGCGGCGACAACACCTCGCTCGTCAACACCGAGCGGATCGAGGTGCTGAAAGGTCCGGCCGGCATTCTCTACCAGGGCGGCATCGGCCCTGTCGGCGGCATCATCAACACGATCTCGAAGCTGCCGACCGATATCAGGTTCGCCGAAATCGGCGTTACGGCGGGCGGTTACCAACTGGCGAATACCTGGTTCGACGTCAACCAGCCCATCACGAGCGCGGGCACGGCGCTGTTCCGCATGACCGGTGAGTTCGAAAGATCCGGCGACGTCGTCGATGTGATCGAGCACCGCCGCTACGCGTTCAATCCGACGCTTCTCCTCAACGACAATGACGGCACGCGCCTCACCATCCAGGGCAGCTTCTCGTCGCGCTCGTTCCAGAACTACACCGGGCTGCCCGGCGCAGGCACGGTCGACCGGTCGCTGTTCACGATTCCCCCGTCGCTGTTTCCCGACCGGGCCGACCTCGGTCGCAGCTGGACGACTTATAACGGCGTGACCGCGCGTCTCGATCACGAGTTCGATGCGGTCTGGTCAGCCAATGCCACGACCCGCGTCAGCGAGATGCGCCTCGATCAGTTCGGACATTTCCTCGGCACCGATACCCCGCTGTTCGGCTCGACATTTCCCTTTCTCAGCTTCCATTTGCCGATCGATACGCGCGAGATTGCATCGAACGCCAACGCGGTTGCCAAATTCGCGCTCGGGCCGACCAGAAACACGGTTCTGTTCGGGGCGGACAGCGATCGTGTCGCCGACAAGATCCGCGACGATGTCGGCTTCGTCGGCCTCGTCGATTTCGCCAATCCGGTGTTTCCCGCCTATACCCCACCGACCACCCCTGCGTTCAACTCCAACAACCTCTACGTCAACAGCGGGCTGACGGCGCAGTGGCAATCGGACATCTACGAGCGGCTGCATCTGCTCGCGGGCGTGCGTCTCGCCAATGTCTATATCCACGGCACCGACACGGTGGCGGGCAACGATTTCGTTACCAATGCCTGGAAGCCGCTGCCGCGGGTCGGTGCCGTGGTCGATCTCGTGAAAGGCGTATCGGCCTTCGCGGACTATTCGCAAGGTTACCGTGGTGTCCCCTTCTTCAATGCCGCCGGGGCGCCGAAGCCCGAGGAGGCCGAGCAGACCGAGGCCGGGTTGAAGCTCGCGCTGCCGTCCGGCTTTGCCGGCACGCTGGCATGGTTCACCAACACGCGGCGCAACGTCATGAACCTGCTGCCGGGCAGCCTCTTCCTCGCCACCCAGGTCGGCGAGCAGCGCGCAGAAGGGTTCGATGCGGACCTGACCTGGCAGCCGCTCGCGGGTCTTTCGATCCTTGCAAGCTACGCGCACGTCAAAGCCATTGTCATCCAGGATCAGCTCTACGCGCCCGGCACCGTGCTCGAACGCGTCCCGCGCGACTCCGGCCGGCTCTGGGTGAACTACAAGGTCCAGGATGGGTGGTTGCGGAATGTCGCGTTCGGGGCCGGCCTTTACGCGGCCTCCGCGCAGGCCGTGGCACTCGACAATATCTATTTCACGCCGAGCTACGTCACGTTCGACGGCAAGATCGCCTATGAGACGGATCACGGGAGCATCGGCGTGACCTGCAAAAATCTCGCCGATCACCGCTATTACGTTCCCTACGCGAGCGGCTCCGGATACATCATGCCGGGCGAGGGACGCACCGTTCTGGCTTTCGCCAGGCTGAGGTATTGAGCGGAGTAACAAGGCATTCGGTGCGATCACCAGGTGCCTCGTTTGGAAAACATTGCGCAGATCGGCGTAGCCCTATACCTTCCCACGGGCAAAGACTGGGGGAAGCCTTGGAAAGAGACGAAATCGAGCGCCTCATCGGGCGCCCGCTGCGATTGAGCTTCGAGGACATCGTGAACCATCCCAGGCTGCCGGAAGCACGGCACGCCTATCTCAAGGGCTTTTCCAAGGTCTACGAAGGCGATCAATTTCTGGTCCGCCTTCTGCTTCAGGCAGGACGCTTTTTTGTTTTTCACAATGCGGCGGTGCTCGAAGCCGCGCAGGATCCGTCGCGGCGCGAGACCTGGTTCACGGTCGCAGCCCTGAAGCGGCAATTGGCCATGTTCGGATATGCGAGCGCGCGGCAGGTGGATCATCTGCTGGAGCGGCTGTGCGAGGTCGGATTCATCGAGCGGCGCCGCGCGCCGCAAGACGGGCGCGTGCGGTTGCTTGCGACCACGGAGAAGCTGCGCGCGCATCACGCCGACTGGCTTGCGGCGCATACCGCCCCGCTCGCCATCTTATACCCTGATCACGACTACAGCCCGACACTGTCGCGAGATCCCCTTTACCACATTCTCCATTGCCGCGCGTCTCTGCCGCTCCATCCAGTCGCCGCGCGCCTCATGATGACGCTGCCCGACACGTTGCTGTTTTTCGCTCACGCCGCGGGGCCGTTGATCCAGAATGCACTGCTGAAGGCCGCCATGGACGCGAGCGATCCGGCCGCGGCGATTCCCTATATGGACGTTGCCGAGCGACTAGGCGTTTCCCGAACCCACGTCCGCAATCTGATGGCCTCCGCGGAAGCGGCGGGTCTCGTCAGGATCGTGGGGCGCGGTGGCCGCAGCATCGAGATCCTTCCCCGCCACTGGGTGAGCTACGACCGCGGCCTGGCCCTCGGTCTGTATCTGCACGATGCGGTCAATCTCGCCGTGATGCCCGAGTGGACGAAGCGCCAGGCCGAGGGCGCAGCCCGGCCGCTTGCTGCTACGGCCGCTGGATAGCACGTCAGCTCAACAAGGCGCGGCCATAGCCCGCATTGCGGGCAAAAGCGGAGCGGCCAGCCGAGGACGAGGCCCGGCAGCTTGATTCCTGGCCAGCCTATCGCGGTGATTTTCTTCGACGTCCCGGAATATGCGCAAAGTTTTCCGAACGCATCAGGCGCGGGACGGCTAGGTTGCTGGCGCCTGGAGGATTTTCATGAGTCTTTGTGATCGGCGTTTTGCTCGGTGATCTTTTGCGCATTTGAAACAGTCATATTTGGAGGAATTGCATGCCGGAGACGGTGGATGTCTTGCTGTGGTGTGCCGCGCTCGCGACGTGGCTCATGATGTTCTTCAAGATCGCCAGCGAAAGCGTGAAGAAGCTCGTGCTTTTTGTCCGCGGCAGAGCGAACAAGCCTCGGCGAACACCGCCCGACCGGCATCAAAACGCCGAGCGATGAGAGGCTTCTGCCTTGAATGTCATGGCGCGCGCGGAGAACTCCGAGGTCGAGGCGGCGCTGCGCCGCGAATCCCCAGGGGACAAGGTGAGCACTTTCATTCTCGTCGTCGATGACGAGCCGGACGTCGAAAGCATGTTTCGCCAACATTTCCGGCGCGATCTGCGCGCGAGCCGGTTCGTGATGGAATTTGCGACCTCGGCGCGGGCGGCTCTCGAGCAAGTCAAGGCCATTGCCGATCCGTCGCTGATCCTGATCCTGTCGGACATCAACATGCCCGGCATGAGCGGCCTGGAGATGCTGGCCGAGGTGAAGGCAGCGCGGCCGCGTGTGCCCGTGATCATGATCTCCGCCTATGGTGACGACGAGACGAAGAAGACAGCGGCGAAGCTGGGAGCGGCAGGCTTGTTGACCAAGCCGATCGATTTCAGCCTGCTCCGCCATGAGATCGATGCGCGCCTGGAGCACGCATCATAACGGCGGCAACGCCGCGAAGGTCGCCCACCGTTTTTTAGATGTTCCCGCCGGTTCAGGCCGGCCGCGTTGGTTTGTCCAGGAGGTAGTTTTGATCTTCTTGAAACGGATTTCGTTGTGCGCATTGGTTTGGCTGATAGTCGCAATTGCTGCCAGCAACGACGGCTTCACACAAGGTGGCGCTGGTTCGTCCCCTGCGCTGGCGTCTGACGGGCTCCCGGCGTGGGCCTTCCTGTGGGACCCGACCGTCCAGGTACCCACGCCCACCGACACGCCCAATACGCTTCCGGGCAGCAGCGCCGCGTTCAGTTGGAAACAGGCGCGGGATCTGTTCGCCGCGCTCGACTGGCATCCAGAGGCCCATCCGGCGATGCCGGACATTGTCGCGAACGGACGCAAGCCCGAGATTCGCGCGTGCGGAGCATGCCATCGCGTCGAGGGCACCGGCGGCCCCGAGAATGCAAGCCTCGCCGGTCTGCCTGTTGCATATTTCGTCCAGCAGATTGCGGACTTCAAAAGCGGAGCGAGAACGATGTCCGGCCCTCAGAGGTTGTCAACACAAGTCATGCTGGCCTCCGTCCGGAGCATGACGGACGCGGACATTCTGGCCGCGGCGGAATATTTCGCCGCGCTGAAGCGCAAGCAAATCATCAAGGTCGTCGAGACGGAAACGATTCCGAAAACGGGACCGTCGCGTCTGTTCTACGTCAGGAGTCCAGATGGAGGAATTGAACCGCTCGGCCAGCGCATCGTCGAGATGCCCGACGATGTCAACCAATTCGAGCTTCGCGACCCACGCGCGACGTTCACGGCTTATGTCCCGGTCGGGAGCCTGGCGAAGGGAGAGGCGCTGGTGAAGACCGGCGGATCGGGAGTGACTGTCGCCTGCGGTAGCTGTCACGGACCGGACTTGAAGGGCGTCGAGACCGTTCCTCCGATTGCAGGGAGATCGCCAACCTACATCATGCGCCAGCTCTACGAATTCCAGCACGGCAGCCGATCGGGAGCCGCGAGCGCCCCGATGAAACAGACCGTCGAGAAGCTGTCGCAGGACGACATGATCGCGCTCGCCGCTTACGTCAGCTCGCTCGATCCATAAAATCGCCTTCCCGGAAGGTGATTTGGCGATAATATGCCCGTCTCGGGTCGGGGGATCGGTATGGCGCGTCGTTCGGCGGCGGTGAGCGGTGCGCGCAAGCAGCGCGGTCGCAAGGTTGCGAAGACTGCAGCAATGAAGCCGGTGCGCAAACCGGCATCGGTTGCGGAGCTGCGCGCCCAGATGACCGCGGCATCCCGCGTGCTGGAGCTCATTGCCAAATCGCCGACGGACGTGCAGCCGGTGTTCGACGCCATCGTTCAGACCGTGGTCCGGCTCGTTGGCTGCGAGACGGCCTTCATCCAGCGTTGCGACGGCAAGCATTTCTGGAGCGTTGCCAGGTGCAGGCGTGACGATGGGCTGGTGACGGTCGTCAATCCCCGCCATGCGCCGATTGACCCCAATGCCAACTTTCCCTCGCGGGCCATTGTCAGCCGGGCGACCCTGCACCTGCCGGATTGGTCGCAGATCGAGCTTCCCGAATTCGAGCGCCGCATCCAGGAACAATTGGGCTACCATTCGGCCGTCTATCTGCCCCTGCTGCGCGAAGACGAATGTATCGGCGTGCTCGGGCTCGCCGGATCGCGGCCCGGCATGTTCGGCGAGACCGAGATCGCCCTCGCCGAATCCTTCCGCGACCAGGCATTCATCGCCATCGAGAACACGCGGCTGTTCAACGAGACACAGAACGCGCTGGCACAGCAAAAGGCCCTGTCGAACATCCTGAGCGTGATCAGCAATTCGGTCGCCGACGTCGAACCGGTGTTCGACGAGATCCTGCGGAGCGTCCAGCACCTGTTCGACGTGGAGGACCGCGTCATCTTTCGGATTCACGGTGATCTTCTTCACATCGCCGCAGTCGACGGCCCGAACGCGGACGCTGTTCGGCGGCTTTTTCCGGTGCCGCTGCGGGGGACCACAACCGACGAGGCGATACGCGAGCGCCGCCTCGTCAGCTACGACGACGTCCTGAATGGCGAGGGAGTGCCCGACGGACTGAGGGCCGTCGCAGCCCGGTTCGGCTATAGCTACTCGATCGCCACCGCCCCGCTGCTGGCAGGAGATCGCGCCATCGGCTCGCTCGTGGTTGCCCGCGTGAACATGAAGCCGTTTGCCGAAGACGAACGTCTCCTGCTCCAGACCTTGGCAGACCAGGCCGTGATCGCGATCGAGAATGCCCGGTTGTTCAATGAAACGCAGGAATCGCTTCAGCAGCAGACCGCGACCGCCGAGGTGCTTCAGATCATTTCCGACTCACCTGGCGAGCTCCAGCCGGTTTTCGAGGCCGTGCTACAAAAGGCGACCCGCATTTGCGACGCCCGATTTGGTTCGCTGCTTCGCTTTGACGGCAACGCGTTCCACTTCGCCGCCGACGTCGGGACGCCGGAGGCGCTCCGCGAATATATGAGGCGCCCTGGCCCGTTTCAGGGGCTGGCAGGAGGCATGATCGATCGCATTCACAGGACGCGACAGGTCCAGCACACCGCCGATTACGCGGCAGAAGCCGCCCCGGGCCTCGCGGCTAAACTCGGGGGCGCGCGGTCGACCCTTGGCGTGCCGATCCTCAGGGACGACGAACTGGTCGGCGCCATCGTCATCTACCGCCAGGAGGTCAGACCCTTCTCCGAACGCGAGATCGAACTCGTCCGGAGTTTCGCCGCGCAAGCGGCCATCGCGATCGAGAATGCCCGGCTGTTCAACGAGACTAGGGAGGCGCTGGAGCGGCAGACAGCGACGTCTGACATCCTCAAGGTGATCGCCAGTTCGCCCTCGGATACACAACCGGTGTTCGAAGCGATCGTCGGCAGTGCTGCCAGGCTGTTCGCGCCATGCGCAGCGACCATCACGACGTTGAGGGACGGCAAGCTGCACTGGAATGCGGTTGCAGAACTGGTCCGAAGCTTCGACCACGAGGCTGCACAGGCCACATATCCGATCGCGTTCGATCCGGAGCGCTCGCCCTCGGCCCAAGCCATGCTCGAACGCCGCATCATCCAGATTCCCGATGTCAGCGCACCCGATACTCCGGAGTTCACCCGACGGATCGCGCTGGCCGGGGGGTTCAGAAGCATCACTTTCGTGCCGCTGGTCCACAACGACAAGGGCATCGGCACCATCATCCTGACGCATCCCATCCTCGGCTTCCGGCACACTGACAAGCAGCTGGCTCTCATTCAGACCTTTGCCGATCAAGCGGTCATCGCGATCGAGAACGCGCGCCTGTTCGACGAAGTGCAGGCCAAGACGCGCGATCTGACCGAAGCGCTGGCTTATCAGACCGGGAGCGGCAATGTTCTCAGGGTGATCGCCTCGTCGCCTACCGATATCAACCCGGTGCTCGAGGCGATCGTAGAAAGCGCCCGCGAGCTTTGCGAGTCTGACGATGCCGTCGCCCTCTTGAAGGATGGCGAGAACCTTCGCTTCAGCGCACATTCCGGCCCGATCGCCTTGCGGATCGGCAAATGGCCGATCAGCCGCACCTGGACGGCCGGCCGCGCCTTCGTCGATCGAAAGCCGGTGCATGTCCACGACATGCTCTCCCAAGAGGGCGCCGAATATCCGGACGCCCGGGCGATGGGGCAGGCCACCGGAGCCGCCATTCGGACCGTTCTGTCGGTGCCATTGTTGCGCGGCGACGAGAGCATCGGCGCGATCCTGCTGCGCCGGACCGAGGTACGTCCGTTCAAGGACAAGCAGATCGATCTGCTGTCGACATTCGCCGACCAGGCCGTGATCGCGATCCAGAATGCCAGACTGTTCACCGAGACCAGGGAGGCACTGGAACGTCAGACCGCGACGTCGGATATTCTGAACGTGATTGCGAGCTCGCCGACCGATACACGGCCGGTGTTCGAGGCAATTGCCAGCAGGGCCAAGAGCCTGGTCGGCGGCTTTTCCAGTACGGTGTTCCGTTTCATCGATGGACAGGCGTATCTCGAAGCGTTCACGCCGACCACGCCGGAAGCGGATGAGGTCCTGACGTCGACCTTCCCTATGCCGGTCGCGGATTTTGCGCCGTTTCTCATGGCTCAGTCCGGCGAGGTCACGCAAATTCCCGATATCGAGGCCATCACGGATCAGATCAGGGATATCGGCCGCGCGAGGGGCTTTCGCAGCATGCTGTTCGCTCCGCTGATGAACAAGGGCGTGTCGATCGGCCTGATCGCGACGACCCGGATCGAGCCCGGCCGGTTCGCCGAGGATCACGTGCAATTGCTGAAGACCTTTGCCGATCAGGCGGTGATCGCGATCGAGAACGTCCGGCTGTTCGACGAGGTGCAGGCCAAGACGCGCGATCTCGAAGTCGCCTTGCAGCAGCAGACCGCGACCGCGGATGTCTTAAGGATCATCAGCCGTTCGGTGGCGCACGCAGCGCCGGTCTTCGACACGATCCTCGAAGCTTGCGGCCGTCTGTTTCACCCCTTTGACGCGGCCATCTATCTGGTCGAGGGCGACAGGCTGAGAGGCGTCGCGCATCGCGGGCCCGGAGCGGGCGACTGGGGCACGGACACCATGCCGCTGGAGGGCAGCCAGACCGGTCTAGCAATCGCAATGCGGCAACCGATTCATCTTCACGATCTCACCGACAAACCCGAAGTACCGGAGGACAAGAGGGCAGCCCTCAGGGAGGCCGGCGGCATGACCGTCTTGTACGCGCCCATGATGTCCCAGGACAGCGGGGTTGGTTCCCTCGTCCTCACGCGCCGGCCAAAGAGGCCCTTCACGGAATCGGAGGTCGGGCTGATCCAGACCTTCGCGGACCAGGCCGTGATCGCGATCGAGAATGCCCGGCTGTTCGACGAGGTGCAGGCGCGCACGCAGGAGCTTTCGAAGTCGCTCGAAGACCTGCGGACGGCGCAGGACCGCCTGGTACAGACCGAGAAGCTGGCTTCGCTCGGCCAGCTCACCGCCGGGATCGCGCACGAGATCAAGAACCCGCTCAACTTCGTCAATAATTTCTCGGCGCTTTCAACCGAATTGACCGACGAGCTCAGGGATGTGCTGGCCGGAGAGAACCTGACCGCGCCGGGCCGCGAGCAGGTCGACGAGTTGACCGGGCTTCTGAAAGACAACCTCGGCAAGGTCGTGCAGCACGGCAAGCGCGCCGATTCCATCGTCAAGAACATGCTGCAGCATTCGCGCGAAGGCTCCGGCGAGCGTCGTTCGCAGGATCTCAATGCATTGGTCAGCGAGAGCCTGAACCTTGCCTATCACGGCGCCCGGGCAGAACGATCCGACTTCAACATCACGCTGGAGCAGGATCTCGATCCCGACGCTGGCGCGGTGGAGGTGTACCCGCAGGACATCACCCGGGCGCTGCTCAACCTGTTTTCCAACGGCTTCTACGCGGCGATCAGCCGCAAGAAGGACGCCGACGGCACGGCGTTCGAGCCCGTGCTCAGCACGACAACCAGACGAGCCGGCAACACCGTCGAAATTCGAATCCGTGACAACGGAACAGGCATTCCGGCCGAGATCAGGGAGAAGATCTTCAACCCCTTCTTCACGACCAAGCCGACGGGCGAAGGCACCGGCCTCGGCCTCTCGATGACGCACGACATCATCGTCAAGCAGCATGGCGGCAGGATCGACCTCGCGACCGAAGCCGGCGCGTTCACCGAATTCACGATCACCTTGCCGCGTGCGAACGGGGGCACGAAACCCACGTGAGCCGTTGGGATCTTGTGGCCATCGCCGCGTGTGGCGACAGCCTTCAACTTCCGACGCCGCCGACCAGCCGCGGGCGGCGATTTGTGCGCGGGCTCGCAGCCGCTCGTGCACGCAGCCATTCGCGGAAACTGACGATTTCAGGACAATCCGCGGTGCCCTCCGGCGCGATCAGCCAGTCGCCCAGCCCGGATCCCTCCGTGACGCGGTCGCAGCGATAGCCCGGATGATGGCCGAGGCTTCGGGCGATCAAGAGATCGACCTTGCCTTCGACCAGTTCGTGCAGTCCGGCTGGCTGCAGCACGCGCAAACCGATCTCCGCATGCGCCTCGCGAAACTGCGCTAGATCGAGCCGGCGCAAATCGAGGCTGGCGTGCACGCCCAATTGCAGCAGCACGGCGCCCGCCGGTTTCAATTGCGAGGTCGCCTCCGCGATGTGACGAAAGCCCCTGGAGACGCCGGGCAGATAGGCCTGGCCTGCAGCGGTCAGGATGAGTTGCTTGTGCAGTCGCTCGAACAGCTGCACGCCAAGGCGGGCCTCCAGCGCCTTCACCTGCTGCCCGACGGCGGCGGGCGTGACGTGCAGCTCGTGCGCGGCGAGCTTGAAGCTGAGATGCCGCGCGGCGGCTTCGAAAGCGCGCAGCGCGTTGAGGGGCGGAAGGGCGTGGGTCATCGCGATGCGCAGTTTGACACCGATGAGCGCCGGTCTTGCAATAGATTTTCTTACGTTGAGCCGCAGGAATGATGCTTTGCGCCGGCCTATCCTCCCCGGCTACAGGTCGGCTCGTCACATTAAGAGAGCCCCTATGACCGAGATCCATCCCTTCTACGAGCAACATCGCGATGCCATGGAAGCCGCGATGCGCCACCGCCTCGACCTCGCCGAACCGATCCTGCGCGAACGTACCGATCTCACCGACATCGACGGGATCAGGCGGGACGCGATGGACGAATTCGAAATCGTGCTCACCCAGATGCCCTACGTCGGAGGCGCTACGAGCCGCATGAGCGATGTCTTCGTGCGCCTCACCGGATTCATGGCGACGAGCCGCGTGCTGCGTCGGCATGGCGTGCCGCTGCCCGTCATCCGCGACATCGAGCGGGAGACCTACAAGGCGCAATTGCTCGACGTGCCCGAGGCCAAGCGTCTCGCCGCGGGAGATCGATTCATGTCGCCGGAAAACCAGGCCGTGCTGCGCGAGCAGGCGGCCAGAAGCACGACGGAGAACCACCAGGCCGAATTTCCGGAGGATTTCGTCTACGATTTCGTCGAGCCTGATACGAACGACAATTTCGAATTCGGCATCAATTACCGGGCCTGCGGCTTCTGCAAATTCGCCAGCCGCCATGGCGACAAGGACATTCTGCCGAGCATCTGCGGCCTCGATTTCGATGCCTATGCAACGCTCGGCATCCATCTGGAACGGACTCAGACGCTGGCTGGCGGCGCGAGCCATTGCAATTTCCGCTTCTCGCGATTGCAACGTGACTGATGACGTCGCAACCGGCCTCCCGCATTCGCAAGCGGCACTAATGCGCTCCGCAGCGGCAGTTTTCGTAATCCACGGGATCGTGGCTGTTGAAAATCGTCACACGATCGCCGTGGCTCAGCTTCAGCTCGCGTAAGCGCGCCTGGTTGGCAATGCGGGCGTTGCGGTCCATGTCGACGCGGCGCTGGAAATAGCGGAGCACCAAAGGCGCGCGTGGTGATGCGTCGAGCTGGGCATGATGGAAATAGCTGTCGCCGGCATGCAGCAGCCATTTGTCGCCTGAGCGCACCGCGATGCCGCAATGGCCTGATGTGTGGCCGGCGAGCGGGATCATCACGATATCCGCCTCCTTGTCGCCAAGCGCGCGGACGCCCTTGAAGCCGAACCAGTCCTCGCCGGCCTCGCCGTAGAACGTCCAGCTTGGCCCGTGCCCCCATTGCTCCGTGACGTAGCGCCCCTCGGGCGGCGCGGGCTTGCGCAACACCGCCATGTCGTACTCGGCGCGATGGACGTGGATCGCGGCGTGGGGAAAGTCGGGCACGCCACCGGCATGATCCCGGTCAAGATGCGTCAGCAGCACATGGCGGACGTCAGAAGGCGAATAGCCGAGCGCCCTCACCTGCTGCACGGCCGTCTCCGCCGGATCAAGCTTCGGCGCGGTCTGGCGCAGCCAGCGTTTTCCGAGCCGGTCGGGCGTCGCGATATCGCCAAGGCCGATGCCGGTATCGACCAGAGCGAGGCCGTCACCGGTCTCGATCAGCAGGCAATGGCAAACCATGCGGGCGCGCTGAAACAGGCCGCCGGTGCCGTTCACGAGCCGTCGGCCCATGGGGCACATGGTGCCGGTGTTGAGATGATGGATCTTCATGAACGATGCTCGCCTGTTGTGAACAGGCCGTTCTTGTCATTCCCTCATCCATAGGTAAAATATCAACTATTGATAATATCTATAGGATGTAACTATGGATATCCGCGAGCTCCGCTATTTCGCCGCCGTCTACCGCGAGCGCAACCTCACGGCTGCGGCGCGCACCTGCTTCGTGTCGCAGCCGTCGATCTCGACCGCAATCACCAACCTCGAAGCCGAGCTAGGCACCACGCTGTTCATCCGGCACAAAAAGGGCGTCGCGCCGACCGCCTCGGCCGAGCAGTTTCACAGCGTTGCCCGCCGCATCATCGACGAGGCCGACGTCGCGCGCAGCCTGTTTCGCAAGCCCAGTACCAAGACCACTGTGACGCTCGGCCTGATGCGCACGCTCGACGTGCCCCGGACGATCGCGCTGCTGAAGCCGCTGACGGCGCGCGGTGACATCGCTCTCCGGCTCGTCGGCAGCGACGAGCGCGCGGACGCACGGATCATCTCGAAGAGCATGCTTGGAGATGACGAGCATTTCGTCCCGCTCTGGAGCGAGCGCTACGTCGCGGCGCTGCCCCCGTCGCATCCGCTGACGCTCAAGGAGAAGCTCCGCGCCGCCGACCTCGCCGACGTTCCCATGATCGACCGTTGTCATTGCGAGCAGAGCGCGTTCTTCGGCCGCGCCACGCAACGGCGCCCATCCGCAGCCATCGCGCAATCCGAGGATTGGGCCATGGCGCTGGTCGCGGCCGGAATCGGCATCGCCATCGTCCCCGAGGGCGTGGCGAAAGGCCATGGCGACGTCGCCATCCGTGAGATCGACGTGAAGGTCAAACGCGAGGTCGGACTCGCCTATCGCGCATCGGTGCCACTGGCGGATCCGTTGAAGGATTTTATCGGAAAGCTGCGGCGCGGCGGCACGAAGCAACGGCCCTCCAAGCGTACAACATCCAGCCGCCGGCGCAACTCGCAGAACTATCCGAGCAGGCCCTTCAGGCCGGCATAGATGGAGCCCACAGCCGTCGCGGCCACGCCGGCCAGCGGGCCGACGGTCTGCATCAAATCCTGAATCAGACGCGCGCGGCGGCGGAGCTGCTCTTCGCCGACATGCTGCCCAAGCAGGCGCGCCACCTTGAAGGCAAAAGCATTGGGTTTCCCGCCCTGGCCGAGAACGCGTGGCAAGACCTGGAAGATGACGACTCCCAGGATGTTTCCGGACACGAAGGCGAGCAGGATGCTCGCACCGTATTCGAACACTTCGCGCCATTCGACCCACACCGTGGGCAGGATCGGAACATCATCATGGAATCCGGTCACCGTCAGCATCGCCTGGATGCTGACGCTGGCGAGCAGCAACGCCAGCACGAACGCTCCAAACGCCGAGACCCGATGCAGAGGATAGGCTGCGAACCCGAACAGCAGCGGGACGATGATCGACGCGATCCGGAGCGGAATTGGAGAGAGATTGAAAGTGATGGTGACCAGAATATGCGCGACCGTCAGCAGGACGGCCGGAATGACGACATAGAGAAACGCATGCGTCGCGAAATAACGCAGCGGATTCTTGTAGCGCTCGAGCCGGACATTGACACGGTCGAGATCGCGCCTGAGCCTGTCCAGCTCGGCAACGATGTCACCGATCTCCAGAAGCGTCGGCCGCACGACGCGCAGATCGCGCGAGCAATGCTTGCACGCGATGGCTTCATCCTTGATCGTCTCGGCGCAGAACGGACACTCCATCGTTACCGCGACTTCCTGCGCCGCATGATGGTCTCGACCTCGTCCCTGGCCCGCGCCAGCTCTTCGCGCAACTGGTCGCGCTTGCGCAGGAGATCGTCGCGCTCCGCAAGCAGCGTCGCAGGCACGGCGATGTCTCGCGAACAGGAGGCGCAGACCAGCGCGCGATCGGCATTCTCGGCCTGGCAGTAAGGACACATCACTTGGGTGCGACCTTGAGGGTGAAGATGGCCGTGCCCGGCCGCCCGTCGCTGTCCTTGATGTCGACCCGCACGGTGTACTCGCCGGGCGGCAATTCCGCATCCTGCATGTTGATCCCGTCAGCCTGGACGAACGGCTTGACTCGGGGCGTCAGATCGACGTTCGGCGTGCGGAGGAAGGTCACCTTGACCGATTCAGGATCGATCTTGGCACCGCCGAACGACTCGAACTTCAACTGAAGCCGCATGGGCGAGGAGACGGAATCACTGGACGAGACGAACTCCACCTTCGGACCACGCAGGATACCGCGCCTGTCGGCCGCAACCGCACCCTTCGGCGGCGGCAGCTTTGCCTCCTCCTCCGTGATCAATTGCGTCGCGCGCGACGGTCCTGAAAACAGAATAGCCGCTACAACGAGCCCGAAACAGATTTGCCGTTTCATTGTCATTCCGATCTTCCCAATCGTCCTAACGCACGCCGCCATCACCGATGATCGTATACGGCGCCCAGAACAGTGGATGCGCGTAGGCGAACTCGGTCTTGCCCTCGCTGTTCAGGTAGCCGGGACCGTCGACCAGCGCCATCATCGCCTGCCGCAGGGCTTCGCTCCGCGACAGTTTCGGATCGTCGGCCTGCCGCTTGAACAGGTCGGTCACCAGTTGCCGGGCCGATTGCGAATGCACCGACCAGTTGGTCACGAGCAAGGCGCGCGTGCCCGCGTAGAAGAAGGCACGGCCAAGGCCGGAGGCGGCCTCCGCACCGGCGCCTGCACCAGCGCCGGTGTTGCAGGCGGACAGGATCACCCAGTCGGCGTCGAGCTTGAGGCCGAGAATTTCCTCCATGGTGAGGAGGCCATCTCCGCTATCGCCGGTCACCGCCGGCGACGACAGGGCAAGCGCCGGCTGCGTCAGACCGTTGAGCTCGCCCGGGACGAGACCGTGCGTGGCAAAGGCGATGATCCTGAAGCCGGAGAGATTCATCGTCTTCACCGCGCTCTCGGTCGCGTTCTTGCCGAGGAAGAGCACTTTTGAGGGATCCGCCTGCAAGGCCAGCGCGATCGATTTGAGCTCGTCGGCCGTATCAGGAAGGCGCGGCAAGAGGCCGAGTTCGGCGCTGTCGACGCCTTCGAGCTTCGGGCTGCTGCGACGCTTCAGCGGCACGCCGCGGGTGACGTTGCCGCCGACATCGGCAACCTGAATCTTGGCGTCAGCGCTCTCTGCCTCGGCTTGCTGATCCTTGTTGAAATAGGGATCGCCGAACGCCACGAGATCACCGCGGCCGGGCTTGCCCGGCGGCAGCTGACGCAGTGTTCGCAAGGCGGCTGCCGACGGCACCGTCGAGACGGCATGGGTCCGCGCCAGCCACGGCACGTTGCGGTAACCGACGAACAGCGGATCCTCGTCCGCGGCCACCTCGGTCGGCGCAGTCGGCAACAGCGACAGCGGCAACAGGCCGAGCGCACCGTTGGTCACTACGATCAGGTTCTTCGCCGGCTTCCATCCGCTCTCGACCGGTTTCAGCAACAGTTCATAGAGCTCGTAGCCGAGCTTGAGATCGAACGGCGGAATATCCGAGATCATCGCCGCCTGCGGCTCAAGCGCTTCCCGCAGCATGCGGATCTTGGTCTCGATATCACCGATACCGGCCTTCACGGCGGCGAATGCCACCGGACCAGATTTCGGGACGGCCCAGACGAAGCTGCCATTTTGGCCGAAATAGAACGACAGCATCGCTTCATTGTCTGACAGCGTCGCGCGGATCTCGGCAACGCTCGGCGGCTTCGGCGAAACCAGATCGGCGTAGACAGGGAACTTCTGCTTGATCTCCTGGCGCGCCTTGTCGCGTTCACCGCGCAAGGCCGCGATCGAGGCCTGGATCTGCTGCGCCCCCTTCTCGTCGCGCTCCGCCGAGGGAATGGCGAGGACGTTGTTGAGCGTGCCGAGCTGGGCGTTGACCTGTTTTGTCAGATCCTGCTCCTTGCGGACGAGCTCGGCGAGCGCGGGATCCTTCGCCGCCGCACGCGCGCTGGAGGCTGCCAGCGCCTGCTGCACGGAGCGGCCACGGATGGCATCGGCAAGGCCGAACGTCTCCTCGCCGATGGAGCCGCTGGCGCCCTCGGCCCGGGAGAGCAGCAGGAGGTAACTCTCGACGATGGCCTGGAGCCGCTGGCTGCGCGCGGCGACGACAGTGGTGTTCTCGTCGTCGGCGTTCTCGTTTGCATTCGCCATCATGATCGGAATGGCGGCCTTAAACTCCCTGATCGCGTCGGCATCGCGCCGCGCGCGCATCAGGCCGATCGCCAGGGTGCCGCGCGCCGACGCCGCATCGAAATGGTTCTCTCCGACCCGCCCGATCTGCTTCTTGACCAGTTGCTCGGCGGCGGCGATGCCGTCATCGAGCTGGCCGGAATTGTAGAGGGCGAGAATGCGGGCCGGATTGAGCTCGATGACCTGGCGACGCTGCGGATCCCAATTGGCGACGGCCTTGTCGATTCGCGCAAACATGTCGTTGGCTTCGGCATTGTTGCGCCGCAGGTTGAGGATGCCGGCGAGCTGCGAGAGCAGTTGCACGGTCGATTGCGAATCCTCGGGCACGCCGACCGTCTTGTTGATCTCGAGCGCGACGCGGCCGAGCTGTTCGGCCTCCTCGTAACGGCCTTCGTCGACCAGGATGCCGGCCAGTCCCATCACGTAACGCGGCGTCACCGGATTGTACTTGCCGGTGTCCTTCAGCCGCGACAACAGCGCCCGACGCGCGTCGACCTCGGCTTCGGCGAGCCTTCCCTGCCGCGCCTTCATGCGGGCCTGGCTCAGAACCATAAGATCGATTGCCTGCAACAAAACGGTTTCAGCGGGCGGATTCTCGAAGTCCAATACCCCCTTCATACCGGCGCGTTTGCGCTGCTCAGTCAGGCGATAAGAGGCCTCGGCCTCGCTGAACTGCCCGCGAGCCTCGAAGATCATAGCGCGGGTGCCCTCGATTTCGGACTCCCAGTTCTGCCCCACCTTCGCATAGCTGGCGCGCCATCCGGGGAGGCCGCTCGTCCGAGCCTCCTGGATCGCGGCCTGGCTGCGACGCAGGTAAGCTTCAGCTTGCGCAACATCCCCCATCTGAATGAGGCTACCCGCAATCGCGCGGTAGGAAGAGAACTGATAGCCCTTGGCGCCAGGCTGCGTGGTGATCTCACGCAACTGCCGTTGATACATCTCGACGGATTTTTTTGGATCGCCGGCGGCCGAATATTGCAGCGCCACGAGTTGCATCAACCGTCCCATCATTCTCGGGCTGATGCCGCCGCGTCCCGCCTCGATGGCCTTGTTGGCATCAGCAATGGATTCGGCAAGCCGTCCAAGCTGGGCGCGCGCATTGGCGCGATCGAAATAGAACTGGGCGAGATCCTCGCGGCCCTCTTTGCCCGTGGGCATCGAATCCGCGTCCGCCTTCAGCTCCGCAATCAGCTTTTCGTTCGGCTTTTCGCTGTCGAGGATCGCGGTGATGTCGGAGATAGTGCGCGGCGGCGCGATGAAGCCCTTGGGCAGTGCCGTGCCGGGTTCCAGCTTGGGCGCGGCTTCCTTCGGAAGCTCGACGGCGACGTTGGCGCGGCCGTTGGCGGCGTTGAGAGCCGCCAGCACGCAAGCATGGACCTGCGGCGAGGCCTTAGCGCGGCATGCTTCCCGATCAGCACCGCCGCCCGCATGCATGCAAGCCTGCACGATCGGCTTGCCGACGGTCATCCGGCAGTTCTCGCGCGCCGCCTCCTGGGTCAGCGCGGCGGCGGACGCGGTCGATCCGAGCAGAACGGCGAGGACCAGCAATTTTCGCGGCAGGGTGACGTTCAGACGGCCGTTAAAAGGACTTGCGGCGTTGAAGCTCATCTCGCAGGACCTTTGGATGAAATAGCTTGAAGAAACGCGACAATCCTACCCCTATAGCGCGGGAGGGCAATCACCAATCGGTAGGGGGGCGGAGTGCTCAAGGGGGTTAACGACAGCCGACGGCGCCGCGTCATCGGACGCGTGTGGTGGCAGAACCTGTGCTGGCTGATCGCGCTCACTGGCGGGCTGGTTGCCGGCTGGAGCCTCGCAACCGCTGCGGACGGACAGGAGTGGAAGGCAGCGGTCTGGGAGTCCGACGCAATCTACCGCGGAGCCACAATCGCCCCTGACCTCGTTCTGCCCGATGTCGCCGAGACGGTCGACCGGTTGACTTCACCACGGATGGCGCTGATCAAACCAGCCGGTTCCGGCCCGTTTCCAGCTATCGTTCTCATGCATCAGTGCAGCGGGCTGAACGTCGCGGTTGCGGCCTGGGCGCGCACCGCCGTCTCGCACGGCTACGTCGTCTTGCTCATCGACGGCCTCGGGCCGCGCAACGTCAAGAGCGTCTGCTTCGGTCCCCAAAACGGTGTGAATTTCTTTCGCGGTGCGCGTGATGCGCTGCAAGCGGCCGAGCATCTGCGACGCATGCCCTATGTCGATCCGCAACGAATTGCACTCGTCGGTTTTTCGTGGGGCGCGATGGTGGGCCTGCTGGCGGCGAGCCCTCATTACGTCGAGGCCTTGAAGTCGGGCCCGGGATTTGCGGCTGTCGCCAGTTTTTATCCCGGTTGTTTCCGCATCACGCCGAAGGAACGATCGCCATATGATCTGGTCAATGAAGATGTGTCACGACCACTTCTGGTCTTGATGGGCGATGCTGACACCGAGACGCCGGCGCAGGAATGCCTCGGCAAGCTCGACGTGCTCAAGCGCGGCGGCGCTCCGGTCGAATGGCATCTCTATGCCGGCGCAACGCACTGCTGGGACTGTCGGCACCGGGACGGCTTCAGCAAGATCGACGTCCGCGGCAGTCACGTTACCTATCATTTTCGTCAGGATGTGACCGACGATTCCCGGCGCAGGCTGTTCGAGTTTCTTGATCGGGCCATGCCGAGAGGGCCGTAGCGGCGGACGCTCAGCCCTTCGACACCACCGCGCGGCCGTAAGGAGGCTGCGACTGCACCGGCGGATTGGCGGTCTGGGCGGCGAGCTCGCCGATCAGGCGGTCGGCATCTGCCGCCATTCCGTCGGGCGCCTGGATCACCAGCCGCTCCAGCCCCCAGCGGTAGGACGAGACGCGCTGCTCGAGCGATTGCTGCACCCATTGGACGATCAGCGCGTTCTCCTGCATGCGCGCGACTGCGTCCGCCTTTTCCTTCGGCGACAGTTCGGAGACGCGCGCCATGCTGGCCTCGCGCTTCTTATCGAGGTCGATGACGCGGATCGCGCAGCCGAAGAACGGCTCGAAGCGGGTGATGTCGTTGCGCACGTCCTCGATCAGCTGCGCATAGCGCGAGGAATGCGAGCGGTGCGGCTCGTCGATCAGCGTGCGCCCGTACATGGTACGGTCGAACACGACCTTCTGATGCCACGGCGACGGCAGCGGCCTGTAGTCGCCGAACACGCTCTTCCAGGCCGGCCGCGACAGCGGCGGCTCGATCATGGGATAGGCGAGGTCGCGAAGCTGGCGCTCCTCGTCGGTGAGCTGGAATTGGGAGGCCTTCAGGCCGAGGCTGCCGGTGGCCTCGATGCCAAGCCAGCCGTGCATGTCGTCGCTGCGCATGTTGGCGCGGGTGCGGCCGAAATCACCGCCGCTGCAGGCAGCGAGCGATGCGCCCATCAGCGTCAGCAGGATGGCCGATGCGAGCTTGCGAATCTGGCGGATGGAGTCCGGCATTGCAAAGCCGGACGCTAGCGGCGACGACGACGGCGCCCCGGCGCAGTGCCCGCTTCCGGTCCACGATCGCCGCTGGTTCCGTCCGCCTCGCGCTCGATGCGAATGACGGGAAGGATCAAGA
Source organism: Bradyrhizobium sp. BR13661 (assembly GCF_029892425.1). Lineage (GTDB taxonomy): Bacteria > Pseudomonadota > Alphaproteobacteria > Rhizobiales > Xanthobacteraceae > Bradyrhizobium. The sequence continues at coordinate 153,812 of NZ_JARXWB010000009.1, read as the reverse complement.
TCGTCCCCATGTCCGCGCGCGGTGTGACGTCGCCCGACGAGCCCACCCGGCGACCGGCCGGAAATTCGATGATGGTCCCCATGTCAGCTCTCTCAATTGCCGCGCGACCAAACGCGCCCCTGCAACATGCGGGGCATTAGGATCAGTTTATGGTTAACGGGATGTAAAGATGGCCTTTGGACCGTAACCGCACGGACCGCCCCGGTTCGTCCCGCAACGATGCGAGACCGCTTGAAATGGGCGGGGTCGCTTCACATCTCGTTTTCCTTAACGAGCCTTTAAAGGAACCCCTGATAGGCTTCCGACAACAGTTTTTCCCGAGTTGCGTTCGCCTCCATGACCAAGTCGCTGTTTCCCGGATTCGACGGGCTGATGACGCTCTCCCGCCGCGAGGGCGTGGATGTTCGCCCCACATTGCTGCGCGTGTTGACCGATCTCTACGTGCAGGCCAGCACCCATAGCGAGGACGAGCAGCGGCAATTCATCGAGCTTGCGACGCGGCTGATCGACCAGGTCGATGACGCGACGCGCGCTTCCGTCAAGGCGAAGCTTGCGATCTATCCGCACACGCCCGTGCCGGTGCTGCAAAAGCTCGGACTGGTCGCGGCGCAAGAAGGCCGCCGGGTGCCGCTCGCGCGCGCAATCCCGCAAGCTCCGCCCGCCCCCTCGCCTGCCCGCGCGCCGACCGACGCGGAAGTGCGCATGGCCGCCAACATGGCGATGCAGCCGAAAGAAGCGGCCGAAATCCACGACATGTTCTTCCGCGCCGACGCAAACCAGCGCGCCCTGATCCTGCAAAACCTGGCGCAGACGCCGCTGAAGGCGGCGCCGCGGATTCCGACGGTGCACGCCAAGCGCGCGATCCAGGTGCTGGAGATGGCCGCGATTGCCGGAGATGTCGACAGTTTCACCTACGAGCTCGGCGACACCCTGATCCTGCCCTGGCGCGTCGCGACCGAGATCGTCGAGGATGCCGGCGGCGAGGCGCTTGCGGTCGCGGCGCGCGCGCTCGACATGCCGAGTCCGAATTTCCAGCGCATCCTGCTGTTCTTCAAGCCGGCGATCGGCAATTCCGTGAACGAAGTCTACCGCCTGTCGCGCCTCTATGACCGCCTCAGCGACCGCTCCGCGCTGGTGATGCTCGCCGCCTGGCGCGGCTCGACGCTCGCCGTCACGCGCGCCAAGTATCAACCTGCGCTGCATGACAGCGACCGGCAACGTGCGCGCGCCGCGGTCGGCCAGACGCGGCCGAGCGTGCAGCCCGGGTCGAGTCCGGCCGTGCGCACGGGCAGCGGCGGATCGTCGGAGCGCTGAAGCGAACGCACCTCGCTCTAGAGGCACGAGTCAGGCCGACGTTTCCTCAATTTTCGACTGATCGAGCTTGCTGCAATAGATGGCGGCCTCCATCAGCAAGATCAGCGCCACGTGCGGTGGCAGCACATCTTTCACGTCTCGAATGGGACGATTCGAGGCATAGGCCGCGATAGCCGACCACCATTTCACGGGAGCTGCCGGGTATTCGCGGCTCGCGCCCGGAAATTTCCCTGAAAAGCACGTAAGAGCCAACGGCCACACCACCTTGAGAAGCTCGCGCGCCGGCAGATGGGCCTGGTGCTTCTCCCCGACCGAGGACTTGCCTTCGCCTGTCCCGCCAATCGTCGCGGCAACGTGCTTGAACATTGCATCAAGCCCCGGCATCTGTTGCCCTTGCATGCCGGCACTCATTGCACCGCCGGCAGCCAAAGCCCAAACACACCTGTTTGCGTCGGCGTCAGTCCTGGGCACCAGCATGAAGTTCAGCGCATCACCAAACCAATACTGTTCGCCGGAGGTCACGCCGACGCGGTTGATGTTAACGCCCATCACGGGTGGGGCCTCGGCAAATAAGGTCCTCTGCGCGGCGTATCCAGCGATCGCTCCAACAGCTGAAATGTAGGTTTCGGCGTGGATTCGACCGTTGGTCGTCAGGCGACGCGGCAGGTTCTCGATGAGATGACCGAGAGCTAGATTGCACGCCACTTCATCCAGCGTTTTCCGCCAGGGCCATTCGGTCGCTACGGCACTCATCTACGTCCTGATAATGGAAGCCGAAGCCGAGCAAACCCGAGGCGGGTACAAGTCGACAGGCTTAGAGAAAAGATGTCTGATTCACTCGCGCAGCAAATTACCAGATCAACTTTTGATTGTCACCATCGCGCGAGACATCGAGATCATTCTGCGATGGGCATGACCGCTAGAGGTCGATCGCACCCATCGCGAACAGCACGTTAAGAACGATCACTAAGCCGATCACGATCGCGATACAGGTGCCGAGGACCCGAAAATACTTTCGGTTATATGGCTACAGCAAAAAATACCCGATGAAGAAGCGAAAGAGCGTAAAGCGCTCGTCCTTCAGCGCACCCAAGGCCATCATCAGCATCGCCCACGCGGCAACCAACCATACCGGTCCGATCAGGCGGGGGGCGACGATCGCAAGAGGTCGACACCTCGCTAGGTCTTCGCGAGGTCGAGGAAATGCCGCCCGGCGCGATCCTCGGTCTCGACGATCCAAGCATCGGGATCGAAGCGGAGCTCCTTGGTCAGGCGCTCCTCCACTGCCGACTCAGGCACGGGCTGCGCCGCAGCCGGCACGAAGAAGCGATCGATCGGTCGGCCGTCGTCATAAGAGCTCTGCGGTGCCGGCACGTAGAGCATCGCGTTGCCGTCGAGCAGCGACACCTTGACGAACACCGCGCCCGCCTCCTCGGCGCCGCGACGGCGCACGGCGCCGAACACGCCCTCGGTCTGGCAACGGCGCAAGTAGGCTGAGACCCAGATGTGTGATTTCAAACGCATGGGTGCACGATAGGCCAGCGCCGCAAGCAGCACCAGCCGTCAGGCCTCGTGAACGATGACGATTATTCGATCGGATGGCCGATCGCTGCGGCGAGCTCGCGCAGCAGGCGGTCCGACACCTGGCCGGTGACGGGCATCTTGTGCTGGCGCTCGAAGGTCTGGATCGCCGTCTGGGTCTCGCCGCTCATCGTGCCCGTGATCTTCAAATTGCCATAGCCGTATTCGGAGAGCGCGCGCTGCACGCCGGCGAGGCGACGCGCCGCCGGGCTTTGCTGCGGGATAGGCGCTGGCGGCCGCGCGACGGCCACTGCAGTCGGTGCCGACGTGGGTGCCGTGGCCTTGATCACCAGATTGGTCATGGGATCGCCCGAGCGCGGCGTCGATGCGGTGGTCTCGGCGGGCTTCTCAGCCAACTTCTCTTGCGCCTTCTCGGCCGGCTTTGGCTCGACGCGAAACTCGGTTGCCTTTGGCTCGAGCGGCGAGGTATCGGCGCCGACGGGGCGCGGGCGCGGCATGGGGCTGGACAGCGACGCGGGCGACGGCGCGGGAAGATTGATCACAGTGCCGAACATCGGCGCCGGATGCCGGCCGGTCTGCAGGAACAGCGCGTTCGCAACAATGGCGCTGACGGCCGCTGCCGCAACGAGGCCTGCCAGCGTGTCCTTCGGGCTGTGCAAGAGTACGCGCATCACGAGATTGCGCTCGGTCTCGATATCCACGACCGCAGCCTTGGCGCCGCCCTTGGCACCGCGGCGGCGCGGAGCAGCTTCGTCGTTGGCAGACTTCTTAGGCACTTTTCTTCACCAGAGCAGGTTGTTCCTGAACGTCATGTCGGAGCACCGGCGTCAACGTCGCGATCTTGCTCTCGGCCGGCTTCACTTGCGGCGGCGTGTAGACGAGCGGCAGCTTGACGGTGACGGCGGTGCCTTCGCCGAGCTTGCTTTGTACCGTCAATTCGCCGAGATGCAACGCCACGAGATTCTTCACGATCGAAAGGCCGAGGCCCGTGCCTTCGTGACGGCGCTCATAGGTCTTGCCGCACTGGAAGAACGGCGCGCCGATACGTTTGAGATCGTCGGCGGCAATGCCGACACCGGTGTCGCTGATGCGCAGGGTCAGCTGCGAAGCCGATGCCGACGCGGACACGGTGACCTGGCCGCCGCGCTCGGTGAACTTGACGGCGTTGGCGACGAGATTGAGCACGATCTGCTTGAACGCGCGGGGATCGCCGGTCATGACAGGCAGGTCCTGCGGCGCATCGGTGATGAGATCGACGCCGTTCTCGCGCGCCTTGAGCGCGAGCAGATTGCAGCAATGAATCAGCGAGGCGCGCGGTGCGAACGGCTCCGACGCAATCTCGAAATTGCCCGATTCCATCTTCGACATGTCGAGGATGCCGTTGACCACCGACAGCAGGTGCTTGCCGGAATCGTTGATCAGCTCGGCATATTCCTTGCGCTGGCTTGCTGCCAGCATCAGGGTCTGCTCCTGCGCGATCATCTCGGAGAAGCCGATGATGGCGTTGAGCGGCGTGCGCAACTCGTGGCTCATGGTGGCGAGGAAGCGCGTCTTGGCGGCATCGGCGGCTTCGGCCGCGCTGCGCGCCTGGTCAAGCGCCTGCTCGGACAGCTTGCGATCGGTGACGTCGCGCATCACCGCCACGACCTCGAGCTCGGCGGTAGCTTCGCTGTAAGGATTCTGGCGGCGCTGGTCCTGATCGAGCGGCCGGCAGCGCATCTCGACCCAGATGAAATCGATCTGGTCCCGCTCGGAACCGCCGGGCTCGCGCCGCACCCGGAATTCGACACTGCGCACGTCGCCGCGCGCGGCATCCGACAGCGCGGTGAGATAGGCCGGACGATCGGCAACGTGGACGCGGTCGAACAGGCCGTGGCCATGGAGTTGCGCAACCGGCATGCCGAGCATGGCCTCTGCCGCCGGCGAGATGAACTGCACGGCGCCGTTGCGCTGGTGCCGGGAGATCACATCGCTCATGTTGCGGGCGAGCAGGCGATAGCGCTCCTCCTCGCGCGAGAGCAGGGTAACGCTGGTGCGCGCAAGCGACTCGGCGCCGAAGGCGAGGCCGGCAGCATAGAGCGTTGCGGAGGCAACGCCGAACGCCATCATCACGCCATGTTGCGCGGTGCTGAGCTCTCCGGAGGGCAACCAGCCGAGCTGGCCGAGCAGGATCAGAATGGCGGCGCAGGACAGTGCGAGCAGCGAGGCAAAGGCCGCGACGCGGCGCGAGGCCGACAACGCGGCCTCCAGCGGGACCACGACCAGCCAGACCGCGGCGAATGATTCGATACCGCCGGTCGTGGCCGCGATCGCCATGATCAGGCCGGCGAGCGCCAGCGACGACAGCACGTGGGCGCCTTCGTAGCGCCCGGTGCGCGACAGGAACCAGGACAACAGGATCGGCGCGATCAACCAGGCGAAGGCAGCGACCTCGATCGCGCTCGGCACGCCACGCAGGACGAGATAGACGGGAAATGCGGCAAAGGCAGCCAGGCTTCCAAGAAGCCGCGGCGCCATGAAGGCCCGATGGCGCGCACGCGTCAGCGCATCGTAACGCGCGGAGGGATGCAGCAACGCATCGAGACAATCGCGGATGATACTCAAAACTGTCACGGGTCTCGCGCTTCGGCTCACTCGTCAAAAGACGCGCCGGAACGCCTCCTTGTCGTTGAGCCACCGTGTCAGAGCGACCTTAAACGAGTGCTAAGGCGGATCGACCTGCCGCCGAACAGCATGTGATCGCAGAGATTTTTAGGCGATTTGGCGATGTCATCATCGTAGATGGTGAACACAGGGTTTCGCCGTCCCGTTCATGGTTTCGAATTGGTGGATATGAGGTCCGGACAACCACGGTGCCCGTATCAATCGAAAGTTTACGAGACCTCCAGACGCGACAATTTTTGCGTAAATTTTCCGCGAATTAAGCGGAAGGCAAGCACTTGCGATTTATCGACAGTTGCTAGGTCCGACGCGCTCTGCGGATATCGCCGCGGCGGGATCTAACATACAGGTCGACAAGATGCGCTTTCTGCTCCGCATCACATTCTGGCTCGGGCTGGTGCTGGTGCTCCTGCCGCGGGACAAGACACCCGAATCGGACAAGCTGCCGAACATCGGCGCTGCCGACGCGGTGCAGGCCGCAACCGCGGCCGTCTCCGACATGAGCCAGTTCTGCAAGCGCCAGCCGGCGGCGTGCGAAGTCGGTGGACAGGCCGCGACCATCATCGGCCAGCGGGCCCAGGACGGCGCGCGCAAGATCTACCAGATCGTCAACGACAAGAAAGAGCAGATCACCGACGAGAAGAACGAGAAGACCAAAAGGAACGACAAGAAGGCGCCCGACCACACCGGCTCGATCACGGTTGCCGGTGAAGGCGACACGGCAGCCACCGAGGCGCCGCGCGACACGCTGACCCAGGACGATCTCGCGCTGGAATGGCACGGACCGACGGCGAATTAGGGCCCAAATCCTATCGATTTCGACGCTTCGCGTGCCTATATTGGCCTGAACGGGAACCACAGGCCATCAATGACTGACATCGACGCCATCCGCGAGAATTTCGAGCTTCTGGACGATTGGGACGACCGCTACCGGTACGTCATCGAGCTCGGCCGCACCCTGGAACCGATGCCCGAGGAAGAGCATTCGGCCGAGAACAAGGTGCAGGGCTGCGTCAGCCAGGTCTGGCTGCAGAAGACGGTCGATCGCGGCAATGGCGCGCCGATCCTGAAATATCGCGGCGACAGCGACGCGCATATCGTGCGCGGCCTGGTCGCGATCGTGCTCGCGCTGTATTCCGGCCGCACGCCGCAGCAGATCCTGGATACCGACGCGATTTCGGTGTTCAACGAATTCGGCTTCCGCGACCATCTGACGCCGCAGCGCTCCAACGGCCTGCGCTCGATGGTCGAGCGCATCAAGACGGACGCGAAGGAGGCGCTCGCGGAGGCGTCGTGAGACGCTACTTCCCCTTCTTCCGCTGCTGCTGTCCGAGCCCCATTTTCTTCGCCAACTGCGAGCGCGCCACCGCGTAGTTCGGCGCGACCATGGGATAATCCGCCGGCAGGCCCCATTTCTCGCGGTACTGCTCGGGCGTCATGTTGTACTGGGTGCGCAGATGGCGCTTCAGCGACTTGAAGCGCTTGCCGTCTTCCAGACACACCAGATAGTCAGGCGCGATCGACTTCTTCAGCGAGACCGCGGGCTTTGCCGGCTCGAGCGGCACCTCGACGCGGCCCGACGACACCCGCGTCAATGCCCCGTGCACCTGGCTGATCAAGTTGGGAATCTCGGAGGCCGGCGTCGGGTTGTTGCCGACATAGGCGGAGACGATGCTCGCCGTCAGCTCGATGAAATTCTTGGGCCCCGCATCCGACATGGGCGCAACCTCTCTCCAACCCGGCTTCGTCGCGCTGCACGGGCGGCGGTGGAGTATTCTCTGTCAACAATACGTTTGGCCGAAATACGACGACTGGCGAATATGCGTCGATTACTGATCTCGTGACAATAGCTGCGAGACTTTACTTGCATGGGGCTGGTCTTCAGCCACCGCGCTGGTCGAGATGGGAGCGCAGCTCGTCGATCGAGGCAAAGCGCATCATGCCCTCCGGCATCTGCGCCTCGATCGAGCCGTCGGAATAGAGCGAATAGGCCATGCCGTCGACGATGCCGGATTTGAGCACCGTCACCGGCGGCTGTTCCACCGGCCGCGGCTCGGGTGCAGGCGGAGGCGCGTCAGGCTGAGGTACGGCAGGCTCGAAGGTCGATGCCGGGCGCGACGGCGGTGAAGGCGGTGGTGGAGGACGACGCGCCGCGGGCGGCTCCGGCGGCCGCGCCCGGTCGGGCTTTGGCCAAGCGTCGTCGAAGCTCCCCGGCGGGACATCAGGCGCAGCGGCATCAATGGGTTCGGCATGTGGCGGAGGCGGGCCCTCGGATGCCTTCGCTTCCGCACGCTCTCGCTCCTTGCGGGAGCTTGAGGCAAACATCAGGTTGCGGCGGCGCGGCGGTTCCGGGGCCGCTGGCGGCGGCGGTGCCTCCGGCTCTGCCGGGCGTGCGGGCGCGGACACTTCGGCTTGCCATGGCGGCGCGGCGGGCGATGGCTGCGGCTCGCCCCGCATCGCTGGTGCAGGCGCAGTCTCCATCATGGGCGCGCCGGGCACGGCGAGGCCCTGGGGCAGCACCGGCCTGACCCGAACCTCCGATGGCGCCGCGGTCCCGGCGAGCCGGCGGGCAATGCCCTGCAGCTCAAGCAGCACGACGTAGAGGCCTATCAGTAACATACCGGAGCAGACGCCAATCGTTCCGCTCGTTATGAGCGTACTGCCGAGGCTGAAATCCCTGATGGAATAGCCAAAAGCGACCGCGAGGAGGCCCGCCACCACGGCGAAAATCCCTGCGATCAACAACGCCCAGCTCATCGAACTCACCCCCGGCCGCGCATCCGTGCGCGACGTCAGTTACGCCACGATACCGTCATCTTACGTTGCGCGCCAACGGCCAATTGCCGCCGCCGTTCCTAAAGGGAAGGATATCAGGGACTTATTCACATTCCCTTCAGCAACGATCCGCTAGCTCTTACAGCCTCCCGCGTTTCCAGGAATTGCTGCGTCGCATCAGGAATTTAGCCATAATGCCCAATTACTTGGTAATGGAACTGCGCTATAGGGAATCCGGGGAACAGGCCCGCGCGCACCAGCAGGGCCACGAGGGGATTCCGGGTCACCAATAGCCATGACATCCATCACGACTTCGGCGATCGACACGCCCCAACGGCGCTCGGTTGAACGGACTTGCGACGATCTTGCCATGCTGGTGCTGGCTGTCGTCGCCGTCATCGCGGGCTTGACCTTCCGCGACTACGGGCTCGGCTGGGACGACTACACCCACGCCGAATATGCCGACCTGCTGCTGCGCATGTACGGCTCCGGCTTCAGGGACACCTCCGCCCTCTCCTTCGCCAACCTCTACATGTATGGCGGCGGCTTCGACATGGTCGCAGCCCTCCTGCACAGGGTTATACCGCTCGAGCTGTTCGAAACGCGACGCCTGGTCGGCGCGATCGTCGGCGTGATCGGACTTGCGGTGACGTGGCGGCTCGGCCGCCGGATCGGCGGGCCCCTTGCCGGCCTTGCTGCGCTGCTGCTGCTCGCGCTTTGCCCGATCTTCTACGGCCACATGTTCATGAACCCGAAGGATGCGCCCTTCGCTGTGGCGATGATCATCCTGATGCTGGGCCTGGTGCGGCTTGCCGAGGAATATCCAAATCCCTCGCCGCGCACGATCCTGATCGTCGGCCTGGGCGCGGGCCTCTCGCTCGGCACGCGCATTCTCGGCGGCCTTTCGCTCGTCTACGCCGTGATCGGCTTCATGCCGCTGTTCCTGGAGGAACTGCGCACCGAGGGCGCACGCGAGGCCATCAGGCGTTTCGCCCACGTCGTCTACGTGCTGGTGCCCGGTCTTGCGCTCGGCTATCTCGTGATGGGCCTGATCTGGCCGTGGTCGATCATGGAGCCCGGCAATCCCTTCGAGGCGCTGACTTACTTCTCGCACTTCTTCGAGAAGCCCTGGAAGGAGATGTTCGACGGCGCCATCGTGTCCGTGCCCGACATGCCCTGGTCGTATCTGCCGACGCTGTTCGCGCTGCAGCTGCCCGAAGTGATGCTGGTGCTGATGGCCGGCGCGGTGTTCAGCACCGTCGCCATGCTGCCGCGGCGCGAGGTTCCCGCACGCCGCAAGACCATCCTCTTGATGCTGACGCTGGCAGCGACCCTGCCGCTCGCGATTGCGATGGTGAAGCGGCCGGCGCTCTACAATGGCATCCGCCATTTCGTATTCGTGATCCCGCCGATGGCGGTGCTCGGCGGCGTCGCCTTCGCCTGGACCATGGAGCGCCTGCGCGCCAACCACCGCGCCTGGCAGCCTGCTATGCTCGCACTGTTCTGCTTCGGTCTCGCGCTGCCGCTGGCCGAGATGATCCGGCTGCATCCGTATCAATACACCCACTTCAACCACATCGCCGGCACGGTGCGCGCCGCCGACGACCGCTTCATGCTGGACTATTGGGGCCTCGCCCTGAAGCAGGCCTCCGACGAATTGCGCGAGCAGCTGGTCGAGCGCCAGGAAGTTCCGCCGCGCAATCGCAAATGGAAGGTCGCCGTGTGCGGTCCGCAGCGCCCGGCCCAGGTCGCGCTCGGCCCCGACTTCACCATCGGCTGGGATTCCAATGCCGCCGATTTCGCCATGACCCTCGGCGAGTTCTACTGCAAGGGACTCACCGCCCCCGTGCTGGTCGAGATCAAGCGCGACGACGTGGTGTTCGCGCGCGTCTACGACATCCGTGGCCGCAGCATTTCCAGCCTGCTGTCAATCCCGGCGCCGTAATATTCGTCTCAGCGCAGCCCGCTCCATGCGGGCTACGCTGAACTGCCGCGCTTTGCCCGCCTTGCTGCCGGCTTCACCCAAGACTAGGCTCCCTCCCCGCAACAACGAAGTTCGGAGAGATTTGCCATGTCGCCAGCGGAAGCCCGCCTGAAGGAAGTGCCGTCTGACATGACGGAGGCCGAGTGGCAACAACGGGTCAATCTCGCCGCCTGCTATCGTCTCGTCTCGCTGTATGGCTGGGACGATCTGGTCGATACCCACATCTCGGCGCGCGTGCCCGGCCCGGACCATCACTTCCTCATCAACCCCTACGGGCTGATGTTCGACGAGATCACCGCCTCGAGCCTGGTCAAGGTCGATCTTCACGGCAACCAGCTCAGCGAGAGCGAGTACAGCATCAACCCGGCCGGCTTCACCATCCATTCGGCGATTCACGAGGTGCGCGAGGACGCCATCTGCGTGCTGCATCTCCACACGCTGGACGGCACCGCGGTGTCGAGCAGCGCCGAGGGCCTCTTGCCGCTGAACCAGACTGCGCAGCTCGTCACTCACGACCTCGCCTATCACGACTATGAAGGCATTGCGCTCGATCACGACGAGCGGCCGCGGCTGCAGAAGGATCTCGGCGACCACAACCACATGCTCCTGCGCAACCACGGCACGCTGACCGTCGGCCGCTCGGTCGCTTCCGCGTTCGAGCGCATGTACCACCTCGAGCGCGCCTGCTCGATGCAGGTGCGCACCCGTGCGCTGGGCACGCCGGTCTATCCGGTCGAGGAGATCGCGATCGAGAAGAACACCGAGCTGCTCGCCAACCGCGACCGCGCCGAGCTGCGCGCGACCCAGCTCGTCTGGCCGCCGCTGCTGCGCAAGCTCGATCGCGAGCTTCCAGGCTACCGCTCTTGAGATTTTGCCGATTTCGTGTAGGATAGGCGTCACCTACCTCTGCACGTTCTGGAATGAAACGCCGCCCAATTCCGGGCGGCGTTTTTGTTTTGTGCATTCGCCGATGCGGACACAGGTCTCGTAGGATGGGCAAAGCGAAGCGTGCCCACGTTCTTTCGCGATCATTGAGAGGTGGTGGGCACGGCGCTTTGCGCCTTTGCCCACCCTACGGCACCGGTGCTTACTTCACCTCCGCCAGCGCGGCGAGGATGCGTGCCCAGGAGCGGATGCCCTTCTGGAAGCTGCGGAGGTCGTACTTCTCATTCGGCGAGTGGATGTTGTCGTCGTCCAGGCCAAAACCGACCAGCAGCGAGTCCAGCCCAAGCGTGCGCTTGAAATCAGCCACGATCGGGATCGAGGCGCCGGAGCCCATCAGCACGGTCTCCTTGCCCCATTCTTCAGTCAGCGCCTTGCTCGCGGCGGCCAGCGGCTTCATGTTCCAGTCGAGCGCGACCGCGGGCGCGGCGGAATGATCGCCGAACTCCACCTTGCAGTCGCCGGGAATGCGCGCCGTCACATAGTCGCGGAAGGCCTTCCGGATCTTCTGCGGGTCTTGCCCCTCGACTAGGCGGAACGAGACCTTGGCCGACGCATGCGACGGGATCACGGTCTTGGAGCCTTCGCCGATATAGCCGCCCCAGATGCCGTTGACGTCGCAGGTCGGACGCGAGGAGGCCTGCTCGATCAGCAGGCGTCCCTTCTCGCCGGCAGGGATCGACAGCCCGATCGGCTTCAAGAACATCTCGGGCGTGAGGTTGAGCTTCTTCCACTGCTCCAGGATATCAGGCGGCAGATCCTTCACCCCGTCGTAGAAGCCGGGGATGGTGATGCGGTTGTCGTCGTCGAACAGGCTGCCGAGAATTTTGGTCAGCACCCGGATCGGGTTCATCGCGCTGCCGCCGAACACGCCCGAATGCAAATCGCGATTGGCCGCGGTGATCTTCAGCTCTTCATAGAGCAGGCCCCGCAGCGATGTCGTGATCGCCGGGGTGTTGCGGTCCCACATGCCGGTGTCGCAAACGAGAACATAGTCCGCCTTGAACTCGTCCTTGTTGGCTTCGATGAAGGGCACGAAATTCTTCGAGCCGACTTCCTCTTCGCCTTCGATCAGGAAGGTGACGTCGATCGGCAATGAGCCCGTCACCTTCTTCCAGGCACGACAGGCTTCGACGAAGGTCATCACCTGCCCCTTGTCGTCCTCGGCACCGCGCGCGACGATGATCTTGCGGCCGTCGGCATGGTCGGTGACGACGGGCTCGAACGGCGGACGGTGCCAGAGGTCGAGCGGGTCGACCGGCTGCACGTCGTAATGGCCGTAGAAGATCACATGCGGCCGTCCACTCGCCCCAGTCTTGCCGACGATGGCGGGATGACCGGCCGTCGGCCTCACCTCGGTCGCGACGCCGAGGCTTGCGATGTCCTTGGCCAGGTGCTCGGCCGCGGCCTTGCAGTCCCCGGCAAAGGCCGGATCGGCGGAAATCGACTTGATCCGCAGCAGCGAGAACAGGCGTTCAAGGCTGTTGTCGAAGTCCTTGTCGATGTGGTCGAGCACGGATTGAAGCTGCGCATTGGCCATGGTCGCATTTCCCGATTTTCTGGAGTCTCACGCTGTCGGTGGTTTTAGCCCTGCGGCGGCCTGCGAGCTAGCAGCTTCAGGCGGATGCCGAATGTGCCAGGCGAGTGTAACGGCGAGGACGGCCGTGGCAGCGAGGTTGTTGCCCCAGGCCTGAAAGGCGTTGGGAAACGGCGGCAGCGACAGCAACATCAGGAGCCCGGCAGCGCCAAGCGCAAGCCAGGTTCCCAGCCGGACCCCCGGCCGCGGGTCGAAGGCGCCCCGTTGCATCAGCACGGTGAACGGCAGGAACAGCCACATGAAGTAGTACTGTCGCGCCAGCGGCGAGGCCACCGTCATGAGGCAGAACAGGATGCCAAGCTCCTCGGCATCCGATCGTGCCGTTCGCTCCGCTTGCCGTGGCATCACCGCGACGAAGCCGAGCCCGAGCAAGACCGAGATCACAAACACGATCCAGTTCGCCGTCCTGAAGCTGACATCGATGATGTTCATCGTGCGCGGCGGCTTTTCGGGATCCTCCTGATTGTAATTGATCGGCCTGACCAGCCGGTGCGTCACCGCAATGATGGACTGGTTGACCCATGACCAATTCTGCTCGTCGCGCTGGCCAAAGCCCTTTTCCGAGCTCGATCCGACCATGCCCCGGTACCAGGTGCCGAGCTCGGCGGCGTTGCGTTCGAAGCCGCGGATCGGTGCCGGCACGACATAGAGCAAGATGCCGATGAAAGCGAGCATGCTGACGGCCGCGGCCCACTGCCTGCGCCAGACCAGATAGGGCAGCACCGCGACCGGAAACACCTTGATCGCGGTGGCGAGCGCGAACATGAAGCCTGCGAACCAGGACCGCTGATGCTGAAGGCACCGGAAGCCGTAGAGCATCATCGCCAGCAGAACGAGGTTCGGCTGGCCAAGATCGAACATGTCGAACACGAAGGTCACGGTGACGAGCGCCGGCAAGGCTTCAAGCCACGGGCCGGACTTGCGGTCAGATCCGGTCATGGCGTTGGAGAGCATGCCCGTGTACCACCACGCCACCCCGTTCAGGATGGACAGCACCACATAAAGCGGGATCCTGCCGAACCAGCTCGGGATCGCCAGCAGGATCGCCGGCAGCGGCGGGTAGATGAACTCAAACGGGTGGTCTATGTCACTGGGATAGAGCGGGCCGCCATGCAGCACCTGCTGCCCGGCCCAGTACCACAGCGCATAGTCCTTGGTCTTGCCGCGGCCGAAGATCTCGGGACCCAGGACATCAGCGGTCAGGATCAGGCAGCAGAACAGGAAGAGCAGGTCGAGCGGCGCGCGCAGCGAGGGAGCTCGGAGCGCGCCGGATCGGTGGGGCGGTTGGGCTGGGGTCACAATGCCTTCAATCTGCGGCCGGGAGAGGGTCGATATATGTCTACCCAGACACAGGGCGCAAGTCTGCCCCTGCCCCCAATAGGCGCGAGGTGAGCCGCGGCAGCGCGGAAAGCCGCATCAAGAATGTCCTTGCCTGCCTACCTTCGGAGCAATCCGCCGAGCGCGCCGCGGACCAGCGCCCGGCCGACCGAGCCGCCAAGCTGGCCGCCGACCGATTTGCCGAGATCGGCCACGACGCCGCCGACCACCTTGTCGGTGACCGTGCGCGTCACGTCGCGCGCAATGCGCTGCCCCGTCGTGAGCCGGTTACGCCCGGTATTGGTGCCGAAGATGGTGCCGACCATCGAGCCGATCTGGCCGAGGATGCCACCGCTGCGTCCGCCGGCCTGGCCGTCGGCCGGCGCCGCGGTGCCGGCGAGCCGCTTCTGGATGATCTCATAGGCCGACTCGGCATCAACAGCGGTGTCGTATTTCCCCTTGACCGGGCTCGCATCCATGATCGCCTTGCGCTCTTCCGGCGTGATGGGTCCGATGCGGGCCGAGGGCGGGCGGATCAGCACCCGCTCGACCATCGCCGGCGTGCCATTGCCTTCGAGGAACGACACCAGCGCCTCGCCCTTGCCGAGCTCCACGATCACCTTGGCAGTGTCGAGCTTGGGGTTGGGCCGGAAGGTCTGGGCGGCGGCCGCGACCGCCTTCTGGTCGCGCGGGGTGAAGGCACGTAACGCATGCTGCACCCGGTTGCCCATCTGCCCGAGCACGCGATCAGGCACGTCGATCGGGTTTTGGGTGACGAAATAGACGCCGACGCCCTTGGAGCGGATCAGGCGGACGACCTGCTCGATCTTGTCCATCAGCGCCTTCGGCGCATCGTTGAACAACAGATGCGCCTCATCAAAGAAGAACACCAGCTTGGGCTTGGGCAGGTCGCCGGCCTCGGGCAATTCCTCGAACAGCTCTGACAGCATCCACAGCAGGAATGTCGCGTAAAGCCGTGGGCTCTGCATCAGCTTGTCGGCGACGAGGATGTTGACCATGCCGCGGCCGTCGCGGTCGGTCTTCATGAAGTCCTTCAGAGTGAGCGCCGGCTCGCCAAAGAATTTGGTGCCACCCTGGTTCTCCAGCACCAGCAGCTGACGCTGGATGGTGCCGACGGTCGCCTTGGTGACGTTGCCAAAACCCTGGGCAGCTTTGCGGATCGGCGCGAGCGGATCCTCCTCCGCATCAGGCCCTTTCTTGCTGCTATCGGGCACGATGGCATCGAGCAACGCCCGCAGATCCTTCATGTCGATCAAGGCAAGGCCGTTGTCGTCGGCAACGCGGAACGCGACGTTGAGCACACCCTCCTGCACATCGTTGAGATCGAGCATGCGGGCCAGAAGCAGCGGACCCATCTCGGTGATGGTCGCCCGCACCGGATGGCCCTGCTCGCCGAACACATCCCAGAACACGGTCGAGAACTGGTCGGGCTGGAAATTCAGCCCCATTTCGCCCGCTCGCTTGACGATGAAATCCTTTGCCTCCCCGACCTCGGAGATGCCGGAAAGATCGCCCTTGATGTCGGCGGCGAACACCGGAACACCGGCCCGCGCAAATCCTTCCGCCATCACTTGCAGCGTGACCGTCTTGCCCGTTCCGGTCGCGCCGGTGACGAGGCCGTGGCGATTGGCAAGCGCCAGTGTCAGCCAGGCCAGCTCGTCTCCCTTGCCGACAAAGATCTTGTCGTCGGTATCGCCGAGCTTGTTGTCCTGCGCCGTCATCACTCTCTCTATTCTGTCTGTTAGGTTCGCGTACGAGTTTCGTAGTTTAACGCATGTCGCAAGCCGATTGAAACCGTTCAAGGCGGTATCGATATGCGACATTGTCGGAGATGACGCGCGCCGCATGCACCAAAAGTCGGAAGCGCGCATTCGCAGCGCGGTAGTTTTCGTGAATTTCTTCTCCGCTCTTGCATCGCTGCAACACCTTTCGCGTCTTCGAGAACGAATCGGAACGTTGCGTGCGTTCATCGCTTGTATTTCACATCACACCGGCTCAAGATCATTCTTCGAAACAATACTCCGGCATGTGAACCGGCTGAGGGGCGGGCTAATATGGACGAGCTGATCGGGCGGCTGGCGACAAACGCCAGCATAGATAGTGCTGTCGCTGAAAAGACCGTCGGCATTATTTTGGGCTTCCTTCGCAACGAAGGCCCTTCCGACAGCGTGCAGGCCTTGATCGACCAGATCCCTGGTGCAGAAGGCGCGATCGAAGCGTCCAGGAGCGGCGGCGGACTGTCGCGGCTGATGGGCGGCGGGCTGATGGCCGTCGGCACGCGCCTGATGGGCCTCGGCCTTGGCATGTCCGACATCCAGAACGTGGCGCGTGAACTTTTCCGCTACGGCCGAGACAAAATCGGAGCGGATCAGATGGGCAAGATCATCGCAGGGACGCCGGGCCTCAGCCAGTTCGCCTGAAGCTGCCGTATTTCACGTCGAGTATCATGACATATCCGATCTCCGAGATTGAGGGCCTGCCGGCCTTTGCCGCCAACAAGCTGAAGGCGCAAGGTATCCGCACCACCGACGCACTGCTGGAAGCCGCGAGCACCGCCAAGGGCCGCAAGGCGCTCTCGGCCAAGACCGGCATCAGCGAGCAGCAGCTCCTGGAATGGGCCAACGTCTCCGATTACATGCGCATTCCCGGCATGGGCCGGGCCAAGGTGGGCCTGGTCCGCGCCGCAGGGGTGACCACCGTGCGCGAGCTCGCCTATCGGAATCCGGCAAGGCTGGCGCAAAGCATGCGCGAAGCCAACGATCGGAAGAAGCTCGTCCGCATCCTGCCGTCCGAGAAGTCGGTCGGCGACATCATCGCCAAGGCCAGGAAGCTGTCGCCGAAGATTACGTATTAGCTCCTTACGTCGTCCCACCGAAGGCCGGGACCCAAACCGCGGAATCTATCGATCGCCGAAAGCCGCAGTACCGAACGACGAGTCTTCGCCAAACTTCTCCCTGGGGTTATGGGTCCCGGCCCCCGTGCGCAATTGCGCACTAGGCCGGGACGACAGCGGAGATTGATGCGCGAGATTGCCGCAACATCGACGCCGCCCGGCACGGCGCAGACGCCAATCCCGTCTTGACTCCCCCTCCCCGACCGCGCAAAGCGGGCCGCATGAATGCCTTGCCCTCCCCATCCGTCCCGTCGGCCGGCTCGGCCGGGCCTGACGTGCTGCGGACGCTGCTGGAACGGCCTCTGCCGGCGGTGATGGGCGTGCTCAATGTGACGCCGGATTCCTTTTCCGACGGCGGAGACTTCATTGCTCCGCACCGGGCGCTCGAAAGGGCGCGGGCGATGATCGCTGATGGCGTCGACATCATCGATATCGGAGCCGAATCCACCCGCCCCTATAAAGGCGCCCAGCCGGTCACGGCGACGGATGAACTGGCCCGGCTAAAACCGGTGCTATCAAGCATCGTCGCGCTCGGCGTGCCGGTCTCGATCGACAGCATGAAGGCGGAAGTCGTGGCCTTCGCGCTCGACCAGGGCGTGGCCATCGCCAACGACGTCTGGGGCCTGCAACGCGACACTGATATGGCGCGGGTCGTCGCCGCGAGAGGCGCTCCCGTCATCGTCATGCACAACCGCGAGAGCGTCGATTCCGCGATCGACATCGTCGCTGACATGAAGGCATTTTTCATGCGCTCGCTCGATATCGCGGCGAAAGCCGGCATCGCGCGCGACAAGATCGTGCTCGATCCCGGCATCGGCTTCGGCAAGACCGCCGAGCAGAGCATGATCGCACTCGCCCGCTTACGCGAGCTCGACGTATTCGGCCTGCCAATCCTCGTCGGCGCCTCGCGAAAACGCTTCATCGCCTCGGTGTCGCCATCGGAGCCCAAGGAACGGCTGGCCGGCTCGATCGCCGCGCATCTGATCGCCGCCCAGAGGGGCGCGAAAATCATCCGGACCCATGACATCGCCGAAACCTTGCAGGCCCTGCGGGTCGCAAACGCAATCGAGAGCAAGCAATGACCGACACGATCTTCGTCACCGGCCTGTCGATCCATGCCCGCCATGGCGTGATGGATCACGAAACCGAAGTCGGCCAGCGCTTCGTCATTGATCTCGAACTCTACACCGATTTGTCGGAGCCAGCGCGCAGCGACCGGCTCGCCGATACCGTCTCCTACGCCGATGTCGTGGCAACCACCACGGCGGCGTTCAAGAACACCAATTACAAGCTGCTGGAACGCGCGGCAGGTGCAGTCGCCGACGCCATCCTGTCGCACTTCCCGCGCATCCGCGCGGTGAAGATCACCGTGCACAAGCCGCATGCGCCGATCGCCGCGATCTTCGACGACGTCGGCATCATGCTGACTCGCTCGCGGCACCCCTGACATGGGAAACGTGCTGATCGCCCTCGGCGGCAATGTCGGCGATGTCCGCGCGACATTCAAAAAGGCGATCGCCCATATCTGCGGCATGGCGCAAGCCGTGGTGATCGCGCGCTCGTCCGACTATGCGACGCCGCCCTGGGGCGACGAGGACCAGGATCCCTTCATCAACGCCTGCGTCGAGATCGAGACCGACCTCGATCCGCACGCGCTCTTGTTCGTGATGCAGAAGGTCGAGCAGAAGTTCGGTCGCATCAGGGACAAGGAGCGACGCTGGGGCCCGCGCACGCTCGATCTCGACATGATCGCCTACGACGATGTGGCGATGGACAAGCCCGACCTGACCCTGCCGCATCCACGCCTGTTCGAGCGCGCCTTCGTGCTGGTGCCGCTGGCCGAAATCGCGCCGGACCGCGTGATATCAGGCGTTCGCGTCCGTGACGGACTTGCCAGCGTCTCGACGCAAGGCATTGAGCGGCTTTCAGATACCGGTTAACCAAAATCGACCGTTTGCAGGGGCGGTCCGCCGTGGCAAATTCGCCTGCGAAGAACGAGACGTTTGGGAGCCCTTGGCCGTATGACCTCCGTGACTGACGATCTGCCGCTGGCGGCCGATTTTCCCAAGGCAACGGACGCGGACTGGCGCAGGCTGGTCGACGGTGTGCTGAAGGGCGCGCCGTTCGAGAAGCTGGTCGGCAAGACTTATGACGGCCTCAAGATCGAGCCGCTCTATCCGCGCGCCAAGGGCGTCGCACCGGTGACGGGACGGCCCGCGGCCGCACCGTGGCAGATCACGCAGCGGATCGACCATCCCGATGCGGCGGCCGCGAATGCGCAGGCGCTGACTGACCTGGAGAACGGCGCCACAGGACTCTCGCTCGTGTTCGCCGGCGGCGCTGGCAGCCACGGTTTCGGCCTGGAACCCACGGCCGATGCGGTCGCAAAGGTGCTGAAGGACATTCATCTCGATGCCGGCATCGGCATCGAGCTTCAGGTCGGTCCGCAATCGCGGATGGCTGCGATCCATATCGCGGAATATGTGAAGGGCAACGGCATCGATCCCGCCGCCTGCGACATTCGCTTTGGGCTCGATCCGCTCGCGGCGTGTGCAGTCTGGGGAAACAGCCCCTACAGCTGGGAAGAGATCGTTCCCGCCGTGACTGGCGGCATCAAGGGTCTCGCCGCGCTCGGCTTCAAGGGGCCGTTCGCCTCCGCCGATGGCCGCGTGATCCACGATGCCGGCGGCTCCGAGGTGCAGGAGCTTGCCTTCGTGCTCGCGTGCGGCGTCGCTTATCTCCGCGCGATCGAAGGCGCCGGCGTTCCGCTGGAAGCCGCGCAGGGCATGATCTATGCGCGGCTCGCTGCCGATGCCGATCAGTTCCTGACCATGGCGAAGTTCCGCGCGCTGCGATTGCTCTGGGCTCGGATCGAGGCCGCCTGCGGGCTATCGCCGAAGCCGTTGTTCATCGCGGCCGATACGGCCTGGCGCATGCTGACGCAGCGCGATCCCTATGTGAACATGCTGCGGGCGACGATGGCGACGTTCGCAGCCGGGCTTGCCGGCGCCAATGCAATCACCGTGCTGCCGCATACGTTGGCGCTCGGGCTCCCCGATCCATTCGCGCGGCGTGCCGCACGCAACACGCAACTTTTGTTGCTCGAAGAAAGCAACCTCGCCAGGGTCAGCGATCCCGCGGCGGGATCCGGCGGCATCGAGACGCTCACGGCGCAGCTCTGCGACGCCGCATGGGCGCTCTTCCAGGAGAGCGAGAAAGCCGGCGGCGCCTTCGCCGCGCTTCAACAGGGCCTGTTCCAGGGTAAGGTCGCAGCCGTACGAAAGGCACGCGATGCCAACATCGCAAAGCGCCGCGACGTATTGACGGGTGCCAGCGAGTTTCCAAGCCTGCATGAGCGCGAGACGGCCGTACTGCAGGCAACACCGATTGCATTGGCCCCCTATGGCGAGGCCAAATACAAGTTCGACGCGCTCACCCCGATCCGGCTCGCACAGCCGTTCGAAGCGCTGCGCGACAAATCCGACGCTGCATTGAAGGTGCGCGGATCGCGGCCCAGCGTATTCCTGGCCAATCTCGGCACGCCCGCCGATTTTACCGCGCGAGCGACATTCGCAAAAAGCTTCTTCGAGGCCGGTGGCATCCAAGCCATCGACAGCGAAGGTTTTATCGATCCCACCAAGCTCGCCGCCGCCTTCAGGGCATCCGGCGCTGCAATTGCCTGCCTTTGTTCCAGCGACAAGGTCTATGCGGAACACGCTGAAGCCGCGGCGAAGGCCCTGCAAATGGCGGGCGCGCGACATATCTATCTGGCAGGCCGTCCGGCTGAAGCCGAGGCTGCCCTGCGGGCGGCCGGTGTCACGGGCTTCGTGTTTGCCGGCGGTGACGCGCTTGCCACGTTGCAAGACGCTTATTTGCGGATGGAGCAGGCATGACGGACGCGAGCAAACCCGTTCTCACCGGCGGCTGCCAATGCGGCGCGGTGCGCTTTGCGATTTCGGCAACACCGAACAAGGTGTCGATCTGCCACTGCCGGATGTGCCAGAAGGCGAGCGGCGCGCCGTTCGCCTCCTTCGCCGACATCAACCGCACCGATTTTGCCTGGACCAAGGGACAGCCGTCGTTCTTCCGCTCGTCCTCGATCGCCGATCGCGGCTATTGCGCCGCCTGCGGCACGCCGCTGAGCTTTGGCCGCATCGACGGCGAGCGGATCGAGATCATGACCGGCGCATTCGACCGGCCCGACCGGCTGGTCCCGACACGGCAATATGGAAGCGAGTCCCGCCTCGGCTGGGTGGTCGGCATCTCCAACCTGCCGAGCCAGACCACGCAGCAGAATTACGGGCCGGAGAAGATGGCGACCATCGTCAGCCATCAGCATCCGGATCATGATTGAGGTCAACGCGTGATAGGCTATGCCATGCTTCAGGCGCTCGGGGAAATACTGCTGATCGAGTGGAAGGCGAACATCGGGAAGCTTCTCGCACGCCTGCTGTGGGGCGCGACTGGTGTGATGACCGAGAATCGGCTGGATGATCCGGTCTACAAGAAGAATGTGCAAAGGCTGATCGAGCGCAATCGCAGGTTTGAGGAATCCAAGGAATGACCCGCATTCCCAATTTCGCCGATGTCGCCTTCGAGCGAACCGCAAGCGCAGCACCGTCAGGCAGCGCCGAGCCGTGGCTGACGCCCGAGGGCATTCTCGTAAAGCCCGCCTATGACGAGGCTGATCTCGCCGGGCTCGATTTCCTCGAAACCTATCCGGGCATCGCGCCGTACCTGCGCGGCCCCTACCCGACCATGTATGTCAACCAGCCCTGGACCGTCAGGCAATATGCCGGCTTCTCCACGGCGGAGGATTCCAACGCGTTCTACCGCCGCAATCTCGCGGCCGGACAGAAGGGCCTCTCGGTCGCCTTCGATCTTGCCACCCATCGCGGCTATGACAGCGATCATCCGCGCGTCGGCGGCGACGTCGGCATGGCCGGCGTGGCCATCGATTCCATCTACGACATGCGTACGCTGTTCGCGGGCATTCCGCTCGACCAGATGAGCGTGTCGATGACCATGAACGGCGCGGTGCTGCCGATCCTGGCACTCTATGTCGCTGCCGCCGAGGAACAGGGCGTTCCGCCGGAAAAATTGTCGGGCACCATTCAGAACGACATTCTGAAAGAATTCATGGTGCGCAACACCTATATCTATCCGCCCGCGCCCTCGATGCGGATCATCTCGGACATCTTCGCCTATACCTCGCAAAAGATGCCGAAGTACAATTCGATCTCGATCTCCGGCTATCACATGCAGGAAGCCGGCGCGACGCAGGATCTCGAGCTCGCCTATACGCTCGCCGACGGCGTCGAATATCTGCGCGCAGGACTTGCTGCAGGGCTGGACGTCGATCGCTTCGCGCCGCGCCTGTCGTTCTTCTGGGCGATCGGCATGAACTTCTTCATGGAGGTCGCCAAGCTGCGCGCCGCGCGGCTGCTCTGGGCGAAGCTGCTGAAGCCGTTCAATCCTAGGGATCCACGCTCGCTCTCGCTGCGCACGCATAGCCAGACCTCGGGCTGGTCGCTGACCGCGCAGGACGTGTTCAACAACGTGATGCGCACGACAGTCGAGGCGATGGCGGCGACGCAGGGCCATACCCAGTCGCTGCACACCAACGCGCTCGACGAGGCACTGGCGCTACCGACTGATTTCTCAGCCCGCATCGCCCGCAACACCCAGCTGTTCCTGCAGCAGGAGAGCGGCACCACCCGCATCATCGATCCCTGGGGCGGCTCGTATTACGTCGAGCGGCTGACGCGCGATCTCGCCGCGAAAGCCTGGAGCCACATCCAGGAGGTCGAGGAGCTCGGCGGCATGGCCAAGGCGATCGAAGCCGGCGTGCCCAAGCTGCGCATCGAGGAAGCTTCCGCCAAGACGCAAGCGCGCATCGATGCCGGCAAGCAGGCCGTGATCGGCGTCAACAAGTACAAGCCGACGGACGAGACGCCGATCGACATCCTCAAGGTCGACAACACCAACGTCCGGCGCCTGCAGATCGACAAGCTGACGCGGCTGAAATCCGAGCGCAACCAGAAGGATGTCGATGCCGCGCTTGCTGCGATCACGCGTTCGGCCGGGGAAGGCAACGGCAATCTGCTCGCGCTCGCCATTGATGCTGCGCGCGCCAAGGCGACCGTCGGCGAGATCTCGGACGCGATGGAAAAGGTGTTCGGCCGGCACCGCGCCGAGATCAAATCGATCACCGGCGTTTACAGGCGGGAGGCGTCCAGCATGGGCAACCAGGTCGAGAAGGTTCAGGCGTTGATCGATGCGTTCGAAGAGGCGGAAGGCCGCCGCCCGCGCATCCTCGTCGCCAAGATCGGCCAGGACGGCCACGACCGCGGCCAGAAGGTGATCGCGTCTGCCTTCGCCGATATCGGCTTCGACGTCGATATCGGGCCGCTGTTCGCCACGGCCGACGAAGCGGCGCGACAGGCGGTCGAGAACGACGTCCACATCCTCGGCGTCTCCTCGCTCGCCGCCGCCCATCTCACCGCGGTGCCGGAGCTGAAGGCTGCGCTGAAGAAGCAGGGCCGCGAGGACATCATGATCATCGTCGGCGGCGTGGTGCCGCCGCAGGATTACGACGCGCTCTATGCAGCAGGCGCCGAGGCGATCTTCCCGCCGGGCACCGTGATCGCGGACGCGGCCGAGGAGCTGATCCGCAAGCTCAATGCCCGGCTCGGGCACAGCGAGGCGGCGGAGTAATTCCGCCGCCGTCGGGCTGCCCGCATCAAACCGGCGGGCGCGCTGCCGCGACCAATCTTCACGTCCAGGTGTTCACGCCGCGCGTTCTGCGCCAGTTCATCTTGTAGTCATTACGCTTATGCAGAGATCCGAGCGCTGCGACGGGCCACGGATTCAGAATTGATGGATATTGAAGTGACATATCATCGTCCAAATGCACGGGCCGGCTTGCTCGCGATCCTGTCCGCTATCGCAACGATTGCCCTAACCTTCCCCTCCCTCGCCGCCGATCCCAAGCCCGATGCCGTCGTCAAGAACAAGAACATCGACGCGCGGGTCTTCCTCGATGACAAGATCAAGGCCGATCCGGTGCTTGCCGCCGATTGCCTGGCCGACGGCAGGAAGTGGCTCGACAAGAATACGGCTGACGCTGCTGCCTCGCGCAAGGAAGATCCGCAATTCTTCAGGGACGGCGGCTGGGACTTCGAGCGCAAATATTCGATCCGCTCGGTCGTTGCCGACCGCTATGTCAGCGTGCTTCGCGACGACTACATGGACACCCACGGCGCCCATCCCAATACCGACGTCAACACGATCCTTTGGGACAAGTCCGAGAACAAGCGGATCTCGATCCGCCCGTTCTTCACCGAGACGGCCGATGGCGGCACGACCATGAAGGCGATGGTGAAGGCTGCGATTGCCTCGCTGAAAATCGAGAAGAAGAAGCGCGACACGAGCGATACCGCGACCGGGGAATGGTTCAAGGGCGTGGAGCCTAGCCTGCTCAAGATCGGCGCGGTGACGCTCGCGCCGTCGACCGAGACGGGCAAGAGCTCCGGCCTCACCTTCCACTATCCGCCTTATGCCGTCGGCCCCTACGCCGAGGGCCAATATGTCGCGTATATTCCGTGGGAGACGTTGAAGCCCTACCTCACACCGGAGGGCTCACGCATCTTTGGCGGGGCACGACCAAAGGGCGACGCGGACGAGTAGGGCTGAGAGGGGTTGAGGGCTCTCGCCTGCCTGCTTCCGCCGTTGTAAAGCAGGGCATGATCGAAAAGAAGACTTCGTTTGATATTACCTCGCTCGCCCGCAACCTCCGTGCAGGCCATCGCGCAGCCCTGGCGCGCGCCATCACGCTGGTGGAGAGCCGGCGCGGCGATCACCAGGCGCAGGCGCGGGAGCTCGTGCAGATGCTGCTGCCCGACACCGGCAAGGCGGTCCGGGTCGGTATCACCGGCTCGCCCGGCGTCGGCAAATCCACCACCATCGATGCACTCGGGACCTATCTGATCGCGCAAGGCAACAAGGTCGCCGTGCTCGCGGTCGATCCGTCCTCGGCGCGCAGCGGCGGCTCGATCCTCGGCGACAAGACGCGGATGGCGCGGCTGTCAGCCTCCGACGATGCCTTCATCCGCCCCTCGCCGTCATCGGGCACGCTCGGCGGCGTCGCCGCGAAGACGCGCGAGGCGATGCTGCTGTGCGAGGCCGCCGGCTTCGATGTCGTGCTGGTCGAGACCGTCGGCATCGGCCAGTCCGAGACCGCGGTCTGCGACATGACCGATTTCTTCCTCGCACTGATGCTGCCGGGCGGCGGCGACGAGCTGCAGGGCATCAAGAAGGGCCTGGTCGAGCTCGCCGACATGATCGCCATCAACAAGGCCGACGGCGACAATCTCAAGCGCGCCAACATCACCGCCGCCGACTATCGCGGTGCGTTGCATATCCTGGCGCCGCGATCCGAACATTGGCATCCGCCTGTCATCACCTATTCGGCGATATCAGGCACCGGCATTGCCGAGCTTTGGCAGAAAATTCTGGATCACCGCAAGGCGATGAAGGCATCCGGCGAATTCGCGGCGCGACGGCGCGACCAGCAGGTGAAATGGATGTGGTCGATGCTGGAGCAACGGATGCTGTCGCGACTGCGCAGCGAGGCTTCGGTTCGCACCAAGGTCAGGAAGATCGAGGCCGAAGTTGCCGACGGCCATCTCACCCCGTCGCTCGCCGCCGAACAGATACTGGAGTTGCTGCAATGAGCGACAAGCTCCGCATTCTCCTCACCGGCTTCGGCCCGTTTCCCGGCGCGCCCTACAATCCCACGCAAGCGCTGGTGGCGCGGCTGGCGCAGCTTCGCCGTCCGGCGCTCGATGATGTCGCGCTATCGCGCCACATATTTCCGGTGACTTACGCAGCAGTCGACCGGCAATTGCCTGACGTCCTGGCAAAGGTGAAGCCGGATGCGCTGCTGATGTTCGGCCTCGCCGCGCGCACGCCTTACCTTCGCATCGAGAGCCGCGCACGCAACGCCGTCACCATGCTCTGGCCCGATGCCGCCAACACCCGCTCCAGCAGACGCGGCATCGCCGGTCATGCGGACGCCATGAATTTCGGCCCGCACACCGCAAGGCTGCTGCGCGCCGCACGCCTCACCGGCATCGATGCACGACCCTCGCGCGACGCCGGCGCCTATCTCTGCAACTATCTGAGCTGGCGCGCGATCGAGAATGTGAAGGCAGGCGGCCCGACGCTTGCCGCCTTCATCCACATCCCCCTGCTTGCGCGCAGCGGCGCGGTCCGGCGCAAGGGCGCGCCGCGGATCACGCTGGAGGAACTGGTGGATGCGGGGGAAGCGATGCTGGTGGAGATGGTACAACTGGCAAGGAAGGCGCGGAACACGCAGGCCTTGCGGTAAACATTTAACCCTACCGCGAACAATCCCGACGAGCCTGTCCGCCCTGCGCTACCAAGCGGCTGCGGACACCCCGCGTCCGCCAAAGGACGCGTCATGGACCTCAACCGCCGTCATCTCATCGGAGCTTCGACCGCCGGCATCGCAGGCGCACTTGCCATGCCTGCCGACGCCGCGCGCGCAGCGCCGCTGACGTCGCTGCTTGGCCGCGATGCGACCCAATATGGCGTGCGGCCGGGCGGCAGCGAGGACCAAACGCGCGCGCTCCAACGTGCCATCGACGATGCCTCGCGCGTGCAGATGCCGCTGGCGCTGCCGCCAGGTATCTATCGCACGGGCCTTTTGCGGCTGCCGAACGGGGCACAACTGGTTGGCGTCCGCGGCGCGACGAAACTCGTCTTCACCGGCGGAGCCTCGGCAATCCAGAGCGACGGCTCTGATGCGATCGGCCTCACCGGTATCACTTTCGATGGCGGCGGCATTCCGCTGCCGACGCGGCGCGGGCTGATCCATGTCCTCGGGGGCCGCAACATTCGTATCACCGACTGCGAGATCACGGCATCGGGCGGCAGCGGCATCTGGCTCGAGCAGGTGTCCGGCGACATCTCCGGCAACATCTTCACCGACATCGCGGTGACCGCGGTGGTCTCGTTCGACGCGAGAGGCCTCAGTATCGCACGCAACACAATCATCGGCACCAACGACAATGGCATCGAGATCCTGCGCACTGCCATGGGCGACGACGGTACACTGGTCGCCGACAACCGCATCGAGGACATCAAGGCCGGCCCCGGCGGCTCCGGCCAGTACGGCAACGCCATCAACGCCTTCCGCGCCGGCAACGTGATCGTGCGCGGCAACCGCATCAGGAATTGCGATTACTCCGCGGTGCGGGGCAATTCGGCCTCCAACATCCACATCTCAGGCAACAGCGTCAGCGACGTGCGCGAGGTCGCGCTCTATTCGGAGTTTTCGTTCGAGGCGGCAGTGATTGCCAACAACACCGTCGACGGCGCCGCGGTCGGCGTCTCCGTCTGCAATTTCAACAAGGGCGGACGTATTGCTGTGGTTCAAGGCAATATCATCCGCAATCTGATCCCGAAGCGGCCGATCGGCACCGCGCCTGACGACGATGCCGGCGTCGGCATCTACGTCGAGGCGGACACGTCGGTGACGGGCAATGTCATCGAGAATGCGCCGTCCTACGGCATCGTCGCCGGCTGGGGCAAGTATCTGCGCGATGTCGCGATCAGCGGCAATGTGATCCGCAAGGCGCTGGCCGGAATCGGCGTCTCCGTCGTGCCCGGCGCCGGCACCGCGCTCGTCAACAACAACATGATCTCGGAAACCCCGCGCGGCGCCGTGGTCGGCCTGGAGCATGCGCGCGCCGTGACGGCGGACCTGTCGGCCGACGGTGCCCAGCGCTTCGCGCAGGTGGTGATCGGCGGGAATGCTGTGCGGCGATAGGTGCCGCCCTCACATGGCGTCCTAGGCCCTAGAACGCGTTCCTGAGCAGCGGGTATTTCGCTTCGAGGCCGTCGAGGCTGAAGGTGAATTCGACCAGGCGCTCGGGGGCGGCGACGACGTCTTCGGCGGGCGGGGTGAATTGCGGCAGAAGCATTGCCATCGCAGCGGGCGCGGCGACGGGTGGCTTCACGGCAGGCGCGCTGCGCGTCGCAGCTGCGACCGGCGACCTCACGGCAGGTGCGGCGCCCGGCGCCCTCGCGGCGGGCGCCTTGAGCAGCGGCATCTCGGCAGGCGCTGTAAACGACGCCATCAGAGCAGCCACCCCGACCGGTATAGGCTCGGCAAGCGGCGCGATCGGGGCTTCCGTGATCTCGGCAAGCACGTCCAGCCTGACCGGTACGGAGGTCTCGGGTGCGATGTGCACGGCCTTCGGCTGCACGGTCTGGGCCTGCTCGCTCGGAACCGTGCGGGACATCGTCGCCGGTGACCAGCCGAAGGCGGAGGTCACACTCGCCGCGGCCGCAGCGACGTCTCCGCCATTCGCAAGCGCACGCCAGATCTGAACCGCACGCTTGGCTTCCTGGATGTTTTCGAGAAATGCGAGTTCGGAATGATAACGGCGCCAGCGCCCGGTCTCGAACATTTCGGAGAGGTGCTCCAGCCGCTGTTCGGCGAGAGCGCACCAGCGCGCCGCAATTTCACGTCTGGCCGCGCCTTGGTCGACCTCTTGGCCAACCCCTATGCGATGAGTCATGAACCAGCCCGTCAGGAGAAAATTACGGACGCGACGCAACGCACGCGAATCAATTTAGACGTGACGTGAATATTTTGTGGAAAAGTTTTGACTTGTCCAGCAACGACGCAGCTCTCCTCACAAAACACCGTAGTCGTGCGGAGTTTTCAGGGCTTTATGAGTCAAGCTTCGCACAAGCATGGCGGACTTGCCGCGCCTCGTCGGCGAGTTACGACAACGACGCGCTCGCGAGTTCAACCGCAAGCTGATCACGCACGACGCTTCAAGAAATCGGATGCCAAAAGAAAAGACCCGTCCGGGGGGACAACCGGACGGGTCGAGCCATATGGGCGCTTGGGGTGGATGGGCGCTCGCGCCTAATATGACTGATGGGGAGGGATGACCGCTCCCACATAGATTGGTCGTGGCAGCGAGCTGAACGTTCAAAGCGGGGGTCGACTTTTTAACCTTTCGCCCGCATGCAAAGTTGTCGCAGGCGCTAGCGCGCCGCCGGCCTATCCGCCTGAGAAATCGTGGATTTATCGCCCGCACTCGACAGCGAGGGCTGCTCGATCGCGCGGATGTTGGGGTCGTCGCGACGCTTCTCGGCATCTTCACGTTTAGTTGTACCTGATACGGCTGCGACCGGTGTCGTGCTGTCGGGCGGAACGGCCGTCACTGCCGCATACGCGTCGGCCTCGCCATCGCCGAACTGATCATCACGCCCGGGTGAACCGAGGTCGCGCGCGGTCTTCGCCAGCGTCATGCGAAGCGCTTCCGGCTTCAGCGTGTAATTGCGCTCGAGCAGCAACGCCGCGACGCCGGAGACATAGGCCGCCGAGAACGAGGTGCCCGACGTCATCTGGTATTTGCCGTCAGGCGCCGGCAGGAAGATATCGACGCCGGGCGCGGCCAGCGCGATGTAATTGCCGCGGTTGGAGGCGGCGAACAATTTGTCCTGCTGGTCGGTCGCGCTAACGGCGATCACGTTGGGATTGGCCGCGGGATAGAGCGGCGGCGATTTTGCGCCGGCATTACCGGCGGCCGCAATTAACACCAGGCCACGAGCGGCGGTTGCCGCGATCGCGCGCTCGATCACCGCGTCCTTCGGACCGGCAAAGCTCATATTGACGATCTGAGCACCGTGCTCGGCGGCGTAGTTGAGCGAGCGCAGGATGATGTAGGACGAACTCTCGGCGCCGCCCGTGGTGCCGCCGAAAGCCCTAATGGCGATGATGCGCGCTTCCGGCGCGCTGCCCATCAGCTTCGCATGGGCCACGATGGCGCCCGCAATGCCGGTGCCATGGATATGGGCGCCCTCGCTGCTGCCGAGCGCGTCGAAGACGTCGGCAATCGAATTGGCAAGTTCAGGATGTTTTGCGTCGATGCCGGAATCGATCACGGCAACCGTGACGTTGGCGCCGTGCGCCAGCATGTGCGCCTCCGGCAGGCGCAGCTTGGACAGCGCGTATTGCGCGGGATCGCCTTCGGTCGGGACCGCCGGCTTCTGATCCTGGAGCACGTAGCGGAAGTTCGGCTGAAGCGAGCGCACACTGCCGTCCGCCGCGAATTCGCGCCGCACCGTGTCATAGGGCCGGCCGTCGGTGATGCGGAACAGGCCGATCGTAGCTCCGATCAGCGGGAAATTCTCCGACGACACGCGGCTCAGGCCGTGGCGGCGTGCCAACTCGTCGGCTTCGGTCAACGACAGCGCACTATCGATCTCGGCCACGAATTCATTGGCGAAGCTGCGCGAGGTGATGGCGAGCGGCGCAGCGTTGCCGCGCCCCTTGCCGGCGCTCTTCTTCGTCGCCTTGCCGGAGCCGTCGCCGCTGCCGTTCGGCTGGCTGAGGCATTCGCCTTCGGCATCGCGATAGGCGGTGGAACAGGCCGGATAGAGGTTGGGCGAGTAGCGCGCATAGGGCAGCACGGGGTTCGGCACCATGCGCGCCGTGATGTGAACGGTCGGCGTCACGCGCGGGCCGCGATCAACACCCACGGCTCTCGCCGCGATATTTGGAGAGATTGTCGGCGTGCGCGAGGGAAGACTGATCGTCGGCGTGCGCATGATCGCCTGGGCGTGCGCCACCTCGATACCGAGACAGGCGGCGAGCAGGAGTGCAGCTCCGACAGACGAAGCATAGGCCCCGGCGCGTAACTGACTCTCTGACTTGCGCATCATTGCTGCAGAAACGCGCTCAAGGCGCCGCCACGGCGAGGTTGACGAACTTCTCGCGCTGCATCCTGGCAAGCAGCGCAGTAAGCTCGTCCTGGCTCATCGCCTTGTCGAACTGGAGGCGGAACATGCCGCCCTTGGCATCGCCGATGATCGAGGCCTGATAATTGTCGAGCAGCGCGGTGATGTCGGCAACGCGCGCCTCGGGCGTGAAGCGTACCAGCGCTCGCGAGGGCGCAACCGCCCCGAGCTCGCGCGTGATCGGCGCGCCGGTCGAAAGCGATGCGGTCTGGAAGGTCGCGGGCTGGGTCTTCATCAAGACGGCGCCGATGATGCCGGCCTGGAGCAGCAGCGCGACGGCGCCTAAGCTCGCCGACCAGGCCAGCGCGCGCGGCGACAGGCTCGCGAAGAAAGTGGCGATGCGCGCCGACAGCGGCAGCGAACCGGTCGCCCGTGCAGGCTCGGCGTCGATCGCGGCGAACAGCTTCTGCATCGCTCGCGCCGACGGAGCACCCAGGCTCTCGTTCAGATGGATGGTCTCTTCGTATTCGCCGCGGATCGCCGCATATTGCTTTGCGAGTTCCGGATCGCTGGCAAGCGCTTCCTCGACGCGGCGGGCATCGCGCGCGTTCAGCGTGCCGGCGGCATGCCACGGCAGCAGCAACTCGATCTCACCGGGCTCTTGCTCCAGCATCTTCTTGCTCAAAGCCATCATGGCCAGCCTCGCTCAATGCCGGCTGCCTTCAGCAGTTCGGCCAATTTCTTGCGCGCATAGAACAAGCGCGTCTTCACGGTGTTCTCCGGGATCCCGACGATTTCGGCCACTTCTTCCACTGACTTCTCGTGGTAGTAGACGAGGTCGACGATTTCCCGATGGTCTGGCGAGAGGCCCGTCAAGCACTCCCGCAACGCTTCACTGGTATCCTTCTTCTGCACCACCGTTTCGGGATCGTCGGATGAATCCTCGATCGCGTTGGCGGCTTCGTCGTCCAACTCAAAGTCCTTTCTGCGCCGGAGCGCTGACAGGGCCTTGAATCGGGTGATTGCCAAAAGCCAGGTGGAAACGGCGGATCGGCCTTCGAACTTGCCGGCCTGACGCCAAACGTCGAGAAACACCTCGCTGATGAGGTCTTCTGCCGTCTGCTCGTCCCGCACGAGCCTGAGCCCGAACCTGTAGACCCTGACATGGTGCCGCCCGTACAGCACCTGCATGGCGAGCCGGTCTCCTTGGGCGATCCTGGCGATCAGGACCTCGTCCGTAGCCGCCTGTGTCACGCTCAAAGCCCGTCTCGCAAGGTTGGTCGGGTCGATACGGCGGAGGGTTCGACGGGAGGTGCAAAATTGTTCAACCTACCGCAGTCACACGGGGATCTGTGTGATCTACCCCACATGGGCCCATTTTCCTTGTCCCACCCGTGGCGGCTTGCCGCCTCGCTCCATAACGGTAACATAATACGGAAACACTCTCTCGCGGACTTGCCGTCGACTGCACAGGCGGCCTGGTCGAGCCCGATCCATAACACGGCCCTGTGCACCTTATGTCGCACGGCGCCGGCTTTGGTCCGCGATATCGCCTGCAATGCCTAACTGGCTGCAAAATTCCGCGCCGCATGAGGCCCCTCACCCGCGCGGCGCCCCCGGGATTCGGTTCAGAAGGATACCAAACCTAAAGGCTTGCCACGTAGACTTTTTCGGCTGACATCCACCATTGGCGGGACCATGAGCACTGCCGCGACGTCCTTTCCGGAGAGGAATGCCGCAGAGGTCGCGGATATCGTCCTTGCGCCCGAAGCGGTGGCCCCCGAGATCGTGGCGCGGCGGACCCGGCAGCGTCGGCAGATGTATGTCGGCCAGGTCGCAAGCTATTCGCTCGGCGCCTTCGTGCTGCTGCTCTACGCTTATGACGGCGCCGTTCACATCAACGTTCCGTCGCTGTTCTGGGTCGGCGGCGTCACGATCATCGGCATCTTCGTCGTGATGTCTGAGGCCGGCGTCGGTGACAGGCACAATGACCACTATCTCACCGTCTTCCAGATCTCGGCGCATATGGCGCTGCAATTCATCTTCCTGGTGTCGGTGCCGACGATCGGGATCGCCTTCATCAGCGTGCTGTTCCTGATCTTCGCCTTCGGCACGCTGCGCATGACCTCGGCCCAGGCGATGCTGACCTGGGCGCTCGCGACCTGCGCGCTCGCGGCCGTCTTCCTTGCCTCCGACCTGCCGATCGGCATGCCGGTCGCGACGCGGCTGCAGCGGACTGCCTCGATGCTGTGCTTCGTGCTGGTGATCGGCCAGTGCGCCTTCCTCGGCCTGTTCGGCGCCACGCTGCGCAAGGTACTCTACCGGCGCAGCGTCGAGCTGAAGGACGCCTATCGACGCATCGAGGAGCTCGCCGAGCTCGACGAGCTGACCGGCTCCTACAACCGCCGCTGCATCATGCGACTGCTCGACGCGGAGATCGAAAAGTCACGGCAGGCGGGCACGCCCTGCGCGGTCGCCCTGATCGACCTCGACTGGTTCAAGCGCATCAACGACGTGCACGGCCATCCCGTCGGCGACGAGGTGCTGCGGACCTTCGCCATCACCATCTTCGCCAACATCCGGCCCGATGATCGCTTCGGCCGCTATGGTGGCGAGGAATTTCTGCTGCTACTGCCTGGCACCGCAAGCGAGGCCGCATCGCGCATGCTCGATCGGCTGCGCAGCATCGTCGCCGAGCTCGACTGGAGCGCATTCTCGCCCGGCATGCGCGTGACGATTTCCGCGGGCGTCGTGACGCTGCGCGACGCTGATACCGCCGACACATTTCTCGCGCGCGCCGACAGCGCGCTCTATTCCGCCAAGGCGCAAGGGCGCAACCGCATTGCTACGAGCTGACCAATCCAATTCCTACGGTGGGCGTGAGGATACGCCGCCGGACCGAACGCTCCAGGACAGGGCTATGAGATCCAAAACCGTCAAATCATCCGAGAATCTCCTCGAGGAATTGCAGTCGGCACTCGCGCACGGCACCGTCGCGCGCCGGGTCGAGACGCTGCGCCGGGTCACCGATCTCTTCATCAATAACGCAGTGGACTATTCCGACGATCACGTCCGGGTGTTCGACGACGTCTTTCAGTGCCTGGTCGAGCAGATCGAGACCTCGGCAAGAGCGCTGCTCGCCGACCGCCTCGCGCCGATCGGAGCCGCGCCGCCGCAGATCATCCGCACGCTTGCGCTCGACGACGTCATCGAGGTCGCCGGTCCCGTGCTGACCAAATCGGAGCGGCTGGACGAGACGACCCTGCTCGAGATTGCACGCAGCAAGAGCCAGGCCCACCTCAAGGCGATCTCGCTGCGCCGGGTGCTGTCGGAGGCGCTGACTGACGTGCTGGTCACGCGCGGCAATGAAGACGTGGTGCAGTCGACCGTCAGCAATCCGGGCGCGAAGCTTTCCGAAAGCAGCCTCACCGACCTCGTCACGCGCGCCGAACGCGACGACGATCTCGCCACCTGCGTCGGCCTGCGGCCCGATCTGCCGCGGCATCATTACCTGAAGCTGATTGCGAAGGCGTCGCTGAGCGTCCGCAGGAAGCTGGAGGCCGCGCATCCCGAGCTCGCCGACGAAGTCTCGAGCGTGGTCCAGGAAGCGGCACAGCGGGTCCGTACGGCTGCCATGACCAAACAGACCGAAATGGCGCGGGCGCTGGTGAGATCGCTGCACGAGGACGGCCGCCTTACCGAATTCCAGGTCGCGACTTTCGCCGAGCAAGGCAAGTTCGACGAAGCCAATGCCGGGCTCGCGGCCCTCGCCGGCGTCTCGGTCGAGACCGCCGAGAACATGATGATCGAGAGCCGAACCGAAGGCCTGATGATCCTCGCCAAGGTCGCCGGCATGCAATGGACGAGCGTTCGCGCGATCATTGCCATGCGCGAAAAGCTCTCGGGCGGCTCGCAGACCGACATGCTGACGCTGCGCGACACCTACGAGGCGTTGCGCAGCTCCACCGCACAGCAGGTGCTGCGCTTCCACCGCATGCAGAACACGACGTCGGCGGCTTAATAGCGCAACACTTTCGAACCCGCGAAGGCACCGATCGCGGTCACGACCGCGGTCGCGATCGTGTACCAGGTCGCCACGAACAGCGGCGAGTCGTCGGTGCAGTGCGAGGCGTAGAGCGTGGCGGCGAGCCCGGCCGACAGCAGGCCGGCGAGCGCACCGGCCAGCGCGGGCCGCGACGGTGCGCCATGGCGCAGGCCGAACAATGCGCCCGCGAGCAACGGCAGCGACATCGCGGGAATTGCCATCATGCAGGCCCTCGAGTTCTTGCCGACCAGCCGCATCGTCATCGGCATCGCCGGTGCCATCATAGCCTCGCTGCCGATCGCAACCGCAAGCAGGCCGACGGGCAGCAGCAGCAGCCAGGCCCAGCCGCGCATAAGCGCTTCTGGCCGAGACAGATGTAGGCTGATGATGATCGCGGGGATCGCCAGCGACAGCGTGACCGCGAACTTGGTGTCGAAGAACGGATTATGCATGGCCGTCATCACGTCGGCGCGCACACCGAGGAATGTCGCGAAGATCAGGATCGACAGCGGCGCCGCGACCAGCAGCCCCATGGTCAGCAGCGCGCCAACGCGCGGGGCGCGGTGAGCGTTATCGGCCGCGAGCGTGCGAATGAGTTGATCGGTGTCCATGACTAGTGGTCCCGTAGTTTGGCCGTCAGGGCCGCAAGCCCCCGATGCAGCGCGACACGCACAGCACCTTCGCTCATCGCGTATTTCGCCGCAGTATCCTTGATCGAGGTGCTGTCGACCGCGATCGACTGCAACACGTCGCGCTGGCGCTGTGGCAGCGTGTTGAGCTGCGCGGTCACCTCGCCTGCCGAAGCCGTCTCCTGCAGTGCCTCGCCGGGCAGCGTCTCGGCGAAATCGTCGATGTTGACGAAGACGCGGCGGCCGCGCCGCCGCAGCGCATCGATCAGCTTGTTGCGCGCGATCGCGAACAGCCAGGGGGCGAAAGGCGCTTCGCTGTCCCAGGTGTGCCGCTTCAGATGCACTGCCAACAAAATCTCCTGCACGATATCCTCGGCCTGATCGGGAGGCTGCCCGGCCCTCGCCAGGCCACGCCTCGCCGCAGCGCGCAGCACCGGCGTGACCGCCTTCAACAGGCGATGATACGCCGCATCATCGCCTGTCATGGCCGACCGCATCAGGTCGGTCCATTCGTCTTCACGTCCGCGCACGCGCGCCCCTCACCATTGCAATTCGGCCGCTCTTTCAATTTGTTACGCCACAGGCCTCGCGATCACGAAATCGTGATAGACGTCGAACCCGGCCCCGAAGCAGCCGCAGAAACCCCGTCAGGGCTCATAACACCGATCGGTCCCTGCCGCATACGGCCGGTCGGTGCGTCCGGCCGGTTTGCCCCGGTTTTGCCCGGTGTGGCCCGAAGATTCCCATATTTTGCCCCGCTGTCGTCATGCAGCAGGGTCTCTGTTCGCCCCCGGGGACGGGTGAATTGGGGAGATCGTCAACATGATGAAAGCCAGCGGGCGCGCGGCAATGGTCGTTCTGGCCGGACTGTTGCTGCTAATGGGAGCCTCTGTGCAGGCCGCGCCGAGCTCTGCCGCAAGCGCAAGCAAACAAGCCGATACGGTCAAGCCGAGCAAGCCGCGGCACCATGCCTCTCGCCGCCATACCGACAGCAAGACGGCGCAGAAATCCGACGACAAGGCCGGCAAGACCAACAACACGGACGCGACGCCGCAGGCTGATGCGGTCAAAGCGGACAGCGGTGCGCCTGCGTCGAA
Organism: Bradyrhizobium sp. BR13661; assembly: GCF_029892425.1. Lineage (GTDB taxonomy): Bacteria > Pseudomonadota > Alphaproteobacteria > Rhizobiales > Xanthobacteraceae > Bradyrhizobium. The sequence continues at coordinate 117,210 of NZ_JARXWB010000009.1, read as the reverse complement.
CCAGATGCCGGCGTCAGTTGCCAACGCCAATGCGCAGCTCGCAGCCGCCGACACCCTGCCTGCGGCCGCGGCGTCCGCCATGACGGGCCGGGCCAACGACAATGTGCAGGCTGCCGCCGACAACAACCCGGCCCCCAATGCCGAGAACCAGGTCGTCGCGCCCGACCAGCTCAACGACATCGACCGAGCCCTGCAACAGGACAACCCGCCAGTCCAGAAAACGGTGGTCGCAGCGACCGACGCGCAGCCCCGTCCGGCGCCGATGATGGCGAGCAGCCAGCCGAACTCGGCCTGGGAGCAGAGCTCCCTGATCGGCAAGATCTTCATCGGCGTCGGTACGCTGCTGACGCTGGCCTCGGCCGCACGCATGTTCATGGCCTGATTGCCCGGGACGCGCTCACCTGCGCGTCCTAGCTCCTTGCCAGCCCTCTTGAAGGCATCCGCGCCAGCGGGCACATTGCCCGCTCAATCAAAAGCGTGGGTGGAGCATGAGCACGTTCGAACACATCATCGTCGAGAGCATCAAGGCGGTCGGCATCATCAAGCTGAACCGGCCGAAGATGCTCAACGCGCTCTCCTTCGGCGTCTTTCGCGAGATCGCCGCAGCCGTCGACGATCTCGAGGCCGATGACGCCATCGGCTGCATCGTCGTGACCGGCAGCGAGAAGGCCTTTGCCGCCGGAGCCGACATCAAGGAGATGCAGCCGAAGGGCTTCATCGACATGTTTTCCGAGGATTTCGCCGCGATCGGCGGCGACCGCGTCGCGCGCTGCCGCAAGCCGACCATTGCGGCTGTCGCCGGCTACGCGCTCGGCGGCGGCTGCGAGCTCGCCATGATGTGCGATTTCATCATCGCCGCCGACACGGCCAAGTTTGGCCAGCCCGAGATCACGCTCGGCACCATCCCCGGCATCGGCGGCACCCAGCGTCTGACCCGTGCGATCGGCAAGTCCAAGGCGATGGATCTCTGCCTCACCGGCCGTATGATGGACGCGGCCGAGGCTGAGCGCTCGGGCCTCGTCAGCCGCATCGTACCCGCCGACAAGCTGATGGACGAGACGATGGCGGCGGCCGAGAAAATCGCCTCGATGTCGCGCCCTGCCGTGGCGATGGCCAAGGAAGCGGTCAACCGCGCCTTCGAGACCACGCTGGCCGAGGGCATGAGCGTCGAGCGCAATTTGTTCCACTCGACCTTCGCACTCGAAGATCGCTCCGAGGGCATGGCCGCCTTCATCGAGAAGCGCAAGCCGGTGAACAAGAACCGATAGAGCCGACCAACGGTAAGGCTGGTGTCAGACTCCGCCGCTTTCCCGCAGAACCCCTGTGACGCACCTGCAACAAGCACGGATTTCATGGGGGTTTCCTCCGCGGCAGTTTGCCTGCGGGACCCGCGCTGGGTAAACAGTTAAGAGAGCCGCCGTCGGCGGGGGCGGACAGTCGGGGTTTGCGGGATCACATGATTGGGCGTGCCGCCAGAGCTGGTCGCGTGATGACGCGGCATCGATCGGGCGCGAGTCCTGTCCTCGTGACATGGGCCGCGCTGGCGCTCTGCTGTACCCTGCCCGCTGCGGCCGATGCGGAAGCCCTGCCGGAAGCGCTGGTCAAGGCCTACCAGACCAATCCGCAGCTCAATGCCGAGCGCGCAAGGCAGCGCGCCACCGACGAGAACGTGCCGCAGGCGCTGGCTGGCTACCGACCGCAGATCGTGGCGAGCCTGAGCGCCGGCCTGCAGGCGGTGCGCAATTTGCTTCCTGATAACACCATCCAGACCGCAACACTGAAGCCCTGGACCATCGGGGTCACGGTGTCGCAGACCCTGTTCAACGGTTTCCGGACCGCCAACAGCGTGCGGGTGGCGGAACTCCAGGTGCAGTCCGGCCGCGAGGCGCTGCGCAATGTCGGCCAGGGCGTGCTGCTCGACGCGGTGACCGCCTACACCAACGTGCTGGCGAACCAGTCGCTGGTCGAGGCACAGCGCTCCAACGTCGCCTTCCTGCGCGAGACGCTTTCCATCACCCAGCGCCGGCTCAACGCGGGTGACGTGACCCCGACCGATACCGCACAGGCCGAGGCGCGCCTCAGCCGTGGCCTTGCCGATCTCAACGCCGCCGAAGTCGCGCTCGCGGTGAGCCAGGCGACCTATTCCCAGGTGATCGGCAATGCGCCCTCCGCGCTTCGTCCCGCCGAGGTGGTCGATCGCTATCTGCCGAGGAGCCGCGAGGATTCCATCACTATGGCGATCCGCGAGCATCCGGCGGTGATGGCAGCCGGCTTCGACGTCGACGTCGCTTCCACCAACATCCGCGTCGCCGAAGGTGCGCTGCTGCCGAGCGCCACCCTCCAGGGCAGCGCCAGCAAAAGCCGCGACAGCGACCAGACGCTCGGCACTTTTGCGACCGACCAGGCCTCGATCGTCGCCAACGTCACCGCGCCGATCTACGACGGCGGCCAGGCCGCCTCGCAAACCCGGCAGGCCAAGGAAGTCTCGGCGCAAAGCCGGCTGGTGCTCGACCAGGTGCGCAATCAGGCGCGCACCGCGGCTGTCAGTGCCTGGGTTGCCAATGAAGGCGCCAAGATTGCTGTCTCCGCCTCGGAGTCCGAGGTGAAGGCGGCAACCGTCGCGCTCCAGGGCGTGCAGCGCGAGGCCGCCGGTGGACAGCGCACCACGGTCGACGTGCTGAACTCGCAGGCCGATCTGATCCAGGCCAGGGCCCGCCTGATCGGCGCGCTGCGCGACCGCGTCATCGCCTCCTACACGCTGCTCAGCGCCGTCGGCCATCTCGACGTCAAGACGCTGAGCCTGAACACGCCGGACTATCTGCCCGAAGTGCATTACCAGCAGGTCCGCGACGCCTGGCACGGCCTGCGCACACCATCGGGGCAATAAGCTTCACATCTACCGGCCGACACCGATGAAAAGCCGCCGCATCCACCTGATGGGAGCTTCCGGCTCCGGCGTGACGACGCTCGGCCGCGCGCTTGCCGATCGGCTGGCGCTGCCGCATCACGACAGCGACGATTATTTCTGGCTGCCGACGGCGCCGCCCTACCAGACGACGCGCCCTGCCGCAGACCGACTGCGCCTGATGCACGAGATGTTCGTGCCGCGCCTCGACTGGGTGTTGAGCGGATCCGTCACCGGATGGGGGGACGAACTCTTCCCGTTGTTCGATCTCGTCGTCTATGTGACAACGCCGCGCGAGCTTCGTATGCAGCGACTGCGGGCCCGCGAAGCTGCGCATTTCGGCGCCGATGCCGTCGCGCAGGGCGGCTGGCGTCATGACGAGACCGAGTCGTTCGTCGAATGGGCCTCGCACTACGAAGCCGGTGATCGCGAGGGCCGCAGTCTCGCAAAACATGAGGCGTGGCTCGCTCGTTTGCCCTGCCCGGTCGTACGCGTCGACGGTTCGCGGCCGGTTGCAGAGCTGGTCGAACAGCTATGCGGCGACGTGACGGGACTGCCCGGCTGATGTGATATCGTCCGGCGCCTTCCTCGCCGCCGGAGTCCCCATGACCGACACGATTTACGCGCGCGCAGCGCAACCCGCGACGCCGATCAATTTCGACGTGCCGGCCCACGCCTGCGACTGCCACACCCACATCCACGGTGATGTCGAGAGATTTCCGTTTTTCGCCGGGCGCGTCTATACGCCCGGACCTGCAAGCCCCGAGGAAATGGCGGCACTGCACAAGGCGCTGCATATCGAGCGCGTCGTGATCGTCACGCCAAGCGTTTACGGCACCGACAATTCCTCCAGCCTGTTCGGGATGAAGGCGCGCGGCGCCACCGCGCGCGGGGTGGCCGTGATCGACGACAAGACGACAGAGAACGAGCTCGATGCGATGCAGGCGGACGGCTTTCGCGGCATCCGCATCAACCTCGCGACCGACGGCGTCAACAATCCCGATGTCGGGCGTGCCCGCTTCACGGCGGCCGTCGAACGCATGACGTCGCGCGGCTGGCATGTGCAGCTTTACACCACGCTGGCGATGATCTCGGCGATCAAGGATCTGGTGCTGGATTCACCGGTGCCCGCCGTGTTCGACCACTTTGGCGGGCTCGAGGCCTCGCTCGGCCTCGAGCAGCCCGGCTTTGCCGACCTCATCGCGCTCGTCAAATCCGGCAAGGTCTATGTGAAGATCTCCGGCGCCTATCGCTCGTCGAGCCTCGCGCCGGATTATCAGGACGTGGCGCCATATGCGCGTGCGCTGATCTCCGCGAACCCGGATCGCATCGTCTGGGGCACCGACTGGCCGCATCCGGATTCGGCGCAAGTCGCGGGCCGCAAGGCCACCGACATCGCACCATTCCACCAGATCGACGATGGCCGCTTGCTCAACCAGCTTCCGGTATGGGAGCCCGACGCAAGCGTTCGCAAGAAGATCCTGGTCGACAATCCGGCGCGGCTCTACGGTTTTTGACGTCAGCGCGCACGGCGCGAGAAGAACGAGATCAGCACCGGCAGCGTCACCAGGATCACGATCGGCGCCAGCATCATGCCGGTGACGACCACGACCGCGAGCGGCTTCTGCACCTGCGAGCCGATGCCTCCGGACAAAGCAGCCGGCAGCAGGCCGACGCCGGCGACGACGCAGGTCATCAACACAGGCCGGAGCTGTAACTCGCCGGTGCGGATCACCGCGCTGAGGCGGTCCATACCTTCATCAATCAGCTGGTTGAACTGCGACAGGATGATGATGCCGTCCATCACGGCGATGCCGAACAGGGCGATGAACCCGATCGCCGCCGAGACGCTGAAAGCCGTGCCGGTGATCAAGAGGCCGAGCACGCCACCGAAGATCGCCATCGGGATCACGCTCATGGCGAGCAGCGTGTCGGTCATCGAGCCAAAATTGAACCAGAGCAGAATTCCGATGAGCGCCAGCGAGATCGGCACCACGATCGACAACCGCCGGATCGCGTCCTGAAGATTGCCGAACTCGCCGACCCATTCCATGTGCGAGCCAGGCGGCAGCTGCACCTGGTCGGCGATCTTCTGCTGCGCCTCGCGGATGGCGCTGCCGAGATCGCGTTCACGCACCGAGAACTTGATCGGCAGATAGCGCTCCTGCTGCTCGCGATAGATGTAGGCCGCACCCGAGACCAGGCTGATATTGGCGACCTCGCTCAGCGGAATCTGCGTGACGGAGCCGCTCGGGCCCGGCGCCCCGATCCGGATGTTCTGGATCGCCTCGGCGCTGCGGCGGTACTCCGGCGCCAGACGAACGATGATCGGGAAGTGGCGGTCGCTTCCGGGCTCGTAGAGATCGCCCGCGGTGTCGCCGCCGATCGCGACCTTGATGGTGGCGTTGATGTCGCCAGGCGCAAGGCCGTAGCGCGCGGCCTTGGCACGGTCGATGTCGATCTGCACGGTCGGCTGCCCCAAGGAGGTGAAGACCGCGAGGTCCGTGATGCCCTGCACCGTCGACAGCACCGACTTGATCTTGTTGGCGGTGTCGGTCAACGCCTGAAGATCGTTGCCGAACAGCTTGATCGAGTTTTCGCCCTTCACCCCGGAGACGGCTTCGGAGACGTTGTCCTGGAGATATTGCGAGAAGTTGAACTCGACGCCGGGGAAGCGATCGTCGAGCTGCTTGAGCAGCTCCGCGGTCAGCTCTTCCTTGTCATGCGTGCCGGGCCACTCGCTCGCCGGCTTCAGCGGCGCGAAGAACTCGGCGTTGAAGAAGCCGGCGGCGTCGGTACCGTCGTCCGGACGACCGTGCTGCGACACCACGGACTCGACCTCGGGCCGGGCGCGGATCAGCTTGCGCATCTCGTTGACGTAGGTGTTGCCTTCCTGCAGCGAGATGGTCGGCGGCAGCGTGGCGCGGATCCAGAGATTGCCCTCTTCGAGCTTGGGCAGGAATTCGAGGCCGAGTAGCCGGCTGAGCGCAACCGTCATCAGCACGAGGCCGACCGCGGCACCGAGCATGATGGCGCGATTAGCGACGGCCCAGTTCAGCAACGGCATGTAGAGCCGGTGCAGGATCAGCATGACCTTGGTCTCGGTCTCATGGACATGTGCGGGCAGGATGATCGCGGACAGCGCAGGCGTGACGGTGAATGTCGCGAGCAGGCCGCCGGCGAGCGCGTAGGCATAGGTGCGCGCCATCGGTCCGAAGATGTTGCCCTCGACGCCGGACAGCGTGAACAGCGGCAGGAAGGCCGCGATGATGATGGCGGCGGCAAAGAAGATCGAGCGCGAGACGTCGGCCGCGGCGCTGAGAATGGCGTGGCTCTTCATGCCGAACAGGGTCTCTTGCGACATCTGCTCGGATTCCGTCGGTGGCGTGGTCTGTGTCAGGCGACGGAAGATCGCCTCGACCATGATGACGGTGGCATCCACGATCAGGCCGAAATCGATGGCACCGACCGAGAGCAGGTTGGCCGACTCCCCGCGCAGCACCAGGATGATCACGGCGAAGAACAGCGCGAACGGAATCGTGGCGCCGACGATCAGCGCGCTGCGCAGATCCCCAAGGAAGATCCACTGCAGCAGCACGATCAGCAGGATGCCCACCACCATGTTGTGCAGCACCGTGTGGGTCGTGAGGTCGATCAGGTCCTTGCGGTCGTAGATGCGCTCGATGCGTACGCCCGGCGGCAGGATGGTCGAGCCGTTGATCTGATTGACGAGCTGCTCGACGCGATTGATGGTGGGCGTGCTCTGCTCGCCGCGACGCATCAACACGATACCCTGCACAATGTCGTCGGAATCGTCGAGACCGGCGATGCCGAGGCGCGGCTTCTGGCCGACGGTGACGGTGGCGACGTCCTTCACCAGCACCGGATTGCCGTTGGTCTGGGCAACCATGGTGTTGGCGAGGTCGTCGATCGACTTGATCAGGCCGACACCGCGCACCACGGCCGATTGCTGGCCGATATTGACGGTGTTGCCGCCGACATTGACGTTGGAATTGCTGACCGCCTGGAGCAGCTGCGGGAGCGTCAGGCCGTTGGCGACCAGCTTGTTGTTGTCGACCTCGAGCTCATAGGTCTTGCTCTTGCCGCCCCAGCCCGTGACGTCGATGACGCCGGGCACGGCGCGGAAGCGGCGCTGCAGGATCCAGTCCTGGATGGTCTTGAGGTCGAGGACGCTGTAGTTCGGCGGGCCGACCAGGCGATAGCGGAAGATTTCACCGATCGGGCTCAGCGGAGAGATCTGCGGCTGCACGTTGCCCGGCAGTGGCGCGAGCTGCGCCAGACGATTCAAGACCTGCTGCAACGCCTCTTCATAGGTGTAGGCGAAGGAGAACTGCAGTTTGACGTCGGAGAGGCCGTAGAGAGAGATGGTGCGAATGGTCGTCAGGTTCTTCAGGCCCGCGACCTGGGTCTCGATCGGGATCGTGATGTAGCGCTCGATCTCTTCCGCCGACAGGCCGGGGCTCTGGGTGACGATGTCGACCATCGGCGGGGTCGGATCCGGATAGGCCTCGATGTTGAGCTGGTTGAACGCAATCAGGCCGCCGATGAACACGGCGACGAACATGCCGACCATCAGGAAGCGCCGATTGACGGCAAGGGCGACGAGACGGTCCATTCAGGTTTTTCGCAGTTTCTTGGGGCTCGCCGATCAGCTACCGGACGCCGCGCGGTCGATGAACAGACTGCCTTTGACGACGATCTGTTCGCCGGGCTTCAGGTTGTTGGTCACTTCGACGAGGTTACCATTGATGAGGCCGATCTTGATCTGGCGGAGCTCGACCGACTTGTCTTCACGCGCGACCCAGATACGGACCTGGTCACCTTCGTAGATCAGCGCCTGCTTCGGCACTGCAGGCGCCGCGCGGTCGCCGGCCGAGTAGATCGTGACGTTAGCGAACATTTCCGGCTTGAGCAGGCCGTCCTTGTTGTCGATGGTCGCACGGACCAGCAGGCGGCGAGTGTTGGGATCGATCGCAGCGGCGACGTAGTTGATCTTGGCGGTCAGGGGGCGGCCCGGCAGCGCCATCACGTTGACGCTGATGTCCTGCCCGACGTTGACCTGGGCGGCGTCGCTTTCGCGCACGAAGGCGGTGAGCCAGACCGTGGAGAGATCGCCGATCACGAACACCGGATCGCTGGCGCCGGCGCTGACATATTGCCCCGGGCCGATCTTGCGCTGCACGACCGTGCCAGAGAGCGGCGCGTAGATCGTGATTTCTGGATTGATGGCGCCCTTGTCCTGGAAGGTCTTGATGGCGTCGTCGCTGAAACCGAGAATGTGAAGCTTGTTGTTTGCGGCCTCCAGCGCCGTCACCGCGGAGCGCATGTCGTTCTGCGCCTGGACCTGGGTCGCTTCCGCCTGCTGATAATCCTTGAGTGGGATGGCACGGCCTTCGTAGAGATCCTTGGCGCGCCGGTACTGGATGTCGGCAAGCTCGAGCGCCGACCTTGCCTTGTTCTGAGACGTCATCGCCGTGATGAAATCGTTCTGGGCCTGCACGGTGTCGGCGGCCTCGATCTTGAACAGCGGTTGACCCTGGGTCACGCTCTCGCCGGGCTTGGCCAGCAGCTTGGTCACCCGGCCCGCATAGGGCGAGAACACCGGCGTCGAGCGGTCTTCATCGACGGCAACTTTACCCTCGGTGACGTATTCCGCGCGGAAGGCCTTGTCGTTAACCGGCTCGATCGTCAGCGTCGCCCATTCGGACGGTGACGGCTTGAAATTCTGGGCGTTCTTGCGCGACTGGCTGGAGACTTCGGAGTGCTTCTTCTCCTTAGCCCCGGCAAACAGGACGCCGTAGGCGCCAGCCCCGGCAAGCGCCAGTAAAACTACGGATGTGATCACCCGCCGTTTTGTAAGCACCTGCAATCGCTTGGTATTTTCAGCTACCATGGGGCCCGGTCATGTCTGCGACGATCTCGGCAGACGGCTGCCTCATCGGTCGCGCTAATAGTGCCGAATTGGGATTTCAAACAACCTAAAAAACGCTGTGCGTCCTTCGGTTTGCGTTAAAAATTTGCGACACGTCAGCTTCACGTCAGCTTTGCGACGGCCATTGCGGCGGATGGCTGCCGAGCGGCATCGCCGGACGGCTCCATCGTGCCGGCGTCTTCGACAGCGCTGCTGAATGGCGCACCGCGGTCAGCGTACCGAAGCCAGATGACACTGTTTCCATGAACGCAGCATGTATGGCCTCGACCGCAAGATCCGGCGTGTTGAGGCCGTCATCGAGCCGACCGAGATTCCACAGCCAGCGTCCGGTCTGCGCCAGCGACACGCGCACGTGCCAGCTGCCGCCTTCACGGGCCTGGCGCGCCTTGGCCATCATCGCGCCGAACGCCATCAGGTAGCCGGTGGCGTGGTCGAGCATCTGCGCCGGCAATTCCTTCGGACCATCGATGCCGGCGGCCTTCCCTTCCGCATGGTTGAAGCCGGTCGTGGTCTGCACCAGTGAATCGAATCCGCGACGCTCGGCCCAGAGGCCGGCATGGCCATAGGCCGACAGCGTGACATAGACGATGCCCGGATTGATCTGCGCCGCCTCCTCCGGCGAAAAGCCGAGGGCCGCAAGCGCGCGTGGGCGGTAGCCTTGAGAGAAGATATCGGCGTCTTTCAGCAGCTCGCGCAGCTGCGCCCTGCCCGCCTCGCTCTTCAGCTCAATGAAGGTGGTGAGCTTGCCGCGGCCGGTGTCGATGGTGAGCCAGGGAATGGCCGGCAGCTCCGGCCCTGACACCAACAGCACATCCGCGCCGTGCGCAGCGAGCGTACGGCCCGCGACGGGACCTGCGATGACGCGGGAGAGATCAAGCACGCGCAGACCTGCGAGCGGACGATCGCAGGTCGAGCATCCTTGCGGCCATGGCTTTGGCGGGGCATCGCCGATCTTCTCGATCGAGACCAGCGGAAGATCCGCAAGTGCACGTGCCTGCGGCAGCGCGGACCATTCATCGTAAGAGCGCATCAGCGCAACGACGCCGCCGGCCGCATAGGCCGCCGTTTCAAAATCCTCCCCCTTCCACTGCATCAGTGCGGCCTGCACCTTCTCGCGCTCCGCCTCGCAGCCGAGCACCTTACAGACCGCGTCGCGGTGATGCCTAAAATTGGTGTGGCAACGGACGAAACGGTTGTCGCCGGTCTTGTAGACGCCTGCGATCGCGTCCCAGGCCGGTGGCGGCGGCTTGTCGTCGAGGCGCAGATAGCGCTCCGAGCGGCATTCGACAACGGCGTGGCGCATGTCGACGGTCACGTCCTGCGTCTCACCGCTGCGCAACCTCCAGATTTCGGCGGCGGCGAGACCTGCGGCGGCAATCGTCGCCTGCCCGGCGACGGCCACGCGAAAGGAGGACGGGATCTGCGGCTCCTCGCCGGTCAAATGCACGCGTGCGAGCGCGGTTGCATCGCCGCCGGCGGAGGTCCAGATATCTTTGAGAATATCGGAGGGGCTTTGCATGGCCGCTTCTCTCCCTTACGTTTTCGCGACCATTCATCAGCACAAGAAGGAATGCAATGGCCGCCATCGATCCCCTCACCGCAGGCGCCGTGTTCATCGCAACGGCGGCAACCGACGCGGTCTATGTCATGTTCACCTCGGCCGTCATCGCACGCAAGCGGGTGCCGGCCGCGAACTGGAGCGCGGTCTGGTATCTGCTCTCGTCCTATGCCGTGATCAGCTACACCGAAAACGCCTTCTATGTCGCATTCGCCGCGATGGGCTCCTGGGCCGGCGCCTATGCATCGCTGACCTTCCTGCACCGCCCGCCCGGCGGCCCGCCGGTGGGAGCTGCGCCGGAGTGAGGGGAGGACTTTCTCCGCCTCCACGGCTACACTCGTTACGACCAACAAAAATGACGACATCAAAAAGGAAAACCGAACAATGGATCTCGGTCTCAAGGGAAAGAACGCCGTCGTGCTCGGCGGTACGCGCGGCATTGGGCGGGCGATTGCGGGAACGCTGGCCGGCGAAGGCAGCAACGTCGCGGTGTGCGCACGCAACGCGGAACAGGTCGCAGCCACCGTGGCCGAACTGAAAGCGAGCGGTGTCAGCGCCACCGGCGGCACGGTCGACATCACCGACGGCGCGGCGCTGAAGGCGTGGGTCGAGGGCGCGGCCAAGGAGCTCGGCGGCATCGACCTGCTGTTCGCCAATGCCGGCGCCATGGCGCAAGGCCACGATCCCGCATCATGGGAGCAGAATTTCCGGCTCGACGTGCTCGGCGCCGTGCATGCGTTCGACGCGGCGCGGCCGTTCCTGGAAGCCAGCGGCGAAAAGAGCGGCGATGCCGCCTTCGTCATCATCTCCTCGATCTCGGCGGCGCAGGCCGATATCGCCAGCTCCTATGGCCCGATCAAGGCAGCGCTGATCCACATGGCAAAGGGACTGGCGCGGCAATACGCAAAGAAGAAGATCCGCGTGAATGTCGTGTCGCCCGGCACCGTCTATTTCAAGGGCGGCGTCTGGAACATGATCGAGAAGAACATGCCCGAGCGCTACAACGACGCGATGAAGCGCAATCCGACGGGACGCATGGCGACGCCACAGGAGATCGCCAACGCCGCGGTGTTTCTGGCCAGCCCGGCCTCGTCGTTCACGACCGGCGCCAATCTGATCGTGGATGGGGCGATCTCGAACCGGGTGAATTTTTAAGGGCACACTGTCATCGCCCGGCTTCAACCGGGCGATCCAGTATTTCCGAGGCGGCTGTGATTGAATCGAGAAGCCACGGCGTACTGGATACCCCGCTTTCGCGGGGTATGACGACTGAGAGTGCGGCGCGAGATCGCTCGACAAACTCGTCATTGCTTCACGCTTCGCAGACGCTTAAGGTGCGGATACACGCGAAAGCCGGCGAATGAGCCGCACTGCAAATTGCACGAGCCAGTTCGGCGTTTTCAAATAGCGCAATGTATCAATCTGGCCCTCGTCTTCGCGGCTCCGAAAACTGGCGTCGGAAAAGTAGGTTTGGTCGTTTTCGCACCACGCCAATGTACGAGCGATTTCATCCTGGATGAGCCCGGTGTCAGGCAGCTTCTTGAGGAAGTTAAGCTCGCGCCGGAGACAGACCGCTTCGATCCGATAGCGGCTTTTTTCTTCATAGATAATCCCGCATCCCTCCAACCGCGCATGGGTCGCTTCATGGACGATCGTGGAGGCGATCCGCTCAAGCGTCATTGTCTCGTTGAGAACGTAACGTTCATCGAGGGCGCAAGCGTTCAGTGATCGATCATATTGCGCCTGAGCGCTGGGGAGCAGATGCACCCATATTCGGTCGAGATTGTGGGTGATGCGGGAATAGTTGAGCGCATCGTGGCGCTTGATGAGCTGGAGGGCCTCTTCGACGCGGCGTAACGCCGGGTAAGGCTTGCTTTCGGTCGTCCCGATCCAAAGCCTCTCGATCGTGTTGCTCTTAGAGAACCAGAGGCCCAGCCTATCGATGCGGGAGGGGCTCCGATCCGGCTTTACGACGACGACGAGGCCACGCGATCGCGGCGGCGATTTCAGTTCCTGCAAGATCACCCCGTCATGTCCAAATCGGGCGCGACCAAGGATATAGGCGCATCTCGCTTTCAGGTTGCTTAGGGACTTAATTCAAATCGTATTGATCGTTGGGATCAGCCAAACCTTGCGGCTGCTCGTGCCACTTCAATGGAAATCCCGCGACGGCGGCAGGATGCGGACGTTGCGGGGGTGGCGGATTTTTTGCGCCGGCATATCGGCGTGGTCGCGGCGATCGTCGTTGAGCGGCTCGACCCCGGTGGCGCCTACCGGCACCGCAGGCTTGCGGCTCAGGGCATCATTGGCGAGTCCGACCAGATCGTGCGAACGGTCGATCATCCGCTGCGCGATCAGATGCGTCACCTTCTCTGGGCTGCTCTGGATATAGCCCTGAACCTCGATGAGGCGGGCGCCCATCACCTCCTTGCGGTACTGCTCCATGACCTTGGGCCACACCACGACATTGGCGATGCCGGTTTCGTCCTCCAGCGTCATGAACACGACGCCGCTGGCGCTGCCCGGCCGCTGCCGCACCAGCACCACGCCGGCGCAACGGACGCGGCGCCGCTCGTTCTCATGGCTGATCTCCTTGCAGGCGACGATCCGCTCGCGCGAAAACATCTCGCGCAAAAATTCCATCGGATGGCCTTTAAGCGACAGCCGGATGGTCTGGTAATCGGCAACGACCTGTTCGGCGCGCGGCATCACGGGCAATGGCTTGGCGTGCTCGTCCGGCTGTTCGCGTGCGGTGGCCGCTTCGAACAGCGGCAGCGCCACATCATCAGGCAGCCGCCGCACCTGCCACAGCGCCTCGCGGCGGTCGAGCCCGAGCGAGCGGAATGCGTCGGCATCCGCCAGCAGGATCAGCGCACGCTTGGGCAGGCCGGTGTCGCGGGCAAAATCTTCGAGCGAGGTGAAGGGACCGAGGTTGCGGGCATCGATGATAAGATCGGCCCAGTCCTTCTGACCGACATATTCTTTTCCTTGCCTCTCCGCCTGCTGCCTCTTGAGTTCTTCCTCATCCTCATCCAGCCAGTGAAAGCCGTCGATCTGGCGAAAGCCGAGACGGACTGCGCAATATCTTCCGTCCGTATTCTCCAGCGTGTTCTGCGCAAAGCTGTAGGAGACATCGATCTCGCGCACCTCGACACCGTTCTTGCGGGCGTCGCCGACGATCTGTGCCGGGGCGTAAAAGCCCATTGGCTGCGAGTTCAAAAGGCTGCAGCAGAATGCATCCGGGTGATGATATTTCAGCCATGAGGAGATGTAGACGAGCTGTGCAAAGCTCGCGGCATGGCTCTCCGGGAAGCCGTAGGAGCCAAAGCCCTTGATCTGGTCAAAGCAGCTTCTGGCGAAATTGGCATCGTAGCCGCGCGCGACCATGTTGCCGATCAGCTTCTCCTCGTATTGGCCGATGGTGCCGACATTGCGGAAGGTCGCCATCGAGCGGCGCAGGCCGTTGGCCTCCTCGGGAGTGAATTTTGCCGCCTCGATTGCGATGCGCATCGCCTGCTCCTGGAACAGGGGCACGCCCTTGGTCTTGTGCAGCACCTTGTAGAGCTCGTCCGCGGGACCATGCTCTGATGATGGCGAGGGATAGGCCACCTTCTCCAGGCCGTTCCGTCGGCGCAGATAAGGATGCACCATGTCGCCCTGGATCGGCCCCGGCCGCACGATCGCGACTTCGATGACGAGATCGTAGAAGGTCCGCGGCTTCAGCCGCGGAAGCATGTTCATCTGGGCGCGGCTCTCGACCTGGAAGACGCCGAGCGACTCCCCAGCGCACAGCATGTCGTAAACCTTGGGATCGTCCTGCGGGACGCTCGCCAACACGTAGCGTTTCCCTTTGTGATCCGCGATCAGATCAAAACACTTCCTGATGCAGGTCAGCATGCCGAGCGCAAGCACATCGACCTTCATCATGTTGAGTGCATCGACGTCGTCCTTGTCCCATTCGATGAAAGTGCGGTCGTCCATCGCGGCATTGCCGATCGGCACGTAGGTGTCGAGCCGGTCCTGCGTCAGCACATAGCCGCCGACATGCTGGGAGAGATGGCGCGGGAATTCGATCAGCTCGGTGGCCAGCTCGACCGCGAGGTTGATCATGGGATTTTGGGGATCGAGCCCGGCCTGCCGGACCTGCATGTCGTTGAGGCCCTTGCCCCAGCTGCCCCAGACGGTGTCGGCGAGCGCGGCGGTGACGTCCTCGGTCAGGCCCAGCGCCTTGCCGACATCGCGGATGGCGCTGCGCGGACGATAATGGATGATGGTGGCGATGATCGCAGCACGGTGGCGGCCGTATCGGCGATAGACATATTGCATCACCTCCTCGCGCCGCGAATGCTCGAAATCGACGTCGATGTCAGGCGGCTCCAGCCGCTCCTTGGAGATGAAACGCTCGAACAGGAGATCAACCTTGGTCGGATCGACCGAGGTGATGCCGAGCACGTAGCAGACGGCCGAATTCGCTGCCGATCCACGCCCCTGGCACAGAATGTTCTGGCTGCGCGCGTAATGGACGATGTCATGCACGGTGAGGAAGTAATGCGCGTATTTCAGCTCTGATATCAGCGCGAGCTCCTTCTCGAGCGTGGCGCGCAGCTTGTCGTCGATCTTGCCGCCGAAATATGTGTCGACGCCCGCCCAGGTCAGATCCTCCAGATGCCCCTGCGCGGTCTTGCCCGGCGGCACCGGCTCATCAGGATATTGATATCTGAGCTGGTCGAGGGAGAACTCGATCATTCCCGCAAAGCGCATGGTCTCCGCGATCGCTTCAGGGACATCGCGAAACAGCCGGGACATTTCGCGAGGCGTCTTCAGGAAGCGCTCGGCATTGGCTTCCAGCTTGCGCCCGACCGCCTCGATCGTGGTCTTTTCCCGGATACAGGTGAGCACGTCCTGAAGCGGGCGGCGACCGGGATCGTGGTAGAGCACCTCGTTGGTCGCAAGCAGCGGCACTCCTGCCTTGGCGGCGAGATCGTCGAGCCGCGCCAGGCGGCGGCGGTCGTCGCCGCGATACACCAGGCTCGCCGCAAGCCACACGCCGTCGGCGCGGCTTGATTTTAGTTTTGCAAGCACATCCAGCACCTGCGCATCATCGAAGCGATGCGGCAGCGTCAGGACCAGGAGCTGGCCTTCCGAAAATTCCAGCAGATCGGCGAAGCTGAGATGGCACTCACCTTTCTCGATCCGCGTGATGTCATCGCCGCGTTTACCCTGGGTCAGCAGCTGGCACAGCCGGCCATAGGCGGCGCGGTCGCGCGGATAGACGAAGATATCGGGCGTGCCGTCGATGAAGACGATGCGCGCGCCGACCAGCAATTTAGGTTTATGCAGCACCTTGTCATTGTCGAGCTCCTTCCAGGCCCGCACCACGCCGGCGAGCGAGTTGTGATCGGCAATCCCGATCACGGGAATGCCGAGCTTGCTGGCCTGATGCACATAGGCGCGCGGATCAGAGCCGCCGCGCAGGAAGGAGAAATTGGTGGTGATCCCGATCTCGGCATAAGCAGGCGTCATCATGCGAAGAGACCGTGCACATACCAGCGGGGCGGAGCGGACTTGCCGTCGGCGTCGAATACCTCTCCCTCGTAAAGACCGTCGCGAAAAATCCAGAAGCGCAGGCCCTCGGCATCCTCGATGCGGAAATAATCCCGCGTCAGCTGCTTGCCGTCCTGCCGCCACCATTCCATCGCGATGCGCTCAGGCCCCTCCACCCGCACCACCGCATGTTTCGCGCGGCGCCAGGTGAATTGATGCGGCGGGCCGTCAGGCACGGTCGCGAACGGCACGGTGACCGGCTCCGGCTTATCGAACAGCCTTAAGGGGCGCAGCGGCGGCTCACTCTCGGCACGATCAGGCCATTCGGCCTGCATGGCTGCCGCGAGATGATGCTGCGCGGGCGCGGCCAGCACCGCCTGCTCGGGGATGTGCGTATCCTGCGGCAGGTGCACGACGACGCGCTTTCCGCCGATGCGTGCGGCGATGCGGTCGATCAGCGCGGCGAGCTCGTCATTGTCGTGGACATGGGCATCGAGATCGCGCTGCTCCTGCACCACGATCTCGGTGCGGCTCGCCGACAGCCGCACCATGTCGAAACCAAAGCCGGGATCGAAGGGGTCGGCAAGCGCGTCAAGACGCTCGCGGAACAGCCGGTCGATGACTTTGCTTTGCGTCACCGGACGGCCGGTCTCGACCATGATCGCGCGCACCACGCCGTCGGTGCGGAAGAACGCGGCTTCCAGGCGGCGCGCGCCCTTGCCCTGCTTCTCCATGGACGCGATCAATGTGTCCGCCAGCCGCGACAGCGTCATCGCGATTATGGTGTCGGTCGCGATCGGCTCGGCGAAGCGTTTTTCGACGATGTAGTCGGGCAGCGGCTTGCGCGGGCTGATCGGCGCATCGCCTTGCCCCAGCGCATGCGCAAGCAGCGTGGAGAATCGCGCGCCGAACCGCGCCGTGATTTCACTCGGGTTGCGCGAGGCGACATCGCCGATGGTTTTCAGCCCGGCACGGCGCAGGCCGGCGGTGATCGCCTCGTTCGCACCGAGCGCGGACACCGGAAACCGGTCGATCGCCGCCGCCTCCTCGCCATCGGCGACGATGGTGCCGGACGCCTGCCGCGTCAGCGTGCGCGCGCAGACCGAGGTGCCGGCAATCGCCGCGCTGACGGCAAAGCCCTGGCGCCCCAGCGCGCGAACCAGCGTCCGCAACAGCGCGGCTTCGCCGCCAAACAGATGCGCGCAGCCGGTGATGTCGAGAAACAGCCCGTGCGGCGGATCGAGCGCCACCAGAGGCGTGAAGCGGTCGCACCAATCGGCGATGTCGCTGAGCGTCTTCGCGTCGGCCACGACATCGGCGTCGAACACTTTTAAATCCGGACACATCGCCCGGGCATTCGCGAGCGGCTGACCAATATGCAGACCGAGGCGCTCGGCGGCTTCATCCAGCGCATGGATCACCAGTGCATTGTTCTCCTTGATGACGATAATGCTGGGACCATTGTTATTCCTACCCAGCCCGGCGCTGTTGAGGAACCGCTGGATCCGGTCGATGGGCAGGCGCGGCAGCCACAGGCTGAGGATACGCCGACGGTTCACTGAACTGGCACTCATCACATTTCCATTCCATGATCCACCGGCCGCACGGGCCATGACGATTACGCAAAAGCTCGACATCGAAGCGCGGTGCGCCCCAGACGCCCCAAGGCGCCACAGGCATTGATGCCGAATCCGGCGGCGAATGCGCCGCGCGCAACATCCATCGTGTTTCCGCAGTCGAGGGCAGCGGCTGCGCTGCCATCCGCAGCAAGAGGCCAGTGACGCCGGACGATTGCGCCGCCAGCGTCAGCTTACGGCTCGCCACCAGATCGAACTGGCGTGTCTCGCCCCAGAACTCCAGCACGACGGCGCCGAGCGCATCGCAAGCGAGCGCATCGGCCGAGGTACGCAGCGCGCTCTCGACATCGGCCGCGCGCACCATCACCATCAGGCGCGGATCGAGGCCGAATTCGGCGAGCCCGCTCATCGACAGCGCGCCGGTCTCGGGTTCCGAGAAATCCTGCCGCACCCACAGCAGCGGCCGCTGCGCCGTCACGCGGCCCGCAAGCCCGGTGACAAAGCCGGTCGCGGCCGCCCCCTGGCGCCCCTCACAAAACACCTCGTGGATCGCCGCGCGTGCGAGCCCGCCTTTCAAGGCGTGGTCCACTTCGCCGTGACCGAGCGCGACGCGGTCGTGATCGTGCACGACCTCCGCCGTCTCGATCCGTTCGATCTGGCTGCGCAAGGTCGCAAGCGCGCTCATGCGTGCGCTCATGCTCGCCGCTCCTTCAGAGGTGATTGCCGATAGCTCTCAAAAAGAGAACCAGCGGCTGGCTCATTTGTTCATGATATGTTCTAATATAAAGCTAACGGTGCCCTGGGAGTCAACCGAATTGGCGCTCCGTCGGATTCACCAGCGGAATCAAAGGGATTCAATAATGGACGTACAACGCAAGCTGGAGATCCTGGCTGACGCCGCCAAATACGACGCCTCCTGCGCTTCCAGCGGCACCGAGAAGCGGGATTCCAGCGACGGCAAGGGCATGGGCTCGACCGCGCCTGGCATGGGCATCTGCCATTCCTACGCGCCGGACGGACGCTGCATCTCGCTGCTCAAGGTGCTGCTCACCAACGCCTGCAATTACGACTGCCTTTATTGCGTCAACCGCGCCTCCTCGAACATACCGCGCGCCCGCTTCACCATCAACGAGGTGGTCAAGCTGACGCTCGATTTCTACCGGCGCAATTACATCGAAGGCCTGTTCCTTTCCTCCGGCATCATTCGCAGCCCCGACTACACCATGGAGCAAGTCGTCAGCGTCGCGCGAAAACTGCGCGAGGAGCATCACTTCCGCGGCTACATCCATCTCAAGACCATTCCCGAGGCCGATGACGCGCTGATCGCGGAAGCCGGCAAATATGCCGATCGTCTCTCCATCAACATCGAAATGCCCGAAGCGGCGAGCCTGCAACAATTCGCGCCGGAGAAAGACGTCCGTGCGATCCGCCGCACCATGGGCCGGTTGCGGCTGAAGCTGGACGAGGCCGAGGAAGACCGCACGGCAAAAACAAAGGCAAAACCGCAGCGTTTCGCGCCGGCGGGACAAAGCACGCAGATGATCGTGGGCGCCGACGCGGCGTCCGATCACACCATCCTCCACACCAGCGCCAATCTCTACGGCTCCTACCGGCTGCGACGCGTCTATTACTCCGCCTTCAGCCCGATCCCTGACGCCAGCCGCGCATTGCCTCTGGTGCAGCCGCCACTGCTGCGCGAGCACCGGCTCTATCAGGCCGACTGGCTGATGCGGTTCTACGGCTTCGATGTCGGCGAGATCGTCGAAGACAGCGCGATGCTGCCGCTCGACATCGACCCGAAACTCGCCTGGGCGCTCCGCCATCGCGACCGCTTCCCCCTCGACGTCAACCGCGCCAGCCGCGAGGAGCTGCTGCGCGTGCCGGGCTTCGGCACCAGGGCAGTCGAACGCATCATCGCAACGCGGCGCACCACCACGATCCGCCTCTCCGATCTCGCGCGGCTGCATGTGCCCAAGCACAAGGCGCTGCCGTTCATCATCCTCAGCGATCACCGTCCATCGCCGCATCGTCTCGATGCCGCCGGCCTGATCGAACGGTTCAAGCCGAAGGCAACACAATTGGGGTTTGGCTTCTGATGCAGTACATCATTCTCGACACCGAAACCGATTTCGACGGCTGGCGCACAGCCGCACGCACGCTCGTGCTTGGTCATGTGCAGCCCACCGATGTCACCTGGACCGTGCAAGGCGGCGAAGCCGATTTGTTCGCACCGCCCGCGCCGTCTCCGATCCTCGAGGTCAACGAGGGCACCTTCAGCGTATCAGGCAAATTCGTCGACCTCGCAAAATCGGCAATCCTGCATCGCGATCCCGAGCGCTTTGCAATCCTCTATCGCCTGCTCTGGCGATTGAGAGACAACCACGACCTCATCGAGGTCGCGACCGACTCCGATGTTGGGCAGGTCACGGCGATGGCGCGCGCGGTTCATCGCGACGAGCACAAGATGCACGCCTTCGTGCGCTTTCGCGAGATCGGCCGCGAGCGATCAGCGCATTACGTCGCCTGGTTCGAGCCGGAGCATCACATCGTCGAGCTCGCCGCGCCGTTCTTCGCAAAACGCTTTGCCGACATGCCCTGGTCGATCCTGACGCCGGATCTCTGCGCGCATTGGGACGGCCACGCGCTCTCGTTCACACCGGGCGTGAGCAAGAGCGAGGCTCCGGGCGAAGACCGGCTGGAGGAAACCTGGCGGAGCTATTACGCCAGCATCTTCAACCCGGCGCGCTTGAAGGTGAAGGCGATGCAGACGGAGATGCCGAAGAAATACTGGAGGAACCTGCCCGAGGCCTCGATCATTAAGCCCTTAATCGAGGACGCCGAGCGCATGACCGGTGCTATGATCGCCAACGCCGCAACCGATCCGCACAAGCCTCAGAGGCGGCCGGAGGCTCCGATGATACGCAGACCCGCAACCAACGATCTCGACGCGCTTCGCGAGGAAGCCGCGCATTGCCGCGCCTGCCCGCTCTACAAGGACGCGACGCAAACCGTGTTCGGCGAAGGCCCTGACAACGCCACCATCATGCTGGTCGGCGAGCAGCCCGGCGACAAGGAAGACCTCGCCGGCCATCCCTTCGTCGGTCCGGCCGGCCAGATGCTCGATCGCGCGCTCGCCGAAGCCGGCGTCAATCGTGAGAAGGTCTACGTCACCAATGCCGTCAAGCACTTCAAATTCGTGCCGCGCGGAAAAATCCGCCTGCATCAGAAACCGGCGACGCCGGAGATCAAAGCGTGCCGGCAATGGTACGAGCGGGAAGTTTCGGCAATCCAGCCCGAGCTCATCGTGGCGATGGGCGCGACCGCGGCGCAAAGCGTGTTTGGCAAGATCACGCCTGTGGGCAAGACCCGCGGCCGGCTCATAGACCTGCCCGACGGGCGCAAGGCTCTGGTGACGGTGCACCCGTCCTATCTGCTGCGGCTACCCGATCCCGAAGCGAAGGCGCTGGAATATCAGCGCTTTGTCGAAGACCTGAAGATCGCCGCCGCGATGCAGCGAAAGGCCTCGCGCGCCGCCTGATATGGCTGACACACACAGCAACAAACCTTGGATAACTTCCATCATTTCAACTGCCTGCCGACCATTTCAACCGCCTGTCACATGCCGCGCGCAAACTCCCAGGTCTTGGGACCAGGAGAATTTCCAATGAGTGACGTTGCTTTGCCAGGCTCGATCGAGCCGGCCTTGAGTAAGGGGCCAGACCTCAATCGCGGATTCCATCCGCTCACCGGCGTGATCTACATGGGGGTGATCGCCGCCGCCCTGCTCTTCGTCGCCTACAGCATCTGGGTCGACGTCGATGCCGCCGGCGCGCAGGTCAAGAGCTTCGCCCCCTTCCTCCTGCTCTTCGTCGCGCTTCTGATCGCACTCGGCTTCGAGTTCGTGAACGGTTTCCACGACACCGCCAACGCGGTCGCGACCGTGATCTACACCCGCTCGCTGCCCGCTCACATCGCCGTGGTGTGGTCCGGCATGTTCAACCTGTTCGGTGTGCTGCTGTCCTCGGGCGCGGTCGCGTTCGGCATCGTCTCGCTGCTGCCGGTCGAGCTGATCCTCCAGGTCGGCTCCAGCGCCGGCTTCGCGATGGTGTTTGCTCTCTTGATCGCCGCCATCATCTGGAACGTCGGCACCTGGTATTTCGGCCTGCCTGCGTCGAGCTCGCACACCCTGATCGGCTCGATCATGGGCGTCGGCATCATGAACGCGGTCCTGCATGGCCGCAGCGGCACCACCGGTGTCGACTGGACCCAGGCCACCAACATCGGCAAGGCGCTGCTGTTGTCGCCACTGTTCGGTTTCGCGCTTGCCGCCGGCCTGCTCCTGATCCTGCGCACCGTGCTGCTGCGCGCCACGCCCGCTCTGTTCGGCGAGCCGAAGGGCGACCAGCCGCCGCCATGGTGGATCCGCGGCATCCTGATCCTCACCTGCACGCTGGTGAGCTTCTTCCACGGCTCCAATGACGGCCAGAAGGGCATGGGCCTGATCATGCTGATCCTGATCGGTACCGTGCCGACCGCCTACGCACTCAACCGCGCCCTGCCGGAGAGCCAGCTCGCTCTGTTCAGCCAGAACTCGGAGGCTGCCAGCAAGATCATCGAAAGCAAGGCCGCTGGCTACAACGTGATCGGCAACCCGCGTCCCGCCGTGACCAACTATGTCGCGCAGCACGAGGTCAATGGCGGCACCTTCCCGTCGCTCGCCGTGCTGGTGCGCGACATCTCCAAGCAGGTGACTACCTACGGCTCGCTCGCCAAGGTGCCGGCCGACCTCGTCGGCAACACCCGCAACGACATGTACCTCGCCTCGGAAGCGCTCCGTTTCCTGATGAAGGACAAGGAAGCCGAGCTCAGTGCCGCCGACGTCACCGTGCTCAACGCCTACAAGGGTTCGCTCGACAGCGCCACGAAGTTCATCCCCGGCTGGGTGAAGATCGTGGTTGCCATCGCGCTTGGCCTCGGCACCATGGTCGGCTGGAAGCGCATCGTCGTCACCGTCGGCGAGAAGATCGGCAAGACCCACCTGACCTACGCGCAAGGCGCCTGCGCCGAGATCACCGCGGCCGCGACCATCGCCGCCGCCGACGTCTATGGCCTGCCGGTCTCGACCACCCACGTGCTGTCGTCAGGCATCGCGGGCACCATGGCCGCCAACGGCTCGGGCCTGCAATGGGCGACGATCCGCAACATCGCCATGGCCTGGGTGCTGACCCTGCCGGCCGCGATGATCATCTCGGGCGTGCTCTATTATCTGTTCTCGCACGTGTTCTGAGCCGCGACGGCAAACCAGCAAAAAGGGCCCGTGCGATGCACGGGCCCTTTTCATTTGTGTGTTCGTTTAGCCGTCACGACGCTGCGAGCTGCTCCTCGACCAGCTTGACCCAGTACGATGTGCCGAACACGATCGCCTCATCGTTGAAATTGTAGGCGGGGTGATGCAGGCCGGCGCTGTCACCGTTGCCGCAGAAGATGAACGCACCGGGGCGCGCTTCCAGCATATAGGCAAAATCCTCGCCACCCATCAGCGGCGGCATCTCATGCACGTTGGCATCGCCGGCAACTTGCTTGGCGATGCGCGTCGCCACTTCGGTCTCCGCGGCGTGGTTGCTCACGACGGGATAGTTGCGCTTGTAGTGCAGATCGATCTTGGCGCCGGTGATCTGCGCCACGCCCGCCACCACTTCGTGCACGCGCTTCTCGACCAGCTTGCGCACATCGGCAGAGAGCGTGCGGATGGTGCCGCGCAGTTCCGCGGTCTGCGGAATGACGTTGCGGGCATTGCCGGCGTGGAACTCGCAGATCGAGATCACGGCCGATTCGAGGGGATCGACGCTGCGCGCGACGATCGACTGCAAGGCGGTGATCAGCTGCGCACCGACCAGAACAGAGTCGATGCATTTATGCGGACGCGCGGCGTGGCCGCCGAGGCCCTCGATCTTGATGTCGACCTCGTCGGTCGCCGCCATGATCGGGCCCGGCCGGATCGCGAACGAGCCGATCGGGATGCCGGGACCATTGTGCATGCCATAGACCTGCTCGATGCCGAAGCGCTCCATCATGCCGTCCTTGACCATGGCCGCGCCGCCGGCGCCGCCCTCCTCGGCCGGCTGGAAGATCACGATCGCGTCGCCGGCGAAATTGCGCGTCTCGGCGAGGTAGCGCGCAGCGCCGAGCAGCATCGCAGTGTGGCCGTCATGACCGCAGGCGTGCATCTTGCCCGGGATCTTCGAGGCGTAAGGCAGGTTGGTCTGCTCCTCGACCGGCAATGCGTCCATGTCTGCGCGCAGGCCGATGACCTTCAAGCCCTCGCCGGTCGGCTTGTTGCCCTTGATCACACCGACCACGCCGGTCTGGCCGATACCGGTCACGACCTCGTCGCAGCCGAACTCCCGCAGGCGATCCGCGACGAATGCTGCGGTGCGATGGACATCATAGAGCAGCTCGGGATGCTGATGGATGTCCCGCCGCCAGGCCTGGATATCGGGTTGAAGGTCGGCGACGCGGTTCACGATGGGCATGGAGGGTCTCGAGCTTTGTTGAAAATACAGCCCTGTCTACCATGCAAGCGCCAGTCCACCTAACTGCTACGGATCACCGGGTCGCCCTGTGCTCTGGTCATGGCCGGGCTTGTCCCGATCCGCAGCGTCTGCCTAATAGGACAGAACGTTAAGGGACCACCCGGGTGGAAGCAGAATGCCAAGGCGGCTCGAAGGTGAGTTTGACTACATTGTCGTGGGCGCCGGTACAGCGGGCTGCATTATTGCGAACCGGCTGTCGGCCGAGCCCAAGAACCGCGTCCTCATTCTCGAGGCTGGCGGCGACGACAACTGGATCTGGTTCCACATCCCGGTCGGCTATCTCTTCGCCATCGGCAATCCGCGCTCGGACTGGATGTTCAAGACCGAGGCCGAGCCGGGGCTGAACGGCCGTTCGCTATCCTATCCGCGCGGTAAGGTGATCGGCGGCTCTTCGGCGATCAACGCCATGATCTCGATGCGCGGCCAGGCCGCCGATTACGATCATTGGCGCCAGCTCGGCATGACTGGCTGGGGCTATGATGATGTGCTCCCGCTGTTCAAGCGGCTCGAGGATCACTTCCTTGGGCCTAGCGAGCATCACGGCACCGGCGGAGGCTGGCGGGTCGAAGCGCCGCGGCTGTCCTGGGACATTCTCGATGCCGTCGGCGATGCCGCAGAAGAAATGGGCATCAAGCGCATCCCTGATTTCAACACCGGCGACAATGAAGGCACGAGCTATTTCCACGTCAACCAGAAGCGTGGCCGGCGCTGGTCGTCGGCACGCGGCTTCCTCAAGCCGGCGCTGAACCGCCCCAATCTGCGGCTCGAGAAGAACGTGCTGGTCGATCGCCTGATCATCGAGCAGGGCCGCGCCGTCGGCGTGCGCTTCATCCAGAACGGCGAGACCATCGAGGCGCGCGCCAAACGCGAGGTGATCCTCTCGGCCGGCTCTATCGGCTCGGTGCAGATACTGCACCGCACCGGCATTGGCCCTGCCGACTGGCTGTCGCCGCTCGGCATCGACATCGTCATGGACAAGCCCGGTGTGGGGCGCAATCTGCAGGACCATCTGCAGCAGCGCGCGATCTACAAGGTCGAGGGCGTGCGGACGTTGAACGAGACCTATTACAATCTGTTCCGCCGCGGCCTGATGGGCCTCGACTACGCTTTCCGCCGCCGCGGACCGTTGACGATGGCACCGTCGCAGCTGGGTATCTTCACACGCTCCGACGCAACGCGCGCGCGCGCCAACATCCAGTTTCACGTGCAGCCGCTGTCGCTCGACAAATTCGGCGATCCCCTGCACCGCTTCCCCGCGATCACGGTGAGTGCCTGCAATCTCCAGCCGACCTCGCGCGGCACCATCCGCCTGCGCTCTGCGAGCCCGGACGAGAAACCGATCATCGCGCCGAATTATCTGTCGACCGACGACGACCGCCAGGTCGGCGCCGACGCCATCCGCACCACGCGCCGCCTGATGCAGCAAAGGGCGCTGGCAAAATATCGCCCGAGCGAGTACTTGCCCGGCCCAACTGTCGGCGACGACGATGCCTCGCTCGCAAAAGCCGCCGGCGACATCGGCACCACCATCTTCCATCCCGTCGGCACCGCGAAGATGGGATCGGCCAGCGATCCCATGGCCGTCGTCGACGAGCGCCTGCGCTTCTACGGTCTCGGCGGTCTGCGCGTCGTCGACGCCTCGATCATGCCGACGATCACCTCGGGCAATACCAACACGCCGACGGCAATGATCGCCGAGAAAGGTGCCGCGATGATCTTGGAGGATGCGAAGTAGCATCCCGCCCTCGTGGCGCGGGCGATCCGGGAATATTCGGCCTAGATCCCTGTTCATCTCCGAGGCCTCGGATCACAAGCCTCGGAATCCTAAGCCTCGGAAACAGCGTGGAAACTCGCGCAGAGCCCGCGCCGCATCCGCGTGTGTGACCCGACCTCACGAAAACGTCATCGCTTCCCGCGAATAAACCGACCCCTCCCCCAATCACCTCCCCGAAGCCCAATTCCGGGCCAAAGGAGACGTGCGATGAGCGGACACGATCACGGGGAAGACGGCGTCAGCCGCCGCAAGGTGCTGGAATGTATGACATGGGCCGGAACCGGGGTGCTCTGGACCATCACGGGCGGCGTGCCGCGCTCGCTCGGCATCATCGATTCCGCTGAAGCCGCGACCGCCACGGCGCCCGGCATGACCTTCATGCAGATCAGCGACAGCCATGTCGGCTTCGACAAGCCGGCCAACCCCAACGCGCTGGGTACGCTGGAAGAAGCCGTCAACAAGATCAATGCCATGCCGGCCAAGCCGTCGTTCATGATCCACACCGGCGACATCACCCATCTGTCCAAGGCCTCCGAGTTCGACAACGCCGATCGCATCATCTCGCAGTCCAAGCTGGATGTGCACTACGTGCCCGGCGAACATGACTTCCTCGACGAGGAGGTGAAATTCTATCGCGAGCGCTACGGCCGCGGCACCAAGGGCCAGGGCTGGTACTCGTTCGACGCCGGCGGCGTGCACTTCGTCGGCCTCGTCAACGTCGTCGACCTCAAGGGCGGCGGGCTCGGCAATCTCGGCGCCGAGCAGCTCGCCTGGCTCGAGGACGACCTCCGCGGCAAGTCGAAATCGACGCCGATTGTCTTGTTCGCGCATATCCCGCTCTGGACCGTCTATCCGGAATGGGGCTGGGGCACCGAGGACGGCGGCCGCGCGCTCGAATACGTCAAGGGCTTCGGCTCGGTCACCGTGCTCAACGGGCACATCCATCAGGTGATGCAGAAGGTCGAAGGCAACGTCACCTTCCACACCGCACGCTCGACCGCCTTCCCGCAACCGGCGCCAGGCACCGCCCCCTCGCCTGGACCGATGAAGGTCGAGGACGCCAAGCTCCGCTCCATGCTCGGGGTCGCCAGCATCAACTTCAAGCAGAACGAGCAGCGGCTCGCGATCATCGACACACCGATCCAGGGTTGATTCAGGGCTGAACGGACGCTGACAATGAAGACACTCAATCGCCGCGACTTCGGGGTCGCTGTGGCCGCGGCCATCCTGCTCCCCGTCACGACCGCCCGTGCCGACGACAACGCCATGGAGGTACATATCGACAATTTCGTCTTCCAGCCGCCAGAGCTCAAGATCAAGGTCGGCACGACGGTGACCTGGACCAACCGGGACGACATCCCCCACACGGTGGTGTCGGCCGGCAAGTTCAGGTCCAAGACCCTGGATACCGACGACAAATTCACGTTCACCTTCACCGATGCGGGCGACTACAAGTATTTTTGTTCGCTGCACCCGCACATGACCGGGATGATCAAGGTTGAGTAACGTCTCCAACCAAGGCATCTCTGTCTTGCCCGGCCGGTGGTCCCACGCCGGCCGGGCTCGCGCGCCTTCGGTCAGGCCCAAAGATGACGCGAAGCACGCGACGACATACGAAACGCAGCAAGAGGCAAAGCGAGAGGCGATGCCCGTCAGCGACGATTTCCAGAAGGCGCAGCGCTTCCGCGAGGCGGCACTGCCCTATCTCGACGACGTCTATACGCTCGCACGCTATCTGCTGCGCGACGCCTCCGACGCGGAGGACGCGGTGCAGGAATGCTATCTGCGCGCGCTGAAGCACTTCGACAGCTATCGCGGCCCGGCGATGAAGCCGTGGCTGTTCGCGATCCTGCGCAATGTCTGCAACGCCGAATACGCCAGACGCGCCCACTCGCATACCGCGATCGAGGACACGCCCGGCGCGGCCGACCAGACGCCGATGTGGCAGGAGAGCGAGGCGGGCCCGGAGGCCGAAGTGCTGCGCAGCCGAGACGCCGGCGCCATTCGCAAGATGATCGACGCGCTCGCCGAGCCGTTCAAGGAAACCTTCGTGCTGCGGGAGATCAACAACCTGTCCTACCGTGAAATTGCCGAAGCCGTCGGTGCCCCCGTCGGCACCGTGATGTCCCGCCTCGCCCGCGCCCGCGCCATGCTGCGCGCGGCCTGGACGGCGGAAGAGGAGCACTCGAAATGACCTGCGACGAAGCAAAATTCCTGCTTCACGCGCTGCTCGACAACGAGCTCGATGCCGGCCACGCGCGCGAGGTCGAAGCCCATATCGCCACCTGCCCGGCCTGCACGGCCGAGTTCGCGGCCCAGCAAGAGATGAAGCGCGTGCTGGCCGACACCAAGCTGCGCTACAGCGCGCCCGCGTCCTTGCGCGCCCGTATCGAGGCGTCGATGCCGCAAGCGCGGTCGCAGCCGAGCCGTCGCTCGGTGCTGCGCGGGTTTGCAATGGGCTCGGCCGTCTCGGCGCTCGCCGCCTCCGGCGTCGTCGCCGTCGTGCTGCGCCAGGACGACCAGCAGCGCATCCTCTCGGAAGTCGTCTCCGCGCATCTGCGCTCGCTCCAGGCCGGTCATCTCATCGACGTCGTCTCGACCGACCAGCACACGGTCAAGCCCTGGTTCAACGGCAAGCTCGACGTCGCCCCGCCCGTGATCGACCTCACTGCGCAAGGGTTTACGCTGGTCGGCGGGCGCCTCGACTATATCGATGCGCGTGCGATCGGTGCGGTCGTCTACAGGCGCCGGCAGCACATCATCAACCTGTTCGTGGCGCAGACCGCGAGCACCGAGCATCGGCCGCCGAAGACGCAGACCATGCAAGGCTTCAACTGCCGCCGCTGGGGCGAACGCGGCCTGAATTTCTGGGCCGTCAGCGACATCGGCGGCGACGAGCTCACCGAGTTCGTCGACAAGTTCGAGACGGCGATGAAGGCGAATGTGGAGGGGTAGCGGCAGCCCTACACCACGCCGATGGAATATTCTCTGTGCCGATCTGCCAGATCGGACAGACTGCGCAAGGTCGAAGGGCTGAACAGTTTGCGTACCGAGGTTCCGCAGAACGGACAGAAACTGAGAACGATAGCCGATGAAAGGGTGACGTTGGGACCAATGTCACCCTCGATCGTTAGACGCGCCTGCTGCTTCGACAGGAGATCTTCACCACTTTTCGTGACCGCGCGGGATTGAAGCTCAAATCGGAAGCCGCCGGGCTTTCGGGAAATGGCTACCGACATTCCACGCTCGCCTACGTTCGAGACCAGATTTCCGAAGCCCTGACAACAGAACACCAAGCCGTCTCCAAATCGCCTTTCGCTTACCTATATTGTTGGCGATCTTGACGATCGCAACTAAGCTTTGGCAATCAGCAAGTGAAATTTGGGCAGCGGATGGCACGCTAGCGACATCAAGATCGCCAGACGCGATCTTGGCAAGACACTTGATCGCATCGAGACTGTGAACAAGCCCGAACCGGTCAGAGCCACCGGCCTTACGCCGACCTTCGCACCGCGTTGTCGACCAGCGTCTTGCCGAGCGACCAGATCGCGCCGGGGACCTTGTGGCTGCCGGCGATGACGTCGTCGAAGGCGCGCTCGATCCAGTTGCAGTCTTCTTCGGTGATGGTGAGCGGCGGCAGCAGCTTGATGGTGTGGCTGCCGTGACCGGCGACCTGGGTCAGGATCTTGTGATCCTTGAACAGCGGCACGGTGATGAGCTGGCAGAACAGGCCCTTGTTTGCGGCCTCCAGCACGTTCCAGGACGCGCGCAGCCGCAGCGATTTCGGCGGTCCGAACTCGATGCCGATCATCAGGCCCTTGCCGCGGACTTCCTTCAGCAACTCGTAGCCGGGCACCATGCGCGTCAGCGCGAGGCGCAGCTCGGCGCCGCGCTTGGCGGCAGCCTCGATCAGCTTCTCCGATTCCATCACGTCGAGCGTGGCGATGCCCGCGGCCATCGCGAGGTCGTTCTTGGAGAAAGTCGAACCGTGCACCACGGCGCGGTCCATCTGATTAAAAATCTTGTCGAAGATGCTCTTGCGCGTCAGCACGGCGCCAACAGGCACATGGCCGCCCGACAGCGACTTCGACAGCAGCACCATGTCAGGCTCGACGTTCCAGTGCTCGACCGCGAGGAAGCGGCCGGTGCGGCCCATACCGGTCTGGATCTCGTCGGCGACGAACAGCGTGCCGTACTTCTTGCAGAGCGCAGCCGCACCCGGCAGGAATTCGTCGGAGGGCATATTGACGCCCTTGCCCTGGATCGGCTCGACGACGAAGGCTGCGACCTCGCGCGAGGCCAGCGCCTTCTCGAGCGCGGCCAGATCGTTGAACGGAACCGAGGTGCAACCGGGCAGCAGCGGCTCGAAGCCGGTGCGGAAGTTCGAATCGCCGGTCAGCGAGAGCGCGCCATAAGTCAGGCCGTGATAGCCGTGGGCGCAGTAGACGATACCGGGACGGCCGGTGGCACCGCGCGCGAACTTGATCGCGGCCTCGACGCATTCGGCCCCGGAATTGGCGAAGAACGCCTTGTCGAGATAGGGGACGTATTTCAACAGCCGCTCGGCCAGCACGCCTGCAAGCACCGAGACGTCGAACTGGACCAGATTGGGCAGATCAGCATCGAGCACGCTCTTGAGCGCCTCGCGCATGACAGGATGATTGCGCCCGATCGCAAACACGCCAAAGCCGGACAACAGGTCGAGATAGCGTGCCCCCTCGCGATCGTAGAGGTACTGTCCCTGCCCCTTCTGGAAGCCGACATCGTAGCCGATGGTCTTGAGAACCCGGACGAACTGCTCGTTCAGGTACCGATTATGCAGGGCGCTGCGCTGGGCCTGACGGTCCGCGAACAACTGGGACATGTCTGGATTTGGACTGTTCATCCGCTACATACTTCGGTTGAGGGCCGCTTCGTCAACTGAAAACGGTCAGCAAACGGAAAAGGGTCTGTGCGGCCTTTTGCCCTTTTTCGGACCATCTTCGCAAGCACAGCTTTAAACCATGTTGCACTGCCGAGGAACACTCATGCGTTTGGCCATTTTCACCGGAATAATACTGACAAGCTGTTACACCGGCCTGACGCCGGCACTCGCTGCCGATCCTACCGGCGACTGGCGGGTCGCTGATGGCGTCGCCAATGTCCGCGTCGCCCAATGCAATGGCGGCATGTGGGGCGCTGTTTCCTGGGAAAAGCAGCCCGGCGGACGCGACGAGAACAACCCGGATGTCTCAAAAAAGAACAGGCCCACGCTGGGCATGGCGATCCTGATCAACATGAAGAAGTCGGCTGGCGCCGAACAATGGGAGGGTCAGGTCTACAACGCGAAGGATGGTCAGATGTATAGCGCCACCATCACGCCTGTTGGCACCGACCAGCTCGAGATCAAGGGCTGCGTGCTGGGCTTCCTGTGCGGCGGAGAGACCTGGACCCGCGTCGGTCCACCGATCCCCCTCAGCACCGCCAACGCCATGCCCAAGGGCGCTCCCAAAACCACTGGAGCAGCGCCCAAGGCTGCGCCAGCACCAGTTACCGCGGCACCTGCGCCGACGCCGGCCGCCCCGAAGAGCGCCGCCGCGGCCAAGCCGGGTCAGAAGAGCGCCACTGACCCCGTCGGCGACATCTGCCTACTCCCTGAGATTGCGGGGCTTGCCCATTAGGGCGGGCTGGAACAGCAGCACGGCGGCAAGCGTCGTCACCAGCGACAATGCGAGCAGCTTGCCCATGCTGGACGTGCCCGGATGGCTCGACAGCCACAGGCTGCCGAATGCGGTCGCCGTCGTCAGCGCGCTGAAAAAGATCGCACGCGTCAGGCTGGTCTGAAGCAGGTTTGTCCTGCCGGACCGCCATGCGACGACATAGTAGATCTTGAAGGCGACGCCGACGCCGAGCAGCAGCGGGAACGCGACGATATTGGCGAAGTTGAGCGGCAGGCCGATCAGCACGCAGATCTCGAGCGTCACCGCACCCGCAACCAGAAGCGGCACCAACGTCATCAGCACGTCAACGATGCGGCGCAGCGTGATCCACAGCAACAGGCCGATCACCAGCAGCGCATAGATGCCGGCATGGATGAAGGCGTTCACCACGGTGTCGCCGGATTTCAGGATCGAGACCGGTCCGCCGATCGCGGTCGGCTCGGCCTCGAGCACAGCTGCCGCAAACTTGCGTAGCGTATCGTTGTCGTTCGGGTCGCCTTTCGGCTGAGCCTCGACGCGGATGATGCCGTCCTTGCTCTTCCAGGCGTTGACGAGATCCGGCGGCAGTGAGCTCAGAGTGACGGGCCCGGCCTGCATCGCATTCCTGAGCTGGTCGAACACGATCTTCATCGGGGTGACGAACACGTCCTGCGCCTTGTTGCGGGTCGCCTCGTCCGAGTTAGCGAGCTTGTCCAGGGCGTCCGCGAGCCGGCGCGAGGCAATCGCGCCCGGCCCCTTGGCGTCACCCGCAGTCCGGCGGAGATTCTCGACCGAGGATTTCAGCGACTCGACGTTCTCCTGGTCCGACGGCGCCGCATCGACCTGATCCGGGTTGAGCGCGGGGTTCAACGTCTTGGCGCCCTGCGCGATCAGCCTCAGCTTCGGCTGTTGGTCCTCCGGCACGAAACTGTCGAGCGACATCACGCGCAACACTTCCGGCACCTTCTCCAGCCTCGCTTCGACCTGCTTGGCCTGCTCTTCCGACGTGGTCATCACATTGATGGCATTGGCGCCGGTGTTGGGGTCCTTGCGCAGATCGAGGAAAGTCGCGATGGACTCCGCGTTCGGATTGCGCAGGTTCATCGGGTTGAAGTCGAACTTCATGAAATAAAGCAGCGGCAGACCGGCGACCGCGAGCAGCAGCGTGCCGCCGACGACCAGCACACGGTGCTTCTCCAGGAAGTAATCGAGCGGCGCCAGGAAGGCATAGCCTACCGGCTCCATCTCACCGGGCGGATTCAGCAGCTTCAGCATCGCGGGCAGTACGGTGATACTAGAGACGAACGCCACCAGCATGCCGACGCCGGCGATCTGGCCGAGCTCGGAGATGCCCTTGTAGTCGGTGGGCAGGAAACAGAGGAAGCCGGCGGCGGTCGCCATTGCCGCTAGCGACAACGGCACTGCGGAGCGCTTCGCGGCAAGCACCAGCGCGCCGGAGAGATCGTCGTGTTTGTAGCGCTCCGAGCGATAGCGGACGCTGTACTGGATACCGAAATCGACGCCCAGTCCGACGAACAGCACGGCGAACGCGATCGACAGCAAATTGAACGAGCCGACCATCATCAGGCCCGCGGCGGTCGTCAGCGCGAGGCCGACGAAGAGATTGACGAACACCGCGAAGATGATCTTCGAGGAGTGCAGCGCGAGCCACAGGATCAGCAGCACGACGAGCACCGTGCCGACACCGTTGACGACGGCGCCCTCCTGGACGGTCGCGTATTCCTCGTTGGCGATCGGGACCGGACCCGTCAGCCGCACCCGCGCCTGATATTTTGTCGCGAAATCGAGATCGCGCGCGGCCTTGCGGATCGCGTCGGTCGCGCCCTTGCCAGGCTCGAGCGCGTTGTAGTCGAGAATCGGCTTGAACTCGATGAAGGCCCGCTTGTCCGAATCCGACAGCGGCTTGTCGCTGACGAGCTCGCGCCAGGAGAAGCTCGCATTACCTTTGTTGAGCACGGTCTCGACCGTCTCTGCGATCTGGTTGAACGGCCGCTCGGTGCTGTCGAGCTTGACCTGACCACGCTTGACGCCCGCAAGCCCGGTCTCCAGCGCGCCGGTCAGACCGCGGATCGAGGGATCGCCGGCCATGATCTCGATCAGGGGCGCAGCGGACTCGAACTGGCCGGTGATCTTGCCGACTTCCTCGGTCGGCAGAAACAACAAGCCGTTCTTCTCGAAGAACTCGCCGGTACCGAGCTGCTGGATCGACTGGAAGTTGGTCTTGTCGTCCTTCAGCCTGGCGTAGAGCGCGTCAGCCGCTGCGGTCGCCATCTCGGGCGTCCTCGCCTCGACGACCGCGAGAATCGTCGCGTCGCGGTCGAAGGCGCGGTCGAACTGCTGGTCACGCTGGCGCCAGTCCAGGTTCTGGGCGATCAGCGAATTGATGTCGGTGTTGATGGCGAAGTGCTTGGACGTGTAATAGCCCGCCCCCACGGCCAGCAGGAGCCCGAGAATAACGACGAGGGAGGCAAACCGGGTACAGGCCCTGACGATGGCAACGACTACGCTTTGCAGCACATCTTTTCTTTCTGGTGTTAACAGCCTGCCGAAAACGCCCGCTGTTTAGCGGAGTTCCCGGGCGAAACCTATTGCCGTTTTGGGTCGTTCTCGCCGGAACAAGGTTCGAAGTAAACGGCGACAGACCATGGCAAAATCATGCGGGGCGGCCGGTATAGCCGGGGACTTGAGGCAGTAACGTGACGAAGGGGTGAGCAGACACGTCGCCGTCCTGCTCACACAATTGGCAACATTATAATACCTAAAATCGAGCCTCCGAGGAACCCGCGGCGCATCCCACCTTTCCTTTTCGCCGATTTTTTGACACAAAATGCTGTGCCTGCATGCGCCGGGGCCCAGATTGGGGTGGGCGGTTACCGCGGTTGCGAAAGCCAATGGTGCGGATATTGCAACATTGGTCCCGTATCGGGGTGCCGCCGGGACAATTGAGCTAGATGGTGCAACTTGCGTGATGGGCGTCCAATGGAAGTTTATCTGGCGCAGCCGCGCGGCTTCTGCGCGGGCGTGGTGCGCGCGATCGAGATCGTCGAGCGGGCGCTGGAGAAATACGGCCCGCCCGTCTACGTGCGCCACGAGATCGTTCATAACAAATACGTCGTCGAGAGCCTCAAGAACAAGGGGGCGATCTTTGTCGAGGAACTGTCGGAAGTTCCGCCGAAGGCCGTGACCGTTTTCAGCGCCCATGGCGTCGCCCGCAGCGTCGAGGATGAGGCCGCCGAGCGCGACCTTCCGGTGCTGAATGCCACCTGCCCGCTGGTCACGAAAGTTCACAATCAGGGGAAGCGCTACATCACCAGGGGCCGCACCCTGATCCTGATCGGCCATGCCGGCCATCCGGAGGTCGAGGGCACGATGGGCCAGGTTCCCGGCCCCGTTCTGCTGGTCCAGAGCGTCGACGAGGCCCAGGCGCTGGCGCTGCCGGCCGGTACGCCAGTGGCCTACATCACCCAGACCACCCTATCGGTCGACGACACCAGGGGCATTATCGAGGCCCTTCAGGCGAAATTTACAGATATTCAAGGCCCGGACATCCGGGATATCTGCTATGCGACACAGAACCGCCAATCTGCGGTAAGGGACTTGAGCAAGCTGGTCGACGTGATTTTGGTGGTGGGCGCTGCCAATAGCTCGAACTCGAACCGGCTCCGCGAGATCGGCACTGAGGCCGGTGTCGCGAGTTATCTGATCGCCGATGGAAGCGAGCTCAATCCGGAGTGGTTGAAGGGTGCCAGGACCGTCGGCCTCACGGCCGGTGCCTCGGCGCCCGAGGTGCTGGTGGATGACGTGATCGAAGCGCTGCGGCGGATCGGACCGGTGACGGTGTCGGTGCTCCCGGGCCGCGAGGAAAACATCGAATTCCGGCTTCCGGCCGAACTGGCTGCAAGCTGACCTACCGAATTTCAAGCCCAGAAAGAAACGTGTAATGGCAATCCCCTTCTTCAAGGAAATGCGTATCGGCGGCTATTTGCTCAAGCAGAAACTGCTTGGCCGCAAGCGCTATCCGCTCGTGCTGATGCTGGAGCCGCTGTTCCGCTGCAACCTCGCCTGCGTCGGCTGCGGCAAGATCGACTATCCGGATGCGATCCTCAACCGCCGCATGACCGCCCAGGAGTGCTGGGACGCGGCCGACGAGTGCGGCGCGCCGATGGTGGCGATCCCGGGCGGCGAGCCGCTGATCCACAAGGAGATCGGCGAGATCGTGCGCGGCCTCGTCGCGCGCAAGAAGTTCGTCTCGCTCTGCACCAACGCGCTGCTGCTCGAGAAGAAGCTCGATCTGTTCGAGCCCTCCCCGTATCTGTTCTTCTCCGTGCATCTGGACGGCCTGCGCGAGCATCACGACAAGGCCGTGTCGCAGCAGGGCGTGTTCGACCGCGCCGTCTCCGCGATCAAGGCGGCGAAGGCACGCGGCTTCACCGTGAACGTCAACGCCACCATCTTCGACGGCCATCCGGCCGAGGAGATCGCGAAATTCCTCGACCTCACCGTCGAGCTCGGCGTCGGCGTCTCGATGTCGCCCGGCTACGCCTATGAGCGCGCGCCGGACCAGGAGCACTTCCTCAACCGCACCAAGACCAAGAAGCTGTTCCGCGACGTCTTTGCGATGGGCAAGGGCAAGAAGTGGAACTTCATGCACTCCGGCCTGTTCCTCGACTTCCTCGCCGGCAACCAGGAATACGAGTGCACGCCGTGGGGCATGCCCGCGCGCAACATTTTTGGTTGGCAGAAGCCCTGTTACCTCCTCGGCGAAGGCTACGCGAAGACCTTCAAGGAGCTGATGGACACGACCGACTGGGAGACCTACGGCACCGGCAAGTACGAGAAGTGCGCCGACTGTATGGCCCATTGCGGCTACGAGCCGACGGCGGCGACCGCAGCCCTCAACAACCCGATCAAGGCAATGTGGGTGTCGCTGCGCGGCATCAAGACCACTGGCCCGATGGCGCCGGAGATCGACATGTCGAAGCAGCGCCCGGCGCAGTACATCTTCTCGGCTGAAGTGCAGAAGCGGCTTTCCGAGATCCGCAAGGACGAAGCCGAGGCTGCTGCGGCGAAGGCGGCGCGGAAGGCTTCGACGGCGGCGTAAGCACGCAAGTCGGCACGAACGAACAAAGGCCCGGTCGCCGATGGCGAGCGGGCCTTTTGTTTTGTTTGGCGAAGCGCGGGCGATACCCTCTCCTCCTCGCGCTCCGGGAAAAAGTGAAAAAACAACCCCATGCACAGTAGAGGCGCGGCTGCCCGCCACAGCGAGGTTCGCTCGGTTAGGCCATTGCAGCGTCGAGCAAATCAGCAGCAAACCGGCAAGGACCACGGCATCGGCGGCGCGTGTTCGTTTTCGTAACCAGCGGCACCGTCAGTCGACCGCGCAGATCTGCGCTATTTCGTATTTTTCGAAAATTGTTTGACCCGTCGGGCAAAACAGTGGCATTATGCCATGCTGGCTGTTTCGGGGCGCGGGCAGGACGCCATATGCGACGCGCGACGTCATGGTCTTCGCGATCCGCCTCGCGGCTCGTTCTCAGCGAAGCGCATCGGCGATCTGCCGGATGCGTCCGACGAGCCAGGACAGTCCGGGATCGGACTTCATCGCGGCAAGCCGCACGAGGCTGACCGGAAAGCTCTCGATGGCCAAGGGCGGAGGCAACACGCGCAAGCCGAAGGTGGGCGCGAAGCGCTGGGCGAGGCGCGCGGGCACGGTTGCGACGAGATCGCTGCCGGCGACCGCGGCAAACGCCGTCAGGAACATCGGCACGCTGGCGCGGACGCGGCGCTTCAGTCCCTGCGTGGCGAGCGTCTCATCGACGATGCCTGCCAGCCTGCCCTGGAACGACACGAGCAGGTGATCGGCATCGAGATAGGTTGCAAGGTCGAGCGTCTCCGCGAGTTTTGGGTGGCGATGGCGCGCGATGACTGAGAAGCTTTCCTGCAACAGGATGTCCGTCTCGAAGTCGTCGGGGATCTCGTAGAAGCGGCCGATCGCAAGATCGATCTCGTCCTTGCGCAGCGCTTCGAAGGCGGCCTGCCCGACCGCAAAGCGGCTGACCAGTCGCGTCGCTGGAGCCTCAATCGCCAGCTTTTCCAGGAGAAGCGGCCCGATCAACGTTGCCACGAGATCGTTGGCCGCCAGCCTGAACTGCCTGTCGGATACCGCCGGATCGAAGTCGTCGGCGCCGCCGACGACCTCCTGCGCCCGCCGCATCAACTCGCGGACCTTGGGCGCGAGCTCGAGCGCGCGCCGCGTCGGCGTCAAACCATCGGGTCGGCGGGAGAACAGCGGATCGTCGAAGAGGTCGCGCAGCCGCGTCAATGCGTGGCTGACCGCCGATTGGCTGAGACCGAGCCGGTCGGCCACCACGGTCGTGCGCTTGTGGCGAACCAGCTCGTCGAAGATCAGGAGGAGGGAGAAGTCGAGGCGCCTGATATTGTTCTTATCGATATCCATAATGAATGGATATCATTTCCATGCATATAGGAGCAAAGGCTATTAGCTCGGACAGACATTCCCCGGGGCGGCTCTGACGTCGTGCAGAGCTGCGATCACTCAAAGGCTCGTCC
The DNA here is from genome assembly GCF_029892425.1 of Bradyrhizobium sp. BR13661. GTDB lineage: Bacteria > Pseudomonadota > Alphaproteobacteria > Rhizobiales > Xanthobacteraceae > Bradyrhizobium. The sequence goes on along the minus strand of NZ_JARXWB010000009.1, from coordinate 79,037 downwards.
GTGACTGTTGAATATATTCGCTACACCCTGACCAAGCACAGCGGAGACGATCTCGTCGCTGCCTATCGCGTAGCGGCCGAGAGCTTGCAGGCATCGCCCGAATGCCGCGGTTTCGATCTCACCCGCTGCGAGGAGGACCCGGCCAGTTACACCCTGCGCATCCGCTGGACGTCGACCGCCGATCATCTCCAGAAATTTCGCAAGGGGCCGCACTTCCCGCCATTTTTTGCGGCCATCAAGGCCTTCGTCGATGAGATCGTCGAGATGCGCCATTACGCGGACACGGGCGTCGAGTGGCGGCGATGACCAAACCTATTCTCATCATCGGCGCCGGCAATGTCGGCACAGCGCTTGGCAAGGCGTGGCTCGCCTGCGGACATGATGTCCGGTTTGGCGTTTCCGATCCTGACCATCCAAAACATGCAGGCCTGCCGCGCGAACGGCTGCAGTCCGCCCGCGACCGGCGCGACGCCGAGATCGTGGTGCTGGCCACTCCCTACGCCGCGGCGAAGCCCGCGCTGGAGGCGCTGGGCGACCTCTCCGGCGCGATCGTGATCGACTGCACCAATCCGCTCGGCATGGGGCCGGAGGGGCTGCATCTCACTCTCGGATTTGAAACCTCGGGCGGCGAGGAGATCGCCAAATGCGCACCCGGAGCAAGCGTGTTCAAGACGCTCAACCAGACCGGCGCCGAAAACATGGCCCATGCGGCCGCGTTCCAGCCCAGATCGATGATGTTCGTTGCCGGCGACGACGAGGCGCGCAAGCCAGATGTAATGGACCTCGTCGCCGATCTCGGCTTCGAGCCGATCGATGCGGGGCCGCTCCGTGCCGCGCGGCTGCTCGAACCGCTTGCCATGCTGTGGATCGACCTCGTCACCAAGCGCGGACACCCCCGCGACATCGCCTTCGCCCGGCTGCGGCGGGAATAAAACACCCTTCAACCAACCCGGAAGATCCGCCATGAGCTCAAACAATCCAAATCGTGTCAGCGCCGCGAAGCCACAGCGCATGGTGATCGTCGGCGGTTCGAGCGGCATCGGGCGGGCGACTGCGGAAGCGGCTGTTGCGGCCAGTCTCGCCGTGACGCTGGTGGCCCGCGATGCGCGCAAGCTGGTGCGCGTCGCGGACGAGTTGGGTGGCGTGCCCTGGGCCAGCGTCGACATGACCAATGCGGTCGCCGTGGCGGAATGGGCTGAGGCGCTCGATCCGTTCGACCATCTCGTCATCACCGCCGCCTCGTCCAGCCATGGTCGCTTCGCCGAAATGCCCCTGAGCGATGTCCGCCGCATGTTCGACGGCAAGTTCTTTGGTCCCTATGGCGTCGCCCAGGCTTGCCTGTCGCGGATCAACACCGGCGGATCGATCACCTTCTTCTCGGGCGTGTTGAGCCGACGCCCCGGCCTGAACTGCTCCGGGCTCGGGGCGGTCGAGGGGCTGACGCGCGCGCTCGCGCTCGAACTCGGGCCCCGGATACGGGTCAATTGCATCTCGCCAGGCATGGTGCGCACCGACGTCTATGCCGGGATGCCTGAAGATGCCCGGGAGGCCATGTTCCGCAGCACCGGCGAAAGCCTGCCGCTCGGCCGCGTCGGCGAACCCGGCGAGATCGCCAATGCCGTGCTGTTCGCTGCGACCAACACCTTCCTGACCGGCCAGGTTCTCGACGTCGATGGCGGCCATATGATCCGCCAATATGCGACGAGATGAAGCTCGTAGGTGGGTTAGCTAAGTAGATGCGCGACGCGCATCTGCTTGGCGTAACCCACCACTTCTCTTGACGCGGAGACAAAAGAGGTGGGTTACGCCAAGCGGTTTGCGCTTCGCGCAATCCGCGGGGCTAACCCACCTACGAACTTGTGTCGGCGTGATCGTGGTGATCATCATAAAGAGGGCCGCCTCAACGGGCGGCCCTTTCATGTCAGGTCGAAGCGCTTGCGGATGCTCCGCCGCCTAGGTGAAACTTGCGCCGGCGTGATGTTGATGCCGTCCGTTCGTGGAGCTAGGGTGATGCGGCGTCGAACGGGGCTATTGGTTGATTGCACCGTCATTCCTGATTGGGCTCACGCACGATGTGTCGGGGGCCTGGTGCCAACATTCGGTTGGAGATCATCGATGAATGGTGGAGCGGCTACTCGACTTGTCGTCATGTTGTGTTTCAGTGGGATGGTGGCTGCCGCAATTGACACGGCCGCCGCGCAAACCGCCCCGACGGGCTACACAATTCCTGACATCACTCTCTCACCGGATCATCGTTACGGCGTAACAGTGCCTGGCTTGGATACGCCCAATCCGCACAACAGCCTGATCGAAACCAAAACAGGGCGTGTGCTCGCTGAAATTCAGGCAATCACGGGTTACGAGCACGCAAATCATATCAGTCTTGCTCCTTCCCGCTGGACCAGGGACAACTCGTATCTGTTGTGGGAAGTCGACGGCAAATGGTGCGATACGGCCCTGGTTCTTTTGAAACTGGAAAACGGGAACGTCGCGTGGCAGCGCGATGTCCTCAAGATCGGACAGCAGGCCATTCTCGCACGTACAAAGCAGGCGGCACCCGGGAAATATCGTGACGCGAAGGAGCAAAACAAAGGAAATGGTTCTGCCTATCCAGATGGATTCACCGTCGACGTTGCAGTCGAAGGCAAAGAGGATGAGCCCCTTTCACTTCCTTTGACAATCCACGTGTATCTGACGTCAAACCCGAAAGGGATCGATGATCGACCATTCGTAAATCTGGACGCGCGTCTGGATGGTGCCATGAATAGCGAAGGAATATTCACCGTAACGAAGTTCTACCTCGGTAAGAAACCGCCGGCCCCTCGTTGGGAATGATCGACGCAACAGCAAAAGCACCGACAGTAGGATGGGCTGAGCCCCTTCGCGAAACCCATCGCACTGGTGTCGCGGCACCGTCCTAATTTCATCGTCACGTGAAGCTTGGCAGCTAGCGGATGACAGCCTCGATTACGGAGAGCGGTGATCGGGAAGCGATGGGTTTCACAAGGGCTCAACCCGTCCTACGGACTAACGATTCCGCAGATCGGAATGACATCTTGCGCAAGTCTCCGCGGGCCAAAATGCAGTAAGCAAACCTTCTCGTTCAAATATGGATGTGCCGCAAACGGGACACCTATAGATGCTTCTCACCCATAAACCTCCCGGAATAAGAAAGAAAAAAGCGAGGCCGGCAAATATAATCGAATATGACTGACTAGGCGCTAGCGCGGTCGCGTACATAAATCCAACGGCCACCAAGAACACGGTGATCGCGGACAGGAGGGCTCGCGTTCGGAGCGTCATTTCGCAACTTGTTTCGGGTGGATGCTTCTTTCTTCACCGTCAATCTGCGGAGCGAAAGCTATCGTTGCTGACGGATCATGTCGAGTTGTTGCGCGCGGCGTTTCGTGAGACGCACCAGCCCGTAGGGTGGGTTACGCTGACGCTAACCCGCCCTACGAAGTCATGCTGGCGGGCGACAAAGTCGGCCCACGCACTTCAACAAAGAAAAGGCCGGCCGCCAATAACGCCCGGCGACCGCCTCCCCCGCGCCCGAAGTTGCAGTGCACTCAAGCCGAGACTGCACTCAAGATGTGCAGAAACAGGGCAATCGAGGCGCGCCGTGCACAAAATCCGACATGCACGTGTCGGAAATGTCATCTAACAATACCGGGTTCCCTGCCCTGATGGCGCCGGCCCCTGGCCAACATCGATGGAGCCCGACATGAATCCGTGCACGACAAGCGGTCTGCGCTGCGCTGTTGCGTCGATCGCCGCCGCCATGTTCTGCCTCGCTACGACAGCTCGCGCGGCAGACCTCACCGTTTACACGGCCCTGGAGGCCGACCAGATCAAGCCCTACAAGGCCGCCTTCGAGAAGGCCAATCCCGGCATCAACATCCTCTGGGTCCGCGACTCCACTGGCATCATCACCGCAAAGCTCCTTGCCGAGAAGGCAAACCCCAAGGCCGATGTGGTCATGGGCCTTGCCGCAACCTCGCTGATGCTGCTGCAGAAGGAAGGCATGCTGATGCCTTACGCGCCAGCCGGTCTGGACAAGGTCGACGCCAAGATGCGCGATCCCGCCGCCGTGCCGGAATGGGTGGGCATGGACGTCTGGGCATCGGCCTCTTGCGTCAACACCGTCGAAGCGGGCAAGAAGAACCTGCCGGAGCCCGCCTCCTGGGCCGACCTGACCAAGCCGGTCTATCAGGGACAGATCGCCATGCCGAACCCGGCGTCCTCGGGGACCGGATTTCTGATGGTCTCCGCCTGGCTCCAGATGTTCGGCTGGGACGAGGGCTGGAAATACATGGACGAGCTGCACAAGAACATCGCGGCCTACACCCATTCCGGCTCCAAGCCGTGCCGGCAGGCCGCCGCCGGCGAGTACACGATCGGCCTCTCGTTCGAATATCGCGCCAACAAGACCAAGAAGGGCGGCGCGCCGATCAGCATTGTCCTGCCCAAGGAAGGCCTCGGCTGGGACATGGAGGCGATCGGCATCATGAAGACGACCAAGGAGGCCGAGGCGGCGAAGAAGCTGGCCGACTGGGCGGCGACGCCGGAGGCCAACAAGCTCTACGCCGAGAACTTCGCCATCGTCGCGTTGCCGGGCATCGCAAGCTCCATGGAGTTCATCCAGGGTGACATCGGCAAGATGCTGATCAAGAACGACTTCACCTGGGCCGCGGAGAACCGCGACAAGATCCTGGCGGAGTGGAGCAAGCGCTACGACGGCAAGTCCGAGCCCAAAAACTGAAGAACCTGAATTGAACAACCTGAACTGAGGGACCTGAATTGAGAATCCCGCCCGGGATTCTCGGAGCACGAACCCGGCAGTGCATGGGCGCCGGTCTATGCGGGACAGTACAATGGACAGCATGCCGACGACGGTGCCCTATCTCCGCATCCGCAACCTGTCGAAAAAGTTCGGCGCGTTCACCGCGCTCGATACTGTCGATCTCGACATCATGCCGGGCGAGTTCGTCTCGTTCCTGGGGCCTTCCGGCTGCGGCAAGACCACGCTGCTGCGCGCCATCTCCGGCCTCGACGTGCAAACCACCGGGTCGATCCATCAGGGCGGGCGGGACATCTCGACGCTGCCGGTTGCCAAGCGCGACTTCGGCATCGTGTTCCAGTCCTATGCGCTGTTCCCGAACCTGACGATCAAGGACAACGTCGCCTACGGCCTGGTATCCACAGGCACGCCTCGCATCGCGATCGACAAACGGGTCAAGGAGCTTCTCGAACTCGTCGGCCTGCCCGAGCAGGCCGACAAATATCCGGCCCAGCTCTCGGGCGGACAGCAGCAGCGCGTCGCGCTCGCCCGCGCGCTGGCGCTATCGCCCGGCCTTCTGCTGCTGGACGAACCGCTGTCCGCGCTCGACGCGCGCGTCCGGGCGCGTCTGCGCGGCGAGATCCGCGATCTGCAGCAACGTCTCAAGCTGACGACGATCATGGTGACCCACGATCAGGAGGAGGCGCTCACCATGTCCGACCGGATCGTGGTCATGAGCCATGGCAGGATCGAGCAGGTCGGCACGCCCGACGAGATCTACGGCTACCCAGCAACGGCTTTCGTCGCCGACTTCGTCGGCAAGATGAACTTTCTGGAGGGGCGCATCGTCACCAGCAAGCGCGCTGTCGTCAGCGGGGCCGTGCTGGATTTCAGCGAGGAGGTGCCGCTCGCCGAGGGCGCGGCCGTCACGGTCTGCCTTCGGCCGGAGGACGTGGTGGTGCGCGACATCGGCGAGCATTCGGACAATCGCCTGTCGGTCCAGGTCGGCGTGATGGAATTCATCGGCAATCATTTCGCGACGACCTTGCATGCGAGCGGCACGAATCTGAACTTCTCGGCCGACTTTTCCATCAACGCCGTGCGCGACCTCGGCATTTCATCGGGCGCGACCATCGAGGTGGCGCTGCCGCCGAAGCGGCTGCGCGTCTTTGCCCAGCCGCGCTCCGCGACGGCCTGACACGGGACAGCAGCGATGACGACCGAGACGCTCAGTCTGCCGGACCGTGCCGCTGGAATCGCGCAGCTGCGGCAGAAGCTCGGGCGCGACGACTGGATCATGCGCGGCGCGGTCGTGGCGCTCGGCCTCTGGTTGATCGTCACCGTGTTGCTGCCGCTCTGCGCGCTGCTGTCCAAGAGCTTCCAGGCGGCTGATGGCAGCTTCGTCGGCCTCGCCAATTTCCAGGCCTATTTCGCCAATCCCGCGCTCGCCGATTCGATCTGGCACTCGGTCTGGGTGTCACTGCTGAGCACTTTCATCTGCGTTCTGCTCGCCTTCGTCTACGCCTACGGGCTCACCCGCACCTGCATGCCCGGGCGGGGGCTGTTCCGCATCGTCGCGCAGATCCCGATTCTCGCGCCCTCGCTGCTGCCGGCGATCAGCCTCGTCTACCTGTTCGGCAACCAGGGCCTCGTCAAATGGATGCTGTTCGGCGCATCGATCTACGGTCCGATCGGCATCGTCATGGGCGAGGTGTTCTGGACCTTCCCGCATGCGCTCATCATCATCACCACAGCGCTGGCGATTTCTGACGCGCGTCTGTACGAGGCCGCAGAAGCCTTGCGGGCAAGTTCGCACCGCACCTTCTGGACGGTGACCATCCCCGGCGCGCGCTACGGACTGATCAGTGCGATCTTCGTCGTCTTTACCCTTGTGATCACCGATTTCGGCGTGCCGAAGGTCATCGGGGGCAAGTTCAACGTGCTCGCGACCGACATCTACAAGCAGGTGGTCGGGCAACAGAATTTCCGGATGGGCGCGGTGGTCGGCTTGATCCTGCTGTTGCCGGCGGCGGTGGCCTTCGTCGTCGATCAGCTGATGCAGCGGCGGCAGCTGGCGCTGCTCTCCGCGCGCGCCGTGCCGTATGCGCCCAAGCCTGACGCCACGATCGATCGCGCGATACTGGCGATCTGCTCCCTGATCGCGTTCGCGATCCTGGTCATGCTCGGCGTGTCGTTCTTCGCCTCGATCGCGACGTTCTGGCCCTACAATCTGACGCCCAGCTTCAAGAACTTCGACTTCGACATGATGGATGGCGGCGGCTGGCGCAGCTATTTCAACTCGCTGGTCATGGCCGGCCTCACCGCGCTGTTCGGGACCGCGGTGATCTTCACCGGCGCCTACCTCGTCGAGAAGACCCCGCGCTTTCGTGCCATCAGAGGCTTCGTGCAGTTTCTCGCACTGCTTCCCTTGGCCGTTCCCGGGCTGGTGCTCGGCCTCGGCTACATCTTCTTCTTCAACAACCCGGCCAATCCGCTCAACTTCATCTATGGCACGATGGCCATCCTCGTCATCTGCACCATCTCGCATTTCTACTCGGTCTCGCACCTGACCGCAGTGACGGCGCTCAAGCAGATCGACCAGGAGTTCGAGACCGTTTCGGCATCGCTCAGGGTGCCGTTCTGGCGTACCTTCATGCGCGTGACCTTGCCGGTCTGCCTGCCGGCCGTGCTTGATATCGCCATGTATCTGTTCGTGAACGCGATGACGACCGTGTCCGCGGTGGTTTTCATCTACGCGCCGCACACGACGCTTGCGGCGATCGCCGTGCTCAACATGGATGACGCGGGCGACGTGGCCCCGGCGGCAGCCATGGCCATGGTGGTGTTCGCCACGGCGGCCTTCACACGCGCCATCTATATGTTACTCACGCAGGGCTATCTTGCGCGAGCACAGATGTGGAGACAACGGTGAGCGTGTCCGGGAACGAATTCGATCTGGCAATTATCGGGGGCGGCATCTGTGGTCTCGCCCATGCGCTTGCGGGCGTGCGCCGGGGCTTGCGGGTCATGGTCATCGAGCGCGATGCAAGGGCAAACGGCGCCTCGATCCGCAACTTCGGCTTCGTCACCGTCACCGGGCAGCAACGCGGCCAGTGCTGGCAGCGGGCGATGCGGTCGCGGCAGGTCTGGGCCGAAGTGGCCCCGGCCGCGGGCATCAGGATCGAGCATGCCGGACTGGCGGTTGCGGTGCGGCGACCGGAAGCCGCAGCGGTGCTCGAGGCGTTCCGCAGCACCGAGATGGGCGAGGGGTGCGAGCTTCTGAGCCCGACTGAAGCGGGCCGCCGTTTCCCGATGCTGCGGACCGACGATCTGCAAGCCGTGCTGGCGAGCCCGCACGATTTGCGGGTGGAATCGCGCATCGCCGTGCCGGCCTTGGCGAAGTGGCTCGCCGAGGTGCATGGTGTCACCTTCCTGTATCAGACGCTGGCCAAGGAGGTCGCGCCGCCGGTGATCGAGACCACGCGGGGGCCGGTCCGCGCCCGGCTCTGCGTGGTCTGCCCCGGCGACGATTTCCTCGGCCTCTATCCGGAACGCATCAGCGCCTATGGGCTCGTGCGCTGCAAGCTGCACATGCTGCGGGTCGCGTCGGCAAGCGCGGCGCCGCGCTTCAACGCGGCTGTGATGTCGGACCTCGGCCTCGTGCGCTATCTCGGCTACGCCGAACTGCCGGAGGCGGCCGCGCTCAAGCAGCGACTCGAATCCGAGCAAGGACAGCATCTGGCCAACGGCGTGCATCTGATCGCCGTGCAGAGCGAGGATGGCTCGCTCGTCGTCGGCGATTCCCACCATTACGACGCGACGCCGGACCCGTTTGGTCCTGATACGGTGGACGAGTTGATCATGGACGAATTCCGCCAGGTGCTGGCATGGCCAACACCCGTCATCCGCGAGCGCTGGATCGGCACCTATGCCTCGGCGTCCGACCGGCTGATGCTGGTCGATCGCCCATCTGACGCTGTGCGCCTCGTCATGATCACCAGCGGCACCGGCGCCAGCACCTCGTTTGCGATCGCCGAGGAAGTCATCGACGAACTGACGTCCGGGAGCCGAGCCACATGAGCGATACATTCGAGCACGTCAGGGCCGTGGTGTTCGACTGGGCCGGCACGACCGTGGACCACGGCTCGCTGGCGCCGATGGGCGTGTTCGTCGAGGCATTCGCGCGCTTCGGCGTGACGATCACCGTCGACGAGGCGCGCGGGCCGATGGGCATGGCCAAGCGCCCCCACATCGCCGCGCTGATGCGACTGCCCCGGATCGCCGCCGCGTGGCGCGACAAGCACGGGCACGAGCCGACCGAAGCGGACATCGACGCCGTCTACGACGTCTTCGTACCGATGAATGTCGAGGTCGCCGCCCGCTACGCCGACGTCATCCCGGGCGTGACCGAGGCTGTCGCGGCCTTGCGGCGCCGCGGCCTGAAGATCGGCTCGAGCACGGGCTACACGCGCGAGATCATGGCCGAGGTCATTCCGGTCGCAGCCGCGCAAGGCTATGCACCTGACAGCATCGTTTGCACCGGAGACACGCCCGACGGCCGCCCGACGCCGTTCATGCTCTACAAAGCCTTTCTGGAGCTCGCCGTCTGGCCGGCATGGAGCTGCGTCAAGGTCGACGACACCGAGGTCGGGATCAAGGAAGGCCTCAACGGCGGCTGCTGGACCGTCGGCGTTGCCGTCACCGGCAATGTGTTCGGGTTGTCGCTGGCCGACACCGCGGCGTTGCCGCCGAAAGCCTTCGCCGAGCGCCGCGCGGCCGCAGTCGAGCGGCTGACGGATGCCGGCGCCCATTACGTGATCGACGGCGTCGCCGACATCCTCCCGGTGATCGCGGCGATCGAGGGCCGACTGGCCAGCGGAGAGCGGCCATGAGCTCGTCCGACATGAGCGCTGCCGAGGGCGACGTCAATCTGTCGGCGGAGCGACGGGCGTTTCAGAAACGCCATATCGACGCGCAGACTCAGCAATGGCTCGACGAGGATGAACGCTGGTTCCTGCGACAGTCGCTGTCGACGCCGTGCCTGAACGTGGCGACTGCCGCCGAAGGCAGCCACATCGTCGATCTCCAGGGCCGGCGCATCCTCGATTTCCACGGCAATAGCGTGCATCAGGTCGGCTACGGTCATCCAAGCGTGGTCGCGGCCATCAAGTCGCAGCTCGATACCCTGCCCTTCTGCCCGCGCCGTTACACCAACACATCCGCCATCGACCTCGCCCGGCGCCTCGCCGAAGTGGCGCCCGGGAAGCTAGAGAAAGTGTTGCTGGCCCCCAGCGGGTCGGCAGCCATCGGCATGGCCCTGAAGCTCGCCCGCTACGCGACGGGGCGACACAAGACCCTGTCGATGTGGGATGCTTTTCACGGCGCCAATCTCGACGCCGTCTCGGTCGGCGGCGAAGCGCTGTTCCGGCGCGGCGCCGGCCCGCTGCTGCCGGGCACGGAGCATGTGCCGCCGCCGGGACTCGCCGCGCGCTTCTTCGGGCAGGACGGCCGCGCGCATGAGCGCCTCGCCGACTACATCGATTATGTCCTCGAGGTGCAGGGCGACGTCGCGGCCGTGATCGCGGAGCCGATGCGCTGGACCACGGTCGAGCTGCCGCCGCCCGGCTTCTGGCCGCGCGTGCGCGCGAGCTGCGACCGGCACGGGGCGCTGCTGATCTTCGACGAGGTACCGAGCTGCCTCGGCCGCACCGGGACCATGTTCGTCTGCGAGCAGGCCGATACGACACCCGACATTCTCGTGCTCGGCAAGGGCCTCGGCGGCGGCATCATGCCGATGGCGGCCATCGTGGCGCGGGCCGATCTCGACGTGGTGCCCGAGGGAGCGCTCGGCCACTATACCCATGAGAAGAGCCCGGTCGGCTGCGCTGCGGCGCTGGCCACGCTCGATGTGATCGCGGAGGAAGGGCTGCTGGCCGCAGCGCGTGTCCTCGGCGCCCACGCGCTCGAACGTCTGCGATCGATGGCAGAGCGATATCCCGTGATCTCCGAGGTGCGCGGCGCAGGTCTCTATCTCGGCGTCGAGATCGGCCGGCGCGACACGCTTGATGCCAACGCACGCGCGGAGCGCCTGTTGTATCGCTGCCTGGAGGCAGGCCTGAGCTTCAAGCTCGGCGGCGGCAACGTGGTCACGCTCTGCCCGCCGCTGACGATCTCGCGCGCCGAACTCGACGAGGCTCTCGATATTCTGGAAGCAGCGATGGCTGCCTTGTGAGCGGATCGCGACGCGCAGGCTTCACGACAGCGCGCGCCATCCGGGTTATGGACTCCGAACGAAAAGGCCCGGTCGCGCGACCGGGCCTTTTTGCTATTCTCGTTTCGAAGACCCAGCTCAGGCCGCGTTCGAAACCAGCGCTTCACTCTCGATGAGCTCCGTCCCGATCAGGAAATCGCGACAGCCGCGAAGCGAGCGCAACGCGCGGTTGAAGTCGAGGCCGGTCGAGACCAGCGCGTGGAGCGTCGTGGGATTGCGGACGATGCCGCGCAGGACGGCGGCGAGGTCGATCTGGCCGTTCGGCTTGATCGCGGCGCGGGCGAGTGCCGGCAGCGCGCGGTGGGCGGGGTCGCTGATGACGCGGACCGCGGCGAACGGCAGGCCGGCTTCAGTGGCGTAGGCGGCGGCGATGTGGCTTTCCATGTCGACGGCGGAGGCGCCGGTCTCCGAATGCAGCGCGGCCTTGCCCGACCTGCCCGTGACCACTTCCTCGGCACCTGCCAGAGAACCGCGCACCACCCGGCGGCGGCCGGAGGTCAGCTTGTCGATGAGGTCGCCGCCGAGCGACAGGCCGGCGACCCAGCGGGCATCGCCCGCGAGCACCTCGGTCGCCACCACGACGTCGCCGGAGCGCAAGCTCGGGTCCAGCCCGCCGGCCACGCCGAACGAGATCACGCCGCGGATCGAGACGGGGTCCACGACCGTCAGGAGCGCGCGCAACTGGGTCGGGCTGCTGGACGAGCAGATGACCGCCATCCCGGGCCCAGCAGCGATGCGGGCCTCCTGGACCAGTCCGGTCACGATCAATATCGGGCGCGGATCAACGGCTTGACGCGCGGTAACACACTCCCCCGTCCCCAAAGTCACATCCCGACCCCTACCACCCTGCTGTTGGTATTCCGCAAGTTCCGATACCGCGCAAGTGCCCACAACGGGAAGAACTTCGGGTAACCATGGTATCGCAGATAGAACACGCGGGGGAAGCCGGTGGCGGTGTAGCGGCTCTCGTCCCACAGTCCTTTTTCGTTCTGTGTTGCAATCAGGTACTCCACCCCGCGGGCGACGGCCGGGTGATCAACCTCGCCTACAGCCATCAGGGCAAGCAAGGCCCATGCCGTTTGCGACGCGGTCGAGGGGGCGGCTTCCCAGCCCTTGTAGTCGAGCCGGTAGCTCACCGCATCCTCACCCCAGCCGCCGTCCTCGTTCTGGATCGAGGCCAGCCAGCCGGCCGCCTTGCGCATCATCGGGTCGTTGCGGTCGACGCCGGCCATGTTGAGGGCGCACAGGACCGACCAGGTCCCGTAGATGAAGTTCATGCCCCAGCGGCCGTACCAGGAGCCCTCCGGGTGCTGGGTCTTGCGCAGATAGGCGACGCCAGCGGCGACGGACTTGCTGGTCTTTGCGGTCTCGCCGAGCTGGGCCAGCATCGAGATGCAGCGGGCCGTGACGTCCTCGGTCGGCGGATCGAGCAGCGCGCCGTGGTCGGAGAACGGGATGTTGTTCAGGTAGTACTCGAAATTGTTGACGTCGAAGGCAGCCCAGCCGCCGTCGTCGCTCTGCATGCCCTCGATCCACTCCCGGCCGCGGTCGATCGCCGCGTCATATCCGGTCGCCCCGTGCTCCCGGCGCATGCGGTCCATCGACATCACCACGACGGCAGTGTCGTCGAGGTCGGGATAATGGGCATTGTTGTACTGGAACGCCCAGCCGCCCGGACGCACATTGGGCCGCTTCACCGCCCAGTCGCCCTTCACCTCGAGCTCCTGCTTCGGAATCAGCCAATCGAGGCCCTGCTTGGCCGCAGGCACCGCCTTGTCGCCGCCGGCTTCGAGCAGCGCATGCGCAGTAAGTGTCGTGTCCCAGATCGGCGAGACGCAGGGCTGGCAATAGGCCTCCTCGCCCTTGATCACGAGCAGCTTGTCGAGACCACGGCGCGTGGTCGCGCGCGGCGGGTAAGTCTCGTCCTTGCCGAGCGCATCGTACATCATGACGATGTTGGCCATGGGCGGATAGATCGCGCCCATGCCGTCTTCGCCGTTAAGCCGCTCTTCGATGAAGGCGAGCGCCGCGTCGATTGCGCGCTGGCGCAGGCCCTTCGGAGCGATCGGCTCGATCGCGCGCAGGATTACATCGATGCCGCGGAACAGCATGAACCAGGCCATGCTCTGATGTGGCGCCTTGGGGGTCATGCCGATCGAGCGTGGATCTTCCAGAAAGAGCTCGTCGATGCCGACGCCCTTCGGATTGCGCGCGCGCGGCTTCAGCGCCGCGAGCACCAGGAGCGGCACCATGGTGGTGCGCGCCCAATAGGAGATCTTGTTGATGTGGAACGGAAACCAGAACGGCAGCAGCGTGATCTCGACCGGCAGCACCGGCACCGCGCGCCAGGTCAGGACCCCGAACATCGCGAGCGTGAAGCGGGTGAAGACGTTGCTGTGGACCGCGCCGCCCCGCGAACGAATCGCCTCGCGCGCCCGCACCATGTGCGGGCTGTCCGTGGAATCGCCGATCATCTTCAGCGCGAAGTAAGCCTTCACGCTGGCGCTCATGTCGAAGGCACCGTCATGCACCAGCGGCCAGCCGCCATGGGCACCCTGAATGCGGCGCAGATAGTTGGCGATCCTGGCCTCGAGCTGCGCATCGACGGGCTCGGCGAGATGGTGCCGCAACAACACGTATTCTGCGGGGATGGTGGCATCGGCCTCGAGTTCGAACACCCAATGGCCGTCCGGTTGCTGGAAGCCGAGCACGCCTTGCGTGGCCGACGCAATGCTCGATTCCAAAGCTTCGCGGCTGGTCGCGGTCACGGAATCCATGTCGCTCGATTGCTCCTGGCGTCGATTTGAAAGTGACCGGGACATTGCCCGTCAAGCCCGCTTTGCGGCCAGCACCAGATCGGCGGCGCGATCACCTGACCGGACCGATCCCTCGATCGTTGCAGGCAATCCCGTAGCAGTCCAGTCACCGGCAAGAAACAGATTTTTCAGCGCAGTGGCCGGCCCGGGACGCAGGGCATTCTGGGCCGGCGTTGCCGCAAATGTGGCACGGCGCTCGCGCACGATCTGCCACGGCGGCAGCTCGCCTGAGACACCGCCGGCCTTGCAGACGTCATCCCAGATCGTCTGCGCGAGCTCCTCGCGCTGGAGGTCGACGAGACGATCGCCATTGCTGATGGTGACGGACAGCCGGTTCGGGAATGCGAACAGCCATTCCACGACGCCGCCGATCACGCCCAGGATCGGCGCCGAACCCGGCGGCGGCTCGAAGCGGAAATGTGCATTGACGATGGCGCGGAATTCGGTCGGCGCGGTCAGGCCCGGCAGCAGGCTCGTGGCGGCGCGCGGCGGCACCGCCATCACGATCACATCGGCTGCGGCAAGCTGGATCACATCCTCGCCACCAAAGTTCAGCGCGCTGACCTTGCCGTCCGCGGTGACGAAGGAGCGGAGCTCGTGACCGAGCTGAACGGTGTGGCCGCGCTCAGCCAAATATTTCACGGCGGGCTCGATCAGCACAGCGCTCAAACCATCGCGCGCGATCAGCGGACGACAGGCCTGCCCGCCCGCAAGCAGCGTCTCGCGCACGATTGCGCCGGCAAGCCCGGCCGAGCCCTCGGGCGGATCAACGTTGAGGGCTGCGAGCAGCAACGGCTGCACCAGGCGATGATAGAGCGTGCCCTCGCAAGGAATGGACTTGCCGACCAGCGTCTGTTCCGACGCCCAGATCAGCGGCGCCAGCTTGAGATAGTCGGTGAGCCCGGTATCAGGCACGCGACGGCCCTCGTCGAACACCCAGGTGGGCAGCCGGCCCGAACCGAGATCGATCTGCCAGCGTTGCCCGGTCTTGATATCGACGAAGGGAAACTGCGCGCTCTCAGGCCCGACGAGGCCGGCTTCGGTGCCGATCGCGCGCGCATAGGCCCGCGCATGGCTGTTGCCGGACAGCAGCAGGTGATTGCCGTTGTCGATGGTGAGATTGGTGGCGCCGTCGAAATAGGAGCGGCAGCGGCCGCCGGCCTGGTGCGTCGCCTCGTGCACGGCGACCTTGTAGCCGGCATTGGCGAGCCGCACAGCTGCGGAGAGGCCGGAAATTCCAGCGCCGATGATGTGAGCTGTGTTCTGCATCAGATGAAAGCGTAGCGGAGCAGGATCAAAATGCGTGTGACCTTCGACACACGCACCGGCTCGCGCGGCGCATTGAAGCCGCGCGCGATCAGCAGGTCCAGGATGGAATGGTAGTATTTCGACATGATCCGCGGCGCGCGCACGACGCGGCGCCTGTTGCGGTTCATGATCTCGTCCGATTTCTCGAAATGCGCCTTGGCGCGCTGGGTCAGCGATACGCAAACTTTCGACAGCGCGCGCTCGGCAATCACGCGGTTCGGATCGTTGGAGGTGATGCCGGCATGCAGCAGCGCCTCGCGCGGCAGATAAAGCCGGCCGAGCGTTGCGTCCTCGTCGATGTCGCGCAGGATGTTGGTGAGCTGGAGCGCGCGGCCGAGATGATGGGCCAGCAGGATGCCATCCTCTTCCGGCAGGCCGAACACCCGCACCGACAAACGTCCGACCGCGCTGGCGACGCGATCGCAGTAGAGATCCAGCGTCGCCATGTCGGGCGCACGGATGTCCTGCGGTACGTCCATTTCCATGCCGTCGACGATGGCCAGGAAATCCTCGCGCTTGAGCCCGAAGGTCTTCACGGAGGCGACATAGTCCTTCAGCCGCGGCGGCGGATTGCCCTGGTAGAGCGCGTCGATGTCGTTGCGCCATTGCTGAAGCGCGGCGAGCCGCTGATCGCGCGGACCGTCGGAATCGGCGATGTCGTCGACCTGGCGACAGAAGCTGTAGATCTGGAACATCGCCTCGCGCTGATCGCGCGGCAGGATGCGCATCGCAGCGTAAAAGGAGCTGTTCGATGCGGACGAGCCATAATTGGCGCTGGGCGCGGTCGCCTCAAGCGTCATGGGCGGCCCCCGGACGAGAGATGGCCTTGCGGCCGATCGCGCGACGGCCGAGCTCACCGGCGATGCCGGCCAGGCTGAAAATGAGCAATTCAAACTTGTTCAGATGCACCCGCTCGCGCAGGGGATCGCGCACCTTCAAGAGACGCACGATGCGATCGGCATAGGCCTGGATCACCGCGACGTCGACGCCGAGGCGGACATCGCGGATCTCCGCGGCCAGCGACCGGCCGTCATTGAGCAGTGCCTCGTTGCGCACCGCAAGGCCCTGCAGGCAAGCCAGCATTGCCGGCGGCGACTGCGCAAGGCCCAGCTGCTCGACCGTGGCGCCGTGTGCTGCCAGCGCATCGCGCGGCAGATAGACGCGGTTGAGCTCGCGATAATCCTTGCCGCAGTCCTGCAGGTGATTGTTGATCTGCAGGCCCGCGCAAAGCGCATCCGACGCGGCCCAGGTCGCGGTGCTCTCGCCATGAACGTCGAGCATGAAGCGGCCGACCGGCATCGCCGAATAGCGGCAATAGTGGATGACCTCGTCCCAGGTCTCGTAGCGCAGCTTGGTCACGTCCATGCGGAACGCGATCAGCACGTCGAGCGCGTGCCGCGGGGCCATCCCGCGCTCCGCCAGCGCGCGGCGCAAGGTGACGGCTTCAGCCTGGGTATCACCGTTGCCGAGCAGTTCCGCCTCGAGCAGGTCGAGATAGCGAAGCTTCTCGTCCGCCGGCAGGCTCGCGTGATCGGCGATGTCGTCGGCGGTGCGGACGAAATTGTAATAGGCCAGGATCAGGGCACGATGACGCGGATGAATGATCCAGGACGCGACGGGGAAATTCTCGTCGCGGTCACCCTTGCCGGATCGCAATTCGCTCGCAGAGGTCATCGAGGGCTGATCAACAATCGTTTGGACAGGAAGGGCTTTTTCGCTCGCGCGGGCTGATGCCGGCGACGCGGCCGCGGCCCCCATATAGGGGAATATGGCCGCAAAACCAATCCTGTCTCGCGATGGCAGCCCCGCTGGATCCGGCCCGAAAAGGCAGCCCCACGGCCGCCTTTATGGGCCAGTGGCCGAGCTTACTGGTTGTGGTCCTTCAGGACCTGATCGCAGGCCTGCGAGATCTTGGCCCGGTTCTCCTTGAGGCAGGCCAGGATGGTGAAATCGCCCTGGTCGATCACCGGGCGGCAGAACTTCTGCACATCGCGCGTGCAGGCCTTCTGCTCGGCGTCCGTGCCACGCCCGCCCTGGGCGAAAGCGGTCGTGGAGAGGGTTGCCGACAGCACGGTGAGAGCGATGAGAAGCTTACGCATTGTATTCCTTCATTCTGACGGCAGAATCGCACCAGTCCCGGGCAGCACAGGGCGGACGACGGGAACGGATTGTTCTGATGGCAAGTTGCCGCTGGAAGAGTGCGGCACCGGAGAAGGCCACAAGCGCTGGCAAATGCGGCCAAATTGGCGCCGCGTTCACCAAATCGGGTCTTCCCTAAGTCTTCATTGGCAGATGTAAGAGTTTGATACTACGTCATAATTCTGGCATGCGGCGTTTTACTGCATACCTGTTGCAGCGTTGCATCTGTCCGACCGGCCATTTGGGCCAGAAACACACTGAAACAGAGAGAAATCCGGCTTCAAACCATGACAAGACCGCTTCGCGAGCCTGACATCGCGGACGGGTAGGCTTCGAACCTGACACGAACTCTTGAACCTGGCACGGGTTAGCAACACTAAACTTTCGATGTGGCGAGACGCGCAGCCTTGGGCGGGCGTCGTTTCAAAAACGGGATATTGATGATGAAATTCTTTGGGCGATCTGAACTGGCAATCAAGGCGGCCGGCATTGGCGCGGCGCTGCTCCTCTCGGTTGCGGCGAGCCACGCTCAGTCGTCCGGGCCGTTCGCCGGATTCGACGGCGCGTGGACCGGCACCGGCACGGTGTCGCTGTCCGACGGCTCGACCGAGCGCATCCGCTGCAAGGCGGACTACAAGGTCGCCGGCACCGGTCTCAGCCTCAAGCAGGCCCTGCACTGCGCGTCCGACAGCTACAAGTTCGACCTCACCAGCGACGTGACCAGCCAAGGTGAGCGCATCTCCGGCAACTGGAGCGAGTCCAACCGCAACATCTTCGGCAATCTGCAGGGCACCGCCGGCGGCGGCCAGATCGACGTGTTCGTCGAGGCCAACGGCTTTGCCGCCAATCTGTCGCTCCGCACCAACGGCTCCAAGCAGACTGTGCAGATCTCGTCCAAGGGCGAGATCCGCGGCGTCAATATCACGATGACGAAGGGCTGATCGCCCTTCCAGCGTCGAAAGGAATACGGCCCCCGGTTCTCGCGAGCCGGGGGCTTTTTGCTGAATGAACCGCAGACACCTGCTCAAGGCCATCGGACTCTTTGCCGCCGCTCCAGCGTGGGCAGATGATCATCCGTCGATCCAGCGAGGGACGGACATGCAGCCGTCGTCAGCGAAGCCACGCCATGTGCTCTGTTTTCTCGGCAGGGACGACAGCCTGCTGCATCCGCCGAAAGCCGTCACAAAGACAATCGCCGATTTCGGTTTCGAGATCGACCGCACCTATTCGCAAGCGAAGCCCGATCCGCACATGGAGCGGTCGTTCGGCGTCTGCTGGGACCGTGTCTTTCCCAATGCCTGGTCCGCCGCCGACGAGGCCGCCGTCGCGGACCACAAATCCGTGCTGTACGTGCTCAGCCCGCGGATGGAGCAGCAGAAGGCGGTGGCCTACTCCGCGGCAGCCTTGCGCATCGTCGAGGAGATGATCGAGGTTGGAGCGACCGCCGTGAAAGGCGAGAGCGCCGGTGTTGCCCACGGCCTGAAGCGATGGATGCAATTGGCATCCGACTGCAAGGCGGCGGCCAAGACGAACCAGGGTCTCGCCCTGACGGCAGCGATGAGCCGAGCCTGCCGCCTCGCCTTCGCCAAGCGTCCGCTCGACGGCACGGCTTACAACGAGAGCGTCGGATTCCACCTCGTCGGCCTGCCGGAGATCTATGTCGCGAAAGCGCGCGGCAGCGATCGCGACGCGGTGAAGATCACGGACGAGATCGCCGACGCAATGGCCGAGCGCGGGATCGATGCTGCGCTGGCCGATCGCAAGCTAAGCCTGTCACGAACGTCGCAATACGCTGAGGACGATTTCAAGTTCAACCCGTACGGGATCGTCCATGTCGAGGCGTAAGGCCGAGGATCACGGCTTGCGCGCGACGCATTCGCAGCGGCATCTGAAATAAACCGCGTCGGGATCGCGTCCCCAGGCGTCCCAGCCGGCACGCGCGGTGTCAATCTCGTCGGCGGTCGCAATTGCCTTGCTTACGAGCTGCGGCCCGAGCCCAAGCAGGCTTCGTCGCGCATCTGCGACCGCCTCGGCACGGCTCGCAGCGTCGGCGCTATGGTTGACATAGCTTGCGCCGGCCCAGACCGGCGTGAAGCCGTGGGCGCGAAGAATGGCGCTCTGGCGGCGACCGAAGCGAAGCGCATCAGGATCGTCGTGCTCGTACCAGCGCTGCCAGAGGTCGAGCGCAAGGCGCACGCCATCAAGCTCGGGATAGAGAATGTTGCCACCGACATCGGCGTCGCGCGTGGCGAGCAGCCCGCCGGGCTTCAACGCTCGCCGCGCTTCGGCAAGCGTTCGCGTCAGCTTTGCGTGGCTCTGATGGTAGAGCACCGCGTGAAAGAAAACCGCGTCGAACGCACCGTCCTCGAACGGGAGTGCGGTCATGTCGGCCTCGACAAAAGAGAGATTGGCCAAGCTTGAATGCGTGGCAAGCTGTCTGGCGGCCGCGATCGCATTCGGATCGATATCGACGCCGATCGCAGTATCGACGATCCCCGCAAGCGCCGCCGTGATCGTTCCCGGGCCGCAGCCGACGTCGAGCAACCGCATGCCTGGCGCCAGGAACGGGACGAAGAAGCCCGCCGCGTCGCCGCCGCGCTTCTGCTGAAACGCCGTGATCGAGCTATCGTGCCTGATGTCGCGCATAAAGCCTCCGGACCGCAGCAAACGTGCTGCGATTCGGTGGCCGCGTGATGACCGCCGCTCAGATCGCCGACTTGTCCGAGCCCTGCAGCTTGCCGTGCAGATTGATCAGCCACATCGCCGTCGGCCGCAGGATGAAGAGGTCGGCGACCAGTGCCGCCACCATCGAGAAGGCGCTGAGCCAGCCGAACAGCCGCAGCGACGGCAGATCCGAGAACACGGTGACGACAAGGCCGCAGGCCAGCACCACCGTGGTCAGGATCAGCGCCGGACCGACCAGCACGGTCGCGCGTTCCACCGCGAGCGCCGAACCGACGCCCGGCTTGCTCTCCAATCGCAAGCGATTGAGGAAGTGGATGGTCGCGGAGAGGCCGAGACCGAACGAGACGGTGAGCGCGACGACGCTGGCGAATTGCAGCCCCTCGCCCATCGCCCACAGCACCGTTCCCGACATCACCACCGGGAAGATGCCCGGCAGGATGCAGGCGAACATCACCACCCAGGAGCGGAAGGCAAGACCGATGAAGATCGCGACCAGCGCGAATTCGACGGTGAGGCCGCGGTTCAGCTTCTCGATCATGCCCGCCGAGTTGCGCGCGGCGATGGCGGCAAGACCGGTGACGGCGACCTCGTAGCCGGGATGCTTCTTGCGGACCGCGTCGAGCTCGGAATCGAGCTTGTCGACAATCGGCAGGAGCTGGCTGGAGTCCTTGTCCGGCACGCGACCGGCCACGACCACCGCATCCTGCTCGGCATCGATGAAGCGCCGCACCAGATGCTCGGGGATGACGCCAACGTATTCCTTCAGCGTCGCGACGTCGCTGCTGCCGGCCTTTTCGGCGAGCCAGCGGCGCAGCGTCTCCAGCGACCAGACGTTGCCGACGCCGGCCGCCTTCTCCACGGTCTCGTGGACGTCAGCGATGGTCTGCAGCGTCTCCGGCGAGTAGAGCGTTTCACCCTTGGGGAGCTGGATCAGCACGTTGACCGGATTGGCGCCGGTCAGCTTGGCATCGAGCCGGTTGCTGGCGGCAACCGCCTGACGCTTGTCGGGCACTTGGTCGGCGAGCCGGTAGCGCGGCTGCAGATTGGCGTAGATGACGCCGAGGCTGGCGACGAACAGCAGCGCAATCAGGCTGAACAGGCCGGGACGGCCGACCATGCGCACCGCGATCCAGTAGCAGAAATTGCGCAGCGCCTGCACGCCGGCATCCGCGCTCTGGAACTTGACCGCAAAGACCTTCTCGTTGCGCACGAACAGCACGCCGAACACCGGCACCAGCGACAGCACCGTGACCAGCGCGATGATGGTGGCAGCTAAGCCCGCCTCGCCGAACTTGCGGATCAGGTCGGAGTCCGAGAACTGCAGCGCGATGAAGGAAATGCCGGCGGTGCCGTGCGTCAGCACGCAGGCCGGGCCGACCACCAGCACGGCGTTCTTGAACGCCGTGAACTTGTCCTGGCCCGCGATCAACCGGTCGCGCGCGGCGAAGGTCAGCTGCATCGAGTCCGAGAACGAGATCACCATGATAAGCGGCGTCATCACGTTCAGGAACATGTTGAGATTGAAATTGGCCCAGCCGAGCGCGCCGAGCGCGATCAGGATCGCGATCATCGGCGGGAACGCCGCCACCACCATGAACGAGATCTTGCGGAAGAAGATGATGGCGATGATGCAGCCGGCGAGAATGCCGAGGATGTTGTAGGTGAGCCCGTCGCGCTCGACCGCGTTGCGGATCTCGAGCTGCATCACCGGCACGCCGGAGAGCTGCACGCTGAGCCCGGTGTCGCCGAGATCCTCCTTCATCAGCGCGCGAATGTCGCCCACGACCTTGGTAAGCTTGCTGGAGGCCACCACTTCCGGATCGAGCGAGAGCACGATCAGTGCGAGCGTACCGTCCTCGGACAGCAGCTTGCCGCGGATGATCTCGTTGTTCTTGACGGTCTCGATGAACTGATCGTAGGCCGCGCCCTCGGGCAGCTCGGAGGGGAACAGTGCGGCCGGCAGCTTGCCCGGCGCCGGAGCCTGGCGCGCCGAGAACAGCGAGACAAGCCCGCGCGTGCCTTCGACCAGCTGCAGATCGGTGACGAAGTCACGCAGCTTCTCGAGATTGTTTCGGGCCAGGAGTTTCTGGCCCTCGGCCACGACGAGGACATCGAATTCCTCGGCCGGGAACTTCTTGGTCACCGCTTCATACTGGCGGAATTCCGGCGTGTTGGAGCGGAACAGCTGCGACAGCGAATCGTCGATCTTGATCCGCTCGATGCCGAACACCGCGCCGACGATGAGCGCGAGCAGGATGATGCAGGAGACGATCGGCGCCTTGACGGCGATCAGCCCGAGACGCTCCAGCCCGAAGGCAATGGAGGACGCAGGCCCCTGCTCGACCTTGTCGACATGAACCTCACTCTCGCTGTGCTTTTCGAGCATGCCTTGTCCAGTTCCTCAATCGGCTCTAGCTGTGAGCTTGTTGCGCCCCGCGAACGGCTTGAAAACGCCATACCAATGGGAGGCTTGCCCTTTGAAAATGCGCGGAAAATCGCCGGCAGCGGTTTAGCAGGTCAAGCGCCCTTTTCGCAAGCGCACCAACGCTCTCTGAATCGATCAAGATGCGGCGATTTTGCCGGAATGCCCGTCATTCTGGCACAGCCGTGCCGATTCGACGCGGCGCGCGATCGGCGCTCTCGTCCTTGAGCGCCACACCCGTGACCTGTCGCGCCAGCCCCTCGCGGACGAGCCAGGCGATCTTGAGGGCGGCCTCGTCATAGCTCAACCCAGCCTTGTGGATGTTCGACACGCAATTTCGCTCGGCATCGGTCAGGCCGGGCCTCGGTGCGAAGGTCAGATAGGCCCCGAGGCTGTCGGGCGCGGACAGGCCCGGGCGCTCACCGATCAGCATCAAAACCATGCGGGCGCCGATGATAGCCCCGATCTCGTCACCGAGGGCAACCCGCGCGCCCGAGGCGACGACGACGTGGCTGATTGCGACAGCGTCGCCTTCGCCAAGCAGCGGCAGCAGGCTTTGCAGCAGCGCCAATGCATGGGCGTGGACAGCGGCGGCCGACAATCCATCACCGATCACGATCGCAAGCTGGCACGGCACGGTGGCGCGCTCCGCCAGCGTCGCGGCAGAGCCGGCATCGAGCTTCCGTCCCAGATCCGGCCGGCGCAGATAGTCGCCGCGATCGGCCGCCCGGCTACTGACCTCGGTGACAGCAAGGCCGAGCGCCTTCGCCCCGGCAACCAGATGCGGCGCATCGAAGACGGCATGCACGGCATCGCGGGCGCGCGCGTGGGCCAACGTGAAATCGAGCAGCGGCCTGGTCGGCAAGCTCACTCCGCTGCGCCCGAGTGCGACGCGCGCGGGCGTGAACGATCTGAGGTCGACGGTCGGTCGCGCCGGAACGGGCTTCTCGCTCATTCGGCGGGAACGGAGGCTTCGCGCAGGCGGATCGAATAGTTCGACGCGTTCTGCTTGCCGCTGGTGGCCGCGCGCGCAAAGGTGATCAGATGATGCGCGATCATGGTGCAGCCGATCAGGCCTTCCATGTCGCCGCGCCTGATGCGCCCCAGCGCGAACTTCCAGAACACGCGCCTGTAGTCGCCGAGCACGCCGACCTTCCAGAAGATGTTGCGCATCATGACAAGGCCGCGCTTGATGTTGGCCCAGGTCTTCATCTCGTCCGGCACCGGCATCTTCAGGCGGTGCGGATAAACGTTGTCGCATTGATACTGGAAGCGCTCGTAGACCTTCTCGGGCTCGTAGGCGACGCTCATGGCGTGTTTCCAGGACGCGACGACCTCGTCATAGGGCAGCAGGAAGTCGACGTTGGAATCGCGCCCCTCATCGTCGACCAGGCGCCCTTCCTTCTCCAATCGGTCCCAAAGCGGCGTCTTCGGCAGTGCCTGAAGCAGGTTGATGGTGAGAAGCGGAATCCGGGATTCCTCGACGAAGGCGAGCAGCGCCTCCGAGGTGCCCGGCTTGTCGGTGTCGAGCCCCATGATGATGCCCGAGACCACCTCCATGCCGTAGGAATTGATGGTGCGCACGCCCTCGAGGATCGGGACCATCATGTTGTGATCCTTGTTCATGGCCTTCAGCGCGTCGGGGTCGGGCGTCTCGATGCCGCAGAAGATGGTGATGAAATAGGCCTCTTGCATCTTCTTGAGGATCTCGGGACGCTTGGCGATGTTGAGCGTCGCCTCACAGGCAAGCCGCATCACATAGCCGGTCTTCTTCTGCCACTCGATCAGATGCGGCAACAGGTCCAGCGCGGCCTTGCGGTTGCCGATGAAATTGTCATCGACGAAGTAGACGGTGTCGGTCATGCCGCATTCGCGCAGGCGGTTGAGCTCCGCGATGATCTGCTCCGGCGACTTGATGCGCGGATTGCGGCCGTAGAGGCCGGGGATGTCGCAGAACTCGCACTCATAGGGACAGCCGCTGGAATACTGGATGCTGCCGAGGAAATAGCGCTTCACGTCGGCAAGCTCGTAGGCCGGTATCGGAAACTCCGTCATCGGCACGCGGTCTTTGGTCGTCAGCACGACCTGCTGCTCGGGGCGCGAGGTATCGCGCGACAGGATCTCGAGCAGCTGATTGGTGGCATCGCCGAGCTCGCCGACATGGAGATAGTCGAACGACGGATAATAGTCCGGACAGGCGCTCACCGAGGGACCGCCCAGCGCGACCGGCAGGTCGAACTCATGGGCGCGGCGGCAGATGTCGTTCATCTGCTGGCGCTGGATGTGCATGCCGCTGACGAAGACGGCCTCAGCCCATTCGAACTCTTCCTTCGTGGTGCGACGGAGATTCTCGTCGACAAATTTGACCTGCCACTCCTTGGGCAGATAGGCCGCGAGCAGTAGCAGGCCCTGCGGC
The DNA here is from genome assembly GCF_029892425.1 of Bradyrhizobium sp. BR13661. Classification (GTDB taxonomy): domain Bacteria; phylum Pseudomonadota; class Alphaproteobacteria; order Rhizobiales; family Xanthobacteraceae; genus Bradyrhizobium. Next base: position 54,200 of record NZ_JARXWB010000009.1, on the reverse strand, counting down.
GGCATGAAGGCGCGAACGCCGTCGGTCAGCGGATAGGCATGCTCGAAGGTACCGAAGGAGGACGTGTACCGCGGAAAGACACAGAGAATCTTCCGGCTCGTTCCGTTGCTTTCAGCGCGCATCGAACTTCCCCCTACCACGTTCCACTGATGGTACCGACGAGGTCTCCAGACACATAGCGTAACGCTGCGACCGGAATTCCTCAATATTGTGGCACCGAACTAATTCGTGAGACGCGCCAATGGTTTCCCCGGTTCACGCCGATGAGCGGGGTTTTTCGCGAGGTTTTTCCGCATCACGCGATCAGCCGCGCGGCAAAATCGGGCAAGAGGCCGGCGTCGCGGGCGAGCCGCAAGTCGGCGCCGGCGATGCCTGATAGCACCAGCCAGTCGTCGAACTCGGGCGCGCGGGCCGCACCGAAGACGTCGCGGACATAGAGCGCGTCGTGGAAGGAGGTGGACTGGTAGTTCAGCATGACGTCGTCGGCGCCGGGCACCCCCATGATGAAGGTGACGCCGGCCGCGGCAAGCAGCGTCAGGAGGTTGTCCATGTCGTCCTGGTCCGCTTCGGCATGGTTGGTGTAGCAGATGTCGACCCCGAGCGGCAGGCCGAGCAGCTTGCCGCAGAAATGGTCCTCCAGGCCCGCACGGATGATCTCCTTGCCGTCGTAGAGATATTCCGGACCGATAAAGCCGACCACGCTGTTGACCAGTAACGGCGCAAAAGCCCTGGCCACCGCATAGGCCCGCGCCTCGCAGGTCTGCTGGTCGACGCCGTGATGGGCATTGGCCGACAGCGCCGAGCCCTGCCCCGTCTCGAAATACATGACGTTCTCACCGACCGTGCCGCGCTTCTGCGACAGCCCGGCCGCCTGCGCCTCCTTCAGCAGCGCGAGGTCGATGCCGAAAGACCGGTTGGCGGCCTCGGTGCCGGCGACCGATTGGAAGACGAGGTCGACAGGCACGCCCTGCCCGATCAGCGACAGCGTCGTGGTGACATGGGTCAGCACGCAGCCTTGCGTCGGAATTTTCAGCCGCGCGATGATCTCGTCCAGCAGCCGCAGCAATTGCCCGATCACGGCCGGATCGTCGCTCGCCGGGTTGATGCCGATGCAGGCGTCGCCGGCCCCAAGCAGCAAGCCGTCGAGGATCGAGGCGGTGATGCCCCTGGCATCGTCGAAAGGGTGATTGGGCTGCAGCCGCGTGCTCATCCGGCCCTTCAGGCCGATGGTGTTGCGGAAGGCGGTCGTGACCTGGCACTTCCGCGCCGCCAGGATCAGGTCCTGGTTGCGCATCAGCTTTGAGACCGCGGCCGCCATTTCCGGGGTGATGCCGGGCGCGAGCTTGCGCAAAGCCTCAGGCGTCGCGGCGTCCGAGAGCAGCCAGTCGCGGAAGGCTCCGACTGTCAGCGAGGAGACCGGCGCAAAGGCCCTGATGTCATGGCTGTCGATGACGAGGCGGGTGATCTCGTCGGCCTCATAGGGGATGACGGCCTCCTGCAGGAATTGCCCGAGGGGAACGTCGGCCAAGGCCATTCGCGCGGCGATCATCTGCTCGGCACTCCCGGCGGCAACGCCGGCCAGCCGGTCGCCCGAGCGCGGCGGCGTCGCCTTGGCAAGGAGGTCGCGCAGGTCCGGGAAGGTGTAGGTCGTGGCGTCGATGGTGTGGCGGTAGACCACAGGTCCCTCCGGAATTCGTCGGCCAGCGACCGGCCCCCGGTCGAGCCCGGGGTGGCGCTGGCGTCAGGGATACGCGCTTGGCGGCCGGTGTGCACGCCGATGTTTGGGGCATCCCGGGCGATCCCCGGGGTCGACTTGCCGGGAACCGATAGGATCGCTCCAAATCACTGAGGCAGCACGTCTTTCCTGCGACAAAGGGCGCACACCCCACACTTGCGCGTTAACACAGCGTCCATCTTCATTCTGCATAGTTTTGCATCAATTTTACACGACCGCGCGCACCGGCCGCTCCTGGCCATTCGGGCCCCGACCACATGCAAATCGATCGATCTGGGAATGCTGCCGGCCTGGCAGGCCGTTTCACCCTGGCCACCAAGCTCTACGCGATCTTCGCGCTGTTCGCCCTGCTGACCGGGGCGATCGCGATGCTGTCCGATTACAACAGCCGCCGCAGCGCCGAACTGACCAGCGCGATCGAGACGGCGAATGCAGCCGCGCTGAATGTCGAGCGCGTCAACTCGCTGGTCTACGCAGTCGTGATGGAATCGCGCGGCGTCTACATGTCGACCGAGCCGGCCGTGGTGAAGAAATACGGCGAGGGACTGCTCAAGTTCAACGAGCAGATCCTGGACGTCGTGAAGCGCTGGGAGACCATCGTCAAGGCTGACGATTCCGAGCAGTTCGCGACCTTCAAGAAGCGCATCGAGCAGTTCGTCGAGTTCCGCAAGGAGCTGGTCCGCCGCGGCGTCGAGATCAACGCGGCTGCGGGGCGCGAATGGGGCGACAACGACGCCAACCGCGCCGTGCGCTCGGCGCTGAACAAGGATCTGGAGGCGCTGTCCAAGGTCTATGCAGAGCGGGGCAGGCAGATCGCGCTTCAGACCGAGACCAACCGCACGCTGTCGTTCGTGCTGACCTGCCTCGCCGGCGTGGCGCTGGCCCTTGTCGTGATCGGCATCATCATCATCGCCCGCTCGATCGCCCGGCCGCTCGCCGCGATCACCGCGACCATCAAGCAGGTCGCCGACGGCGCCGAGAATGTCGTGGTGCCGCACGCCGGACGCGCCGACGAGATCGGCGCGCTCGCCCGCGCCATCGAGGTGTTCCAGGACGCGATGGGGCGCAACCGCAACCTCGCCTCGCAGGTCTCGCAGGACTCCGCCGCTCGCGACGCCCGCGCACGCCACATCGAGCAGTCCGTCGAGGCGTTCCGCGAGGCGATCGGCGCGATCATGCGTGGGCTCAGCGACAATGCTTCCGTCATGCGCGAAACCGCGCAGACCATCACCCGCGTCACGGCGGATGCAAACAGCCGCGCCGGCACGGCGGCTGGGGCCAGCGAGCAGGCCTCGCACAACGTCACTGCGGTCGCGGGCGCCGCCGAAGAGCTCTCCGCTTCCGTCGAGGAAATCGGACGCCAGGTGCGGCAGAGCGCCAGCGCGGTCGAGCAGACCGGCCAGCGCACCGAAAAATCGATCGCCGAGATCGAGAGCCTGGCCGCGGCCACGCAGCGCATCGACGGCGTTCTGAGCCTCATTCAGGCGATCGCCGAACAGACCAATCTGCTTGCGCTCAACGCCACCATCGAGGCCGCGCGCGCCGGCGATGCCGGCCGCGGCTTTGCCGTGGTCGCGCACGAAGTGAAGGCGCTGGCCGGCCAGACCGCGAAGGCGACGGCCGACATCAGCGAGAACGTCGCGATGATCCAGTCATCGACCCGCAATGCGGTCGACGCCGTCCGCGAGATCGGCGGCGCGGTGCGCGAGATCAACGAGGTCACCTCCGCGATCGCGGGCGCCGTCGGCCAGCAGGACCAGGCCACGCGCGAGATCTCCTCCAATGCCCAGTCGGCGGCGCAAGGCAACGAGACGCTGGTCGCCAACATCACCTCGCTCCGCGACGCCATCGGCGAGACCGATACGGCGGCATCCTCGGTGCTGACGGCGGCGAGCAGCCTGACCGCGACCGCGGACACGCTGTCGCGCGAGGTGGAGAAATTCTTCCAGAACCTGCGCGCCGACAGCCGCATCGCCAGGGCGGGATGATCGCGCACACATCAATCTCGAAAACAACCCCATGCACAGTAGGCTGGGTCAGCCTTATCAAGGGCTTGCCGGCCGTCACGGACATATTGCTGATTTTACGAAATCCGTTTGACTCGTCGGGCAAAACACCGGCATGATGCCATCATGGCGGTAGCGCCCACGCTGAGCCATTCCGCTCAGAACAGCATGGACGCGATGGCGAACAGGCCGATCGCCGTCAGTCCCCAGGCCAGCGCGTGTAACATCCACGGCCGCATCGTTGCGCCCCCGTCGGATCTCTCTGCCCATCACAGGGCCCGAACGCGATGCGCGCGTTGAGATAGATCAATAGCTGAACAGGAGCACCGAGACGGCGGCGACGGTGAAAGTGCCGGCCGCAATAGCCACAACGCGTATGATCAGCTCGCTGTCCATGCCCGAAACTAACCCATGTCAGCGCCGGAGGTCTGTGCAGTTTGTGCCAAAACGGGCGCGGCAGTGGTCAGGTTTCGTCCGCCCTCAGGACCACGCAAGAGGGCGTTTTGGCCTATTTCGGGAGACACTCCACGTTGTAGGCAATGATGATCTGACTGGGGTCGGCCTTTCCCAGGGCTTTCAAATCCTCAAGGCCGCTCTTCAGCCGCGCGCCTGCCTGACCCAGGCTTGCTTCAAGGGTCGACTTGGCCGCCTTGCACCGATCCTCGTTCGAAAATTCCTGGAACACGACGGTCGGCAAAAGCCGCCATTCCGCCCTGTCATTCGTTGCGGCTGGACTGACCGAATAGGAAAAGACGTACATCAGGACCCACATGAGGGGCTCCGGCTCAAGCGATGCAGCACACGGCACATCGCGCCATCCGGCAACGTTTCCTCCTTGATCCAGATCAACGAATGGCAGCGGCCCAAAAAACGAAAAGCCCCGGCGCAAAGGCCGAGGCTTGCGATCCGGCCCGCGTACATCCGGCGAACCAATCGTCACGCACGAAACTAGCGGCGAATCTTGAAGGGATGATGACGAGATGTCGACGACAGAATGTCGCGACGGCCGGAACCTGAGAGGCGGCGATCGCCTCGAAACATGGCCAGCAGCGGATCACCCGATCGCGTCACGACAGATAAATCTCCACCCGTTGCAACAGACGGTCGATCGATTCATGGGCGGTATCGAGCAGCAGATGCTCGCGGTCCCACGGCTCGTAGTGCCGATTGGCGATCTCGTGCCAGGTCGGCAAGGTGAGGCCAACAATGTCGGACGTACGGACTTCCGCGCGCCGCCGGTGGAGGGCCACGTCGCTGCAGATCACTTCGATCTCGGCAAGGCGCGCCGATCCCAGCAAAGCTGTCTGCCGCCAGCCGTCACGGCTTGCCTGCACCGGATTGACGCAGTCCGCGACGACAGCACGGCCGAGCCTGAGATTCTCGGCCGCCAGCGCATTGGCGATGACGTAGCCCATCGGGCCGACCTCATGGCCCTGCGCGCGCAGCGTCTGCTCAATCGCGTCGATGCGGATATAGGTCGCCCCTATGCGTCGGGTCAGCTCGCGAGAGAGAGTCGTCTTCCCAGTGGCGGGAAGGCCGCCGAAGACGATGAGGATGGGCTGCCGGCTTGTCATGCCTCATGATCTCTCGACGCGGGTGGACCTGCAATGGGTCGCTCCCGTCCGGCGCTTTGCCCCGCGTCGCGGCCTAGTCCTGCCGTGCCGCGACCGGCCGTGCGCGTCCGAACAGGATGCGCTCCTGCATGGAAGCGAAGGTCGCATCCGCGTTCGTCTCGGTCGTCACGAGCGAAATCACGATCGCAACAAGGAACGACAACGGCATGCAGATGATGGCCGGGTTACGCAGCGATACGAACCACCAGGCGCCTTCGACCTGCGCCAGCGTCTTGCCGAGGACGTCGACCTGGATGGTCGGCGACAGCACGATCAGCAGCAGCGAGCTCAGCGTTCCCACCAGAATGCTGGCCACTGCTGCCGAGGTCGTGAAGCGCCGCCAAATGATGGCGAGAACGAGCGACGGGAAATTGGCCGCGCACGCCACCGAGAAGGCAAGCCCCGCCATGAACGCCACGTTCTGGCCTTCGAAGGCGACCCCGAGGACGACGGCGAGCACGGAGATCGCCACGGTTGCGATGCGTGCGACCTTCAGCTGCTCCGCCTCGGAGGCGGTGCCGTTGCGGACGACATTCGTCCAGACGTCGTGGCACAGGGTGGCGACGCCGGACAAGGTGAGCCCCGCGACGACCGCGAGCATGGTCGCGAACGCCACCGCGCAGATGAAGCCGAAGAAGGCGTTGCCGCCGACGGCGAGCGCAAGCAGAGGCGCCGCCATGTTGCCGCCGCCGCCAGCCCTGGTCACGGCCTCGGGGCCGACCAGGACCATCGCGCCGAAGCCAATGATGAACACCATGAGGTGGAAGAAGCCGATCAGGCCTGTGGCATAGAGGATCGACAGGCGCGCCGCCTTGGCGTCGCGCACCGTGTAGGCCCGCATCAGCACATGCGGCATCGCCGCCGTTCCGAACATCAGGCCGAGGCCGAGCGAAACGGCGTCCCATTGCCCGGAGACCACGCGCGAACCGGGCTGAAGCACCCTTGCTCCGTACTTTTCCGACGCCGCGGCAAACAGTTTCAGCGGGTTCATCTCGAAATGCGTCAGCACGAGAAAGGCGAGCAGCACGCCGCCCGCCATCAGCAGCGCTGCCTTGACCACCTGCACCCAGGTGGTGGCGAGCATGCCGCCGAACAGCACGTAGACCAGCATCACACTGCCCACGAGCATCACCGACCACGAGTAGGACAGGCCGAACAGCAGCTTGATCAGCGATCCCGTCGCGACCATCTGGGCGATCAGATAGAACAGGATCACCGCGAGCGTTCCAACCGCCGCCGCAACCCGCACCGGTCGCTGGCGCAAGCGGTAGGCCACCACGTCGGCGAAGGTGAAACGGCCGACGTTGCGCAAGGGCTCGACGATCAGGAACAGGATGATCGGCCAGCCGACCAGCCAGCCGATCGAGTAGATCATGCCGTCGAAGCCGTTCGAGGTCACGATGCCGGCAATGCCGAGCAGCGCGCCGGCACTGAGGAAGTCGCCAGCCAGCGCCCAGCCGTTCTGCCAGGGCGTCACCTCGCCGCCAGCCGCGAAGAAATGTTCGGTCGTGCGCGTGCGCCGCGCCGCCCAGTAGGTGATCAGAAGGGTGAGCGCCATGAAGGCGAAGAAGAAGCCGATCGAGATCGCGTTGCTGCCCATGTCGTTCCCCTATCGATCAAGATCGCGCAAGGCCGGATCGAACACCCGGTTGGCCCAGAGCACGTAGACAAGGCACAGCAGGAAAGAGCTGATGATGACGAGTGGTCCGAGAACGATACAGAGCGACAATCCCGGCGCCAGCATCTGGCCGAGCAACGGCTTGTCGAACGCGAACAGCGCCATGAACGTGAAATAGATGATCATCATCGCGGCACTCAGGCCGAGCGCGACCCAAAGCCTCTGGCTCGCCAGCGCTCGGGCCTGGGCCCTCGCCTTGCTTGCCGTGTCAGTCCGTGCGTCCATTGCGGTCTCGATGTTGCGTGCCGGCAGACTTGACCGGCAAATTCAGCCGCCGGCCGTTGAAGGCAGCTTCCGGCCCGCTCGCAACAAAGGGAACTACGGATTTTTGCAATCTGCCGTGCGCATCTGCGGCATGGGCGTGAGCCCCAGCTGCATGTCCGGGTCGTTCTTCAACGTGGTGCGCAGGAACGCCCGGACGGCGCGGATGCGCGGGGCGAACTGGAGATCGCCGTGCACGTTGAGCCAGACCTCGCGACTGGTCGAGGCAAGACCGGGCAGCACGGGAATGAGGTCCGGCCGCTCGGCAATCGCGAAGCTCGGCAACAACACGATGCCGAGCCCGCCCGCGGCGGCGTTCATCTGCGCGATCATGCTGTTGGAGTGGAAGGCGATGCGGGGCTCTTCGATGACGTCGTCGAGCCAGCGCACCGAATCCACCTGGATCAGGTCCTCGATATAGGACACGAACCAGTGCTTCTCGAGGTCGCGCAAGCTTTCAGGCGTGCCGTGGCTGTCGAGATAAGAGCGGCTGGCATAGAGTCCGAGGGCGAACTTGCCGATCCGTTCCGAGATCAGGCCCGGCCCCGGCGGCTGGAAGAACGACACGAACAAATCGGCTTCGCGCTTATGGACGTAGACCGTCTGCGCCGAGGTCACGAGCTCGACGGTCAATTGCGGCATGGTCTTGCGCAAACCGCTGAAGCGCTGCGCCAGGTACAGCGAGGCGATGCCCTCCATCGTCGCCAGCCGGACGGTGCCGGCGAGCCCTTCGGTGTCGCCGATGCTCGCTTCCTCATGAATGGCGATGACGGCGCTCTCGACCTTTTCGGCATGACGCAGCAGCCGCTCGCCGATCTCGTTCAGCTTCAGGCCGGTGCGGTGGCGCTCGAAAACGGCCGTGCCGAGCGAGGCTTCCATCTGGGCGATGCGCCGGCTCACCGTGGAATGATCGAGCCGCAGCCGCTTGGCGGTCTGGCTGAGATTGCCGGCGCGGGCGGCGTGCAGAAAGACGCGCAGATCATCCCAGTTGAGCGTGTCGAACATGGCCGGCTCCTGCATGTCGTGAATCTTCCGACGAAGGCTGCAATTCCTGTTCCAGCCGGCGCTTTCGATCCTCTGCAACCGGGCTTGCGATAATCCCTATGCGTAGGACGGAATGGACAATGCTACCGGACCGATCGACCAGGACGCCAGGAAGATCCCATGCTCCCCCGTTTCAAGGCTGCCGCCGTCCACGCCGCACCCGTCTTTCTCGACCGCACCGCAACCACGGAGAAGGCCATCTCGATCATCCGCGAGGCCGCCAGGGCCGGCGCGGAGCTGATCGCCTTTCCGGAGACCTACATCCCGGCCTTTCCGGTCTGGGCCGCGCTCTGGGCGCCAATCGACAACCACGATCTGTTCGCCCGCATGGCCGGGCAATCGGTCCTGGTCGACGGTCCGGAGGTCGCGCGGCTGCGCGCTGAGGCGCGGGCGCTGGGCGTCACCGTCTCGATCGGCATCAGCGAACGCTCTCCGGTCAGTGCCGGCGGATTGTGGAATTCGAACCTGCTGATCGGGGACGACGGCGAGATCCTCGTCCATCACCGCAAGCTGGTGCCGACGTTCTACGAGAAGCTGGTCTGGGCATCGGGTGACGGCGCCGGCCTCAAGGTGGCAGAGGTGCGGCTCGGCCGGATCGGATGCCTGATCTGCGGCGAGAACACCAATCCGCTGGCGCGATTTGCCCTGATGGCCCAGGGCGAGCAGGTGCATATCTCGAGCTGGCCGCCGATGTGGCCGACACGCAGGCCGAGCGGCGGCGGAAATTTCAACAACGTCGCGGCCAACCGCATCCGCGCCAGCGCGCATTCGTTCGAGGCCAAGGCGTTCGGGATCGTCACCGCCGGATACATGGATGCGCCGATGCGCGCCTTCCTGATCGCGCGGGATCCCAGTGTCGCCGACGTGATCGACCAGACCCCGCGTGCGGCGAGCTTCTTCGTCGATCCGACCGGCGAGGCCTTCGGCGACACGCTCCAGGACGAGGAAGGCATCGCCTACGCGAACATCGATCTCAACAAATGCGTCGAGCCGAAGCAATTCCACGATGTCGTCGGCTACTACAACCGGTTCGACATTTTCGATCTGTCGATCGATCGGACGCGGCTTGCTCCGGCGAACTTTTCCGACGATGCGACACGACCGTCGCCCGTCGCCTCGCTGCCATCCACCGATCAAGTGAAAGTCGGTGACGGGCCGGCGTAATCATTTCAACGCGTGAGCCGTCACGCCGTCAGCACCGTCAGCCAACCGGCCCCGGCGTCCAATCGTCTCCGGACAGCGGCCTGACCGTGACGCCGGGAATGACGCCAAGCTCCATGCTCGGATCGAAATGGCGCATCGTTCGCTCGTTGAGGTCGATGATGCGGCCGGGCTTGAGCGGCCCCACGTCGTTGATCTTGACGATCACCTTCTTGCCGATGGCCTCGATGAGCGCATATTTCGGCCTCGCCCCGAATTGGACGCCGCCAAACTTCTCACGCAAGCTCGTCCTGATGGCGGCTGTCCACACCTCGGGATCATAACGCTCGCCGGAGGCCGTGCTCGGGCCGCCCTCCTCCTTGCCGGGCTTGAGGGGATTATACGTGGATGCCGCGCCGACGATCGCTTCCTCACAGGCAGCTTCGACAACGGCGCTTGATTGAGCCTCATTTGTTTCACTGCGGGCGACGGTCACAGACACGGCAAGCGCAACCAGGGCGCCGCACATCGCGGCGCTCGAGCGGAACTCCATCAATTCTCCTTTGATTGTTCGTTCGGTTCCCGATGCCGCAAAAACATGGGCAAGCAAACGCGAAGCGTTTTGCGAACCTGCGCCAGTCCTTTGCGGATTCGCGCCAACGCTGGCCGCGGAACCGTTGGGGGAACCAGAGTGATTCCCGCACTGTTTTTGAGTTGTCGCCGTCTAAGACAGGGATTGCGTCAGCAACATGACTCGGGGAGTCATGTATCTCGACTCCCCGGAATCTTACGGGGCTGGCGATCGAAGCGTGTCGCGCAATACCCGTGAAAACCACGATCGCGCCAGACTGCAGACATGTTGCGCGCCGTTGTTCGGCAACAGGAGGCTCCAGCCTCCCCTACCCCATCACGCCGCCGCGCTTGATCAGTTCCTTGCCGACCGCGGCCAGATGCACCTGGTCCGGGCCGTCGCCGATGCGGATGAAGCGGGCGTAGACATAGGCGCGGGCGAGGAACGTGTCCTGCGAGACGCCGGCGGCGCCATGGATCTGGATCGCGCGGTCGATGACGCGGGCGGCCATGCTGGGCACCACGATCTTGGCGGCGGCGATCAAGTCGCGCGCGGCCTTGTTGCCCTCGCGGTCCATCTTGTCCGCAGCCTGCAGCGTGAGCAGGCGCGCCTGCGCGATCTCGCAGAAGGAGTGCGCGATATCCTCGCGCACCGAGCCCTGCTCGGCCAGCGGCTTGCCGAAGGCCGTGCGCGAGACCGAGCGCTGGCACATCAATTCCAGCGCGCGCTGGGCGCAGCCGATCAGCCGCATGCAGTGGTGGATGCGACCGGGCCCCAGTCTTCCTTGCGCGATCTCGAAGCCGCGGCCTTCGCCGAGCAAAATGTTCTCGGCGGGCACGCGGACATTCTCGTAGACGATTTCGGGGTGGCCGACCGGCGCATCGTCATAGCCGTAAGTGAGCATGTCCCTGACGATGCGGACGCCGGGCGTATTCTTGGGCACCAGGATCATGGATTGCTGGCGATGGCGGTCGGGATCGTCAGGGGCGGTCTTGCCCATCACGATCAGGATCTCGCAATCCTCGTTCATCGCACCCGAGGTGAACCATTTGCGGCCGTTGATGACATAGTCGTCGCCATCGCGCGTGATCGCACACTGGATGTTGGTGGCATCGCTGGAAGCGACCTGCGGCTCGGTCATCGAGAAGCCGGAGCGAATGCGGCCCTCGAGCAGCGGCTTCAGCCAGCGCTCCTGCTGCGCGCTTGTGCCGTAATTGGCGAGCACTTCCATGTTGCCGACGTCGGGGGCCGAGCAATTGAACACTTCGGGCGCCCAGAGGATGCGGCCCATGATCTCCTTCACCGGCGCGTATTCAAGGTTCGTCAATCCGGGACCATGCTCGCCTGATAGAAACAGGTTCCAGAGCCCCTGCTGCCGCGCCAGCCGCTTCAGGTCCTGCAGCACAGGAGGTGTCTCGTAGCGAGCGGCCTCCGGCTTCACCTGATCGTAATAGAGTTCCTCGACCGGCTCGACATGCGTCCGCATGAACTGGCGGACGCGCTCCTGCAGCTCCAGCGAGCGGCCGGTGTGGTGAAAGTCCATGGTGGTCTCCTGCTCGCTAAAGGTGTCTCTTCCCTTCTCCCCTTGCGGGAGAAGGTGGCGCGAAGCGCCGGATGAGGGGTCTGTCACCGCATACTCAGCTGCATTTGGATTCGCGGATAGAGACCCCTCACCCGGCTTGCCGCTTCGCGGCAATCCACCCTCTCCCGCAAGGGGAGAGGGTGCGCCGTCTCCATGGCCGCTCGCCTTCCCCCTCACGTCCCGCGCAACAGCTCGCTCGCGACCACCCAGTCGTTGCCGTCGAACTGCAGCATATAGCCGTCCTTGATCGGGCGGAAATCCTGCGGCGTGGTGTTGAGCGTGATGCCGGGGAGCAGGAGCGACAGCGGCACGTTCTTCAGGTTCGAGGCCTGAGCCATGATATTTTCCCGCGTCAGATCGTCCTTGCATTGCGTCAGCACCACCACCAGCGCCTCGGCGACCGTATAGCCATAGAGCGCGGCGACGTTGTTGATGTCGGCATTCGGCAGGCGCCGCTTCATGAAGTCGATATAGGCCGACATCGCCGGATCGTCCTTCGGCTCCGCCGTGAACGGCTTGAGCGAGCCGAGCGACAGCACGCCCTTGCCCGCATCGAGGCCGGCGGGCGCCATCACGGTCGCCTTGTTGGCACAGCCGCTCGCGAGGAAGCGCGTCGGCTGCCAGCCGACCTCATGCGCTTTTCGGATCGCCTGCGCGCAGGCGCGCGGCGTCACCGAGTAGATCATGAAAACGTCGGCCTTGGTGTTGGCCAGCGTCAGCACCTGGGAGTCGACGGTGGGGTCGGCGACCTCGAAGCTCGAGGCCATCGCGATCGCCTTGTCGGCGTCGGCGCCGAGCGCTTCCTTCACCCCGCGAAGATATTCCTTGCCGGCATCGTCGTTCTGATAGAGGACGGCGAAGCGCGCATTCGGATTCTTGGCGCGGGCATAGGCGACGTCGATGGCGGCCTCGCTGGTGTAGTTCGGCGCCCAGGGCAGCGCCATCGACCACGGCATGTTGGCGGGATCGTTCCACTTCGAGGCCGAGCTGATCAGGAACAGCTGCGGCACCTTGTTGCTGTTGAGATATTTCGCGATCGCCGAGCTCGGCGCCGTGCCCATGGTCGCGAAGATGAAGGCAACGCCATCGCCTTCGACCAGGCGCCGCGCGGCTTCCATGGTCTTCGGCGGCGAGAAGGCGTCATCAAGCGACAACAGGTTGAGCTTGCGGCCGTTGACGCCGCCCTTCTCGTTGATCTCGTCGAAATAGGCCGTGAGCACCCGGCCGGTGATGCCAAGTGGCGAGGCCGGCCCGCTATACGGCATGGTGTTGCCGATCTTGATCTCGGTGTCGGTCACACCGGGACCGTAAGATTTCTGGGCGGAGACGGGCGCGGACAGACAGGCGGCAGCCAGCGCTGCGGCCAGGGCCAAAGCGGCTTTCATGGTTTCTCCCCAATGATGATCGTCCGCGCGAGGCGACCGCACGGCGTGCTGCCTTTTGCCAGCGCGTCAGCTCAGCGGAGTTCGGCGAGGTGGTCTTGCGTCGAGTTGCTGGTTCACTCGACGCTACGCTTCGAGCCGGTGTAGGAGCGCCTGAGCAGCGCGAACAGGCTGCCGCCGGTCGCAGCTCCCAGCAGATAGACAACCAGGGTCTGGACCGCGAGCGGCAGGCTGAGATTCATCCTGAAGAAGGAGATCGTGACCGTCTCGAAATTCTGCGCGGCAAAGATGACCGTGCCGGCGGCGAACAGCGCGATGACGGCAATGTAGAGCCAGCGCATCACGATCTCCTTCGCACCGCGCCTAGTGACGCTGCTTCAGACTGAAGCCCAGGCTGATCCATCCGGCGCCGGCCATGACCAGGTCGATGCCGAGGAACAGGCCGAGGATGTAGACGCTGTTGACCGGCCAGCGCGCCACGATCAACAGGCCCAGCAGCAGCGTGATCGCGCCCGACAACGCGACCCATACCCACGGGCTCTCGCGCTTCATGCTGAAGGCGAGGAACAGCCTGACGGCGCCGGAGGCGATCAGCGACGCGCCCAGGAACAGCGTCAGCAGGACTGCCGCGAACAGCGGGTTGTCGAAGGTGAGGAAGCCGGCGATGACGTAGAGCACACCGAGCAACGCCCAGATCAGGAACTTGCCCCAGCTCTTCATCTGGAACGCACCGATGATCTCGGCAGCGCCGGCGACGATCATCATCGCGCCGACGACCAGCACGCTCGCCACCGTCGCCATCACGACGCTGCCGAGCGCGACGAAGCCGGCGATGAGGTAGACGACGCCAAGACCAACGATCCAGCCCCATTTGGCATGCAACGCGGCGATGCCGGAGCCGAGGCTCGCATGGTGAGACGTATCCGAAGCACTTGTCATGACGTACCTCCTGCATGTGACGCCCCCGAGCACATCTCAGGATAGCATCGTGCCGGGACGACGGCGAGCAGATCAGCTCCGGCGCGCGCGGACGTTGACGCAAATCAAGCCTGCGACAACGCCATTTTGCGCACATCCAGGACAGCCTGCGCCCATTCGGCCGGCCGTTCCTGCGGCAGATTGTGACCGGCACCAGTGAACACGCGCCGCTCGAACAAACCCTCGAACTTCTTCGCATGATGCGCGGTGCCGGGATTGACGCCGTCGCTGTCACCGTCGATCGCGATGGTGGGGACACGGACCGGCGGCTGCCCGGCGAGCTTCGCCTCGATGGCGGCATAGGCCGGATCGCCTTCGACCAGCGCATAGCGGTGGCGATAGGAATGGATCACGACGTCGACGAAATCAGGATTGTCGAACGACGCCGCGCTCGCCTCGAACGTGGCGTCATCGAATTGCCATGTCGGCGACCACATCGCCCACAGCTGGCGGGCGAAACCGCGGCGATTATGTTCCAGCGCGCGGCGGCCGCGCTCATTGTGGAACAGATATTGATACCACAGCGCCGCCTCCTCCGGCGGCAAGGCCGGCTCCATGGAACGGGCGATGTTCTGGATGTTGTAGGAATTGCCGGAGACGAGCCCGACGACGCGTTCGGGGTACACCGCCGAGACGACGCAGGCCGCGCGCCCGCCCCAATCATAGCCGCCGACAACGGCGCGCTGAATACCGAGGGCATCCATGAAGGCCAGGAGATCGGCACCGAGCGCCGCCTGCTCGCCGGAGCGCAGCGTCTCAGCCGACCGGAACCGCGTCGGCCCGTAGCCGCGCAGCCACGGCACCAGCACCCGCGCACCGGCCTGCGCGATCAACGGCGCGGCCGCGGCATAGGCGTTTACGTCATAGGGAAAGCCGTGACCCATGATGCAGGACCAGCCGTCCGGCGCGCCGTAGTCGAGATAGGCGATCTCCAGAACGTCCGTCGTGATGGATTTGTATTGCATGAGGCGCACTCGACCCGGTGCAAGAACCTAACTCGCGCCCGTCGGTGATCCAACCCCTTTTGCGCATCGTTCCTGCTGCATCACAATCGAGGTGCAGCATGGTCTATGTCTCCATGACCGGCTTCCGCCCGCGCGGGATCGCGCAGTTGCCGAGGTTCTGGTGGCGAACGGTTCAGTCTCTCGCGCAGGCACGCCATGCATCCGGCGTTGTCGTGGTCGAAGCGAGGATCATCGGCGGGACCTATCACACGCTGACAGCCTGGTCGGATCTCGTCAGCATGCGCGCCTTCGTTGCGAGCGGCGCGCATCTCAAGGCCATGAAGAACTTCCGGAAGCTCGGCACCGGCAGGATCTTCGGCTACGCTCCCGATCAGATTCCGGATTGGAACACTGTGTACGAGCTCTGGATGCTGCACGGCCGAGAGGTTTGACCGGCCGTCTCAGGCCGCCTCAACCGACTTGCGCTCCTTGCGCGCATCGGCCGCTTGCGGACGCGACGCCTTCTCGTCGTCAATCATCCGGGTCACGACCTCGACCGGCATCGGCCGGCCGAACAGATAGCCCTGCACGCTGTCGCAGCCTTCGCCGCGGAGAAAGTCGAGGTGGCGCGTGGTCTCGACGCCTTCGGCCAGCACCGGGATGTTGAGACTGCGGCCGAGCAGCAGCGTCGCCTTGACGATCGCGGCCGCGTGAACGCTGGTCTCGACCGCCTGCACGAAACTCTTGTCGACCTTGATCTTGTCGAACGGGAACGCCTGCAGCGTCGAGAGCGAGGAATAGCCGGTGCCGAAATCATCCATGGCGACAGTGACGCCGATCGCCTTCAGAGCCAGCACGACCTGAAGCGCGTGCTGGCGGTCGGCGATGATGCCGCTCTCGGTCAGCTCGATCTCGAGCCGCGACGGCGCCAGGCCCGTCTCGCTCAGGATTTCCGCCACGCGCCGCGGCAGTTCGTGATTGAGCTGCATCGGCGCGACGTTGACCGCAACCTTGAACGGCAGGCGCCACCCCGCGGCGGCGGTGCAGGCGGTCCGCATCACCCAGTCGCCGATCTCGATGATCAGGCCGGTCTCTTCAGCGATCGGGATGAAGGCATCGGGCGGAATGCGTCCCTTCTGCGGATGATTCCAGCGGATCAGGGCTTCGAAGCCGACGATGCCGCCGGTGTTGGTGTCGTTCTGGACCTGATAGTGCAGCTCGAGCTCGTCGCCGGCGAGCGCGCGCTTGAGATCGATCGCGAGCTCGGCGCGGAGGCGGCTCGCCTCGTCCATCGACGGTTCATAGGTGCAGATCTTGCCGCGGCCGAGGCTCTTGGCGCGATACATCGCCAGATCAGCGCGCTGGGTGAGCTCATCGCCGGTCTGACCATGCTCCGGAAACAGCGCAACGCCGATGCTGCAGCCGACCGCCAAAGTCTGGTGCTGCCACTCGACCGGGTCGAGCACGATGTTGCGCAGGCGCTCGGCGAACTTGACCGCCTCGCCGCGGGCGAAGACGTCGCTCTTCACGGCGACGAATTCGTCGCCGCCGGTGCGGGCCAGAAATTCGCCGGGCTGCAGCTCGCCGGCAATGCGCTGGGCGACCTGCTGCAGCAGGTAATCGCCGCCGACATGGCCGTGGACGTCGTTGATGTCCTTGAAGCGGTCGAGATCGATCGCCAGCACGACGACGCGCGCCGTGTCGTCTCCGCGTCCCGCGAGCAGATCGTGCAGGCGCTGCACGAGGCCATTGCGGTTCGGCAAGCCTGTGAGCGGATCATGCATCGCCAGATGCTTGAAGCTCTCGGTCGCCTCGTTGGCGGCCTGCAGGTCGATGGCATAGGCAGACGCCGCCATCGCCATCATCAGGCTGATGCCGACGATGACGCTGGTGATCATGAACGTATCCGACAGCGCCTGCGGCGGCATCGCCATGTCGAACACGGGATAGACGGTCACCGCGGCCATGCCGGTGAAATGCAGCGACACGATCGCCAGGATCATAGAGAGCGCGCCGCCATATTTGCAGAAGCGGGTGATGGGCCGCGCGATGCGGTTGGCGGCGACCGCGCCGAAGCCGGCCGCGAACACGACCGACAGTGCCACGAGCGGATAATTCCAGCCGAGCATGCCGGGAACTTCGAACGCGGCCATGCCGGTATAATGCATCGCGGCAATGCCGAGACCGAAAATCGCGCCGCCACCCTCGATCGCAGGCCCGAGCCGGGTGCGGGTGGTGATGAAGAAGCCGACCCAGGCGAAGAGCACGGTGATCATCAGCGAGGCGAAGGTCAGCCCGGGTTCGAAGGCGCGCGCGACCGGGGCGTGGTAGCCGAGCATCGCCGCAAAATGCGTGGTCCACACCGTGCCGCCGGCAACGAGGCCAGACAGGAACAGCAGGTTGAAGCGCCGCGCCCCGGTGTTGCGCCTGACACGTGCGAGCAGCCGCATGGACAGCAGCGACCCGAGCACGCAAACCAGCACCGCGACTGCGAGGTAGCGCAGATCGTGCTGGCCGGGCAGACAGGTCAAAGCTTGCCACATGCGAATTTGTTCTCCTGGAAAGCAGATACGAGGCAGGGTGGCGATTGGATCAGGGCACGTTCGGACAGGGTTAGCGGCACGTGAACGCCGCCTCGCCCGACCAAGGCCGGGCGACCAATCCAGCCATGCGGCGTATTAAACGCTGGTGTATGCAGGAGAAATCAGCCGGACCCGAAGTCTGCACGATGAAGAAACGGTTCTCGGTACCCGAAGTTTTGCCGCCAACGGGAACCTTGGCCACCGCGATCCCACTGCTTGTCGCGGCCGGGCCGGGCACCTACAAGGAAAGGACTCATGGAAGTGATCCGGAGGGCGGCGTCGGGCGTTATGGACAGGACATGTCATCAGAGGCTCCATGACCGCCGGTCTTTACGCTGTGAGCAGGCCCTTGTGGCGCAGCAACCCTGCGGCGGCTACCCGGCGGGATCGGCCTCGCGGATTCCCAGGCGAAAGGCCCAAGGCGACAGTGGAATGGGCTGAATTGATCGGACGCATCGCGGCCCATGGCGACCGGGACGCGTTCAAGCTCTTGTTCGAGCATTTTGCTCCGCGCGTGAAGGGATTCCTGGTGAAGACCGGGATGAACGCAGACGCTGCGGAGGAAATCGCGCAGACGACGCTGCTGACGGTGTGGCGCAAGGCCGCCCAGTTCGACCCCGCGTCCGCGGGCGCGGCCGCCTGGATCTTCACCATCGCGCGCAATCTGCGCATCGACTCCGCCCGGGCTGCGGCACGGCAGGCCAAGGTCGCGCTGGGCGCAGAGCGGGACGAGACGCCCGAGGTCGCGGATTCGCCGGAGACCATGATGGTCAGGAGCGAAGATATCTCGCGGGTGACGGCCGCGCTGCAGCGATTGTCCGAAGAGCAATCCAAGGTGATCCGGATGTCGTTTATCGAGGAGCAGCCGCACGGCGAGATCGCCGAGCGGCTCGGACTTCCGCTCGGAACGGTCAAGTCTCGCATCAGGCTTGCCATGGCGCGGCTCAGGGATCTTTTGGACGACTGACATGACCATCAACCATCATCCCCCTGAAGATCTCCTGGCCGATTTCGCCGCCGGCCGGCTCGACGAGGCCGACCGACTCGTCATCGGCGTCCATGCCGCGCAATGCCCGCGCTGCCGGCGCTTCATCGCCGCGATCGAGCAGCTTGCCGGCGCCGCGCTCGAGCAAGCCGCCCCGGTCGCCATGGCGGACGATGCGTTCGCGACGATCATGGCTGCGATCGACGAGCCGGAGACGACGTCTGCGCCGGCCCCGGAAGTTTCGCGACCGGTGCCGCTCATTGACGACGATCTCCCGGAGATCCTGCTCCGCTGCCGGTTCAGCAAGAGCCGGCGCGTGGCGCCGGGCGTCAAGATGCAACCGATCATGCTGCCTGGCGCGGACAAGTCGCGCGCGTTTCTGCTGTGGTCGGCGCCTGGCACGCGGATGCTGGAGCATTCGCACACCGGGACGGAGCTGACCCTGGTGCTGAAAGGCAGCTTCAGCCATCAGGGCGGCGATTTCAGGCCGGGCGATTTCGACTTCGGTGACGGCGAGGTCGATCATCAGCCGATGGTCGGCAACGATAGGCCGTGCCTATGTCTTGTCGCCATGAGCGGGGATTTGCAGATGCACGGCTGGCTCGGCCGGCTGATCTCGCCCTTCGTGCGGCTTTGAGCGCTCTCATGTGATCCAGTCCAGCCACGCCGTCGTTCTCTTGGCAGGTTAAGCTGGAGGACGAGGGAATGAGCTGCGGCAGGCTGACGGCCCGGGATCCGTTGATCGAGCGCCTGAGCGATCTCCTCGCCCGCGTCGGGCGCGGCGATCAGCGGGCCTTCGCCGAGCTCTTCGCCGCGACGCGCAACAAGCTGCGCAAGACCGCACGCCCGTTTGCGCCTGTAAACGCGGATCTCGACGACCTGCTCCAGGATGCCTATCTGAAGATCTGGAAGCACGCGGCCCACTTCGATCCAGGCCGTTCATCGCCGATCACCTGGATGTGCGCGATCATGCGCAACACCGCGATCGACGCGGCGCGGCTCAAGCAGGTGCCGACGGCGGAACTCGACGAAGCGCTGGCGGTGCCGGACGCCGCCGCTTCCGAAGACGCATTCGACTACGACCTCGTCGAGCCGATCGCAGCACGTGCCATCGAGCGGCTTCCCGATCAACGCCGGCAGTTGCTGTCGCGGGCCTATCTCGAAGGCGAAAGCCGCCTGATGCTGGCGCAGCGTTTCGGTGTGCCGGTCGGCACGATCAAGACCTGGCTGCGGCGGACGGTTGCCTCGCTGCGCGACGAATGTCTGGCCTGCACACCCAACGTGGTGGCGCCGCGTCCGTGAGCCGGCGCATGGCCCGATCCGGTGAGCCGCAGCGGGAGGTCAGGAACCTGGTGCTGGTGCTCGGCGACCAGCTCGATCTCGATAGCGCCGCATTCGACGGCTTCGAGGCCAGCCGGGACGTCGTGCTGCAAATGGAGGTGATGGAAGAAACCTCCTACATCCCGCAGCACAAGAAGCGCATCGCGTATTTCCTCGCATCGATGCGCCATTTCAGGGATGAGCTCGCCGCACGCGGACGGCGCGTGCACTATGTCGAGATCGACGCACCCGAAAACACCGGCCGGTTCGAAACCGAGATCGCCCGGGCCCAGCAGATGCTCAGGCCATCCCGCACGATCGTGGTCGAGCCGGGCGACTGGCGGGTCGCCGAAAAGCTGCGCCGGCTGGTCCAGCCGCCGGAGCTTCGCAACGATCGCCATTTCCTGTGTTCGCGCGACGAGTTCGCGACCTTTTCCGAGTGGCATCCCCGGCCGATCCTGGAAACGTTCTATCGCGCCATGCGCCGGAAGACCGGCCTGCTGATGGATCGCGAGGGACGACCCGTGGGCGGGTCCTGGAATTTCGACGCCGAGAATCGCAAATCGTTCGGCAAGACCAGTCCACCATTGCCATCCCGGCCGACCTGTGCGCCGGACGCACTCACGGCGCAGGTGCTGCGGCTCGTCGCCCTGCGTTTCGCCGACAGCCCCGGCAAGCTCGACGATTTCGACCTGCCTGTCACGCGCGCGCAGGCGCTGACGCAAATGGAGGACTTCGTCGCAAAGCGGCTCCCCCTGTTCGGGACCTATCAGGACGCAATGCGCTCCGGCGAGCCGTTCCTCTACCACTCGGTTCTGTCAGGGCCGCTGAACCTGCACCAGCTGCGCCCGCTGGAGGTCGTCCAGTCAGCGTTGCAGAGCCGCTCCGCGCCGTTGAACGCGCTGGAAGGATTTGTACGCCAGATCATCGGCTGGCGCGAATTCGTCCGCGGCATCTATTGGCGGCGAATGCCGCACTACGCCGAAGAGAACGCGCTGGGCGCCGAACTGCCGATGCCGAGATTCTACTGGACCGGCGAGACCGAGATGCGCTGCCTCGCCGAGGCGATCGGCCATACCATCGACCACGCCTATGCCCACCACATCGAGCGGCTGATGGTCCTGGGCCTGTTCGCCATGCTGCTCGGCGTCAGGCCCTACGATGTCCATCGCTGGCACATGTCGATGTTCTGGGACGCGATCGACTGGGTTTCGTTGCCGAACACGCTCGGCATGAGCCAGCATGGGGATGGCGGCATCGTCGGCACGAAGCCTTATGCAGCGTCGGGCAACTACATCAACCGCATGAGCGATCATTGCAGGCACTGCCGTTTCGATCCCAAGCAGGCGACCGGCGAGAACGCCTGCCCCTTCACCACGCTGTACTGGAATTTCCTGGACAAGCACCGCAAACGCTTCGCCACCAACGGCCGGATGAACAATCAATACGCCAATCTCGATCGCAAGGACGCGGCGGAATTGCGCGCGATCCGGCGGCAGGCGGCGAAGATTTCGGACGCCGCGGCCTGACCGCCTGCTCAATTGAGCATGAAGATGCCGGCGTTGAGCAAGGTGGCGAATGCGACCCACGCAGCATAAGGAACGAACAGCAATGCCGCCGTCCGGTCCGTCGGCCAGCGCTCGACGATGAACCCGATGATCGCAAACAGCATCGCAACAATGATCCCCAGCGCGAGGCCGCTCCGATGCCAGGCGAAGAAGACTGGCGACCAGGCGAAGTTGAGCAGCATCTGCACGGTCCAGAGCATCATGGCGACGCCATATGGCGCCTGCTGCCAGGTCCGCGCGCCGGCGAGCGCGATCAGCAGATAGATCACGGACCACACCGGCGCGAAAACCCAGTTCGGCGGGTTGAACGACGGCTTGATCTGCGCGGCGTACCATTGGCCCGGCATGGTCGTACTTCCGATGGCGAAGCCGATCCCGAGCACGAGGAGAACGAAAATGATTTGGGTCGTCAAAGATGAGCGCATGCCGCCATGACCGCGTGAAAGGGGAGCCATCACCCCTGTCAACGCGGCATCATCAGGTTTGGATCACCTGTTTATCTCTGCGGCCCTGACAGCGTAATATCGCGTTCGGCGCGGAAGACGTTGCTGTAGAGATTGGCGATCCACTGCCGGCCGATCTCGGTCTTGTTGAGATAGCCGATCTCGGTCTGGATGTGCGGTGCGACGCTGTTCCAGTAGAATTGCGGATAGCGGTTCACGATGTCGGCGGGCGAGTCATAGCCGAGTTGCCGGTTCATGCCGACCTCCTCGAACTCGTAGTAGAGTGCGTTGGCCTTGCGCAGGTAATTGGGATCGCCAAGCTGGCCGATGAAGTCGGCGGCGCGCAGGATCGAGGCCTCGTCGTCGTATTCCTGGCCTTGACGCGCCGGGAAACGCGTCCCCTCGATGGCGCGAGCAATGCGCTCAGGGTCCACGCCGCGGATCGACGGCAGTCGCCGCCTCACGAAAAGCTTCGACCGGTCGACGTGGTACATCATCAGACTGGCATCGGATGCACCGCGCGGCAGTGACACCTTGGTGCCGGCCTCGTCGACCAGAAAACCGTCTTCGTCGTCCTCCGCGAACAGGCCACGCACATAGCCGATATCGTGGGCGAGGCAGGCGATGAGGACGTGGAGGTAGTCTTCCGCGTCGAGGTGCGCGTGGAGATTGCGCCCCATCAGGATCGCCTGGGCGGCCAGCGTCACCAGCATCGTATGCTCAATGTTGTGGTAGAGCGCGTCGCTGTTGCCGATGCATTCGAGCGCGGTGCGGGTCGACGCCTCCAGCACCCTGGCATAGGACTCGTCGAACCGGCGGCGCATGAACTGGCCCAGCAACTTCTCCAGGGTCTCAGCCGCCAGTCTCGGCAACGTCATCATAGATGCAGCCCCGTCTGTCGCTGGTGTCCCACGCAAACTCCCGATGTCTATTCTCTAATTGTCGCCCTCGACGCAGGTTCAGCATAGCCCAATCCGGGCCGGCTGACCAAATCCCGAAACAAAAATACGTAAATATGATCCTGCGCCGCCGCGCAACATCACGGTGCGTCACAGTTCGGCGAAGCCCGTCGCCAGCGCTTGCGGGGACTCATCCAGCCCGGCCAATGGCCGACTGCAGGGCCTCGTCTTGTGAGGAGGGACGCCCCAGAGCCGGGCGTCCGCCGAGGCGTGGTCGGGGCACCTGCACCGCGTTAGGACGGCAGCGTCAATTGCTTTGCGAAGCGCGCGAGCAGCGCGTCGAACGCAAGCTTGATCCTGCGGATGTACAGGTCCTTGTAAGGAAATTCCGGATTCTGGTCGTGCACCAGCATGGAGGCGTTGACCTCGAACACGACGAGATGGCCGTCGGCATCCAACCCGCAATCGATGCCAAAATAGTCGAGACCGATGCGGTCGCGAATGACTCGCAACGCCTGATAACGAGACGCACCGAAGACCTGCCCGGGCGCGCGAAGGAAACGCTCCTCCTCGTCCTGCATCCAGGCGCAACTGCGCATCTCCGTAGCATCGCGATGGAGCTTCCAGTCGTCGCCGATCGCCAGATGATAAGGCAGGATCTCCTCGCCCACGAACAAGAACCTGTACTTGCGGAAGAAGCCGTCTTTGGAGCGATAGTCGACATAGTCGATCACGTAGCGGTCGTGGTCCGCACGGGCCGCGAGGAATGCGGTCAACGCAGCAACGTCGTCGAGCTTCTCGAAGACATCGCCACCATGCATGCCGGCCTGACGCGCCAGCAGCGGAAAGGCGAGCTCCAGCCCGCCGGGCAGCCCCTCGCCGGCGCCGATGCGGATCGTGCGCGGAACGCGGCAGCCCTCGACATCGGCGAGGGCCCGAGCCGTGGCGTCGCGCGTTGTGTTCCGGATCTTGGCGGGATCGTTGACGACAGGCTTGCCGAGGCTTCGTGCGATGGCCAAGGCAAGCGGAAGCGCTTCCGCGCCCTGGTCGGCGTCGGAAACAAGGTTGACGACGACGTCGGCCTCCAGCGCCAGCAGCGCGATATCAGGCCGGCTGCCTGGAAGCAGCGACAGGATGCTGGTCTGGTAGGCGCAATCCCTGAAGAGAAATTCGACCGGCGTGTTGCCGACGAAAGGCGCAAACAACGCCAGCGCCCGAAACGCCGGCGGCGATTGGGTCGCCTGCCTGCGCAGGATCGGATGCATTTGCGCGGCACGAGCGTAGGCGGCCTCCGCCTCCTCCTGCTCAGCGCAGGCCTGACGGATCGCCCCGACCCAGTAGAAATTCTCGGCCTGTCCAGGCGCGAGCGCGATGGCCCGCTCGAACTGAGCCACCGCCTCGCTGCTCTCCCCGAGTTCGAAGCAGACCTTGCCGAGCTCGCTGCGGAGGTCGGCATCGTCAGGCGTCTCCTCGATCAATTCGAGCAACAGCGCCTTGGCGATCGCGAACTGGCGCGTTGCCATCAGCGCCTGGACCAAATTCGTGCGCGACGGCCGATGGACCGGATTGCGCCGCAAGGCTTCCAGGTAAAGCGAAATCGCATCCTGCATCATGCCGCTTTGCTGATGGACGATGCCGAGATTGCACCAGCAGGCGACGAGATGAGGCGCGATGCGCAAGGCTGCCTTGTAGTTGTCGGCCGCGGAGCCGATGTCGCCGCAGAGCATGAAGGCATTGGCGAGCGAAGCGTGCAGGTCAGCAACGCCATCGACCACGACGCCAATCGACACCGAGGCTGCGAGCGCGAGGCCGGCCTGAAACACCGCGATCGCAGGCCTGATCTCGCCGCGCCGGTAGTGCTCGCGCCCGGTGCGCAGCATGTCGGCGATGCTTGGCGTGCCGGCGGCAGGCAGCGCGAGGGCCATCGATGGTGACGTCATGAGTCGGCTTCAGCAGCGTTGAGAGCGAGCCAATATGTCGCGGGACAGCGTTAACAGCGTGTTAATGAGCCGCGGCTCGCCACATCAAGGACACACACCGAAACAAATTTCCCGCAACCAGACGCATACGGTCACACAGCCGAACCGGTGAAACTACGGTCATTCCACCAGCAGCACGTCCACCGCGACGCCGAGCTTCTGCTTCGGCGAGCCGACGATGATGCCGTCGATCGGGGACACATCGGAGAAGTCGCGGCCGACCGCCAGCACGATATGGTCGTTGGCGACCAGGAGATCGTTGGTCGGATCGAAATCAATCCAGCCGAGTTCCGCCCCACACCATAGCGACACCCACGCATGCGTCGCGTCCGCACCCTGCAAGCGCGCCTGGCCCGGCGGCGGAATGGTGCGCAGATAACCACTGACATAGGCCGCAGGCAGGCCGAGCCCGCGCAGCCCCGCGATCATGACATGGGCAAAATCCTGGCAGACGCCATGACGCTGGTCGAAGACCTCGTTGAGCGGCGTCGAGATCACCGTGGCCTTGGGGTCGTAGCGAAACTCGGCACGGATGCGGTGCATCAGATCGACGGCGCCGGCGACGATACCCGTGCCAGGCTTGAAGCTCTCCGTGGCATAGGCGCTGACGGGACGCAGGACAGGCACCAGCGGGCTCGCAAAGACATAGCCGACCGGCGAGGACGGCCCGAGACTCGTGGCCTCGAAGGCGATGTCGCGGATGCTCTCCCAGGCCGGACTCGCGGCATCGCGCGCCGGCGGCTTGCGCTCGACGGAAACGCGCGAGCGCGAGTCGATCCGCAGATTGCGATGCGCGGCCTCGATGACGATGCTCTCGGTCAGCGTGCCGAAGAAATCGCGGCGGACGTTGCGCTCGGACGGACGCGGGCGGATCTCGACCTTGTGCGAGATCAGCTCCTGGCCATGGCCGTTCTTCGGCTCAAGCCGCAGCGTGCAGCGGGCGAAGCTGACCGGGCTCTCATATTCGTAGGTGGTGACGTGCTGGATGTCGTAGATCACGCCAGCCCCGTCAACTTTTCCGGCCGGCTCGCATTCGGGCCGTGCGGGAAGTAGTGCAGTCCGATCGCCTCGGCGAGGCTGAGCAGATCCTGCTCCAGCGCGAACAGGTTCTTGACCTCGAGCTTCTCGGCCTCGGCCGTTGCCAGCATCGACTGCACCGCGACGGCAAGCCGCTGCGGTTTTTCGATCAGGCCGTGCTCCTTCAGGCTCGGCAATGCGGCGATATGCTCGTTCAAGGTCGCCACCTGGAACGCGACCGAGCGCGGATTGTAGCTGTCGAGCACCGCGAGGTCGCGCACCGGCGCCAGGATCGGCGCCAGCAGATAGCGCGAGCGATAGGTGATCTGGGAATCCACCAGCGTCAGCAGGATGTCGAGGTCCTCGTCGCCGGCCTCGTCATAAGCAAACTGGCGCGCAAAACGCGCCGTGTTGATGGCGCGCTCGGTGCGGCGGCCGATATCGAGGAAGCGCCAGCCGGCGGCGCGGTTCATGTTCTCCTGCGCAAGTCCCGCAAAGCTCGCAAGCTCCTGCAAGGTCAGCTCGGCCGCGCTGAGCACGCTGTCGTCGTCCTCGACCTCGTAGGAGAGTCGCTCGGCCATTTCGGTGATGACCTGCCAGGCGTCGGGCGACAGCCGCTCGCGCAAGGAGGTCGCCGTGCGCAGCGCCGAGCGCACCAGCGAGAGCGCCGAGCCGAAACGCGCCTCGCTCTGCAAGGCTTCGGCGACGATCCGCCCTGGCGCCGCGCGCGAGGTCTGCGAGATCGCGCCCCAGGTCACCAGCAGGCGCTGGATCCGTTCGGCCGATTGCAGCGAGGCCGCGGTGCCCTTGTTGGGCCCGCTCGGCGAGCCAAGCGCACGGACCAGCCGCAGCGTGGCCTCAGCGCGCTCGAGATAACGGCCGAGCCAGAACAGATTGTCGGCAGCGCGACTCGGCAGCACGCCGGCGATGCGGCGGATGCGGACCTTGTCGGTCGTCGGCAACAACGATGCGGTCGAGACTTTCTTGTCCGAGACCACCCAGACGTCGGCGGCACGCGCGCCGTCGCCCATCGACACCGCGCGCGCATCCGCCTGCTCGGCGATCCGGCAGAAGCCGCCGGGCATGATGGCCCAGCCATCGGGCGTTGCCGCCGCAAACACGCGCAGCACGAAGGGACGCGGCGTGAGCTGCCCCTGCTCCCACACCGGCATGGTGGACAGACGCACCACCTCCTGGCCGACGTAGTCCATGCCGCGCGCGCCGATGGCATCGACCAGGCGCTGACGTCTTGTTACATCGAGCTCGCTTGCGAGCACTGGACCGTTGCTGTGGAAGCCGGGAACGCCGCGCTGATAGGCGCCCTCGATCGCGACCTCGTCGAGCCGCGACAACACTTCGTCACGCGCCGATTTCTGGCCGCACCACCACGTTGCGATGTGCGGCATCTTCAGCTCCTCGCCGAGCAGGCGGCGGCTTAGTGCCGGCAGGAAGCCGAGCAGCGCCCGCGCCTCCAGCACGCCGGAGCCCGGCATGTTGGCGACGACGACGCCGTCCTTGCGCAGCACGTCGATCAGGCCGGGCACGCCGAGATGCGAGGACGCATCGAGTTCGAGCGGGTCGAGCGAATTGGAATCGACGCGGCGCAAAAGCACGTCGAGCCGCTTCAGGCCGGCGACGGTACGGATGTGGACACGATTGTCGCTGACGGCGAGATCGTCGCCCTCGACCAGCAGGAAGCCGAGATAGCGCGCCAGCGTCGCATGCTCGAAATAGGTCTCGCTGAAACTGCCGGGCGTGAGCACGCCGATGCGCGGCTCATCGCGATCGGCACGTGCGCGAAGACTGTCGCGGAACGCCTCGAAGAACGGCGCGACGCGCGGCACGTTCATCGACTTGTAGAGATCGGAGAAGGCGCGCGAGAGCACCAGGCGGTTCTCCAGCGCATAGCCGGCGCCTGACGGCGCCTGCGTGCGATCGCCGAGCACCCACCAGCGGCCGTCGGGCCCGCGGCCGACATCGGCGGCGTAGAGCGAGAGATAGCGCCCACCCGGCGGCGGCACGCCGCAGACGGCGCGAAGATATTCGGGGCTGCCGGCGATCGCGCCCGCGGGCAGCGCGCCTTCGGCAACCAGCCGGCCCTCGCCATAGATATCGCGCAGCACGAGTTCCAGAAGCTCGGCGCGCTGGGTTATGCCGGCACAGAGCTGCTTCCAGTTAGCCTCGTCGATCAGGAGTGGCAGATGGCTGAGCATCCAGGGCCGGTCGGCGCTGTCGCCGGGGGCGCGGTAGGTGACACCGGCCTCGCGGAGGTGGCGGTCGGCCATGCCGAAGCGCCGTTCGACCTCGTCGGGCGCCAGTGCACCAAAAGCGCCGAAGAACCGGTTCCAGACCGGGCGCGGGGCGCCGTCAGGCCCCAGGAATTCGTCGGGGATGCCAGGCAGGCGGCGATAGTCGCGGACCCATTGCGCAAGACGGCGCTGGCCTTCACGCTGACCTTGCGTCGTCTTACCTGCCCTGTCCCCTTCGGCTGCGCCCTCGCCCATGCGCCTCTCCCTGCCCCACCATCATACTCATTGCAGAAGCGGGGTCCGCAAGTCGAGGGTCAGCGGGAATTCATTTGTGCGTTCCTCGGGCGGTGGCTGCATGGGTCCCGGCGTATGGCCATGGTCCTGGAAGCGCGCCAGCCGCCGCGCCTCGGCCTCGTAGGTATTGACCGGCTTGGTATCGTAGCTGCGGCCGCCGGGATGGGCGACGTGGTAGACGCAGCCGCCAAGCGAGCGGCCGTTCCAGGTGTCAAGGAGATCGAAAGTCAGCGGCGCGTGGACCGGGATGGTCGCATGCAGGCCGGAGGCCGGCTGCCAGGCCTTGAAGCGGACCCCGGCCACGGCTTCGGCCGAGCGGCCGGTGGAGGTCATCGGCAGGCGGCGGCCGTTGCAGGTGATGATATGGCGGCCCTCGACGAATCCTTCCGCCTTGACCTGGAGCCGCTCGACCGACGAATCGACATAGCGCACGGTGCCCCCGGCCGAGCCTTCTTCGCCGAGCACGTGCCACGGCTCCAGCGCCTGCCTCAACTCTATGGTCACGCCGCCATGGTGGACGCGGCCGAAGCCGGGGAAGCGGAATTCGAGCTGGGCCAGATACCATTCCGGCTCGAACGCATAGCCTGAGCCTTTCAGCTCGGAGAGCACGTCCTGAAAATCTTCCCAGATGAAATGCGGCAGCATGAAGCGATCATGCAGCGCCGTGCCCCAGCGCACGAACTTGCCCTGTTGCGGCTCACGCCAGAACTTTGCGATCAGCGCGCGGATCAGGAGCTGCTGTGCCAGCGACATGCGCGGATCCGGCGGCATTTCGAGGGCGCGGAATTCGACCAGGCCGAGCCGGCCGGTGGGCCCGTCAGGCGAGTAGAGCTTGTCGATGCAGATTTCCGAGCGATGGGTATTGCCGGTGATGTCGACGAGCAGATGCCGGAACAGCCGGTCCACCAGCCACAGTGGCACCTGATAGCCCGGCGGCGGCACATGCGAGAGCGCGATCTCGAGCTCGTAGATGCTGTCGTGGCGCGCCTCGTCGATGCGCGGCGCCTGGCTGGTCGGGCCGATGAACAGGCCGGAGAAGAAGTAGGACAGCGACGGATGCCGCTGCCAGTACAGCACGAGGCTCTTCAAGAGATCGGGCCGGCGCAGGAACGGCGAGTCCTGCGGGCTCGAACCGCCGATCACGACATGATTGCCGCCGCCGGTGCCGGTGTGGCGGCCGTCGACCAGGAAACGGTTGGCGCCGAGGCGTATCTTGCCGGCATCCTCGTAGAGCCCGACGGTGATGTCGACCGCCTCGCGCCAATTCTTCGCCGGCTGAACGTTGACCTCGATCACGCCCGGATCGGGCGTCACCTTGATGACCTCAATGCGCGGATCGAATGGCGGCGCGTAGCCCTCGACATGGACATGGAGCTGCATCTCCTCGGCGGTCGCTTCGAGCGCCGCGACCAGCTCGAGATAATCCTCAATGCGTTCGACCGGCGGCATGAAGGCGCAGATCACGCCATCGCGGACTTCGATCGACAGCGCGGTGCGGACGGGGACGGACGTGTTGAGCTTCTCCGGCGCGACTCGTGGCGGCGATTTCGGGCGCTCCGGGAGCGTGAACACCGGCAGCTTGCCGCGCGCCTCCATCGGATCCTGCTCGACGATATAGGGATATTCACCGGGCGGGACGTAGCCGAGCGAGCCCAGCGGCAGGCGCAGGCCGAGCGGGGAATCGCCCGGCATCAGGAACAGATGATTGCGCCGGAGCTGCCAGCGCTCGCTGCGCCAGCGCGGCGGCGCGTTCCAGCGCTGCACCGGCAGCACATAGCCGCGCGGCGTGCGCAGGCCCTGATCGAACACCCGCGCCATGCGCGCCCGTTCCTCCGGATTGGACAATTTGGAATCGGCGGGATCGACGTTGACGGGAAGCTCGGCCTCCTTCAGCAGCCAATAGGCGGTGTCCTCATAGGCCGGAATAATGTAGCCGGAATCGAGCCCGAGCCGCACCGCCGTGCCCTCCATGAAATCCTCGGCGTCCTCGGTCACGGCGCGCTTGGAATTCTCGATCTTGGCAATGAGGTCGGCATTCTTCCAGATCGGCACGCCGTCCTTGCGCCAGTAAAGGCCGAAGGCCCAGCGCGGCAGGCTCTCGCCCGGATACCATTTGCCCTGGCCGTAATGCAGTAGTCCGCCCGGCGCGAAGCGCGTGCGCAGGCGGCGGATCAGATCGTCGCCGAGCGCGCGCTTGGTGGGGCCGACGGCTTCCGTATTCCACTCCGCCGCTTCAAGATCGTCGACGGAGACGAAGGTCGGCTCGCCGCCCATGGTGAGCCGCACGTCCTGCGCGGCGAGATCGTCGTCGACCTGCTCGCCGAGATCGTTGAGCCGCGCCCAGGAATCGTCGGAGAACGGCTTTGTGATGCGCGGCGCCTCACGGATGCGCTTCACGCTCATGTCGAAGGCGAACTCGACCTCGGCAAAGCCGGCGCCGCCGGAGATCGGCGCGGCCGAGCGATAATGCGGCGTGGCGGCAACGGGGATGTGCCCCTCGCCCGCCAGCATGCCGGAGGTCGCGTCGAACCCGATCCAGCCCGCGCCCGGCAGATAGACCTCGGCCCAGGCGTGCAGATCGGTGAAGTCGTTCTCGACCTCCGGTGGCCCCTCGATCGGATCGATGTCGGGACGGATCTGGATGAGATAGCCGGAGACGAAACGGGCCGCGAGGCCGAGATGGCGGAAGGTCTGGATCAGGAGCCAGGCGGAGTCACGGCACGAGCCGGCGCAGGAGGTCAGCGTCTCCTCCGGCGTCTGCACACCGGGCTCCATGCGGATGACGTAGTTGATCTTCTGCTGCAGCTCGCGATTGAGATCGACCAGGAAGTTGACCGTGTTCGGCGCCTCGCGCGGGATCGAGGCCAGATATTTGGCAAAGGCGGGGTCGGGCTTGATGGTCTCGAGATACGGTGCCAGCTCGGTCTTGAGATCCTTCGTGTATTCGAACGGAAAGCTGTCGGCGTAGGGCTCGACGAAGAAGTCGAACGGGTTGACCGTCGTCATCTGTGCCGTGAAGTCGACCTCGAATTTCAGCTCGGTGGCCTTCTCCGGGAAGACGTAGCGGGCAAGCCAGTTGCCCTGCGGGTCCTGCTGCCAGTTCACGAAATGATTTGATGGCGTGACCTTGAGCGAATAGCTCAGGATCGGCGTGCGCGTGTGCGGCGCCGGCCGCAGGCGGATGGTCTGCGGGCCAAGATCGATCGGGCGGTCGTATTTGTAGTGGGTGACGTGGTGTAATGCGACGTAGATCGACACGGGGTACGTTGCTCCAGCAGCTTTTTTGAGCAGAACACCTGACGTCAACGCGATCAAGCATTAACAACGGGCAGACCGTGCCTAGGAAGTATCCCGTCGTCCCGAGTTGCCACACAAGAGGTAGGAGTTTGGGGTCCTGAAACCTCCGCGGCGTCATGGCCGGGCTTGTCCCGGCCATCCACGACCTTCGCCTGCGGTGCCGAAGAACATAGATGCCCGGGACCAGCCCGGGCATGACGATCTGTTACGGATCTACGAGACCCTTACGCCGCCGAGGTCAGCCGCTGCAGGAATTGCGTCACCTCGCGCCGGAGCGTCTCGACCTCGCCGTGAACGCGCTCGGAAGCGCCGTTGACGCGGCTTGCGACGCGGCCGGTGTCGGCGGCGGCTTCGCTGATGCCTGTGACGTTGGAAGAGACCTGCGAGGTGCCGGCCGAGGCTTCCTGGACGTTGCGGGCGATCTCGCGGGTGGCGAGGCCCTGCTGCTCGATCGAGGTGGCGATCGAGGCGGTGATGCCGTTGATCTCGGCGATGGTCTGCGCGATCGCCTCGACGGCCGCGACCGAATTGGTGGTCGATTGCTGCATCTCGCCGACCTTGGCGCTGATCTCCTCGGTCGCTTTCGCCGTCTGGTTGGCGAGGCTCTTGACCTCGGAGGCCACGACCGCAAAGCCGCGGCCGGCTTCCCCTGCCCGAGCCGCCTCGATGGTCGCGTTGAGCGCGAGCAGATTGGTCTGCGAGGCGATCTCGCTGATCAGCTTGACGACGTCGCCGATCCGCAGCGCGGCGTCCGCAAGCGTGCGGATCTCGCTGCCGGCGCGGTTGGCTTCCGTCACCGCGCGGCCCGTGCTCGCCGTCGAGCCGGTGACCTGGCGGCCGATCTCGGCGATCGAGGAGGCGAGCTGCTCGGCGGCGCTGGCAACCGTCGCGACATTGCGCGAGGCCTGATCGGAGGCGTTGAGCACGCCCGAGGTCTGGCGGCTGGTCCTCTCGGCCGCCGCAGCCATCTGGCCGGCGTCGGATTCGAGATCGGTCGCAGCCCCCATCAGCGTGCCGGCAACCTCGTCGAGATGCGTGCCGAAATGTCTTGCGAGATCGGCGATCTCGACCACGCGGCGGCCGAGGCTGTCGGTACCGGCATTGATGACGGTGGCCGAACGGCGGAACGAGCCGGGCAGACCGCGTGCGAGGATCTTGCGGAAATACTTGCCGCGGCTGGCATAGTCCATCGACGCCGAGGCTTCACGCAAATACGCATCGGTGATGTCGAGCATGTCGTTGACGGACTTCTGAATGCCACCGATGCGCCCGGCCTGCCGTTCACTCAGGATGCGCGCTTCGAGATCGCCGTGGGCCGCCTTGCGGCAGACATCGGCGACTTCATCGACCGCCATCGCGGTGCGATGCTGGCACCAGACGGCGTAGCCGAGCAGCACGATCGTCGCGCCCAGCAGCGCTGCGCCGGACAGTCCGGTCACACCGAGGAGCGAGAATCCGAACGCAACGATTGCAAGAACACACGCGAGCGCGGTCGCTCCCTGCGCCTTAGAGAGAGAGCACAAATTCATCGTAACCGACACCCTGTTGCTTGAGCAGTCCGACCATCGCATCGAAGCTCGCATGCATGCCGTCCTTGGCATTGGCATGCCGCGCCTCTTCCGCGCACAGCGTCTTGTAGATCGGCTTGATGCGCTCGATCTGCACGGGATCGGGCTTGCGACGGTTGGAATGATAGCCGACGATATTGCCGCGTTCATCGAAAGTCGGCGTGACGTGGGCGAACACCCAGTAATGGCTGCCGTCCTTTGCCAGATTGACGACGTAGGCGAATATCTCCTGCTTGGACTGGAGCGTGTCCCACAGCAGCTTGAAGACAGCGCGCGGCATGTCGGGGTGGCGGATCAGGCTGTGGGGGGCACCCATCAGTTCCTTCCAGGAGTACTTCGCCATGCTGAGGAAGATGTCATTGGCATAGGTGATACGGCCCTTCAGATCGGTCTTCGAGACGATCAGCTCTTCCTCGCCGAGGAAATTTTCCACGCCGGTCGGCCGTATCACGTGCGTCATCTGTCGCCAATCCCCACGAAGGCGAGCGCCCCCAAAAGGAAGCGCGCTCAAATCGATTCAGGATTACGGCAGGATCATTAATCAGGCGTGAGCGCGGGACACCGTGCGGTCAAATGACGCCTACGTATAATTACTAGGGGCCGTGTTCGGCTACCGCCGCAGTGGGCTCACATCGTCGCGCCAAGCACCCAGGGCGCGAACTCGGCGCCGCCGAAATCGAAGCTCTCGCTCTTGGTCGGCTGGCCGGATGCGGTCTTCAGGATGAGGTCGAAGATGCGCTGGCCGCACTCCTGGACGGTCTCCTCGCCTTCGAGGATGGTGCCGCAATTGACGTCCATATCGTCTTCCATGCGCTTGTACATGGGCGTGTTGGTGGCGAGCTTGATCGACGGTGCCGGCTTACAGCCGAACACGCTGCCGCGGCCGGTGGTGAAGCAGACGAGATTGGCACCGCCGGCGACCTGGCCGGTGGCGGCGACCGGATCGTAGCCGGGCGTATCCATGAACACGAAGCCGCGCTTCGTGACCGGCTCGGCGTAGCGCAAAACGTCGACAAGGTTCGTGGTGCCAGCCTTCGCCATCGCGCCAAGCGACTTTTCGAGAATGGTGGTGAGGCCGCCGGCCTTGTTGCCGGGGCTCGGATTGGCGTTCATCTCGGCGCCTTCGCGCGCGGTGTATTCGTCCCACCAGCGCATGAGATCGACCAGCTTCTCGCCGACCTCGCGGCTGACGGCGCGGCGCGTCAGCAGATGCTCGGCGCCGTAGGTCTCTGGTGTCTCCGACAGGATCACCGTACCACCGTGACGCACGATCAGATCGCTGGCCGCGCCCAGCGCCGGATTGGCCGACACGCCGGAATAGCCGTCCGAGCCGCCGCATTGCAGGGCGACCGTGAGCTCGCTCACCGGCACGGACTCGCGCTTCACCCTGTTGGAATCCGCCAGCGCCTCGCGCACGAAGGCGATGCCGGCTTCCACCGTCTTGCGGGTGCCGCCAACCTCCTGGATGTCCATCGCGCGCAGGCGGCCGGCGAGCTTCTGCTCTTCCATCAGGCCGCCGATCTGGTTCACCTCGCAACCGAGGCCGAGCACGATGACGTGCGAGAAGTTCACGTGCCGCGCATAGCCGCCGAGCGTGCGGCGGAGCAGCGCCAGCGGCTCGTTCTGCGTCATGCCGCAGCCGGTCTTGTGGGTGAGCGCGACGACACCGTCGACATTGGGAAATTCGGCCAGCGGATTGTCGCCGGTGAAGGGGTTCTTCTTGAAGACGTCGGCGACGAGACTGGCAACATGCGCGCTGCAATTCACCGAGGTGAGGATACCGATATAGTTGCGCGTGGCGACGCGACCGTCCGGGCGGCGAATGCCTTCGAAGGTCGCGGGCAGATCGAAGTTCGGCGTCGGCTTGACGTCGGCGCAGTACGCATAGTCCTTGGCGAAATCGCCCATGCCGATGTTCTGCACGTGCACGTGCTGGCCCGGCGCGATGGCTTGCGTCGCAAAGCCGATGATCTGGCCATAGCGGATCACAGGCTCGCCCACCGCGATCGGCTTGATCGCGACCTTGTGGCCGGAGGGAATGCGCTCGACCGTAGCGATGCCGTCA
This sequence comes from Bradyrhizobium sp. BR13661, assembly GCF_029892425.1. GTDB lineage: Bacteria > Pseudomonadota > Alphaproteobacteria > Rhizobiales > Xanthobacteraceae > Bradyrhizobium. The sequence goes on along the minus strand of NZ_JARXWB010000009.1, from coordinate 19,000 downwards.
GCGACCACCGTACCCGGCGGCAGGCTGGCGCGCGCGATCAGCACGCCATCATCGGGATGCAGGCGGATGACGGGGCTGACGGTCATGAGAGTCTCCTTGGGTCTTCAAAGGATCGTGCCCCGGACGCAGCGCAGCGTGAAACGGTGCGCTGCTGAGCCGGGGCCCATCTATCGTATCGTTCGCAAGCAACCTGGGTCCCGGCTCTGCGAAGCAGCGCTACGCGCTGCATCGCGTCCGGGACACAGAGGGAGATCAGGCCTTGCCGCCCGAATCCTTGCGGGTCGCGTTGACCTGCATCTTGGCATAGGTCGTCATCATGCCGACCTCGTTGGAGAGTGTCACGAGCTTGAAGCCCATGTTGATGGCACGCGCGGCACCTTCGGCGCCGCTGCAATGGATGCCCGGGTTGAGGCCGCGCTTGCCGCACTCCTTGATGATCTTGTCGTAGATCGCAAGAATCTCGGGCTCGGAGCGATCGAGCTTGGGCTCGAGGCCGTAGGAGAAGCCGAGGTCGGACGGACCGATATAAACGCCATCGATGCCCTCGACATCGAGAATCGCTTCCATGTTCTCGACCGCCGTCTTGGTCTCCATCATCGGCAGCAGGATGGTGTCGGCATTCGCAGTCTTCTGATACGAGCCGGCGGTGCCATACATGCCGGCACGGATCGGGCCGTTGGAACGGACGCCCTGTGGCGGATATTTGGAATAGGAAACGAGGTTCCTGGCTTCCTGCGCCGTGTTGACCATCGGGCAGATCACGCCATAGGCGCCGCCATCGAGCACCTTGCCGATGATGCCGGGCTCATTCCAGGGCACGCGAACCATCGGGGTCACCGGATGCTTGTCCATGGCCTGGAAGCACTGCACCATCGACAAATAATCCTGCACGCCATGCTGCATGTCGACGGTGACGCTGTCGAAGCCGCATTGCGCGATCATCTCAGCGGAGAAGCCGGAGGGAATAGCCAGCCACGCATTGACCACGGCCTTGCCCGACTTCCAGATTTCCTTGACCTTGTTCGCCACGTTGCCTTCCTTCTTTGTTGCCTGGATCTTCTCTGTTGCCTGGATCTTCGTCACCATGACGAGCGCCGCAACAGCGCGATCCTGCTTTCCGATGCCGATTTTGGACGGATCAGCTTGGGCGGCACTTTGAGCTAAAAAACGCGGCAATGTCCATGGCTGTTGCCGCACCCAAGCGCATATCTGGTTTCACTCCTCGGCACTTGCCTCATCGCCGGCGCCGAGCCCTGCGAGGCTCTGCTCAAGCTCGCCCAGCATCTCCTGCAGCTCGGCAAGTTTGCGCGCGCCGAAACGCTGCGTGATCTCGGCATAAATTGCTTCCGACGACGGCGCGACCGACGCCATCAGCTTCACACCCTCTTTCGAGATCGACACCATGCTGCGGCGCTGGTCCGCCTTCGCCGTCTTGCGCTCGATCAAATTGCGCGCCTCGAGATCCCGCAGGATGCGCGACAGGCTCGGTCCGAGGAGAAATGCCGTGCGCGCGAGTTCCGTGACCTCGGCGGCCTCGATCGCGGCGAGCGCGCGCAGGATGCGCCATTGCTGCTCGGTCAAACCATGCTCGCGCAGCGATGGGCGAAATTGCCGCATCACCGCCTCGCGCGCCCGCAAGAGCGACATCGGCAGCGATCGGGAGAAATCGCGCATCGGCACTTGCCGCGCGGCAGCCGCGTTTGCGCTGGTGGGTTCAGTGGATTTCTTGGCCATAACGCTCTTTCAAAGCCGCCCGTTCAGACCGGAAAACGTTTGCGGTGCAGCATAGGCGAATTGCGATTGACGCATTCACTTAACATGTTAAGTAACTCCCGGCACCAGGATTTGGCAGATCACCGATGGCGCTTTCGAACGACGATATCCAAGCCTGCGCGAAACGTCTGCACCAGGCGGAGAAGACCCGCGTGCAGATCCGGCAGCTCTCGCAGGACTTCCCAGACATCACCATCGCCCATGCCTACGCGATTCAGAAGGCATGGGTCGACATCAAGATCGCCGAAGGGCGCGTCGTCAAAGGCCACAAGATCGGCCTGACCTCGAAGGCGATGCAGAGCGCGCTCAACATCGACGAGCCGGATTCCGGCGTCCTGCTCGACGACATGTTCTTCGCCGACGGCGGCCTGGTGCCGACCGAGCGATTCATCGCGACGCGCGTCGAGGCCGAGCTCGCCTTCGTGATGAGCAAGCGGCTCGAAGGGCCCAATTGCACGCTATTCGACGTGCTCAACGCCACCGATTTCGTCGTGCCGGCGCTGGAGATCCTGGATACGCGCATCGAGCGCGTCGATCCCAAGACCAAGGCGATGCGCAAGATCTACGACACCATCGCCGACAATGCCGCGAATGCCGGCATCGTGCTCGGCGGACGGCCGATCCGTCCGCTGGATGCCGACCTGCGCTGGATCGGCGCGCTGTGCTTCAAGAACGGCCAGCTGGAAGAGACCGGGCTTGCCGCGGGCGTGCTCAATCATCCCGCGACCGCCGTGGCGTGGCTCGCCAACAAGATCGCGCCGCTCGGCCTTGCGCTCGAGCCCGGTCAGGTCGTGCTGGCGGGCTCCTTCATCCGTCCGATCGAGACCCGCAAGGGCGACACAATTCAAGCCGACTATGGCGCCTACGGCTCGGTCAGCTGCTACTTCGCTTAGAAAGCAACAAGAATACACAGGGAGTGAAACTGCCATGCCGCATTTCACGATCGAATATTCGGCCAATCTCGATGGCCGTCTCGACATCGGCGCCGTCTGCGAGATCGTGCGCAAGGCGGCCGTCGAGACCGGCATCTTCCCGCTTGGCGGCATCCGCGTTCGCGCCGTCAGGTGTGAACATTATGCGATTGCCGATAACAGGCACGATTACGGCTTTCTCGACATGGTGCTGCGCATCGGCGAAGGCCGCGATCTGCCGACCCGTCAGAAAGCCGGCGAGCATGTCTTCCAGGCGCTCTCTAAGCATCTTGATCCCGTCTTTGCCGCCAGCAAGTTCGCCTTGTCGTTCGACATGCAGATCAACGACAAGGACACCAGCTGGAAGCGCAACAACATCCACGACGCATTGAAAGTGGAGGCCGCCCATGGATAAGCCTACCCCGAAAACCGACATATTCCAGGCCAACCGCGACCGCGTCGCGCCGCTGCTCAAGAAGCTGCAGGCGGACGGCATCGGCCACATGATCGACGGCAAGATCGTGCCGGCGATCTCCGGCCAGACCTTTGAGACCAAGTCGCCGGTCGATGGCGCCGTGCTCGCAACCGTCGCGCGCGGCGATGCCGAGGACATCGATGCCGCGGCGACGGCTGCGGCGCTCGCCTTCAAGTCCTGGCGGGACATGGGGCCGGCGATGCGGCGCAAGCTGCTGCATCGGGTGGCCGACGCGATCGAAGACAATGCCGAAGACATCGCCGTGCTCGAATGCATCGACACCGGCCAAGCCTATCGCTTCATGGCCAAGGCCGCGATCCGCGCCGCCGAGAATTTCCGCTTCTTCGCCGACAAATGCGCCGAGGCGCGCGACGGCCTCAACACGCCGAGCGACGAGCACTGGAACGTCTCGACCCGCGTGCCGATCGGCCCTGTCGGCGTGATCACGCCATGGAATACGCCGTTCATGCTCTCGACCTGGAAGATCGCCCCTGCGCTCGCCGCGGGCTGCACGGTCGTGCACAAGCCGGCCGAATGGTCGCCGGTGACGGCCGCTATCTTGTCGAAGCTCGTTAAGGAGGCCGGCGTGCCCGACGGCGTGCTCAACACCGTGCACGGCTTCGGTGAGGAAGCCGGCAAGGCACTGACCGAGCATCCCGCGATCAAGGCGATCGGGTTTGTCGGCGAGAGCGCGACGGGTTCGGCGATCATGGTTCAGGGCGCGCCGACCTTGAAGCGCGTGCATTTCGAGCTCGGCGGCAAGAACCCCGTCATCGTGTTCGACGATGCCGATATGGACCGCGCGCTCGATGCCGTCGTGTTCATGATCTACTCGCTCAACGGCGAGCGCTGCACCTCGTCGAGCCGCCTGCTGATCCAGGCGAGCATCGCGGAAAAATTCATCGAGAAGCTGACTGCGCGCGTGAAGGCGCTGAAGGTCGGTCATCCCCTCGATCCCGCCACCGAAATCGGGCCACTGATCCACGAGCGGCACCTGGCCAAGGTGTGCTCCTATTTCGATGTCGCGCGGCAGGACGGCGCAACGATCGCGGTCGGTGGCAAGGCCTATGATGGCCCTGGCGGCGGACATTATGTCGAACCGACGCTGGTGACCGGCGCGAACGGCAAGATGCGCGTGGCGCAGGAAGAGGTGTTCGGCCCCTTCCTCACCGTGCTGCCCTTCAAGGACGAGAAAAACGCGATCGAGATCGCCAACGACATCCGTTATGGCCTGACCGGCTATGTCTGGACCAACGATGTGGGCCGAGCCTTGCGCGTTGCCGACGCGCTCGAGGCCGGCATGATCTGGCTGAACTCGGAAAACGTGCGCCATCTGCCGACGCCGTTCGGCGGCATGAAGGCCTCCGGCATCGGCCGCGACGGCGGCGATTACTCGTTCGACTTCTACATGGAAACCAAGCATGTCTCGCTGGCGCGGGGCACGCACAAGATCCAGAAACTGGGACTCTGACGTTCGTCGCTCCGAGGGAAACGCAAATGCCGGTACCGCAACACATCTTCGAGCCGCCATTCAACATCATCCGCTCCAGCCACGTCGTGCTCGACGTCACCGACCTGAAGCTGAGCCGCGAGTTCTACGAGACCACAGTCGGCCTGCATGTCGAGGACGCCGACACCAATGTCGTGTATTTGCGTGCCGCCGAGGAGCATCAGCATCACTCGCTGGTGCTGCGCAAAGCGGCCGTGCCCGCCTGCAACAGGCTCGGCTTCAAAGTCGGCAACGACAAAGATCTCGACAAGGCCGCAAAGTTCCTCTCCGAGAACAGTCTCAACTACGCCTTCGTCGACCAGCCCTTCCAAGGCCGCACGCTGCAGTTCACCGATCCGTTCGGCTTCCAGATCGAGCTCTACGCCTCGATGGAGCGCCGGCCGCATCTCTTGCGCCGCTATGACCTCTACAGGGGGTGCCATCCGCAGCGGCTCGACCATTTCAACGTCTTCGCTGCCGAGGTCCAGGACACCATCGACTTCTATGCCCGGCTGGGCTTCCGCCTCACCGAATATGCCGAGGAAGACGGACCGAACGGCCGCATCGCCGCCGCCTGGATGCATCGCAAGGGCAACGTCCACGACTTCGCCATCACCAACGGCAAGGGTCCGCGGCTGCACCACTTCGCCTACTGGACGCCGACGGCGATGAACATCATCCATCTCTGCGACGTGATGGCCTCACAGGGCTTTGTGAAGAACATCGAGCGCGGCCCGGGACGCCACGGCATTTCGAACGCGTTCTTCCTTTACGTCCGCGATCCCGATGGACATCGTCTCGAGCTCTACACCAGCGACTACTTCACCGGAGATCACGACCATGAGCCGCTGCGCTGGTCGTTGCGCGATCCGCGCCGCCAGACGCTGTGGGGCGCGCCCGCGCCGCGCTCCTGGTTCGAGCAGGGCTCGCCTTTTACGGGACAGGTCGTGCGTGAACCGAAATTCGTGGCCGATGTGCTGGTGGCGGATTAGGCCATGAAACTCCCCCGCCTCGCCACCTATTCCCTCAATGGTGCAACCCGCTACGGCGCCGTCCTTGCGGGCGGCATCGTCGATCTCTCCGCGCGCTACGCGAAGGACTATCCGACGCTGCGTGAAGTGATCGCCGCCGGAAAGCTCGTGAGCTTCGCCGAAGAGGCCGCCGGTCGCACGCCGGTTCACGCGCTCGACGAGATCACCTGGCTGCCGCCGGTGCCAGCACCGGAGAAGATCATCTGCATCGGCGTCAACTATCCTGATCGTAACGCCGAGTACAAGGACGGCCAGGAGGCGCCGAAATATCCGAGCATGTTCATGCGCTCGCCTCGCTCGTTTGTGGGCCACGACACGCCGCTGGTGCGTCCGCGCGCATCCGCGCAGCTCGACTATGAGGGTGAGATCGCGCTGGTGATCGGCAAGCCCGGCCGGCACATCAAGGAGAGTGCCGCACTCGATCACATCGCAGCGCTCACCCTCTGCAACGAGGGTTCGGTGCGCGACTGGCTGCGTCACGCCAAGTTCAACGTGACGCAGGGCAAGAACTTTGATTCCAGCGGCAGCCTCGGGCCGTGGCTGGTGCCCTACACCAGGGAAGCGCAGATCGCCGACATCAGGCTGACCACCCATGTCAACGGCGAGCTGCGGCAGGACGACCGCACCAGCCGGCTGATGTTTCCGTTCCGCTATCTCATCAGCTATATCTCGACCTTCGCGACGCTCGTCCCCGGCGACGTCATCGTCACGGGCACGCCGACCGGCGCAGGTGCGCGGTTCGATCCGCCGCGGTACTTAAAGCCCGGCGACGTCATCGAGGTCGCGGCCGAGGGCATCGGCACGTTGCGCAACGGCGTCGTCGACGAAGCCTGATCAACAATCGAACTGGAATGATGCAATGACCACCCTCACCGGCGGCGAAGCGATCGTAAGCGGGCTTGTCGCCCATGGCGTCGACACCGTGTTCGGCCTGCCCGGCGCGCAGGTCTACGGCCTGTTCGACGCCTTCCACCAGGCCCAGCTCAAGGTGATCGGTGCACGGCATGAGCAGGCCTGCGGCTACATGGCTTTCGGCTATGCACGCTCCAGCGGCAAGCCCGGCGTGTTCAGCGTGGTGCCCGGCCCCGGCGTGCTCAACGCCAGTGCCGCGCTGCTGACAGCTTTCGGCTGCAACGAGCCGGTGCTGTGCGTCACCGGCCAGGTGCCGACGCAGTTTCTCGGCAAGGGCCGCGGTCATCTGCACGAGATGCCGGACCAGCTCGCGACCTTGCGGACCTATGTGAAATGGGCCGACCGCATCGAACATCCCGGCAACGCACCGACGACCGTCGCGCGCGCCTTTCAGGAGATGATGTCGGGACGACGTGGTCCAGCCTCGGTCGAGATGCCCTGGGATATCTTCACCCAGCGCGCCGAGACCGCCGCCGCACAGGTGCTGGAGCCGCTGCCCGCGCCGCAGCCTGATCCTGATATGATCAGGCAGGCGACCGCGCTGATCAAGAACAGCAAGGCGCCGATGATTTTCGTCGGCAGCGGCGCGATCGACGCGCGCGCGGAGATCCTCGAACTGGCCGAGATGATCGATGCCCCTGTCGTTGCTTTCCGCAGCGGCCGCGGCATCGTCTCCAATGCGCACGAACTCGGCCTCACCATGGCCGCCGCCTACAAGCTGTGGGCCAAGACCGATCTGATGATCGGCATCGGCACGCGGCTGGAGCTGCCGACCATGTCGCGCTGGCCGTACCAGCCCGACGGCCTCAAGAGCATCCGCATCGACATCGATCCCGTCGAGATGCGACGCTATCCCTCGAACACAGCGATCGTCGCCGATGCCAAGGCCGCCACCGCCGATCTCGCTGCGGCCGTCAGCAAGGCCGGATACAGCAAGACCGCCGGCCGACGCGCCGCGATCCGAGACGCCACCGCGACGGCGCAGCAGGAGATCCAGCGCATCCAGCCGCAGATGGCGTATCTCAACATCCTGCGCGAGGTGCTGCCGGCGAACGCGATCGTGACCGACGAGCTGTCGCAGTTCGGCTTCGCCTCCTGGTACGGCTTTCCGATCTATGAGCCGCGCACTTTCGTCACGTCAGGCTATCAGGGCACGCTTGGCTCGGGCTTCCCGACTGCGCTCGGAGCCAAGGTCGCCAACCCGGACAAGCCGGTGGTGGCGATCACCGGCGACGGCGGCTTCATGTTCGGCGTGCAGGAGCTTGCCACCGCCGTGCAGTTCAACATCGGCGTGGTGACGCTGGTGTTCAACAACAACGCCTATGGCAATGTCCGTCGCGACCAGCGCGAACGCTTTGACGGTCGCGTGGTGGCGTCCGACCTGGTCAATCCGGACTTCGTCAAACTGGCTGAATCCTTTGGCGTAGCCTCTGCGCGCGTCACGGCGCCGGACCAGTTCAAGGCGGCGATGGAGAAGGCGCTGGCGCATGGCGGGCCCTACCTGATCTCCGTCGAGGTGACCAGGGATTCCGAAGTGAGCCCGTGGGCGTTCATTCACCCGCCGAAGCCTTGAGGTGGGTGCTGCCCTGTAGCCGCGCGGCCGCGATCACCAGGAGGCCGGCGCCTGCGACCGACCAGCACGCAACCGGCGCCCAGTGCAGCATCGGCGCGTAATCCGGGATTTTCTGCAGACCGCCGGCGACCGCCGCCATTCGCGCGAACGTGCCAAGCGCCAGCGCGGAGAACACGAGGCCCGTCACCTTGCCTTCCGCGCCGGTCGAGCCGATCGCAAGCGCTGCCGAGATCGCGCTCATCAGCATGCAGCCCCACGCAGCGCCGGCGAGAAATTGCGCGACGATCAAAATGTTGAGGCTTCCCGCGAATTCAGCCGCCGCGATCGCGACCGCGCCGAACAGCCCGGCCGCGCCCATCACAATCAGGCCGCCGCGGTGCTTGACGATAAGGCTCGCCGGAAACATCGCGATGTTGAAGCCGATCCAGAACACCGGCATCAGCCATTGCAGCTGATCCGGCTTGGCAAAGCGCAGATAGAACGGCGCGCTGTTCATGGCAAAGTGCAGCTGATAGCCGAGCGCGAGAGCGACCATCGCGACGATGAAGATAATCGACGTCAGGCCCAGCGGCTTGGCCGCCTCCTCAGGCGTGGGCGGCGGCGTATCCCGCGCGGCATCGTATTCGATTCGCGAGAGCGCCAGCGCGGTGAGCAGCAGCACGACGCTGGAGATCACGAACGGCAGCCGCGCGTCGTGCTCGCGCAAGACCACGCCGAGATAGGGTGAGATCGCGCCGGCAACGCCGTAGCCGAGCATGGCGAGCGCGGCGAGGAACGGCACCTGCGGACGCGCGCGGTATTTGCCGAGCAAAGTCAGCGGCGGCGCGCGCAGCGCCGACGAGGTGGCCGCCCAGACCACGATCAACACGATGAACCAGCCCTGCGCAGACGCGCCAGCACCGGCAACGAAGGGCAGCGCGAGAAACGCGCCGCAGGAAATCGCAGTCACGAGCCCGACGAACAGGCCAAGCCTGCCGATAACAGGCGCAAGCTTGTCGGCGGCGATCCCCATCGCGGTGTCGGCAATGGTGAAGATCGCCTGATCCAGCATCAGGATGAGGATCACGGCGGACGGCGCGATGCCAACCTGTGCAGCAAGCTTCGGCAGGTAGATGACGTAAGTGGTCCAGCCCAGCGTGAACACCAGCTGCAGCGCGGCGAGATAGAGGCCGGTGCGATTGGCCGTCCCAGTATCAGCCGAGATCTGTGCTGTCGACATATCGCCGCCTCCCCGCCGGAGCTTAACCGAGCTAGGCCTGCGAGAAAACGTCAGCGCGTGCGGCGGAAGGTCAAATTGATCCTGATCCGCCCGAGCAGCCCATGCTCGCCGTCGGCGAGCGGCGCGACGCCGTGATAGGCGAACCGCGATGGCCCGCCCCAGACCACGACGTCGCCATGGACGAGCCGGAAGCGGCGCGGCTTGTCGGCGCGCGCAAGGCCTCCGAACAGGAAGGTCGCGGGCAGGCCGAGCGAGACCGAGACGATCGGCGCAGAGAAATCCAGCTCGTCCTTGTCCTGGTGCAGCGATAGCCGCGTACCCGGCTCGTAGCGATTGACGAGGCAGGCATCGGGCGCGAAGTCTTTAAAGCCGCCCTGCTCCGCCGCGCGGCGGGCGAGATCGCGCAGGACCGCCGGCATCGCTGGCCACGGCGCGCCGGTTCGCGGATCGATGGGATCGTAGCGATAGCCGGTGTGATCGGTGATCCAGCCGCGCTCGCCGCAATTGGTCATGGCCACCGACATCTGGTAGCCGCCGGGCGTCGTCATCCGGCGGAACGGCGATTGCGCCACGATGGCGCGCACGGTGTCGATCAGCTCGCGCTCGATCGGCCTGACGAAACCACGCAGCAACATGGCGCCGTCGGCGATCTCCTCGCGCGACGGCTGGGCCTCGGCAACGCTATCGAACAAATCGGCGGTCAATCGTCGCGCTCATTTGGCATCATGAAAGATCACACCCAGCGTGTGGCGCTGGCCGGACCTGATCCGGCTGACGCCATGGCGCAGATTAACGCGGTAGGTGCCGCGAGTCCCCTGCACCGGGCGGTGATGCACAGCGAAGGCCACCGCATCGCCCTGTGCCAGTGGAACCACCTCGGCGCGAGACTGCATGCGCGGGCGCTGTTCCGTCAGCACGAACTCGCCGCCGGTGAAATCGCGCCCCGGTTCGGACAAGGGGATCGCCACCTGCAGCGGGAACACGTGCTCGCCATAGAGGTCCTGGTGCAGGCAATTGTAGTCGCCGGCCTCGTACTGCAGCAGCAGCGGCGTCGGTCGCGGCTGCCCCGCCTCGTGGCAGCGTTTCAGGAACGCGGCGTGTGCCGTGGGATAGCGGATGTCGATCCCCATCGCCTCGTTCCAGCTGTTGGCGACAGGCTGTAGGTGCTCGTAGAGTGCCTGGCGCAGTTGGGCGATCAGGTCGGGCAGCGGATAGGAGAAATATTTGTACTCGCCGCGGCCGAAACCGTGGCGCCCCATGACGACGCGGCTGCGGAAGTTGGCGTCGTCAGGATAGAGCGCAGCCATGGCGCGGCATTGGTCGGGGGTGAGCAGGCCTTTGAGGACGGCGCAGCCCTGGGAATTGAGCTCGGTGGTGATCTGGGGCCAGTCGAGGGTATCAACGTTGGCTGCGAGATCGGCGGACGGTTTCTCCGGCGATTTGCGTGCTGTTGCTGTCATGGCCGACATTCTCGCAAAGCTGGCTAACCCTCTGCCACCCGATTTCCGATGACTGCCTCACCGTCATTGCGAGGAGCTCTTGCGACGAAGCAATCCAGGCTGGTTCCGCGGAGGGATTCTGGATTGCTTCGCTTCGCTCGCAATGACGCGGAGAGAGATTACCCCCGCACCGGCAGCGTCACCACGTCGTACCCATGCCTGATCGTGCGCTTCAGCACGGGATCTTCCAGTTCGAAGTCGAAGCGATCGGCCGGACGGATGCCGCCCTTGGCGGCAAACGTGCCGCCGAACATGGCGCAGCCGTCAGGGAACTCGCCGCCCTCGAAGCCGCGCGCGATCAAATCGGCAACCGGCAGCATCGCATCCAACGTGCCCTCCTGGTAGAGCACGCGCTCGCCCTTGATGGTGGCCCAGGAGCGCAGGATCATCTTGTCCCAATGGCCGGCGACGTCCTCGAGCTCCCACAGCGTGGACGCAATGGGCTTGTCGCACATCTGCTTGGAGACGGTGACGTTGTAGGCTTCGACCTTGCGGTCGGTGTGGTCGGAGCCGCAGCCGACGAAGATGCGGCCCTGCCAGCCGACCAGCACGAACTCGACTTCGCCTGAGGAATCGCTGCCGCAGCATTCGATGCTGTCTTCCTGAGTGAGCCGCCGCGCCGAGGCGCGATAGTAGATCGGCGTCGAGGCCGGCGGGGCGATGCCCATTTCTTGCAGTTCAGCGATGTGCTTGTCGCGCGCCACAGGATCGCGGCCGGTCCAGCCCGCGATGACCATCTGGTCGATCGCCAGCGTCAGCGGCGTGGTGGTGTCCTTGGCATCGATGGTGAAAGTCAGGTCAAACACGAATGACGGCCTCCATGCCGGCAGCAAGTTCAAAGATACGCCGGTCTGATCCGCCCGCCCCTGCAAGCATCAGGCCGACGGGAACATCGCCTTCGCGATGTGCGGGCAGCGAGATGGCGCAGCCGTCGATCATGTTGATCAGGGTGCAATTGCGCAGTGCGCGCAGGTTTTGCGTGGTGAATGCCTTGTCATCGGCGAGATCGGCGATCTTCGGCGGCGTGTTGGCGGTTGTCGGCAGCACCAGGGCATCATAGGGCGCGATGCGCGCATTGACGCGGGCGATCAGCGAGCGGCGCTCGTTGAGGAGATCGATGTAATCGGCCGCGCTCTGCGCCTCGCCGCGCAGGATGCGGACGGAGACGCGGGGGTCATAGACGTCGCCCTTGGCGGTGATGAGATAGCGATGCCAGGCGTAGCTCTCGGACGCCGCAAAGCCGCCCTTGGCATTCATCGGGCCGATGTCGTGGAATTCGGCCATCTCGATGCGCTCGATGATGGCGCCATGATCGGCGAGCGATTTCAGAGCGCGCTCGAAGGTCTCGGAGACCTCCGCGTCGAGATCGTCGAGCGCAATCGTGGTCGGCACCGCGAGCCGCATACCCTTCACAGGGCGCGGCTTCAGCGCAACAATCGGCTCGTTGGCAAGGACCGCGTCAAGTATGGCACAGCAGCTGACCGATCGAGCCAGCGGCCCGATGCTGTCGAGCGAGAACGACAGCGGCACCGCGCCGTCGAGCGGCACGCGGCGCTGCGTCGGCTTGTAGCCGACGATGCCATTGAAGGCCGCTGGAATGCGGCAAGAGCCGCCGGTATCGGTGCCGAGCGCGCCATGCGCCATGCCGTCGAGCACGGAGACCGCCGCGCCCGAGGACGAGCCGCCGGGCACATGGCCCTGACCTTGGCCCTCGCCCCGGTTCCAGGCGCCTTTAGGTGTACCATAGTGCGGATTGATGCCGATGCCGGAATAGGCGAACTCGGTCATGTTGGTGCGCCCGATCACGACGAAGCCCGCCTTGCGCAGCCGCGCCACGGTGGCGGCATCCTGCTCGGCCGGTGGGGAGTCATTGAGGGCGCGGGAGCCGGCGCGCGTCACCTGGCCCTTGATGTCGAACAGATCCTTGATCGAAACCGGGATACCGGCATAGCGCGACGGCGCGGCCTTGGCCTTGCGCAAGATGTCCATCGCATCCGCGGTTGCGAGCGCGGCGTCCTTGTCGACATGGAGGAAGGTGCGCTGGCCCTCGCCCGCCGGATCGGCGATCCTTGCGATGCAGGCCTCGACCAGCTTGCGAGAGGTGGTGCGGCCGCTTTCGAGGTCCGCGGCGAGCGTCGCCAGTGTCGGAAAATCGGGCATGTCTGTCTCACGGAATATTGCGCGCGCAATCTATAGCGCCGGCCCAGTTCGACACAAGCATTGTGCGCATGATGTCATGCATGCTGCTGGCTGGACCGTTGACGCGCGATAGCCGATTGTCGCATCAAGATCGGAACAGGCGGGCTTGGAGCCTGCCCATTGGCAAGATATTTGGGGAGGGCTTTCCAAGATGGCCGAACCGCAGCGCGCGCGACCGAAACCGACGCCGGAGACCCAGCATTTCTGGGACGGCACCAAAGCAGGTGAGCTCCGCCTGCAACGCTGCGACGCCTGCGCGCATGTCTACTTTCCGCCGCGCCCGTTCTGCCCGTCCTGCGCCTCGCGCAAGGTGTCTGTCTTCAAGGCGAGCGGCCAGGGTTTCCTCTACAGCTACGTGATCAACCACCGCCCCGCCGCGCCCGGCTTCACGCCGCCTTACGCGATCGCCGTGGTCGAACTGGACGAGGGCCCGCGGATGATGAGCAACATCATCGACTGCCCGCAGACGCCGGAGGCGCTCGAGCTCGACATGAAGCTGGAGGTCGCGTTCCAGCAGCTGGACGACAAGATCACCCTCCCCGTGTTCCGTCCGGCGAAGGGGTAGACCATGCGCAAGAACCAGGTTGCCGTTGTCGGCGCGGCCGAGACCACCGAGCTCGGCGTCATCCCCAACGCTTCGCAGCTCCAGCTTCACGCGGATGCGGCGCTCAATGCCATCGCGGATGCCGGGCTGAAGCTGTCCGACATCGACGGCTTCGCCACCGCGGTCGAAACGCCGCAGCAGGTCTGCCACTATCTCGGCATCAAGCCGACCTGGGTGGACGGCACCTCGGTCGGCGGCTGCTCGTTCATGCTGCACGTCCGACACGCTGCCGCTGCGATCGAGGCCGGGCTCTGCAAGACCGTGCTGATCACCCATGCCGAGAGCGGCAAGTCGATGATCGGCAAACAGCCACGTTCGACGCCGGCCGACAGCCTCAACGGCCAGTTCGAGGCGCCTTACGGCGTTTATGGTCCGCCCAGCATGTTCCCGATTCCCGTGCTGCGCTTCATGAAGACCTACGGCATCACGCATGAGCAGCTCGCTTCGGTCGCGGTCGTGCAGCGCGAATGGGCCGCGAAGAATCCGCGGGCAATGATGAAGGACCCGATCACGGTCGCCGACGTCCTCAACTCCCGCATGATCGCCTATCCGTTTCGCCTCTTGCAGTGCTGCCTCGTCACCGACGGCGGCGGCGCGCTGATCCTGACCTCGGCCGATCGCGCCAGGGACTTTCCGCGCAAGCCCGTCTACATCATGGGCACTGGCGAGAGCGTGGAGACGCCGATGGTGAGTCAGATGGAGACGTTCAATTCCTCGCGCGCCTTCAAGACCGCGGGGCCGCTGGCCTTCAAGGAGGCCGGCATCGCCCACAAGGACGTCGACCATCTCATGATCTACGACGCCTTTGCGCATCTGCCGCTGTTCGGCCTCGGCGACCTCGGCTTCATGCCGCACGAGGAGACCGGCAAGTTCATCGCTGACGGCAACACGCGGCCCGGGGCTAAGCTGCCGCTCAACACCAATGGCGGTGGCCTCTCCTACATGCATTCGGGCATGTACGGCATGTACGCGCTCCAGGAGAGCGTACGGCAGATGCGCGGCATCGCGCCGGCACAGGTGCCGAACGCGAAGATTTCCGTGTGCCACGGCGTCGGCGGCATGTTCGCCGCGTCGGGCACGATCGTGTTTACGAACGAGAGGTAGCAGCCCGTCATTCCGGGGCGCGCGCAGCGCGAACCCGGAATCTCGAGATTCCGGGTCTGGTGCTTCGCACCATCCCGGAGTGACGGACATAACAGGAGAACCCACATGAGCAAATCACTGCAGGACAAGGTCATCATCGTCACCGGCGCAGGCCGCGGCATCGGGCGCGAGATCGCGCTGCTCTGCGCGGCTGAGGGCGCCAAGGTCGTCGTCAACGATCCCGGCGGAGCTGCCGATGGTGCCGGATCGAGTGCTTCACCGGCTGAGGAAGTGGTGGACGAGATCAAGAAGCGCGGCGGCACGGCGGTTGCCAATTTCGAGTCGGTCGCGGAAGCCATCCCCGCCAGCAAGATCGTGAAGACCGCGACCGATCATTTCGGCCGGCTCGACGGCGTCGTCAACAATGCGGGCATCCTGCGCGACATGATCTTCCACAAGATGAGCGTGGAAGCGTTCGAGGCCGTGATCAAGGTGCATCTGATGGGCTCGTTCTACGTCAGCCACGCCGCCGCGCGCATCTTCCGCGAGCAGGAGAGCGGCTCTTTCGTGCACTTCACCTCGACCTCCGGCCTGATCGGCAATTTCGGCCAGGCCAATTACGCCGCCGCCAAGCTCGGCATCGTCGGCCTCTCCAAGTCGATCGCGCTCGACATGGGCCGCTTCAACGTCCGCTCCAACTGCGTTTCGCCGTTCGCCTGGACCCGCATGATCGGCACTATCCCGACCGAGACCGAGGCCGAGAAGGCGCGCGTCGAGAAGATCAAGCAGATGGGCCCGGAGAAGATCGCGCCGATCTGCGCCTATCTGCTCTCGGATGCCGCCAAGGACGTTTCGGGCCAGATTTTTGGCGCACGCATGAATGAGCTGTTCCTGTTCAGCCAGAACCGCCCGCTGCGCTCGGTGCATCGCAGCGAAGGCTGGACGCCGCAATCGATCGCGGAGCACGGCATGCCGGCGCTGAAGGGCTCGTTCTACAAGCTCGACCGCTCGGCGGATATTTTCCCGTGGGATCCGGTGTAAGGACGCAGTCTTTCCACACGTCATGGCCGGGCATAGCCGTCCGAAGGACGGCGTCGCTTCCGCTCGCCTATGACCCGGCCATCCACGTCTTGACGCGGGGTACGAAGAACGTGGATGCCCGGGACAGGCCCGGGCATGACGGCTGAGCGCGTGGCGGCTGCGTCGCCCTACCCCGTATTCCGCAGTCCCGCCGAGATGCCGTTGATCGTCAGCTGAATCCCGCGCAGCACCTGCTCGTCTGGGGACTGCGCGCGGTGCGCCCTCAACAGTTCGACCTGCACGTGGTTGAGCGGATCGAGATAGGGGAAGCGGTGGCGCACCGAGCGCTCGAGCAGCGGGTTGCCCTGGAGCAGGCGGTCCTGCCCCATGATATCGAGCAGCGTCTCGATGCAGGAATGCCATTCGCGGCGGATGCGGCCGAAGATCTTTTCGCGCAAGGCCTCATCCGGCACCAGTTCGGCATAGCGCGAGGCGATCGCGATCGAGCTTTTCGCCAGCACCATGTCCATGTTCGACAAGAGCATGCGGAAGAACGGCCATTCCTTGTAGAGCTCTTTCAGGAACGGCATGCCCTTATCGGGATGCTCCGCGATCCATTGCTCGACCGCGCTGCCGAAGCCGTACCAGCCCGGCAGCATCAGGCGGCATTGCGCCCAGGAGAACACCCAGGGGATCGCGCGCAGATCCTCGATCGCGCGGGTCTTCTTGCGCGAGGCCGGGCGGCTGCCGATGTTGAGCGTCGCGATCTCGTTGATCACGGTCGACGACCAGAAGTAATCGACGAAGCCCTCGGTCTCGTAGACGAGGCCGCGATAGGCCTTGAAGGCGAGGCTCGACAGCTCGTCCATCGCAGTCAGATAGTCGCGGCGCGGCGCGCTCTGGCGCGGATGCAACAGGCTCGCCTCCAGCGTCGCAGCCGCCAGGATCTCGAGATTGTTGCGGCCGACTTCCGCATTGGAATATTTCGACGAGATGATCTCGCCCTGCTCGGTGATGCGGATCTGGCCGTTCACCGCGCCACCGGGCTGGGCGATGATGGCGTCATAGCTCGGACCGCCGCCGCGACCGACCGAACCGCCGCGGCCGTGGAACAGGCGCAGCCGCACGTGATGACGCTCGAACACCTCGACGAGGCCGATCTCGGCCTTGTAGAGCTCCCAGCCCGAGGTGACGAAGCCGCCATCCTTGTTCGAGTCGGAATAGCCGAGCATGACCTCCTGGACGCTGCCGCGGCTGTCGACGAGACGGCGATAATCGTGCAGCGACAGCATGCGATCCATGATGCCGGAGGACGCCTGCAAATCCTCGATGGTCTCGAACAGCGGCACGATGTTGATGGCGCTGCGCCCGGAGGGATGAACGAGGCCGACTTCCTTGAGCAGCACCGCGACCTCGAGCATGTCGGACATGCCCTTGCACATCGAGATGATGCATTGGGGGATCGCATCCGAGCCGAAACGCGCATGCGCTTCCGCGGCCGCATGGAAAACGTTGAGCTCGCCCATGGTCTCGTCGCTGTATTTGACGAAGGGCGACACCAGCGAGCGTGTGCTGCGCAGTTCGTTCGTCAGGAGCGAGATGCGCGCGTCCTCGCCGAGCGCGAGATAGGACATGCCGGGATTGGCGGCGTCCATCAGCTCGGCGATGGTGCGCTCGTGCACGGCCGAATTCTGGCGGATGTCGAGCCGCGCAAGGTGAAAGCCAAAGCAATCGACGGCGCGCCGGAGCAGTCGCAGCCGGCCGCGGGCGATGACGCGGGCGTTGTTGGAGATCAGCGAGCGGTGCAGCACGTCGAGATCGGCCTGCAATTCCTTGACGCTCTCGTAAGGAGCGCCCTTGCCGACCGGCCGGCGGGTGATCTCGACCTCGAGCTTTTCGGCCGTGGCGGTCAGGCGCGCATAGATGCCGGAGACCGCAAGGCGATAGGGCTCGCCGCTCCGGTGCGGCGAGGTATCGGGCGAGCGCTCCGCGAGGTTCCGCAACTCCTCGGAGATGTCGGCGAGATGCGCCGCGATCGACAATTCCGAGCCGAGCACGTGCAGCTCGTTCAGATAGAACTGCATCACCCGGCTCGACTGCAGCCGTAGTGTGCCGCGCATCACGTCGGCGGTGACGAAGGGATTGCCGTCGCGGTCGCCGCCGATCCAGCTGCCCATGCGCAGGAACGAGGCGAGCTCGGAGGCGGCCTGCTCGCCGCCCTCCTCCAGCCGGTCTTCCAGCGCGTTGACCAGCCGCGGCACCTCGCGCAGGAACGTGTAGTCGTAGAACGACAGGCCGTTGGCGACCTCGTCGAGCACGGTGAGCTTGGTCCGGCGCAAGAGATTGGTCTGCCACAGCGTCAGAACCTCGCGGCGAAGCTGCTCGTCGCTGGCGGCGGCCTCGTCCGCTGTCAAGGCGACGCGCTCGCGACGGTCGAGCAGCGCGGCCACCTCCATCTCGCGGTCCATGGTGCTCTTGCGTCGGACCTCGGTCGGGTGCGCGGTCAGCACCGGGCTGACCAGCGCGCTCTTGAAGAATTTGCGCAGCGCGTCGGCGTCGATCCCTGCACTCCTGGCCTTGGCGAGCGTCTCCGCCAGGACGCCGGAGCCGCCGTTCTTGCCGGCACGCATCTGGCGGATGTTATTCTGGTCCTCGGCGATGTTGGCGAGGTGGGAGAAATAGCTGAAGGCGCGCACGATCCGCACCGTGTCGGAGGTCGACATGCTGTCGAGGATCTGCTCGAGCTCGCGGCGGGCGAGCCGGTCCTCGTCACGGTGAAACCGGATCGAGGTCTGGCGGATGCGCTCGACCAGGTCGAACACATCAGCCCCCTCCTGGTCACGCACCGTGTCGCCCAGGATGCGCCCGAGCAGGCGGATATCGTCGCGCAGCCGGACGTCCGCCTCCAGCGCCTGAGCGTCCTCAGGCCGGTTCGCGCGAAGATCGGCAGCGTCGGATGGTGCAGTCTGGAGGGACATGGCTCGCTCCTGTTCTAGAGCTCCCAATGGCTCCCCGGCCGGAGGAGTGTGCGATATTTTTCTGCCGCAGTGCAAGATGAAGTTGGGGCGGCGCACACCAGCTTCCGTGTCCCGGACGCGCTGCAACGCCCTTCAGCGTTGCTGCGCAGAGCCGGCAACTGTTATGTCGATGGGGCGATCATATAAGGTTTTCGGTCGCGCATCATTGCGTTGAGCACGGTTAGAAGCTTCCTG
>NZ_JARXWB010000008.1 GCF_029892425.1 Bradyrhizobium sp. BR13661 | reverse complement strand
GCCGTTGCTCGCAAGCTTCTCACCATCCTCAACGCCATGCTCAGGGACCAAAAACCATGGCAACCCGCTTGACAAAGAACACAGTCGCTGAGGAGACCGCGAAGCGGTTGTCTCGAAGGACGAGGCGCGCGCTCAGGTCGCGCAAAACGCTCCCACTCCCATCATGTTGCCGCCGTGATCGATCGGATAAATTGCGGCGTCTGATTCGCTTTTCCTTCCCAGAAAATAGCTCCCGGAGACGCCCCATGAAGATTGCTTCCACCTTGCGTGCCGCGCTCGTCGCCATTGCCGCGCTCGGCGGCCTTTCGACCGCGGCGCAGGCCGACGGCGGCACCGTGGTGCTGACGATCTACAAGGCGGGCTGGATCATCGGCGGCTCCGGCGGCTCGGGCGTTCTGAATTTCCGCGGCCGCTCCTATGCGCTCTCGACCGGCGGACTCGATTACGGCCTCGTCTTCGGCGGCTCCAAGACCGTGCTGCGCGGCCGCGTCTCCAACATCTTCAGGCCCTCCGACGTCGCCGGCGTCTATGGCGCCGCGGGTGCCGGCCTCGCCGTCGGCCGCGGCGCTCGCGCCATCGTGCTGAGCAACCAGAAGGGCGCGGTGCTGGAACTGTCGGGCTATCAGACCGGCCTGATGGCGAATGCGGATCTGAGCGGGCTTGCGATCACGATGCGGTAGAAGATGGTGCGTAGGGTGGGTTAGCCGAAGTCGTAACCCACCCTACGAGACCTCGGACTACCCGCTCACCATCGCATGAACCCGCTCGCAATGCGCGACGAGGTTTTTGTGTGCCTCGACGAACGCCTTCAGCGGCGTCGGGATCGGGAAGTAGTGGATATTGGCGATAAAGCCGTAGATGCCGGCATCTACGCTGGTCGGCCGTTCGCCATCAACGAAACCGCTCGCGGGCACGATCTCGGCCAGCACCTGCAAGTCGGCAAGTCCCCGCGCGTAAGCCTGCTCCGGTGTGTAGCGGCCGATGCCCTGGAAATGATAGCGCTGGGCATTGTAGGCCTTCGCCTTCTCGAAGCCCGCAGCGTCGATCTGCGGATGCTGTGCGATGAAGCCGTCGCGGAACGCGGGATAGTAGCGCTCGTCCTTCCAGCGCGAATAGCTCATCACCCAGTAGAGATCATCAAGCATGCGCGTGACGAGGTGATGGGTGCGGCGCTGCGCAGGCGACAGCGCAGCATCGATGGCGAGGCGATATTTCGTGATCGCATGCGCGATGATGGTCTCGCTGTCGCCGATGGTCTCGCCATCGTCGACGATATAAGGCAGCTGCCCGCGCGGTGCGGCGGAGGCATCGAAGACGTGCTCGTGCACGAATGGGACGCCTGACAATTTCAGGAAAGCGTAGACCTTGAGCCCGTAGCCGTTGTTGTCGGCGACGCCGAACAATTGCGGATAGGAATAGAGGGTCAGCATCGCGGCACCTCCTAAAAAAACTATGGGGCTGGTTCGTTCGCCCGTTTGTCGGTGGAGACCGCCTTCGCGCGCTTGCCGGAGCGGATCATCAGGAACGATCCCGATGTGCCCGGCAGCCGCCAGCGCCCGTCGATCTCGGTCGCTTCCCCGTTCATGATGCCGTCGTAATGGACGGTGTCGTAGCCGTAGCCCGGCGGCTCGTAGCGCTTGACGAAGGACACGGCGTGGCCTGCGCGATGACCCGTGATCGAGGCGTTGTGGGTCCGCAGCGGGCAATGCGGATTGGAGCAGGGTTCGGTGACGTGGCCCGCGAGCGCGCCGCCGGTCTCGACCAGGGTCGCCGTGAACGTGACCATTCCCGTGCCAGGTTGGATGTAAGTGCCGTCCCAGACACCGGAAAGATCGTCGCTCATGACGGCGGTTTCCTCGACAAGTGCGCCGGTTGAGGTCCGGCTGTTTCACCTCAAAGGTCTTCCACCCAAAGTCGTACCGCCGTCGTGATGCGCTTGCAATAGTCGCCGGGCGATGTCCATCGATTGGATGAGGGGCGGTTAGACCGTTTGGTGGACCGGGGAGGGGGGCGAAAAATTCCCATGCCGCTGTCGGAACGACGGGCCTTGCCTCGTCCTCGGGATTGCGGCTTGCAGCCGCGTGTCCGGTCCGAGACAAAAGGATAGCCGCATATGACTTCAATCACGCCGTTTCTCTGGTTCGACAACAACGTTCCCGAGGCCGTTGCCTTCTACAAATCAGTGTTCCCCAACGCCAAGGTCGAGATGGTCAGCGACTTCATGGCGGTGTTCGAGCTCGAGGGCCAGCGCTTCCACGCGCTCAACGGCGGGCCGCAGCATCGCTTCAACGAGGCGGTGTCGTTCTTCATCAGCGTCGAGACGCAAGCGGAGGTCGACTACTTCTGGAACCGCCTCACCGCCGACGGCGGCGCGGAATCCCGTTGCGGCTGGCTCAAGGACAAGTTCGGCCTGTCCTGGCAGGTGGTGCCGACGGCACTCGGCCGCTATCTCGGCGATGCCGACCGGGTGAAGGCGAACCGCGTCATGCAGGCGATGATGGCGATGCGCAAGATCGTGATTGCGGATCTGGACAAGGCGTATGCGGGGTGAGGGGATGAGGGTCTCGTAGGGTGGGTTAGCCGAAGGCGTAACCCACCATGCTTCCAGGTATGCCGGACGACGTTGGTGGATTACGCCTTCGGCTAATCCACCCTACGACACTGCGCCTAGCCCGACGCCGCCGTGAACACCGCGAGCTGCGCATCGAATGCGCGGCGGAAGGCTGGACGGGCTTCGCCGCGGGCGACGTAGGACGCGAGGGTCGGATAATCCTCGAGGATGCGTGATGCATTCAGCCTGCGCAGCACCGTCACCATCAGGAGATCGCCGGCGCTGAAGGCGCCGTCGAGCCAGTCGGCGCCGCCGAGGTGGCGGGATAATTCGTCGAGCCTGATTGAGGCGCGATCCCGCAGGATCGGCAGCCGCTCCTCATACCAGCTCTCGTCGCGTTCCAGCAGCGTCGCCATGCCGAGCTCGACGATCGGCGGCTCGACGGTGTTGAGCGCGGCAAACATCCACGCGATGCCGCGCGCCCTGGCGCTCGCCTCGCTGGGCAGCAGCCCGGCATGATGCTCGGCGATATGGAGCACGATCGCGCCGGTCTCGAACATCGTGACATCGCCGTCCTCATAGGTCGGGATCTGCGCGAACGGATGCAACGCAAGATGCCCCGGCTGCTTCATCTCCTCGAACGACACCAGGCGAACGTTGTAGGGCTGCCCGACTTCCTCAAGTGCCCAGCGAACCCGCATGTCGCGCGCCTGTCCCCGGCCGCGGTCGGGCGAGTTTGCGAAGGCGGTGATGGTGGGGGGCATGTGGGGGCTCCGGGGTGGTTTGGGGCGGTGTGCAGAGGACGAACGATGAGGGCGGATTCCGACAAGCTAGCTTACGTTCGGATGCGGCGGAGTTGGGTTAGTCCACCTTAGCCAAATTCACGGTGTCGTCCTGGCGAAAGCCAGGACCCATACCGCGGAATCTATCGATTGCGAACAGTCGCAGTACCAGGCCACGAGTCTTCGCCAAATTTTGCGTTGGGGTAATGGGTCCTGGCTTTCGCCAGGACGACGGATGAGCATGACGAGCTATCGCTAACCCACCTCCGCCGCAATCCACGTCGCCAGTTCCCGCCACGGCTCGATCATCCAATGTCCTGACGCAGCACCCGACGGTGAAGGCAACACAAAAATCTCCGGCAAGCCCGCATCACGCGTCTGCCGCCCCAGCGAAATCCCGCTCGACGGCTTGCCGTAAAACAAACTCGCCGCCTTCTTGCTCGTGAACGCAATCGTCCGCGGCCGATATTTTTCCATCTTCGCCCTGAACCCCGGAACGTCGATCGCCTCACGCGCGATCTGGTGATCCATCCCCGCGCCCGACTTGGAGAGATCAGTGAAGCCGATCCCGAGATCGATCAGGGCCGCGAACTCGCCCGGCTGATAGCGCCGCGGCGTGATGCCGGCCTCATGCAGCGCGCGCCAGAAGCGGTTGCGGGGATGGGCGTAATAATGCCCAAGCTCGGCCGATCGCGTCGAGGCAGCGGTGCCGACGAAGACGAGGCGGAGGTTTTCGCGGAGCTGGTCGGGGAGGCGGTGGAGGGAAGCGTTGGGCACGTCAGTCATCCAGGCTACGCTCGCTATCACTTCCATCCGTCGCGTCCTATACTTTAATGATGAACCGCGAGGAACTATCCGCCGCCTATGCGGCACCTGGTCGACACTACCACAACCTCGCGCATATCGAGGATTGCCTCGGATTGCTTGCAGGGGTGGATGGTCTCTCGGCGCACGAGCGTGACATTCTGTCGGAAGCGATCTGGTGGCATGACGTCGTCTATGTTCCATCCCGACCGGACAATGAGGAGCTCAGCGCCCAACTGGCTGAACGACATGTGCGCGCCGATATCAGCAGCGAGGTCGGCCGCCTGATCCGGCTGACGAAGACGCACGACCTCGCGGCGGATGACCGTCTCGGCGCCATCCTGATCTCGATCGACCTCAGCATTTTGGGTGCCGAGCCAGCCCGATATGACGCCTATGCTGCGGCCATCCGGCAGGAGTTCATCCATGTCAGCGATGCCGATTTTCGCGCCGGCCGCGCCGCGGTGCTGCGCCGGTTCGCAGCCCGCCCGGTCATCTATCCCGACGCCGGCTTCGCCGCGAAATACGATCGGCGCGCCCGCGACAATCTCGCGCGGGAATTGGCGGCGTTGAGTTGAGCTG
The DNA here is from genome assembly GCF_029892425.1 of Bradyrhizobium sp. BR13661. Lineage (GTDB taxonomy): Bacteria > Pseudomonadota > Alphaproteobacteria > Rhizobiales > Xanthobacteraceae > Bradyrhizobium. Next base: position 295,381 of record NZ_JARXWB010000008.1, on the reverse strand, counting down.
CGCAGGGTAGGTTAATGCAGCCTAGCCCACCAATCGTCCAGCGTCCTGCGTGCTGTCACGAGCATTGGCACAAGCAATCGCCCTGCGACGGTCATGCAGTCGGGGTCGTTCTGCTCTTCTTTCTCCTTGAGGATGCCGGCAGCAACAAGTGCGGCGCGATCATCCGGGCAAAACTCGGATGATTTTCGATCCAACTCCTCGAGGCTGAGAGAAGTTGCGAGAATGCAGGCGCCCGTGCCGCGATGTCCTGCTGTCTGTGCGATCGATTTCAGAATCAGCTTGTAAGCGCGCGTCGCTGTTATCTGGCGGTCCCAAGGGGATTGCAGCCACCAATTGCCGGCAACGATCCGCGCGGTAGAGACGACGCCGACGTGGTAGGACGTTGTTTCGTCGCCAAAGTATGTAGAAAATGCATAGCGCCAGTTCCAAGCCTCGACCTTCATATCGAACGGAATAAGAAGGTGCTTGAATGAAGGCGTATTTCCTTCGTTTTCCGTTCGCCGGATGAACCGGTCTGCCACTTTGGTGACCTCGAATTGCGTGGGCGTTGCGAGCAATTCGGATCCGAGCGGAAAGTCTAGAGCTTGCACAGAGACGGGGGCGGTGAGCACGCGCCGAAGCGCGCAAACCAACGGTCGAACGAAGTCCGTGCGTTTCAGGTCTGACTGGATGTAGAGCACGACTTCCGCAGGCGCGATCGGCCGGGCAACCTCGCGCGGCTGCTCCTGCGCCAGTGCTCCTGACGCCCGAGCGAGCAGGAAGAAAAATATCAGATGGTGCAATCTGTACTTCAAAGGTGCGGTTCCGTTTGCCTCACATGTCTGCTTTCTACCTTATATCGACATCAAATTAACCAGCAACCAAGAGGTGCAGAGGCTTCACAGGTTGGTTAGCGAAGTGCAACCACCATGTAAAAGAAGGAAGCGAATGACGATTTCGCGCTCGCATATCAAGCGATTGCCGTATGCCGCAAATAGAAAAGGCCGGTCGCTTCGGCGCCCGGCCTGTCGTTTGATGGGTGCGAGCTATAGCTTCACAACACCTTATTGCTTTCCTTCACCTTCTCCGCATCCAGATAAACGCTGCTCCCCATCTCCTTGAACTTCGCGCTCATCTTGGCCATGCCGTCTTCGGCCGTGCCGGCCATCGACATGCCGATCGAGTTCGGATCGTTCAGCGTCGCGGCATAGTCGCGGACGTCCTGGGTGATCTTCATCGAGCAGAACTTTGGCCCGCACATCGAGCAGAAATGCGCGACCTTGTGGGCTTCTTTCGGCAGGGTCTCGTCATGGAAGTTTTTTGCGGTGTCCGGATCGAGGCCGAGGTTGAACTGGTCGCTCCAGCGGAAGTCGAAACGGGCACGGGACAGCGCGTCGTCGCGCAGTTGCGCGGCTGGGTGACCCTTGGCGAGATCGCTCGCATGCGCCGCGATCTTGTAGGTGATGACGCCGGTCTTGACGTCGTTGCGGTCGGGTAGCCCGAGATGCTCCTTCGGGGTGACGTAGCAGAGCATGGCGCAGCCGAACCAGCCGATCATGGCCGCACCTATCCCTGAGGTGATGTGGTCATAGCCCGGCGCGATGTCCGTCGTCAGCGGTCCGAGCGTGTAGAACGGCGCTTCGCCGCACTCCTTGAGCTGCTTGTCCATGTTGATCTTGATCTTGTGCATCGGCACGTGGCCGGGGCCTTCGATCATGACCTGGCAGCCCTTGTCCCACGCGATTTTTGTCAGCTCGCCGAGCGTCTCCAGCTCCGCAAACTGCGCGCGGTCGTTGGCGTCGGCGATCGAGCCCGGACGCAGGCCGTCGCCGAGCGAGAACGAGACGTCATACTTACGCATGAGGTCGCAGATCTCGTCGAAATGGGTGTAGAGGAAGCTCTCCTTGTGATGCGCCAGGCACCACTTCGCCATGATCGAGCCGCCACGAGAAACAATGCCGGTGACGCGGCTGGCGGTGAGGTGGATGTATTGCAGGCGCACGCCGGCGTGGATCGTGAAGTAGTCGACACCCTGCTCGCACTGCTCGATCAGCGTGTCCTTGTAGAGCTCCCAGGTGAGCTTGACCGGATCGCCGTCGCACTTCTCCAGCGCCTGGTAGATCGGAACGGTGCCGATCGGCACCGGCGCGTTGCGCAAAATCCACTCGCGGGTGGTGTGGATGTTGCGGCCCGTCGAGAGGTCCATCACGGTGTCGGCGCCCCAGCGGATCGCCCACACCATCTTCTCGACCTCTTCCTCGACCGACGACGTCACCGCCGAGTTGCCGATATTGGCGTTGATCTTGGTCAGGAAGTTGCGGCCGATGATCATCGGCTCGAGTTCACTGTGGTTGATGTTGGAGGGGATGATGGCGCGGCCGCGCGCGATCTCGCTGCGGACGAACTCCGGCGTGATGAAGGCGGGGACTTCGGCGCCAAAGCTTTCGCCGTCGGCAAGGGCTGCTTCCGCGCGCTCGAGCTGCTGCTTGCGGCCCAGATTCTCGCGCGCGGCGACGTAGATCATTTCCTTGGTGATGATGCCGGCGCGGGCGAATTCGAGTTGGGTGATCTTGTGGCCGTCGAGGCCGCGCAGCGGCTGGTGATAGGCGCTGAAGGCACGCGCGGCCTTGTCGGCGGAGACGCTGCCATTGTCCTCCGGCTTGATCTGCCGGCCCTGATATTCCTCGACGCCGCCGCGCTCCAGCACCCACTGCTTGCGGTTGCGGGCAAGGCCGGCGTTGACGTCGATGGTCACGGACGGATCGGTGTAGGGGCCCGAGGTGTCGTACACCGGCAGGTTCGGCTCGCCGGCGCCTTCGGAGAGGATGATCTCGCGCAACGGCACGCGCAGATCGGGCGCGGCGTCGGGCGATGCAAAGATTTTGCGCGAGGAGGGAAGCGGGCCGGTGGTGACGGCGGGGACGGTTTTGTCGGGGTTGGAGCGAATGTTCATGGGATCCTCCGTTGTATTTCTGGTTCAGGCGGCTTTGGCGGGGGCGCCAAGCCATTGTTTGACCCGTGCATCCGGGTCGGCATTTTGGGTGACATCACTGACGACCGCGATGGAATCGGCGCCCGCGGCAAAGATCTCCGCGGCGTGCTCGAACTTGATGCCGCCGATCGCAACCAGCGGAATGCTGCCGATACGCTTCTTCCATTCCGTGATTTTCGGAATGCCCTGCGGGGCGAAGCGCATCGATTTGAGGGTGGTGAAGAAGATCGGGCCGAGCGCGACGTAATCGGGCTGCGCTTTAAGCGCCGTCTCAAGCTCCGCGTCGTCATGCGTGGAGACGCCGAGCGACAGGCCGGCCTCGCGGATCGCCTTGAGGTCGGCGTCGGCGAGATCCTCCTGACCGAGATGCAGATATTTCGCGCCGGCGACGATCGCCGCGCGCCAATAGTCGTTCACGACCAGCTTGGCTTGCGTGCCTTTGGTGATGGCCAGCGCATCGGTGACGATCTGCAATGCATCGGCGTCGTTCAGCTCTTTCGCGCGCAGCTGGATCGTGCCGACGCCGAGTTTCGTCAGGCGCTCGACCCAGGCGAGGCTGTCGACGACGGGATAAAATCGATCAGGATACGCGTTGCGATCAGGATACGGCATGCCAGAACGGAGTCCCAACGACAGGGGTGGAAGGGGAAGCGAAGTCGCGGGCGTTCATCAGCCCGGCTTCATATGCGGTGCGGCCGGCCTCGATACCGAGGCGGAAGGCTTTGGCCATCGCCACGGGATCGGCGGCCTTGGCGATCGCGGTGTTGAGCAGCACGGCGTCATAGCCGAGCTCGAGCGCCTCAGTCGCGTGGCTGGGCGCGCCGATCCCGGCATCGACCACCAGCGTGATGTCGGGCAGCCGCTCGCGCAACAGCTTGAGCGCATCGCGGTTGATGATGCCCTTCGCGCTGCCGATGGGGGCGGCCCACGGCATCACGACCTTGCAGCCCGCGTCGACCAGGCGGTTGGCGACCGAGAGATCCTCGGTGCAATAGGGGAACACTTCAAAGCCATCCTTGATCAGGATGGCAGCGGCTTCGACGAGGCCGACGACATCGGGCTGCAGCGTGTCGTTGTCGGCGATGACTTCCAGCTTGATCCAGGAGGTCGCGAACAATTCGCGCGCGAGTTTTGCGGTCGTCACGGCCTCGCGCACCGTGCGGCAGCCGGCAGTGTTCGGCAGCACCGTGACGTCGAGCTCGCGGATCAGCTTCCAGAAGGCGTCACCCGTCTTGCCGCCGGCGGATTCGCGCCGGAGTGAGACCGTGACGATGTTGGAGCCGGAGGCGCGGATCGCGTCCTGCATGATCGCGGGCGAGGGATAGAGCGCGCTGCCGATCAGCAGGCGCGAGGCGAAGGTCTTGCCGTAGAAGGTCACCATGGTTTCAGCCTCCCTGCCGCGGCGTGATGATCTCGATCTCGTCGCCGGCCTTCAACGCCGTTTCAGCCCAGCGGCTCTTCGGCACGACGTCGTAATTGAGCGCGATGGCGAAATGCGTGCCCTCGTAGTCGAGCTCGGCGAGCAGCGCATCGACGCTGGCTGAATTGATTTCACGTTGCTCGCCGTTGACGGTCACGCGCATTGCATCACCTCGTTGTCGATCTGGCCGCGCTCGACGAAATTGAGCGTCAGCTCAGCGAGTGCGGGGGCGATCAGGAAGCCGTGGCGGTAGAGCCCGTTGACGCTGATCTTGCCGTCGCGCACGCCGATGCGCGGCAGATTGTCGGGATAGGCCGGGCGAAGGCCCGAGCCGAATTCGACGATGTGGGCCTCGCCAAAGGCCGGATGCACGGTATAGGCCGCGCCGAGCAGCTCCAACGCTGAACGCACGCTGACGCCGGTGTCCTCGGCCTCGATCGAGGTTGCGCCCAGCATGAACAGATTGTCCTCGCGCGGGATCACGTAGAGCGGCCAGCGCGGATGGATCAACCGGACGGGGCGCGACAGCTGCACCTCGCTGGTCTCGATCAAAATCATCTCGCCCTTGACGCCGCGCAGCTCCGGCTGTTCGTCGCGCGCACCGAGGCCGCGGCAGTCGATGACGAGGCTTTTAGGATTAAGGTTTGCGAGATCCTGGGCGGTGACGTCGCTGCCGAACTTGATGGTGCCGCCGGCGGCGCGGATGCGTTCGTGCAGCTTCGGCAGCACGCGGCGCGGCTCGACATGGCCCTCGGTCGGGAAAAACAGCGCGTCGCGGAAGCGGCCTTCGAGCGAGGGTTCGAGCTCGGCGAGGGCTGCGGCATCGAGCCGGCGATGGCCCTCGGTCATCCGCGCAAAGCGCTCGAAATCGTTGCGCTCGCGCGGATGGGCGACTACCAGCGAGCCGTTGAAGGGGGTATCGGGCAATTCGCGCCGCCAGATGTCGAGCGAGCGCAGGCCCAAGCGGCTGATGATGGGCTCGGCGACCTCGGCCTCGCAATAAGGCGCGAGCATGCCGCCGGCCCAATGGCTGGTGGCGTCGGTCATCCCTGCGTCACTGCGCTCGTGTAAGGTCACGGCGTGGCCGGCCTGCGCGAACAACAGCGCCTGCCAGGCTCCGGCAATGCCTGCGCCGATGATGGATACCGGTGAATCCGGTCGCTTGGTCGTCTGCAACATCCCTGTCCCTTCGCCGGCATGACCCGGATCAGGTTCAAAGGGTCACCGCGGTCCTGGGCCAGCTTGCTGAAGTGCAGGCTTGCCCATTTAGCGGTATCTCAGCTCCTCCTCGGAGCACCCCTCGGAACGGCTCTAATGTAGGCTAGTGGGGCAGGGTGGTCAACGCGTTTGGCTGGAACCCCACCGTGTGTGCCCCGGACGCGATGCAGCGCGCCGCCCTTGCGGCGTGATGCGTCGCAGAGCCGGGGCCCATTTTTGCTGAGACTGCTGGGTCCCGGCTCTGCGCAGCAACGCTGCGCGTTGCAGCGCGTCCGGGACACGAGAAGCTACTTCAGGGCCTGCGCCCGCGCATTGCGGATATGCTGGGCGAGCTTCTTGTGCTGCGGCGCGCCGAACATCGGCTGCGGATTGCCGTTCGGCTCGAGCTGAGGCTCGAAGCTCGCCTGCTGAATGGCCTGCTGGCGCTGCTGCTTTGCAACGTAGTAATAGCCGCCCGCGAAATAACGCACGGCCCGGTCGTGGTCGCCATTGGCGGCGTGATAGGCGCCGGCGAGGTACTTCACGGCGTAGGTGAGATTGGTGTTGGGATCGCGCAGGCCGCTCGCATCGCCGGTGTAGCCGAGGCCGCGCGCGGTCGCGAGCTTGATCTGCATCAGGCCAATGGTGCCGCCATGGCCGACAAGGCCCGGCTGATAGCGGCTCTCGCGCATGATGACGCGATGCACCAGCGCCTCCGGCACGCCGTTGGCGCGCGCATGCATCGCGACCATCTCGGCGTATTCGGCCTGGCCTGCGACTGCTGCCTGCGACGACATCAGTCCGGCCGCGAGCAGCGCGGCGATGCGTAAGATTTTCATCAGATATCCCAGAGGTCCTTGCCCGGTTGCCCTTAGGCCTGCCGAACGCGGCGATGATGTGACCAAACGCCGCCGTTGACGATTTTGCGGCGCAGAGCCGCTGTTATGACTCAATGCTGGCGCAGAGGTTCCCTCAGGGCGGACGAGGCGCGACAGCAAGCCTGTCTGGTCGCGCGAAGGCGCGAAGACGCGTATGAAGCGGTCTCGCGAATCGGGAGAGGTACCATGACAAGAACAACCATGGTCAACACCCACAGCGGCGACATTTCCAGACAATATCTGCCCACGCAGAACCCGTGTGCCCAGTGCGGCGCGCCGATCGCGCAGCCCGACTGGATCGAGCCGGGCGAGGGGCGGGTGTCCTATCTCTGGACCTGCCACGCCTGCGATTATCGCTTCGAGGCGATCGCGATCTTTGAGAAGCCGGCGATGCCGCTTGCGGCCTGAGACGCCGGCTCAAGCTGCCAGCCGCGGCTGTTGCCACATCGGCAATTGCATCCGAACGATCAGCCCGTGCGGCTGGCGGTCGTGCAGCGACAGCTCGCCGCCATGGGCGATCGCGATCGCGCGCGCGATCGACAGGCCGAGGCCGAAGCCGGTGGAGTCGTCCATGGTGCGCGCATCGTCGCCGCGCACGAACGGCTCCAGCATCTCCTGCTTGCGCGCGTCCGAAATGCCGGGGCCGTCATCCTCGACGTCGATGAGGAGCCTGGTGCCTTCGACATCGAGGCGGATCGTCACCTCGGCGCCGAAACGCACTGCGTTCTCGACGAGGTTGGTGACGCCGCGATGCAGATCATCGGGACGCGCGGCTGCGGTTGCGGAGGCGGGGCCTTCGTAGTGCACGACGTGGCCCATGTCGCCGAACTGGTCGGCGATGAGCTGCAGCGTGCTGGCGATATCCACCAGCGTCACCGCCTCGATCTTGCGGTCGTTGCGCAACAGCGACAGCACGCTTTCCAGCATCGAGCGCATCTGGTCGAGGTCGATCAGCATGCGCTTGCGGTTGCCCTCGTCCTCGATGAACTCGGCGCGCAGGCGCAGCCGCGTGATCGGGGTGCGCAGGTCGTGGCTGATCGCAGCCAGCATGCGGGTGCGATCCGACATCAGCAGCGCGATCCGCTCATGCATGCGGTTGAGCGCGCGCGCCACGGAGCGGATCTCCTCCGGGCCGCGCTCAGGCAGCGGATCTGCCTCGCCGTCCAGGCTGAAATTCTCGGCCGCCTCGGCAAACGCGGAGAGCGGCGTTGCCAGCGCACGCGCCGCCCACAGGCCGAGCACGCTGATGCAGATGAACGCGGTCATCAACGTGATCAGCCACGGCGCGCCCCAGAACCAGGGGCTCTGGCCGCTCTCGACATGGCCCGCGATCACGGCGCCGTCGGGCAATTCCACGCCGATGCGATGGGCGTCGCCTTCGGGCGCGAGCAGCACCACCTTGTAGCCGCGGCCGAGATGGCGGCGCAGCCCGCGCAGATGCCGGCTCTCGTTGTCCTCGACCACGGTCGTGCCGGGCGCCGACATCTCGATGTTGAGCTTCGGGAAGGCGCGTGCGAGATCTGCGATGAGGCGCGGCCGCTCGTCCGGACTGGCCGAGCCGAGCAGCAGCGCCGCATCGGTCAGCTGATGCGCGCCATCAGGCGGCGTGTCCGGGCGGTCGGGCCGGCTGATCAGGAAGGCGGTGGTGACGACGAGATGCAGCGTGACCGTCGACGCCAGCACCAGCGCGGCGATCTGCCCGCCGATGCCCTTGAGGTGAAAGAACCCGAACGGCCGCATCGTCTCAAAGCCCCGTCAGTTGCTCAGGGGCGTCGTAACCGCTTCCGTTCTGGGCGTAAACAGGTAACCGCCGGAGCGCACCGTCTTGATGATGGTGGGATCGGCCGGATTGGGCTCGATCTTGCGGCGGATGCGGCTGACCAGCACGTCGATGGAACGCTCGAACGAGCCGGTGTTGCGGCCCTGCGTGAGGTCGAGCAGGCTGTCGCGCGAGAGCACGCGGCCGGGGCGCTCGCAGAACGTCCGGAGCAGGTCGAACTCGGCGCTGGTCACCGCGACGCGGGCGCCTTCGGGGTTGCGCAGCTCGCGCAGCCGCAGATCGATGCGCCAGCCCTCGAAAGCCAGCGTGGAGGCGCCTTCGATCGAGCTCGCGGCCTGCGCGGAGGCCTGACGCCGCAGCACTGCGTTGATGCGGGCGAGCAGCTCGCGCGGGTTGAACGGTTTCGGCAGATAATCGTCTGCGCCCATCTCCAGACCAACGATGCGGTCGATATCCTCGCCGCGCGCGGTCAGCATGATGATCGGCGTCTGCGCCTCGGACCGCACCTTGCGGCACAGGCTGAGACCGTCTTCGCCGGGCAGCATGACGTCAAGGATGATGAGATCAACGCGGTGGTCGGCCATGGCGCGCGACATCTCGCGCCCGTCGCTCACAGCGGTCACGTTGCAGGAGTTGTTGCGCAGATACTTCGCAATCAACGTCCGGGTTTCGCGGTCGTCCTCGACGACCAGGATGTTGGGAGAAGGATTGGCCATGAGCTTTGTTTGTCCAAGATTCGGGCCAAAAGGCGAAGATTTTTGTTTCCGTTTGTTTCCGACTGCATTTCCGCAACACCCGGCAACGACTGGGTCGTCGTTCGGCAAGGTCTGGTTAAGCCCGTTAACCATACCTTGGCGCAGGAATGTACGAAACCCCGCAAAAACCACGGTGCACTCATGACCTCGATTTCGCCGGCCTCCGCCAGTCATCACCAGTCGCCGCTCCAGCGGCTGCAGCAGGAATTGCAATCGGAAGTCTCCGACGGCACGATCTCGTCGTCGGATCAGTCCGCTCTCACGACTGCCTTGCAAGACATCGACACGGCGCTCCAGCAGAGCAAGTCCGGCGATCAGTCCAGCGGCACCAAGCCGTCCAGGGATGGCCTGAAATCCAAGATCGACGATCTCATTTCGAACGAGGTCTCGAACGGGACGCTGACGTCGAGCCAGGCCGACGAACTGAAGGGCGTGTTTCAGTCGGCCTTCGCCAAGGGGGCCAGTGGCGCTCACGGTGCCGGCGGCCCGCCTCCCGGTCCGCCGCCGTCGGATGGCGGCTCTTCGGATTCGTCGACGTCGTCGACGGATGCGACGAGCAGCAGCTCGACCGACAGCAGCACGGCCAAGATCCTCGAGCAGTTTCTCCAGGCGCTGCAGCAGTCACAGTCGTCGGGCTCGTCCTACGGTGCCAATGGCAGCACCTCGAGCAGTTCGGATTTTTCCGCACTCTTGATCGACTACAAGAGCTGACCTGCGCGACGCCAGGTCGGCGCGTTCCCCGCCGCGATACGTGCTTGACCCAGGGCGCGCGATCGTCGGCGGGGAACCGTGCATCCCGCACATTCCCGAACAGGAACTCCTCGCAACGTAGCGCCGCATTGGCGTGACGAAATTGCCGCACGCGAGGAACCGCGCGTGGTCGTGAATGTTCTCTTCGTACAAGTTTTCTGCTGAAGGAGAGGACAACAATGTTGATGAAATCGATCGCCGCCGGCCTTGCCGGCACCGCTTTGCTTGCGACCGTTGCGTTTGCGCAAAATCCGACTGCCACCACCGACAAGACGCCCGTCGCGACGACGACAACCACCAGCGCATCGGGCGAATGGCGCGCTTCGAAGATGGCGGGCGTGAAGGTCTACAACGAGGCCAACGAGAACATTGGCTCGATCAACGATCTGCTGATGGACAAGAGCGGCACCGTGAAAATCGCGGTGATCGGCGTCGGCGGCTTCCTCGGCATGGGCGAGCATCTCGTCGCCGTACCCTATGAGAAGCTGAAGTTCGTCAACGAGGCGGTGGCCTACACCGGGACGGGCGCGAATCCGAACGCCAAGCCTGCCGCCACTACGACGACGACCGGCGCGGCAACGGGCGCCGACAAGACGACAACCACGACGACCAGTTCGTCGTCGAAATGGTATCCGGATCACGCCGTGTTCAACGCGACCAAGGACCAGCTGAAGAACATGCCCGAGTTCAAATACTCGGAGTAATCCAGGTCGCGTGAATGCCGAAACGAAGCGCGCCCGGTTTTCACCGGGCGCGTTGTCGTGTCTTTTTCTTCCGCCGTCACTGCGAGATGTTGACCCTCACCCTGAGGAGCGCGCTTCTTGCGCGCGTCTCGAAGGGCGAGGCCACGAGCCGGGCCTTCATCCTTCGAGACGCTTGCTTCGCAAGCTCCTCAGGATGAGGAATTGGCAGGGCGCGGCGGAGAGGGAGAAGAGACTCAGTTCGACTTCACCAGCGGGCAGCCGCCCTTGTCGAGCGGGCGGAAGGCTTCGTCGCCGGGCACGGTGGCGAGCAGCTTGTAGAGGTCCCACTCGCCCTTGGATTCTTCCGGCTTCTTCACCTCGTACAGATTCATATCGTGGACCATCCGGCCGTCGATGCGAATCTTGCCGTTCTTGGCGAAGAAGTCGTTCACCGGCGTGGCGCGCATCTGCTCCATCACCTTGGGCGCTTCGTCGGTCTTGATGGCCTCGATCGCCTTCAGATAGTGCATGGTTGCTGAATAGAGGCCAGCCTGGATCATGGTCGGCATGTGGCCGACCTTGTCGTTGAAGCGCTTGGAGAAGGCGCGGGTCTCGTCGTTCGTGTCCCAGTAGAACGCATCGGTGACGATCAAGCCTTGCGTCGCCTTGATGCCGAGCGAATGAACGTCGGTGATCTCCAGCAGCAGCGCGATCATCTTCTGGCCGCCCTGCATGATGCCGAACTCGGCGGCCTGCTTCAGCGCGTTGGTGGTGTCGCCGCCGGCGTTGGCCAGCGCGACCACCTTGGCCTTGGAAGCCTGGGCCTGGAGCAGGAAGGACGAGAAGTCCGAGGAGTTCAGGGGATGGCGGACGTCGCCGAGCACCTTGCCGCCGCTCTCCTTGACGACGTTGGCGGCGTCGCGCTCGAGCGCCATGCCAAAAGCATAGTCGGCGGTCAGGAAGTACCAAGTGTCCTCGCCGCGCTTGACCATCGCCTTGCCGGCGACGTTCGACAGCGCGTAGGTGTCGTAGGTCCAGTGCACCGTGTTGGGCGAGCAGGCCGGGCCGGTGATGTCGGAGGAGCCGCCGCCGGAATTGAGGTTGATCTTGTTCTTCTCGCGCGTCAGCGCCGAGATCGGCAGCGCGACCGATGAGGTCGGCACGTCGAGGATCGCATCCACCTTCTCGTTGTCGTACCAGTTGCGGGCGATGTTGACGCCGACGTCGGGCTTGTTCTGGTGGTCGGCGGACACGACCTGGATCGGCACGCCGGCGACCTTGCCGCCGTAATCGGCGACGGCCATCTCGACCGCGGCGAGCGAGCCCTTGCCGGTCGCGTCGGCGTAGAGGCTCGACATGTCCGTGAGCACGCCGAGCTTGACGACGTTGTCGGAAATCTGCGCCTGCGCCGTGCCGCAGGTCGCGGCAATGGCGAAGCTGGCCGCGACAGCGGCGATGAGTTTTTGCATATTTTCTCCCTCAGCGTTGTTGTTTGGGGTTTGTTGCGGGGACCGTTCTAGCGACAAACCGCCTCGGGAGCAAAGGCAGGGATGTGTGACGTGGGATGAGAAATAAGTAGGGGGCTGCGTCATTCTGGGGCGCACGTAGCGCGAGCTATGGTGCGCAATTGCGCATCTGAGAACCCATTGTGCCGCAGCGACGGTTGATGAATGGATTCCGGGCTCGCGCCCAAGTGGGCGCGCCCCGGAATGACAATGGCGGCCGTTTACGCGCCCCCGCCCTTAAGCCGTTCGTTGCGCCGACGCAGGCCTTCCAGCGTCGCGAGGAGGATGACCGAGACCGTGGTCAGGATCACCGCGGCTGCCGTGATGGTCGGGCTGATATTCTCGCGGATGCCGCTGAACATTTCGCGCGGCAGAGTGCGCTGCTCGGGACCTGCCATGAACAGCACGATCACGACCTCGTCGAAGCTGGTGGCGAAGGCGAACAGCGCACCGGATGCGAGGCCCGGCAGGATCAGCGGCAGGATCACGCGGCGGAACGCTTCGATCGGCGAGGCGCCGAGCGAGGCGGCGGCGCGGGCGAGATTGGTATCGAAGCTTTGCAGCGTCGCGCCAACGGTGATGACGACAAAGGGTGTCGCCAGCGCGGTGTGAGCCAGGATCAGGCCGAGATAGCTGCCGGTGAGGCCAATCGGCGCGAAGAAGAAATAGAGACCGACCGCGGTGATGACGCCGGGCACGACGACCGGCGACAGCACGAAAGCCAGCACCAGCGGCTTGAACCGGCTCTTCCACTGCGCGAGTCCCAGCGCGGCGAGCGTGCCAAGCACCATCGACAGCAGTGTCGAGGCGACGCCGATGATCATGCTGTTCTTCAGCGAGTTCATCCAGCGGGGCGAGTTGATGAAGTCGTCATACCAGCGCAAGGAGAGGCCGGGCAGCGGATAGGTGAGGTAGGAGCCCGAGCTGAACGACAGCGGCATGATCGCCAGGATCGGCGCGATCAGGAAGATGAACACCAGCGTCGAGATGATGATGGTCGCGATCCACGCGATGCGTTGGCTCGGTGTGCGCAAGGAGGGAGCGTTGCTCAATTCTTCATCCCTCCCGTGACATGCTGGCCCTGCACCAGCTTGCCGTAGACGAGCGCGAGCAGAACGGTTGCCAGCAGCAGCACCGCGCCCAGCGCCGACGCAAGGCCCCAATTGGCCGTCTCGGTGGTGTAGAGCGCGATGAAATAGCTGATCATCTGGTCGGCGGCGCCGCCGACGAGGGCCGGCGTGATGTAGTAGCCGAGCGCCAGGATGAAGACGAGCAGGCTGCCGGCGCCGATGCCGGGCAGCGTTTGCGGCAAATAGATCCTCAAGAAAGCGGTGAGGGGTGGTGCGCCGAGCGAGGCGGCGGCGCGCATGTAAGCCGGCGAGATCGCCTTCATGCTGCTGTAGAGCGGCAGGATCATGAACGGCAGCAGCACGTGGGTCATGGCCACGCAGACGCCGAAGCGGTTGTAGATCAGGCGCAACGGCTGATCGATGATGCCGAGCCAGTGCAGGCTGTCGTTGACGACGCCATTGCTCTGCAACAGCACGATCCAGGCGCAGGTGCGGACCAGAAGCGAGGTCCAGAACGGCAGCAGCACGAAGATCATCAGGAGGTTCGACCGGCCCGGCGGCAGCGCGGCCAGCAGATAGGCGACGGGAAAGCCGAGGATCAGGCAGAGCACGGTGACGCCGAGGCTGATGAGGAAGGTGCGGGCGAAAACATCGCGGTAGATGGCTTGATCCGGTGAGGCCGCGACGATGGCGCCGTCCGCGTTTCTGACAAGGTCGAGCGCCCCCAGAAGGTAGAAGCTGGTGACCGGTCCGCTGGCATCCTTGATCGTCGTCCAGGTTGCGCGCTCCCGCCAGGCCGGGTTGATCTTGCTCAATGCTTCCTTTGCCGTGCCGGGCTCCGGCGTCGTCTTGAGATTGCGCGCGGTGCTGGTCAGGATCGTGCGAAAGCCGTTCTGCGCGTAATTGAGCCGCTTGGCCGCGATGGCAATGGTGCCGGCAGCGCGCGCCGCCTGGATGTCGCTTGCCAGTGCTGCATAGGCGTTTTCGCCCGGCAGATCCTTGCCGTCCCAGCTGGCGAGAGCAGCGACCGTTTGCGGCAGGACCTGGCGCACCTCATGGTCATCGACCGCGTGCCACAGCATGCCGGCGATGGGCCCGGCGAAAGTGAACAGCAAAAACAGCAGCAGCGGCCCGACAAGCGCGAATGCCTTGATCTGGCGCGCGCGCTCCGCCCGCTTCAGGCGGCGCTTGAGCGGCACGTTGGTCCTGGCATCGGCGTCGGTCAGGGAGGCTGCTGTCATGGGCAGAGCCTTTTGGAGAGGCCTGAGCGCGCGCCTCGTCCTTCGAGACGACCGCTTCGCGGTCTCTTCAGGATGAGGCTCATCGACATTGGTGCTTGTGAAGTCGCTACCACAGACTCAGACCTCATCCTGAGGGCCCGCCGCAGGCGGGCGTCTCGAAGGATGCGCCGCGGGCAAGCTATCCGCCCCGCCCGCGCCGCACGCCTACGACCGCGCGCTACTTCGCGGCCCACTTGTTGAAGCGCTCGGTCAGCTTGTCGATGTTCTCGAGCCAGAAGGCCACATTGATCTCGACCGCGTTCTTGATGTTGTCAGGCGCGGTCGGCAGGTCCTTCAGGACGGCCGGCTGGATCAGGGCGGCGGCGTCCTTGTTCGAGGTGCCGTAGGCAATGTTCTCCGACAGCTTCGACTGGTTCTCCGCCTTGCCGGCGAAGTCCAGGAACTTGTAGGCGGCGTCCTTGTTCGGGCTGCCCTTCAGAATGACCCAGCTGTCGAGCGTGAACAGCGCGCCGTCCCACACCATGCCAAAGTTCTTCTTGTCGTTCTTGTTCGCGGTGTCGATGCGGCCATTGTAGACCGAGGTCATCGCCACTTCGCCGGAGGCGAGCAATTGCGGCGGCTGGGCGCCGGCCTTCCACCAGACGAGGTCGCCCTTGATGGTGTCGAGCTTCTTGAAGGCGCGATCGACGCCCTCGTCGGTCGCCAGCACCTTGTAGACGTCCTTCGGCGCGACGCCGTCAGCCATGAGTGCGATCTCCAGCGTCGTCTTCGGACCTTGACGCAAGGCGCGCTTGCCGGGGATCTTCTTGGTGTCGAAGAAGTCGGCCCAGCCCTTGGGCGCGTCCTTCAGCTTGTCCTTGTCGTAGCCGAGCACGAAATCATAGAGGATGGCGCCGACGCCGCAGGGATTGACCGACGGCTGGATGTAGGCGGCCTCGCCGCCGATCTTGGAATAGTCCAGCTTCTCGTACAGGCCTTCCTCGCAACCGACCGCGAGCTCGTCGCTCTCGACCTGGACGACGTCCCAGGTGGCCGCGCCGCCCTGCACCTTGGCGCGCAGCACGCCGACGCCGCCATCCCAGGACTCGTCGTTCATGGGAACGCCCGATGCCTTCTTGAACGGCTCGAAATAGACCTTCTTCTGCGCATCCTGATAAGCGCCGCCCCACGACACGACGGTGAGGTCACGCGCCTGCGCTGCTGTCACCAGCGCGGCGCTGGCGGTAAACGCCGCGACGAAACCCAGAGCAATCTTGCGCTTCAGCATGGTCGTTGTTCCTTCTTCAGGTGAGTTGCGATGAGGTTGATCGATCAATCAAACGGGGTCGAGCGCGAGGCAGTCCTCGGGACGGAAGGTGATGAAGACATTTTCACCAGGGCTCAGGCTGTCATGCGCGCCCGGCTGAAGCTTGACCATGAACTCGGCATTCCCTGCGACATCGAGCACGGCCAGCGCGTGGTCGCCCAGATAGATGGTGTTTTGCACTCTTGCCGGCAGGCGGTTCGGGCCGTCACTGGAGGCGCCGTCGGGGACAATGGCGATCCGTTCGGGGCGCACCGACAGCGAGGTCGCTGCGCCCGCGCCTGACACGTTGACCGCACGGGCCATCACGGTGCCGCCGGCCGCCAGCGCAACGCGGCAATAATCCTTGTCGGATGTCTCGACGGTGCCTGAAAGCACATTGTTCTCGCCGACGAAATTGGCGACGAAGCTGTTGACCGGATGCTCGTACAGCGCGTCGGGCCTGTCGATCTGCTGCACGATGCCGTCGTTGAACACGGCGATGCGGTCCGACATGGTGAGCGCTTCGCTCTGGTCGTGGGTGACGTAGACGACGGTGATGCCCATGGTCTCGTGCAGTTGCTTGATCTCCAGCTGCATCTGCTCGCGCAGGCGCTTGTCCAGCGCGCCGAGCGGCTCGTCCATCAGCACGAGCTGAGGATTGAAGACCAGCGCGCGCGCCAGCGCCACGCGCTGCTGCTGACCGCCGGACAATTGCCCGGGGCGCCGCTGCGCCATGGTTTCCATCTTGATCATGCGCAGCGCCGCCTTGACGCGCTCCTGCGTCTCCGCCTTGCCGGTCTTGCGAACGGACAGCGGGAACGCGACGTTCTCCTCGATCGTCAGGTGCGGAAACAGCGCATAGTTCTGGAACACCATGCCGATGTCGCGCTTGTGCGGCGGCATGTTCTTGATCGGGCGGTCCGCGAGGTAAATCTCGCCCTGGGTCGGAACCTCGAAGCCCGCCAGCATCATCAGCGTGGTCGTCTTGCCCGAGCCCGACGGGCCGAGCAGGGTGACGAACTCGCCCTTCTTGATCTCGAGATCGAGGTTCTTCACCACGAGATGCTCGCCATCATAGGTCTTCTGAATGCCGGAAAATCGCACCAGTGCCGGCGCAGATGTAACCATGCCGGCGTCCATGTTATCCTCGCGTTATCAGCACCAGTGCTGTCAGGACCTCATCCGAGGTTGCGAGATAGCTTAGCATCCTCCGATGAGAATGCCAGCGGTGCAAGCGACGAAGACGCGCTACATCCCCGACAGCTTGGTCACGTAGACATTCAGCGTGCCGCCGGCTTCCGCGACCACGCGCAGCGTCTTGGCATCGAAGGCGATGTCGGCCAGCGTCAGGCTGCTGATGACGGCGTCGACCTTGAGGCCGTCCTCGCTCTTCTGGAAGTCGGCGATGACGGCTGCGATCTTCTCGCGCGCATTGGCGGCGATCGGCTTCAGGTCGAGCGTCGCCTTCTGCACCAGCGCCTGCTGCATCTGCGGCACCACCGCGCGGGCGGCCGCGCCGAGCAGGCCGAAGGCCGCCTCGGATTCCACCGCAAGCTGGATGTCGGCGAGCCGCAGCGTCTGCTGCGCCTGGTCGAGCATCGGCCGGCCCCAGATGTGCACGGTCGCCTCGGCCCCTAATCCGAGCCAGCTCTTCTTCTCCTTGGCGCGCACCAAAAGCGAGATCAACAGCCGTTCGCCTGACGGGATCACGTCGACGCTCTTCACGGTGATTGCGACGGGACCGGAGCCGTCCTCGGGATAGGTGTGGCCGACCATTTGCGCCGCGATCAACTTGTTGATCTCGGTGAAGGGCACGTCGATCGGCACGCCGATGCTCACACCGGTGGCGGTCGGCGGCACGATCGAGATCTTGTCGGGGAACGGGCAGTCCGGCTTGGTCGGCGTCGAGGTTACGCGCGTCTCGGCCTCGAGACCGAGCAGCAGCGTCACGGCCTGCGCGTCGACGCGCGGCTGCGCGGCGATGGCGCGGGTTGGCTTCATCTCGAGCCAGAGCGGTGGCAGCGCAGCCGACGAGCCGGTGCCCTGCAGCGGGATCGAGCGGCAGGCTTTCGCCCATTGCACCTTCGCGTTGTCGCGCAGGCTGGGATCGTTGCGGATGCGCTCGGCGACGGCGTTGAGCTGCTCGCCGACCGTCTTGTCGATCAGCGGCTTCACCTGCGCCGGCACGTTGACCTTGGCGCCGGCGACGTTGAGGTTGGTGTCGCCGAGATTGACCTGCGCGCCGAGATTGGGCTCGAGATGCCAGGCGGCCGCGAGCTTCGGGCGCGAGGTGACGATCACGTTGCCCCTGATCTCGGCGCTGGCGTTCAGGTTCTTGATGTTGACTGCGCCGATCCGCTTCGCCGCGTCGCCGCCGAGCACGCTGCCCAGCGCATCGCCGAGCGCGCCGGTGGCTTTCGCCGACAGCGATCCGGTCACGTTCAGCTTGCCGGTGATCGGCGTCGAGATCGTCAGCACGTCCTTGTCGCCGGTCGCCGACATCGGTCCGCGGGCCGCGGTCCAGCCGATATCGGCGTCCTGCAGGATCTGCGAGATCGGGTTCTCGGCCTTGCCGGCGAAATTCCGCGGTGCAGCCTTCTCGGCCTGCTCCCGGATCGCCGACAGCGCAATCGCGACGGGGGCCACCACGATCGAGTTCTTGGAGACCGGCGGCAATGGCGGCAGTGGCGCGATCGGCGGCGCGGAGTTGGTCGCGCGCGGCGCGAGCCAGTCCATCGCCTTCAGGCTGATGAAAAACGACGCCGCGAGCACCGCGACGGCGATCAGGACAGTCTTCACATTCAACGTCAGACGCATCGATCCCCCAGGCCGCCCCGGGGAGGATTCTACAGGGCAGGCGAGGAGGGCGCTAGAGCGCACCGGTGGGGTGGAATTGGGGCAAATGGGTTAATTGCGGCGGCCGCGCTGTTACGGTTTATTCGTGCTGGCTGCGCGCTTCTAGCTGCGCCTGGGGCGGCGAACCGCTCTCACGCGCCCGCTGTCGCCGCCGCCGCAGAACAGCTGGTCGCCGCCGTCGGATTCCAGCCCCGAGACCATGGTCCCGGCGGGCAGGTCGAGCTGCTCGAGCACCTTGCCTGTGTCAGGGTCGATCCGCCTGACGTCGCTGTCGTCGCCTTCCCAGGTGCCGTGCCAGAGCTCGCCGTCGACCCAGGTCACGCCGGTGACGAAGCGCTTGCTTTCGATGGTGCGGAGGATCTTTCCCGTTTCAGGATCGACCTGATGGATCTTGCGGTCGCGATACTGCCCGACCCAGAGCGAGCCCTCGGCCCAGGCCAATCCGGAATCGCCGCCGCCGCCGGGTGCGGGGATCGTACTGACCACCGCGCCGCTCGCCGCGTCGATCTTCTGGATGCGATCCTCCGCGATCTGGAACAGGTGGCGGCCGTCGAACGCCGTGCCCGCATGGGCGGCGACGTCGATGGAGCGTGAGATCTTGCCGCTCGCCGGATCGAGGCCATTCAACTTGTCGCCGGACGCGAACCAGACATGGCTGCCGTCATAGGTGACGCCATGCACGGCCTTGACGCCCGGGAAAGGGCCGTACTCGCGGATGATCTCGGCGGGTGCTCGTTTCATCGTGTCGTCCTTGGTGTGGTCCCGGTGCGGCGATCAATCATCTTACGTCTTCAAGAGCGGCGAGGGGAGTAACAAGCCTGTCGGGAATCCCGGCACCGGCGGCGTCATCCAGCGGCGCGCCCGTCCGTGTCCGAACGATTGCACCTTGTTCGACCGCGCCAGCTCATCAAGGGCGCGCTGCACCGTGCGTGCGCTCATTTGAAGCGCAAGCGCGAGCGCCGAGCTCGCCCAGGGCTCGCCGTCGGCAAGAATGGCGAGGACCGCGGCGTGCTTCTCCTCGACGGGACGGGCCAGCACGATGACGTCGCGCGTCTTCCGCGGCGCCAGCTCAAATCCCTGTTTCGTGGCGCTGATCTCGGCGAGTCCCTTGAGCTGGGTGCGCAGCCGTCCGATCTCGACGCGCAGGCGCGCGCGGTGCGACTCGTCGACGTGCCTGGCCTGGAACGCGCCCGATATCAGCGCCTCGCGCGAGACATCGGCGGGCCATGCTTGCGCCAGCAGCCGCGCCAGCGCGAACAGCACGGGCCGCGTTCCGAGCGACACGGCCGTGCCTTGCCTGCGCACGACATGATGAAAGGTGTCGACCACGAGCGCTGTCGAGGTCGCAAGGCGCTCGACCTCGCCGAGCAGCAGCGGATGCTCGCTGCCGCGCGCGATCAGGCGCGCGGCCGGCGTATTCAGGATGAGGCTCGCGCTGTCGACCTCGGCCAACAGCGTCGGGATCCCGGCTTGCCGCGCGGCCTTGGCTGCCAGATCGAGTGCGTTGCGCGCCTGCTTCGATTTCAACCGCCTGATGGCGATGCCGGCGACCACGAGCTCGCGAACGACCTGGGATGCAGGCGGAAGCGGGCAGGCGCTGATCTCGGCCAGGGTGCGCTCGGCTTCGTCGACCCTCCCGAGCAGGAGCAGGCGGCGCGCCTCGATATGACCGGCATGGGCGGCATTGGCGAGATCGCCGTGGCTTGCGAGCGTCGCCCGCGCCGCCGCGAGCGTTTTCGCCGGCCAATTCAGGTCGCGCGAGACCAATGCGATCTCGGCCTCGGCCACCACGCATCTGGCGCGCGCGACGGCCTCGCGCGGCCCGAAGGCGCGTGCGGCGTTGCGCAGCAACGTCTTTGCCTTCGCGAGATCGCCGAGCTGCGCCATCGCAATGCCGCGCAGCGCCAGCGAAGGCGCATCGTTGCGCAATGCGACGCGGTTCAGCGCGCCGAGCGGATCGCCGGCCTCGAGGGCGCGTGCGGCGGCCGTGATCAGCGACTCCATGAAAATCCCGCCACACTTGTTACTCCCACCGCGCAACCGGTTGGTGCCAGAAATCGTCGACGGCCGACGATGTGCGGTGAGCGAGAGATTTGGAGAGCCATGATGACAACAGCAAACAAAGCAGCGACGAACGGACAGGGCGCCATGCTAACACCGCCGGTGGTCTCGCCGGAGGAGTGGGAGGCTGCCCGCCAGCTCCTGCTCGTGAAGGAAAAGGCGCATACCCGCGCCCGCGACGCACTCGCCGCCGAACGACGGCGCATGCCGTGGATGGAAGTGACCAAAACCTACGCATTCGAGGTGCCCCAAGGCAAGACGAGTGGCAAGGCCAGCCTGCTCGATCTGTTCCAGGGCCGGCGCCAGCTGATCCTGTACCGGGCGTTCTTCGAGCCCGGCGTGTTCGGCTGGCCCGACCATGCCTGTCGCGGCTGCTCCATGGTGGCCGACCAGGTCGCCCATGTGTCGCACCTGAATGCCCGCGATACCACGCTGGTGTTCGCCTCGCGCGCGCCGCAAGCGGATATCGCGCGGCTGAAGCAGCGGATGGGCTGGAACATTCCGTGGGTCACCATCACCGACAGTTTCGATGCCGATTTCGGCGTCGACGAGTGGCACGGCACCAACGTGTTCTTCCGCGACGGAACGCGCGTCTTCCGCACCTATCTGATCAAGAGCCGCGGCGACGAGCAGATGGGCGGCACCTGGAACTATCTCGACATCACGCCGCTCGGCCGCCAGGAGGTCTGGGAGGATTCGCCGGCCGGCTATCCGCAGACGCCGACCTACAAATGGTGGAACTGGAACGACAATTACGAGGAGGGTAGCGAGCCCGACAAGAAATGGGTCGAGATCACCGACGTGGGTGAAATCGCCCTCCGTGCGCCGGGCGCGCAGTGACCGAGGTCCATCCCGCCGGCGCCAGCCGTGACGGCAGGGAGGCCGCATCTCAGTTCGCCCGATGGCTGGGACTTGCTGCCACCCCAACGTTTGCGATCATGGCCGTGCTGACGGCCGTGATCGGCGGCGGCCCGGCGGACATGCTTTGCTCCGGCGGTCATTGGCTGTCGCCGGGCGGGATGGCGCCGATGTATCTCTTGATGAGCGCGTTTCATTCGGCGGCGTGGCTGCGGCTGATCTCGGGGCGGCGCGCCGGGCGGGCATAGAGCGCGGTCATCATTGCAGAGCGAAGACGGCCTTGATCCCAGCCCCGGGGCCGTCTTCGCTATTTGCCGCTTCCGTCGACGAACAATTCCATCAGCACTTCATCGAAATATCGGCCGTTCTGTTTCAGCGCCTTCACCTCGCGGCCGTATTCGACGAAGCCGGCGGCCTTGTAGAGGCGCAACGCCGCTTCATTCCTGCTCATCACGCTCAGCTGGAGTTTCTCGACGCGCTCTGCGGCATGGGCAATCACCGTGTCGACGAGACGCCGGCCAACGCCCGCTCTCCCCGCCTGATGTCGCACATACATGCCCCAGAGATGGGCCTTGTGCATGGTCTGGGGACCATCCTGCCGGTGGAAGCCGGCGATGCCGACGATCTCGCCGTCGATGAAGGCGCCAAACACGTCCGAATTGGTGAGGCGCTCCTCGAACCAGGCGAGCGGCTTCTCCTGCTCGCGCGCGAAAGTGCTGGCGAAAGCCTCGGGATGCGCCGCGAGCGCTTCCAGCCGGATTGTGCGGTAGAGAGCAGCGTCGGCGGGCGTGAGCAGTCGGATCATGCGGGCAATGATATCTCATGACGGACTGCGTGGCGAAAAGGAAAACGGCCCCGACATAGCCGGGGCCGTTCGCAATTTTGTTCGCTGATGAGCGCCTTGCGTTAGCGAAGCTCGGCGCGGCGCTCGGTCATCGGCAGCACGATCACCTTGGTGCCGACGTTGACGCGGGAGTAGAGGTCGGAGACGTCGTCATTGGTCAGGCGAATGCAGCCGGAGGAGACGTGCTTGCCGATCGTATCGGGGGCGTTGGTGCCGTGGATGCGGTAGACGGTGCCGCCGAGATACATGGCGCGGGCCCCTAACGGGTTGCCGGGGCCGCCGGCCATGTGGCGCGGCAGATAGGGCTGGCGCTGAATCATTTCCGGCGGCGGGGTCCAGTCCGGCCACTCGGCCTTCTTGGTCACCGACTGCGTGCCGGACCAGGTGAAACCGTCGCGGCCGACGCCGATGCCGTAGCGGATCGCCTGGCCGCCTCCGAGCACGTAGTAGAGATAGGTGTTGGGCGTATCGATGATGATGGTGCCCGCGGCTTCACGCGTTGAGTAGCTGACGGTCTGGCGGCGGAAGCGCGCCGGCGTCTCGACGGCGTCCTGATCTTCCGACGGCGCGGCCTGATAGGTCGGCGCCTGATAGGGCTCGACCGGCTGCATCATCGGCAGCGGCTGGAAGAAGGGGAAGAGCTGCACGGGCGCGGCCTTGGCCGGGCCGGCGAACGCGATGGCGGTCACAGCCACTGCGCCGAAAGCAGCGGCGCGCGAATACGTCTTGAACGTGTCCAGATTGAACATTGGTCGCCCCTGTTTGCTTGGTGTTTCTTGGTCACCCCGGCACCGTTTCGGTGCTCCGTTGCCTAATTCACTAACGGAAAGAAGTTTCGGGACGTTTGCGCGGAAAACCGAAAACGGTTTCATCCCGGCAAGGATTGTTTCATGACAGTTTCGTGGCCGCGGAGGTTCGTTAACGAACAAAACAGTGGGCCGACACTTATGTGACGTCACACGCCTGAAATATCCTTCGTTGATGGTCGTTTCCCGAGAATCATCAAACTCTCGGGATTTCCCCATGCGGGTATTAATCGCGACTGACGCCTGGCATCCGCAGGTCAATGGTGTGGTCCGGACGCTGACCTCGCTGGCGGCTGCCGCCAGGGCCCTCGATGTCGAGATCGACTTCCTGACGCCTGAGGGCTTCAGGTCCTGGCCGCTGCCGACCTATCCGGGCCTTCGCATTGCGTTGCCGAGCGGTAAAGAGATCGCGCGGCGGATCGAGAAGGCCGCGCCGGAAGCCCTGCATATCGCCACCGAAGGCCCGATCGGCTGGGCCGCACGCGCTTATTGCCGCCGCAATGGGCTCGCCTTCACCACCTCCTATACGACGCGTTTTCCCGAATACGTCTCGGTGCGGACCGGCATCCCTGATGCCGTCGGCTATGCCGTGCTGCGCCACTTCCACGATGCCGCCGCCATGACCATGGTGGCCACGCCGTCGCTGCGGCAGGAGCTTGCTGCCCGAGGCTTCAAGCGGCTCGGCTTCTGGGGGCGCGGCGTCAACACCGAGCTGTTCCATCCTGATTCCCCAGCCAAGCTCGACCTGCCGGGCCCGATCTTCATGACCATGGGCCGCGTCGCGGTCGAGAAGAATCTCGAGGCGTTCCTCTCGCTCGATCTGCCCGGCACCAAGGTCGTCGTCGGCGACGGTCCGCAAAAGGCGGCGCTGGAGAAGAAGTACCCAGATGTCGTCTTCCTCGGCGAGAAGAAGGGCGCGGACCTCACCGCGCATCTCGCCGCCGCCGACGTCTTCGTATTCCCGAGCCTCACCGACACGTTCGGCGTGGTGCAACTCGAAGCGCTCGCCTGCGGTACACCTGTTGCCGCGTTTCCGGTGACGGGGCCGAAGGACGTCATCGCCGATCATCCGATCGGCGCAATCGACAATGATCTGCGTGCCGCGTGCCTGCGCGCGCTGACCATGTCGCGCGAGACCTGCCGCAATTTCGCGCTGGAGCGCTCCTGGGAAAACAGCGCGCGCCAGTTCGTCGGCAATCTCACCTCACTCCAGCCCAGCCGCGTCCTGCGCGCCTCGCCCGTCATGGCGCGGCGGCCAGTGCGTGGCTGATCCATATTTTGACCCACAGCGAGAACCTCATCGATGGCTAAGATCATGAACCTTGACGGCACCCAGCAGCTCGACCTCACCCGTGGCTCGGTCGAGCAGGCCTATGACCGCTGGGCGCCCGTTTACGATCTCGTGTTCGGCGGTGTGTTCGCCAAGGGCCGTCAGGCCGCGATCGCAGCCACCAACAAGATCGGCGGTCGCGTGCTCGAGGTCGGCGTCGGCACCGGCATTTCGCTGCCGCTCTATGCCCCCAATCTGCGCATCTTCGGCACCGACATTTCGGATGCGATGCTCGACAAGGCCCGCCGTCGCGTTCGCGAAGGCAACCTCAAGAACGTCGAGGGCCTTGCGGTGATGGACGCCGAGAAGCTCGAATTCCCCGACAATTCCTTTGACGTCGTGATGGCACAATATGTCGTCACCGCCGTGCCGAACCCGGAGAAGGCGCTCGACGAATTCGCCCGCGTGCTGCGTCCGGGCGGCGAGCTGATCATCCTCACCCGCGTCAGCGCCGACACCGGCATGCGCCGCTTCATCGAACAGAAGCTGCAGCCGGTGGTGCGTCCGCTCGGCTTCCGCACCGCCGAGTTCGCCTGGTCGCGCTATGCCAAATGGCTCGCCGGCGCGCATGGCATCGAGCTCGCCGAGCGTCGCCTGATTCCGCCGCTCGGTCATTTCTCGCTGGTGCGCTTCCGCAAGGTCGACGTCGCCAAGGCAGCCTGAGCGGGCTGCAAGAGCGGCGGCCTGTCCGCCGCTCACGCATTCGCGTGCGTCACCGCGTCGCTGCTTCGTCATATGACAAAATGATGATGTCACACGGCGTACATCGAATCCCTGTAAATCCTGAACCCGAAAGCATTTTGGGGGAGATCATGATCAAGAATTACCTCGAGCAGCTGCGGATCCAGCGCTGGGACGACCATCGCTACTATCACCACAGCCGCATCAATCAGAGCCTGCACTTCGTCAGCGCGCTGAGCTTCCTCTTTGCCTATGTCTGGCTGTTCGTCGATCCCATGATCTCGGCGCTGGTCGGCTGGCTGGTCTCGATGACCTCGCGCCAGGCCGGACACTTCTTCTTCGAGCCGCATGATTACGACCACATCAACCAGGCGACGCACGAGTACAAGGAAGACATCAAGGTCGGCTACAACCTTCAGCGCAAGGTCGTGCTGATGGCGATCTGGGCGCTGTCGCCGCTGGTGCTGGTGGTCGATCCGACGCTGTTCGGCCTGTTCACCCCGTGGGCGACAGCGGCCGACTTCATGCGGCAGGTCGCCAAGATCTGGCTGGTGATCGGCGGCGGCGGTCTGCTGTTCCGCACCGTGCACCTGTTCTTCATCCGCGACGTCGAGACCGGCCTCGTCTGGATGACCAAGATCCTGACCGACCCGTTCCACGATTTGATGCTCTATCGCAGCGCTCCGGTGGCGCTGATGCGCGGCGAGCTGATGGATCCGGGCCTGCATCTCAACCCCGAGCACACGCTGGGCTTCATCGACGAGCCTGTTCTCGAAGAGCAGCACGCCTGAGCGCGCCGCGCCTAACAAGCACTCCGATGTCTGATGGTTACGTCATGCCCGGCCCTGTGCCGGGCATCCACGTCTTGGGGGCTGCCGCTAGCTCCGTCATTCCGGGGCGATGCGCAGCATCGAACCCGGAATCTCGGGATTCCGGGTTCGGCTCCTCGAGCCGCCCCGGAATGACGGTGGTTGTGGTTGTGCGGAAAGAGCTGGCCTCAGCGCCCGAAGCGCTTGGCCAGCATCTCTTTCAGGATCTGCCGCTTGATGTTCTTGTTGGTGAGCACGCCATCGTGCCACCAGAAGCCGTCGGCCTTCATCTTCTCGGCGGCGCGGACGAAGCGATCGGCGACCTCGGCGAAGTCGGCGTCGGTGTAGTTGAGGCTGAAGATCAGCCGGCCGGTGCCGACCCAGCTCAGCGCCAGGCCTTCGGCGCGCAGGTAATATTGCAGCATCCAGTTGTAGCGCGACGGGGTGGTGTATTTCACTGTCCAGATCGACGAGAAGTTTGCGAACTGCACCGGCAGCTTGGCGTCGCTCATCATCTTGTTGAGCTTGGCGACGCGGCCGTTCCAGGTCGCATCCAGACCATCGTAGATGGCGCGGAAGTTCGGGCTGGCGAGCCGGCTCAAAAACTCGTCCATCGCCGTCATGACGTAGGGATGCGAGTTGAAGGTGCCGCGGGCAAAGCAGATGTCGGCCGGGCGGTCGTCGTTGAAGCGGCGCATCAGGTCGCGCTTGCCGCAGACCACGCCGACCGGCAGGCCGCCGGCGAGGCTCTTGCCGTAGGTCACCATGTCGGCCTTGACGCCGAAATATTCCTGGGCGCCGCCGGCAGCGAGACGGAAGCCGACGAAGACCTCGTCGAAGATCAAGACAATGCCGCGCTCGGTGCAGATTTCGCGCAGCTTCTTCAGCCATTCGGTGTAGGCCGCGCGATCGAAATTGCCGCCGCGGGAGCTATCGACCAGCGAGGAATCGCCGGGCGCGTTGACATTCGGATGCAGGCCCTGCAGCGGGTTGACCAGCACGCAGGCGATGTCCTTGCGCGTCTTCAACACGTGCAGCGTCTTCTCCGACATCTCGGAGAGGGTGTAGGTCTCGTGCGCTGGGATAGGATTGCCGACGCCGGGCTGCACGTCGCCCCACCAGCCGTGATAGGCGCCGGCGAAACGAACCAGATGCGTGCGCTTGGTGTGGTAGCGCGCGAGGCGCACCGCCTGCATGACGGCTTCGGTGCCGGACATGTGGAACGAGACTTCGTCGAGGCC
This sequence comes from Bradyrhizobium sp. BR13661, assembly GCF_029892425.1. Classification (GTDB taxonomy): domain Bacteria; phylum Pseudomonadota; class Alphaproteobacteria; order Rhizobiales; family Xanthobacteraceae; genus Bradyrhizobium. The sequence goes on along the minus strand of NZ_JARXWB010000008.1, from coordinate 268,360 downwards.
CGAGATCTGGCAGAGCCGCTGCACGTTTTCGAGAATGACGGGGTGGTAGGGGCCGAGCACCGGGCCGAGCGCATGCGCGCGCTTCTCGGAGCCCTCGATGCACTCCTTGTAGAAGTCGTTACCGAAGATGTTGACGCCGTAGGACCCCGTGAGGTCGTAGGAGGTGTTGCCGTCGACATCGGTGACGGTGACACCGCTCGAGGATTCCATGAAGGTCGAGGTGCCCAGATGCTCGCGGACGAGACGCGAGAACTGGAACGGCACGCGGTAGCTCTCGGTGAAGTTGAGGTCGGAGATCGTCTCCGCCGCCTCCTTCGTCATCGTGCGACCCTTGGGGTAGCGATCGGCATAGATGCGCGCGAGGCGGAAGAAGGCGTCCTTGCGCTGCATCACCACGTTCGCCGGCGCGCCGTCGCAGCCGAAGTATTTGTCACCTTCGAACTCGTAGAACGGCAGCAGCTTGGCCACCCGGCGCGACATCTTGGAGTGTCCGGCGAGCGAGCGGTGCTTGGCGCGGGACAGCTCGACCCGCGCCTTGATCTTCGGAAGGACGGCGGCAGCAGACGCTGCGGCGGCCACGGAAAATGAGAGAATCGGGAGTGTCGTTTCCATGACAACAAGCGCTAACCGGACCAGCTGACAGATTCATGACAGTCAAAGCCCTCATCGCCTCTTTCACCCAGCAGGAAGATCTCAACTTCCTGTTGACCAACCGTATCCCCCGCGCGGCGCTGACCCGCTTCATGGGCTGGTTTTCCAAGATCGAGAACCCGCTGGTGCGGGACGGCTCCATCGCGCTCTGGAAGCTGTTCTCCGACCTCGATCTGTCGGAGGCGAAGAAGGACCATTTCACCAGCCTCCACGACTGCTTCACCCGGGAGCTGAAACCGGGCCTGCGGCCATTCGATCCGGATGCTTCCGTGATTGCCAGCCCTTCGGACGGCATCGTCGGCGCCCATGGCCGGATCGCCGACACCGAGCTGTTCCAGGTCAAGGGCGCGCCCTATTCGTTGCTCGATCTGCTTGGCGACCCCGCACTGGTCGAGCAGCACCGCAACGGCAGCTTCGTGACCCTGCGGCTGACCTCGAGCATGTATCATCGCTTTCATGCGCCGTACGACGCGCATATCGAGCGCGTCACGCTGATCCATGGCGACGTCTGGAACGTCAATCCGATTGCGCTGAAAAGGGTCGAGCGCCTGTTCTGCAAGAACGAGCGCGCGGTGATCCGCACGCATCTGGCAACCGGCGAGGCCGTGACGCTGGTGCCGGTGGCGGCGATTCTCGTCGCCAGCATCCGGCTGCACTTCCTCGACATGGTGTTGAACGCTCAGACCAGGGGGCCGGTCAATTTTCCCTGCGATGTCAACGTGACCAAGGGCGAGGAGCTCGGCTGGTTCGAGCACGGCTCGACTATCATCATCCTGGCGCCGGGTGACTTTTCGTTCTGCGACGGGATAGCCGAGGGAACGCGCATCCAAGCGGGGCAAGCCCTGCTTCGCAGGAAGTAGTCTTCATTCCGCCGCGCCGGGCGTCTATAATTTCGGTGGGGACCAAACGACGATTCGACGGGACTTGTGATGGCGCGGGCGCCGGTCATGGCGGCGGGTGGTATTGTGCTGCGGCGTGGCGACACGCCGCTGATGGCCATCGTGCGTCAGCGCAAGCGCAATGAATGGGTGTTGCCGAAGGGCAAGCTCGACGACGGCGAAACGCCGAAGGAGGCCGCGCACCGCGAGGTGCTGGAGGAGACCGGCCACGAGGTCGCCATGCACGAGTTTCTGGGCACGCTCGTGTACCAGTCGGGCGGGCGCTCGAAAGTCGTGCATTTCTGGCGGATGGAGGCCGAGGGCGGTCCCGTCCGCAAACTGATGAGTGACATCAAGGCGGTCGACTGGGTAACGCTGGACGACGCGCTCGCGCGCCTGTCGCGTGAATATGAGCGCGCCTTCCTCACCCAGGTTGGCCCGATCGCCATTGCCGCGGCGGGACTTGCGCCGTCCCCCGCGCCCGCGCCCGAGCCGACGCCAACGCTGGCAGCCGATGATGTCGACGCGGCCTTGGAGACGTTGACTCCGGCCGAGGTGGCGTCCGTTGACGAGTTTCGGCACGGCCTGTTGCAGAAGGTGAAGGCCTGGCTGCGCGGCGAGGCGTGAGGTTTCCGTTCGGCTGTTCCCACAACGTCATTGCGAGCGCAGCGAAGCAATCCAGAATCTTTCCGCGGAGGGACTCTGGATTGCTTCGCTGCGCTCGCAATGACGGGTGGAGAGGCTGGAGCGCGCTCTCTACCGCTTCTTCTTTTCCTTCGGAGCCGGCGCCGGTTTGCGCGGCGCGGCGGGGCGTTGGGCGCCGGGCAGGCGCTGCTGGAAACCGGGCTGGCGCGGTGCGGCGCCTTGTTGCGGCTGGGCCGTCGGCTGCGCGGCGGGCTGCACTCCGGTGCGCGGCGTTTGCGGCGTGGTGCCGTTCGGCTGCGCCGGCGTGACCGCTCCGGGCTGCGGAGATTGTCCGCTGCGCTGCGGCTGCGGTGTGGCACCGGGCTGCGTGCCTTGTCCGGTGCGCGGCTGGGCGGCCGGCTGCCCCGTGCCTTGCTGCTGGCCCGGCTGCTGCTGATTCTGCCCGGCGCGCGGCGTGCCCGGCTGCGCGGCACCACCTTGGCGCTGCGGTTGCTGCGTGCCTGGTTGCGTTCCCTGTTGCGTGCCTTTTTGCGTGCCTTGGCGGTTCGGCGAACCCGGCTGCTGCTGACCCGGACGGTTGTTCTGACCGGGCTGGCCCGGCTGACCATTCGGCCGCTGCGGCTGCTGCTGGTTCGGCGCCGGGTTCGGCCGCAATTGCTGTTGTTGCGGCGGCTGTGCCGGGCGCGGAATCCGGCTGACTGCGGTCGGGTTGGCGCGGCGGAAGTCGCGCTGCTCGGTGACGATCTGGCGGCCGGTGGTCTGCGCCTCATGCACCTGGCTGACGAAGCCGCGGTCGCGCGCGAGCTGTTGCGGCGGGATCGTGATCGGCACCGCTGCGAAGCGCGTGCCGCCCGGGCCGGCCGTACCCGGCCGGATCGCAAAGCCGCTCGATCCTTGCGTCAGCGCGCCAAGCCGCGTGCCGCTGGCGCGGTCGTTGACGTCGATATGGCCGACCCGGCCGTCGGCGTCGGGATAGAGCTTGATGTTGACGTTGTTGGCGCTCTGCGCGCCCGCGCCGCCCTCGGGCACGTCGACGACACCGGTGGTGCCGCGGATGCCGAGCGTAGCGGTCGGGGTCGCAATCTTCATGTCGCCGGTTTTCGCCACCGCCGCTGCGACGAAGGCGACCGTGCCCTTGCCGATGTCGAAGATCGCCGAGTTCTGCTTGCCGCCGTCCTCATAGACATAATTGTCGATGGTGATCTTGGCACTGGCGGAGAGATTGAACGTGGTAGCGTCATTGAAGGTGATGCCGAGCGACGAGTTCGAGGACGTCTGCACGACATCATTGAGATAGATGTCGTCGCGCACCTTCAGCGGATAGGAGTTCTTGTCGCGGACCACGGTTGCGATGCCCGTGACGGTCGCGACGTTGCCGATCGGCTCGACTGAGGTGGACTGTGTATCGGTGGCCGGCGTCGGCGAAGCCGATGGAGTCGCAGAAGGTACGGGCGTTGCTTGTGCCTGTGGCTGCGCCTGGGCGAGCTCGATCGCGTCGGATGCGCGCGCATTGTCCGCGCCGGCCAGCGGCAGTGCCAGCAGCGGCAAAGCAAACATGAAGCGGCGCCAAGCCACCATCAAAGCCACGATTGAGGTCCCGGTGAGAACGCGAGGCGAGATTGGCTGATATCAGCCGGAGATTGCTGAATGGCGGATGAACATCTGTCGCACGGGACCGGAGAACGTGCAAACGCCACGTCCCGGGGGTAAGGGACGTGGCGCCATCTTGAGAACAAGAACCTTTGCCAGCGGCGCTGGCGTCCGGTGTCAGCTCACGCGCTTCCAAGTTTCGCCGCCGCAGATCATGCCGCCGAAGGCACCGCCCTGCACGCGCAGCGCGTTCGGACTCTTAAGCGCGATCGTCGAGTCGTAGTTCTTGCCGGACCTGGGATCGCGGATGCGACCGCTCCAATTGGCGCCGCTGGGCTTCATGTTGACCAGGATCTGATCATTGGTTTTCTCGGCATAGCCGCAGAGATTGGTGCCGCACTGTTCGACGCGCACATTGCCCTTGTTGTCCTCGGTCGCCCACACGCCGACCGGCGTGTTCGCGGACTGAGCAGCAACTGCAGGCGCCGGGGCCGGAGCGGGCGCAGCAGCGACTGGTGCGGGAGGTGCCGGAGGTGCGACGGGCGCGGGCGGTGTGGTCGTGTCGACGGACGGTGCGGCGGCAACGATCACGGGAGCTGCGGGAGCGGCAGGGGCAGCTGGAGCTGCCGGAGCGGTGGCCTGCACCGGCGCCTGCTGTGCGGGCTGCTGCTGCATCGGAGCCGGCGCGGGCGGCGCCGTGGTTGTGGTCGACTTGTCCGACTTGTTCGACAGATCTTGCGTCGCGATGGTGAGGCAATCGAGAGACGAGCAATTGCGCGGCCTCTCGATGCGGACGCGCTGGCCGTCTATCTGAAACGAGATCGCATTGCCGGCGTGCGCGACGGCGGTCGACGCGAGGAACATTGCAGTGAAGGCGATAGCGAGCTTGTTCATGACAACCTCCGAAAGGGTTTGGGTCCGGTATGGGCTGGAGTCGGTGGTGGACTGGATGTGGTTCGACCCTAGACCGGCGCAGTCGGGCCTTCCGTGATGGACGTCACAACCGCCGTGCCGTGGCTTGAGTGAGTCCGCGCACATTCAGTGAGCGCTTCTTCTGCCTAGCATCGCCGGGACAAAGAGGGAGACGTCGATGAAGCGGCTTGCTGCGACTTTGCTTGGCGCGTTGACCGTACTGACTGCGGTTGCGTCCGCGGCGCAGGCCGGTTCCTACAATTTCACGATCGACGGCCACCGCATTCGCGTCGAGGCGCCGCGCAATTGCCGATCGATGTCCTGCGTTTCGATCTCCACGGATCACAAGTCGTTCGAGGATGCCGACACGACGCCGGCTCCGCCGCCCGCACCCACAGCTGCGCCGGTGGTTCAGGCGCCGCAGCCGGTTGCTCCCGCTGCGCCTGTTCGGCCGCCTCAAGCAACAGTCACCGCGCCGCCTCCACCACCGCCGCCATTGCCAGCCCCCGTTCTTGCCGCGACGAATTCGCGGCCCGTGGTGATGCCGCAGCAGCCCAAACTCGAGGCGCCCAAATTCGAGGCGCTGAGCACCAACCCGCCACGCGTTGATCTCTCGCGGAACGATACGCCGATCGTTCCGCAGTCCGATCAGACCGTCGGGACGGCGCCGCGCAGCGATGACGTCCCGGCCTATATGCCGCTCGGCGAGTGGGAGAGCGATGGCGCCAAGAGCGGTGACAAGAGCCCGGTCCGCATCGAACGTTGCGGCGCCGCGCTATGCGGTTATGCGCTGACCGGGACGTCGACCAGGGGCGAGAACGTGCTGGTCAACATGAAGCAGCAAGCGCACGACGTCTGGACCGGCAACATCTACAGTCGCTCCAGCGGCGATACCTATTATGGGACGATGACGCTGAAAAACTCCGGCAAGCTCTATGTCGAAGCCTGCGCGTTCGGCCACTTCTGGTGTTCCGGCAATGACTGGACACGGGTCGAGGAGGTGCAGGAGAAGCTCACCACGACCTGGCGGTAGCGGAGCGCAGCTCCACGTCTGTCCAATTCGTAATCGTCCTGCACCGAACCTGCATCCGCCTTGCGCGCGACCCATGGCTGACAACGCACGCAAGGAGATTGCATGTGAAACGTCTCGCCCTCATCGCGGCGCTGCTGATCGGCAGCGCGATCTCGGCCCACGCCGACACCAATGTCTGGACCAATGTCCTGAAGCAGAAGCGCGGCCACGACGCGCTGGATATCGACAGCTCGTTCTGCGATGCGCAGTTGGGTGCACCAAAGAACGGCACGCCGACATCGGCGGAGTACAAGCGCTGCATGCGCGCTCGCGGCTGGCGCTTCAGCCACACCGTGCACGAGAAGGACGACCGCTATCCTGACCCCGACGATCCCGGCATGATGTGCCGCAATTTTAGGATCGGCGGCATCACGGGGTCGGAGTGCTCGAACTACGAATGACGCATGACGACCACCACGGCCGGCTGTCCGCGGGCGGTATGGTTAAGGAACGTTGAAGTCAACACGTTGAAGAGTCTTTAAGTAAATTCACCGAACGTGCGCGCATGACGCGCGGAGTTCGTTTGTATCTCGTCGGCTCCATCGTCCTCGTTTCGCTCGCGGGTTGCGGACGCGGCTTTTTCCAGGCCGAACGTGAACCGTGGCGGGCCGAGGCCGAAGCGGCGTGCCTGAAATCGGGCGCCGTGAAAGAGAGCGCGGACATCGTCCGGATCGACCCGATCTCCGGCCCCGGCATGTGCGGCGCCGAGTTCCCGCTGAAGGTCGCCGCGATCGGCGACCCGTCATCGAGCTATGGCTTTGCCGACGAGGAATTGCGCCCGCCCGGGAACGTTGGCAATCAGCCGCGCTGGCCGGTGACGCAGCCGCAATCGAATTATCCGGCCTCCGGCTATCCGCAGCGCTCGAACTATCCCGAAAGCGCGGTACGCCAGCCTGCCGGCTATGGCGCCTCATCAGGTCCGGTGTCGCTGAGCGCGCCCGGCATCGCGCAGCAGGACGACGAGATCGATCTGCCGCCCGAGGGCACCGATGCCGCGGGTGCGGAGCGCTACATGAATGCGCCGAGCTATCCGGCGCGGCAGCCGGCACCGTATTCGCAGGCGCCCGCGCAGCCGCTGCCGCGGCTGGGTCCGGCGCAGGGCAATCCCGTCACCGCCGTCGGTCCGGTCGCGGTGAAGCCGACCGCGACGCTGGCCTGTCCCATCGTGTCCGAACTCGATCGCTGGTTCGCCGATAGCGTGCAGCCGTCTGCGATGCGCTGGTTCGGCGCCCGCGTGGTCGAGATCAAGCAGATCTCCGCCTATTCCTGCCGCGGCATGAACGGCAACCCCCACGCCCATATCTCCGAGCACGCCTTCGGCAACGCGCTCGATGTGGCAGCCTTCGTGCTTGCCGATGGCCGTCGCATCACGGTGAAGGACGGTTGGCGCGGCATGCCGGAAGAGCAGGGGTTCTTGCGCGACGTGCAAGCCGGCGCGTGCGCGCATTTCACGACGGTGCTGGCGCCGGGCTCGAACGTCTATCACTACGATCACATCCACGTGGATCTGATGCGCCGCGCCAGCCGCCGGCTGATCTGCCAGCCCGCCGCGGTTTCCGGCGAAGAGGTCGCCGCACGTGCGGGTGGCCGCAGTCCCTACGCGCATTCGCGCGATCCCTACGTCACCGGCGCGCTCGGCGCGCGCAAGAGCGGCAAGCACGACAAGATCAACGAGGAAGACGAGTTCTCGGACGATTAGCCGCCGCTCGGATCAGAATACGTCGATCGTCGGGAAGCGCGGCTCGCCGGTGATGCAGTCCCAGAGGTAGATCGCGAGGCCGACGTCGCCGGTCCAAAGCGAATAGCGACCGCGGCCGACGGCCGTCTTGGAGCCGCGATATTGAACGATGGCGGTCATCGCGAATTGGCGCGCACGGTCGAGCCAGACCGGATCTTTTGTGCGGCGATAGAGTTTGAGGAATGCGTAGCCGTTCCCGCCGGTGCCGTGGCACAGATTCGAACCCTTGGTCAGCGGTCCGGCCGCCCAGGTGTACCGGCCGGCATCGAGCAGAAGTTCGTCAAAGTCAGGCGTCGCGAACGGCGCGTCGGCAAATGTCGTCACCATGCCGGGAGCGCCGTGGCAGTGCTGACACAAGGTCGGCAGCGTCTCGCGCTTGCTTCGCGCGCCCCAATTGGTTCCGAACTCGGTCGACCACGCATTCGCCGCCAAGGACTTCGGCACGAGATCGGTGACCAGCGCCTGCTGTGCCGGCGTCAACCAGTCCCATCCACGCAGCAGCGGGATGATATTGCCGGCAAAGCCGTGCACCGGCCCAAGCCAGCGGTCCTTGGCGCCGTAAAGATCCTGGGTCCAGAGCCGGCCTTGCGGCGTTTCCTCCAGATCATCCAGCAGCCGGGCTGCTTGCGCTTCGAACAGGGCGCGCCAACGCGGCTCGCCTGTCATCTCGGCCATGTGGATCGCAGCCAGCATGGATCCGGGCATGCCCCACATCAGCTCGCGGATCGGCAGCCCGCTATTGGCTTCGGCCCGCGTGTGGACGAGATCGGCCAGGGCCGGCGTCGGAGCAAGCCGCATGGCGAGAAGTGCGGTGCCCATGTCGCCAAACAGCAATGAGCCGTGTTTGGCATAGCCGGCCGGCGAATTGTTCTCGAATCTGGCGGTGGTCCGTTCGAGGAGTTTCGGCAGGACTGCTCGAAAGTCCTTTGCAACGGGGCCGACGCCGACGCTATGCAAATAGTCGAGCGCCCAGATCACGCCCGCCGCGCCGAAGTAGAAGCTGGGGTTGCCGTCTCCCACCCCATCGTCGCCGGGATGACCGGGCCAATATGCGTCAGGATCGAAATCCGCGATGGCGTCGGCAACGATGTCCGCAATCGCGGTGCGGACAGCCGGCTCGCTCCAGACGTCCTGCACAAGTGCGCGATGGCGACCAGGGGTGATCATGATTTGAGCTTTGCGGTGTTCGGCGCCGGCGCCAGCCCCATGCAGAGCTGCACTTCGGCGGGGACATTGTAGGTCCGCATGATGTGGCGGCTGTCGCGCAAGCCCGTCGCCTCGCGCTGGACCACGAACATCCAGAGTGCCTGGCCTGCTTCCATCACCAGCTTGCGCCTGGCCGGCTGCATCGCGGCCGGCGTCTCGGAAGCTGCGTGAACGGCATCGAATTCGCGCAATTGCGTCAGCGCTTGTTCGAGTGCGCGGCCCATCCGTCCAAGCGCTGAGGCCTGTTCCTGGACGATCTCATAATGGAGGATATCGACCGGCGGGCGAAGATCACGGGACATGGCACTTACTATAGTGCCGCGCGGCGCACGCGCAACGCGCCGCCTGCTGCCGTTACTTCGCCTTGTACGCGGCCAGGAACATCCGCGTCGCGCTGTCGATCACTTCCGCCATGCGCTCTTCCGACGGCGGCGGCGCGGCCTGGAAGATGAGCGGCAGGAAGAGCGAGGCCTTGCTGAGTTCCATGAACTGCGAGGCGGCCAGGTCGCAATCGTCGATCGCAAGATCGCCGGGGCCGACATGGGCTTTGAGATAGTCGGAGAGTCGGCGGATGGTCTTCTCCAGCACGCAGACATAATAACGGCGGCCGACATCGGGCATACGTTCGGCGATCGCCATCACCGTGCGGATGGCCGACCCGCCGCCGGGCCGGCAGATCAGATGCAGATAGGCCTGGCCGAAGTCCTTCAGCGTGGTCTCGGCATCGCGGGCGGGGTCGAAATTGAACACGACCTGGCCGTGGAAGAGCGCTTCCTCCTCGAGGATGGCCTCGAACAGCGCGCTCTTGTCGGCGAAGTAGACGTAGAGCGTGCCCTTGGAGACACCGGCCGCGCGCGCGATCTCGCCCATGCTGGCGCCGTCAAAACCCAGATCCATGAACACCTTGCGGGCGCCGGCCAGGATCTGGCGGCGTTTGGAGCTGTCCTCCTCCTGGAGGACGCGCACAGATTCGGGGCCGGCTACAACCATTGGTTCAGCGTCTCGGAAGGTTTTTGGGTCGGGTTCGAAGCATGAAACCTGAATAAAGGATTCGGGCCAGTAGGGTCCTGCCCGGGAATATTAAGTATATTGACCGAACCGTTCGGTCAATGCTATTTGGGATGGGCGAACGGGATCGCAGCCGTGCGACGGATGCCCCGGATCGCGTTTTATTGGGGAGGCCTTTATGGCCACATCGAGAGACCAGGCTGCGCGCGTCCTTCGCCAGGAAGCGGTGGAGACGAGTTCGGCGAATGGCGAGGCGGCGCTCGAGAAATCCGCTGTTCTCGCCGAGCAGTTGCGCTCTCACGTGGCCGAGGAGACCAAGCGCCGCACCGGCGAGGTGCCGGAGAAGCCCGTGACCGACCAGCCGGCCCCGACCGCATCCGCGCCCGCCGCTGTCGCGGCAAAATCCGGCAAGCGCAAATTCGTCATGATGGGCATTGGCCTGGTGCTGGCGCTCGCGGCGGCAAGCTATGCCGGCTATTACACGCTGGTCGGGCGCTTCTTTGTCTCGACCGACGACGCCTATGTCCGCGCCAACAACACCATGCTGGGTGCGCGCGTGGCCGGCCATATCTCCTCGATCCTCGCAGGCGACAACACGCTGGTGCATGCCGGCGACACCATCCTGCGTATCGACGACGGCGACTACAAGATCGCAGTCGACGCCGCCGCGACCCGGATCGCGACCCAGCAGGCCACCATCGATCGCATCGGCCGCCAGATCGCGGCGCTCGACAGCCAGGTCGCGCAGGCCAAGGCGCAACTGGTTTCGGCGGAAGCCGGCCTCAAGCGCGCCGATCTCGACTATGAGCGCCAGCAGGCGCTGAGCAACAAGGGCTTCGCCTCGCGCGCCACGTTCGAGACCTCGGAAGCCGGCCGCGACCAGGGCGCCGCCGCGGTCAAGGCCGCGCAGGCGGCCTACGACGTTGCCGTGAGCAATGTCGACGTCGCCAAGGCCCAGCAGGCCGAAGCGCAGGCGCAACTCGCCGAGCTCAAGACCACGCTGGCCAAGGCCGAGCGCGATCTCGCCTTCACGTCAGTGCGGGCGCCGGTCGACGGCACCTTCTCCAACCGTCTCGTCAACGCTGGTGACTTCATCGCGGTCGGCCAGCGGCTCGGCAACGTCGTGCCGCTCGACGACGTCTATATCGACGCCAATTTTAAGGAAACGCAGCTCAAGCGCATCCGTCCCGGCCAGCCGGTGACGATCAAGGTCGATGCCTACGGCATGCGCAAGTTCTCTGGTGTCGTCGACAGCATCGCGGCGGGCGCGGGCTCGGTGTTCACGCTGCTGCCGCCCGACAATGCCACCGGCAACTTCACCAAGATCGTGCAGCGTGTGCCGGTCCGCATCCGCGTGCCGAAATCGGTCGCGCGGCAGAATCTGCTCCGCGCCGGCATGTCGGTCTACGCAACCGTCGACACCAACAAGGGGGCCGCCGACGCCGACAGCGAGATCGATCTCGACGATCCCACCATGATCCATCCGCAGTAAGCGCAACCAGCGCTGCGAGGTCAGACCATGGCGAACGCCACGACTGCTTCACCTGCCATGATGGCATCAGCTGCTTCGGAGCGCATCGCGCCGAAACGGCTGTTTGCCTTCATCATCATGGTGTTCGGGATGTTCATGTCGATCCTGGACATCCAGATCGTCTCGGCATCTCTGAGCGAAATCCAGGCCGGCCTGTCAGCGAGCTCGAGCGAGGTCTCCTGGGTCCAGACCGCCTATCTGATCGCCGAGGTGATCGCGATCCCGCTGTCGGGCTTCCTGTCGCGTGCCTTCGGCACGCGATTGTTGTTCGCGATCTCGGCGGCCGGCTTCACGATTTCGAGCCTGCTCTGCGGCTTTGCCACGACCATCGAGGAGATGATCCTCTGGCGTGCGCTGCAGGGCTTTCTCGGCGCCGGCATGATCCCGACGGTTTTCGCCTCGGCCTATACGGTTTTCCCGCGTTCGAAATTCCACATCGTCGGTCCAATCATCGGCCTCGTTGCGACATTGGCCCCCACGATCGGACCGACAGTCGGCGGCTACATCACCGATCTGATGTCGTGGAACTGGCTGTTCTTCATCAACGTCGTCCCCGGCATCGGCATTACGCTCGGTGTGTGGGCGCTGGTCGATTTCGACGAGCCGCACTTCGAATTGCTCGATCGCTTCGACTGGTGGGGTCTGATCTTCATGGCCGGCTTTCTCGGCACGCTCGAATATGTGCTGGAGGAAGGTCCGCAATATGAATGGATGCAGGATACGTCGGTGGCGATCTGCGCCTGGATCTGCGCGATCTCGGCGATCGCCTTCTTCTGGCGCGTGTTCACGGCCGCCGAGCCGATTGTCAATTTGCGCACCTTCACCAACCGCAATTTCGCCGTCGGCTGCATCCTCCAATTCTGCATCGGCATCGGCCTCTACGGCCTGACCTACATCTATCCGCGCTACCTCGCCGAGGTGCGCGGCTACAGCGCGCTGATGATCGGCGAGACCATGTTCGTCTCCGGCATCACCATGTTCCTGGTCGCGCCGCTGGTCGGCAGGCTGATGGTCAAGGTCGACATGCGCTACATGATCGCGTTCGGGCTGATCGTGTTCGCGATCGGCTCCTACCAGATGACCTGGATCACGCGCGACTACGATTTCTACGAGCTGCTCATGCCGCAGATCCTGCGCGGCATCGGCATGATGTTCGCGATGGTGCCGACCAACAACGTCGCGCTCGGCACGCTGGCGCCCGAAAAGGTGAAGAACGCTTCCGGCCTGTTCAACCTGATGCGCAATCTCGGCGGCGCCGTCGGCCTTGCGGTCATCAACACCGTGCTGAACGACCGCACCGACCTGCACATCACGCGCCTGCAGGAGCGCGTGACCTGGGGCAATGCGACCGCCACCGAAACCCTGACGATGCTGCAGCAGAAGTTCCAGGGGCTCGGCGATTCCACGCTGATGGCGATGAAGCAGCTCAGCCAGATCGTGCATCGCCAGGCCTCCGTCATGGGCTATGGCGATGCCTTTTTCATTCTGACATTGTTCTATCTCGGCCTCAGCCTGCTGGTCACACTGTTGAACAAGCCGGCCCCGATGACCGGCGGCGGCGACGCGCACTGACGCGATACGATCAGTGCGCCGCCCCGGCTCGACCGGGTGGCAGGCGCACCAAAATGCAACACTCGTGCGGGATCTCGCGCGGGCCCCGTTGCAAATGGCGAATCCCACATCTATAAAGCGCACCTCATTTAATCGAACCGGGGAGAGATTTGCATGATTTCGTCGCAATCGCAGATCGCGTTTCCGCGCTCGATGATGGTCTGGCTCGGTAATCTTTCGGCCTGCTAGAGGCCGCTTCCGCCAGCTTCGATTGGGCTTTTTTCCCCGATCGTTCCGCTTCCCAAATCAAGTCAGTTTCAAGTGACGCCGTCTCGGCCCTCGCGGCCGGCTTGCGTCCATTGATGGAGCCGGCCCGCGCCAACAGCGGCCGGATGATGCCATGACCGCTTTGTCAAAAAAGCCCGCGGCGATCCGCGTGGTGCTGCCCTTCGTATTCCGGCACTGGCTGAAGCAGCCACGGCGGACGCTTGCCATCGTCGCCGGTCTGCTGGGGGCGACCGTCGCCGACCTCTTCATGCCGGTCTTCTCGGGGCATTTGATCGACGCGTTGACGCGCGGCCCGTCCGATTCCGAAGCGCGCCACGCCGCGCTGGTGGCGCTGGGCGGCATCGTCGTGCTGGGCGCGGCCTCGATCGTGTTGCGCCTGAGCGGCCTGCAGGTGATCGTGCCGTTCACGCTGAAGATCATGTCCGACGTCGCGCAGGACGCGTTCCTGCGCGTGCAGCGCTTCTCGACCGATTGGCACGCCAACTCCTTCGCGGGCTCGACCGTGCGCAAGGTCACGCGCGGCATGTGGGCGCTCGATTTGCTCAATGACACCATCCTGCTCGCGCTGCTGCCGTCGCTGGTCGTTCTGATCGGATCGATGATCCTGCTCGGCGTGCACTGGGCCTCGCTCGGCACGGTGATCGCGCTCGGCGCGCTCGGCTATGTCACGACGACGGTGCTGTTCTCGACGCGCTACATCGCGCCCGCCGCGCGCGTCTCCAATGCCTGGGATACCAAGGTCGGTGGCACCCTGGCGGATGCGCTGACCTGCAATGCGGTGGTGAAGTCGTTCGGCGCGGAAGCGCGCGAGGATGCGCGCCTCGCCCGTGTCATCAAGCGTTGGGGCGCGCGCGTTCGGCGTACGTGGTTTCGCTACAACTACACCGCCATGGTGCAGCTCTCGCTGCTGCTGTGCCTGCGGGGGTCTGTCATCGGCGGCTCGGTGCTGCTGTGGATGTACGGACATGCCTCGCCCGGCGACGTCACCTACGTGCTGACGAGCTACTACGTCATCCACGCCTATTTGCGCGACGTCGGCATGCACATCAACAACCTCCAGCGTTCGGTCAACGACATGGAGGAGCTTGTGGCGATCCATGACGAGCCGATCGGCATTGCAGACGCTGCCGATGCGCGGCCGATCGCGATCGAGGGCGGCAAGATCGTGTTCGACGACGTCACGTTCCACTATGGCGGCCATCGCGCGCCGCTCTACGACGGATTGTCGCTGACGATCCGCGCCGGCGAACGCGTCGGTCTCGTCGGTCGCTCAGGCTCCGGCAAGACCACCTTCGTCAAGCTGGTGCAGAGGCTCTACGACGTCACGGATGGGTGTGTGCTGATCGACGGGCAGGATATCGCGAAGGCGACGCAGCAATCGCTGCGCAGCCAGATCGCGATCGTGCAGCAGGAGCCGATCCTGTTTCACCGCACACTCGCCGAGAACATCGCCTATGGCCGGCCTGGCGCCAGCCTGGAGGCGATCGAGCAGGCGGCACGGCTTGCCAATGCGCACGACTTCATCCTGCGCCTGCCGAAGGGCTACGGCACGCTGGTCGGTGAGCGCGGGGTGAAACTGTCGGGCGGCGAACGGCAGCGCGTGGCGCTGGCGCGCGCCTTCCTGGCGGATGCGCCGGTGCTGATCCTGGACGAGGCGACATCGAGCCTCGATTCGGAATCGGAGGCGCTGATCCAGCAGGCGATGGAGCGGCTGATGAAAGGCCGCACCTCGATCGTGATCGCGCACCGATTGTCGACGGTAAAGAGCCTCGATCGGATCCTGGTGTTCGACCGCGGCGAGATCGTCGAGCAGGGCACGCATGCCGTGCTCGCGGGCAAGCCCGGCGGCATCTATCGCAGCCTGTTCGAGCGCCAGGTGGTGGAGCTCGGGCATATCGCAGCAGCGGAATGAGGCGGGGCGGCGGGGCACATGCCCCGCCGTCACCTCGCCGAAGGTGGAATGAGATGAAGGACCTGACGCGCGGCTCCATCGTGAGCCACATCCTGAGCATGGCGCCACCGATCGTGGCGGGCATGATCACGATCATGATCTGCCAGCTGGTCGACCTGTACTTCGTGACCGGGCTCGGCGATGCCGCTGTTGCGGGCGTCGCTGCGGCCGGCAACGCCGGCTTCCTCGTCAACGCGCTGATGCAGATGCTTGGCGTCGGCACGGTTGCGCTGGTCTCGCATGCGGTGGGCCGCAAGGATCGCGACGATGCCAATCTCGTCTTCAACCAGGCGGTCATCCTGTCGGTGTTATCAGGGCTGCTGACGTTGCTCGGCGGCCTGGTGCTGGCGCGTCCCTATATGCGCGCGATCGCGGCCGATGCGGCCACCATCGACGCCGGTACCACCTATTTCCTGTGGTTCATGCCGGCGCTGGCGCTGCAATTCGTCACCCAGGTGATGGCGGCCGCGCTGCGGGCGACCGGCATCGTGCGGCCGAGCATGCTGGTCCAGGTGCTCGCCGTGGTCATCAACATTGCGCTGGCGCCGGTCCTGATCTCGGGTTGGGGCACCGGGCACGCGTACGGTGTTGCCGGGGCGGGCCTTGCGAGCACGATCGCCGTCTTCATCGGCGCGCTGATGCTGTTCGCGTATTTTCACAGGCTGGAGCGCTACGTCGCCTTCCATCCCGCGCAATGGCGTCCGCAATTGCGGCAATGGAAAAGGATCCTCAATGTCGGCCTGCCGGCCGGCGGCGAGTTCGTGATGATCTTCATCTTCATGGCCGCGATCTATTACGTGCTGCGGAACCTTGGCCCGACGGCGCAAGCGGGCTTTGGTATCGGCACGCGTGTCGTGGGCTTGATCCAGATGCCGGCCCTTGCCGTTGCGCTCGCCGCCGGGCCGATTGCGGGACAGAATTTCGGCGCCGGCAATTACGAGCGGGTGCGGGAGACCTTCGTCAGAGCGGCGATGATCGCGACCGTCGTGATGGTCGCGCTCACGCTCCTCGCGCAGCTCGAGCCCGGATGGTTGCTGGCCAGTTTCTCCAATGATCCGGAGACGATGAAGGTCGCGTTGCTGTTCCTGAAGATGATTTCGCTGAACATGGTGGCGCAGGGATTGATCTTCACCTGCTCCAGCATGTTTCAGGGCCTCGGCAACACCAAGCCGGTGTTGTGGAGCTCGGCGACGCGGGTGCTCACCTATTCCTTGCCGGCGATCTGGCTTTCGACGCAGCCGGGTTTTCGGATCGAGTACGTCTGGTACATATCGAACGCGGCGACGACCTTGCAGGCCGTCCAGAGCCTGTGGCTGCTGCGCCGCGAGTTCAGGAAGCGCCTGGTGACGCCGAAAGCCGCGGAGCCCGCCAGCCCCGAGCCCATCGCACCTCTCGCGCGCGAGCCCGCGTAGCGATGGCTTGTTCGATCCGAACGCTCCAGGGCGCTGCGACGAAAGCGCGGGCTACAGCGTCCCGATGCTGTTCCAGACCAGCGTGGCGCCCGACAGAAACAACAGGCCGAGCACGACATCGCCAAAATGCTTGTCGCTGAGCGCGTGATAGACGCGCGCGCCGGCCCATGCGCCGATCAGCGTGCCGGGAAAGGCGACCATCGCGAGCCAGACCACCTTGACGGCGACCAGGCCCGATGCCGTCTGCAACACCAGCGCGGCGGCGAGCACCGTAAAATTGAACAGCTGGAAGATGCCGCGCCGCTCGTGCTTGTTCCAGCCGCGGATATTGGCCCACAGGATCGGCAACGGCCCGGACAGTCCGGCGAGCCCGCCCAGAATCCCGCCGGCAAAACCGACCGCACCGTCGGCGATGCGCCCGCCGAAGGTGACGGTGAACTGCCTCTTGTTGAAGTAGAGCGCGCTCGAGAAGATCAGCAACAACACGCCGACACAGAGCTTGAACACCTTCGGATCAGCGGAGGCAACCAGGGTGGTCCCGATCGGCACGCCGATCAGCCCGCCGATCAGGAACGGCCACACTAGCGAGAGATCAAAGCTCTTCCACATCGAGGGCAGCGTCGAGGTCTGCGCGATCACCGAGCAGATCAGCACCAACGGCACCGCGAGCGAGGGCGCCAGCACGTAGAGCCAGATGCCGAGCGCCATTAGCGCCGTGCCGAACCCTGCAAGCCCCGAGACGAAGCCGCCGGCCAGCGCACCGAACAGGAGCAATGCAATCGTGAACGTTTCCAACACCAAGTTCCTGTTGTCGCGATCTCGTGATCGCCGCACCGGGCATAGCACAGCCGCGGGCGTGGCGGTCAATGCATGCTTGCACGGACCCGAGACCTGCAATCGTCGGGCATTTTCGAACGACACGCCCGGATAGCCCGCATAGGATTTGGGCTAGCGGCGCGATGAGCGAAGCCCTGCTGATCCGCAGTCCCAGGTTGGGCGATAGAAAACGACCATAGAGGCGCAGCAGCCGTGATGCCACCGATGTGACTAATCGTGAATCCGCTCCGTGTTGGAATCGAGCGACCTGATTTGTATGTAAGCCACCGGCTGTCGATTGGAGAGAATGCGAT
Organism: Bradyrhizobium sp. BR13661; assembly: GCF_029892425.1. Taxonomy (GTDB): domain Bacteria; phylum Pseudomonadota; class Alphaproteobacteria; order Rhizobiales; family Xanthobacteraceae; genus Bradyrhizobium. Next base: position 250,797 of record NZ_JARXWB010000008.1, on the reverse strand, counting down.
GCGTATTATTCTGGCTTCGGGCCTTTTGATCGCCCTGGCTGGCTCTGCGAACGCGGCTACGGTGCATCACGCGCACCGGCAGCATGCCATCGTTCGTCCCGATCAGGGGGGAGGCGTTTCAGGCCCCGCTTCGGCTTTTGGCTACGCGCCGTCCGGGACGGCACCGTATGGCGAAAGATATGAAGCGTATCCGGGGGCTTCCCAGGGTTACGCGCCTGGCGAACGCGAGGAATTTCTCGACAGCGTGAGACGAGGTGGCTAACGCGCCTTAGACGATCTGCCTGGCATCAGCGGGCTTCTGCAGCGCGCCGATCAGAATCCGAAGTGCTTGTGTGAGCTCCGCGCGATTGCGCGCGGCGCCGAGCGACAGCCGCGCAGCATTCGGCGGGTTGCCATCGACCACAAAAGAGTCGCTGGCCACGACGGCGAGCCCATCGCGCAACAGCCGCGCGGTGACATCGCGGCGGCCTAGTCCCTCCGGCAAATGCAGCCACAGATGATGCGCGGCTGGCTTCGCTTGAAGCCGAAACCCCTTCAGGGCGCGCTGGGCCAATTGCTGGCGGCCGACGGCCTCGTTGCGGATCGCAGTGATGATCCGGTCGGCAATGCCGCTCTCGATCCATTGGGTGACCAGCGCGACCATCAGTGGCGCCGGCATCTGCACGGTCGCCTGCAAATGGCCGCGCATCTGAAGCTGCGCGTCGCTGTCAGGCGTCAGCAGATAGGCGACGCGCAATGCCGGCGCGATGCACTTTGACAGCGTCGTCGCCAGATATGTCCGCTCCGGGATGAGGTTGGCGATCGGCGAGGCCGATTTGTCGAGCAGTCCGTAAGCATCGTCCTCGATCAGAACAGTATCGGCATCGCGGATGATTTTTGCGATTGCGCTGCGTCGCTCGGGAGCAAGCGTCGCCGTGGTCGGATTGTGCAGCGTCGGAATGAGATAGACGGCCTTTGGCCTGTGGGTGCTGCAGGCCTTCGCCAGCGCATCGGGCAGGATGCCGCCGTCATCCATCGTCACGCCAACGAGCTTGACGCCAAGCTGCGCTGCCGCGGCCTTGATCCCGGGAAAGGTGATGGCCTCCGTCAGCACGACGTCCCCGGGCTGCGCAAGATGGGCGAGCAGGTTGAACAGGATCGTCTGCGCGCCCGGAAAGATCACGAGCTTGTCGGCGTTGGCGTGGGGAACGCGCGTGCGCATCCAGCGCGCGGCGACCTCGCGTTCATGGGCGCTGCCGCCGGGCGGCTGGTAATTCAGGAATGCAGTGAGGCCCGATTGCGCACGGACGGCTTCGAGGCCGGCGATGATGCGTTCGTCGAGCTGCGCTTCCAGCGGATGTGGCGGCACGTTCATCGAGAGGTCGATCGCGACCGGATGCGGCAGGTCGACCGCGCGGCGCGCGCTGGTCTCCGACACGAACGAGCCCTGGCCGACGCGCGCCTCCATGATGCCGCGGCGCCGTGCCTCGGTGTAGGCGCGCGTCACCGTGGTCAGATCGATGCCCAGCGCCTTGGCGAGAGCGCGCTGCGTCGGCAATTGCTGGCCGCGCACCAGTCGTCCGGCGGCGATGTCCGCCTCCATGGCCTCGACGATGCGCTGGTAGCGCGGCCCTGACAGCTCCGAGATTGTAGGGGTCCAGTCCATGCAATTTAGGTCCATATCCTTTGAATGTATGGATGCAATATATTATTGTATGGATCAGCAAAACGGAAGAGGTGTCGTCATGGCGACCGGTTCAGTTTCCCTGGCAAAAGCGATGTGGCGCGGTTTTCGCGGCAAGTGCCCGAACTGCGGCGGAGGACACATGTTCGGCCGCTTCCTGAAAGTGGCCGACGCTTGCGATCATTGCGGCGAGGAGTTGTTTCACCAGCGCGCGGATGATTTTCCGGCCTATCTGGTGATGGTCGTGGTCGGCCATCTCGTGGTGCCGGCGATCCTCGCGGTCGAGACCGCCTATGCGCCGCCGGTCTGGCTGCAACTCGCGGTGTGGCTGCCGGTGACGCTGTTTGCCTCGCTGGCGCTGCTGCAACCGACCAAGGGCGCCATCGTCGGCCTGCAATGGCAAATCGGCATGCACGGCTTCGAGGCGAGCAAGTTGCGGCGCGAAGCCGGCCAGCTTGCGCCCGTGCTGGTCAAGGCGCCGCGCGCGGCCTGAGCCGCGGCGTTTACTTCGCGCGTTCGGCCGCTACACTCCATCGTATCAAAACAAGACCGATGGAAACGCCGATGACCGCACGCGCGAAAACCTTCCTGCTCTGTCATGGCGCGTGGTCCGGCGGATGGGCCTGGAAGAAGATGCATCCGCTGATGGCGCAGGCCGGCCACCGCCTGGTCACGCCAACCTATACCGGGCTCGGTGAACGGTCGCATCTCGCCAGTGCCGCTGTCGATCTCGAGACCCATATCCAGGACATCCTCAACGTCATCAAGTTCGAGGACCTCAGCGATATCGTGCTGCTCGGCCACAGCTATGGGGGCATGGTCGCAACAGGCGTTGCCGATCGCGCCCGCGAGCGCGTGACACAGTTGGTCTATCTCGACGCGTTCGTGCCGCGCGATGGCCAGTCGCTGTTCGATCTCAACGAAGGCGGGCGCGAGCCGATGCGCAAGGCGGCTGCTGCCGCCGATGGCTACCGCATCCCACCGAACCCGCCGCCGCCGGACACGCCGCAGGCCGATCTCGATTGGCTCAATGCGCGTCGCATCAACATGCCGATCCAATGTTTCGAGACCAAGCTGAAGCTTCAACACGGTGAACCCGCGATGCCGCGCAGCTACATCTACTGTAAACGCATTCCGCCGGGCGATGTGTTCGGGCAATTCGCCAGGCGCGCGAACAGCGAGGATGGCTGGCGCTATGTCGAGCTCGACGCCAGCCACGCGCCGAATGTCACGGCGCCGGAGGCGCTGATGAAGGCTCTGCAGGAGATCGTGGCCTAGGCCTCCGTCGTCATCCCGGGGCGTGCGCAGCACGAGCCCGGAATCCATTCCTCCACGTTCCCTGCCGCCTGATGGATTCCGGGCTCTCGCTTTGCGAGCCCCGGAATGACGACCTTCCAAAATTGGTGAGGGGTCCGATGCGTCAGCATCGAACCCCTCGTCGCAAGATATCAGCCGGCCTGTAAGCCGGGTTCTGTAGGGCACCGCCTGCTTGCGCAAGCGATACGTGACGGCCATTCCTCTGGGACCATGTTTGCACATGGCCTCGAGCAACCTACCCGGACAGCGGGCCTGACATCGCCCCGCGGCGTTATCGCTTTCGCGAACAGCCCGCTACGCCGTCCCTATTCGGTTTTGCTCCCGGTGGGGTTTACCATGCCGGCTCCGTTGCCGGACCCGCGGTGCGCTCTTACCGCACCTTTTCACCCTTACTTCCTCCGAGGAGGGAGCGGTTCGTTCTCTGTGGCACTTTCCCTGGGGTCGCCCCCGCCGGACGTTATCCGGCACCGTATGTCAAGGGAGCCCGGACTTTCCTCCCCGGCGGCCTTTCGGCACCTGCCGGAGCGGCCGTCCGGCCGACTGACGGGTTACGCAATGGGCATTTGTGACGGTTTCGTCAAGCCAAGATCGTGGCGCGCGCGGCAGCGTAAATAATTTATTCTGAAGATGTCGTCGGGCGCGAACCCGGTTCGACTGGATGCCGGCAATCCAGCCGAACAACAGGAGTTGAGCCATGCAGTATCTGCTGCTGATCTATCAGAACGAAGCGCAAATGAGCAAGATGACGCCGGCAGACCGTCAGGCGGTGGCGGCGGAGTACGGCACTTACACGCAGTCCATCGTGCAGAGCGGCCATTTCAAGGCCGGTGACGGGCTGCAGCCGACCTCGACCGCAACCACTGTGCGCGTGCGCGAGGGCAAGACGCTGACGACCGAGGGTCCGTTCGCGGAGACCCGCGAGCAGCTCGGCGGCTATTATCTGGTCGAGGCCAAGGATCTCAACGCCGCGATCGAGCTCGCCGCGCGAATTCCCGGCGCCCGGGACGGGTCGATCGAAGTCCGGCCGGTCATGATCTACAAATGACCTCGAAATAATCCGCGGAGATGTCGTTTGACGTTTGGCTCGTTCGACTGATGTCGGCGATCCAGCCGAACCACAGGAGTTAAACCATGCAATATCTGCTGCTGATCTACCGGAACGAAAACTACATGACCGGCATGAGCGCCACTGACCGCCAGAAGCTGGCGGGAGAATACGGCGCTTTCACGCAGTCGATCATCCAGAGCGGCCACTTCAAGGCCGGCGACGGGCTTCAGCCGACGACGACGGCGACGACCGTGCGCGTGCGCGACGGCAAGACCATGACCACCGACGGTCCGTTCGCGGAAACGCGCGAGCAGCTTGGCGGCTACTATCTGGTCGAGGCCAAGGATATCGATGACGCCGTTGCGCTCGCCGCGCGAATTCCCGAGGCCAAGCGAGGCTCGATCGAGGTCCGGCCGGTCATGATCTACAAGTGATCTGCCCCGAGGACATCGACAAGATCTTCCGCGACGAGGCGGGGCGGGCGCTGGCCACCCTGATCCGCCTCGTCGGCGATTTCGATTTGGCCGAGGACGCGCTGCAGGATGCGTTCGCGGTCGCGCTGGAGCGCTGGTCGGCTGGCGAAGTCCCCGACAATCCGCGCGCGTGGCTCGTCAATGTCGGTCGCAACAAGGCGATCGATCGTGTGCGCCGCCAGGCGGTGTTTCGCGGCAAGCAGCAGGCGCTCCTGCACGAGCTCGAGCTCAACGCGAAGGCGCCGGCCGAGCCGCCCGCGATGCTCGACGACGACATGCTGCGGCTGATCTTCACCTGCTGCCATCCGGCGCTCGCGGCCGAGGTTCAGGTCGCGCTGACGCTGCGCACCGTCTGCGGTCTCTCCGCCGCGCAGGTCGCGCGCGCGTTCCTGATCGGTGAGGACGCGATGGCGCAGCGCCTCGTCCGCGCCAAGCAGAAGATCAGGCTCGCCGGCATTCCCTATGAGGTGCCGGAACGTGACGCGCTGGCGCCGCGGCTCGACGGTGTGCTCGCCGTGATCTATCTCGTCTTCACCGAAGGCTATGTCGCGACCTCGGGTGCGGATCTGATGCGGCCCGATCTTGCGGTGGAAGCGATCAGGCTCGGCCGCTTGCTTGACCACCTGATGCCCGATCGCGCGGCGATCAAGGGCCTGCTGGCATTGATGTTGCTGCACGATGCACGCCGCGCCGGGCGCGAAACCGCGGCCGGCGACATCGTGCTGCTCGAAGAGCAGGACCGCTCGCTCTGGGATCGCGCGCAGATCGAGGAAGGCCTGCGCCTCGTCGATGAGGCGCTGCGCGTGCCGGGCCGACCGCAGCCCTATGCGGTGCAGGCCGCGATCGCAGCCCTTCATGCGCGCGCGCCGAATTATCCCGACACCGACTGGCCGCAGATCGCCGGACTCTATGAAGTGCTGCTCAGGATCAGCCCGTCACCGGTGATCGAGCTCAACCACGCGGCCGCCGTGTCGATGGTCGACGGCCCGGCGCGCGCGCTCGACCTCGTCAACACGATCGCGGCGCGCGGCGGGCTCGACGGCTACGAGTTGTTGCCGGCCGTGCGCGCCGACCTGCTGCGCCGTCTGGACCTTAAGGACGAGGCGCGGGCGGCGTATGTGGCCGCGACGGAGGCGACGCAACTGGAGCCGCTGCGCAGACTGTACGCGCGGCGAATCACGGAGCTGGCCTAGCGCCGCCCCGCAGGCGAGGGAAGTGACTTGGCAATCGCGATGTCCGCCTTCTGCGGCGGATTAGAATCCCACGCTTTCGTTCATGTAGAACGTGTTGAGGATCGTGATGCGGGGTTTGTTGGTCTCGATCTTCGGCCGGCCATGCCAGCTCATCTTCGTCAGCGAATGGTAGGCCTTCAGGACGACGAACGCGTATCCGACGTTGGGGAGAAACGGGATGGTCTTCACCGGCTCCAGGCAGTAGGAGCCGACGTGGAACAGACCTTTGAGCGACGCTTGGTAGAGCGTGGTCCCCAGCGCTTCCTGGCTGTCGTCGGTCGGGCAATAGAGCTGCATCGTCACGACCTTCTTGCGCGTGTCGGGATGCGGCTTGATCTGGTAGCCGTCGGTGTCCCGGTAGACGACCGGTTTCGCGACCAGCGTCAGGTCCTCGGCGCTCGGCACCTTGTCGCCGCGGGCGCGAATCTCGAGCCCGTCGTGCAGCCGATTGCGGATCGCCTGTTCGACCTCCTTGGATGTCAACATGGCCGACACGGCGGCCCATGCGGGGCGCAGTGCCGGTTCGATCCTGTCGACGTTCTCGCCGTAGAGCCGCAGTGCCATGCGCGTTCCCGTGCCGGTGATCGGATCGTATCCCTGGGTCGGGACATGCCGCACCAGATCCCGATAGAAATCCGCCGGGAAGAAATCGCGGAACACGATATGGGGGAAAGGAAGCGCGAAATGATCCGCGGCATTGATGCTCGCGACCGCGTGCGCGGTGAGCTCGTCTGCCAGATCAGACTTGATGCGTTCAGCAAGTGTCGCCATCACTACACCCAGAGGAAGCCAAAAACCGACGTTGATAATCTGATATCCAGACTATCGGCTTTTCCGCGGAAACGAAAGTGTCCATTCGCTGCATCAAAGGCTAGAATGGCCGCACGATACCGACCCGAGGGTACAGCGTGACGATCCAGCCGAACACGCCGGCCTTGCGGTCTTGCGCGAGGATCGGCGGCGCCACCTGCGCGGCCGGTAGCATCTTCACCACATGCAGGATCAGGAACATGCAGACGACCCAGTTCGACATCCAGCGCGAATAGTCGAACACGATGGCAAACATCACGAGATAGCCGAGGCCGACCCCGATCAGCGCCGCAACGACGAGGCGCCGGTGCGTCTCGCTCGCGAGCGCGCGGATCGAGTCAGCAAAGTAGCGCCACAGCGGGGTATGCAGCCAGATCAGCAGTGCGAAAACGGGAACGCCGAGAATGTTCGACGGCATGCGCGCCCAGGTGTCCGCGATCTCCTTCGACAGCGGCTGGTACCAGATGTAGCTGAAGCTCAGCAGGTTGGTGCGGGACGGGTCCGCCATCCGGCCCTGCAGATATTTGACGAAGTCGGCTTCCGGGATCGGCATCGTCCCCCAGAATTGCGCCGCGAAGAACAGTGCGACGACGCAGGCTGCCGACAGGATTCCAACCGCGACGCTCAGCCGGTTGAGGCCGTGGGCGAGATAGTGCCTCGCCGCCACGATGACGACGATCGTCGGCACATACATCAGAAGATGGATGTGGTGGATCAGGATCAGGATGATCGAAAACAGCGCCGCCAGGACGATGAACAGGACCGAGCGCGCGGGCAGCAGCAAGAGCACGATCGCCAGCAGGCAGCCGTAGATGTCGAAATGCCCCAGCGAGTGCATGAAGTTCTTGAAGAAGAACGGCGACCCCGCGATGAAAATGAACAGCGGCAGACTCTTGTCATCGAGCCCGAACGTCCTGCGGAAGAGCTGAACGAACAGCCCGAGCGTCACGAGCCACACCGTGCCGCCGAGCGCGAACACCAGCCAGACCGGCACCTTCGCCGTGAACAGTCCGACGATGGCCCCGATCAGCGCGCGCTTGATGAAGCCGAACTGATAGGTGACCAGCAGGTGAATGTACGGAACATAAGGCTGCAGCAGGATCTTGTGAATGAAAACCCCGGTCACTACGGCGATGTTGACGGCCAGCATCAGCCGCCATGGGTTTTGCAGGCGAGGGTCTCGCAGGATGCGCGCGCTCACGCCGTGCAAGGACGGGACGTCGTGTCTCTCGTCTTCGCCCCCGACCGACGGCTTGCTCGTCACTTCGCCGCCACGACGTTCGCCTCCGGCGGCAGGCTCGCCAGCAGCGCCTGCAACGTTGAGAGCGTGGAATGATCGGCTACGCCATCAAGCCGCGCCGGGCGGAAGTGGCGCTGGAAGGCGGTGACGACTTCCATGGTGGCGGCGTCATATTTGCCGGACAGCGGCACGCCGTAGCCATATTTCGCAAGCGCCTGCTGCAGGCTCAGCACCTCGTCGCTGATGGTGCCGAGCATCAGGCTCTCTCCGCGCACGATCGGCGCCGGCGTCACCCAGTGGCCGACGCCGGAATTGGCGAGTGAATGCCAGGGAAATTTTTCACCCGGATCCTTCTTGCGCGCAGGCGCGACGTCGGAATGACCGAGCACGCGCTGCGGCGCGACCTTGCGGCGAAGCATGATGCCGCGACACAGCGCGATGACGGCCGCGATCTGGCGCAGCGGATATTCGGGATAGCCCCAATCGTGGCCGCGATTGACGATCTCGATCCCGATCGAGCAGGAGTTGATGTCGTCCTCGCCGGCCCAGGACGAGACGCCGGCGTGCCAGGCGCGCCGCGACTCCGGCACGCATTGCACGATGCGGCCATCCTCCAGCACGACATAATGGGCCGACACCTCGGTGCCCGCGGTGCACAGCCGCGCCAGCGCACCCTCGACGTCGGGCATGCCGGTGTAGTGCAGCAGGATCATGTCGGGCTGGCGGCCCTTGCTGCGCTCGCCATGATTGGGCGAGGGGATGATGTCGGAGACGATCGATGAATCCGGCTCGAACGTCCGCATGCTCGCCGCGGTCTTGGGAACCGGGAGAACGCGCTGACGTTTCGAATCAGTTCCTGGCGGCGTGGACGAACCGGACGACATAAACAGCTCGGAATCGGACGAAGGGTGGGCCAAGGAGTGGACCAAGCCCTTCTCTTTACTATTCCTTTACCCTCCGGTCCGCGCAATCGCGCAGGTCGGTTAACGGGCGCATTTTGGCGATGTGTGTGGATGACGCATCACCGGCGGGCGACCTTTTCGAGATGTAACGAGCCGATCAACGCTTTCTTAACGCTAAGGGCCGTTACTGAGAGGTGAAGAGCCGACCCGCGTCCGGAGGCGGCCAAAAAAGCGTTTTTGGCTCGGAATCCCATGGTTGCCCGACATATTCCGCTGGGGACACCGGGCTTGCCGCCTGGGACGACCGGGCTCGGCGCACATGCTGGACTGGGGTTGGGTCGTGGAACCGCCGCGACATGGAATTATTCGAGGCGTCATGGGCTGCTTCGCCCACGATTATACCTGCGCACGCAGCAGGCGCGACGCATGAGCGACGCGCCGCACATTCCCGTGCTTGGCCGCGAGGCAATCGAGCATCTCGCGCCGCGAGAGGGCGGTATCTATGTCGATGCCACCTTCGGCGCTGGCGGGTACACAAGCGCCATCCTCGACGTGCCGGGAACTCGCGTGATCGCGATCGATCGTGACCGCACCGCGATCGCGGGCGGTGCCGAGCTGGTGGCCCGCGCCGCCGGCCGGCTGACGCTGGTCGAAGACCGCTTCTCGAATCTCGCCGAGGTCTGCGCCGCGCAAAGCGTCGATGCGGTCGACGGGGTCGTGATGGATGTCGGTGTCTCCTCGATGCAGCTCGACCAGGCCGGTCGCGGCTTCTCGTTCCGTCTCGACGGTCCACTCGACATGCGGATGGGGCAGACAGGACCGACCGCTGCCGACATCGTCGCGCGCGCCTCGGAAAGCGATCTCGCCGACATCATCTATCTCTTCGGCGAGGAGCGGCATTCACGCCGCGTCGCCCGCGCCATCGTGGCTGACCGGCAGGAGACGCCGTTCACCACCACGCGCGCGCTCGCCGATCTCGTCGGCCGCGTGGTTCGCTCCAAGCCGGGCGACATTCATCCAGCGACGCGAACGTTCCAGGCCCTGCGTATCTTCGTCAATGAAGAGCTCGAGGAACTTCAGACCGCGCTGGCCTCGGCCGAGCGCGTGCTCAAGCCCGGTGGTCGTCTGGTCGTGGTCTCGTTCCATTCGCTGGAAGACCGCATCGTCAAGAATTTCCTTTCCGAGCGCTCAAAGACCGGCGGCGGCTCGCGGCATCTGCCGGAAGTGGCGCAGACGGTGCCGAGCTTCCAGCTTCTGACCCGGCGGCCCGTGATCGCCGGCGAAGCGGAAGTCGCACACAATCCGCGCGCCCGGTCTGCAAAGCTGCGCGCCGCGGAGCGCACGGAAGCGCCCGCGCATCGTGACGACGAGCCGTCGTCCTGGCCAAAACTCTCCGAAGTGATGAGGGGTGGCTAGCCCATGCGCTTCATCCACCTCCTCGTCATCGGCGCGCTGATCTTCGCGGCGGCCTATGTCTACCGGATCAAGATGGATTCCACCGCGCGCACCGAGAAGGTGCTGCGGCTGCATGCGGAAATCCGCGAGCAGCGCGATGCGATCGCTCAGCTACGCTCCGAATGGGCCAAGCTCGATGCGCCCCTGCGCCTGCAGGGTCTGTCCGAGCGGCATCTGCCGCTCAAGCCCGTCAACGGCACGCAATATGATTCGCTGAAGAACCTGCCGGCTCGTCCGCCGCGGATGTTCAGGCCGGGCGAGCCTGATCCGATCGGGTCCATGATCAACACGATCGAAGCCGCGAGCGATCCGGACAGCGTGACCGGCTCCGTGCCTCAGACCGAGGACAAGCAATGAGCGCTGTTCCGGCCAAACCCACCGCACGGCCAGCCGAGCCTTGGCATCAGCGTCTGATCCGCAGCCTGCTCTACGGGCGCAATGTCGATCGCGCCGCCAAGGCGCGCGCGCGCGTCGGGCTGGCGATGCTCGCCTTTGCCATGGTCTATGCCCTGATCGGCGGCCGGCTCGTGATGTTCGCGATCGGCGCCGACGCCCATAGCGCGCGCCGCGCCGCCTCGCAGGAAGTGGTTGCGACCGCGCGGCCCGACATCGTCGACCGCAACGGCGCGATCCTTGCGACCGACGTCAAGGCAGCCAGCATGTTCGGCGAGCCGCGCCGCATCATCGACAAGGACGAGGCGATCGAGCTTCTGACCGCGACCGTGCCCGACCTCGATGAAGCCGAGGTGCGCGATCGCCTGTCGTCGCGCAAGGGCTTCGTCTGGCTGAAGCGCGAGATCACGGCGAAGCAGCAGCAGGACATCCACAAGCTCGGTATTCCCGGCATCGGCTTCCTGCGCGAGAACAAGCGCGTCTACCCGACCGGCAACGAGGTCGCCCACCTCATTGGTCTCGTCAACATCGACAATCAGGGCATCGCCGGGATGGAGAAGTGGCTCGACAATCAGGGCCTCGCCGATCTCCACCGAGCCGGCTTCGCCATCGACCGGCTGCAGAAGCCGATCGAGCTGTCGGTCGATCTGCGCGTCGAGCACGCGCTACGCGATGAGCTGTTGAAGGCCAAGGAGAAGTTCCACGCCAAGGCGGCCTCCGGTCTCGTGACCAATGTCAACACCGGCGAGATCGTGGCGATGGTCTCGGTTCCGGATTTCGATCCGAACAATCCGAAGGAAGCGCACGACCCCGACCGCATCAACCGCCTGACCACCGGCGTCTACGAGATGGGCTCGACCTTCAAGGCCTTCACGCTCGCAATGGCGCTCGATACCGGCAAGTACGGCCTCGACTCGCTGTGGGATGCACGCGGTCCGCTGCACTACGGCAAGTTCGCGATCCATGATGACGAGCCGAAAGGCCGTTTCCTGAACATGAAAGAGGTGTTCACCTTCTCCTCCAACGTCGGTGCGGCGCGGATTGCGCTGTCGCAGGGCGTGGAGGCGCACAAGGCGTTCCTGCGCAAGATGGGCCAGATGGAGCGGCTACGCACCGAGCTGCCGGAGAGCGCCTCGCCGATCGTGCCGCGACGCTGGAGCGATCTGAACACCATCACCATCTCGTTCGGCCACGGCATCGCGGTGGCTCCCCTGCAGGCGGTGATGGGCGTCAGCGCGCTCGCCAATGGCGGCCTGCTGATTCCGCCGACCTTCCTCAAGCGCTCCGAAGAGGAGGCCCGCGCGATTGCCAAGCGCGTGATCAAGCCCGAGACGTCGGACAAGATGCGGTTCCTGATGCGGCTCAACGCCGAGATCGGCACCGCCAAGAATGCCAACGTTCCCGGTTACTATATCGGCGGCAAGACCGGCACTGCTGAAAAGGTGATCAACGGCCGCTATGCCAAGAAGAAGGTGCTGACCGCGTTCACCGCGATCCTGCCGGCCGACAAGCCGAAATACCAGCTTCTGATCATGCTCGACGAGCCGCAGCCCCTGAAGGAAACCTACGGCTTCATCACCTCGGGCTGGAACGCCGTTCCGACCGCGGGTAACGTCATTACCCGTATCGGGCCGCTGCTCGGCATCGAGCCCCGCTACGACCTGCCGCCCGCGGACCGCCTTATTCTTGCGACATCCAGGACAACCCAGTAATCAATCGGGTGGGCCGTAGCCGCTGCTGAGTCGGGATTTTCCCTCGAGATTCGGCTTTCCGGCACCGCGACTGGAAGACCATGAAGCTGGCTGACCTCTTAGGCAATGATGCCGCCACCGAGCCCAACATTGCGGCGCTCGAGGTGACAGGCATTGCGCTCGACAGCCGCGTGGTCAAGCCGGGTGATCTCTTCTTCGCGCTCGCCGGCAGCAAGACCGATGGCGCACGCTTCATAGATGCTGCGATTGCGGGCGGCGCTGTAGCGGTGGTCGGCGATCACGCGCCTGATGCGTGCCCCGTGCCGTTCGTTGCCGTCGTCAATCCGCGCCGCGCGCTGGCGCTGGCTGCGGCAAGGTTCTTCCCGGGCCAGCCTGCGACCATCGCGGCGGTGACCGGAACCAGCGGCAAGACCTCCGTCGCCGCTTTCACGCGCCAGATCTGGGAGCGGCTTGGCCATGCCTCGGCCAGCATCGGCACCATCGGGCTCGTCTCGCCCAAGCGCACCGTCTATGGCTCGCTGACGACGCCGGATCCGATCGCGCTGCACCGGCAGCTCGATGAAATCGCGCGCGAGGGCGTGACGCATCTGGCGTTCGAGGCGTCATCGCATGGGCTCGATCAATATCGCCTCGATGGCGTGCGTGTTTCCGCCGGCGGCTTCACCAATCTGACGCGCGACCACATGGATTATCATCCGACTGTCGCGCACTACATTGCAGCAAAGCTCAGGCTGTTCCGCGAGCTCGTTCCATCAGGTGGCGCCGCGGTGATCTCGGCCGATCATGATTGCTCGGCGGAGGCGATCGATGCGGCGAAGACGCGCGGTCTGCGCGTGATGGCGGTGGGACGTCGCGGCGATGGGGCAGGTGAGGGTATTCGTCTTGCCGATGCGGTGGTCGAAGGCTTCTCGCAAAGGCTCAGCCTCGAACATCGCGGCAAGAACTATGCGGTCCGGCTGCCGCTGGTCGGCGAATTCCAGATCGAGAATGCGCTGGTGTCCGCCGGCCTCGCGATCGGCACCGGCAGCGATGCGGCAGGCGTGTTTGCCAGCCTCGAACATCTCGAAGGCGCCAAGGGTCGGCTCGAACGGGTCGGCGAGCGCAACGGCGCGCCGATCTTCGTCGATTACGCCCACAAGCCCGATGCGCTTGCGAAGGCGTTGCAGGCGCTGCGTCCTTACGCGAAACGAAGACTGATCGTCGTGTTCGGCGCCGGCGGCGATCGCGATGCCGGCAAGCGCCCGATCATGGGCGAGATCGCGGCCCAAAATGCCGATCGCGTCATCATCACCGACGACAATCCGCGCAGCGAGAAGCCGGAAGCGATCCGCGCCGCGATCCTCGCCACGGCCAAGGGCGCGCGCGAGATCGGCGACCGCGCGGCCGCGATCCGCGCCGCGATCGAGGAGCTGGAAGAGGGCGATGCGCTGCTCGTCGCCGGCAAGGGCCACGAGACCGGGCAGATCGTCGGTGGCGAGGTCCTGCCGTTCAGTGATCACGAGGCGGTTGCCGCCGCATTAGCATCGAGGGTCGCATGAGCGGGCCATTATGGACGGTTGCCGAGGTGGCACGCGCGCTTGGCGCGACCGGATCGTTCCCGAACACGCCGATCGACTTCGTCACCCAGGACAGCCGGCTGGTGAAGCCCGGCAGCCTGTTCGTCGCGCTATCAGGCACGCCGAGCGGCGGCTTCATCTCGGCCTTCGCCAGCGCGCGCGACGGCTGGGAGTTCGCGGACAAGGCGGAAGCCTCGGGCGCGGTCGCGATGATCGTGCCGCACGAGATTGCGGGCATCCGCATTCCGCAGGTCGTCGTGAAGGATACGCTGATCGATGGGCTCTGGGGCCTCGCCCGCGCCGCACGCGCGCGCTTCAAAGGCCCGGTGATCGGATTGACCGGCAGCGCCGGCAAGACCAGCACCAAGGAGTTTCTCGCGGCCTATCCCAATGCCTATGCGAGCCCGTCGAGCTTCAACAATTTCTGGGGCGTGCCGCTGACGCTGTGCAATGCCCGGCCTGACGCGAGCTTGTGGGTCGTCGAGATGGGCATGAACCAGGCTGGCGAGATCGCGCGGCTCAGCGAATTGACGCGGCCGACGGTCGCGCTCGTCGTCAACGTCCAACCGGTGCATCTGGAAAAGCTCGGCTCGCTCGATGCCATCAGGCGCGAGAAGGTGTCGATCGCGCTCGGGCTGTCCGCGGACGGCGTGCTGGTGCTGCCATCAGGTATCAAGGCGCCGGACTGGAAAGGCAAGGTGGTGCGCTTCGGCGAGAAGGCCGAGGTGCACGAGGTCGCACACGCCCCGCATGGCGAGAGCTGGCAGGTCGTGGCTGCGATCGGCAAGAAGGAGATCGCCTTCAGCCTGACGCCCGGCGCGCCGCACCGCGTGCAGAATGCGCTCGCCGCGCTCGCGTCTGTTCACGCCGCGCATCTCGATGTGGCGACGCTCGCGATCAAGCTCGATCGCGTCGGCATCATGACCGGCCGCGGGGTGGAGCAGGCGGTCGGCGGCGTCACCGTGATCGACGACAGCTTTAATGGTAATCCTGCAAGCGTCGCTGCCGCGCTGCAAAGCCTGCAAGCGCGCAATATGACGGGCGGCCGCCGCATCGCAGTGCTCGGTGACATGCTTGAACTGGGCGACGACGCGCCGCGCTACCACACGGGCCTCACCGCGCATCTCGACGGCATCGACGGCATTTATTGTGTCGGACCGCTGATGCGTCACCTCTACGACGCGCTTCCCGCCGGCAAGGGGCTCGGCTGGCACGACGATCCCGCGACGCTGAAAGCCGGCGAGGTCGCCAGCCTGCTGAAGGCAGGCGATGTCGTCGTTGTCAAGGGCAGCAAGAAGATGTTCTGGGTCAACAAGTTTGTGCCGGGCCTAGTGGCCGCCTTGCAGGCAAAGGCGTAAACTGCTTGGAAGGCGTAGTTCCCGAATCCCACCCTTTGCGGCGCGCCGCCGTCCGGTTTCTTTGGGGTCGCCCGACCCCATGATGAAGACCAGCGAATGCGCGAGACACGGTGAGGCCATCGTGAAGGCCGCGTGCGAAAGGCGCCATAGGACCGACTGAATGTTTTACTGGCTGATCGAGCTCTCCAACACATTTCCGGGTTTAGGTGCCGTTCGCACCGTTCTGAATGTCTTCCGCTACATCACCTTCCGCACCGGCGGGGCCATCGCCACCGGCGCGCTGTTCGTGTTCCTGTTCGGACCCTGGATCATCGATCATCTGCGCATCCGCCAGGGCAAGGGCCAGCCGATCCGCACCGACGGTCCGCAATCGCACTTTGCCAAGAAGGGCACGCCCACCATGGGCGGCCTGATGATCCTGTCCGGCCTCACGGTTGGCACCGTGCTGTGGGCCAATCCGCTCAATCCTTACGTCTGGATCGTGCTCGCGGTGACGCTCGGCTTCGGCTTCGTCGGCTTCTATGACGATTACCTCAAGGTGACCAAGCAGACCACGAGCGGGTTCGGCGGCAAGCTGCGCCTCCTCATCGAAGCGGTCATCGCGCTGGTCGCCTGCTACGCGCTGGTGCGGCTGAACCGCGATCCCGCCTCGACCGCGCTGACGATCCCGTTCCTGAAGGACACCGTGCTGCACTTCGGCTGGTTCTTCGTCGTGTTCGGCGCCTTCGTCATCGTCGGCGCCGGCAATGCGGTGAACCTCACCGACGGCCTCGACGGCCTCGCCATCGTGCCGGTGATGATCGCGACCACGAGCTTCGCGCTGATCGCCTATCTCGCCGGCAACGCTGTCTTCGCCGACTATCTCCAGATCAAATATGTCGCGGGCACCGGCGAACTCGCGGTGCTCTGCGGCGCGCTATTTGGCGCGGGTCTCGGTTTTCTCTGGTTCAATGCCCCACCAGCTTCGATCTTCATGGGCGACACCGGCTCGCTCGCGCTCGGCGGCATGCTGGGGTCGATCGCGGTCGCGGTGAAGCACGAGATCGTGCTCGCTGTGATCGGCGGCCTGTTCGTGCTGGAGGCGGTCTCGGTCATCGTGCAGGTGGTGTCGTTCAAGCTCACGGGCAAGCGCATTTTCCGCATGGCGCCGATCCACCACCATTTCGAGCAGCTCGGCTGGACCGAGCCGCAGATCGTGATCCGCTTCTGGATCATCTCGGTGATGCTGGCCCTCGCCGGCCTTTCCACGCTGAAGCTGCGGTGATGATGGTGACGGCCCTGTATCCCATTCTCGTCATTCCGGACGGCGCGAAGCGGCGATCCGGAATCTCGAGATTCCGGGTTCTCGCTGCGCGAGCCCCGGAATGACGGGAGTAAAGTCATGATCCCGGTCACATCCTTTGCCGGCAAGACGGTCGCGGTGTTCGGCCTCGGGGGCTCGGGGCTGGCCTCCTGCCACGCGCTGAAGGCGGGCGGCGCCGAAGTGATCGCCGCCGACGACAATACCGAGAACGTCGCCAAGGCCGCGCAGGCCGGTTTCATCACCGCCGATCTGCGCAACGTCTCCTGGGACAATTTCGCAGCGCTCGTGCTCGCGCCCGGCGTGCCGCTCACTCACCCGGTGCCGCATTGGAGCGTGCTGAAAGCGCGCGAAGCGGGCGTCGAGGTGATCGGCGACATCGAGCTGTTCTGCCGCGAGCGTCGCCGCCACGCGCCGAACGCGCCGTTCGTCGCCATCACCGGCACCAACGGCAAGTCGACCACGACGGCCCTGATCGCGCATCTGACGAAGGTTGCCGGCTACGACACCCAGATGGGCGGCAATATCGGCACCGCGATCCTGTCGCTGGAGCCGCCGCGCACGGGCCGAGTCCACGTCATCGAGATGTCGTCCTTCCAGATCGACCTCACGCCGTCGCTCGATCCCTCCGTCGGCATCCTGCTCAACGTCAGCGAAGACCACATCGATCGTCACGGCACGCTCGCGCATTACGCTGAAGTGAAGGAGCACCTGGTTGCGAACGTGCAGGCAGGCGGCACCTCGATCGTGGGCGTCGATGACGGCTATTGCCGCGACATTGCCGACCGGCTCGATCGTGCGGGCAAGAACGTTGTGCGCATCTCCGTCAAGAATCCGCTCGCGACCGGGATCCATGTAGAGCACGGCACCATCGTGCGCAATTCGGGCGGCGCCCGCAGCGAGATTGCGACGCTCGGCGGCATCGGCTCGCTGCGCGGCTTGCACAATGCGCAGAACGCAGCCTGCGCGGCGGCCGCCGCGCTCGCGATGGGCATCAGCCTCGACGTGCTGCAGAACGGCCTGCGCAGCTTTCCGGGCCTGGCGCACCGCATGGAGCAGGTCGGCCGCCGCGGCAATGTGCTGTTCGTCAACGATTCCAAGGGCACCAATGCGGACGCCACCGCGCACGCGCTGTCGTCCTTTGCCGACATTTTCTGGATCGCCGGCGGCAAGCCGAAGGCGGGCGGCATCACCAGCCTGACCGGATTCTTCCCGCGCATCCGCAAGGCCTATCTGATCGGCGAGGCCGCGCAGGAGTTTTCGGGAACGCTCGGTTCGGTCGCGCACGAGATCAGCCAGACGCTCGACGTCGCCGTCGAGCACGCCGCGCGCGATGCGGAAGCATCCGGTCTTGCCGACGCCGTCGTGCTGCTATCGCCGGCCTGCGCCTCGTACGATCAGTACCGCAATTTCGAGATCCGCGGCACCAGGTTCCGCGAACTGGTGCAGGCGTTGCCGGGCGTGAAGCCGGTGGTGTGATGTCGCGGCGGCGCCGGATCGCAATTATCGTCGCTGCGCTTGCTGTTCCCGTTGGTTTTCTCTGCGTTGTCCTCGTTGACAACGTCATGACCGGATTCGGTGCGTGTCACGTCGT
The DNA here is from genome assembly GCF_029892425.1 of Bradyrhizobium sp. BR13661. Taxonomy (GTDB): domain Bacteria; phylum Pseudomonadota; class Alphaproteobacteria; order Rhizobiales; family Xanthobacteraceae; genus Bradyrhizobium. Next base: position 232,744 of record NZ_JARXWB010000008.1, on the reverse strand, counting down.
TCGCCAGAAGTTGTATGCCTCTCCGAGCGGCGGTCAGCTGGTCGTCGTGGTCTGGAAGTCGTGCGGAGCAACTGACAGCACGCAAGCCAGCATCGTGGCGCGCGGCCGGACGTTCTCGCCCGAGAGCACGCCGACCTTCGTCAGCGTGCGCGGGCATCTCGAGGTCGTCGTCGCCTGGAGCAGCGAGCGGGCGGTCAGGATCGGTCTCATTCCCGAGCCAAGCCAGATCGACAAGCGCGAACAGCGCGCGGGGGATGTCGCGATCGTCTACGAATAGGGCCCTCGTGTCCCGGACGCGCGTAGCGCGAGCCGGGACCCAGAAGTTGCACGCCGGGTCGGAGAGATGGGCCCCGGCTCTGCAGCGCACCGTCGAAGAGACGCTGCGCTGCGTCCGGGGCACTCCCAAAAACTTCATACATTCCCTTAACCTCCCGGTAACCAACCTCGGCGACCAATGGACCGACCTCTGTCCGAAAGCGGCCGCCCATGCTCTCCCGTGAAGAACGCACCCCCTTTTCCGAGTGGTGGTGGACCGTCGACAAGCCGCTGTTCGGCGCGATCCTGCTGCTGATGCTGACCGGCGTCATCCTGTCGCTGGCGGCGAGCCCGTCGGTTGCGACCCGCATCGGGCTCGATCCCTTCCATTTCTTCAGCCGTCACGTGATGTTCCTGGCGCCGTCCTTCATTGTGCTGCTCGGCGTGTCCTTCCTGTCGCCGCGCGCGATCCGCCGCTCGGCGCTGATCATCTTCACGCTCAGCATCATCCTGATCGTGGTGACGCTGGCGATCGGCCCCGAGGTCAAGGGCTCGCGGCGCTGGATCACGCTGATCGGCGTCAACATCCAGGCCTCCGAAATCGCAAAGCCGTCCTTCGTCGTCATCGCCGCCTGGCTGTTCGCGGAATCGACCAAGCGGCCGGAGATGCCGGCAACCTCGATGGCGCTGGTGCTGCTGCTGATGCTGGTCTCGCTGCTGGTGATGGAGCCGGACTTCGGCCAGACTATGCTGATCCTGATGGTGTGGGGCTCGCTGTTCTTCATCGCCGGCATGCGCATGATCTGGGTGTTCGGTCTCGCCGGCATCGGCGCGGCCGGCCTGTTCAGCGCCTATCTCTTTGTTCCGCACGTCGCAGGCCGCATCAAGCGCTTCATGAACCCGGCCTCCGGCGACACCTTCCAGGTCGATACCGCGATGGAGGCCTTCTACAACGGCGGCTGGTTCGGCTTGGGGCCGGGCGAGGGCATCGCCAAGCGCAGCCTGCCTGACAGCCACACTGATTTCGTGTTCGCGGTCGCTGCCGAAGAGTTCGGCATCATCCTGTGTCTGGCGATGCTGGCGCTGTTCGCCTTCGTCGTCATCCGCACGCTGTCGCGCGCCTATGCCAATGAGGACATGTTCTCGCGCTTCGCGGCGTCGGGTCTCGCGATCCTGTTCGGCGTGCAGGCCGCGATCAACATGTCGGTCAATCTCCAGCTCATCCCTGCCAAGGGCATGACGCTGCCGTTCATCTCCTACGGCGGCTCCTCGATCGTGTCGCTCGCTTACGGCGTCGGCATGATGCTGGCCCTGACACGCCTGCGCCCGCGCACCGAGGTCGAGGCCAGCGGCCACGCCGAGGCGATGCGCAGCTACGCGTAACCGCTCTCGTGTCCCGGACAAGCCAACGGGTCCGCGCGTTGCGCGGCCCGATGACAGGCTCCGCGCAGAGCCGGGACCCAGAATGCCGCAACCATGTTGCTGGAAGAGATGGGCCCCGGTTCAGCAGCGCACCACGCCGCGAAGGGCGGCGCGCTGCGCTGCGCCCGGGGGCACGAGCCTTGGTAGCTAGCTCGCAATGATCGCCCTTTCCCTGTAAATACGGCCTCCATGGACCAATCCCCCTTGATTCTTCTCGCCGCGGGCGGCACCGGCGGCCATCTGTTTCCGGCCGAGGCGCTCGGCGTCGAGTTGATCCGGCGCGGCTTTCGCGTCCGCCTCGTCACCGACGAGCGCGCGCTGCGCTACAGCGGGCTGTTCACCAAGGACATGATCGACGTCGTCGCGAGCGAAACCGCGCGCGGCCGCAATCCGATCCAGCTCGCTTATGCCGGCCTGACGCTCGCGACCGGCACGCTGTCTGCGTACCGCCTGATCAAGCGGTTGAAGCCCGCTGCCGTCATCGGTTTCGGCGGCTATCCGACATTGCCGCCACTGGTTGCGGCAAAATTCGCCGGCGTGCCCGGCATCATCCACGACGCCAATGCGGTGCTCGGTCGCGCCAACCGTTTCCTGTCGAGCCGCGTCCAGGCCATCGCAACGTCGTTGCCCGGTGTGCTCGACCGCGACCCGGCGCTGGCGGGCAAGACCACGATGGTCGGCACGCCGATGCGGCCGGCGATCCTCGCCGCCGCCGCAGTGCCCTATGCCGCACCCGAGGTGAATGGCCCGCTGCGTCTGCTCGTCGTCGGCGGCAGCCAGGGCGCGCGCATCATGGCCGACATCGTGCCCGGTGCGATCGAGCGGCTCGAGCCTGCGCTGTGGAGCCGTCTCGTCCTCACCCAGCAGGTGCGCGACGAAGACATGACCCGGGTGCGCGCGGTTTACGACAAGCTCAAGATCAATGCCGAGCTGGCACCGTTCTTCACGGATTTGCCGGCACGGCTCGCGTCCAATCATCTGGTGGTGTCGCGCTCCGGCGCCGGCACGGTGGCTGAACTCGCCGCGATCGGCCGGCCCTCGATCCTGGTGCCGCTACCGGGCGCGATCGACCAGGACCAATTTGCCAATGCCGGCGTGCTGGCCAAGGTCGACGGCGCCATCCGCATCCCGCAGACCGAATTTACCTCCGACCGTCTCGCCTCCGAGATCTCCGCCTTTGCCGCCGAGCCGGCGCGTCTTGCCGCCATGGCTGCTGCGGCCAAAGGGGCAGGCCGGCTCGATGCCGCCGAGCGTCTGGCCGATCTGGTGGTGAAGGTTGCGGGAATCTGACGCGAAACGGGGAATTTCCATAGTTTTACCGTCATGGCCGGGCTTGTCACACGAAGTCGGATCTATCCGACTTCGTACTTTCAAAAGGAACGGCACTCGGTATACCGAGTGCCTATGCATCCACGTCTTGCAAGAAAGACGCTAGGATTCGTGGATGCCCGGGACAAGCCCGGGCATGACGACGGAACCATAGGATAGACCATGAGACTGCCGCGCGAGATCGGACCCATCCACTTCGTCGGGATCGGCGGGATCGGCATGAGCGGCATCGCCGAGGTGCTGGTCAATCTCGGCTATGTTGTGCAGGGCTCGGACGCCTCGGACAATTACAATCTCGACCGTCTGCGCAAGAAGGGCGCGAAGGTCTCGGTCGGCCATAAGGCCGAGAACGTCGATGGTGCCGAGGTCGTTGTCGTCTCCACCGCGATCAAGCGCGACAATCCGGAACTGATGGCGGCGCGGGAGCGGCGCATTCCCGTGGTGCGCCGCGCCGAGATGCTGGCCGAATTGATGCGGCTGAAGAGCTGCGTCGCGATTGCCGGCACGCATGGCAAGACCACCACGACCACGATGGTCGCAACGCTGCTCGATGCCGGCGGGCTCGATCCGACCGTGATCAACGGCGGCATCATCAACGCCTACGGCTCCAACGCGCGGCTTGGTGCCGGCGAGTGGATGGTGGTGGAAGCCGACGAGAGCGACGGCACGTTTTTGAAACTACCGACGGACGTGGCAATCGTCACCAATGTCGACCCTGAACATCTCGATCACTTCAAGACATTCGATGCCGTGCAGGACGCGTTCCGCCATTTCGTCGAAAACCTGCCGTTCTACGGCTTTGCCGTGATGTGCACCGATCATCCCGTTGTGCAGACCATCGTCGGCAAGATCGAGGATCGCCGCATCATCACGTACGGCCAGAACCCGCAGGCTGATGTGCGACTGCTTGACCTGACCCCGATGAGCGGCGGTTCGAAGTTCAAGGTCGCGTTCCACGATCGCAAGACCGGCGCCGTCCATGAGATCGCCGATCTCATGCTGCCGATGCCGGGGCGCCATAACGCATCGAACGCGACGGCCGCGATCGCGGTCGCGCGCGAGCTCGGCGTCTCCGACGATGCGATCCGCAAGGCGATCGCCGGTTTCGGCGGCGTCAAGCGCCGCTTCACCAAGACAGGCGAATGGAACGGCGTCACCGTGATCGACGATTACGGTCACCATCCGGTGGAGATCGCTGCGGTGCTGAAGGCGGCGCGCGAGTCCACCAATGGCAAGATCGTCGCCGTGGTGCAGCCGCATCGCTACACCCGCCTGCAATCGCTGTTCGAGGAATTCTGCACCTGCTTCAACGATGCCGATGCGGTGGTCGTCGCCGACGTCTATGCCGCGGGCGAGACGCCGATCGATGGCATCGACCGCGAGCACTTCGTCGCAGGCTTGCGTGCGCACGGCCACCGCGAGGTGATCCCGCTGCCGGCTGCAACGGAGCTCCCGGGCATCGTCAAGGGGCTCGCCAAGTCGGGCGATCTCGTCGTCTGTCTCGGCGCCGGCAACATCACGCAATGGGCCTATGCACTGCCGGACCAGTTGAAGGCGTTGGGGTAGGGCGCGTTGATGTCGAGTCATCGTCGATCACCGCCCGTGTGGCCACCCCTCTCCCTAACCCTCCCCCGCAAGGGGGGAGAGAACCCATCCGCCCGTGCCTCCCTGACTCCCGAAAGGGATCAGAGCGCAGCCGTGACGCGAGGTGAGGTGAGCACGCTGGTCAGGCTCCCTCCCCCCTTGCGGGGGAGGGTTGGGGAGAGGAGTAAGCCCCGGGCGCTGGCGGACAACGTCATGCGCCGCAATCTTGACCCAGCTCGTATGTCGGTCAGCGCGCTATGAGCTTCCCCGACATCACCCCTTCACTCAAAGCCGCAATGCCGGACTTGCGTGGCCGGCTGCTTGCGAACCAGTCGCTGGCCGAGCTCACCTGGTTTCGCGTCGGCGGACCGGCGCAGGTGCTATTCACGCCGGCGGACGAGGATGATCTCGCTTATTTCCTCGCGCATCTCGCCAGCGATATTCCCGTCTACGTCGTCGGCGTTGGCTCCAACCTGATCGTGCGCGACGGCGGCATTGCCGGCGTGGTGATCCGGCTTGCGCCTCGCGCTTTCGGTGAGGCGACTGCGAATGGCGATATCGTCACCGCCGGTGCGGCTGCGCTGGACAAGCGCGTCGCGGAAGTGGCGGCGTCCGCCAATATCGGCGGGCTCGAATTCTACTTCGGCATTCCCGGCACGATCGGCGGCGCGCTGCGCATGAATGCCGGTGCCAATGGCGGCGAGACCAAGGATGTGCTGGTCGAGGCGCGCGGCGTCGGGCGTGACGGTACCAAGCAAATCTTCTCCAACGCCGAGATGAAATTCGTCTACCGCAGCAGCGGCGTCGATCCCACCATTATCTTCACGTCCGCGCGTTTCCGCGGCGAGATCAGGGATACTGATGCGATCCGGGCGCGGATGGCTGAGGTGCAAAACCACCGCGAGACCGCGCAACCGATCCGCGAGAAGACCGGCGGCTCGACCTTCAAGAATCCGCCCGGCCATTCTGCCTGGAAGCTGGTGGATGCTGCCGGCTGCCGGGGCTTGCGTGTCGGCGGCGCGCAGGTCTCGGAGATGCACTGCAATTTCCTGATCAATACGGGCGATGCCACCGCGCACGACATCGAGACGCTAGGCGAGACCGTGCGCGAACGCGTGAAGGCGAATTCCGGGATTGAACTGCACTGGGAAATCAAGCGGATCGGGGTTTCATGATCACCGTCATTCCGGGGCTCGCGAAGCGAGAGCCCGGAATCCATCGGGCGGCAGAGACGGTGGCGAAATGGATTCTCAGGTGCGCAAGTGCGCACCGTAGTTCGCGACTTCGTCGCGCCCCGGAATGACGAATAGAGAGATTGGGACGAGAGAACATGCGCATCACCATCCTCTTCGGCGGCTCCAACCGCGAACGTCTGGTCTCGGTCGCCTCGGCCCAGGCGCTGCATCAGGCGCTGCCCGAGGCCGATCTCTGGTTCTGGGACGTCGAGGACAAGGTGCATGTGGTGCAGTCCAGGCAACTGCTCGAACACGCCCGTCCGTTCGAGGACGAGTTCAAGCCCGGCACATCAGGCATTCCGCTCGTACAGGCGCTCGACAAGGCCAAGGCGGAAGATCGCGTCCTCGTGCTCAGCCTGCACGGCGGCAGCGCGGAGAACGGCGAATTGCAGGTGATGTGCGAGACACGCGGCGTGCCGTTCACCGGCTCCGGCTCGGCCTCCTCGCATCTTGCCTTCGACAAGATCGCGGCCAAGCGTTTTGCCGCGCTCGGTGGCGTGACACCGCCCGCGGGCATCGCGCTCGATGACATCGACGATGCCTTTGCCGAATACGGCAGGCTGATTGCAAAGCCGGCGCGTGACGGGTCGAGCTACGGCCTGATCTTCGTCAACGCCAGGCAGGATCTCGTCGCCGTCCGCAATGCCGCCAAGCACGAGGAGTACGTGATCGAGCCCTACATCGCGGGCGTCGAGGCGACCTGCGGTGTGCTGGAGCGGCTCGATGGATCGATCATCTCGCTGCCGCCGATCGAGATCATTCCGGGCGAGGGCAGTTTCGACTACGCCGCGAAATATCTGCTGTCGACGACCCAGGAGATCTGCCCCGGCCGCTTTACGCCTGAGATCACCGCCGCGCTCAAGACCCAGGCGATGCTGGCGCATCGTGCAATGTCCTGCACCGGCTATTCCCGCTCCGACTTCATCGTCTCGGCGAAGGAGCTGGTCTATCTCGAAACCAACACGCTGCCCGGGCTGACAAAGTCCTCGCTCTACCCCAAGGCGCTGAAAGCCGAGGGCATCGCATTCGTCGACTTCCTCCGCGGCCTGATCGAGCTCGCCGAGCGGCGGGTGCGGAAATAGTTAGGATTGGTTAACGGCCGAACCTGCCAAAACGCCCGGTTTGGCGGCCAAAACCGGTAAAATGCCGGAGATCGTGGCGCAACTGCCTCACTCGTCTGGGCAAAAAGCATCCGGCGTTAACGAATTTTACCTTTTGTTTACCAGGACATCCGAAGGTTAACGCTGGCGGCGCATATGGCGTTTTGGCTGCCGGCGCGTGAACCGTTTGGGAAGGATCCGACCGGCGAACGCTTTGAAGGGGAGCGGTTTCTTCTGCCGAAGACCACCACCCGGCCCGGCACGTCCGAGACGTCATGTTCGCCAGGACCCGCGCAGTGTTGCGGGCAAACTGTTGACGAGCTCGTGCAATGGATGGAGCAGGAAGCCTCACCCGGTCGTTTGTGAGATCGCTGAGGCCCCAAGCTGACCTGAAGGCGGCCGCTATCGGAGCGGTCGTGCTTCTGCGCGAGTGGGTGCAAGAGAAGCTCGAGCACACGCGTGCGGAGAAGCCCGCCACCGCCAAGCAGAAAATCAAGGCCAAGTCCAAGATCAAGGCTGTCGTCGAGCGCGAGCCGCCGCCGCGACTGATTGCGCTGGTCGAGCGCTATCTGCCGCGCCGGGTCGGGATCACCATGACCGTGCTGCTGCTGATCGGCAGCTGCGGCCTCGGCATCGTCAAGGGCGGCCATCTCCAGGATTTCATCACCGCCGTCAGCGACGCGCGCAACGCCATGGCCAATTCGGCCGGCTTTCGCATCACCTCGGTCGTGATCAACGGTCGCAAGCAGCTCAGCCAGGACGAGATCCTCGCGATCGGCGGCGTCAGCGGCCGCTCCTCGCTGCTCTTCCTCGATGCCGACGACGTCCGCGACAAGCTCAAGGCCAATCCCTGGATTGCCGACGCGACCGTGCTGAAGCTCTATCCGGGCCGGCTGATGATCGAGATCACCGAGCGCAAGGCGTTCGCGCTGTGGCAGGAGGCCGGCAGGCTTTCCGTCATCGCCGACGACGGTGCGCTGCTCGAACCCTATGTGTCGCGCCGGTTCCTGTCGCTGCCGCTCGTGGTCGGCAAGGGCGCCGACACCCAGGCCCGCGATTTCCTCGCGCTGCTCGCACGCTATCCGCAGGTGAATTCGGTGACCAAGGCCGCGATCTATGTCGGTGAGCGGCGCTGGAACCTGAGGCTGAAGGATGGCCTCGACGTCCGCCTGCCCGAGCAGGACGTCGGCAACGCGCTCGCCGCGCTGTCCAAGCTCGACAAGGACGATCGCCTGTTCTCGAAGGATATCGTCGCGATCGACATGCGCCTGCCCGACCGTCTGGTGGTGCAGCTGTCCGACGACGCCGCCAAGGCGCGCGAGGATCTGTTCAAGGACAAGAAGAAAAAGAAGGCCGGGGACGCCGCATGACCGGTCTTGATCGCACCCAGACGCCGAAGACGCGCCCGATGCCGCACAAGCGCGGCGGCCTCGTCGCCTGCCTCGACATCGGCACCAGCAAGATCGCCTGCATGATCGCGCGGCTGAAGCCGTCGGCGCCGAGCGAGGCGTTGGGCGGCCGCACCCATGCGGTGGAGCTGATCGGTTACAGCCAGATCCAGTCGCGCGGCATGAAGGCCGGCGCGGTGGTCGATCTTGGCGAATGCGAGCAGGCGGTGCGCCAGGCCGTGGGTCTCGCCGAGAAGATGGCCAAGGTGCGGGTCGAGTCCGTTTTGCTGTCGGTCTCCGGCGGACGCCTTTCCGGCCAGCTGGTCGAGGCTGCTGCAGATATCCGCGGCGGCGCAGTCACGCCGGCCGATGTCAGCCGCGTCACCTCCACCGGCATGCGCCACGCCACCGGCGAGGGCCGCACCGTGCTGCACGCGCTGCCGGTCGGCTACACGCTCGACGGCGTCAAGGGCATCCGCGATCCCCGCGGCATGGTCGCGCATCAGTTCGGCGTCGACATGAACGTCGTCACCTGCGACGCGACCGTGGCGCGGAACCTGATGCTGGCGGTGGAACGCTGCCATCTCAACGTCGAAGCCATGGCGGCGAGCCCCTATGTGGCCGGCCTGTCGGTGCTGACCGACGACGAGGCCGATCTCGGCGCCGCCGTCGTCGAGATGGGGGCAGGCACCACGACGATCGCGGTGTATTCCGGCGGCCGCTTCGTGCACGCGGCCGGTTTTGCGGTCGGCGGGCAACACATCACGATGGATCTCGCGCGCGGACTCTCGGCGACCATTGCCGATGCCGAGCGAATCAAGACGTTATACGGCACCGTCATCACCGGCGGATCGGACTCGCGTGAGCTGATGTCTGTACCGACAGCCGGTGACGACCAGGATCTGCCGCAGATCGTTTCGCGCGCCACCATCGCCAACATCGTCAAGCACCGTGCCGAGGAAGTCTTCGAAATGGTTCGGGACAAGCTGAAGGATTCGCCCTTCGCGGCAGAGCCCAAGGGCCGCGTCGTGCTCTCCGGCGGCGCCTCGCAGCTCACCGGCCTCGTCGAGCTCGGCACCCAGATTCTCGGCCGGCCCGTGCGGGTCGGACGTCCGCTCGGTTTCGGCCGGCTGCCCAACGAGGCGAAGAACGCCGCGTTCGCGGTGCCGGCCGGTCTTCTCGTCTACCCGCAATATGTTCACCAGGAACATGTCGAACCGCGGCATACGCGGCAGCAGGTCAGGACAGGAACGGGCGGTTATTTCGGAAAGGTCGGACGATGGCTACGCGAGGGCTTTTGATGACCGCTTTCCGCACATGTCTGATTTCACCAACTCCCGCGGCCGCAGGCCGGGGCGAACCCACGCGCGCGTGATCGAGAGGCAAACATGACCATCAGCATCAACGTTCCTGATATTCACGAGTTGAAGCCCCGCATCACCGTGTTCGGCGTCGGTGGCGCCGGCGGCAACGCCGTCAACAACATGATCACGGCGGGCCTCCAGGGCGTCGACTTCGTGGTCGCCAATACCGACGCGCAGGCGCTGACGATGTCGAAGGCGCAGCGCATCGTGCAGATGGGCACTGCGGTGACGCAAGGGCTCGGCGCGGGTTCGCAGCCGAACGTCGGCGCCGCTGCTGCCGAGGAAGTGATCGACGAGCTGCGCGACCATCTCTCGGGCGCCAACATGGTGTTCGTCACCGCCGGCATGGGTGGCGGCACCGGCACCGGTGCTGCTCCCGTCATCGCCAAGACCGCGCGCGACATGGGCATCCTCACCGTCGGCGTCGTGACCAAGCCGTTCCACTTCGAGGGCGGCCGCCGCATGCGCACCGCCGAAGCCGGCATTGCCGAGCTGCACAAGGTGGTCGACACGCTGCTGATCATCCCGAACCAGAACCTGTTCCGGGTCGCCAACGAAAAGACCACCTTCGCCGACGCCTTCGCGATGGCCGACCAGGTGCTCTACTCGGGCGTCGCCTGCATCACCGACCTGATGGTCAAGGAAGGCCTGATCAACCTCGACTTCGCCGACGTGAGAGCGGTGATGAGGGAAATGGGCAAGGCAATGATGGGCACGGGCGAAGCCTCCGGCGACAAGCGCGCGCTGACCGCCGCCGAAGCTGCGATCGCCAACCCGCTGATCGACGATAGCTCGATGAAGGGTGCCAAGGGCCTCTTGATCTCGATCACCGGCGGCAAGGACCTGACCCTGTTCGAAGTCGACGAAGCCGCGACCCGCATCCGCGAGGAAGTCGACCAGGACGCCAACATCATCGTCGGCGCCACCTTCGACGAAGCGCTCGATGGCCTGATCCGCGTCTCGGTCGTCGCCACCGGCATCGAGCAGGCGGCGATCGCCCGCAACAGCCAGGCCACCTCCGCTCCGGTCGCGAACGCCGCGCCGCAGCAGCTGCAGCAGGCTCCTGCGGCTCCGGCCGCCGCTGCCGAGAGCCGTCTCGCCGACCTGACCGCGCGCCTGCGCGCTGACAACCAGCGCATGGCCGAGCGTGCCCAGAAGCTGGAATCGCAGATCCCGGCCGCCGCACCCGTCGCCGCTGCGCCCGCCCCGCGTCCCAATGTCGAGCGTGCGGCGCTGGCCGCCATCGCGGCTGCGGTTGCCGAAGTTCCGCAGGCCGCCGCGCCGCAGACCTATGGTGACGTCACCGTGCGCCCGATCGCGCAGAAGCCCACGCTGTTTCCGGAGCCCGAGCAGGCGCCGCTTGCCATGTCGGAGCCGATGACGCCGGAAACCTTCATCCCGCCGCAGGCCGAGCGTGCTCCGGCCCGCGCGCCGCGGATGCCGCGCCTCGATGAACTGCCGATGCCGGCCCAGGCCGAGCTTCGTCAGGCCCGTGGTGAGGTCGAGGACGAGACGCCCCAGAAGACCCGCCTGTCGCTGCTGCAGCGCCTCGCCAATGTCGGCCTCGGCCGTCGCGACGAGGAGACCGAGGCGCCGATCGCTGCCCGGACCTCCGGCCCCGCCATGCCGGCGCTGCCCGATCGCAAGCCGCAACGGACGGTGCAGCAGCAGATCGCAGCCAGCGAGCCGGTGTCCGAATATGCCCGCCGGCCCGCGCCGCAGGGTCTGGATGCCCATGGTCGCCCCGCACCTGTTGCGCCGGCGCCACAGGGAGACGACCATCTTGATATCCCGGCCTTCCTGCGACGGCAGGCGACCTGAGGATTGTTACAATAAGGCGGACGCAAAAAGGTCCCGGCGAGACCCTCGCCGGGACCTTTTCTTATGCCCCGTAAATATCCGGGGTGCACGCTCAAGCAACTGATTTTAAATCATTAATTACCTGTTCGGTGCTTCAGTAAAATCGCCGGTAACGGCCCCAGACCGAGGTGCAATTTGGTTAAGCCTTGGCGCGAATACGGCAGGTTTGGGGTAACAATCGGTAAAAAAGCGTGAGTTGGCGCTCTTTGAGGCAGTGACTATGGTTTGCCGTGACTTGGGGATACGGGGATTCGGACGGTCGATCTCGATCGATCAGTCGGGTCAGTATAAGTCGCAGTAGGTTGTAGTGGGGCGGGTTCCTGATGAAATTTAGCCGGCAAACAACGCTTCGTGCGCAAGCCACCGTGGCCGGCGTCGGCGTTCATTCCGGTCTTCCCGTCACGCTCACGCTTGGACCTGCACCTGTCGATGCAGGTCTTATTTTTGTCCGCACCGGACTTGAGGGAAGTGACCGCGAGATCCAGGCGACTGCCGAGCATGTGGTGGCCACCGATTTGGCGACTGTCCTTGGTGATCGCGACGGTCCGCTGATTTCAACTGCCGAGCATGTGCTTGCTGCGCTGCGGGGCATGGGGGTCGACAACGCCGTCATCGAAGTTGACGGTCCCGAAGTGCCGATCATGGACGGCAGCGCCGCTGCTTTCATCGCCGCGATCGATCAGGCTGGCATCGTCAACCAGCCGGCTCAGCGCAGGTTCATCCAGGTTTTGAAGCCGATCTCGGTCAAGATGGGCGACTCCTTCGGCGAGATCAGGCCCTACGCAAATGGCTTCCGCGCCGAGGTCGAGATCGACTTCACCAATCCTGTCATCGGCCAGCAGAGCTATGGCTTCGACGTCAGCCCGGAACGTTTCCGCCGCGAAGTCGGCCGCGCCCGGACCTTCGGTCTGATGGGCGATGTTGCCAGGCTCTGGAGCGCGGGCTACGCGCTCGGCGCCTCGTTTGAAAATACCGTCGTGTTCGACGACGAGCGGCTGCTTAACACCGAGGGCCTGCGCTACGCCGACGAATGCGCCCGCCACAAGGTGCTCGACGTGATCGGCGATCTTGCGCTCGCCGGCCTGCCGCTGCTCGGCGCCTATCGTTCGGTGCGTGGCGGACACAAGCTCAACCACGCCGTCCTGACCGCACTGCTCGCCGACCGTACCGCCTGGCGGGTGGTCGAGGGCGAGGCAGCCCGCCGCACCACGCGTCCCGTGGTCGAGGTCGGCAGCGGCATTGTCGGTGGTCGGATCGCCGCGGCCTACGGGCCGGACGTGTCCTGAGCGCCGGCTGCAGCAGGCGATCAAGCGACGATTTCTCCCGGGAAACTCCTGGTAACCATGATCCCCTAGGATTGCGGCAAGTTCGCCTTAATCCGGGCGGAATGCCTGCCTATCCGGTAGGTTAACGATCGATTTTCGGTTACACCGGCGTGGTCGCATGGCAGGCACCACGATCACATTTCGCGCCCATGACGGGGATCTTGGGCCTGCGGACACCGCATCACAGGGCGTCAGGTCTTAAATCTATGTCGGCACAGCGTATGACGCGCGGATATCTCTCGATTTCATCTCAAGCCCGTGGGCTGCTTCAGGCGGCAACCCTGTTCCTGCTCGCGGTGCCGCTGGCTGGCTGCGGCACCGGCTCCCTCTGGGACAAGTTCACCAACAAGGACGACACCTTCGTCGAGGAGCCCGCCGACAAGATCTACAATGAGGGCCTGTACCTCATGAACGAAAAGAAGGACATGAAGGCGGCGAACAAGAAGTTCGAAGAGGTCGACCGCCAGCATCCTTATTCCGACTGGGCGCGCAAATCGCTGCTGATGTCGGCTTACGCGTCTTACCAGGGCGGCGACTATGACAGCTGCATCGGCGCTGCGACCCGCTACGTCACCCTGCATCCCGGCAGCCCGGACGCCGCTTACGCGCAATATCTGATCGCCGCGTCGCATTACGATCAGATCCCGGACATCAACCGCGACCAGGGCCGCACCGAGAAAGCGATCGCCTCGCTGGAAGAGGTGGTGCGCAAATATCCGACGTCCGAATATGCGACCTCCGCCAAGGCCAAGATCGAGGGCGCCCGCGACCAGCTCGCCGGCAAGGAGATGGCCGTTGGCCGCTACTACATGCAGAAGCGCGACTACACGGCCGCGATCAACCGCTACAAGGCCGTGGTGACGCAATACCAGACCACCCGCCACGTCGAGGAGGCGCTTTACCGTCTCACCGAGGCCTATATGTCGATCGGCATTGTCGGCGAGGCCCAGACCGCCGCCGCCGTGCTCGGCCACAATTTTCCTGACAGCCGCTGGTACAAGGACGCCTATAATCTTGTAAAATCCGGCGGTCTCGAGCCGAGCGAGAATCAGGGGTCCTGGATCAGCCAGACCTTCAAGAAGATAGGCCTTTAGGTCTCGGCTAGGAAATTGGGTTCCATGCTGGCGCGTCTGTCGATCCGTGACATCGTCCTGATCGAACGGCTCGATATCGAATTCGCCACCGGACTTGCGGTTTTGACCGGCGAGACCGGTGCGGGCAAATCCATCCTGCTCGATGCCTTTGCACTGGCGCTTGGCGGCCGCGGTGACGCCGGCCTCGTGCGCCACGGTGCGGAGCAGGGGCAGGTCACCGCCGTGTTCGATATCCCGAAGAATCACCCCGCGACGAAAATCCTGGCCGAGAACGGGCTCGATGATACCGGTGAGATGATCTTGCGCCGGGTGCAGCTCTCTGACGGCCGCACCCGCGCCTTCATCAACGATCAGTCGATCAGCGTGCAGACGTTGAAGGCAGTCGGTGCCGCGCTGGTCGAGATCCACGGCCAGCATGACGAGCGCGCGCTGGTCGATGCTGCCACCCATCGTCGCCTGCTTGATGCCTTCTCCGGCCTCGAAAAGGACGTAGCCAGCGTCGAAGTGCTCTGGGACGCGCGCCGCACTGCCAATACCGAGCTCGAAGAACACCGCGCCGGCATGGAACGCGCCGCGCGCGAAGCCGACTATCTGCGCCATGCCTCTGACGAGCTGAAGCAGCTCTCGCCGAAGGATGGCGAGGAAACCTCGCTGGCCCACCGCCGGACCACCATGATGCAGGGCGAGAAGATCGCCTCCGATCTGCGCGAGGCGCAGGAGGTCGTCGGCGGGCATAATTCGCCAGTCGCGGCGCTATCGGCCGCCGTGCGCCGGCTGGAGCGTCGCGGTGTCAATTCGCCTGCGCTGGTCGAGCCGGCCGTGAAGGCGATCGACATCGCGATCAACGCGCTGGAGGAGGCCGACCAGCATCTTCTGGCCGCGCTTGCCGCAACGGATTTCGACCCGGCCGAGCTCGAACGCATCGAGGAGCGGTTGTTCGCTCTGCGCGCCGCCTCGCGCAAATATTCGACGCCGGTCGATGGTCTGGCCGCGCTTGCCGCCAAATACGCCGCCGACGTCGTGCTGATCGATGCCGGCGCCTCACGCCTGAAGAAGCTGGAGCAGGCCGCGATCGAGGCCGACGCACGCTATGCGGCTGCCGCGAAAAAGCTCTCGGCCGCGCGGCAGAAATCGGCCGAGAAGCTCAACAAGGCCGTCAACGCCGAGCTCGCGCCGCTCAAGCTCGAACGCGCGAAATTCATCACGCAGGTGACCACCGACGAGGCGACGCCGGGGCCGCAAGGCTTCGATCGCGTCGAGTTCTGGGTGCAGACCAATCCGGGCACCAAGCCGGGCCCGATGATGAAGGTCGCCTCCGGCGGTGAGCTCTCGCGCTTTCTGCTGGCGCTCAAGGTCGTGCTATCGGACCGCGGCTCGGCGCCGACGCTCGTGTTCGACGAGATCGATACCGGCGTCGGTGGCGCCGTCGCGGATGCGATCGGCGCGCGGCTGGCGCGACTTGCCGGCAAGGTTCAGGTGATGGCCGTGACCCACGCCCCGCAAGTTGCCGCGCGCGCCGACCAGCATCTGCTGATCTCCAAGGATGCGCTGGACAAGGGCAAGCGCGTCGCCACCCGCGTCAACGCGCTCGCCGCCGACCACCGCCGCGAGGAAATCGCCCGCATGCTCGCCGGCGCCGAGATCACCGCCGAGGCGCGGGCGGCCGCGGACCGGCTGCTCAAGGCGGCGTCCTGACTCTTGTGTCCCGGACGCGCGCAGCGCGAGCCGGGACCCAGAACTTCCACTGTATGGGCCCCGGCTCTGCAGCGCACCGCTAAGAGGCGCTGCGCTGCGTCCGGGGCACAGGATCTTTACCGCCTTTACCCTCCCGCCCGCTCCGTCGTATCCAAGCACCATGGCAAGAGCAGCAAAATCGAAACCGCTTCGCGACGTCGCCGATCTCACCAAGGCGCAGGCCAGGGTCGAGCACATGCGTCTGACGCTCGAACTCGAAGAGCACGACAAGCGCTATTATCAGGATGATGCGCCTGTTGTGACTGACGCGGAGTACGATGCGCTACGCCAGCGCCTCAACGCGATCGAAAAGCGCTTTCCGGAATTCGTCAGCTCGGACTCGCCCTCGCAGAAGATCGGCGCTGCGCCATCGGGACGTTTCAAGAAGGTGCGGCACTCGGTTCCGATGCTGTCGCTCGACAACGCCTTTGCCGACGAGGACGTGCGCGACTTCGTCGGCCGTATCGTGCGCTTCCTCAAGCTCGACGACGACAGAATCGACTTCTCCGCGGAACCGAAGATCGACGGCTTGTCGATGTCGCTGCGCTATGAGGGCGGCGAGCTCGTCACCGCGGCGACGCGCGGCGACGGCGCAGAGGGCGAGGACGTCACCGCCAACATCCGGACACTCGAGGACGTGCCCGAGAGGCTGAAGGGGCGCAATATCCCTGATGTCTGCGAGGTGCGCGGCGAAGTCTACATGACCAAGAAGGCGTTCCTCGCGCTCAACGAGCGGCAGAAGGCGGAAGGCAGCACCATCTTCGCCAACCCGCGCAATTCGGCTGCAGGCTCGTTGCGGCAGAAGGATCCGACCATCACCGCGTCGCGTCCGCTCGGCTTCTTCGCCTACGCCTGGGGCGAGATGAGCGCGATGCCGGAAGAGACGCAGACCGGCATGATCCACTGGTTCGAGCGCTGCGGCTTCAAGACCAATCCGCTGACCAAGCTCTGCCATTCCGTCGAGGAGCTGATCGCGTTCCACCAGAGCATCGAGGAAGAGCGTGCCGAACTCGACTACGACATCGACGGCGTCGTCTACAAGGTCGATCGCATCGACTGGCAGGAGCGGCTCGGCTTCGTGTCGCGCACGCCGCGCTGGGGCATCGCGCACAAATTCCCGGCCGAGCGCGCCCTGACCGTGCTGCGCGACATCGAGATCCAGGTCGGCCGCACCGGCTCGTTCACGCCGGTCGGCAAGCTCGAGCCAGTCGGCGTCGGCGGCGTGATCGTGCAGAACGTCACGCTGCACAACGAGGACTACATCAAGGGCATCGGCAACAAGGGCGAGGTGCTGCGCGATGGCCGCGACATCAGGATCGGCGACACCGTCGTGGTCCAGCGCGCCGGCGACGTCATCCCGCAGATCGTCGACGTGGTCCTCGACAAGCGGCCGAAGGGCGCCAAGGAATTCCACTTTCCGAAGAAGTGTCCGTGCCCGCTGCACACCGACGTCGTGCGCGGGGAAACGGCCGCCGGCGAGGAAGAGTCGCGCGCCCGCTGCAGCGGTGAGTTCGCCTGCCCGTATCAGAAGATCGAGCACTTGAAACTGTTCGTGTCGCGGCGCGCCTTCGACATCGACGGTTTGGGCGAGAAGCAGCTCCAGTATTTTTTCGATGAAGGATGGGTGAAGGAACCCGCCGAAATCTTCACGCTGGAGAAGCGCAATTCGAAGCTGAAGCTCGAGGAGATCGAAGGCTACGGCGCGACTTCGGTGCGCAATTTGTTCGGCGCTATCGAGAGCCGCCGCAGAATTGCGCTGGAGCGCTTCATTTTTGCACTCGGCATGCGCCATGTCGGCGAGACCACGGCGCTCGCGCTGGCGCGCGGCTACGGCTCCTGGGATGCCTTCCACGAGGCCTGCCTCAAGGTCGCCAAGGGCGACGAGGAAGCGATCGCGGAAATGGACGCACTGGACCAGATCGGCGACACCGTCATCAAGAGCATCGCCGACTATTTCGGCGAGAGCCACAATCGCGGCATCGTCGAGCGGCTGACCAAGGAGGTCGAGATCGTCGACGCCGAGAAGCCGAAGAGCAACTCGGCGGTTGCCGGCAAGACCGTGGTGTTCACCGGCTCGCTGGAGAAGATGACGCGCGACGAGGCCAAGGCGACTGCCGAGCGATTAGGTGCCAAGGTCTCGGGATCGGTGTCGAAGAAGACGGATCTCGTGGTTGCCGGCCCCGGTGCGGGTTCAAAACTCGCGGACGCCAACAAGCACGGCGTCAAGGTGCTGACCGAGGATGAGTGGCTGAAGCTGATCGGGGAGTGAGGGGCGCGCTCGTGCCATTCGTTCCGCTGTCGTCGCCCGGCTTGACCGGGCGACCCAGTATCCAGAGGCGAGCGTTGGATTTCTCGCTGTTGCCATAGGCGTCGCGGCGTACTGGATGCCCCGGTCAAGCCGGGGCATGACAGCGAGGTTGGGGTACGCGCTGTGCGCGTCTCACATCATCCCCGCCTCTTCCTCTTCCGCCTGCTCGATCAAGTCCTCGCTCATCACGAGCTCGTGGCGGGGGACGACGAAGATCATCATACAGGCGCAGAGCAGCGAGATCGCCAGCACGGCAGACGTCAGCGGCAGCGTGGTCGCGGAATGGCCGCCGAGATAGGCGCCGAATTGCGACATCAGCGCGCCGATGCCTTGTTGCAGGAAGCCCATCGCGCCCGACGCGGTGCCGGCGGCTTGGGGGCGGATGCTGATGGCGCCGGCCGCGGAGTTCGCCATCACGAAGGCATTGCCGACCATCACGATCATCTGCGTGCCGAACAGCCAGCCGGGCGCTTCATTCCAACCGGTGAAGCTCCAGAACAGGTTCAGCAGGCTGCCGCAGAGCTGCAGGCCGAGCCCGAACCAGATCAGCTTTTCGAGCGAGTGCCGCGGCGCGAAGCGCACGCAGAGCAGATTGCCGACCAGATACGCAAATCCTGTCGTGGCAAACCACGCGCCGTATTCGGCGCTGGTCCGGCCCATCTGCGTCACCACGATATAGGGCCCGCCGCCGGCGAAGGTGAAGATGATCTGCGACGCCAGCACCTGGCACATCACATAGCCGATGAAGGCGCGGCTCTTGATCAGGGTGCCGACGTCGCTGCGAAAGCCGCCGCTGCCGACTGCGCGGTCGCGGCGCGTCTCGGGCAACGCGATCGCAATGCCGACGGAGACCGCAAGCGCGCCGATCGTGACCGCGTAAAAGATCGCGCGCCAGCCGAACGCAGTCTCGATCAGGCCGCCGGTGAGCGGCGAAACCATCTGGCCGATCATCAGGGCGGCAACCACGAGGCTGATCATGGAGGCGACGCGGTCGCGCTCGTAGATGTCGCGGATGATGGCGCGGCTGATCACCATGCCGGAGGCGCCGCCAAGCGCCTGGAAGAAGCGCGCCGCGATCAGCTGCGGCAGGGTTTCGGCGAAGATACAGGCGACGCTTGCGGCGACCATCAGCGCGAGGCCACCAAGCAGCACCGGGCGCCGGCCAAACCTGTCCGACAACGGCCCCATGATCAGCTGCGACAGCGCGATGCCGACCATGTAGAGCGACACCGTCATCTGCGCGATCGAGATGTCGCGCCCGAAATTCGTCGCCAGCACAGGCAGCGCCGGAACCAGGATGTAGAGCGAGATCGGCGCGATCCCGGTCATGACGACCAGCAGCAGCAACACCACGCGCGAGGTCGCGATTTTCTTCGTCGCCGCGTCCGGCGGCTTGCTGATCATGCCGTGCATCGCCGGACACTAGCCGCACCGCGTTGCGAGCGAATACGGCCATTTCGGAATACGGCTATGCGCACGGCGTCAAGGCGCAGCAGTCTGTGACGGATTTAGAGCTTCAGCTCCGCCGTGGCCTGATCGAGCCAGGCTTTCGTCGCCTCGTCCAGTGCCGGCCCCACTTCGGTGCGGACACGCGCGTGGTAGGCATTGAGCCAGGCGAGCTCGTCGCGGTTCAGCATCGCGGTGTCGATCAGCCGGCGGTCGATCGGTGCCAAGGTCAGCGTCTCGAATGCGTTCATCGCTTTTTCGGCGCCCTTGATATCGGCGGCGACCACCAGCTCGAGATTCTCGATGCGGATACCGAAACCGTCGGTCTTGTAATAGCCGGGCTCGTTGGAGAGAATCATGCCGCGCTTTAGCGGCGTGGTGCCGAGCTTGGAGATCCGCGCCGGGCCTTCGTGCACGCTGAGATAGCTGCCGACACCGTGGCCGGTGCCGTGCTCGAAATCCACGCCGGCCGCCCAGAGATATTGCCGCGCCAGCGTGTCGAGCTGCGCGCCGGTGGTGCCATCAGGGAAGACCGCGCGCGCAATCGCCATATGGCCACGCAGCACGCGGGTGAAGCGGTCGCGCATCTCCTCGGTCGGCTCGCCCACCGCCATGGTGCGGGTCACATCCGTGGTGCCGTCTTCGTATTGTGCGCCGGAATCGATCAGCAGCAGATCGCCGGGCGCAATGCGCCGGTTGCTCTTGCGGGTGACGCGGTAATGCACGATGGCGCCGTTCGGGCCGGTGCCGGAGATGGTCGGGAACGACACGTCCTTCAGCGCGCCGGTGTCGCGGCGAAACGTCTCCAGCGCCTCGACCGCATCAATCTCGGTGAGCTTGCCGCTTCCCGCCTCTCGATCGATGAAGGCGAGGAAGCGCGCGAGCGCGATCGCATCGCGCCGGTGCGCGGTCTGCGTGCCCTTGATTTCGGTGGCGTTCTTGACGGCCTTCAGCAGCGCGATCGGATCGCTGCCGCGCACCGGCTTGCCGCCGCCGCTCGTGATCAACCGGCTCAGGGCGTCCGCCGCGGTAGCGTTGTCCAGCGCAATCGCCGCACCGCTCTTGGCGAGCGCCATCAGCGTCGGCGTCAGCGCGTCGGGCTCGCGCACGTCGGCGGATTGCTCGAGATGGTCGCGGGTGAGGTTGGAAAGCTTGCGGTGATCGATGAACACCGTGGGCCGGCCGACCTTGGGCACCAGCGCGTAGGACAGCGGCAGCGGCGTATGCGCGACATCGGCGCCGCGGATGTTGAAGGTCCAGGCCACCGCATGGCTGTCCGAGAGCACCAGCGCCTCGGCTCCGAGCTTCTCGATCTCGCTCTTGATCTGCGCGACCTTCTCGGCCTCGGCAACGCCGGCATATTGCAGGCCGTGGACTGCGACCGGCGCGACCGGCGGCTGCGGCCGGTCTTGCCAGACCGCATCGATGGGATTGCTGTCGACCGCGACCAGTTCGGCGCCGGCCTTCGCGCAAGCGGCCGAGAGACGGTCAGCTGCCGCAAAAGTGTGCAGCCACGGATCAAATCCTAGGCGATCGCCGGCTTTGAGATGGGTCGAGACCCAGCTCTCCGGTGGCGGATCGATCAGCGATTCCACCGCCCATGCCTTGGCGTCGACCTGTTTGGCCGCCTGGATCGTGTAGCGGCCGTCGACGAACAATGCGGCTTCCTGGGTCAGCACCACCGCGAGCCCGGCCGAGCCGGTAAATCCGGTCAGCCAGGCAAGCCGCTCCTCGGAGGGCGCTACATATTCGTTTTGCTGCTGATCGGCGCGCGGAACGACGAAGCCGGTTAGCTTGCGGCGGGCGAGTTCTTCACGGAGCGCCGCCAGCCGCGCCGTCAATGCGACGCCGGCCTCGGGCTCTTCGAATGTCTGGAAGTGAGCTTCGAACATAGCTCAGTTTAGGATCATGGAGATCAGTCCGCAATGTAGACGCAATTGGCATCTCATCTGGCATGGACTGTGCTTGAAAATGTTCCATTCGAATTGAGTGGAGTAGTGGATGCAGCAGTTGCGCTTCGTCCGGATGTCAGGGAAATTCGAGCAAGTGGTTCATCTCAACGGCGAGGGGACACACGATGCCAGCGTTCACCTTTGAGAAGATTTCGCCGCCGGTGCGCCTTGCACCCGCGGCAACGCCGCCAAAGAAGCCACGCGGCCTCATCAGCCAGATGATCGATCGCATCTCCGAGCGGCGTGCAAGGCGGGCCTTGCAGGCCGAGCGCGCAATGCGCCGGGACGACAAGTCGGCGGAGTAGCGCGGTCTTTTCACCTCGCCCCGCTTGCGGGGAGAGGTCGATCGCGAAGCGATCGGGTGATGGGGACTCTCAGCAAGTTCAAATCTCACCGCCTTCGCGGATACAGCCCCTCACCCCAACCCTATCCCCGTAAGAACGGGGCGAGGGAGTTCACCCCTTCTTTCTCAGCAACAGACTGCTCCACCCCTCGATCCGCAGATGCCGCAGCGGCACGAGACCTCGCGCGCGATAGGCAGCGATCACCGCGGGCGCCTGGTGGGTCAACAGGCCGGAGAGGATGACGCGGGCGCCGGGGGCCAGATGCCGGGCCATCGGGCCGGCCAATTGCCGCAGCGGATTGGCGAGGATGTTCGCGAGCACGAGGTCGAACGGACCGCTTCTGGCGAAATCCGGTGCGGCAAAGCCGGTCGCCCGGATCACCCGCATAGACTGACCAGCCTCGTTCAGGGTGGCGTTTTCGGCCGCGACCCGCACCGACGGCGGGTCGATGTCCGAGGCCAGCACCCTCAGATGCAACGCCTTGGCGGCCGCGATTCCCAGCACGCCGGTACCGGTGCCGAGGTCGAGCACGCGCTTCGGCCGCGCATGTTTCAGGACATGGTCAAGCAGAAGTAAACAGCCACGCGTGGTGCCGTGGTGGCCCGTACCAAAAGCGAGTGCCGCTTCGATCTCGATGGCGAGCTTGTTTGGCGCCACGCGGTCGCGGTCGTGGCTGCCATGGACGACGAAGCGTCCGGCCGGCACCGGAACGAGGTCCTCAAGGCTCGCCTTGACCCAGTCCTTGGCCTCGACCGTATCGAAGGCGAGGGTGGCTGCGATGTCGTTTCCTGCAGAAGTTGCAACGAGTTCGCGCAGCAATTCCTGATCAGGCGCCTCTGCAAAATGCAGTGTGACGTCCCATTGTCCGTCCGGCCTCTCGAAGGCAGCCACCGCGGCATCGCCCTCGAAAAACACCTCCGTGAGCACATCCACGACACGCCTGGCAGCAGCCTCATTGCCGATCGAAAAGCTGGCGCGATGAGTGGGCAAAGGCTGCATGTCAGGGTTCCCCGAGATTCAATTTAGGGAACTTTTGTTCCCGATTTTTCGCATAACTTGCGATGTTCGAGTTAACTAGACCGCAGGTTGTATTCCGTAGATTTCCGGATGTTGGAAGCAACCAGCACATCCTGGAATGGAAATGGAGGCGAGTCTTGAAGCACATGGTTTCGAAGTTCTGGTTCGATGAGCGAGGCGCGACAGCAATCGAATACGGCCTGATCGCGGCCGGTATCGCGCTGGCCATCATCACCGTCGTGAACAGCCTGGGCACCACAATGAATGACAAGTTCGGTTCGGTTAGCAGCTCCTTGAAGTAATTTCTGCCTCCCATTTCCCAGTGGGGGTGACTTTCTTCATGGATGGCTTTTTTGGACGACCGCCCGCTGGGAATTGCTCCTGGCGGGCGAGGTCGTTTCGGGGGCCAGGCGTCGCTGCTATCCGTGCCCACAGGTTGTCTACCCACACTCCCGAGGCCATCCACCGGCTTGTACCCGGTTTATCCCGTCCGTTCTCCACAGCCTGGTTCGCGATTGTACCAGGCTTCGGCGCGAAGCTTCCGCCGCTTCACCACAGCCCAGCCAACAGGCTTGTCCACAGCCCATCCACAGCCTATCCACGGCTTGCAAACAGGCTGCGATGATCCCGCAGGATCGCCTGCGCGGCGTTGTGGCCGGGGGCGCCGGTGACGCCGCCGCCGGGATGGGCGCCGGAGCCGCAATGGTAGAGGCCCTTCACGGGCCCGCGATAATCGGCGTGACCCAGCATCGGCCGCGCCGAGAACAGCTGGTTCAGCGACAATGCCCCGTGGAAGATGTCGCCCCCCAACAGCCCGAATTGCCGTTCCAGATCGAGCGGCGAGAGGATCTGGCGGCCGAGCACGCTTGCCGCAAATCCCGGCGCGTAGCTGTCCACCGTCGCGATCATGAGATCGGCAACCTCTTCGCGATGGTCGTCCCACGACTTGCCATCAGGAAGCTTAGGCGCGACGTGTTGGCAGAACAGGCTCGCGACATGTTGCCCCGCAGGCGCGAGCGTGTCGTCGAGCGTCGATGGGATCAGCATCTCGACGATGGGCTGGCGGCTCCAGCCCTCTGCCTGCGCATCGAGCCAGGCGCGGTCCATGTAGCCGAGGCTTGGCGCGAGGATGATGCCGGAGGTGAGGTGATCACCTTCGCCGGGCAACGCCGTGAAAGAGGGCAGGCGGTCCAGCGCCACGTTCATGCGGAAGGTGCCGGAGCCGTTCTTCCAGTGGCGGATGCGGGCGAGGAAATCCTGCGGCAGCGCGTCGGCTGCGATGAGCCGTGTGTAGAGCAGCTTTGGATTGACGTTGGCCGCGACATATTTGGCGCGGATCGACGTGCCATTCTCCAGCACCACGCCGACGGCGCGATCGCGCTCGACGATTACCTCGCGCACGCCGGCATCCAGGTCGATCGTGACGCCGCGCGCACGCGCGGCGCGCGCCATTGCCTGCGTAATCGCGCCCATGCCGCCGATGGCATGACCCCAGACGCCCTTCTTGCCGTTCACCTCGCCGAAGGCGTGATGCAGCATCACATAGGCCGAGCCCGCAGCGTAGGGGCTCGCATAATTGCCGACGATGGCATCGAAGCCGAAGAGCGCCTTGACCAGATCATGCTCGAAGCGGTCGTCCAGCATCTCGCCGGCGGAGCGCGTAAAGAGATCGAGCAGGCTGCGGCTTTGCTCCAGTGTGAGCCCGCGCAGGATGTTGGCCGTCGTCAGCGCGTTCGCGGCCTCGCGGAGCGCGCCAATGCCAAAATGATCGAGCAGGTTCGGCGGCGCGCGCAGCACGAACTGCCGCAGCACATCCGCGATGTCCTCGAGCTCGCGCGAAAACCCGTCGAGCGCATCCGCATCGCGCGCGCTGAGCCGTGCGACCGACGCTTTGGTCCGGCCCTCGCCGGTGAGAAGATAACTGCCGTCGGGCGCCGGCAGGAAATTCTGCGCACGCCGCTCGACCACACGCAGCCCCTGCTCGGCGAGCCCGAGATCACGGACGACCTGCGGATTCAGCAGGCTCACGGTGTAGGCCGCGACCGAATTGCGGAAGCCGGGATGAAACTCTTCCGTTACCGCAGCTCCGCCCACCACCTTGCGGCGTTCGACGACGTGCACGCGCAGGCCCGCCATGGCGAGATAGGCCGCGCAGGTGAGGCCGTTGTGGCCCGCGCCGATGATGACGACGTCGGTTTCAGTCATGAAAAATTCTAGCTGTTCCCAGGATCAACCCGGGGCGGGTCCTTCGACCGTCCCGGAAATGATGTTCTATATCAGGCATTTCTCGCGGCAACATCACGAGACCATTTATTGCCCGTTCAGGCGCGGTGTGCTCCATTGCGCCCGGCCGGCGCCTGCCGGAAGCTTTATTCGACGCGTTTTCGAGCGCGAACCGGTGCCCACTTCGCTGGAAAACGCTTTTGCCTGGAGCTCCCATGGATTCGATCGTGCAACCCGCCGCCACGGAGCTGCCGTCCTCGTCGCGCAACCGGCTGCTGCTGACGGTCTATACGGCTGCGATCTTCGTCAGCGCGCTGCTGCTGTTCTCGGTGCAGCCGCTGTTCACGAAAATGGTGCTGCCGCGGCTCGGCGGCTCGCCGGCGGTGTGGTCGGTGGCGATGGTGTTTTTCCAGTCGCTGCTGCTCGCCGGCTACGCCTATGCGCATCTGCTGATGCAGATCAAAAGCCGCGTCGTTCCGGTCGCGGTGCATCTGGTGCTGCTGATCGCGGCCTTCATCACGCTGCCGCTCGGTATCGCCAGCGCCTATGGCGAGCCGCCTGCGTCGGGCTATGCGGTCTGGCTGCTCGGCCTGTTCGTGATGTCGATCGGCCTGCCGTTCTTCGCGCTCGCCGCCAACAATCCGCTGCTGCAGGCCTGGTTCGTGCGCACCGGACATCCCGACGGCCACGATCCTTACTTCCTCTATGCCTCCTCCAACATCGGCAGCTTTCTCGCGCTGCTATCCTATCCATTCCTGCTGGAGCCGATGTTCACGCTGCACACGCAGAACAGGCTCTGGACCGGCGGCTATGGCCTTCTGATCCTCCTGATCGTGGCCTGCGGCGTGCTGCTGCTGCGCTCGCCGAAGCTCGCGGTCGTCGATGCGCAAACCGAGGAGGGGAACGCCCCAGCACCGACTCTTGTGACGCGGCTGCGCTGGATTTTCCTCGCCGCCGTGCCGTCAGGCCTGCTCATCGCGGTGACCGCACATATCTCGACCGACGTTGCGGCGGCACCGCTGCTGTGGGTGCTGCCGCTGTCGCTGTACCTCCTGACCTGGGTGGTGGTGTTCCAGTCGCGGCCGCTGTTGCCGCACAAATGGATGCTGATGCTGCAGCCGGTCGCGATCGCGGGCGTCATTTTCCTGCTCGCCTTCGGCGGCGAGCAGAATCTGCTGCTGACCCTCGGCGGACACCAACTCTGCTTCTTCGTCATCGCGATGGCCTGTCACGGCGAATTGGCGCGGACCCGCCCCGCAGCCAGATATCTCACCGGCTTCTATGTCGCGCTGTCGTTCGGCGGCATGGTCGGCGGTCTCTTTGCCGGCCTCGTGGCGCCCTTCACCTTCTCCTGGATTGCCGAATATCCGATCCTGGTTGCGCTCGCGGCGCTGTGCCGGCCGTCGGCAAACGAGCGTTTTGCCGGCATCGTGAAGTGGTACTGGCTGGCACTTGCCGTGCTCGCGGCGGCACTGGTTGCGCCGTCCACCATGACGGGTGATCTCTCGACCTGGTTCGAGGATCAGCGCGTCTGGATCGCCAGTGCGGTTGGCGTGCTCGCAGCCGTTCTGGCGCTGGCGTTCAACGCCGGCCGCTGGAAGATCTTTGCCACCGTTGCGCTGGCGCTGGCCTTGACGCGGATCTACCCCGCCGACGAAGGCCGCGTCACCACCGTGCGCAGCTTCTTCGGCGTCCACAAGATCGTGGTGACGCCGGGCGGTTATTTCCATGTGCTGATGCACGGCACCACGATTCACGGCGCCGAGCGTTTCCGCAACAATGACGGCACGCCGGTCGCCGGCAGGCCGGAGCCGATCACCTATTATCACAAGGACGGCGGTATCGGTCAGGCCATCACCGCGATCCGCGAGCGCAAGGGCGCGCCGTTGAAGGTCGCGGCGATCGGCGTCGGTTCGGGCACGCTTGCCTGCGCCGCCGAGCCCGGCGAGGACTGGAAGTTCTTCGAGATCGATCAGTCGATGGTTGATGCCGCCAGCGATCCGAAGAATTTCCGCTACATCTCGAGCTGCCAGCCGAACTTCAAGCCTGTCATCGGCGATGCGCGTCTCACCTTCGCCAGGGAGCCCGACGGCGTCTACGACCTCATCATCGTCGATGCCTATTCGTCGGATGCGATCCCGATTCATCTCGCCACCGAAGAGGCGATGAAGATCTACAAGGACAAGCTCGCGCCGCACGGCGCCGTGGTGATGCACGTGTCCAACCGGCATCTCGATCTCGAACCGGTCGTGGTCGGCATTGCCGATGCCAACGATCTCAAGAGCTGGGTCTTCGACGAGGATTCCGGCCGCGACGCCGATTACATCTTCTCGACCGATGTCGTCATCTCCGCGCGCGAGACTGAAGACGTCGGCAAGCTGGCGTCTTCGAAGCAGTGGGAGGAGACCGATCCGGACGAGAAGGTGCGGGTCTGGACCGACGATTATTCCAACATCCTCGGCGCACTGTATCGGCGCCTGCGGTTCGGGGAGCAGTAGTTTTCCGGTACCCGGATTGTGCTGCAAGAAATCCGGTCTACGGGACGGCGTCGTGCTCACAATGCGCTGTTGCGCCTTATAGTCTGGGCGCAGGGCTTACAAGTGCTCGCACATTTATCTTTGGGCCGTGAGTTGACCGATGATGAACAACGAACTGGTTGTTGCGATTGGCAAGCGGATCGCAAACACAGAGACCCGTACCGACTATGCCAAAATAAGGCCTCGCGAGGTTGCGCCGCTCGCCACGACAGAGTCGATACGGGCTGCTGAGCAAGAGCTTGGCTTCTTGCTTTATCCGCTACTCCGACATTTGCTCCAAACCGTTGGTAATGGCGGCTATGGACCTGGCGACGGATTGATTGGGATCGCGGGGGGCTCATTGGATGTTGAGGGGCGCACGTTAACGGAGTTACGTCAAATACTCTGGCCGAACGACCATCGTCACGTTGTTCCGCTTTGCGATTGGGGTGATGGAATTTGGACTTGCCTTGACAACGCGACGGGCGCGGTCCTGACAATGAGCGAATCGGGATTGATGGACACAGGGCAGGACCTTCAATCGTGGCTCGAACAATGGGTCGCTGGCGCAAATCTTTGGAATCAGATGGTCGTAGTTGAAGACACAAGGATCCAAGATCCGCGCACGAAGGAGTGGATAATGATCCCGATTGTCAGGCGGGTCAAAGGAACACCCTACAAGATTGGATCCCCGAAGTGATACGAGACAATGCAGCGACTGGAACTACGGTGACAGTGCTGGACTCACCCCTGAAGTGAGACACGATAATTATAGTGACCGACGGTCGCTCAAATTGCTGAGCCCGCAACCATCAAGCATCTGGTTCGGCATGACCTGAGGATCGCGAAGGACAAGACTTTCCCGGGTCGCATATGGCGTCCAGCTCGTGAGCCTCCGAAGGCAGCATGGCATAGTGCCACTGTTTTGCCCGACGAGTCAAACAATATTCGAAAAATTCGAAATCACACAGATCTGAATCGCGGCCGATAGACAGCACGGTTGGTTACGAAAACGAACACGCGCCGCAGGTGCCGCGCTCCTTGCCGGTTTGCCGCTGATTTGCTCGACGCAGCAAGGGCCTAACCGAGCGGACCAAGCGCCGGCGAGCGATCGCACGTCTACTGTGCATGGGGTTGTTTTTCACCTTTTGCCGGAGGGCGGCCTCGGCTGGGCGAGGAGGGTGCGCAGCAAGTGGCGCATCGCGCCGGTCGGGCAAGCCTACGGCTGGACAGGCGTCCCGAGCGGCAGCTTTATTCGCTTCTCGCCGGCGACCTGACGCAGCAGGTCGGGCCTGTCAGAGATGATGCCGTCGACACCGAGCTCGATCATCCGCGCCATGTCGTCGGGCTTGTTGACGGTCCAGACCACGACGCGCAATCCCTCTGTGTGCGCCTCACTGACAAGCGCGGCGGTCACGTCGCCGAAATTGGGCGACCACACCGCACCGCCAGCAGCCTTGATCGTGCGCGGCAGCGAGCCGCCGTGATCGGCAGGGCTAAATCCCGCCGTCCAGTTGGTGGCTTTGTCGAGAACGACTGTTGGTGCCGAGCCGCGCTGGAGCGTCAGATACACCGTCGGAATTGTCGGGGCCTGCTGCTGGACGAGGCGTAGCGTCCGCCAGTCGAACGACTGGATCATGACGCGGTCGGAGAACTTTGCGTCCTCGATCACCCCAAGCAGCTTCGCGACGAAGGCCTGCGGCTGAAGCGATTCATCCGGATGATCCGGATCGATCTTGGTCTCGATGTTGAAGCGCACGCGTTCGTTGCCGGATTTGCGCACCAGCGCGAACAGCTCCTTCAGCGTGGGAATGCGGGTCCCCGGCACGGCATGCTGGTCGGGGAACTGCTTTGCATAGGCGCTGTCCGGCCGGATCTGGCCGACGTCGTAGGTCCTGACGTCGGCGAATTGCAGCTTCACGAAGGGCGTGCCCGGGGCCGCGACATACCCACC
This sequence comes from Bradyrhizobium sp. BR13661, assembly GCF_029892425.1. GTDB lineage: Bacteria > Pseudomonadota > Alphaproteobacteria > Rhizobiales > Xanthobacteraceae > Bradyrhizobium. The sequence goes on along the minus strand of NZ_JARXWB010000008.1, from coordinate 203,294 downwards.
ATTGGCATCCCGTGCGAGATCGGGATTGAGCCCGCGTTCGTGCGACACGACAACCTCGCCGTCGGCGGTCACGCCGACATCGAGCTCGAGCGTATCCACGCCCATCGTGAGCGCATTGGCAAAGGCCGGAAGGGTATTTTCCGGCAGCAGCGCCCGCCCGCCACGATGCGCCTCGAGATCGAAAGCCATATCGAAGGCCATGGCCCTTCCTGCAACGAGAAGACAGATTGTGCCGAGTAGTAGCGCGGGACGGAATGACATCATGAACCGCTGGGGGCAAGAGGGACGGCAGTTTCAGCCGCTAAAGCCGGATCGACCAATAGTCGGCATTATCAGTGCCGTCCACCCGGCGAGGGCGGAGCATCAGAGCCGCCGGAGACATGCGCGGCTCGGGCGCTCAGCGGTCGGATACCGAGGCCGTCAGCTGGTCGATCGTGGGATGCGCCTTCGACGGGCGCGGCATGTTGAACGGGCTGTCGTCTTCGCCGAGCTCGTTGAGGAATTCGTCGACCGCGCTGCCGATGAAGCCTTTGACCTGGTCCGAGCCACGATCGCTGAGGTCATTGTGCTGGAATTCGGTTCTGACCACCTGGATACCGGCCTTGGCGCAGGTCTCGTCGTCAGGGACGACGCCGGGATCGGCCTTGAATTGCGGGTCCTTCGAGCGGAAGGACAGGATCTTGACCTTGCCGTCGGTCATGAAGGGCACGCGCAGATTGTCGAGCGTGACGACCTTCTTCACCAGGTCCGGATGCAGCTTGGCGAAATACATCGAGATGTCGCCGCCGTTGGAATGACCGACCATGGTCAAATGGCGGTAGTCCGCATTCGGGTAGAGCTTCTTGAGCTCGTCGATCGTGAACAGGATGTTGGCGATGCCGCGGTTGTATTGCGAGCGGCGGCCGACATATTCCTCGCCGACCTTGGTCACCATGGGATCGTCGGCCGCGAGATCGTGCTGGATGCTGACCACCAGATAGCCGCGTGCGGCGAATGTATTGGTGAGGAACGAATACTCGGTGTGCTTGACCGTGTTGCCGTGGCTGAGGATCACGACCGGTAGCTCGATCATCTCCGCGATCGATTCCATCTCGCGGTCGCGGCGAACCGAGACCTCCACGGTGACGTCGCGGTCGCCGCGCAGAATGTCGGCGAACGCCATGGTGCTGTGATGGATAGCCCATTTGCCGGCAACGAAATAGATGAAGGCCATCAGCGCTGTGACTGAGGCGAAAACGGCAATGCCACGCTTCATGACAATCTCCGTATCCGTGTTCGAAATCATGCCGGTGGGACGCCGTGTCTGGTCTCGATGGTCAAAGCGGCCTCGGGGCCCGGCCGGACGTCCGTGTGAGAGGCTATTGCCGGGCTTTTTTTACAATTGGATGACTGGCCGGGCCGCCCGAAGCCGCGCCACCGTCTGCTCTCGCAAAAGTGAGGGGATCGCCGCTCGAGCCGCCCGTTTCTGTCCGAGGCGTCATGTCGTGGGTATCTCGTCGCGACGACCCGCCGTCGACAGGGCCGGCGAGCGCCCGTATGGTCCTGGGATTGCTATTTGACGCGCGTGACGGGATTTTCGCATGAACCGCGCCCGCTTGTTCGCCGCCCTTTTACTCGCGGCCCTGATCATACAGAAGCCAGCCGCCGCCCAGCGCGGCAACGATTTCGATTCGCTGCTGGCGCAGATGAATGCGGCGACAGAAAGCGGGCACTGGGCCGAGGGGCTGGCGGCGGCCCAGAAGCTGGAAATACTCGTGCGCCGTCAGCAGGGCGCCGACAACATGAACTATGCCGGCGTGCTGCACAACGAGGGCATGTACCTAAACAATCTCGGTCGCTTCAACGAGGCGGTCGACAAGCTCAATGCCGCGCTGGCCATCAAGCTGCGCAACAACGACGTGGCCTCCACGCTGCGCACCTCCAAGATCCTGGTCGCCTCGCTCGGTATGCTCGACCGGCGGGCGGAGGCGACTACGGTCGCCGAGCGGGCGCTGGCCCTCGGCACCGGCGCATTCGGGTCCAACGACGTCCGCCTTGCGGACCCGCTTGCCGCGCTTGGCGGACTGGCGCGCGACAAGGAGAATTACAGGGAGGCTGCCGTCTATTTCGAGCGCGCGCTCACGAGCTTGCAGGCTGCAAATGCGCCGCCGCAGGAAATCGCATCCGCGATGGACAATCTCGGCGATGTCTACGGCTTGCAGGGTCGTTTTGATGACGGCGAGCGTTTGCTGAAACAGGGGCTTGAGTTACTCGACCGCAGCTTTGGCAACCGGGCCGAAGCCGCGCTGAACTACGACAAGATGCTCAACGATCTCGGCAACCTTTATCTCGACGCGGGTCGTCTGCGCGACGCCGAGGCCACGATGCGGCGTGCGCTGGCGGTCACGCGGGCGCGTAGCGGCGATGCACATCCAAATGTCGCCGCGACCATGGGCAACCTTGCAACGGTGCTGGAGCACGAGGCCCGCTACGCCGAGGCGGAAAAGCTCAATCAGCAGACGTTGCAGGTCTATGAGCGGATCTATGGGGCGAACCATCCGACCACGGCGATCGCGCTGAACAATCTAGCCAACGTCTACTCGGCGCAGGGCAGGAACGAGGCGGCTGCCGGCTTGCAGGAGCGCGTGCTCGCGATCTATGAAAAGGCCTTCGGGCCTGACAGCCCCGATGTGGGACGCGCCCTCAACAATCTCGCCACCAGCTATGCGAGCCTCGGCCGCAACGATCAGGCGCTCGGCCTGTATCGTCGCTCGCTGGCGGTGATGGAGCACAAGTTCGGGGAGGGCAGCGGCGCGAGCGCGCTGGCGGCGCGTTCGCTTGGAGTGGCCTTGTTGGACGCGGGTCAGACCGACGAGGCGCGGCAATATCTGGAGCGCTGCCTCGAGATCGACCAGCGCGTGCTCGGTGGCACCCATCCACAATTGATCAGGGATCTGCGCGCCGTGGCGGTGCTCGACCTGAAGACCGGCAAGCTGGCCGCGGCCCGCGGCCAGCTTGATCGGGCCCTGGCGATCGCGCAGAGCAAGCTCGGGCCGGACCATCAGGAAACCATCGGGACCCTGATCAACCTCGCCGAAATTGATCGCCGCGAGGGCAAATGGCCGGACAGCCTGGCGCGGCTGCGGCTTGCGGCAACGGCGCTCAACGCGCAGCGCAATGCGCAATTCGCCCGCTTCAGCGACATCGATCCCTGGCTGATCGAGGCGATCTGGCGCGTCTCTGACGGCAAGCCCGACCTCGCTGCGAGCGACGAAGCCTTTGGTGCCGCGCAGCGGGCGCATGAGACCAGGGCGGGCGCCGCGTTGTCGCAGATGGCAGCCCGCTTCGGCGCTGGCAACGATGCGATCGCGGGTTTGGTCCGGCGGCAGCAGGATCTCAGAACGAGTCTCGAGACGCTCGGCAAACGGATCACCTCGGAGCTCGGGCAGGCGGACGGAAAGCGCAACGATCAGCTGATCGCGAGCCTGCGCGCGCAGGCAACGCAAACGCAGAAGTCGCTCGACGATGTCACCGCGCAGCTCGACCGCAGCTTTCCGGCCTATGCCGAACTGTCCAATCCGCAGCCGCTGTCGATCGCGCAGACGCAAGCGTTGTTGAGACCGGACGAAGCGCTGGTGACGTTCATCGCGCTCAGTGACAAGACTTATGCTTTTGCAGTCACTCGCGAGGCCAGTGCGCTGCGCCAGATCCCTCTCGGCAGCCGCGAGATCAGCGATCGCGTCGCTCATTTGCGGCAGGGGCTTGCCAATTCCGAGACCGCCCATTCGTCGTTCGATCTCGCTGCGTCCTTCGAGCTTTACAATGCGTTGTTTAGCCAGATCACGGCTGATATCGCCGGCAAGCCGAAATGGCTGATCGTTCCGGCGGGAGCGCTGACCAGCCTGCCGTTTCAGGTGCTGGTGACGAAGAAGCCTGATGGCGCATCCGCCGACCGCTACCGGCAGGCGGCCTGGCTCCTCAACGAGCGCGCCATCACGGTGCTGCCCTCGGTGCCCAGCCTGCGCGCACTGCGCAGTTTTGCCAGGGAATCGCGCGCGCAAAAGCCGTTCATCGGCTTCGGCGATCCCGTGTTTCAACAATCGCCGGGCGACAAGCGCGCGGGGCGCAATGTGCAGCCCTACCAGAACTACTATGAGGGCTCCGCTGTCGATCTTGATCGCCTGCGCACCGGCCTGCCCGCGCTGCCGGAGACCGCGGGCGAACTCCGGGCCGTGGCGAAGGCGCTCGGTGCTTCGCCGCAGGATGACGTCAAGCTTGGTGCGGCCGCGACCGTGACCAACGTCAACCAGCTGTCGCTGGACCAATACCGCGTCGTCGATTTCGCCACCCATGGTCTCGTCGCCGGTGAGGTCAACGGCCTCAGCGAACCTGCACTCGTGCTGACGTTGCCTGACAAGCCAACAAATGACGATGATGGTCTACTGACCGCAAGCCGCGTCGCAAAACTCAAGCTCGATGCCGACTGGGCCGTGCTGTCGGCCTGCAACACGGCCGCGGGCGACACGCCGGGCGCAGAAGGCCTGTCGGGTCTTGCGCGCGCCTTCTTCTATGCCGGTGCACGCGCGCTGCTGGTTTCGCACTGGCCGGTCGATTCCGACGCGGCCGTGCGCCTGACCACGGGGGCCTTCTCCGAACTCACGACGCATCCCGGCATTGGCCGGGCCGAAGCGCTGCGGCGCTCGATGAGGGCCTTGATTGCGGATCGGTCGTCGCCCCGCAATGCCGATCCTGCCGTATGGGCGCCGTTCGTGCTGGTCGGCGAGGGTGGTTGACGGCGGCCGAAGAAAGCCGAAACTGGTCTTCAAAAAAGATCGGGAGCGAATTCACATGCGGCTTATTCTCATCGCAATGATGGTGGCTCTGATGCTTGGACAGGCGGCAGCCAGGGATGTGTTGTCGGGCGCGAGCCTCTATGCCGATGTGGCGCGCTACGCCTCCTTCGGTCTGCACCGCTTCGGTTCGCCCGGCGATCGCGCGACCGCCGACTGGATCGCGGGCGAGCTCTCCGAGGCCGGCTACGCGATCAAATTCCAGCCGGTCGTGCTCGGCCGGCAATATGTCGTGGAGCGGGCGAGCGCGGAGGCGGGCGGTACGGTGGTCGAGGCGACGCCGTTCTGGTGGCCGCCGGAAGACAAGGCAAGCTTCCATCTGTCCGCGCCGCTCGCGCGGGATGGCGATGTCGCCGGCAAAATTCTCTGGGTCGATCTGCCGTTTGATCGCGGCGCCTATCTCGGTCCGGCGCATCGTGCTGCGATTAGTGAAGCCGCTGGAAAGAAGCCTGCCGCCATCCTGCTGATGATCGGCAATCCTGCCGACGACCGGTTTGCCTACAACGTCACGCAGGAAGACGCACCCTGGCCGGTGCCGGTGATGGTGGTCGGCGCCACGATGCGTGGCACGTTCGACCGTGCGCTCGCCTCAGGCGCGCCGGTGACGTTCGATGTTGTCGGGCATTACGAGAGCAATGTGTCGGGGCGCAATGTCATTGCCGAGACCGGCGTCGGCCGCGGGCCGACCATCGTCGTCTCCACGCCGATGACCGGCTGGTACTCTTGCGTCTGCGAGCGCGGCCCCGGCATCGCCAATTTTCTCGCGCTGGCGCGGACGGCAGCGGCGGAGAAATGGCCGGCGCATTTCGTCTTCATCGCGACATCAGGCCACGAGATCGGCCATGGCGGCATGGAGCTGTTCCTGAAAGACGGCGCCCCCGTGCCGAAGGAGACGCTGGCCTGGATCCATTTCGGCTCGTCGAATGCGTGCTACGCCTTTGCGGAAGGCGTTCGCACCGTCAGGCCCGAGGAGGAGCGCTATCTCGTGCTCAGTAAGTCAGCCGTTGCGGTGACCGATGAGGCGTTTGCCTCAGTCGCGGCCAAACGTCTGGTGACGGAGAAGCAGGCGGTTGGTGAGCTGCGCGACGTCCATGCGGCGGGCTACGCCAATTTCCTCGGCATGGCCGGCCGCCATCAGACCTTCCATACGCCGGCGGACGATCTCAACGCGACCGGGCCCGAGATTCTGGAGCCGGTCGCACGTGCGTTCGTCGATGCTGCGCGGAAAATTGTTGAGCGCGGCGACGCTGCATTCAAACAATAGCGTCAGTTCTGATAGTAGTAATTGCGCGGCTGATAGTACTGGCGCGGCTGTTGCTGCTGATAGTAGTAGCCTTGCTGCTGGCTATAGGCCGGATCGTAACCGTAGCCCGGCTGCGGTTGCGGGAGCTGCTGGTAGACCTGCGTGCCGTAGGGGCGGGTGATCGGACGCGGCGCCGGATAGCGCGCGCCAGTGTCGCTGCCGTCGGCGGGATAGATGTAGTTGCTGTCCTGCTGCATGTAGCGCTGCGCGGGCTGCATTGGCGGCGTCAGATTCATGGGATCGCCTGAGGTGGCGTATTGCTGCTCAGCCGGCTGCTGGGCGCGGGCGACGGCGTTGTTCGTGCGGCCGCGCGGGTTGCGGGCCAATGCCACCTGCGCGGAGCCCGTCAGCGTCACCGAGGTGTTGAGCACGCCCTGCTCCTGTACCAGCGCATAGAGCGTTGAGGCGTTCTGGCGCGACAGTCGCACGCAACCATGCGAGGCAGGCGTGCCCAATCGCCCGACCGAGTCGGTGCCGTGGATGGCGTGCCCGACCTTGGTGAAGAAGATCGAGTGCGGCATCGGCGCGTCGTCGAATTCCTTCGAGAAGTGATCCTCTTCCATGCGAAAGGCGCGGAAGGCGCCGTTCGGCGTCTCGCGCGAGGGAATGCCTGTCGAGACCGGCCAGTGATAGCGCGTCACGCCGTCGACCATGACGGTCATCTGCTGATTGTCCTTGTCGACCGTAATGTCGACCTTGGCCTGCGCGGTGCCCGCGCTCAAAAGCATCAGGGAAGTGAATGCAATGAAAAAGGAACGCATCTGAATTCTGGCCTCCGGCCTGTTCACGCTAGGCGCCGCGGCTCTCCGTCCCCGGCGTGCACTATGCCTGCAATCCGGCTTTCGTTCCAGCGGCCTAGCCACCCATCGTTAACGTGACGCCGGGCGTAAGCAAGGCCGCTTTGTGCCGTGCCGGCTCTGGCGATGCTGACATTTTCGCGAGCGGGAGCTGCATTCACGACGCCGACAATTCGTCGCAAAGGCGCAACCATTTGGCCGCTTCGGGCGTTGATCGTGGCCCACCGACTGGCGGCTTCCGCCGCCGTTTAACCCCTGTACTTTCCCTTGGGACTGAAGATGAACAAAGCCCGTGCTACCGCCGCCAGCCCGTTGGCCGGCTTGCCTGTCCGCGTGTCGTTTGCAGCTGCCGCCATACTTCTCGCGCTGATCTCGCTGCCGCAAGCCGGCCATGCCCAGGGCATCGTGCGTGGTGCCCAGGAAGGGTTTTATGAGGGGAACCGGATCGCCGGGCCCGTCGGTGGCGTGGTTGGCGGCGCGGTCGGCGCCGGTGTGGGCGGCGCCGTAGGCGCAGTGGAGGGGGTGTTCGGCATTCCCCATCACCACCATTACCGCTGCCGTGGCTACTATGACGGCTACCACCGCTTCCACTGCTACAGGTGAGCCCACAGTCGTCATTCCGGGCTCGCCCTTCGGGCGCCCCTGGAAGGACAGCTCAATTTTTCAGCCGGTATCCTGTCCGGAAGATCCACCAGATTACCGCCAGGCAAATAGCCAGGAACGCCAGCGTCATGCCGATGCTGACGGAGACGCTGACGTCGGCGATCTCATAGAAGCTCCAGCGGAAGCCGGAGATCAAATAGACGACCGGGTTGAGCAGCGCCACCGTGCGCCAGGTCGGCGGCAGCATGTCGATGGAGTAGAAGCTGCCGCCGAGGAAGGTCAGCGGCGTCACCACCAGCATCGGGATCATCTGCAGCTTCTCGAAGCCGTCGGCCCAGATACCGATGATGAAGCCGAACAGGCTGAACGTCACCGCCGTCAGCACCAGGAACGCCAGCATCCAGACCGGATGGTGAATGTGTAGTGGAACGAAGAGCCCGGCGGTCGCCAGGATGATCAGGCCCAGAATGATCGATTTGGTCGCGGCGGCACCGACATAGCCGAGCACGACCTCGAAATAGGAGATTGGCGCCGACAGGATCTCGTAGATCGTGCCGGTGAATTTCGGGAAGTAGATGCCGAACGAGGCGTTGGCGATGCTCTGCGTCAGCACCGACAGCATGATCAGGCCGGGCACGATGAAGGTACCGTAGCTGACGCCCTCGACCTGGCTGATGCGCGAGCCGATGGCGGCGCCAAACACCACGAAATAGAGCGAGGTCGAGACCACCGGCGAGACGATGCTTTGCAGCAGCGTTCGCCAGGTGCGCGCCATTTCGAACAGATAGATGGCGCGGACGGCGCGGTGGTTCATGACGTCCTCACGAGGTCGACGAAAATGTCCTCGAGCGACGATTGGGTCGTGTCGAGATCGTTGAAGCGGATGCCGGCGTTGCGGAGGTCGCTGAGCAGGCTGGTGATGCCGGTGCGTTCGCCCTTGGTGTCGTAATCGTAGACCAGCGTCGCGCCGCTGTCGCAGAGGTCGAGCTGGTATTGGCTGAGGCTCTCCGGGAGCGAGGTGACCTTGCCCTGCAAATGCAGCGTCAGCCGCTTCTTGCCGAGCTTCTGCATCAAGGTCGCCTTGTCCTCGACCAGCACGATCTCGCCCTTGTTGATGACGCCGATGCGGTCGGCCATCTCCTCGGCTTCCTCGATGTAGTGCGTCGTGAGGATAATGGTGACGCCGGACTGCTGAAGCGTCCGCACCACCTCCCACATGCCCTTGCGCAACTCAACGTCGACGCCGGCGGTCGGCTCGTCGAGGAAGAGGATCTGGGGCTCGTGCGAGAGCGCTTTCGCGATCATCACGCGGCGCTTCATGCCGCCGGAGAGCGTGATGATCTTGCTGTCCTTCTTGTCCCAGAGCGAGAGGTCCTTCAGCACCTTCTCGATGTGATCGGGATTCTTCGGCTTGCCGAACAGGCCGCGGGAAAAGCTCACCGTCGCCCACACGCTCTCGAAGGCGTCGGTGTGCAATTCCTGCGGCACGAGGCCGATCAGCGAGCGCGCCTTGCGGTACGAGGCCTGGATGTCCTCGCCGCCGACGAGGACCTTGCCCTCGCTCGGATTGGCGATGCCGCAGATGATCGAGATCAGCGTGGTCTTGCCGGCCCCGTTGGGGCCGAGCAGCGCAAAGATCTCGCCGCGCTCGATGTCGAGATTGACGTTCTTGAGCGCCTTGAAGCCGGACCCATAGGTCTTCGACAGATTGGCGACGGAAATGATGGAAGACATGATGGCCGGTGGGGATGGGGATTGATTCGCCGGAACCCGCACCCTGTTGGGCGGGAAAACCGGGGGACCCCCGAAATAGGAACGGCCTTGCCCGGCCGCAATTGCCTGGAGAAAAATGGCCTCAAAACGGTCCCTTACGTGGCAGATTTCGGGCAAGTGTTGCGCGATGGTCACGACTTGCGGCTAAGATCGCCATTCACGCGGCTCTTTGTTGCGTCTGCGAGCAGGCCGTGGCTACGATTCCGCCCAATCGCGAAGCGTTTGTCCCCAGGGAAAAAATCAATGAGACTGAACGGCCGTCACACCGCCGGTGCAAGCCAATTGCCCGCCCTCCGCGTGTGGGCGATCTGCCTGCTCCTGTTGTCAGCTGTTGCCATCAACCCGACCACGGCCGGGGCGGCACCGACCCAGACCGCTGCGACGACGCATGTCTACCTGCTGCGCGGTGTGCTCAACATCTTCTCGCTCGGGCTCGACACGATCGGCGCCCGGCTCCAGGCGCAGGGCATCCCGGTGACCGTCGCGAATTTCGTGTCCTGGTCCTCGCTCGCCGATGAAGCCGCGACCGAATACAGGGCGGGCCGGCTCAAGACCATCATCCTGGTCGGCCACTCCTCAGGTGCGACCGCGCTACCTGACATGATCGCCAAGCTCAACCAGCTCGGCGTTCCCGTGAAGCTCGCGATCGGCCTCGACTCCGTATTCAAGACCAAGCTGACGGCTGGCGCCGAGCGCTACATCAACATCTATATCGGTGACGGTCCGGGCGAACCCGTGCGCGCCGCGGCCGGCCTGCGCGGCAAGCTCGACAATGTCGACGTGCGCGGCAGTGGCGTCGGCCACATCACCATCGACAAGAACGAGGCGATCCAGCGCCGCGTCATCGCCGAGATCGATGCCGCAATCGCCCGCTCGCGCGCTCCGGCTGCCCCGGTCGCCGAGCCCGGCGCCGCACCGCGGGCGGCGGCCCGCTCGGCGGCGGCAACGGCCCCGGCGCGGAATTGAATGACCACGGCTGCACGCGAGGTGCCGCAAAATCAGCCAATTCCGCGGTCACTAAGCCCCGCGACGGAGGCGTTCGCCTTCCGTGGTGGGACTGCAGGACTTGATGATTGATCCAAGGCGACTTGTGGTGTTCGCAGCTGTTGCGCTGCTCGCCTTGAATTCCGGTCTGGCTGCAGCATCGCCTGCCAAGCCGAAGCCGGTCGTGGCTCCAGCTGTCGCGCCGCCGCCTCCCGCGCCGCCCGCAGAGCCGCTGCCGCCGCCGAAGATCTATTTGTTCCGCGGCGCGATGGGGCCGATCTTCTCGACCGGGATCGACCGGCTCAGCGAGAAGCTGACGGCGGCCGGCTTCTCGGCCGACGTCTACGAGTTCACCTTGTGCCGGCTGATCGGCAACCGCGCGATCGCCAGCTACAAGGAGAGCCCGGCGCCGATCGTCCTGATGGGCCATTCCATGGGCGGGCTGTGCTCGGTCCTGATCTCCGAGATGGCGGCCAAGGAGAACATCCCGATCAGCCTCGTCATCACCATCGACCCCGCGCATGCGACCGACGACGTGCCGCTCAATGTCGAGCGCTTCATCAACATCTTTCTCTCCGACAGCGTGCTCGGAGGCGGCGACGTGGTGACGGTGCCCGGCTTTCGCGGCCACTACGCCAGCTACGATTTGAAGCTGAACAAGCGCGTCTCGCACATCAATATCGAGAAATCGGACGACATCCACCGCCAGATCGTCGAGATGGTGACGCAGCTTTCGCGCATCCAGACGCAGACCCAGGCTGACGCAGTGCCGTTGCGCTACCAGGTCCCCGCGGACACGCTGGTCGAATTGTGGGACAGCGGCGTGCGCTTACCGGCCCGTGCCGGCGACACGATGGAGAGCATCGCGGCGACGCATCGTGTTCCGGTCTGGACCATCGCGCAGAGCAATTCGCTTGCGGAGAACGCGACGCTCACACCTGGCCAGTCCGTCATTGTGCCCAGGCACTTGACGCCGCTGGACGCAACGGCCGCGATGGCGGTGCCGCCGCCGGCGGCACCTTCGGGGCGGAAGAAGTAGAACCTCTCAGACGTTCGAGCCGTGGATCGCGTCGATCACGGCATCAGTCACTTCCTTCGTCGTCGCTTTGCCGCCGACATCAGGCGTCAGCACGCCGGCCGCGCAGACGCGCTCGACGGCCTTCATCAACCGCGCAGCCGTGTCCTTCTCGCCGAGATGCTCGAGCATCTGCGCGCCGGTCCAGAACGTCGCAATCGGGTTGGCGATGCCCTTGCCGGTGATGTCGAAGGCCGAGCCGTGGATCGGCTCGAACATCGAGGGGAAGCGGCGCTGCGGATCGATGTTGCTGGTCGGCGCCACGCCGAGGCTTCCGGCAAGCGCGCCGGCGAGGTCGGAGAGGATGTCGGCGTGCAGATTGGTCGCAACGATGGTGTCGAGGCTCTTCGGATGCAGCGTCATGCGCACGGTCATGGCATCGACCAGCATCTTGTCCCAGGTCACGTCGGGGAATTCGGTCGCGACTTCGGCGGCAATCTCGTCCCACATCACCATGCCGTGGCGCTGCGCGTTCGACTTGGTCACGACAGTCAGGAACTTGCGCGGACGCGACTGCGCGAGCTGGAACGCATAGCGCATGATGCGGGTGACGCCGACGCGGGTGAAGATCGCGACCTCCGTACCGACCTCTTCCGGCAGGCCCTTGTGCGCGCGGCCGCCCATGCCGGCATATTCGCCTTCCGAATTCTCGCGCACGATCACCCAGTCGAGATCGCCGACGCCGACATTGCGCAGCGGCGAGGCGACACCGGGCAGGATCCTGGTCGGGCGCACATTGGCGTATTGGTCAAAGCCCTGGCAGATCGGCAGGCGCAGGCCCCACAGGGTGATGTGGTCGGGCACATCAGGGGCGCCGACCGCGCCGAAATAGATCGCGTCGAACGTCTTCAGTTCAGCGAGGCCGTCGGCCGGCATCATCACGCCGTGCTTCTTGTAATAGTCCGAGCCCCAGTCGAAGGTCTTGACGTTGAAGGCGAGGTCGCCGCTGCGTTTTGCGAGGGCCTCTAGCACGCGGACGCCGGCCGAGATGACCTCGGGGCCGATGCCGTCGGCGGGAATGGCTGCGATCGAATGGGTGCGCATGGGAAGGCTCCGGTCGGGATGTCAGTGGGATTGCGGGACGGGTTCGACGGGCGCTGTCTGCGCGCGCGACAATAGCAGGGTCAGGATGGCGGAGAGAACGAGCAGGCCGCTGACGAAATAGAGGCCACCGACAAAACTGCCGGTCTGGTCCTTGATCCAGCCGATCATGGCGGGTCCGACGAAGCCGCCGAGATTGCCGATCGAGTTGATGGTGGCGATGCCGGCCGCGGCCGCGGGGCCGGAGAGGAACAGCGTCGGCATGCTCCAGAGCGGCGGCTTTGCCGAGGAGATGCCGATGTTCACCAGCGTCAGCGCGATCAGCACCGCGATCACGCCGGATGCAAGGCCGGCATAGGCAAGGCCCGCGGCCGCGACCACGCAGGCGATCACGACGTGCCAGGTGCGCTCGCCGGTGCGGTCCGAATGCCGTGCCCACAGCACCATGGCGACGACGGCAGCCGTGGCCGGCAGCGCATTGAGGAAGCCGATCTGCAGCGAGGACAGGCCGAACTGCTTGATGATCTGCGGCGCCCAGATGCCGAGCGTATAGAGACCGGCCGAGGTGCCGAAATAGATCAGTGACAGCGCCAGCACGCGCGGATCGGCAAGCCCGCGCCAGATGCTGTGGCTCGCGGTCGCGGCCTTGCTGGTGGTCTCTCCATTCATGGTCTCGACCAGCCAGCGACGTTCGTCGTCAGCGAGCCATTTGGCCTTCTCGGGCCGGTCGGTGAGGAATGCCAGCACCACGAAGCCGAGCAGCACGGCCGGCACCGCTTCCAGCACGAACAGCCATTGCCAGCCCTTGAAGCCAAAGAGGCCATCCATCTCCAGCAGCGCGCCGGAGACCGGCGAGCCCAGCACGGTCGAGAGCGGGGCGGCCGCCATGAACAGCGCGGTCACTGCCGCGCGCTGGCGTGCCGGGAACCAATAGGAGAGATACAGGATGATGCCGGGAAAGAAGCCGGCCTCCGCGACGCCGAGCAGGAAGCGGAGAATGTAGAAGCTCGTCGCGCCTTGCACGAAGGCCATCGCTGCCGAGACGAGGCCCCAAGTGATCATCACCCGCGCGATCCAGATCCGCGCACCGACCTTGTGCAGGATGATGTTGGAGGGCACCTCGAACAGGAAATAGCCCCAGAAGAAGATACCGGAGCCCAGACCGTAGACCGTCGACGACAGGCCGAGGTCCTTGTTCATTGTCAGCGAGGCGAAGCCGATATTGACGCGGTCGATGAAGGCCACGAAGTACAGCAGCATGATGAAGGGAACGATGCGCCAGCTGATCTTGCGCAGCACGCGCGTCTGAATCTCGCTCGCCACCCTGGCCTCCCAAAGTTCCGGTTCTTGGTTATCTCGGCGGACCCAGAGGTCCACGCCGGTCATGAGCCTAGGCGGATGCGGGAGGCGCACTCAATTGGCGCTGGTTTATACAAAAAAATGATATAATCATTTTAAGGCGAGACGAGAGGACTTGGGATGGAATTGTATCAGTTGCGATGCTTCGTGGCGGCGGCCGAGCAGCTGCATTTCGGCCGCGCGGCGCAGCATCTGCAGATGCTGCCGTCCGCGCTCGGGCGCCAGATCAGGCTGCTGGAAGAGGATCTGGGAACGCGGCTGTTCGCGCGCACGACCCGCGCTGTCTCGCTCACCGAGGACGGCACCACGCTGCTGCGCGATGCCCGCGCCATTCTCGCCAAGGTCGAGGCGGTCGAAAGTCACCTGCGCAACCGTTCGCGCGCGGGCGCCGCGCGGCGGTTGCGGATCGGCGCTGTCGATAGCGCCGCCGCTGGGCTGCTGCCGCTGTTGCTGCGGGACTTCCGCGCCAAGCATCCCGAGGTCGCGGTGCAGCTGCTCGAAGACAAGACCATCCGCCTGTTGCCAAAGATCCTGACCGGCGCGCTCGATCTCGCCTTTGTTCGTCCGCCCGATCGGCCGGACAAACGGCTCGAGTTTCGCCCGCTGCTTCGGGAGACCGCGATCGTGGCCTTTCCGGTGCGCCATGCGCTCGCCTCACGCAAGTCGATCACGCTCGCCGACATCGCCGATGAGCCGATGCTGGTGCCGGACCGCCGCTCACGGCCGCACAGCCATGACCTCACCGTCAAACTGTTCGAGCAGGCTGGCCTGGCGCCGCGCATCGTGCAGGTCGCCGATGAGAAGCAGACCATCATCAACCTCGTGGCAACAAAGCTTGGGGTCGCCATCGTGCCGCGCTGGACCACGCGGATGGCGGTATCAGGCGTACGCTTCGTGCCGCTCCGACCGAAACAAAGCGGTCCCGTCGGACGATTGCCGCTAGCGGCGGCCTGGTTGCGTGGCTCGCGCGATCCAGCCCGTGATGCAATGCTGTCTGTGCTGGAGGCGCGGCTGCGCAGCTATGCGCGGGAGGCCTGAGGGGCTATGACATCGGCTTGGACAAGCGGCAGGATGCAATGACTGAACAGAAAGCTTCGGGCGAGTTGAAGGTTGCCATCGCTGGCCTCGGTTCGATCGGCACCAAGGTCGCCACCGCGCTCGATCAGGGCATCGAGGGATTGGCGTTGTCAGCCGTCGCGGTGCGCGATCCCGCCAAGCATCAGGCCTTCATCAGCGGTCTAAAGCATCCGCCGCAAATCCTGCCGATCGACCAGCTCGGCGAGGCCGCCGACATCGTCGTCGAATGCGCGCCGAGTAGCCAGCTGCGCGCGATCGTGGAGCCAGCGGTCAAGCGCGGCAGGTCCGCGGTCGTCGTCAGCGTCGGCGGGCTGCTCGACAATTTTGACCTCATCGATCTCGCCCGCGCCAATGGCGGCCGCATCCTCGTGCCGACAGGTGCGCTGATCGGGCTCGATGCGGTCAACGCCGCAGCTGTCGGCACCATTCATTCGGTGAAGATGGTCACGCGCAAGCCGGTCGACGGGCTGAAAGGCGCCCCCTTCATCGTTCAGAACAACATCGACATCGACAATCTGCGCGAACCGCTGAAACTGTTCGAGGGCAGCGCGCGCGAAGCGGCGAAGGGTTTTCCGGCGAACGTCAATGTCGCCGTTGCGCTGTCGCTGGCGGGCATCGGGCCCGATCGCACCCAGATGCAGGTCTGGGCCGACCCGACCGTGACGCGCAATGTTCATCGCATCGAGGTCGAGGCGGACTCAGCGCGGTTCTCGATGGGCATCGAGAACATTCCGTCTGAAAATCCCAAGACCGGGATCATCACCGCGCTGTCCGTGATCGCGCTGCTGCGCAAGCAGCGCGCCACGTTGTGCGTTGGGACCTAGAGTATGATCCGGAAAAGTGTGAAGCGGTTTTCCGGCAAGATCATGCTCAAACAATAGAGCCCTACGCGCCTGTCACGCGCCAGATCACGTTGCCGACGTCGTCGGCCATCAGCAGCGACTTCTTGTCGGGGCCGATCACGACGCCAACCGGGCGGCCGTAGGATTCCTTCTCGTCCGGCGCAAGGAAGCCCGACAAGATGTCGCGCGCAGGGCCGGAAGGTTTTCCGTTCTCGAACGGGACGAACACCAGCTTGTAGCCGGACAGCGTGCTGCGATTCCACGAACCGTGCTGGCCGATGGCCATGCCGTCGGGGAAGCCGGGCAGCGTGCCCGCCGGCACCCAGCACAGGCCGAGCGAGGCGGTGTGACCGCCGAGCGCGTAGTCCGGTTGAAGCGCCTTGGCCACCATAGCCGGATCCTGCGGCACGCGGTCGTCAACCGTCTTGCCCCAGTAGCAATAGGGCCAGCCATAGAAGCCGCCGTCGCGCACCGAGGTCAGATAGTCCGGCGGCGTCTCGTCGCCGAGGCCGTCGCGCTCGTTGACGACGGTCCACAGCACGTTCGTATTCGGCTCCCAGGCAAGACCGACCGGATTGCGCAGGCCCGCGCCAAAGATGCGATGGGTGCCGGCGACGAGGTCGAGCTCGTAGACCGCAGCGCGGCCTTCCTCGACCTCCATGCCCATCTCGGCGATGTTGCTGAGCGAGCCGACGCCGGCATAGAGCTTCTTGCCGTCGGGGCTGGCGAGCAGGCTGCGCGTCCAGTGGCCGCTCGGCTTGAACGTGGTGAGGCGCTTGCCCGGCGCCTTGATACTGTCGGCGTTGGCGACGTAGGGAAACGCCATCACGCCGTCGGTGTTGCCGACATAGAAGGTGTTGCCGACCAGCGCCATGCCGAACGGCTGGTTGAGGTTTTCCATGAAGGCGCCGCGCACTTCGGCAACGCCGTCGCCGTCCTTGTCGCGGAGCAGCGTGATGCGGTTGGCGGATTCGCCGAGCGCCGCAGCGCGCCGCATCGTCGCCTGCATCGCGTAGTGGAACACGCTGCGCGGCGGGCCTGCGATCTGCGTCGCTTCCGCGATCAGGACGTCGCCATTGGGCAGCACCTCGATCCAGCGCGGATGATCGAGATCGGTGGCAAACGCATTGACCTTGAGCCCGGGCGCCGCCGTCGGCTTCTGGCCCTGGCTCCAGCCGCGCGCGGTCGGCATCTTCAAGGTCGGGATCGCACCTTGCGGCTTGGCTTCGGGAATGGCCGGCGTCTGGCCCCAGGCCGGCGCGGCCTCGGTGCCTGTCAGCTTCCGCCATTGCAGCGCGATGCCCCCGAGGACTGCGACGAACTGCGCGAAGATACTGGAAAAAGTCATGAGAAGCCCCTGTCGAACCCTGCGGCACGGTCCGGATCGCACCAAGCCCCGCGCGGGCCAGGAAACCAATCTCTGTCTGATCGCCGACCTCTCCAGATCGCCGATGGAACGTCGTCGTGCCCTTTTTGCGCGCGCATCCAACTGGCTGGCGGTAAAAAGGTCAACCGGGGCAAAACCCGATCGGTGCCTATTCCCGTGGAATGGCTGCCGATCGAATTTGCATGGGGTGGTGCTGAGACGTCCGGCCGGCCTTTATCGCGGCGACGTGAACGGGATGATCATCGGCACGCGGCGGCAATAGCCGCCGTAAGCGTCCTCGCCGAGCTCCTTCGACAAGAACACCTCTTCCATCCGACCCTTCTGCCACATGCCGAGCGAGATCAGGATCGCGCCGAGGATCGTCGTGACGCTGCCGATCGCGAAGCCGGTGACCAGCATGCCGAAGATCAACCCGGTGTAGATCGGGTGACGGACGATGCCGTAGGGGCCGGTGTCGATGACGCGGTGGTCTTCCTTGTGGGTGATGGTGTTGGACCAGAACTTTCCGAGATGCAGCCGGCCCCACCAGGCGAAGGCGATGCCGGCGACCGAGAGAACCGCGGCGATGGTGATACCGGTGTTGCCGAGCACCCAGAGCGGCTTCCAGCCCATCACCTCCGCAATGAACGGCGTGTACAGGATGCCCCCAATCAGGATCGGCAGGCGATAGCGCTGCGACTCGAGCGTCATGACCTGCTTCTTGGTCCGCCCCTGCCAGAACGAGGCGCCGACCCAGCTGGCGAGGAAGGCGAGCCAGATCAGGGCCAGGAGCTCGGTCGGCCAGGTCGTGGTCCAGCCACCCCAGGCGACGGACAGAAGCTTGCTGAAATCGAAGGACATAAGGAAAGGTTCTTTGGGTTCGGGAGCAGATCAGCTCACGCGCGAGGAGAGCGCGTGATGCTCGATGGCATTGGAGGCGGCCTGGCCGCCGCGGGCGAGCAGATGGGTGATGGTTTCGCGCAGCACCGGCTCGATCGGGCGCGGCGCATAGCCGAGCTCCTGACGGGCTTTGCCAATCGAAAGGTCGCTCGCGGCGAGCGCGATGCGGACGCCCTCCGCCGTGCCGTTGGGCGGCCGGCGCGTGATGTGATCGGAGATCTTCTCAAGCATGATCGCGGAGAGCTCGGCGATCTTGCCGGGAACGACGACCGGATATTGTCGCCGTCGGCTCATCGCCGACATCATCCGCAGGATCTGGCCGAGCCTGACACAATCGCCGCCGAGGATGTAGCGCTGGCCGATGCGGCCGCGCTCCATCGTCAGCACCAGGCCCATGGCGACGTCGCGGACGTCGACGAGATTGACCGGGAAGTCGATATGCGGCTGCACTTTCTTCTGCAGGAAGTACCACAGCATCGCGGTCGGCGGCGTCAGATTATGGTCGGCAGGGCCGATCGGCATGGTCGGCGTGCCGATCACGAGCGGGAAGCCGCTGGCTGCGGCCTTGGCGGCATGATGCTCGGCGAGCGACTTCGACCGCGTATAGGCGCCGGGCATCGCATCGGCCGGCTGCAGTGCCTCCTCGGCGGCGACGCCGTTGAGATTGGCGTAGGGGAACAGGATTGATTCCGTCGAGCAGTGCAGGAAACGCGAGACGTTGCGCCTCATCGCAGCCGCAAGCACGACCTCGGTGCCGCGGAAATTGACGTCGTGAAAATCCTGCTTGTTGGCGACCCACATGCCGGGCAGGCCGGCAAGGTGATAGACCTGATCTATACCCGAAACCGCCGCGTCGACCGTCGCAGCGTCCAGCACCGAGCCGTGCACATACTCGACGTCCGCATTCGCGGTCGCCGGCGGCCGGACATCGAGAATACGTACCCGCTGCCCACGGGCGCGGAGCGCTTCGACGAGATGCTGTCCGATGAAACCGCTGCCACCGGTAACCAGTACGAGAGTCATGCAAATGGTTTGCTGTTTCGCTTCTAGGACTAACGGGTCGAAAGAGAATTGGTCGGAACAGGCGCCAGAATCGCGGCAAGGTCGCGACGGAAACCCAGCGCAATAAACAATTTTGCCATCACAAACATCGGTCCGAGCAAGAGATGAGACGGAAACGTGAACAATGACGCCTCGCGACCCTCAAAGACCTTGTGGCCGATGGTCTGCGCGGCGAGGCCGAGCACGACCAGCGCAGCGAAAATCGCCCACATCGTCACGGTGCTGACTTGCGTCGCAATCGTCGTCGCGATCGAAAACAGCACGATGGAGACGGCCAGAATACCGGTCCCGAGTGCCACGTCGAGCAGCAGCCAATAGATCAGAACCGGCAGGGCCAGGATCACCGCCAGGCTGACGTCGAAGCCGAACAGAGACAGCCTCACCAGCGTCAGCGGCAGGACGGCGCCCGTGAACAGCAGGAGAATACCGACCACATGCATCGCCGTGTTCCGGGGGTCGCGATGATACTCGACATAAACGGCCAGTTGGCGATGAAAAAAGCCACCCATCTCGGTCTCTTGCAGCACGGGGGTCGGGGAAGGACGAACAGAGCCTATAGCACCTGAAAGAGCAGTGCACAAACCGGCACTATTGTCGCGCAAAGCCCTGCTGTCGCGCTGTGAGACAGGTCACAAAATAATCAGAACTTCAATGGGTTCCGCCGGGCGCAAAGGCCGGGTGGTCAGTGCTTCTTGGCGGGCTTTTTCGCCGCAGGCGCAGGGGCCGCCGCGGGATGCGCAGGCGCTTCTTCGGGCACTTTGGCAAAGGTCAGGATTTGCAACTGGCCGTTGAGGGCGGAGGTCGGCTTGGCGCGGTCGAGGAACTGCTCCTCTCCGAGGCCGATCGGCTGCAGCCGCTTGGTCGAGATCTTGAACGTGTTCACCAGCACGTCGCGGATCGCGTCAGCCCGGCGCTGGCTCAGGATTGCGTTGGCTTCCCGTGTCTTCTGATTGGATTCGACGTGGCCAACGATCAGGAACGTGTAGGGCAGCAGCGAGGCGTGGACCAGCGCGTCGGCGATCCGGCCGACGGTCTGGTAGGACTCCGGCTGGATGATCGGCGTGTCGGCGTCGAACTGGATCTGGGCGTTGAAGGTGGGCAGCTTGGCGAGATCAGGCGCGATCGGCGGCCGGTTCACGGGACCCGGATCGTTCTTGATCCTGGCCTTGGCCCGCTCCATCACCTGCAGCTTCAGCGCGGGGATGTCGACCTCGCCGGCCTCTTCGAAATGATTGAGCTTGCCGACGATGTCGTCACGGGTCGGCGCCGTCTGCGCCCCGGCTGTGCCTGTTAGCAGAGCGAGGCCCAACGCGATGCTGATGCCGGCGATGGTGTGCCCGGTTGTGCGCATCATCATCGATACCCCGCGTCGTCGACGGCCTTCAGGCAGTTGTTGCTGATGCCCTTGGGTGTCGAGATCAGGCAGGGGATCGACTTGCTGGTCTCCTTGGTCGAGCCGCCGCACACCTTGACGATCTCGCGCTGGCAGGCGTTCGCCACCGTGACACGGGCGGCAATGCGCTTCTGGATCGCGTCGAACACCGTGAGGTAGTCGTTCTGGCACTGCTGGGTGAGCACGTCGCGGTTGCG
This sequence comes from Bradyrhizobium sp. BR13661, assembly GCF_029892425.1. Lineage (GTDB taxonomy): Bacteria > Pseudomonadota > Alphaproteobacteria > Rhizobiales > Xanthobacteraceae > Bradyrhizobium. The sequence continues at coordinate 182,693 of NZ_JARXWB010000008.1, read as the reverse complement.
GGACAGGCACTCCTTCAGGCGCGTCGAGTCGGGATTGACGCCGCGACAATTGGCGACGATTTCCGCACCGCAACTCTTGGCCAGCAGCCCGATCGAATCGCCAAAGCTCATGGTCTCCGCCATCGCGAGCGATGGCATCCCCAATACAAGTGCGATCAGTGTGATTGAGCCCCGGACCATGACTGCATCTGATACGGGGAAGTTTGCCATGGTCAAGGGCTGTTCGCCCCAGAACCGTCGAGAGTCCGGCCAGTGCGGCGAACAGTCCTCACTCGGCCCTCACTCTTGGGCGTCGTCGCGGGGAGGGAATTCGATCAGGACGGCCGTGTGGTTCCGGATCGCGTCGGCAAATTCGGGATTTGCCTTGAGCTCCTCCAATGTTCGCGGCGGGGGGAGCTGCCCTCCATCGTCTATCAGCTCCTGCGCATAGAACGCGATCGCCTCGGGCGCATTTTCGAGGGCCTCGTCGGCGTCGTCGCCGCCGGAAATGCAGCCGGGCAGGTCGGGAAACCACAAGCTGACGTCGTCCGGGCCTGCGTCTTCGATGATGGCGACGTAGTGAGGCATGGCAGGGCCGGTCTCGCAGAACTGGTGTTCGGGCGGTTGTGCCGCCCGGTTTACTTCAATTATGACTATCCCATCTGTGGAGGTAAGCAATTGAGCAAACTGACTCTGGCCGAAGGCGCCGGCTCGTTCGTGTTTGACGATGAAGGGGCCACCCCCTCACAACGTTCGATGCGGGTCTTCTCGTTTTGCCCTCGATCGAGCACCCGGCACACGCGCATCGTCATGGCGATGCATGGCGTCGATCGTGCCGCTGCGGAATTTCGCGATCTGCTGGCGCCGCAAGCCGAGCGCAATGGGCAGATCGTGCTGGTGCCGGAGTTCGATCCGGATCAGTTCCCGGGCGTCCACGCGTATAATTTCGGCGGCGTGCGGCGGCCGCCGCCGGACAACACGGTCCTGCCGCGCGACCATTGGAATTTTGGCGTGATCGACCGGCTGTTTCATCATGTCCGACACGCGATCGGGTCGAGCCGGGACACGTTCGGGCTCTTCGGCAATTCCGCGGGCGCGCAATTTGTGCTGCGCTATCTCGCGCTCAACGAGGCCGCTTCCGTTGATGTCGCAGTGGCCGCCAACTGCGGATGCTACATGCTGCCGAACCTCGCCAAGGACTATCCGGACGGCATGGGAGGGATCGGCCTCCAGGAAGGTCATCTACGGAGGTATCTGGGGCGCTCGCTCGTCATCTTGCTGGGCGATGCCGACAACGATCCGGACGCTCCGGACCTGCCTCGCTGGGACGAGGCGATGGCCCAAGGGCCTCACCGCCTTGCGCGTGGTCTCTGGCATTTCGAACACTGCACGAAGCTGGCGAAGAGCCTCGATGTGGCGTTGGGCTGGAGGCTCGAAATCGCGCCTGGTGCCGGGCACGTCGACCAGCTGATCTACGATCAGGGAGCGAACATCCTGAACGGATGAGTGGAGGGCGAAAATCTCCTCACGCCCGCTGCACAAAGCTGTCCACCACCTTCTTCTCGCCGGCCTTGTCGAAGGCGATGGTGAGCTTGTTGCCGTCGATCTTGGTGACGCGGCCGTAGCCGAATTTCTGGTGGAAGACGCGGTCGGACAGCGAAAATTCCGAGGTCGTGCCGGTCGACTTGGCGACCAGCTCGCCCTCGATCGTCATCGGCCCGCGGCGGCGCGAGGAAAAGCTGCCGAAATCGGGTGAGGATGACGACGACGAAAACGTCGAGGCTTGTTCCTCGAAGCCGCCGCTACCGCCACCATTGCGTCCGCCGCCCCGGTTGCGATTGGCCTGGGCGCGCTGCCAGCCCGGCGTCGAATAGGTCGAGCCGAACGCTTCCATGTCGTCGAAGCGCGAGGCGCCGTAGCCGCCGGTGCCACCCCAGGCCGAGCCGCCCTTGGATTCCGTGATCTCGACATTGGCGGCCGGCAATTCGTCGAGGAAGCGCGACGGGATCGTGGTCGACCAGGTGCCATGAATGCGGCGGTTGGTCGCGAAATAGATCATCGCGCGGCGGCGGGCGCGGGTAATGCCGACATGGCCGAGCCGGCGTTCTTCCTCGAGGCCGGCGCGGCCCTGTTCGTCCAGCGTGCGCTGGCTCGGGAACAGGCCTTCCTCCCAGCCGGGCAGGAACACGTTGTCGAATTCGAGACCCTTGGCCGAGTGCAGCGTCATCAAGGATACCGCGTCGTCCTCGGCGCCGCCTTCGCGGTCCATCACCAATGAGATGTGCTCGAGGAAGCCTTGCAGATTCTCGAACTCCTCCATCGAGCGCACGAGTTCTTTGAGGTTCTCCAGCCGACCCGCGGCATCCGCTGAACGGTCCTTCTGCCACATCTCGGTATAGCCGCTCTCGTCGAGCACGATCTGGGCGAGATCGGTATGCGCGGTGACCTCGCGCTGGGCGCGCCAGCGGTCGAACTGGGCGACGACGTCGCGCAAGGATCCGCGCGCTTTCGGCTTCAGTTCGTCGGTCTCGACCATGGCGCGCGCCGCCTCGAACAGCGGGATGCGGCGCTTGCGGGCGTGGTCGTGCAGCATCTGAACGGTGGCGTCGCCAAGGCCGCGCTTGGGCACGTTGACGATGCGCTCGAAGGCGAGATCGTCGGCCGGCGAATTGATGACACGCAGATAAGCCAGCGCATCGCGGATCTCGGCGCGCTCGTAGAAGCGCGGACCGCCGATGACGCGATAGGGCAGGCCGAGCGTGACGAAGCGGTCCTCGAACTCGCGCATCTGGTAGGACGCGCGCACCAGAATGGCGATCTCGTTGAGCTTCTCGCCCTTGCGCTGGATCTGCTCGATCTCCTCGCCGATGCCGCGGGCTTCCTCTTCGGAATCCCACGAGCCCGTCACCGTGACCTTCTCGCCTTCGACGTCCTCGGTGCGCAGCGTCTTGCCGAGCCGGCCTTCGTTGTGCGCGATCAGATGCGAGGCGGCGGCGAGGATGTGGCCGGTCGAGCGGTAGTTGCGCTCGAGGCGGATGACCTTGGCGCCCGGGAAATCGTGCTCGAAGCGCAGGATATTGTCGACCTCGGCGCCGCGCCAGCCATAGATCGATTGGTCGTCGTCGCCGACGCAGCAGATGTTTTTGACGTGAGCTTTTTCGCTGGTGGGAACAGACACTGCATTAGTTTGCTCGTCATCACCGGGCCGGCGCGAAGCGTCGAGACCCGGTGATCCATCTTGTGAAGACTCGATGGATTGCCGGGGCAAGCCCGGCAATGACGAGCCGGGAGAAGGCGCCTGCGACAGCAGCCGCAGCCAGAGATACTGCGCGACGTTCGTGTCCTGGTACTCGTCGACCAGGATGAATTTGAAGCGCTGCTGGTACTGCCGCAGGATATCCGGATGCTCGCGGAAGATCCGGATGTCCTCGAGCAGGAGATCGCCGAAATCGGCGGCGTTCAAGATCTTCAGCCGCTCCTGGTAGCTCGCATAGAGCTTGCCGCCCTTGCCGTTGGCGAAGACGGCGGCTTCGCCCGACGGCACCTGCGAGGGCATCAGGCCGCGGTTCTTCCAGCCGTCGATCAGCCCGGCCAGCATGCGCGCCGGCCAGCGCTTGTCGTCGATGTTCTCGGCCTGCAGAAGCTGCTTCAAGAGCCGCACCTGGTCGTCGACGTCGAGCACGGTGAAATTCGACTTGAGCTGCGCGAGCTCGGCATGGAAGCGCAGGATGCGGCCGCCGATGGAGTGGAAGGTGCCGAGCCACGGCATGCCCTCGACGGCGTGGCCGAGCATCTGGCCGAGCCGGTGCTTCATTTCGCGCGCGGCCTTGTTGGTGAAGGTCACCGACAGGATCTCGGCGGGACGGGCGCGGCCCTGGCTGAGGATGTGGGCGATGCGCGTGGTCAGCACGCGCGTCTTGCCGGTGCCGGCGCCGGCCAGCACCAGGACCGGGCCGTCCAGCGTCTCCACGGCTTCGCGCTGCTCCGGATTGAGCCCGGTGAGGTATTTCGGGCCCACAGACGCGCGCGCACGCGCGGCGATGCCGCCGGCTGCGGGCTGGTGGTCGGGTACGGTTGTGATCTTGCTCGGCTCGGTCATGCGAATCATTGGCCCCACGATGGCACCGCGGGGTGGTGGAAGGGAGCCTTCATAACAGGATTGGCCCCTATATGGGGCCGCCGTGCCGGGTTTTCCACGTGCGCGGCGGGCCGATTTGTTCCTGGGCAACAGGCGAATTTCCAGCTTCCGCGGGCCGGAACCAATGTTCCGAGCCAGCGATTGGTTCTGCAAGTGAGGCGCCTCAGCCGCGCCGATCGCAGACAGACATCAAAACAGAGGTTAGGGCCATGCTGAGCTGGGTTGTGACATTTCTGGTTATCGCACTGATTGCCGGTCTTCTGGGCTTTGGCGGCCTCGCCGGCGCGTCGATCGAAATCGCCAAGATCATTTTCTTCGTCGCGATCGTGCTGTTCCTGGTCTCGGCGGTGGTCGGCCTCGCCCGCGGCCGCAGGATCTAGCGCCAGGATCTAGCGCGACGTCTTCGAGGGCATCGCCACGTTGCGGCCGATGCCCTCGGGCCGCGCCAGTGCACTGTGAGCCTTGGCGACCCCGGCAATGCGCTGCTGAATATCGGGCGGAAACGCCGCAACGCGACGCGCGTTCATGTCCATGTGCAGCGACATGTTCTCGGAGGTCGCCGACAGCCAGCCCTCGGTTGCGTGCCGCATCTCCTCGAATGTGTGCAGCCGCTTGTCGTCGGCTTCGAGCAGCCAGACCAGAATCTGCACGGGGTCGCCGAGATGGATCTCGCGCAGATACCGCACATGGCATTCGGCGGTGAAGGTCGAGCCGTGGCGCTCTGTCTTGTAGGCGGGACCGATGCCCAGCTCGAGCCAGAACTCGTCGATCGCCCGGTCGAACATCACGTTGTAATAGGCCATGTTGAGATGGCCGTTATAGTCGATCCATTGCGGCTCGATCTGCATGATCGAGGCGCGGAATGGCTCGGGCTTTGCGTCTGTGGTGGCGCTCTCCGGCATGTCTCATTCCCTGGCTATGCGTCCGGTCGCTTGACTTGACCGGTGAGATGTCCTTTGCCACGGTTTCCTGTGTCGGGAGGACGATCCGTGGGTACTGCTATCACCAATAATCCGCCGCGGCCGGAGCCGAAAGCCCTCGCAAGCGCGCTGGAGCAGCTTGCCGCACGCTTCGGCAACCGCCTCATCACCTCGCAGGCCGTCCGCGAGCAGCACGGCCATACCACGACATGGATTGTCAACCAGCCGCCCGACGGCGTGGTGATGGCGCAGGAGACTGCCGACATCCAGGACGTGGTGCGGATTTGCGCCAAACACGGCGTGCCCGTCATTGCCTTCGGCACCGGCACCTCGCTGGAGGGCCAGGTCAACGCGCCCGCTGGTGGCATCTCGATCGATCTGCGCGACATGAACAAGGTGCTCGCGGTGCATGCCGAGGATCTCGACTGCGTGATCCAGCCCGGCGTCACCCGCAAGGCGCTCAACGAGCATCTGCGCGACCAGGGCCTGTTCTTCCCGATCGATCCCGGCGCGGACGCTTCGCTCGGCGGCATGGCCTCGACGCGCGCCTCGGGCACCAACGCGGTGCGTTACGGCACCATGCGCGACAGCGTGCTGGCGCTGAAAGTGGTCCGCGGCGACGGCGAGATCATCACCACGGGCACGCGCGCCAAGAAATCGTCGGCCGGCTACGACCTGACGCATCTGTTCGTCGGCGCCGAAGGCACGCTCGGCATCATCTCCGAACTGACCATCCGCCTGCGCGGTATTCCCGAGACGATCGCGGCCGGCGCAGTGTCGTTCGAAACCGTGCACGGGGCGTGTCAGGCCGTGATCCTCGCGATCCAGACCGGCATTCCCGTTGCGCGCATCGAGCTGCTCAATGCCGCGCAGGTGAAGGCCTGCAATTCCTATTCGAAACTGACGCTGCCGGAGACGCCGCTGCTGCTGATGGAATTCCACGGCAGCGAGATCGAGGTCGCCGAACAGTCGAAGGCGTTCGGCGAGATCGCCAGGGAATGCGGCGGTGGCGATTTCTCGTGGACCACCAAGCCGGAAGATCGCACAAAATTGTGGCAGGCGCGGCACGATGCATACTGGTCCGTGAAAGCATTGCGGCCCGGCGACAGCATCGGCGTCGTTGCAACCGACGTCTGCGTGCCGATCTCGCGCCTTGCCGACTGTGTCAGCGAGACCGAGGAAGATCTCAAGCGGCTCAACCTGTTGTCGCCGATCGTCGGCCATGTCGGCGATGGCAATTTCCACTGCTCGCTGGTGTGTGACACCAACGATGCCGCCGAGATGGCGCGCGGCGAGGAATTCATGCATCGCCTGGTCGAGCGCGCGCAGGCGATGGACGGAACCTGTACCGGCGAGCACGGCATCGGCCAGGGCAAGCAGAAATATCTCAAGGCCGAGCTCGGCCCCGAGGCGCTTGATGCGATGCGTGCCCTGAAAAAGGCACTCGATCCGCAAAACATCTTCAACCCCGGCAAGATCGTGCCGCAGGCGTAGCGCGCGGCATCGGCTTTCGTTTATGCTCGCTCCGTCACGGCGGAGCGATGCAATGCAGTGGTTCGCGCGCAAGACGCGGAAAGAGATCTGGGACGAAGCGATCGAATGGCCGCTCGGCGACATCGAGGCCGCCGCGCGTATCCGTGCCATTTGTGACGCTGCGGCCCCAAGCGCCGCGGGGTGTGCGCAAAACGACAAGCACGACGGCGCGCGCTATGAGCGGGCGGCAAAGGTCGCGATGGAAATCGCGATGAAGATCTCCGACAGCCTGATGCGCGACGACGCGGTGCATCGCATCGTCGATCTCTGCATGATGGCCAATGACATCAAGACGGCGCAGATCCTTTTCCGCGCCATCCACGCCAGCTGGATCCGCGAAACCGCGCAGCGCGAGCATCCGACGCTGGTGCAGTAGCGGCGATTACTTCGCCAGTCTGTGCACGGCCTCGTCCACGCTGTGGAAGACGTGCTCTCTCGGCAGGACCTCGAACAGGCGGAAGCGCTCGAACGCGTCTTGCGCGCGCACCGATTCCAGCCGCGCCAGGGCCACCGTCACGCCCTGTTGGCTGCATGCCCTGAAGACGTCGAGCAGGATCTGCGCGGCGGTGAAGTCGATCTCGACCATGCCGCTCGCCTCCAGCACCAGCAATTGCGGTGTCGCCGTGCCGAGAACCTTGATCACGTCGCTGCGGAAACCGGGCGCGTTGAGGAAGGACAGTGGCGCCTGCAGCCCGATCACGGCGACGCCGGCGATGCGCTCGCCGGCGATGTGCGGATGTGCCGGCCACCAGATCGTGGTGCCCGGCACGCGCTCGAACTCGATGAGCCGCGCGCGCGTCGTGCTCCAGATGCCGTGTAGCAGCGACAGCACGATGCCGAGGAATGCGCCCTGCTGGATCGGCAGCACGATGATCAGTGCGGCGGTGGCGACGATCAGCAGGAACTCGCTGAAGGACTGGCGATAGATCGTGACGATCTGCCGGGTGCGAATGATCCGCAGCGCCACGAACAGGAGGATGCCGCCGAGCGCCGCGTCCGGCACATGGCGCAGCAATCCGGTTCCGAAGGCGAGCAGCAACAGCACGATCGCGGCTGCCGCAAGCCCTGCGAGCTGCGATTGCCCGCCGGTCTCGGCCACGATTCCCGTGCGCGGCGGACTGGCATTGACGGGAAAGGCGCCGAACAGCCCGGACAGCACGCTGCCCGCGCCGGCGCCGAGGAAGTCGCGGTCGACGTCGGCGGGCTTGTCGGGATCGGACGGGAACGATCGCGTGGTGGCCGCGGTCTGCACCATCACCACCACAGTGATCACGAAGGCCAGCGGCACCAGATGCACCCATTGCTCCGGCGCGAGATCGGGCAGGGTTGGCCGCGGCAGCGTACCAGGTACGATGCCGACCACGTTGACGCCCTTGCTCTCGAGGCCGAGCGCGATCGTCGCCAGGGTCGCGGCGACGAGGCCGATCAGCGCGCCGGGAATTTTCGCGCTGATCTTCTCGGAGATGAAGACCGCGGCCAGCACGCCGAAGCCGATGCAGGCCGTGATCGGATTGGTCCGCCCGATCTCGCTTGCGAGCACGCCGATGCGATCGAGCGTCGGCCCACTTGGCGATTCCAGCCCGAGCACACTCGGCAGTTGCGACACGATGATATGGACGGAGATGCCGGCGAGGAAGCCGACCATGACAGGCATCGACAACAGGTTGGCGATGCCGCCGAGGCGAAACGCGCCGCTGGCGAGCATCATCGCGCCCACCATCAGCGCCAGCGCGATCGCTAGCCCTTGATATTCAGGCGAGCCGCTAGCTGCGAGCGCCGCAAGCCCGCCGGCGAAGATCGGCGTGATCGTGGAGTCCGCGCCGCAGGACAGGAAGCGATTGCCGCCGAGCAGCGCAAAGCCGAGCGAGCCCGCCATGAAGGCGAAGAAGCCGATCTGTGGCGCGAAGCCGCCGAGCCGCGCGGTCGCCATCTGCTCGGGGATGGCGATGGCCGCGAGCGTCAGTCCCGCCATGAGATCGCCGGGCAGCGCATAGGACGCGAGTGAGCGGAAGACCGGCCATGAGCCTTTGGCGTGAGCGTCGTTTGGCATCGATGTCGAATCCCCGGAATATGCGTGTCGGTCGGTCAGACTACAGCATTTCCGGCTTCGGCGGCGGCAGACAGCGGTGGCTCTGCCCCATCAACAGAAATGTCCGCAAGCAATGCTTGCGGACATCCGTATCTATCGCAGTGCGGCAGCCTCAGTATCTGTTGCCGCGGCCACCGTAGTCGCCGTGACCCATCTCGCTGCCTCCGCCACCGCCGCGGCCGCCGCCCATACCCATTCCCATGCCAATCCCGACACCGATGCCGATGCCTTGCATGATGGCGGCGGGCGGCACGCCCTGAGACTGTGTATGCTCGACAACAGGCTCGTCAGGCGGCGGCCGGCGCTTCGGCGGCGCATCGACCACCTTGCGCTTTGTCGTCGGCGGCGTGTCGTCGACGCGCTTCTTGATCATGGGCGCAACCGTCGGGTTGATCGGCGTCGTTGCCGGTGGCGTCGGCGTCGAGCACGGGCAGGTCGGCGCCATTGCGACGGCGACCGGGGCCGCCACCGCTGCAACCGGCAGCACGAAGTTGCGGTTCTGCACGCGGAGCAGCATCCGGCGCGCGGTCGCGGCAAGATCGCTGTTGTCCCAGTTCGCCAGATAGGCCTCGTAGGATGCGCGCGTGTTGATCGCGACCGCGCGATCCCACGCCAGCATCTGGCGCCGGCGCTCCATGACGGTGCGCAAGCGCGGCGTGCGGGCGTCCTGCGCATACAGCTCGATATAGGCCTGATACGCAGGGACGGTGTCGTCGGCGATCACGAGATCATAGGCGACCTTGGCATCCTTGCCCTGCAAATCCTTGCGCCAGTCCTCGACGCTGCGCGTGGCGCTGGCCAACGCCATCGAATTCGAGCCCGGGGCGGCTGGCTGACCGTTGTTGCTCTCGGCGCCGAAGAATTTGAAGTCAGTCGTCAGTGACGAGCTCTCCCAGGGGATCTGTCGTCCATCGGTCGACTGCGCCACCGAGATGCGGATGCGCTTGAACACTTCCTCGATCGGGATGTTCGGTTGCTTGGCAACGGTCAGGGCCGCCGTGGTGTAGGGGCTGTCGGCGCCGTTACCGTCCTCGGCTTCGGCGCCAGGCGAGGTCGAATAGGAAATGAAGGTGCCGGGCGCGCCTGCCTTGGTGTCGACGACCGCTAGCCCGTGGCCAGCGCCGCTCAGCGCCGGGAATGGATTGTTGCGGCAGGCATCGAGCATGAAGATGCGCGCCTTCGTCGGCAGTGCGCCGAGCGTGTTGAGCAGATCGTTCAGCCGCACGCCCTGCAATGGAATGTCGGCCTCGCGCTTGGGATCGAGATCGACAGGCACGAGATAGTTCTCGCCATCGATCTGCAGGCCGTGACCGGCGTAGAACACCAGCGCCACAGTGTCGGTTCCGCTGGCGCTGACCTTGCCGGCGAAATCCGAGATCGCCTGGCGCATCTCGGTTTGCGAAAGGTTCGGCGCGGCGGTGACGTTGAAGCCGGCATTGCCGAGCATCTCGGCCATGCCCTTGGCATCATTGGACGCGTTGGGCAGCTCCGGCACCGTGCGATAGGCGGACTGGCCGATCACCAGCGCAAGCCGCGCTTCGGCCGCAGCCTGCGTCGGCGTCATCAACTGGGTGAGGGCGAGCAGGCTGGAGGCAAGGATCAAATGAGAAAGGGCTGGACGGCGCATGTTGTCACCTCCGTTGCAATGCGCGCGAGGATGTCACCTTTTCTAGTCGTCCGCCATTGCTCTGTCTGTGCGCTAGCTCACGCATGTGCGTGCGGCAAAATGGGGCAGAGCCACTGCCGAAGCCAATGCGTCATGCCGATGTCAAAATAGTCCACGATCCCACGGAGGATCTGGCCCAAAGCGCGCGGCGAGGAAATCGATGAAGGCGCGCACCTTGGCTGGCGGCCTGCGATCGGGCAGGTAGACCGCATGCACGGCGGAGGCCTGCATCTCCGGCTGATCGAGCGGCAATGCCACCAGCGTACCGGCGCGCAGATCATCGGCGATGATGAAGGTCGGCTGTCGCGCCAGGCCAAGGCCGGCGAGCGTCGCCGCGCGCAGCGCATCGCCATTGTTGGCGCGCAGATTGCCGGAGACCTGCACCCGGATCTCACCATCCGCGCCGAACAGCCATTCCGCCGCACTCGCCTGTTGCGAGAGCGTGTAGCCGAGACAATTGTGAGTGGCGAGATCGGCGACGCTGCGCGGCGTGCCGTGCTTGGCGAGATAGGACGGGGCGGCGCAGACGACGAGGCGGTTCGGCGCGAGCTTTCGCGCCACCATGCTGGAGTCACGTAAGCGCCCGATGCGGATCGCGAGGTCCCAGCCTTCCTCGGCGAGGTCGACCAGCCGGTCATTGAGGCCGAGCTCGATCGTGACCTCGGGATGTCGTTCCGAGAAATCCGCTATCAGCGGTGCGATCTGCCTTGTGCCGAACACCACGGGCACATTGACCCGCAGCGATCCCCGCGGCTCGACGCGCTCGCGCGCGACCGCGGCGTCGGCGCTCTCCATGTCAGCGAGGATTCGCTCGGAGGACTCAAGATAAAGGCGACCGGCCTCGGTGATCGACAGCCGCCGCGTGGTACGATGGAACAGCTTGATGCCGAGCCGCGCCTCCAGCGAAGCGATATGCTTGGTCACCATGGTCTGCGACAGGCCCATCGCCCGGGCCGCGCCGGACAGGCTGCCGGTCGCCGCCACCTTGGCGAAGACTTCCAGGCTGGTCAGCCGGTCGAGCATCCACCTCACTCTATGGGTATGAAGTATTTTTCCATAATAGCCGATTATCATTCTCGTGAGAATAGATCATAGGTTGCCCAACAAAGGAGACCTCTCATGATCGATTCCCGTACCGCTCCCTATGCCGCGCTGGTCCTGCGCGTGACCCTCGGCGCGCTGTTCCTGGCCCATGCCAGCCTGAAACTGTTCGTTTTTACCCCCGCCGGGACCGCAAAGTTCTTTGGCAGCCTCGGCTTCCCGCCTGAGCTCGCCTACCTCGTGATGACCCTGGAGGTTCTCAGCGGCATTGCCCTGATCCTCGGCGTCTGGACCCGCTATGCGGCGCTGGCCGGCATTCCGGTCCTGCTCGGCGCGATCTTCACCGTGCATGCTGCGGCCGGCTTCTTCTTCACCAACCCGAAGGGTGGCTGGGAATTTCCCGCGTTCTGGGCGATCGCGCTCGTCGCGCAGGCTCTGCTCGGCGACGGCGCCTTCGCACTGCGGCCCTCGCGTGATGTCGAGGCGGCAAACGGGCAATTGAGCGTCGCACCGTCGCGCTGATCTGATTATCGTTGAAATGCGAAAGCTGCGGGACCCCGGTCCCGCAGCTTTTTGCTGCGGACCCATCGATCTGCGTTCGGCATGGATCCATACCTGAATTGGATCGATCTGCGTCAATCTTGCATGGCCCGTCGTTTCAGCGCGATGCGGCATGATCGAAAAACATCGGCAAACATAGGCGTTGCGCCGCAATCTCCGCCGGCGCGCCTGCCGCTTGCGCGCCCGCATCGCCCCCGGCCGCACGCCTTGCCTGTGCCGTCGCTTTGGCCATACAGTCCGCGCAACAGGCCGTGGCAACGACCGCGGCCGCCAACAAAAAATATTGGGGAGAGACACCATGACCATCGTGCCCGTCAGCCGTCGCACGTTCATCAAGTCGTCGACGGCAGTGACCGCCGGCCTCCTTCTCTCTCCCGCCGTCATCGGCCGCGCTGAAGCTGCGACGCTGAAGCTGAAATGCTCCTCTTCGCTGCCCAACGATCCCAAATTCGCCAACGGTCGCGTCTACTACGACAATCTCGTCAAGCAGATTAAGGCCAATGGTCTCGGCGAGCAGGTTGAGGTCGCTTTCTTCCCGGACAACCAGCTCGGTCAGGAAATCGACGTCATCAATTCGGTGAAGCTCGGCGTCATCGACCTCATGATCTCGGGCTCGTCGATCTCGGCCAATCTGGTGCCGCTGGTCGGCACCTACGACCTCGGCTTCCTGTTCTCGAGCTTCCCGCAGCAGACCAAGGCGTTCGACGCCGGCGCCGCCAAGCCGATCGAGGACGCGCTGCTCAAGGGCAGCAACATCCGCATCATCGCCTGGGCCTATAATTTCGGCTCGCGCAGCGTATTGGCGAAGAAGCCCGTGAAGACGCCGGAAGATCTCGCCGGGCTCAAGATTCGCACCCTGCCCAATCCCGTGATCACGGAATGCCTGCGGCTGATGGGCGCCGCCGCGACGCCGCTGGCGTTCGGCGAAATCTACACGGCGCTGCAGGCCGGCGTGCTCGATGGCCTCGAGCACGATCCGCCGACCATCCTTGCCAGCAAGTTCTTCGAAACCGCGAAGTTCTACGCGCTGACGCAGCACAATTTCTCGCCGCTGGCGGTCTATTTCAGCGACATGACCTTCAATCGCATGGATCCGAAGCTGCGCGAGGGTTTTCTCGATGCCGCGAAGAAGGCTGCGATCGACACGCGCGCCCATGGGCTTGCGGTCGAGAAGGAAGCGCTCGCGGCCCTGACCGATAAGGGCGTGACGGTGGCCGAATGCGACCGCGAGGCGTTCAAGAAGCGCGTCGCCCCGCAGCACGAGAACTTCATCAAGGCGCGACCGGAATCCAAGGCCGTCATCGACATCATCCGTTCGACGCAAGCCTGAGATGGCGATGACCGAAGCCGTGCCGCTCTCTGGCGCTCGCCACGGGAGCATCGCTGTTCTGCTTCGCGTGAGCGACGCGATCGCGGCCATCCTGCTGGCAGCCGATCTTGCGGTCGTGTGCGGGTCGGTGCTGTTACGCTTCTTCTTCAACGCGCCGGTCGAATGGTCTGACGACGTCGCGCGCGGATTGATGGTGGGCTCGGCCTTCTTCGGCGCGGCCAGTGCGCTGGCGCGCGGCGAGAATGTCGGCGTCTCCTTTTTCCGCGATCTGCTGCCGCTTCGGCTCCGCACCCTGGTCGATGCCGCAAGTAGCGTGCTCATCGTGCTGATCTCTGCTTACGTCGCCTACAACGCGATCAAGCTGGGATCCTTGACGGCGGGGCAGACCACCGGGTCCGGCCTGCCGCTGGAATTGACGTTCTACCCGATGGGCGTCGGCGCGCTGTTCATGACGGTGTTCGCGGTCGATCATCTCTGTGCGCGGCCGCTGCCCGACATCGTCAGGGGCCTCGTTGCAGTCGCCGTCGTGACCGGCCTCTATCTCGCCTGGGATTATCTGTCGCCGTCGTCGGTGCCGTCGGCTGGCATGCTGATGCTGATCGGCTTCTTCGCCACGCTGTTCGGCGGCTTGCCGATCGGTTTTGCGCTGGCATTGGCGGCTTTGATCTTCATCTGGGTCGAGGGCGCGCTGCCCGGGGTCATCTTTGCTCAGCAGATGGCGCGCGGCATCGACAATTTCGTGCTGCTCGCGATTCCGTTCTTCATCCTCGTCGGCTACCTCATGGAAGCCAATGGCATGTCGGTGCGGCTGATCGAGCTGCTGCAGCGTGCGGTCGGGCGCATGCGCGGCGGGCTGAACGTCGTGATGGTGGCCTCGATGGTGCTGTTCTCCGGCATCTCGGGCTCGAAGATGGCCGATGTCGCGGCCGTCGGCTCCGTGCTGATTCCGGCGGCGCGCCGCTCGAAGCAGAATCCGGGCAGTGCGGTCGCGCTGCTCGCCGCATCCGCGGTGATGGCGGAGACCATTCCGCCCTGCATCAACCTGATCATTCTCGGCTTCGTTGCAAACCTCTCGATCGGCGGCCTGTTCATGGCAGGCCTGCTGCCGGCGGCGTTGATGGCGGCGGTCCTGATCGCCTTCTCCATCATTTTCGGCAAGCCGCCAGCGGACACGGAGGACGTCGAGCCGCAGGCGCCGGTCTCCGGCTTGTGGAGCGGCGCGATCGCTTCGTTCGGCCTGATCTTCATGATCTTCTTCGGCTTCAAGAGCGGCTTTGCCACGGCCACGGAAATCTCTGCCTTCGCCGTGGCCTATGCCCTTGTCGTCGGCAGCGTGGTGTTCCGCGAGCTCGGCTTCAGATCGGCCGCGCATAGTTTCGTGCAGGCGGCGACGCGTGCCGGGCTGGTGCTGTTCATCGTCGCGGCCGCCCAATCGCTGGCGTTCACGCTGACCTTGCAGCAGGTGCCGCATGCGGTCGCTGACGTCATGCTGGGGCTGTCCAAAACGAGCGGGACGTGGCTGTTCATCCTGCTCGCCATCGCCGTGCTGATCGTGATGGGTTCGGTGCTCGAAGGCGCGGCCGCGCTCATCATCTTCGGGCCGCTGCTGCTGCCGGTCGCGGTGCAGCTCGGCATCGATTCCCTGCATTTCGGCGTCGTGCTTGTCATCGCGATGGGCGTCGGCCTGTTCGCCCCACCGCTCGGGCTTGGCCTCTACGGCGCCTGTCTGATCGGCAATGTGCCGATCGAGCAGACGGTGAAGCCGATCCTGGGCTATCTCGGCCTGTTGTTCCTCTGTTTGCTCGTCATCGCCTTCGTGCCATGGCTGAGCACCGCCTTGCCGCGCGCGTTCGGCTACTGAAGGAGTATTGCCGTGAAAGTCCTGCTGGCCCACACGCCGGAGATGCGTCGCAATTACTACGGCGATCGCAGCCTGAACGGCCTGCGCGCCATCGCCGACGTAACCCTGCACGAAGGCGACCAGGCGCTCGATGCGGCAGGCCTCGTGAATGCGGCCAGGGATGCCGACATCATCGTCGCCGATCGCATGACCGAAGGCCGCGGCGAGATCTTTGCGCAATTGCCGCGCTTGCGGGCCTTCGTCCGCTGCGCCGTCGATATCCGCAATGTCGACGTCGACGCCGCCTCGCAAGCCGGCGTGCTGGTGACCCGCGCCGGTCCCGGCTTCGTGCAGGCCGTTGCCGAGCTCGCGATCGGCTTCATGGTCGATCTCTCCCGCGGCGTCTCGCGCGCGACGGCGGACTACCACGCCGGCCGCAAGCCGGAGGCGCGAATGGGCCGGCAGCTTGCCGGCAGCAAGGTCGGGATCATCGGTTATGGCAGCATCGGGCGTTATCTTGCCGAGGTCGCAAAAGTGCTGCGCATGGAGGTGTTGGTCGCCGATCCCTTCGCCAATGTCAGCGACGGCGCGATCAGGCAGGTCGTGCTCGACGAGCTCTTGGCCGAATCGGATTACGTTGTCTGCCTCGCCATTGCCAACGAGCAGACTGAGAAATTGATCGGGGAGGCGGCACTGGCGCGCATGCAGAGGCATGCCGTCTTCATCAATCTGTCGCGCGGCAATCTCGTCGACGAGGCTGCGCTCGCCAAAGCCCTGCTGGAGAACCGCATCGCCGGTGCCGCGATGGATGTCGGCCGCGCGCCGGATCAGATGCCGACGCCGGAATTGGCAAAACTTCCCAACGTCGTCGCGACGCCACATGTCGGCGGGCTGACGCCGCAGGCGATCGAGTATCAGTCGCTGGAAACCGTGCGGCAGGTCGAGGCCATCATCAAGGGCGAAGCGCCGCAGGGCGCCGTCAATGCCGACCGCTGGACGCGTCGGCCTTGAATCGCCCTACAGCCGGTCGACTGCCTTGAACGTTCCGTCTTTCTGGATCACGGTGAGGAACACCTTCGGCGGCGTCTCGATGGCGCGAAGGCCGACGGTGATGATGCTGCCGCTGATGTCGAAGCGTCCGACGTCGTTGATGGTGCGCAGCAGGGCCGCCCGTGTCGGGTTCGGTCCGAGCTTTTCGAGTGCGGCCGCCGCCAGCCGTCCGGAGACATAGCCTTCCAGCGAGACGAAATCCGGTGTCAGCGTGGGATCGATCGCCTTTTGCGCCGCCTGATAGTCGGCGACGAGTTTGATCGAGCGATCCCAGGGAAATGGCACGACCTGTGCGACGACGACGCCTGCGCCTTCGGGCCCCAGCTCATTGGCGAGCGCCGTGGCACCGACGAAGGAGATGTTGGCGAAGGTCGGATAGGCGCCGCTGCGGTGCGCGAGCTTGATGAACTCGGCGCTCGGACCATAGGTGCCGACCATGACAATCGCCTCGGGCTCCGCACGCTTGATCGTGCGCCAGGCCGCGCCCACCGCGCGCGTGTTGCGCTCGAAGGTGCCCTCAACGGCGAGCTCGAGGCCGCGTCTGGCAAGCGCGCTCTTCACGCCCGCAAGACCGTCGCGCCCGAAGGAATCGTCCTGATAGAAGATGCCGATCCGGGTGAAATGGCGATCCTCGGTCAGATGCTCGATCAGGGTTTCGGTCTCCGCGCCGTAGCTTGCGCGGATGTTCACGACGTTGGCCAGTTCGAGGTCGCGCAGGAACTCCGCGCCGCTGAACGGAGCGATGAAGGGGATGCCACGCGCGCTCGTCACCGGGATCGTCGCCATCGCGGTCGGCGTGCCCACCGCGCCGATCAACGCGAACACCTTGTCGTCGTCGATCAAACGCAATGTCTGCGCAACCGACCGGTCGGGATCGTAGCCGTCGTCGCGGCTGATCAATTGCAGCTTGCGGCCGTGGATGCCGCCCCTGGCGTTGATTTCAGCGAACGCTGCGGCGATGCCGTGCCGCAGCCGCTGCCCGAGTGCCGAAGACGGACCTTCGAGCGCAGCCGCCTGGCCGAACAGGATTGCGTCGCTGCTCACGCCGACCTCGTCGGCCCTGGCCGCGACTGCAATCGTGGCCAACAAGACCGTGGTCAGGACGAGACGCGTCGCCAATCGATGTCGGGTCATGGAACAATAGTGCCGGGCACAGGGGAAAGACCTGCGCAATGTAACCCGGCTGGCTGAATCGCGGACTAACCAGAGGTGCTATGCGGCCCCCGTAGTACTCCGGGTAAATCAGGCAGTTCCGGTCCGGTGTGCACCTTCATGCTCCCATTTCGTTAACTACCCCGAGCAATGCGGGAAAGCTGGGTTTCGAAATTGTGCAGTTCTTAACTGCGCCCTTGTCCGATAGCGATCCCGGCGGCTCAACCAGAAGTTCAGGCTGCCGCGTAGAGGGGATAGCGGCTTCAGGATGGGCGATCGCGATCAGAATGATCAGGATCGGAAACGCGCGACCGGGCGGCGTCTTGCGCCGTTGATCGGGCTCTGTCGTCCTGCGTTCGTGGCGGCCGGCCTCGGGCTGCTGTTCTCGCTGGCGGGTGCTGCCGCAGTGGCGCGATGGGAAGATCGCGTCAACAAGCTCGAGTTCGAGAACGCGGCCGACACCGAATCCATCGTCATGCAGAACGGCATGAGCGAATATATCAGCCGGCTCGTTGCGCTGCGGACCCTGTTCGAATCGGCCAACGACGAAATTACCCGCAGCGAGTTCGAGACTTTCAGCGCACGCCTGTTCGAGCGTCACCCGGGCATGTTGCGCGTCGCCTGGCTGCCACGCGTCAACCGCAAGGAGCGGGCCGAATACGAAGCCGCCGCGATCGCCGACGGCATCTCCAGCTATCATATCAAGTCGCTTCAGGGCGACAAATTCGCGCTCGCTCCCGAGAGCGACGAATACTTTCCCGTCTTCTACTCGACCCAGCCGAAGACTTCGCAAGTCTATGGCATGGACCATAGCAGTGTTCCGGAACGTCGTGTTACCCTCGAACGCGCGCGCGACAATGACCGGATCGTCGCCATTCGCGCCCGCCTCTACGCAGATCGTGAGACAGGCCGCCAGCCCGATGTGATCGTCTCAGTGCCCGTCTATGCCAAGGGCACTTCGCGCGACACGGTCGTGGACCGCCGCCGCAATCTCGCGGGCTTCGTGGTCGGCGTGTTCGACCTGCCGATGTTGATGCAGGCCATTCGCGCGACGACCGGGGCGAACCCCGCGGTCAGCATCAACATCTATCCGCCCTACACGGCAAGCATCGTCAGTCTCGAACAGTCGATGCCGGACTTCGCATCGGCGCCCACGGCGCCCCAGTCGATGCGTGACGTCGCGCAAGGACGGCACTGGGCGGGCCATCTCAGGATCGGCGACACCGATTGGCAGGTGCGCGCCATGCCAACGGTCGGCGGCCCGCTCGAGACGAGCTACGACCGTGCGGGCGCGGTGCTGGTTGTCGGCATGCTGCTGACGCTGTCGCTGTCGACCTATCTGATGCTCGCAAGCCGCAATTCACGGCGGCTGTCGTTGGCCAACCGGCGCGTGCTCGAGCTGGCCCAGACCGACGTCCTCACCGGATTGCCGAACCGCGCTTTCTTCCTTGCCAGGCTCGACGAGCTCAACAACCAGTTGGAGAACGGCGGCGGCTGGACCTTCTCGATCCTGATGCTCGATCTCGATCGCTTCAAGAACGTCAATGATTCCCTCGGTCATGGCGCGGGCGATGCGCTGCTGCGGCTGGTTGCCCAGCGGCTGAAATCCGCCGTGCGTGCCACCGACGTGCTGGCGCGGCTCGGCGGCGACGAATTCGCCATCATCCAGGAAGGCTGCGAGGATCAGCGTGCTTGCTCGACGGAGCTTGCGGGCCGCATCGCCAAGCTCGTGACCGAGCCGTTCCTGCTGCCCGGACATCGCGTCGAGATCGGCACCAGCATCGGTATCGCGATCGCGCCCGATCACGGCCGCGACCAGGAGCAGCTGCTGAAGAAGGCCGACCTTGCGCTCTACCGCTCGAAATCGGCCGGCCGCAACTGCTTCACCATCTACGACGAGGCGATGTCGGCCGAGCTCGAGGCGCGCAACACGCTGGAAGGCGATCTGCGCGACGCCATCGCGCGCTGCCAGCTGGAAGTTCACTACCAGCCGTTCATGGATGCCAGCACCGGCGCGCGGCGCGGCTTCGAGGCGCTGGTGCGCTGGCGGCATCCGGCGCGCGGGCTGATCCCGCCGGATCAGTTCATCGCGCTCGCCGAGGAATCCGGGCTGATCGTGCCGCTCGGAGAGTTCGTGCTGCGTCGCGCCTGCGCGGATGCGGCGACGTGGCCGTCCGATCTGATGGTCGCGGTGAATCTGTCGCCGATCCAGTTCAAGGAAGCCGATCTGTTCGACGTCATCAGCGCGGCCTTGCGGGATTCCGGCCTGTCGTCGCAACGGCTCGAGATCGAGATCACCGAATCCGTCCTGCTGGAGCGCGGCACCGAGAATCACGCCTTCATGGAACGGCTGAAGAGCATCGGCATCGAGCTCGCGCTCGACGATTTCGGCACCGGCTATTCCTCGCTCAGCTACCTCACCGCGTTTCCGTTCGACAAGATCAAGATCGACAAATCCTTCGTCCGCAACCTCACGCACCAGCCGCGCTCGTCCGCCATCATCTCCTCGATCGTGACGCTGGCGCGCGGGCTCGACATGTCGGTCACCGCCGAAGGCGTCGAGACGTCAGAGGAGTTCGAGCGGCTGAAGGCGCTCGGCATCAATTTTGCGCAAGGCTATCTGTTCGGCCGCCCGCTGCCGATCGACCAGATCGAGCTCGACGGCCCGAATGAGCGTTCGCGGCGCGACGCCGCCTGAGCGGCCGTCCAAAAGGCATTCGCGAAAATCGCTTGACCCCGGCGTCCCCAGATGGTCCGAAGGATCGTCCAGGGATGAAACAAAAAAAATGCGGCTTCGGTTCTTCTACGGCTGGGTCGTGGTCGCGGTGACGTTCGTCACCATGGCCATCGGCGTCAACGCGCGCACCTCCTTCTCGCTGTTCTTTCCGCCGATCCTCTCCGAATTTGGCTGGGAGCGCGGCGTCACCGCGGGCGCGTTCTCCTTCGGCTTCGTTGCATCAGGCGTGGCCAGTCCGCTGATCGGCCGGCTGATGGATCGCGCGGGGCCGCGCGCGGTGATGGAGCTCGGCGTCGCTCTGATGGCCGGCGGGTTGCTGCTCGCGCCGCTCACCAGCCAGCCCTGGCACCTCTATCTCACGATCGGTGTCATGGTCGGCGCCGGTTCCGTGTGTCTCGGCTATTCCGGCCAGTCGCTGTTTCTGCCGAACTGGTTCATCCGCAAGCGTGGCTTTGCCATCGGCATCGCCTTTGCCGGCGTCGGCATCGGTTCGATGACGCTGCTGCCATGGGTGCAGCACATGATCGAGCAGACCGGCTGGCGCACCGCCTGCACCGCGATGGGACTGATGATCCTGGTCGTGCTGGCGCCGATCAATCTGCTGCTGCACAAGCGCCCCGAAGACATCGGCCTGCAGCCGGATGGCGATGCTGCGCCGGCCGCGGGCACGGCCAAGCCGGTCTCCAACATCGTCGATCACGACTGGGTCGCCACCGACTGGACGCTGCGGCGAGCGGTCGGGACCGCGCGCTTCTGGTGGATCGCGCTCGGCTATTTCTCCGGCCTGTACATCTGGTACGCGGTGCAGGTGCATCAGACCAAGTTCCTGCTCGAGATCGGCTTCAGCCCGAGCGTTGCAGTCTGGGCGCTCGGCGCCGTCAGCCTGCTCGGCATCCCCGGCCAGATTTTCCTCGGCCACATCTCCGACCGGATCGGCCGGGAATGGGTCTGGGCGATCAGCTGCGCCGGCTTTGCGATCTGTTTCGCGGCGCTGATCGGGCTGAAATACCAGCCTTCGATCTGGCTGGTCTGGCTGATGGTGTTCACGCAGGGCGCGCTTGGTTACGGCCTCACCTCGATCATGGGCGCGGTGGTGTTCGAGATTTTTCAAGGCCGGCACCAGGGCAGCATCTTCGGAATGATCATGCTCGCGGCGCTGGCGGGCGGCGCGGCCGGCCCGTGGCTGACCGGTTTGCTCTACGATCGCGCCGGCGACTACACGCTTGCCTTTGCCATCGCGATGATCGTCAGTGGTTTGTCGGCGCTGTCGGTCTGGCAGGCCTCGCCCGGCAAGGTGCGGGCTGTAGCGGGCCGGCTGCACAGGCTCCAGTCCGGAACCGGAACTGAGTAAGTTCCTCACGCACCACATTACCTCTGCGTCTTTCGCGGAATGTTAAGCATGTCGCGGCTTGGCCAAACGCAGGCCGGTTGCAAAAAGGTCTTGGACACCATCGACGCGTTAGCTTCGGGCGGATTGCCGCATTTTCCTGATGCTGCCGAGCGCGATGATGTCTGCTTCCGACTTCCCGGTCACCGAAATGCCCGACGTGCTGCGCGCCGCGCTCGAATGCGCCGACGACGGCATCGTCATTGTCGACGATGCGCACCGCATCACCTATTTCAACGCCGGCGCGGAGCGGATCTGGAAACTCGCGCGCGCTGACGTGCTCGGCGGTGATGCCGGCATTCTCACGCTCAAATGCCTTCAGGCCGATCCGGTCGCGGACTTTCGCGACGAGATCAGCCTCGTCAGGCGTGACGGCAGCCGGATCAAGGCCGCGATCGTGTTGTCGTCGACGACCATCGACGGCACCACCCATCGCATCGTGTTCGCGCGCGACGTCACCGCCGACGCCGAGCGTCGCGTCAGGATCGGGCTGCTCAACGCCGTCTCGGACCAGACCAATCGCGCGGTGATCATCACCGACGTCGAGCAGAACATCCGCTACGTCAATTCGGCCTTCACGGCGCTGTTCGGCTATACCAGCGAGGAAGCCGAGGGACGACCTGCGGCAGAGCTCATCGCTGGTTGCCATACCAACCGCAGGGCGATCGCGAAGCTCGTCAAGCGGCTCATGGCCGGCGGACGCCGCGGCGAGGTCGAGACACTCGCTTACGACAAAAGCGGCGAGGAGATCTGGATCTGTGCGCGGCTCGACGCCTTCCGCGACAACAAGGGCCGGCTCAAGCACATCTTCGCGCTGGTCGAGGACATCACCGAGAGCAGGCAGTTGCGCTCGCTGCAGCAGCTCATCATGAGCGCGCTCGCCGACGAGGTGCCGATCACCGAGATTGCCGACCGGCTCTGCCGCCGCGTCGAGGAGATCGCGCCCGACGTCGTCTGCTCGCTGCTGCATGTCGATGCTGCAGGCTTGATTCACCCGCTCGGCGGTCCGAGCTTGCCCGAGGCCTATTCCCGCGCGCTGGAGGGCATCGCGATCGGCCCCAATGTCGGCTCCTGCGGCACCGCCGCCTTCTACGGCGAGCCGGTGCTGGCCGAGGATCTCGATACCGATCCGCGCTGGCAGCCCTACAAGGCCATGCCGCTGGCGACCGGCTTGCGTGCCTGCTGGTCGACCCCGGTCAAGGCCAAGGACGGCCGGGTCATTGCGACGTTCGCATTCTACTATCGCGAGCCCCGCGCGCCGAGCAATTGGCACCGGCGCATCGTCGATGCCTGCGTCGACCTCGGCGCCTTCGCCATCGAACGCAAGGAGGCGCGTGCCGAGATCGCGCGGCTTGCCTATCACGACATCCTCACCGGGCTGCCCAACCGTGCGCAACTGCGACACCTGATCACGACGGCGATCAACGCCTGTGCGGCCGGCAGCCACGTCGCACTGGCATTTCTCGACGTCGACCATTTCAAGGACGTCAACGACACGCTCGGTCATGCCGCGGGCGACGAACTCCTGGTGCAACTGGCGCAGCGCCTGCGCGAGCAGATGGGGCCTGAGGACATGCTGGGCCGGCTCGGCGGCGACGAGTTCGTCATCCTGCTTCCGCACCGCACCGCCGCGGGTGCCGAGCAGGTCGCTGCCCGCGTCACCGAGGCGCTGGCCGCGCCCTTGCGGCTCGGATCGAAGCTGATGCCGATGTCGGCCAGCATCGGCATCAGCCTTTATCCCGACCATGCCACCGACATTGATACGCTGATGCAGCAGGCCGATGCCGCCATGTACATGGCCAAGCAGGCGGGCCGTTCGACCCATCGCATGTACAGCGCCGAGATGAACGGTCTCACCGAGCAGCGGCTGGCGATGATCGCAGCGCTGCGCCGCGCCATCGCCGACAATGCGCTGAGCCTCAGCTACCAGCCGCAGATCCGCAGCGGTGACGGCGCCATCCACGGCGTCGAGGCGCTGGCGCGCTGGCACGATGCGACGCTGGGCGACGTCTCGCCGGCAAGGTTCATTCCGCTCGCTGAAGAATGCGGCCTGATCGAGCAGATCGGCCTGTGGTCGGTACGCGAGGCCTGCCGGCAGATGGCGGCCTGGCGCCGCGCCGGGCTCAACATCCCCTCGGTCTCGGTGAATTTGTCGCCGATCAATTTCCGCAACGTTGCGCTGGCCGCGCGGCTCGCGGGCATCCTCGCCGAATACGAACTGCCGCCGGATGCCCTGATGCTGGAGATCACCGAAGGCACCTTCATGCAGGACGGCGCCGCCGCGCTGGAGACGATGCATGCGATCCGTGCGCTCGGCATCGGCCTGTCCGTGGATGATTTCGGCACCGGCTATTCGAGCCTCTCCAGGCTCGCGCATCTGCCGATCCGCGAGCTCAAGATCGACCGCAGTTTCATGCGCGACATCGAGAAGGATGCCGGCGCAGTTGCGATCGCCACCGCCGTGATCCGCGTCGGCCAGGGTCTTAGGCTGACCGTCGTCGCCGAAGGCGTCGAGACCGAAGGCCAGCGCAAGATGCTGGCCGAGCTCGGCTGCGACGTCGTGCAGGGATTCCTCTACGCCCCCGCGCTCGCGCCTGTTGCCTTCGAGCGCTGGCTGATCGAGCATTGCGCCGAGCAGGCGAGGGCGATGCTGCGCCGGTTGGATGTCAAGCCGGCGGGTGAGGGCGCGGTGAGGCGGTCGGCCTAGCGTGCGGATTCCAGGATCACACCGACGATCGCGAGATCGCCGGTGTCTTCGTTTAGGGCGTGCAATTCAGGCCGCGCGGATGAGGCCGAGCTGCTGCAAGGCAGTAACCCCGTCATCAAGACCGATCTCCTCGAGGATCTTTCCGTCCTTGAGCTTCAACACGGTCGTGCCGGTGAACTTCATTTTGCGGCCGGTGTTGGCCGGCAGCGATCCCGCCAGGAAGTCGCCGAACGCCGGCCCGGTATGCGTGCCTCCGCCTTCCCATCGGCCGACGACATAGTCGCCTTCGGCGATGAGATCGGCAGCGCCCCAGAAGTTGAGATCGGGGAACGCTTTCCGAAAGTCCGTCATGAACGCCTTGATATCGTCGCGCCCGCGCCGCGGCTGGTGCAGCGAATATTGCAGCAGCATGTCTGGCGCTGCGAGCTCATCGACAATTCCGAGGTCGCAGGTCTCGCCCCAGAATTTCGTGAACCACTGGCCAACGATGGCCTTGTTGTCGTCTTCAATCGTCACGATCACTTCTCCCATTGTGTGCTTTACTGCCCACCATGAGAAGCTATGACCATCACAGCGCTGCCCTCCCACCCGATTCCCGACGACGCTCGTTCCTCGTATCAGAGCGTTGGTGTGTGGACGAAGGTTCGGACGCGCATCTGCCGGCGGGCCCACGGCGGTGCGACGAACGCAATGTCCACTTTGCCTCTATAGCGACTGAGTTCGTGCGGCAGCGCAATATGTCGCGATGGGCCATAAGCAGTCGCAAAGGATCCATGATAAACAGCCCGCTCACGAGAGCGGCATCGCACCTTGCCGCGGTTCGCTGAACAAAGAGCGTGGAGGACTGCCGAGCCATGGGAACAACGGTGGATAGATTGCCGAGTGGCGGCTTTGCTCGGCTTGTACCCGAGTTTGACGTATTCGACCTGGAACGCAGCAAGAGTTTTTGGTGCGATATACTCGGCTTCCAGATTGCCTATCAAAGGCCTGAGAATCTCTTCATGTACATCGAGCTACAAGGGGCACAGGTCATGCTGAATCAGAGAAATGGCAACTGGGAAACCGGGCCTCTGGAGCGGCCGTTGGGGCGCGGGATTAATTTCCAGATCTTCGTCGACTCTGTTGCCCCTCTTCTCGATGCGCTGAAGCAGCACAAATGGGCTCTCTTCAGAGAATGTCACGACGCATGGTATCGGATCGCAGGAGAGGAGCGCGGCAACAGGCAATTCTTGGTCCAAGACCCCGATGGTTACCTCCTGCGGTTCGCAGAGGATTTGGGGAAGAGGTAACCGCGCCTTTCGAAAGAGAGCCGCGTCAGGTGGCTAGTCCGCCATGGGTCACTTTCGACTGATTCAACGGGGTTGTCGGCAGGTTGATGTCCGCTTCGATCCCGTGAGCGCCGAGCCGGGGACTGGTCGGAAGCGTTGCGCTTCGACCGCCCAAATCTACGACAGGCGCGCTGCTAACTTGCGTAGGGCGCGCACGCCGCGACGAGAGCTCCGCGCTCGCCTTCGGTTCCCTAAGCTTCCGCCAAGTTTCTCGTTGAAATACCGGTCACGTCCGCATGATGCTGGTGCGCCCGTAACGTGTCGACGAGCAGATCGATGTCCGTGCGGGTATGTCCGGCATTGAGTTGAATACGGAGGCGCGCTTTGCGAAGCGGCACCGCCGGGAAGCGAACGGCATCGACGTGGATTCCGGCTTCGCCAAGTGACCTCGCGAGCGCGTCGGCGGCATCTTCATCCCCGATCAGAATTGGGACGATCGGCGACTCCGTTGAAGCCAACCGATAGGGCAGCTCGGACATCCTCGTGACGAAGTAAGCCTGATTTTCCCACAGGCGCGCACGACGCTCGGGTTCGTCCCTGACCATGTCCACCGCTTCGCTGAGTGCAGCCGCCTGGTCCGGCGGCAGCGTCGACGTGAATCCATAAGCCGAGCAGGCCAGGCGAATGATTTGCGCGATATGGGTTTCCGTTGCAATGAAACCGCCGATCCCGCCATAGGCCTTGCTCAGCGTGCCCATGTAGATCATGCGTTCGCTTGCGATGCCGAAATGTTCGGCTATTCCGCCGCCGTGCTCGCCAAGAATGCCGGTCCCGTGAGCATCGTCGACGTACAAGGTGGTGTCGTAACGCTCGGCGAGCTGCAGCAAATCGGGCAAGGGCGCGATGTCGCCGTCCTGACTGAAGACTCCATCGGTGACGATGATTTTGGTCGAGGCGGTCGATTTCTTGAGAAGCGATTCAAGGTGATCGAGGTCGAGATGTCGATATGTCGCCCGCGCGGCTCCAGACATGCGGATACCTTCGCGGATGCTGACATGATTGAATTCATCGCTGAAATAAGCGTAGGTATATTCTCGCGCGCTGGTAAATCCACAAACGCGCGCGAATTTGGAAGTTTGCGGAAGAGAAGACAAAACTCCGAGGTTCGCCATGTATCCCGTTGCGAACAGCACCGCGGCATCTTTGTTCTTGCAGGCCGCGAGCTTGCTCTCGAGCTCGCTATAGAGTGCCAGGTTCCCGCCGAGCAGGCGCGACTCGCAGTTGCCGACACCGTAGGCTTCCAAACCTCGCCTGGCTGCTTCGATCAAACGCGTGCTGGTCGCGAGCGAGAGGTAGTTGTTGGTGCTGAAGGATACGTATGTCTTGCCATGAGAGCGGAAAACCGGGTTCGGCAAGGACTCGACGGGATCGCCGTCATGCATGTTCTGGTGCACCAGCCATTCGGCCATTTCAACAAATTCTTGCAAGCCAACTCCTGTACTGCGGCAAGCCCATGCTGCCTTTTGAATAATGATAGAGGTCATAACGATAGAGATACGGCACTGGACATCGGGGAAGGTACGATTCCGAGGCAGCCAACTTCCGAATCTTGGTATCCAGGCCTCCGCAGTGATTCGACGGTCCTCGACAAAACATTGCTGAATGTTAATGGAGTTCCCGATCGCGCGCAAATGCGCCCGAAATCGTGTTAACATCACTCCGACGCCAGCCCCGTCCTGCGCCGCAAATCCGTAATCGCGCGCCAAAAACTGTCGGCCGGCGTCGTCTCGGGATCGATCAGCCGGTGCAGGCGGAAGCCGTCTTCCAGCGCCAGCACGACCGAGGCCATCCAGGGCGGGTTCAGCGTGTCGCCCCTGGCTTTGTCCTTCAACGTCGCCTCGACGATGTCGGCGATCAGCTTGCGCCGCGCGCGAAGCCGCTTGGCAAGCTCCGGCCGGCGCTTCTCGGCGCGCGCGACGAACAGGATCATCTCCATGTGCAGGAGCGGGGAGCGGCCGAGCGGGTCCTGCCGCGTGCGATCCATCGCCTTCAACGCGGCGATGAAATCGTCGAGGTTTTTGTGCTGCGCCAGGATCTCCATGTTGCGCCGGATCGATTGCTCGACATGGTCCTCGAGCATGGCGAAGATCAACTCGTCCTTGCTCCTGAAATTCGAATAGAACGCGCCGCGGGTGAAGCCCGCCTCCGCCGCGATCGCCTCGATGCTGGCGCCGCCAATGCCGTCCTGCTCGAACACGCGTGCGGCAGCCTCGAACAGCGCCTCCCGCGTGTCGTCCCTGGTCGGCCTGGTCCTCACTCTTGACATCGGGCCAGTTTAGGGCAGAATGCAACTCGATACAACAATGTATCGAGTTGATAAAATACAGGGGATGGTTACGCCGGGCTTTGGGGGCTGCCTTGCGTATCGTGTCATGCGGCAACCGATGTGAGGTCACCATGAACGAGCAAGTGCAACCCGCAGGCGGACCGCTGTTCAATCCGCTGGCGCCGGACTTCATCCGCAATCCCTACCCGCATTACGAACGGCTGCGCACGATCGATCCGATTCATGTGACGCCGTTCGGCCAGTTCGTCGCCAGCCGTCACGCCGATGTCAGCCTCGTGATGCGCGACAAGCGCTTCGGCAAGGATTTCGTTGAGCGCTCCAAGCGGCGCTATAGCCCCGAGATCATGAACGAGCCGGTGTTCCGCAGCATGAGCCACTGGATGCTGCAGTCCGATCCGCCCGATCACACCCGCCTGCGCGGCCTCGTCGTGAAGGCGTTCACCGCCCGCCGCGTCGAGGACATGCGGCCGCGCATCCAGGAGATCGTCGACCAGACCATCGATGCCGTGATTGATCGCGGCCATATGGACCTGATCGAGGATTTCGCCTTCCGCCTGCCCGTCACCATCATCTGCGACATGCTCGGCATCCCGGAGGACCATCGCGAGCTCTTCTACAAGAGCTCGGGCGAGGGCGGCCGGCTGCTCGATCCGGTGCCGATGACGCCGGAAGAGATCGCGAAGGGCAATGCCGCCAACATGATGGGGCAGATGTATTTCCAGCAACTGTTCGAGCTGCGCCGCAAGAATCCCGGCGACGACCTCATCACCCAGCTGGTGCAGGCCGAGGAGGACGGCAACCAGCTCACCAATGAGGAGCTGACCGCCAACATTATCCTGCTGTTCGGCGCCGGCCACGAGACCACGGTCAACCTGATCGGCAACGGCTTGCTCGCGCTTCACCGCAACCCGGAGCAGCTCGCGCTTCTGAAGGCGCGGCCGGACCTGATGGTCAATGCGATCGAGGAGTTCTTGCGCTACGATTCGTCCGTGCAGATGACCGGACGGGTCGCGCTGGAGGAGTTCGACGATCTCGGCGGCAAGAGAATCCCCAAGGGCGAGACCGTGCTGTGCCTGCTCGGCTCGGCCAATCACGACCCGGCGGTTTACCCCGATCACCCCGACAGGCTCGATATCACCAGGCCGAACGTTCGGCCGCTGTCGTTCGGCGGCGGCATCCATTTCTGCCTGGGCGCC
Source organism: Bradyrhizobium sp. BR13661 (assembly GCF_029892425.1). Taxonomy (GTDB): domain Bacteria; phylum Pseudomonadota; class Alphaproteobacteria; order Rhizobiales; family Xanthobacteraceae; genus Bradyrhizobium. The sequence continues at coordinate 153,752 of NZ_JARXWB010000008.1, read as the reverse complement.
CAACTGGCGCGCATCGAGGCCGAGGTCGCCATCGCCACGCTGCTGCGGCGGCTGCCGGACTTACGCATCGACGACGTCGAGAACCCGGAATGGCGGCCGACCTTCGTGCTGCGGGGCCTGAAGCAGCTTCCGGCGAGCTGGCGATAGTCTTGCCCCGCGAGAACTTTTCCTCATCCTGAGCGCCGAAGGCGGGCGTCTCGAAGGATGGCCACGGGCGAGAGCTGGGCCTGCATGGTTCGAGACGGCGCTAACGCGCCTCCTCACCATGAGGGTCTCCCACCCGCATTAACCTCCGTGCGCAACAGTCGCTGTGACTTCGCCACACTTCCCCTTATATAAGGGGCTGTTCCGGCGCGCCTGAAGCTTGGTTGTGGGCTTGGGTTTGAAGGCTTGGGTTTGACCCGGGTGCCGGCTTGGCCGAGGGGAGACCCGTGCAGACGACGCTGCTCGGATTGGCGATTGCCTTTATCTTGGCGCTGCTGGCCGCGCTGATCGGGCCTTACTTCATCGACTGGAACCAGTTCCGGCCCCAGTTCGAGGCAGAGGCTGTCAGGATCATTGGCGTGCCGGTGCGCGTCGCGGGCGAGCTCGATGCGCGGCTTTTGCCGGCCCCGACCCTGCGGCTGCGTTCGGTCACCTTTGGCGGCAACAACGATCTCGGGCGGCTGCGCGCCGACAAGCTCGACGTCGAGTTCAGCCTGAGCTCGCTGATGCGGGGCGAATGGCGCGCCACCGAGCTTTCGGTCGGCGGCATGGCCGTCGATCTTGGTCTCGACGCCAAGGGCAAGGTGGATCTGCCGTCGACCGCAAGCGGCACCTTCAACCTCGCTTCGCTTGCCATCGAGCGGCTGAACCTCACCGGCCGCATAGCCCTTCACGATGCCGCCAGTCGCTCGACACTCGAGCTCAACGACATCGTCTTCTCCGGCGACGTGCGCTCGCTTGCGGGCTCGGTACGGGGCGACGGCCATTTCACCGCCCATGGGGTGCGCTATCCGTTCCGCGTCTCGTCCGGTCCCAGCCCCGACGGCAGCGCCACCCGCCTGCACCTCAATGTCGATCCCGGCGAGCGGGCCATCCTGGCCGATCTCGAAGGCATACTCGCCTTCGACAACCGCCTGCCGAAATTCGATGGCGCGCTGACGCTGGCGGTGCCGCCACCGAAGAAGCCGGGCGAGGCGGGGCCGACGCCCTGGAAGCTCACGGCAAAACTCAAGGCCGATCCGGCCGGCGCCAGACTCGACCAGATTGACGCGAGCTTCGGCCCCGAAGACACGGCGCTCAAGGTTGGCGGCGTCGGCGACCTCAGGTTTGGCACCTCGCCGCTGCTGCGCGCGGTGCTGTCGGCGCGCCAGGTCGATGCCGACAGGCTCGCCGGCCGGGACGATGCCGAGCCGCTGCGCGTCCTGCCCGCCTTGCGCGCAGGCCTTGCCGCGATCCCGCAGGCGCCGATCCCGGCGCAGATCGAGTTCAACTCCGACCAGATCATGCTGGGCGGCCGTCCGCTCCAGAACATCACGACCGAATTGCAGACCGACGGCCGGTCCTGGACCTTCCAGCGGCTCGAGCTGCGCGCGCCCGGCACGACGCAGGTCTCGCTCAACGGCGCCACACCCGGTGCCGACAGTTTCAGCGGCCGCCTCAGCGTCGAGTCCTCCGATCCCGATACGCTGGTGGCCTGGCTGCAGGGACGCAACGAGGTCATCAGGCGCAGCACGCGACCGCTGCGCCTTTCCGGCGACGTGACGATCGCGGCCAACCATCTCGCCATCGACAAGCTGAAGGCCGACATCGAGGGCGGCGCGGTCGAAGGCCGCATCGCCTTCGTTCAAACAGGCGCAGCCAAGGGCTCGCGGATTGATGCCGACCTCAAGGCCGACCGTCTGGACCTCGATGCCGCCGCGAGTTTCGTCCGCGCGCTCGCTGGGCCACAAGGGGAATGGCCGGAGGAGATAAAACTCTCGCTCGATGTCGGGCGGGCGATCTCGGCCGGACAGGAGCTGCAAGGGTTTTCGGCCGGACTCGCCTACGATCCGAAGAGCATCGCTCTCGATCGTCTGAAGTTCAGTCAGACAGGTGGCGTGTCCGTCGATGGCGGCGGAAATCTCGATCGGGTCAATTCGCAGGGACGGTTCGTGCTGGACATGACAGCCGCCTCGCTGCGGCCGATGGCCTCCATCGTCGAAACGCTGTCGCCCGCATGGTCGCAGCGTCTTCTGGCGATCGATTCCGCGTCGGGATCGTCCACCGCGAGTCTGGTGCTCGATCTCGCCGCCGACAAGAAGGGGGATAGTGGCCGCCGTACGGCCCTGGCCCAGCTCGACTTCGCAACGCCACAAGCGACAGGGCATCTTCAGGCAACAGCTGAGCCTCCCTTGTCCGATCTTCGCGGGCTCGACTTCAATGCTCTCTCGCGCAACGAGTTCACCGTCGATGCGCGGATGTCGTCCCAGCGCGGCAGCACCTTGCTTTCTGTCTTCGGCCTTGATCGCGCGGTTGCCGCAGGTGAGGGCGCATCCCGCTTCGAAGGCCGGTTGAGCGGCGCGTGGCGCAAGCCGATGCAGTTGAACGCAAAGCTCAGCGGTGGCGGCCTGGATGCGGATGCGCAAGGCAGCCTCGAATTTTCGGAGCCGAAGGGCAGTGTGAATCTGCACGTACGCAACGCCAACCTCGCACCGCTGTTCGGGACCAGCCCGGCCGACAAATCGGCTCAGACGGTGAGCCTGTCCTCCCGTCTTACGCTGTCAGGCAATCGCCTGACCTTCGACGATCTCGACAGCACCGCATCCGGCTCGCATCTGCGCGGCCATCTCGCCATGACGCTCGACCAGGAGAAGAGTGTCGAAGGCGAAATCGGCTTGGACGCGCTCGATCTGGCGCCTGCCCTGGCGCTTGCCATCGGCGCCGCCGGGCGCGACAGCGGCGAGCCGCTGAGCGCAGGCCTCGTCACCGGCTGGCGCGGCCGCATCGCATTCCAGGCGCTCCGCGGCAGCCTGCCCGGCGGCATCGAGCTGCGTCCGTTCAGCGGCACGCTCAGGGGTGACGGCCAGTCGCTCGCGCTCGATGCGCTCAAGGGCGGCGTCGGTGGCGGCGAGATGACGGCGAGCCTCGATGCACGCAACGGTGCCAATGGCCTGGCGCTGAATGCGCGTCTCGATCTGACCAATGTCGACGCGGCATCGCTGCGCTACCGTGATCTCGCGCTGCCGAAGGGGCGCGCCTCGGTGCAGATGACGCTGACGAGCCAGGGCCGCAGCGTTTCGGCCCTGACTGGCGCGCTCGCCGGCAATGGCACGGTGACGCTCGACTCCGCCGAGATCAGCGGTCTCAATCCGCGCGCCTTCGAGATCGCCATCCGCGCCAGCGACGGCGGGCAGGTCTCGGACGATAACCGTTTGCGCCAGCTCGTCGAGCCCGCCTTGTCATCGGCTCCGATTGCGGTCGCGTCAGCGCAGATCGCATTCACGATCCGCGACGGCCGCCTGCGCGTCGGCGCGACGCCGCTTGAGGCCAGGAACGCGCGCGCCATCGTCTCGGGCGGTTACGACATTCCCGCCGACCAGGCCGACATCCGCGCCAGCCTGACGCCGATCATGACCGGCCTCTCGGGCGCGCCGCCGGAGATCCAGCTGTTTGCGGCCGGTCCCCCCGACAGGCTCAGCCGCACCGTCGATCTGACGCCGCTGTCGTCATGGCTTGCGGTGCGCACGATCGATCGCGAGACGCGCCGTCTCGATGCCATCGAGCGTGGCGAGCCGCCGCCGGCGACCGCCGCGCTGCCGACGCTGGTCTCCCCGGAGTCCGAGCCCTCACCGGCGCTGACCGACGTGCCGATGCCCGGCCGCGATCCGCGCCGCCCCCCGCCGAAAGCCAAGCTAGAACCGAAGGCCGTACCGACGCCGAAGCCGCCGCTCGCCGTGCCGGCCGCGCCAAATCCCCCGCTGGCAAGCCAGCAGGTCGCGCCGCTGCCGCCGCCGATCGACGTGCGGCCCGCCCCGGGCCCGCCGCCCGCAAAGCCCCGGCCGAAGCCGCCGCTGGTCCTGACGCCGTCGAATCCGTAAGGGCCTTTCCGTCATGCCCGGGCTTGTCCCGGGCATCCACGTTCTTCGTGCTGCGAGGCGTGGATGGCCGGGACATAGGCGAGCGGAAGCGACGCCGTCCTTCAGACGGCTATGCCCGGCCATGACGACTGGGGAAACGCACACCTTACCCAACGGTAACCACATTCGCTCGCATTTGAATGAATTTTCATCGGCAAAACTGATGTGACGGTTTTACTGGATTCTCGCGTTTGTTCCCTAGCTTGGGCCCCAGAGGAATTCGGAGTCCTGCCCGCATCAGCAGGATGGCTGTCCAAGAACTGGGGTGATCGAGATGAACGGGGCGAATACGCTTCTGCAGGATCTGGACGACGCGATCGCGCGCGGCACCGACGAAAGCCGGGTGAAAGCGTTGTGGCATGCGACGGACCTTCTGATCACGGGCCGCTATGTCGACGACGACATCAGCACGTTCGGCGAGGTCATCGGCCGGCTTGCCGATGAGATCGAGGTCGAAGCGCGGGCGCAACTGTCCGAATTGATGGCGGGTTGCGATCACGCTCCCCTCAATGTCATCGAGAAGCTCGCGCTCGACGACAAGATCGAGGTCGCCGGCCCCGTGCTGCGCGACTCCAATCGCATCGGCGAGAAGGTGCTGGTCGAGAGCGCCATGACCAAGGGCCAGGCGCATCTGCTCGCGATCTCCCAGCGTGAGGCGATCGGCGAAGCCGTGACGGATGTTCTCGTCAAGCGTGGTAACCAGGAGGTTGTCACCTCGGTCGCCAGGAACGAGGGCGCGCGCTTCTCCGGCTCGGGCCTGCTCCACATGGTCCGGCGCGCCGAGGGCGACTCGATCCTCGCCGAGCAGCTTGGCCTGCGCAAGGACGTGCCGCGCCACATCTTCCAGCAGCTCATCTCCAAGGCCTCGGAAGACGTCCGCCGCCGGCTCGAGACCGAGCGCCCCGAGATGATGTCGCAGATCCAGAGCTCGGTCACCGAGGTCACCGGCGATCTGCAGTCCAAGTTCGGCCCCTCCTCACGCACCTATTTCGTCGCCAAGCGCGTGGTCACGACGCAGTACCGGCAGGGCAATCTCAACCAGGTCTCGATCTCGAACTATGCGCGCCAGCATCGTTTCGACGAAGTCCAGATCGGCCTGTCGCTATTGTCCTCGCTGCCGGTCGATGTGATCGAGCGTGCGCTGATGGACCGCAACCGCGAGATGATCCTGGTGCTGTGCAAGGCGCTCGACTTCTCCTGGGACACGACGATGTCGCTGCTGTTCCTCGGTGCCAAGGATCATTTGATCACGGCGCGGGAGCTCCATGACAACGAGCGCGATTTCGGCCGGCTCAAGATCGAGACTTCACGCAGCATTCTGAAATTCTACCAGTCGCGCAAGAACAGCGCCGGCGCCGATCCCGCATCGGGTCGTCAGCCCGAGCTCCAGGTTCACTGAGCGGGAAATCGAGGGAGTATTTGCCATGTTGCCTCAATTCGGCACCGCGATTCGCAAGAACAAGAGTCTCACCAGCAACCTCTCCGCCGAGACGGGCGGAGCGGCTCCGGAAAAGGCCACGGTCGACGCCGCCTGGCTCGTGCTCGAAGCCGCCAACGACCTCGGCGACCACGCCGCGATCGACGCCTGCCGCCGCGTCATCGACGCCGAGCTGAACGGCACGGTGCCGGGCAGCGCGGATACCGATCTGGTGCTGGGGTATTTCCGGTAGCAAGCAAAGCCGCCACGCGTCCCGATCGTGTCGGCAGCCGGGCGATCTGATCATTTGTAACAGTCGCAGAAGCGCGCGCCGGACTCTTCGGGTCTCGGCCGCGCGTCTTATTGTCCCATTTCTACCTTTGCGCTTATCTCTGTCGTGATGTAGCCTCCGCTTGCGGGCGCCGAAAGACGGCCGCGAGCAACGGGGTTTGCGCGTTGTTCCTTGCATGAAAATTTCTGGAAGAGCTCCGGTGCTGCATACGGTGCCACCGGGGCGGACGATTGCTGATTGCCGGGTAGCGGCGGCCCTGTCGCCGTCATGATTGATGAGCTTCACAGAAATTGGAGCCGACGATGAAATTTGATGTGCGCGTACAATTGTTTGCCGCCGCGACCCTTCTCGCCGCTGTCGTTTCCGCTTTGGCAGAGGACAAGCCTCAAGACAAATATCAAGACAAGCCCGCAGCAGGCGGTCCGGTCCATCTGCAACAGGGCTGGAGCGATGAGACCGCCGATCGCTGGCATTTCATCTCGCAAGGCACGGCGCTGATTCCCTATGAATGGTTTGTCGCGCTGGAGCAGCCAGGGCAGCAGGGAGGACAAACCGCGCTGATCAAGGCGCCCGACAATTTGCAGCGGCTGGGTTTTTTGACCGAGCCCGTCAGCACCGCCAATCCTGATGGCCTTGCCATCGGACTCTACAGCACGCCGGTGGATATTCCCGATGGCCGGCACGCCTGCTGGAAAGGCGATTGGCTCGGCCTTGGTTGCGCCGGCTGTCACACCGGCCAGGTCAGCTATCGCGGCCAGCAGATCCGCATCGAGGGGGGCCCTGCCCATATCGATATCGATTCATTCGTCGGGCAGCTGGTCGGGTCGATCGGCGCGGTTCTCGTGGATCAGAACGGAGCCCGACAGCGCTTCATGGCGCGTGTGAAGGCGCCGCAGGCCGACGTGCAGAGCGGATTGCAATGCTTCGGCGGCGTGTTGAAGGCGGCCGCGATGTTCAACCAGGTCGTCGGTGGAAATTCGGGCGATACGGCGGGCGGGGCGGGCCGGCTCGATGCGCACGGGGCCGGCCTGAACCAGCTTCTGGCGGGGCCGTTCAGGCTGCCGGGCGATCCGACGGACATTGGCGAGACCAGAAACTTCGCGCATCTGACGGCGCCGGTGCGGTATCCGGCGCTGTGGGATACGCCGCGCTTCAACTGGGTGCTGTACAATGCCTCGATCCGGCAGCCGCTGACGCGCAACATCGTCGAGGCACTCGGTGTGCTCGCGCCCATCAAGCACGACGCGACGATGCTCGGGCCCGACGTGATGCACGGGGTTCAGATGGAGAACGTCGTCTGGGGGCAGCGCAAGCTGATGGAGTTGCGCTCTCCGCACTGGCCCGAGACCATTCTCGGCGCGCTCGACCAGAAGCGGGCGCTGCGCGGCCAGCTCGTCTATGTCAGCGCCTGCGCGAATTGCCACGAAGCCGCGCCCTCTGATGCAGCTTCCGACGGCTGCAGCGAGATCCAGGTCCCGCTGGTCGACCTCGGCCGGATCGGCACCGATCCCGAGCAGGCGACGACGTTCAACCGCCGCAAGATCGCATTGTCGAAGATCGGCGGTCCGGATGCGATGTCCAACTACAAGGCCGCCGAGGCTCTCACCGGCAACATCGCCGCACTGTGGATCGGCCGGTCCAAGGAGAATGCGGCCCGTGCCGCCGAGATCAATTGCGGCCGTCCAAATCAGTTCAGGGCGCCGCTCGCCTACCGGGCAAGGCCGCTCAACGGCATCTGGGCGATGGCGCCCTATCTGCACAACGGCTCGGTGCCGTCGCTGAACGATCTCCTGCTGCCCCCTAACCTGCGGCCGAAGACGTTTTATATCGGCAATTGGGAGTTCAACCCTGACATCGTGGGATACGATACCAAGGCCCAAAGTCCGGGCGCGTTCCTGTTCGACACGACGATCCGCGGCAACTCCAACGCCGGTCACCTCTACGGAACCGACATGACCGAGGACGATCGCAAGGCGCTGATCGAATATCTCAAGACGCTCTGAGCGGCCGCTCAGTCCTTGCGGCAGGTGAAGCAGTAATAGGGGCAGGTGCCGTTCGCGAACGAGGCGTGCAATTGCGTGCCCGGAATGCCCGCGAATTCGTGCGACACGCCGAGCAGCACCCGCGGCACGATCTCGTCCGCCAGTGCCGTTCGCCGCGCACCGTCGAGTTCCAGCGCGCGTGCGACGTTCGGCGTGATGTCGTCCTCGCTGACGAGGCGCAAGCGCGATTTCTGCAAGGACTCGCGCGGGTACACGTCCTTGGACCGGTCTTCGAAACACGCCATCAGGAACGCGCCGCCCGGCCTGAGCACGCGATGCACCTCGTCCAGGAAGCGTCCCATGTCGCCATAATGCTGCGCGCTCTCGACGTTGATCACGACGTCGAAGCTCTCGTCCGCGAACGGCAGGCTCAGCGCATCGCCGACCTGGAATGCGAGGTTGCCCTGGTCGGCATAGCGCGCCTTGCTGAAACGGATCGCCGGCTTGCAGATGTCGAGCCCGGTGTAGCTGCGCGGGCCAAGATATCGCGCGATGTAGGACGCGCCGCCGCCGCGGCCGCTGCCGACCTCCAGCACATCCTTGCCGCCGATCGCGGCGCCCGATGCCACGTGATGGTAGAGCTGGATCGCATAGCGATCGGGCTCGTCAGCGGCCTGCAGCGCCACCTGCTCGCCGTTCAGCGAGGCATAGCCGTAGTTGAGGAAGCGGATCGCGGCGTCGCGGTCGAGATTGCTGAGCAGGGAGTACCAGGCGTTGGTGAAAAGCTGCCGCGCGGCGCGCGAATAAAACAGTTTTACGACGGCCGAATGAATCGGGTTTGCCGCTGTCGGATACGGATCCTGCTTCACGGATGGATACTCTCGCGCGAAAATGGGGAACGCTTCCACCATAAAGCATGGGCCAGCGCGTTCGATGCGTCAACAATGGCGACGCTTGCGTACCACGATTGACTTCAATCCGACGGGGGCTATACTTTAAGTTTAGTATAGATAATGCTGGACCCGCGTGATGACTGGGCAGGTTGCCGCCTGGTTGGAGAAGGTCGGCCTCCCTCAATACCTAAAGTCCTTTTCCGACCACGGCATTGATTTCGACATTCTTTCCGAGATTACGGATCGCGATCTCGCGACCATGGGCGTCGTGCTGGGACACCGGCGGAGGCTGTTGCGTTCCATTGCTGAGCTGGACGTTCCGAAGGCGCGTCTGCTTGCACCGGCGATCGACGCGGGCGCCGAGCGCAGGCAGCTCACCATCATGTTCTGCGACCTCGTCGGGTCGACAGCGCTGTCGCAGCAGTTCGATCCCGAGGAGATGCGCGAAATCCTGCAAGCCTATCGCGAGGCCGCGACCGCGGTCATCGCCAGCTATGACGGCATCGTCTCGCGATTGGTGGGCGACGGCATCCTGTCCTATTTCGGCTATCCGTCCGCGCACGAGGACGATGCCGAGCGCGCGGTCCGCGCCGGGCTCGAGATCACCGCGGCGGTCCGCGCCATCGACGTGCAGCCGGGCCTGCAGCTCGAGGTGCGGATCGGGATTGCGACCGGGCTCGTCGTCGTCGGTGATCTCTTTGCGAAGGGCGCCTCCAGCCGGCTCGAAGTGATCGGCGAGACGCCCAATCTTGCGGCGCGTATGCAGGCCTTCGCCGATCCCGGCTCCGTCATCATTGCGGCCTCGACGCGCCGGCTGCTCGGCAGCCTGTTCCAGCTGCGCGAGCTCGGTACGCGTGTGATCAAGGGATTCAGCGAGCCGGTCGATGTCTGGGCGGTGGATCGTCCGTCGCCGCTGGCGAGCCGCTTTGAGGCCCACCATGCCGCCGGCCTCGCAGGTTTCTTCGGCCGCGAGCACGAGCTCGAGCGGTTGGCCGAGTGCAAGCAGCGGGCCTGGCGCGGCCAGGGCCAGGTCGTGCTGATCTCGGGCGAGCCCGGTATCGGCAAGTCACGGCTGGCCGAACATTTCCTCGATCAGCGGATCGGCGCGGAGCCGCACATCCGCTTGCGCTATCAATGCTCGCCGCATCATCGCGCCAGCGCGCTCTATCCCGTCATCACGCAGCTGCAGCGGGCGGCCAAGATCGGTGGCGGCGACAGCAACGCGCAGAAACTGCGCAAGCTCGAAGCGCTGCTCGGGCGCAACGATCTGAAGACGCCGTCGCTGGTGCCGCTGTTTGCGGACCTGCTCTCGATCGCAACCGACGGACGCTATCCGCCGCTCGCCTGGACGCCGCAACAGCTGCGTCGCAACACGCTCGCCGCGCTGATCCAGCGCTTGCAGCGCCTTTCCGCCGGGGCGCCGGTGGTCTGCATCGTCGAGGATCTGCATTGGGCGGATGCGACCTCGCTCGAGCTGCTCGGGCTCGCGGTCAGGCTGGCCGACCAGCTTCGCCTGCTGCTCGTCCTGACGTTCCGCAACGAATTCACGCTGCCATGGATGGGCCCGGCCAATCTGACGACGCTGGAGCTCGGACGGCTCGGGGAGACCGATGTCGAGCGCATGATCACTGATGTGATCGGAAGCCGCGCGGTCCCATCCGAGCTGGTGGCGCAGATCGCGACGCGGACCGATGGCATCCCGCTGTTCGTCGAGGAGTTGACCCGCACCGTGCTCGAGATGGGCATCCTCAAGCGCGGAGCCGGCGGCCGCTACAAGATTGCCGGCAGCCTGCCGCGGCTGTCGATTCCCGCGACGCTTCAGGATTCGTTGATGGCGCGGCTCGACCGGCTCGGGCCGGCGAAGGAGGTCGCGCAAATCTGCGCGGTCATCGGCCGCGAATTCTCCGACGTGCTGCTGCGCGCCATCGCCGACAAGGACGATGCCGAGCTCGACACGAGGCTTGCGCAGCTCGAAGCCGCCGAGCTGATCTTCCGCAGCAGGTCCGCGCCGGAAGGCGCCTATGTCTTCAAGCATGCGCTGGTGCAGGACACCGCCTATGAGAGCCTGCTCAAGAGCAGCCGGCGCCGATTGCACGAGCGGATCGCAGGCGTGCTGCAGGAGCAATTCCCCGATGCCGCCGCTGCCGCCCCCGAAATCACGGCGCACCATCTGACGCAGGCAGGTCTGGTCGAGGACGCGGTGGAGTGGTGGGGCAAGGCGGGTGACCGGTCCTTGCGCAGCTCGGCCTGTCACGAGGCGATCGCGCATCTGGCCAAGGCGATCGGCCTTGCGGAGGGCTTGAGCGAAAGCCCCTCGGGGCAGAGCCGCCGGCTGCAATTGCAGATCGCCTACGGCAACGCGCTGATCGCGACGCGCGGCTATGGTGCGCCGGAGACGTCGGTCGCGTTCTCGCGCGCGCGCGAGCTCGCCTCCGGTCTCAAGGGGGCGCCGGAGCGGTTTGCCGCCGTCTACGGCCTGTGGGTCGGAAGCCTGGTTCGCAGCGAGCTCGGATCGATGCAGGAGCTCGCAGAGGCCTTCCTGCACGATACCGCCGACCGGCCCGACGCGCCGGAAGCGGGGATCGCGCAGCGCGTCTGCGGCATGACGCGCTGGTTCGAGGGGAATTTCGTCGATGCCAAGCGGCATCTCGAGCACGCGCTCACCATCTACCGCGACGAGCACGATCGCAATCTGGCATTCCTGTACGGCCACGATTACGGTATCGCTGCGGCGATCTATCTCGCGCTGGTGCTGTGGCCGCTCGGCGAGGTCGATCGCGCCGAGCAGCTGGCGCAGGAGGCGATCCGCCGCGCCACCGACAGCGGCCACATCGCGACGATGGTCTACGCGCATTTCCACAAGATCGTGCTCGAGGCGATGCGCGGCACCCCCGCGCGCGCCAGGCCGCATGTCGATGCCGTGATCGAGCTCAGCCGCGAGCACGGTCTGCTGCTCTACACGCGCGCCGGCAAATTCTGGAACGGCTGGATCCGTTGCCATCTAGGCGAACGGGCCGCCGGGCTCAAGGAGATGGAAGATTCGATCGCGCTGCCGCTGGTCGGAAAGATGGCGACCGGGCTCTACGTGCCGCTGACCTGGACGCTGCTTGCGGAAGCAAAGGCGTGCGAAGGTCAGTTCGACGAGGCGCTCGCAATCCTCGACGAGCAGCTGCTCGAGGTGGAGCGAACGGGACAGGAATGGTTCACCCCGGAGATTCAGCGCTGGCGCGGCGAGCTGCTGCTGCGCAAGGACCCGATCGATATCGTCGCTGCGGAGACGGCTTTCACCCAGGCCATCGAGACCGCGCGGGCGCAGAGAACCGCGACCTACGAGCTGCGCGCCGCGCTCTCGCTCGCCAGATTGTATCAGGCCAGCGGAACGGACGCGCAGGCGCGGAGCGTGCTCGGCCCGGTGGTCGGGAATTTCACCAACGCACAGGAGTTGCCGGAGATTTTCGAAGCACGGGCGGCCATGGAGCGTTCCAGCAAGACAAGCCCATGCAGTTGAAAAAGTTCTTGTACTTCGCCGATTTCGTCTTCTATCCCCTGGCGAGCGCGGCGCTGGTCGCGGTCGCACTGCTGTTGAAGGAGCCGCTGCGCTGGGACGAGGCGGTCATCGGTTTCGCAAGCGGGCTGTTGCTCTGGAGCCTCGCCGAATACGTCATTCACCGCTTTGCCTTGCATGGACCGGCTTTTCTCGCCGCCCTGCATGACATTCATCATACCGATCCGCGCGCGCTGGTCGGCTCGCCGCTCTGGCTGAGCCTGGGCTCGATCTGCCTGGGATCGCTGCTGCCGGTGTGGCTGCTGGTCGGGTTCGGCAGCGCCTGCACCGTCACCGCGGGGCTGATGCTGGGCTACATCTATTTCGGTGCGCTCCACCACATCATTCATCATCATCCGGTTAAGCGCGGCGGCTATCTCTGGCGCCTGAAGCGCCGCCACACGCGCCACCACTACGGCAAGCGGCCGTGCAATTTCGGCGTGGTCACCAGCATGTGGGATCGCGTGTTCGGAACCTATTGTTCCGAATGATTGTTCACCGCGGATCGCGCTATTGTAGGGTGGGCAAAGGCGCAGCGCGCCGTTCAGCCGCAATTCCAGATCATGCCGATCGGCGTCCGCGTCCAGCACGGACCGAAGCTGCCGCCATTGTAGCGCGAGCCGCCGAAGCCGGGCCGGCCGAAATAGCGCCATTCGCCGTCGAAGTAGCGGTAATAGCTCGGCACGGGATCGATATACCATGGGCGCTGGTTTTCGCGCGCGTAGCGCCGAAACCCGTTCTTCTGCATGAAGATCGGCTGGCTGTTGCTGAGCGGCTGGTGATAGCCCGGCAGGAAGCCGTAACCGTGCCAGCTCTGCTTGGGCTTCTTGTGGACTGATGCAGCCGGCGCGGCGACCGGCAGCAGCGACAGAACGACAGCAACGAATAGACATAGAAGGCGTGACATGGTCCGACCATAGACAGTCGATTGTCGGAACGCCATTCAAATTCGCGCGCGAAATTTGAATGAAGTCACGAGAGCGCAGCCGGTCTTTATGCCCGGCTGCGTTCCCTCTGGAGCTTACGCGTTCGCGCCGCCATCGACGGTCAACGTCGAACCGGTGATGTACTTCGCCTTCTCGCTCGCCAGGAACGCGACCGCGTTGGCGATGTCCTCAGGCGCGCCGTAGCGGCCGAGCGCCATGAACTGCTTCAGCGTCTCCGCGGTCGGGCCATGCGCCGGGTTCATATCGGTGTCGATCGAGCCCGGCTGCACCAGATTGACCGTGATGTCCTTGGAACCGAGCTCCCGCGCCAGTCCCTTTGTGAACGCTATCAACGCCGACTTCGAGGCCGAATAGAGCCCAAGCACCGGCGCCGGCACGCGGTCGGCGAAATAGCTGCCGATGGTGAGGATGCGCCCGCCCTTGCCGAGGTGGGGCAGCGCGGCCTTGCTCGCGACGATCGGGGAACGGACGTTGACATCAAGCAGCGCATCGATGTCCGCGAGCGAGATGTCGTTGAGGCTGCCCAGGCGCAGAATGCCGGCGTTGTTGACCAAAATATCGAGCCCGCCCAGGACGGCGACGGTCTTGTCGACCGAGGCCTGGACCGCGGCGACATCGGCGCTGTCTGCCCGGATCGCCACGGCCTTCCGGCCGGACGCCTTGATGGCATCGACGACCTTCGCGGCGCTGTCCGCGGACTTTTCGTAAGTGATTGCGACATCGGCGCCTTCGGCGGCGAGCGCCTTTGCGATCGCCGCGCCGATACCCCTGCTTGCGCCCGTCACCAGGGCCCGTTTTCCCGTCAGCGTCATCGTAATCTCCTATTCTGTAACGATCGACACAGAATATCTGGGATCTTGATCGCCTCCGTCAAGTGAATTATGTGTTGATTACTACAGAAAGAGACGTCATGGCGGGACGGCCACGGGAATTTGATCGCGAGGCGGCGCTGGAGGCCGCGATGCTGCTGTTCTGGCGCAAGGGCTATGCGGCAGCCTCGATGAACGATCTGTGCGAGGCCATGGGCGTGCGCTCGCCGAGCCTCTATGCGGCGTTCGAGAGCAAGGAGGCGCTATATCTCGCGGCCTTCGAGCATTACGTCGCGACCGAGGCGCCTCCGGTGTGGGACCGGCTTGGCGAAGGCGCTACTGCCCGTGAGGGCATCGCGAACCTGCTGACCGCGGCGGCCGAGATATTGCCGAAATCGCGGATCGCGCCGGCCGGCTGCATGGCCGTACTCGGCGCCGTCAGCGATGATTGGCCGGCGCCCATCGCCCGCGCAGTCAGGAAGGTTCGCCTCGAGATGCTCGGCAACCTGCGCGCCCGGATCGCGGCTGCGACGGCCAGCGGCGAACTCCCGGCCGCCACGGACACCGAGGCCCTGAGTCGGCTCTATCTCAGCGTCTATGAAGGGATGGCCATCCAGGCCAAGGACGGAGCTACGCAGGCGGAGTTGAGCGCTGTGGCGAAGGCGGCAATGGCCGCATGGCCGGGCGGTTGATCCGGTAGATCACGACGGCTTCGTCATGATGCATCGTGTACTTCTCGAACGAATAGTTTGATTTCTCGAGCACGCGCCGCGAGGCGCCATGCTCGACGAAGACGAGGCCGATGAGGGACGGCAATTTCAGCTGCGACAGCCCAATGTCGGTCAGCGCGGTCGCGATCTCGCTGGCAAATCCCTGGCCCCAGAGATCGCGTCTGAACGTGTAGGCAATCTCGATCTCGTCAATGTCGTCCACGAGAATATGCCGGAGTCCCGCTCGCCCGGCGAAGACGCCGTCCTTCGTGCGCAAGGCCCAGAGACCAAAACCGTGCTGCTCCCAATGAGCCATGTTGGTCGCAAGATAAGTCTTCGTCACCTCGGCCGAGCGCACGCCGCCGAGATAGCGGGAGACATCGGGATCGAGATGGAGTGCGACGAGGTCGGCGAGGTGGGTTTCGTTCAGCCTTTCGCCAGTCAGCCGCTTGGTGCTGAATTGATCCATGAAAGTGAATTGGAGGGCTGGAGTTTCGATGTTTCCATCGTGCGCTGGTTTCGCACGACGTCGGCGGGCGCCTTCTCGTCGTAGATTTCGCCGCCGCGCCGATAGGTGAATTCGACTGACCATCGCGTCCGACGCGGTCGCCATTCCGAGCTCGCTGAGAGAATGCGGGTGGGGCAAGGCCCCGTCAAGGGCGCGCGTGGCGCCTTGATCGTTGCCGGACGCGGGCGCATTTCGGTCCATGACCGAACTAGGCCATGCACTCATCAACACAGCGGCATGACAGGGAAGGCGATGTCCGCTATGCCCCAACAGCGGCCAAGTTAGTGGGGCAGTGCATGATGTCGCGATGGGCCAGGAACGGCCATTCGGTTTGAAGAGGGCAAAGGTTCGTCGGAGCGAGAAGGGCTGCTATCAGCAGCCAGTCCCAACGAGGTAGAAATGCTCCCCCAGCGGCGTGCCCCATGCGCCGCACATTCCAACCTCTGTATTCGCAACCCTCTCTTTCCACGCGGGCGATTGCTCCGACAAGGCTATTTCATCGCTCTCGTCGTAGGCAACACCGTGGCCAGTTCCAAATCCACCCCAGTTCCATATCGCGAACCGAGGTTCGCCAGCAGACGGAAGGTTCGCCACATCCACGAGATAGCTCCGGCGCATGACTTGGAAATGGAGCCTCTCCCCAGTGTCCATTGCGAGCGACCAAACGGTACCGGCATTAGCGATTGCGATAAGCGTGGCGAGTGGCAGTACTGACATCGAAATGGCTCGCCGCCAGTTATGGGCACGTGCTGAAACAATTGCTAGACCTGAGGCGAGTAGTGCTGAGCAGGCCCACACCAGGAGCAAGATGGGCGCGCCCAAGAAGACCAGACCAAACGGTCCGCTCCAAAGGATGATCAAAATAACCGGAAACTGTGGCCCACGCAGTCGGCCACAGTTTGACGTGATCCATATTGGCACTTGTCATTCCAACAGTTCCGCTCACACCAGGAGGCACCGTAGCACGCTGCGGCAGCTGCGTCCGTTCCGGGTCCGTTAACGGACCCATGCGCCGCAGCAAATAGCGCTCTCACTCGATCACCTCGTCGGCGCGGGCGAGAATAGCTGGCGGTACGGTAAGTTCGATTGCTTTTGCTGTTTTGGCGTTGATGATCAGTTCGACCTTGGTCGGCCCCTGCACCGGAAGGTCCGCGGGTTTTTCGCCTTTCAGGATACGATCGACGTAGGTCGCGGAACTGCGAAACAGGTCAGCCGTATCCGGCCCGTACGACATCAGGCCGCCGGCAGCCACCTGAACGCGATTCCAGTAGATCGCAGGCAATTTCCTGGTGTTGGCGAGATTTACGATCAGTGCGCGATGGACGTTCGAGAAAGTTGCGGCCGTGATGATTAATCCGCCGTCGCCTTCAGCAGCAAACGAACCAACTCCGCGCTCGATGTCTTCTGCGCCGTGGACGGCAATAGAAATCGGTTCAATTGACAGCGACTGCGCGGCCGTCTCGAATGACGCCTTGAATCCCCTGAAGTTGTGATTGACGGGATCGCCAAGCATCGCAACCCGTGTCAGGCGCGGCGACATCTCCTTGAGCAAGCCGAGCCACTTTCCTCCGATATCGTACTCAAAGGGCGTAAACCCGGTGATGTTACCCGATGGTCGCGCCAGGCTGGCGACCAGACCTCCGGCAACAGGGTCCGTGACGTTGATGAATACGACCGGCACTGTTGCGGTTGTTTCGCGCAGGGCCAGCGCCGGCTCCGTCCCGGTGGTCAGGATCAGCGCGGGAGAAGTGCTGACCAACTCCTTCGCCAGGGATCGGGCCCGGTCGATGCTGCCCCGCGCCCAGCGGTAATCGATCTCGATGTTTTGACCTTCAATCCAGCCGAGTTGCCGCAGTCCGGAGCTGAACGCTTCCAGATATTTCGTGACCTGCGGATCCCCCTCACTCGCTCCGAACAGAACGCCGATCCGTCGCATTGATCTGTCTGTCTGAGCTTTTGCGATGAGCGGCCATGCCGCCGCACCGCCTGCAAGGCCAATAAATTCACGCCGCCGCATTCCAGTCCCCGCGTTCATCAGTATGCGGCAGTGTAACCGACCAAACCCTGCACTTGGAAGACGCGAGGGCGTTGACGGAAACTTGTTGGGGGCCGCCGATGCCCGCAGACCAGATCTTGGCTTCCGTCAAACGCTTCTCCCACAAAGCTCAGCAGACTTTATGTGGCGAACTTGAGGTTCACGTGACTAGCGCCTGCGCCAATGCGATTGACGCCGCCATTGGCGTTGCCGCCGACATTGTGACGGACCGCCGCGCGCGCGACCGGCCGGGGCCGCAGCACGACGCCGGCCCTGGCGACGCAACCGACGGGATAGTCGACATACGTGCAATACACGATTGCGGCGGCCGGTGCCGGATTGAACGTGACGCCTGCAAGTCCGAGCAGGGCGCTGGCAGCAATTCCGGAAACGATCACGGACTTGATCGAAATACGCATGATGATCTCTCCCCTAGGCGTGTGCGACACGAAGACGACGAGCGTCGTTTCATCTCGGGCCAACGCAGCCTGTTGTCGGAAAGTTCGACCATGCTGACATAGGTCAACGTTAACAACGCGCTATGTCGGAACGAGCGCGTGAGTCGTCTGAAAGGCGAGATCAATAGCCGAGGGAACGCCTGGAGTCGGCCTGCAGCCCGTCTGACTTCGCCGCGTTGAGTGCAGCGGCAAGCTCATCGATATGATAGGGCTTCGCCAAAATCTGAACGCCCGCTAACGCCGCATCCTGGGCTGCTGCTTCCGAGTACCCGCTGGTCAGAAGGACAGGCATGTCGCTGCGTCGCCGTTTGATCTCGCGCGCCAGCTCGACCCCGTTCATGCCGCCCGGCATCATGACGTCCGAAAAGATCAGGTCGAGGGAGCGACCGTCAGCGAGCGCCCCGAGTGCTGCCGCCGCGCTCGCGGCACGCGTGACTTCGTAACCGAGCTGGTCGAGCATCTCACTTACAAGTGCCGCAACCTCGTCGTCGTCTTCCACCAGAAGGATGCGGCCATGGGCGCTCCTTCTCGGCCGCGCTCTGTCGAGATCGATGAGGTGTCTATCCTTGGCAGGCGTATTGAACGAACGCGGCAGATAGAGCTCGATGCTCGTGCCCCGGCCGAGGTCCGATCGAATGCGCACCGTGCCACGTGACTGCGTTGCGAACCCGTGCACCTGGGCGAGCCCAAGACCGGAGCCTTTTCCCACGTCCTTGGTCGTGAAGAACGGTTCGAAGACCCGCGAGAGAATCTCCGGAGCCATGCCGGTTCCGCTGTCGATGACGGAGAGCCTTACGAAATCGCCGGCGATCTGCTCGTCGTTGAGATCGGGCAGGTTTTCGCCGCGCACAACGATTGTACCGCCATTCGGCATCGCGTCGCGCGCATTGACGGCGAGGTTGAGAATGACCAGCTCGAGCTCGCCCGGATCGACTTCGACCGGCCACAGCGAATCCGGAAAATCGAACTCGACATGCACGTCGCCTCTCAGGCTGCGGTCTAGCAGTTCGCGCATGCCGCCGATCTGGTAGGCGACGTCGACGGCCTCGGGTCTGAGCTTCTGTCGCCGAGAGAAAGCGAGCAGCTGTTTGGTCAGGCCGGCGCCGCGCCGGGCGGCCTGCGCCATTCCATCCATCAGTCGGCGGCGGCGGGCCGGATCGGTCTGCCGGTCCAGCATGTCAAGGCCGCCGGAAATGACCATCAGCAGATTGTTGAAGTCGTGAGCAACGCCGCCGGTCAGCTGGCCGATGGCTTCGATCTTCTGGGCCTGGCGAAGAGTTTCCTCGACCCGGGCGCGCTCGTTCATTTCGAGGCGCAATTGCTCGTTGGCCTCCGCCAGCGCGTGCGTGCGGTCAACCACGAGCTTTTCAAGCTGCTGAGCCGTCTGTTCGCGTGCCGCGAGGAGCGCCCGGATCTCGTACTGGCGCTGTCGCGCGCGCAGCGCGGACTGAACGGCACTGGTCAGGGTCATCGGCTGCACCGGCCGTTCCAGCAGGGAAACGTTTCGCAGCATGGCAACGATCTTGCGGCGCCAGGCGACCACGGCCGGGTGTTCTCGATGGCTGGTGAGCACGACGAAGGGAAAATCCGACCATGGCGGCTGGCTTTCGATCCATTGCGCCAGCGGCGCGGTGTCCTGCCCGAACAGACCTTCTTCGGCGAGGAAGACGGCGCCTGCGCCGGCCGTCATCTCGTCGACGAGTTCGGTGAGGCTTTGGCAATTGATCGCCTGGAGGCTCGAATTGAGGAAAAGTTCGACGGACGCCTGTCCGTCGCGACCAATTGGAGCAAGCACGAGAACTTGATTATCGCGGCCGGCGTTCATCCTGCGGATCCTTCCGGCGTCTCAATGCCGGCATAGCGCAGACTACCCGAAACAATGCCGCTGAATTCCCTGACCGGCGGCCCGAGCTTGATGCCCGTGCTGCCCAACTGAAATTCCCGAATGGTATGCTCGTGAGGGCCGCTGCGTTTCTTGACGATCGACAAGGCCCGCCGCACCGTTCCGGCCAGCTCGAAGTAGCGCAGCATGATCACTGCGTCGCTCAAATAGCTGAGGTCGATTGGCGTCTCCATTGGACCCGCCAGCCCCTGTTGAGCGAGAACCAGAATGCTCAGCACGCCCTGCTGGCCCAGGTAGCTCAGGAGTTCATGCATCTGCAGGATGAGAAACCGCTCGTCCGGCATTGCGTTCAAATAGCCGTTGAGGCTGTCGATGATGACGACACGCGCCTTGTCGTGCTCGACGCTATTGCGCACATTGGCGGCGAACTCGCCTGGCGACATCTCAGCTGGATCGATCTGCTGAAACCGGATGTGTCCCGATTCGATGTATTTTTCGAGCGGCAGGCCGAGCGTTCTGGACCGGGCTTCAACCGTTCCGCGGCCTTCGTCGAACGCAAAGAATACGACGTGTTCGCCGCGTTGAGCGGCCGCTATCGCATAGGTCAGGGTGAGAGAGGATTTCCCGACACCGGCAGGACCCAGCAGGAGTGCGTTGGTGCCGCGCTCGAGCCCTCCGCCCAGCAGCTGATCGAATTCCGCATTGCCGCTCGGAGTAATATCGCTGCGGAACGGCGTGTGGTGTTCTGCCGCGATGAGGCGCGGGAATATGCGCAGGCCGCCGCTTTCGATTGTTAGATCATGAAAGCCGCCGCGAAACCGGATTCCGCGCATCTTGATCACGCGGAGCCGGCGCCGCTCCGCGCCATAAGCCAGGGCAAGCTGTTCGAGCATGACGACGCCATGCGCGATCGAATGCAGTTGCAGGTCGTCCTGCGCAGATGAGAGGTCGTCGAGCAGCACGACAGTGCAATTGCGGTTGGTGAAGAAATGCTTCAGGGCGAGAACCTGGCGCCGGTAGCGGAGCGGATTCTGGGCAAGCAGGCGCAGTTCAGACAGGCTGTCGAGCACCACGCGGGTCGCGTTAATTCGTTCCACCGCCTTGATGATCAGGCTGGTCGTTTCGCCCAATTCCATTTCAGCGGGATGGAATACCGTAAGTTCCCGCTCGGGATCGAGCGTCGTTTCCGGCGGGACCAGCTCGAAGATGTCGACATTGTCCAGCGACCAGCCGTGTCGCTGCGCGACCAGGGCCAGCTCGCGCTTGGTTTCAGATAGGGAGATGTAGAGCACGCGTTCGCCGCTGGCGGCGCCCTTGAGCAGGAACTGCAGCGCCAGGGTGGTTTTTCCGGTGCCGGGTCGTCCCTCGTAAAGATACATCCGATTGGCATCGAAGCCGCCGCCCAGAATATCATCTAGGCCTACGCTGCCGGTCGAAACTCTAGCTAGATCCTTGAGGTCGCTGGCTGGAACAGCCGGGGATGAACCAGTCATTAAATCCTCTTATCCAAAGCCCGCCATCGGCCTGAAGGGCTGGTCCATGGAAGGCCCGGATAGGAACTCTTAGACCGGGCTCGTGTTCCCGACGTTTGGCACTCTTGGTACGCCTAGACATGTGATGCTGATTTGAGTTGCTTCACGTTCAAAACTGAACACAACAGGTTTCTGAATGCTCTGATCGTTCCCTGATGCCATCGTGCCCGACAGATCAACCGATTTTTCCGAATGATTTGCCGGCGGCCGGCCTCGTGCCCGAGAGGTCAACCAGAGCGCATTCTGCGCACCGATGGATTCGGCAAAGCTCAGTTGCGGCGGTCGAGCGCGGCGAGCTGCTGCCCGTCCAGAAGCACGATATGACGCTGATCGTTGTGGTCGGCCGATCGACACTCTTTTTCTTTCGGCGACCGGCGCCTTGGGCGGACAAAAGTCTGCAACGAACAGGAGTGCGAGCAACGCCGCGCCAACCTTCCAGAAATACGCCAACAGCGGCATCTTGGGACGACCTTGCGCCATCCTTGAAAGCGGAAGCTGCACGGGTTTCAACCTGCCACTGCGCAACTTCCGATCATGAATTCGACCCGGCAATCACCAGCGCGACATGTCGCTAGGATGGCGGCCTGCAAGTGAGACCTAGCGCCCAGCACCAATACGATTGACGCCGCCATTGGCGTTGCCGCCGACATTGTGACGGACCGCCGCGCGCGCGACCGGCCGCGGCCGCAGCACGACGCCGGCCCTGGCGACGCAACCGACGGGATAGTCGACATACGTGCAATACACGATTGCGGCGGCCGGTGCCGGATTGAACGTGACGCCCGCAAGTCCGAGCAGGGCGCTGGCAGCAATTCCGGAAACGGTCATGGACTTGATCGAAATACGCATGATGATCTCTCCCCTTGGCGTGTGCGACACGAAGACGACGAGCGTCGTTTCACGTGCGCCGACCACAGCCTGTTGTCCCGGGGATCGATCACGTTGATGTAGATCAACCTCACGCCGGCCGTTGCGCCGGTTCGGAAGAGGTTGCGCGATGCGGCGCGATTTGCATTCGCGTGTGTCGCATCTGCCGACAATACTATCCTACTTCTGTTTTGCCCGACGGGTCAACGGATTTTCCGAATCCCGTCATCGGGGCGCGCATTCGCGCGACCCGTTGGCTCCTCCCGGGCTACGGACTCGCAGTCATGTAAGCCATTGATTTCACAACCCCTGTCTACTGTGCAGGGGGTTGTTTTCGCGACCTTGGTTTTGAGAGAGGCTATCCCGCGCCCAGCGCGACCGCGACATTGTAGGTCAACAAGCTCGCCGCATAGGCCAGCACCAGCATGTAGGCGAAGGTCGTCGCCATCCAGCCCCAGCTTCCGGTCTCGCGCCGGATGACGGCGAGCGTTGAAGCGCATTGCGGAGCGAAGATGTACCAGGCGAGCATCGACAGCGCGGTCGCCAGCGACCATTTCGTTGCCAGCACCTGGCCGATCTGCTCGGCCGCTTCCTTGCCACCCTCGATCGCATAGACCGTGCCGAGCGCTGCGACCGCGACCTCGCGCGCCGCCATGCCCGGGATCAGCGCGACCGCGATCTGCCAGTTGAAGCCGACGGGACGGAGCAGCGGCTCGATCGCCTTGCCGATGATGGCAGCTAGGCTGAAGTCGATCGCCGGCTCGGTCGAGCCCGCGGGCGGCTGCGGGAACGAGGCCAGGAACCAGATCAGCACCATCATCGAGAAGATCGTGGTGCCGGCGCGCTGCAGGAACATCTTTGCGCGGGTGAAGACGCCGATCGCGATCGATTTCAGCCTGGGCACCTTGTAGTCCGGCAACTCCAGCATGAACGGTGCCGGCGCGTAGTCGCGCAGCATGAAGAACTTGATCAGGAACGAGACGGCCAGCGCGCTGGCTATGCCGGTCGCATAGAGGCCGAACATCACCAGACCCTGCAGATTGATGAAGCCCCAGACATCCTTGGCCGGAATGAACGCCGAGATGATCAGCGTGTACACGGGAATGCGCGCCGAGCAGGTCATCAGCGGCGCGATCAGGATCGTGGTCAGCCGGTCGCGCTTGTTGTCGATCACGCGCGTCGCCATGATGCCGGGAATGGCGCAGGCAAAGCTCGACAGCAGCGGGATGAAGGCGCGGCCGTGCAGGCCTGCGCCGCCCATGATGCGGTCCATCAGGAACGCCGCGCGCGCCATGTAGCCGAAATCTTCCAGCAGCAGGATGAACAGGAAGATGATGATGATCTGCGGCAGGAACACGATGACGCTGCCGACGCCCGAGATCACGCCGTTCTGCAGGAAGCTCTGCAACAGGCCGGCGGGCAGGGTGGCGTGCACGAACTCGCCCAGCGCATCGAAGCCCGAGTTGAGCAGCTCCATCAGCGGCTGCGCCCAGGCGAACACCGCCTGGAACATCACGAACAGGATGGCCGCCAGGACGATCAGGCCGCCGACCGGATGAAGCACCACGGCATCGATCCGCGCGGTCAGCGTGTCGGGGCGACTTGGCAGGCTGACGCAGTCCGAGATGATGCGGTCGGCCTCGCGCTGGGTCGCGCGCAGCTCGGAGACGCTGAGCGCGCGCCAGCTGTTTTCCGCAGGCTCAGCGGCGAGCTTGGCCGAGATATCGTCGGTCAGTTTCAACAGATCGGCGGTGCCGCCCTTACGCACCGCGATCGAGGTGACCACGGGCACGCCGAGCTCCTTGGCGAGCCTGACGACGTCGACCGAGATGCCGCGGCGGCTCGCGATGTCGAACATGTTGAGGACGAGGATCATCGGCCGGCCGGTGCGCTTCAGCTCCAGCAGCAGGCGGATGGTCAGCCGCAGATTGGTGCTATCGGCCACGCACAGCACGAGGTCGGGCACGGTCTCGCCGGTGGCCTTGCCGAGCACGAAGTCGCGGGTGATCTCCTCGTCCGGGCTGCGGCCGCGCAGCGAATAAGTGCCGGGCAGGTCGACGACGGAGACCTGACGTCCCAAGGGGGTGACGAAGAAACCTTCCTTGCGCTCGACGGTGACGCCCGGATAGTTCGCGACCTTCTGCCGGCTGCCGGTCAGCGCATTGAACAGCGACGTCTTGCCGCTGTTTGGCGTGCCCACCAGGGCGAGATGCAGAAGGGGTAATTCCATGGAATCAAATTTCCGGCCGCGCTTCTAGGCGACGATGATGGCCATGGCCTCGCGGCGGCGGACCGCGATGGTGTTGTTGTCGACACGCACGGCGATCGGGTCGCGGCCGACCAGCCCCTCGTGCAGGACCTCGACCCGCGCGCCCTCGACGAAGCCGAGCTCGATCAGCCGGCTCTCGAGCTCGATGTCCGAGAGGGCTGAGCCCGCGTCCTTGGCGGAGAGGTGCTGGATGACGCCGGTATAGCCGCGCTGGGCCAGGCCCAGCGGCATCTCGCGGCGCGTATCATGGGTATCGGTCATGCCCTGTATTTTCAACGCAAGGCATTGAGGTCAAGCGCGCATGCCCGTGGAAACTGCACCTTAGAGGGATTTTAAAGTGCAGATCACGAAGCCGTGGGCAGAGCGCCCCAGTGATGATCCCTGGCGTTGATCCTTGGCGCTACTGCGCCGGGACCTTGTCCGGCTGGATGGCGGCCATGGCGCGGCTCTTGAAGTAGTCGAGCACGAACAGACGGATCGCCGAGGACAGATTGCCCTGCTGGCGGGCGCCGTCGATTTCGCCGACGAGCTCGGACAGCGTCATGTTGCGCAGGCCCGAGATCTCCTTCATGCCGTTCCAGAACGCCTCTTCCAGGCTGACGCTGGTCTTGTGGCCGGCGACCACGATCGAACGCTTCACGACCGGCGACTTCATGGCTGCTCCTCGCGATCGATCCGGTGCTGGTCCAGATGTGCCTGCGCCTGGTCCGCCTGTTTCTCCTCCACCGATCGCTTGGCCTTCGTGCGCCCGAACTTCGTTCGGTTGGCGTCCGCCTGCTTCGCCGAGGCTTCCCGCTCGGCGCGCTTCCTGAAACGATTCAGGTTGATGACGTTCCCCATGCCGCGTCTCCATCATCCTCTCCTCTTCGGGCCGGATGAAACTTCCAGAAACAGGGCGCCGCGTTGCGCCCCACAAGACTTGATCGTCATTCGCTCGTCCTCGTCAATCGGCCTCGAGGGCCATCAAACGATGAATTTCGCCCCGTCGAGGGCGGAGAGGCTCTGCGTAGCACGCGTCCCCGCCGCAACATTGACGGTAATCAAATCCTGTCCTCTAAACCTTATATTTATGAGCCTTTGGGGCTCCGTATCATTACGGATGACTATCGGAATTCGGAATTTATCCGGGCCGGGTCATCTTCTCCGGCTGCACCAGGCGGTCGAATTCGTCGGCCGAAACGAAGCCGAGCCGCAGCGCCTCCTCCTTCAGCGTTGTGCCATTGGCATGTGCGGTCTTGGCCACCTTGGCGGCGTTGTCGTAGCCAATCTTCGGTGCGAGCGCGGTCACCAGCATCAGCGAACGCTCCATCAGCTCCTGGATGTGCTTCTGGTCGGCGCGGATGCCGCTGACGCAATGCTCGGTGAATGAACGCGCGGCGTCCGCCACCAGGCGGATCGAGTGCAGCATGTTGTAGGCGAGCACGGGCTTGTAGACGTTGAGCTCGAAATGGCCCTGGCTGCCGGCGACCGTGATCGCTGTGTGATTGCCGAACACCTGGCAGCACACCATGGTCATCGCCTCGCACTGCGTCGGATTGACCTTGCCCGGCATGATCGACGAGCCCGGCTCGTTCTCCGGCAGGATCAGTTCGCCGAGGCCTGAGCGTGGGCCAGATCCGAGCAGGCGGATATCGTTGGCGATCTTGAACAGGCCTGTTGCGACAGAATTGATGGCGCCGTG
Organism: Bradyrhizobium sp. BR13661; assembly: GCF_029892425.1. Taxonomy (GTDB): domain Bacteria; phylum Pseudomonadota; class Alphaproteobacteria; order Rhizobiales; family Xanthobacteraceae; genus Bradyrhizobium. The sequence goes on along the minus strand of NZ_JARXWB010000008.1, from coordinate 127,865 downwards.
CGCCAGCACATAGGCGTCGTTCGACGCCAGCGCCTCGAATTTGTTGGCGGCGCTGGTGAAGGGCAGCTTCGTAATCCCGGCAACGTGCTTTGCGAACAGTTTTGCGAAGCGCGGCTTGGAGTTGAGGCCGGTGCCGACGGCGGTGCCGCCCTGCGCCAGCGGATAGAGATCCTTCACTGCGACCTTGAGCCGCGCGATGCCGCTCTCGACCTGCGCGGCATAGCCTGAAAATTCCTGGCCGAGCGTCAGCGGCGTCGCATCCTGGGTGTGGGTGCGGCCGATCTTCACGATTTTCGCGAACTCGTTCTCCTTCTTGCGCAGCGCGCGATGCAGCTCGCCGAGCGCGGGGACGAGATCGGCATTGACGCGGCTTGCGGCCGCGATGTGCATTGCGGTCGGGAAGGAGTCGTTCGACGACTGACTCATGTTGACGTGGTCGTTGGGATGCACCGGCTTCTTGGCGCCGAGTTCGCCGCCCAGGAGCTCATTGGCGCGGTTGGCGATGACCTCGTTGAGGTTCATGTTGCTCTGGGTGCCCGAGCCGGTCTGCCACACCACAAGCGGGAAGTGGTCGTCGAGCTTGCCCTCAATCACCTCGTGCGCGGCGCGGATGATCGCGCCGGCTCTGCGCTTGTCGAGCAAGCCGAGCTCGAGGTTGGACTGTGCGGCCGCGAGCTTGACGATGCCGAGCGCGTGCACGAGCGAAATCGGCATGCGGTCGATGCCGATCCGGAAATTCTGCCGCGAGCGTTCGGTCTGCGCTCCCCAATAGCGGTCGGCGGGGACCTCGATGGGACCGAAGCTGTCGGTCTCGATGCGGGTGGCGGGGCGGGCGGTCTTCGTAGCTTTGGCCATGAGCACATCCATTCTGCCGCGCGAAACACCGCACGGCCCGTTCATGTGCTCTTCTATATAGGGAGTTGGGCCGGGCGCGACCGTCTCGCGCCCAACCTGGATCATTTCTTGCGGAAACGATCGAGCCGAACGACTTCGGCGCCGCCCTGGTTCGGCGGGGGCGGTTCTTCCGCAGTCTCTGCAGGCTCCGCGGCCGGTGCGGGCACCGCGACGGCTGAAGGGGCCGGGGTCGCAGGCAGCGTCTCGCCTGCCACCTCGGCGACGTCGGACGTATCGAACTGGAGGCCGAATTTCACCGACGGATCGAGGAAGCTCTTGATGGCGCTGAACGGCACGATCAGCCGCTCGGGGATGCCGCCAAAGGATAGGCCGACTTCGAAGCGGTCCTCAAGCACGGTCAGGTCCCAGAACTGGTGCTGGAGGATGATCGTCATCTCTTCCGGATATTGGGCGAGCAGCCGGCTCGACAGCTTCACGCCCTCGGCCTTCGACACGAAGGTGATGAAGAAATGATGCTCACCCGGCAGGCCATGGGCCGCGGCATCGGTCAGCACCTTGCGCAGCACGCCGCGCAGCGCGTCCCGTGCCAGCACATCGTATCGGATATGATCGGTCGCCATGGTGGTCCTGTTGCATTCCTGGAGCCGGACCCTGCCGGCCCGACTCGCCAAGCCGCAATAGTACCGCGCCTGACGGGTCAGCAGGAGTCCCCGCCGGAAAGGAAATCAAAGGTAAGTGGAGGCTTCTGTTGCCAGGTGCCTCCGAACCCCGCCTAACGGAGCTTAACCCGTTAGGACTTTAAGATGGTCTTTCAAACTGCGTTACGCAGCCTGAGCAACCGGAGCAAAGTTGTCGTTGGCAACTATTGCAGTAGCCCGATAACGGCGGAACAATACCGGGAAAAAGTACGCCCTTTACGCCCTCGTCGATCCTATTTCGCCCCCGCCGAAGCTCACTTGCCAGTGGGCCAAGCCCGCCGAACGATGAGCTTTGGTGGAGGCGCCGGGTACCGCCCCCGGGTCCGAATGGTTTATTGCGACGACCGTTTATTTCCATAGCCGGCGAACCGGCACCCCCAATATAGGGGGCAAAGGTTTAGAAAGACAGGGGTTTGGCGCGGTTCCCTTTGGATAGGGGCTCGATAGTCTTGGCCGGGCAAGGGCCTTCGTTCTAAGCTTCTGACATGTCCCCGGATTCAGCACCGGCCGCCCAAGAGCCGGATATCCCCGCCGTCCACGCCCCTCCGCCCGGCCTGCTTGCGCTGTTCCTGGCTTTCGCCCGGATGTCGCTGGCTGGCTTCGGCGGCGTCCTGGTGTTTGCCCGGCATGCCATCGTCGACCAGCACCGCTGGATGACCGCGGAGGAGTTCAACTTGCGCTCTGCCATTTCCTGCCCGGGCCCAACATCGTCAACCTGTCAATGGTGTTCGGCGCGCAGCTGCGCGGCATCGCCGGCGGTGTTGCCGCCTTCACCGGGCTGTTGCTGCCGCCGACGCTGATCATGACCGTGCTCGCGATCATCTATGCCCGGTTCGGCGATGTGGAGGTGCTGCGTCGTAGTCTCGCGGGCATCTCCTGCGCCGCAGTCGGCCTGTTGATTGCCGTCGTCTTCAGGATGATGACGCCGCTGCTCAAGCGGATGGATGTCGTCGTGCTGATCCTGATGCTCGGCGTGTTCACAGCCATTGGGGTGTTTCGCTGGCCGTTGCAGGCGGTTCTGCTGGTCGCGATCCCGCTCAGTATCGCAGTCACCTATGTGATGCGACGGAAAGTAGCAGCATGAGCAGCGAGAATCCGATCTGGGCGCTGATCTCCACCTTTGGTCTAATGTCGTTGTTCGCCGTCGGCGGCGCTGCCGCCGCGGTGCCCGAGATGCACCGCATCGCTGTTGAGGTGCATCACTGGATGACCGACAAGCAGTTCGCGGATGCTTATGCGATCGCGCAGCTCTCGCCGGGTCCGAACGTGCTCATTGTCACGCTGATCGGCTATGCGGTCGCGGGCATTCCCGGCGCGCTGGCCGCAACGCTGGCGATGTGCCTGCCGACGGCGCTGCTTGCCTACTATGTCAGCCGGCTCGTGAATCGGCCGAGCGAGTCGCTTTGGCCCGGCCTGATCCAGGCTGCACTGGTTCCGCTGTCGATCGGATTGATGGCGGCGAGTGCCTTGATCCTCGCACAATCGACCGATCGCAGCATTGCTGCGCTGCTTCTGACCGCGACAGTTGCATTGATCGCCGCCGTCTCGCGCGTCAATCCACTATGGCTTCTGCTCGCAGGCGGCCTGTTGGGTTTTGCTGGCATTGTGTGATGAAAATGGCTACGCAATGATCCGGGGCGGGGATCGATTTCCAGCCGATTAGAACAACAGTGCTCGTGACTTACGGGTCGCGGAGGAGACATGCATGGCCGATACAATGGGCCACTCGGCAACAGCCACCAGGAACACGTCGGTGGCGCTCGGCTTCTGCCTGCTGGCGCTCGCGCCTCAGATTTTCGAAATGATCTGGTCGATCGGGACGATTTTTGGCTGGGGCGCCGGACGCGGTCCGGCCACCGTCCTGATCAGCCACACGACGGCGCTGGCGGCCGGCGCGCCTGCTGCGCTACTCGGCGCGATCGGCGGTGAGACCAAGAAGGCGTCATCGGACGTTTTGCTGGCGCTGATTTATTCCTATCCGCTATTTGCCGTGGCGATCGTCACGCTGTTCATGACGATCAAGTCGGGACAGGACTATATCGGCGGCGTCATCCTGATGGCGCTTGCGCTGTTCGCGCTTTGGGCCTCGAGCGATCTGCAGGGCATGCGCGGCTTCTCCTTCGGTGCGGGCACCGCGCCGCGGATGTTCGGCGGACTGCTGGTGGCCTTGTCTGCCGCGATCGCCCTGACGGGCCTTTTGAACGAGGGACCGGCGCTCGCACATTATTCATGGCGCGGGCCGCTGTTCGTGATGTGCTCGATCGTGTTCTTCGCCCTGGCGATCCGGCCGCTGGGCCTCGTGGTCTCGGCATTCGTGAGCTTCATGATTGCAGCGCTGGGGTCGCATGAGACGCGCTGGGTGGAGGCAGCCATCGTCGGCGCCTGCCTGACGCTCGGATGCGCTCTGCTCTTCCCCTACGTGCTCGGTTTGCCGATGCCGATGTTCCCACGTTTCCTGGCTCAGTGAGGCTGTCATGGAGCTTTTTGCCAACCTCGCTCACGGTTTCGTCGTCGCCTTTTCTCCGATCAACCTTCTGATGTGTCTGATCGGCGCGCTCGTCGGCACGCTGGTCGGCGTGCTGCCGGGTATCGGCACCATCGCGACCGTCGCGATGCTTTTGCCGATCACTTTCGGACTGCCGCCGGTCGGCGCGCTGATCATGCTCGCCGGCATCTATTATGGCGCCCAGTATGGCGGCTCGACCACCTCGATCCTCGTCAACATTCCAGGTGAAGCGACATCGGTCGTGACAGCTATCGACGGCCACGCCATGGCCAAGCAGGGCCGTGCCGGCCCGGCGCTGGCGATCGCCGCGATCGGCTCGTTCTTCGCCGGCTGTGTCGCGACTGTTTTGATCGCCGTCCTCGGTGCGCCGCTGACGAAGCTCGCGCTCGCATTCGGTCCGGCGGAATACTTCTCGCTGATGGTGCTCGGCCTGATCTTCGCGGTCGTGCTGGCGAAGGGCTCGGTGCTGAAGGCGATCGCGATGATCGTGTTCGGCCTGCTGCTGTCGATGGTCGGCTCTGATATCGAGACCGGCGCCTCGCGCATGGCGTTCAACGTCCCGGAGCTCGCCGACGGCCTCGGCTTCGCAACGGTGGCGATGGGCGTGTTCGGCTTTGCCGAGATCATCCGCAATCTCGACGCCGGCGCCGAGATGAACCGCGATCTCGTGCAGCAGAAGATCACCGGCCTGATGCCGACCAGGAAGGACCTGATCGACTCCACGCCCGCAATCCTGCGCGGCACCGCGCTCGGCTCGATCCTCGGCATCCTGCCCGGCGGCGGCGCGGTGATCGCCTCGTTTGCGGCCTATACGCTCGAGAAGAAGCTCGCCAGGAATCCGTCGCGGTTCGGCCGCGGTGCGATCGAGGGCGTGGCGGCGCCGGAAAGCGCCAACAACGCCGCCGCGCAGACCTCGTTCATCCCGCTGCTCACCCTCGGCATTCCGCCGAACGCGGTGATGGCGCTGATGGTCGGCGCGATGACCATCCACGGCATCGTGCCGGGTCCGCAGGTGATGCAGAAACAGCCTGATCTTGTCTGGGGCATGATCGCCTCGATGTGGATCGGCAATCTCATGCTGATCATCATCAACCTGCCGTTGGTCGGCATCTGGGTCCGGCTGCTGCGCGTGCCGTACCGGCTGATGTTCCCATCGATCGTGATCTTTTGTGCGATCGGCATCTACTCGGTGAACAATGCACCCGTCGATGTCATCCTCGCGGGCGTGTTCGGTCTCGTCGGCTATTGGCTGATCAAGCACGATTTCGAGCCGGCGCCGCTGCTGCTCGGCATGGTGCTCGGGCCGCTGATGGAGGAGAACCTGCGCCGTGCGCTCTTGATCTCGCGCGGCGACTGGAGCGTGTTCCTGACGCGTCCGCTCTCGGCCGTATTGCTCGCGATCGCGGCCTTCTTGCTGGTGCTCACGCTGCTGCCCATGCTGCGTGCCAAGCGCGACGAGGTGTTCACCGAATCCGAGAACTGAGCGGCGCGTAGCTGCGTCGGCCCGCAGCGGCGTCCCGCGTCCTGCGGAACGGACGCCAGAGCGACTTAGCGAGCAGTTTCAATCCGATAGAGGAGGGGCGGGACACAAATTCCGCCCCTTGTCGTTTGCGGCGGGAACGCTCACCTTTTCCTTGTATAATCTGTGGGCGCAGCGAATCGCCGCTGTCGCAGCGCCGGGGGCGCCGTTAAGTTCGCCGCCTCCCCAAAGGCTCTATCGCATATGCACCAGTATCAGGACCTGCTCGAGCGGATTCTTTCAGACGGCGCCGAGAAGACCGACCGGACCGGCACCGGCACGCTGTCGGTGTTCGGCCATCAGATGCGCTTCAATCTGTCCGCCGGTTTCCCGATGCTGACCACCAAGCGGCTGCCGCTGAAGGCGATCGTGCATGAGCTGCTGTGGTTCCTGAATGGCGACACCAACATCAAATATCTGCGCGACAACGGCGTCACCATCTGGGACGAGTGGGCTGATGCCAATGGCGATCTCGGTCCGGTCTATGGCCATCAGTGGCGCTCCTGGCCGGCGCCGGACGGACGCAGCATCGACCAGATCGCCAACGTCGTCGACATGATCAAGCGCAATCCGGACTCGCGCCGCCTGATCGTCTCGGCCTGGAATCCGGCCGAGGTCGACAAGATGGCGCTGCCGCCGTGCCACTGCCTGTTCCAGTTCTATGTCGCCAACGGAAAGCTGTCGTGCCAGCTCTACCAGCGTTCGGCCGACGTGTTTCTCGGCGTGCCCTTCAACATCGCATCGTATGCGCTGCTCACCATGATGGTGGCGCAGGTCACCGGCCTGAAGCCGGGCGACTTCGTGCATTCGTTCGGCGATACCCATCTCTATTCCAACCATCTGGAGCAGGCGCGGCTGCAGCTCACGCGCGCGCCGCGCGCACTGCCGGTGATGCGGATCAATCCTGAAGTGAAGGACATCTTCTCCTTCCGCTACGAGGATTTCGAGCTCGTCGGCTATGATCCGCATCCGCACATCAAGGCGGAGGTCGCGGTCTAGAGCCGATGGTGTTGAACATCCGCCGCGCGCGTCCTGGCGAAGCCGGGCTGGTTCTTGATTTCGTCCGTGAGCTTGCCGAGTACGAGAAACTCTCGCACGAGGTCGAAGCGACCGAGGTCGACATTGCGGACGCCTTGTTTGGACAAGATCCCCGGCTGTTTTGCGCGATTGTCGAGTGGAACGGAGAGTCCGTCGGTTTTGCCGTGTGGTTCCTGAATTTCTCGACCTTCAGCGGCCGTTACGGCCTTTATCTCGAAGATCTCTACGTGCGGCCGTCGCATCGCGGCAAAGGTCTCGGCAAGGCGCTGCTGGTCTATCTGGCCAAGGAATGCGTCGATAATGGCTGGTCGCGCCTGCAATGGGCTGTGCTCGACTGGAATGCGCCGTCGATCGCGTTCTACAAATCGCTCGGCGCCGTGATGCTGGATGACTGGACGCTGTGCCGCGTTTCGGGTCCCGCGTTGACACGACTTGCGGGGAGCGCGACCTGATGGAGATCGTGTTCGTCGTCGCGATTGCGGAGAACGGCGTCATCGGCGCCGGCAACGCGATGCCTTGGCGGCTGAAATCCGACCTGGCACGCTTCAAGGCGCTGACCATCGGCAAGCCCGTGATCATGGGCCGCAAGACCTTTGAATCCTTGCCGGGGCGCCGACCGCTCTCGAACCGTACCAACATCGTCGTCACACGCGACGCGGCCTATCGCGCCGCCGGCGCCGTCGTCGCGACATCGTTTGCGGATGCGGAGGCGGTCGCGCTGGGTGACGCCTTGCGGCGTTCAGCCGCTGAAATCGCGGTGATCGGCGGCGCCGAAATCTTCCGGCAATGGCTCGATCGCGCCGACCGCCTCGAGATCACGGAAGTGCATGCGCGGCCCGATGGCGACACGCATTTCACCATCGACAAGGCGCAATGGGACGAGGTGGCGCGCGTCCGTCATCCGGCCGGACCCGAGGACAGCACCGACTTCTCCTATGTGACATATCGTCGGCGGCCGTCCCATTAACTGCATTCGCCAATGTTTACATTGACTTTTCCGTCCCCGAGCATAGCTCGTGGGTCGGTCACGCCTGCGTTGTAAGGGCCCTTTCGGTCCCCTATAAAGCCGGACCGGACAATGCGGGCCGGCTTAAGTTCTAGTCCCGGTCTGCCGAGGAGAGCGTCGAATGCCGTGGAAGAATCAGGGCGGTGGCCCATGGGGCTCGGGTCCGAAGGGACCATGGGGCACAGGCCCGCAGCCGGTCGGGCCGAGGCCGCCGGATCTGGAAGACCTGCTGCGGCGTGGCCAGGACCGGCTCCAGCAGATCATGCCGGGCGGCTACTTCTCCGGCATCGGCATCACGCTGATCCTGCTCATCATCATCGCACTCTGGCTGCTGTCGGGCTTTTTCCGCGTGCAGTCCGAAGAGCAGGGCGTCGTGCTGCGCTTCGGCAAGCATGTGCGCACCGTGGATCCCGGCCTGAACTATCATCTGCCCTATCCGATCGAGACCGTGCTGCTGCCGAAGGCGCTGCGCGTGTCCACCATTTCCATCGGCATGACGCTGATCGACGATCCGGCCCGGCGCGGCCGCTCGATCCGTGACGTGCCGGAAGAGAGCCTGATGCTGACCGGCGACGAGAACATCGTCGATGTCGACTTCACCGTGCTGTGGCGCATCAAGCCCAACGGTGTCGGCAACTTCCTGTTCAACATCCAGAACCCCGAGGGCACCGTGAAGGCGGTGGCCGAAAGCGCGATGCGCGAGGTGATCGGCCGCTCCGACATCCAGCCGATCCTGACCGGCGCGCGGACGCAGACCGAGAGCACCGTGCAGGATCTGATGCAGAAGACGCTCGACGGCTATGGCGCCGGCATCCAGATCACCCAGGTGCAGATGCAGAAGGTCGATCCGCCGGCGCAGGTCATCGATGCGTTCCGTGACGTGCAGGCGGCGCGCGCCAATCTCGAGCAGCTGTCGAACGAAGCACAGACCTATGCCAACAAGGTCGTGCCGGAAGCGCGCGGCAACGCGGCCAAGATTCTGCAGGCCGCCGAGGGCTACAAGGAGCAAGCGGTCGCCGAGGCCAAGGGCCAGAGCGCGCGCTTCCTGAAAGTGTACGAGGAATACAAGAAGGCGCCCGACGTGACCCGTGAACGGATCTATCTGGAGACGATGGAGCGCGTGCTCGGCGGCTCGGACAAGCTCATCTACGACGGAGGCCCTTCGGGCCAGGGCGTCGTGCCCTATTTGCCGCTCAATGAATTGTCAGCCAAGCGGCCGACGACGACAGGCCAGCAGCCGAGCGGAGGCACAAGATGAGGTCTCCTGTAACAGGTATTGTCGCGCTGCTCGCGGCGCTTCTGGTCGTGATCGTTGCTTACATGTCGTTGTTCACGGTGCAGCAGACCGAGCAGACCATCGTGCTGCAATTCGGTGCGCCGGTGGACGTCGTCACTGACCCCGGGCTTCACTTCAAGACGCCCTGGAACTCCGTGATCAACATCGACAAGCGGATCCTCGATCTCGAGAACCCCTCGCAGGAGGTCATTGCCTCCGACCAGAAGCGGCTCGTGGTCGACGCCTTTGCGCGCTACCGCATCAAGGACGCGCTGCGCTTCTATCAGAGCGTCGGTTCGATCCAGGCCGCCAACCTCCAGCTCACCTCGCTCCTGAACGCGGCGCTGCGCCGCGTGCTGGGCGAAGTCACGTTCATCACCGTGGTGCGTGATGAACGCGAAAAGCTGATGGGGCGCATCCGCGAGCAGCTCGATCACGAGGCCGGCGGTTACGGCATCGAGGTCGTCGACGTCCGCATTCGCCGCGCCGATCTGCCGGAGCAGAATAGCCAGGCTGTCTACGACCGGATGAAGTCCGAACGCCAGCGCGAGGCGGCTGAGTTCCGCGCGCAGGGCGCCCAGAAGGCGCAGGAAATTCGCTCCAAGGCCGACCGCGATGTGACTGTCATCATTGCCGACGCAAACTCCCAGGCCGAGCAGACGCGCGGCATTGGTGATGCCGAGCGCAACCGCCTGTTTGCCGAGGCCTATGGCAAGGATGCTGACTTCTTCGCCTTCTACCGGTCAATGACGGCCTACGAGGCCGGGTTGAAGCCGAATGACACCCGCTTCCTGCTGCGGCCGGACTCGGATTTCTTCCGGTATTTTGGTAACCCGTCCGGCAAGATGGCGACAGAGACGCCAGCGAAACCGTGAGCTAGACAAGGGCGGCAGGTTTGGCCGCCCTTCGTCCAGACAATAACAGCACAACGGGAGGTTCCTATCCGATGAGGTCCATTGCGTTCGCCGACTTCCTCATCGGCTTGGGCATCTTGTTCGTGCTGGAAGGCCTGATGTTCGCGGCGAGTCCGGCCTGGATGCGCAAGGCCATGAAGAGCGCCATCGCCACGCCGGACAATATCCTGCGGGCGGTCGGGATCGGCTCGGCCGTCGCCGGCCTGATCCTGATCTGGGTCATGCGACGTCCCATCTAGGCGCCGTACCAACGCCAAAGTGAAGGCGGGAAGCAGGTTTTCGCCGTATTATTGGGCTGTTGAGGCCCGTTAAGCTCCGTGCTTGCGCCGCGCCCCCGTTCAAGCGCAGTCTTGAGCCCGAATCCTTTTCTCTGGAGATCACAATGACCGCTGCCACCATTGTCCCGACCCGCTTGCGCCATAACGCGCGAATTGGGCTGGCCGCGCTCGCGCTCGGTGCTTTCGGCGTGTTCGGCTCGCCGGCGCAGGCGCGCGGACCGGAGGGCATCGCCGACGTCGCCGAAAAGGTGATCGACGCGGTCGTCAACATCTCGACCTCGCAGACGGTCGAGGCCAAGGGCGGCAGCAACACCATGCCGCAATTGCCGCCCGGCTCGCCTTTCGAGGAATTCTTCGACGACTTCTTCAAGAACCGCAAAGGGCCCGGTGGTGGTAGCAAGGGCGGCGACAACGGGCCGCCGCGCAAGGCCAACTCGCTCGGTTCAGGTTTCATCATCGACACATCAGGCGTCGTGGTCACCAACAACCACGTCATCGCCGATGCCGACGAAATCAACGTCATTCTCAACGACGGCACCAAGACCAAGGCCGAGCTCGTCGGCGTCGACAAGAAGACCGACCTCGCCGTGCTGAAGTTCAAGCCGCCGAAGCCGCTGGTCGCGGTGAAGTTCGGCGACTCCGACAAGCTGCGTCTCGGTGACTGGGTGGTCGCGATCGGCAACCCGTTCAGCCTCGGCGGCACCGTGACAGCGGGCATCGTCTCGGCCAAGAACCGCGACATTTCCTCAGGCCCCTATGACAGCTACATCCAGACCGACGCCGCTATCAATCGCGGCAATTCCGGTGGTCCGCTGTTCAACCTCGAAGGCGACGTCATCGGCGTCAACACTCTGATCATCTCGCCCTCCGGCGGCTCGATCGGCATCGGCTTCGCCGTGCCATCGAAGACGGTCGCGGGCGTGGTCGATCAGCTTCGCCAGTTCGGCGAGTTGCGTCGCGGCTGGCTGGGCGTGCGCATTCAGAGCGTCACCGACGAGATCGCCGAGAGCCTCAGCATCAAGCCGGCGCGCGGTGCGCTGGTGGCCGGCATCGACGACAAGGGCCCGGCCAAGCCGGCCGGCATCGAGCCGGGCGACGTCGTCGTCAAGTTCGACGGCAAGGATGTCAAGGACCCGAAGGACCTGTCCCGCATCGTCGCCGACACGGCGGTCGGCAAGGAGGTCGACGTCGTGATCATCCGCAAGGGCGAGGAGCAGACCAAGAAGGTCACGCTCGGCCGCCTGCAGGATCCCGACAAGGTGCAAGCCGCGGTGAAAACCGACGAGCCGGCGCCGGAGAAGCCGGTGACGCAGAAGGCTCTCGGCCTCGATCTCGCCGTGCTGAACAAGGATCTGCGCGCGCGCTACAAGATCAAGGACAGCGTCAAGGGCGTGGTCGTCACCAATGTCGACGCCAATTCGGATGCTGCCGAGAAGCGGCTCTCCGCCGGCGACGTCATCGTCGAGGTCGCGCAGGAAGCGGTCGCGAGCGGCGACGAGATCCAGAAGCGGATCGACCAGCTCAAGAAGGACGGCAAGAAGTCCGTGCTGCTGCTGGTGTCGAACGGCGACGGCGAATTGCGCTTCGTGGCGCTGAGCGTGCAGTAAGGGACGTTTGCTTTAACGTCTCGTCATGGCCGGGCTTGACCCGGCCATCCACGTCTTCGCCGCGTAGATAGATCCGAGCGTGGATGCCCGGGACAAGCCCGGGCACGACGTCGGGGCTAGTATTTAGCTCTCGACGAACTCCTCCCGCCGATACCCCTGCGCGTACAGCAACGCAGTGAGATCGCCGTGGTCGATCCGCGCGGCCGCGGCAGCCGCCACCGCCGGCTTGGCGTGATACGCCACACCGAGCCCCGCCGCCTGGATCATCGCGAGATCATTGGCGCCGTCGCCGACGACGACCGAGTCGATATCGTCGAGATCGAACGACTCCATCAGATCCACCAGCGTCGCAAGCTTGGCGGCGCGACCCAAAATCGGCTCCTTGACTTCGCCGGTGAACTTGCCTTCGCGCACCACGAGCTCGTTGGCGCGGTTCTCCTGGAATCCGATTTTTGCGGCGATCGCGCTCGTGAACAGTGTGAAGCCGCCGGAGACGAGGCAGGTGTAGGCGCCGTGGGCGCGCATGGTCGCCACCAGTTCGCGGCCGCCCGGGGTCAGCGTGATGCGCTTGGCCAGAACTTCGTCGACAACGCCGGCGGGGAGGTCCTTCAGCAGCGCGACACGCTCGCGCAGCGCCGGCTCGAACTCGATCTCCCCTCGCATCGCGCGTTCGGTGATCGCGGCCACGTGGGCCTTCATCCCGACGAGATCGGCGAGTTCGTCGATGCATTCCTGGCCGATCATGGTGGAATCCATGTCGGCGAGAAAAAGCTTCTTGCGCCTGACACCAACAGGCTGCACGACGATATCGATGGGCAGGTCGCCGCGAAGCTCGCGGAGCCGCTGTTCGATGGCGTGACGGTCGCCTTCGAGGTTACTGTCGGCGCCGAAGGGAATGTCGACCGCAACCCCGTCGAACAGCCAGTGCGCAGGCGCCGCCTTGGGCAACACGGCGCGGGCGCCGTCGACGATGGTCGAGTCGAGCGCGGGATTATTGGGGTTGCAGATCAGCGTGGCGACGAGAGACATTTGAGGTTTTCGTGAGCGAGAGGCATCCGATCAAGGCCGTGCTTATCGCAGGCCCGACCGCCAGCGGCAAGTCGGCGCTGGCACTCGAGCTTGCCCTGAGTGCAGGCGGGACCGTCATCAATGCCGATTCCATGCAGGTCTATCGCGACCTCCGCATCATTACCGCGCGTCCCACGCAGGATGAAGAAGCGCGCGTTCCGCATCGTCTCTATGGCCATGTCGACGCAGCCGTCAATTTCTCGGCCGGCGCCTGGGTGATGGATGCCGCGAAGGTGCTCGAAGAGACACGGGCCGAGGGGCGTTTGCCGATCTTCATCGGCGGCACTGGCCTGTATTTCAAGGCGCTGACGGCAGGTCTCTCGGTCGTGCCGCCGATCCCGGCTGAGGTGCGCGAGGATGTACGCGCGCGGCTGGAGCGGAACGGCGTCGAAGCTTTGCACGCGGAACTCGCGCGCCGCGATCCGCGTGCGGCCGAGCGATTGAACCTGCGCGACCGCACGCGCATCGCGCGCGCGCTCGAGGTGGTCGAGGCGACCGGCCGTTCGCTGCTCGACTGGCACCATGAGGGCCAGCCGCCCCTGTTGCCCAAGGACAGTTTTCGCGCCGTGTTTCTGGCCCCCGAGCGCAACGATCTCTATGCCCGCATCGATGCCCGTTTCGACGCCATGATGGGCAGCGGCGCCCTCATCGAGGTCGAGCGGCTTGCCGCCCGAAACCTCGATCCGCTGCTGCCGGCGATGAAGGCCCACGGTGTGCCCGCCTTGATCCGGCATCTGCGGGGTGAGCTTAGCCTCGAGGAAGCCGCCACGATCGGCCGGGCCGATACCCGTCATTATGCCAAGCGGCAATTCACCTGGTTCCGTCACCAATTGCCGGAGTTCGAGTGGGTTAAGCTGGAGGAGGCGAGGGGATGGCTCGCGGCCGTCGCCGAAGCGGCCCGGAATCCCGGTTGACGTGCTTTTGTGCGCGGGTTCCCGCATTTACCTCTCGCCGAACCCTGGGAACACGGTTACACTGCCAAAATCACGCGGAAGCGGCTGCTTTGCCTTGACATCGAGGCTTTGGTCGCTATGTTTCGCGCAACCTTTGGGAAGCCGAGCGCCTGCCATGCGTAATATTATTACCAAACTTCTTATCGCCGTCGTACCCAGGCACACCGCCGGGGGTGGCTAGCTGCCATCCACATGACAGGCGGTGTGCAGGGTCCCTCTTCGGGGCCTTTTTTATTTCCCGAACCCGACACGAACGAAGCCGCTGACAACAGCGCATCCGGAGCAAGCCAATGAGCGACAAGAGCCACGATCCGAACCAGATGACCGGCGCCGCGATGATCGTCCGCGCGCTCATCGACCACGGCGTGACCGACATTTTCGGCTATCCGGGCGGCGCAGTGCTTCCGATCTATGACGAGATCTTCCAGCAGAGCGAGGTCCAGCACATCCTGGTTCGCCACGAGCAGGGCGCGGGTCACGCCGCCGAGGGGTATGCGCGCTCGACCGGCAAGCCCGGTGTCGCGCTGGTGACGTCAGGTCCCGGCGCCACCAACATGGTGACGCCGCTGACCGACGCACTGATGGATTCGATCCCGCTGGTCTGCATCTCCGGCCAGGTGCCGACACATCTGATCGGCAATGACGCGTTCCAGGAATGCGACACCGTCGGCATCACGCGCCCCTGCACCAAGCACAACTGGCTGGTGCGCGACGTCAACGATCTCGCCAAGGTGCTGCACGAAGCCTTTTATGTTGCCACCACGGGCCGCCCGGGCCCGGTGCTGGTCGACGTTCCCAAGGACGTGCAGTTCGCCACCGGCACCTATCATCCGCCGCGCAAATCCGACGTCCACCGCTCCTATGCGCCGCGCGTGAAGGGCGATGCGGCGCAGATCCGCAAGGCGGTGGCGCTGCTCGCAGGCGCCAAGCGTCCAGTCATCTACAGCGGCGGCGGCGTGATCAATTCCGGACCTGAAGCCACCAAGCTGCTGCGCGAGCTGGTCGAGGTCACGGGCTTCCCGATCACGTCCACGCTGATGGGCCTGGGTGCGTATCCGGCGTCGGGCAAGAACTGGCTCGGCATGCTCGGCATGCACGGCACCTACGAGGCCAACATGACGATGCATGATTGCGACGTCATGCTGTGCGTTGGCGCGCGCTTCGACGACCGCATCACCGGCCGTGTCGATGCGTTCTCGCCGAACTCGAAGAAGATCCACATCGACATCGATCCGTCCTCGATCAACAAGAACATCCGTGTCGACGTGCCGATCATCGGCGATTGCGCCAACATCCTCGGCGACATCCTGCAGGTGTTCAAGGCCGAGGCGAAGAAGCCTGACATCAAGACCTGGTGGCAGCAGATCGCGCAGTGGCGTGCCCGCAACTCGCTCTATTACAAGAAGAGCAACGACGTCATCCTGCCGCAGCACGCGATCCAGAGCCTGTTCGAGGCGACGCGCGGCAAGGATACCTACATCACGACCGAGGTCGGTCAGCACCAGATGTGGGCGGCGCAGTTCTTCGGCTTCGAGGAGCCGCATCGCTGGATGACATCGGGCGGTCTCGGCACCATGGGCTACGGCCTGCCGGCCGCGGTCGGCGTGCAGGTGGCGCACCCGGATAGCCTCGTCATCGACATCGCAGGCGATGCCTCGGTGCAGATGACGATGCAGGAGATGTCGACGGCGGTTCAGTACGAGCTGCCGATCAAGATCTTCATCCTGAACAACCAGTACATGGGCATGGTGCGGCAGTGGCAGCAACTGCTCCACGGCAACCGGCTGTCGCATTCCTACTCGGAGGCGCTGCCTGATTTCGTCAAGCTCGCGGAAGCCTATGGTGGCGTCGGCATCCAGGTGCACAAGCCGTCCGATCTCGACGGCGCCATCCAGGAGATGATCTCGGTCAAGCGGCCGGTGCTGTTCGACTGCCGTGTCGCGGCGCTCGAAAACTGCTTCCCGATGATTCCCTCCGGCAAGGCGCACAACGAGATGCTGTTGCCCGAGCAGGCCAATGACGAGGCGACCGCGAAGGCGTTCGCCGGCGGCAAGGCGCTGGTGTGACGTCATGTTCGACCTGACGGAGCTCGAGCGCGCACATGCGATCGTGGGGCAGGCGGTGCCGGCAACGCCGGCGCGCGCCTGGCCCTTGCTCGCTGAGCGCCTCGGCACCGAGGTCGTGGTCAAGCACGAGAACCACACGCCGATCGGCGCCTTCAAGGTGCGCGGCGGGCTGGTCTATCTCGACCGGCTCAAGCGTGAACGGCCGAACACACCGGGCATCATCTCGGCGACCCGCGGCAATCACGGCCAGAGCCTGGCTTTTGCCGCCGGCCGCCACGGCGTGCCCGCGGTGATCTACGTGCCGCGCGGCAATTCGGTCGAGAAGAACCGCGCGATGAAGGCGCTCGGTGCCGAACTCGTCGAGCATGGCGAGGACTTTCAGGCTGCGCGGGAGGAGGCCGAGCGCCGCGCGCAGTTCTCTGGCCTTCACATGGTGCCGTCGTTCCACCCGGATCTTGTACTAGGTGTCGCGACCTATGCCCTCGAGCTGTTCCGCTCCGCGCCGGATCTCGATGTGCTCTATGTGCCGATCGGGCAGGGCTCCGGCATCTGCGGCTGCATCATGGCGCGCGATCTCCTCGGCCTGAAGACCGAGATCGTTGGCGTGCAGTCGACGGAAGCGCCATCCTACGCGCTCTCATTGGCAGCCGGCAAGATCGTGGCGACCGAGACCGCGAACACACGCGCTGACGGCATGGCGACGCGCATTCCGGACGCGGATGCGTTCGCGCTGATCCGTGAACGCGCCTCGCGCATTGTCCAGGTCACTGACGACGAGGTCGCCGCGGCGATCCGTGCCTACTGGACCGATACCCACAATCTCGCCGAAGGTGCCGGTGCTGCCGCACTCGCCGCGGCGCTGCAGGAAAAGAGCAAGCTGAAGGGCAAGCGCGTCGGTCTCGTGC
Source organism: Bradyrhizobium sp. BR13661 (assembly GCF_029892425.1). GTDB lineage: Bacteria > Pseudomonadota > Alphaproteobacteria > Rhizobiales > Xanthobacteraceae > Bradyrhizobium. The sequence continues at coordinate 111,176 of NZ_JARXWB010000008.1, read as the reverse complement.
TGTCCGGCGGCAATATCGATTTCGATCTGTTCCGCCGTTGGGTCGGGACGGGCGCGCCAGCGATGGCATGAGGACGAGACAAGAGGGGACGACAATGAACCAGCCCGCATCCGCCTACTTCATCGAGGAGCGTCACGATCCGAACGAGACGCACACGCTTGCGGTGCTCGTGCAGAACGAGCCGGGCGTGCTCGCGCGCGTCATCGGCCTGTTTTCCGGCCGCGGCTACAACATCGAGAGCCTCACGGTCTCAGAGACCGAAGCGCAGAAGCACCTTTCGCGCATCACCATCGTCACCACGGGAACGCCGATGGTGATCGCGCAGATCAAGCATCAGCTTGACCGCATGATCCCGGTCTACCAGGTCGTCGACATGACCGAGACCCGCCGCTCCATCGAGCGCGAGCTGGCGATGGTGAAGGTGCGCGGGCAGGGCGAGCATCGCGTCGAGTCGCTCAGGCTCGCCGATGCCTTCCGCGCCCGCGTGATCGACGCCACCACCGAGAGCTTCGTGTTCGAGATCACGGGCAATACCGACAAGATCAACCAGTTTATCGACCTGATGCGCCCGCTCGGCCTTGTCGAGGTGTCGCGCACCGGTGTTGCCGCGATCGGTCGCGGGCCTGAGGGGATGTGAACCATGCTGGCGCGCGACTGGTATTACAACGAGCGGAACCGGATGGGCATCGAGCCCGCGGTGGCGTCGATCTACGATGCCCACGACGATGCCGATCTGCGGGCGCGCGCCGCGCTGAAAATGCTGGGAGTCCAGCGCGGCTGGCGCATCGCTGATATCGGCTGCGGCAACGGTGTGCTTGCTACCGAAGCCGCGCTGATGGGCGCCGAGGTCGACGCCATCGACATCTCGCCAGCGATGCTGGCGCTCGCCGAGATCTATGCCCGCGACCGCAAGGCGTCCGTGCGCACGCAATCGGCCGGCCTGCTGAGCTTCGCCTATCGGCCCGAGTCTTATGATCTGATCGTCAGCGAGTTCACGCTGCATCATCTGCCCGACTTCTGGAAGGCTGTGGCGATGTCGCGGATCTTTCGCGCGCTGAAACCCGGCGCGACCTTCTATTTGCGCGACATCGTCTATGCCTCGATGCCTGACGCGGTCGAGCGCGACGTCGAGCAATGGGCCGACTACCACATCAAGAACCACGATTTCTCGCGCGAGAGCGTGGTGACGCATATGCGCGATGAATATTCCACCTTCGGCTGGGTGATGGAGCGGATGTTGACCGATGTCGGCTTCACGCTGGTCTCGGTCGACTATCACGCGCCGATGCACGGCACCTATCTCCTCCGCAAACCGAAAGCCGGCGAGCAAGGCTAGACGAGAAGAACAAGCAGGGCTGCACAACTGGGCAGAACCGGAAACAACAATGAAGCCGGCCGACATCCTCATCGCCCTCCTGGTGGCGATCATCTGGGGGCTTGCCTTTGTGGCGAGCCGGATTGCGCTCGACGAGTTTTCGCCGGAGCTGATGACCGCAATGCGCTTTACCATCGCCGCGGTGCCGTGCCTGTTCATTCCCAAGCCCAGGATCGCCTGGTCTCTTCTGATCGCGATCAGCTTCACGCTGTTTCTCGGCCAGTTCCTAAGCCAGGCCTACGGCATCGCTCATGGCGTGCCGGTCGGGCTGACCTCCGTCGTCGTGCAGAGCCAGGCGCTGTTCACCATCGGCTTTGCCGCCATCGCATTTGGCGAACGGCCGACGCCGGTGCAGACGCTCGGCGTTGTCATCGCTGCGGTAGGTCTGCTGATGATCTGTGGCACCGTCGGCTATGATTTCAGCCTCGGCGCCTTCGCGGTGCTGATGATCGCGCCGGTCAGCTTCGCTGTCGGCAATCTCTTGCTGCGCGGCGCACGCGGCGTTCCGATGTTCGATCTGTTCGCCTGGCTCTGTCTTGCGACCGCAGTGCCGGTGTTCGCGCTGGCACTCGTCGTGAATGGGCCAATGCCGACGTTCCAGTCGCTGATCCACATGTCGCTGACGGGTCTGATCTGCCTGCTGGCGATCGGTGCTGTTTCCACCAGCATCGCCTATTGGCTCTGGGGGCGATTGCTACGTGATTATCCGGCGGCACAGGTGGTGCCGTTCGCGCTGTTGGTGCCGTTCGTCGGTTCTGCTGCGTCCAGCATCGTGTTCGGCGAGCGGTTCGGGCCGCTGCGCCTTGCCGGCATGTTGACGGTCATCGGCGGCATCGCCGTGATGGTGCTGGTCAAGCGGCCGCAAGCGCTGCCGAAGACTGCGTGAGGTGAACATGGCCCACTCGCTCTTCTATGCCTTCCTCGCGTTCATGGTGGTGATGTACTTCACTCCCGGACCGAACAACATCATGCTGCTGGCCTCGGGCTTGACCTACGGCTTCCGGCGCACGATTCCGCACATCGTCGGCATCGTCCTTGGCTTTGCCTTCATGGTCGCCGCAGTGGGCCTCGGGCTCGGCACGATCTTCCTGGCCTATCCGATCCTCCAGACCATCCTGAAATACGCCGGCGCTGCGTACCTGATCTATCTGGCCATCGTGATCGCCATGTCTGGCCCGACCACGCCGGGCAGCGAGGACGGCCGCGGCCCGATGACGTTCTGGGGCGCGGCGATGTTCCAGTGGATCAATGCCAAGGGCTGGGTGATCGTGATCGGCACCATCACGGCTTACGCGGCGATTGCCCAGTTCCCGGTCAACATCGCGATCCAGACCCTGATCAGCCTCCTGGTCGGCACGGTCTCGACCGTGGTCTGGGCTCTTTTCGGCACTGCACTACGCCCGGTGCTGACCTCGGAGCGGCTGGTCCGCGCCTTCAATATCCTGATGGCGCTCCTGCTGCTCGCCTCCCTCTACCCCGTTTTCATGGATGCATGATGTCGCGGATTTCCATGCAGAAACGGGTTTCCCTCAGGGGCCGAAATGCTCTAGACAGCCCCCGAAATCCGCAAATTTCACCCTTCGGACATCTGACTATCGGCCGATTCTGGCCTTGAACGAGGAAACGACTATGCGTGTTTATTACGATCGCGACGCCGACCTGAACCTGATCAAGGGCAAGAAGGTCGCCATCGTCGGCTATGGCAGCCAGGGCCACGCCCATGCGCTCAACCTGAAGGATTCGGGCGTCAAGGAAGTCGCCATCGCGCTGCGCAAGGACTCGAGCTCGGTCAAGAAGGCGGAGGCCGCCGGCTTCAAGGTGATGGAAGTCGCCGACGCCGCCAAATGGGCCGACCTCGTCATGATGCTCACCCCGGACGAGCTCCAGGGCGACATCTATCGCGAGCACCTGCACGACAACATGAAGAAGGGCGCTGCCCTCGTGTTCGCGCACGGCCTCAACGTCCACTTCAACCTGCTCGATCCGCGTGCTGACCTCGACGTGCTGATGATCGCGCCGAAGGGCCCCGGCCACACCGTGCGCTCCGAGTATCAGCGCGGCGGCGGCGTGCCCTGCCTGATCGCGATCGCCAAGGACGTCTCGGGCAATGCCCATGACCTCGGCCTGTCCTACGCTTCTGCCGTGGGCGGTGGCCGCGCCGGCATCATCGAGACCACGTTCAAGGAAGAGTGCGAGACCGACCTGTTCGGCGAGCAGGTCGTGCTCTGCGGCGGTCTGGTCGAGCTGATCAAGGCTGGCTACGAGACCCTGGTCGAAGCCGGCTACGCGCCCGAAATGGCCTATTTCGAGTGCCTCCACGAGGTGAAGCTGATCGTCGACCTGATCTATGAAGGCGGCATCGCCAACATGAACTACTCGATCTCCAATACGGCGGAGTATGGCGAGTATGTCACCGGTCCGCGCATCGTGACATCAGAGACCAAGGCCGAGATGAAGCGCGTTCTCGCCGACATCCAGGGCGGCAAGTTCGCCCGCGACTGGATGCTCGAGAACAAGGTGAACCAGACCTCGTTCAAGGCGACCCGCGCAAAGCTCGCCGCTCACCCGATCGAGGAAGTCGGCGCGAAACTCCGCGACATGATGCCCTGGATCAAGAAGGGCGCGCTGGTCGACAAGTCGAAGAACTAGGGCTTGCGTGCCCCGGATGCAGCGCAGCGCGCAAGCGGTGCGCTGCTGATCCGGGGCCCATTGCGGCTTCTGGGTCCCGGCTCTGCGCTCCGCTTCGCTGCGCTGGTCCGGGACAAAAGCAAAAACAAAAAGCTTCGCTCGCCAAACCAAATCTTAAATCTTCGAGATTATATCTGAGCGAGACCGCCAACAGCGGTCTCGCTCTTTTCATCTGGCGCGAAGCATTGCTGCTTCATTCAAATTCTTCGCGAGTTGATGTGCTCTCAGAGAGCCAAGAACTGACACTTAAACCACATTCTTGACCGCGCGTCGTTTTTCAAAACTTTTTCAGAAGTCGCGATCGTCAAAAGCGCAGTGTCCTCAGAGTCTAGGACTCGGCTCTTCATCCATGCTCTCAGGGCGCAATCAATCGCAATCTGCGACGTTCGCGCGCTGCTTCATCTTAAGAGTCGACACCTGATACGCCTTCTTGCGGCACGGCACGGATTCGAAAAAGCTCATTTGTGCGCGGCTTGAGAACCTGATGGCATTGCGCCGGCGCTGCCTCTCTCTACATTGATCGCGGGGCACTGAAGGGGGAGAGGACCATGCGATCTGTCGTCGTCACCGGCGCATCTACCGGCATTGGCTGGGCCATCGCGAAATTCCTGATCGGGCGCGGCTATCGCGTCTTCGGCAGCGTCCGCAAGCAAGCCGATGCCGATCGGCTGACGGGTGAGTTCGGCGTGAATTTCACGCCGCTGCTGTTCGACGTCACCGATGAGGCCGCGGTGCTGGCCGCCGCGCGCCAGGTGCGCGAGGCCCTGGCCGGCGAGACGCTGGCTGGCCTCGTCAACAATGCCGGCGTCGCGGTCGCCGGTCCCGTGCTCGAACTCTCGGCCGACGAATTCCGCCGCCAGATGGACATCAACGTCATCGGACCCGTCATCGCAACGCAAGCGTTCGGCCCGCTGCTCGGCGCGGATCCGTCGCTGAAGGGGCCGAAGGGGCGGATCGTGATGATCAGCTCGGTTGCGGGCAAGAACGGCAATCCGCTGTCGGCACCCTACTGCGCCTCCAAGCACGCGGTCGAGGGCCTCTCGGAGAGCCTGCGCCGCGAACTGATGCTGTTTGGCATCGACGTCATCATCGTCGCCCCAGGTGCGGTGAAGACGCCGATCTGGAGCAAGGCCGAGGAGATCGATCTCTCGGTCTACAAGAACTCACCTTATTTCCCGGCACTCAACAAGGTCATGGCCTTCATGATGAACCTCGGCGCGACCGGCCTGCCGGCCGAACGGATCGCCGAGGTCGTGTTCGAGGCGCTTACGGCGGCAAGCCCCAGGGTGCGCTATCAGATCACGCCGGACTGGTTCCGACACTTCATGACCACTGCGCTGCCCAAGCGCACAGTCGATCGCATCATTGCCAAGCGGCTCGGGCTGCTGCCGCAGGGCTGACGATGCGAAACCTTCTCGTCATCGTCCTTTGCATCCTGGCGTCCGCTGCGAAGGCTGGCGACCAGGGCGATCCCAGGTCCTGCGACGGCTCGACCGCGGAGATGGTTGAATGCCTGAAGGCCCAGACCGCGCAATGGGACAAGCGCATGACCGTCGCCTATCAGCAGGCGATGAAGAATGCGGCTGATGCGCAACGCGACCAGCTTCGCGCCGCGCAACGGCTCTGGATCCAGTACCGCGACGCCAATTGCCTCTATTACGGCATGGGCGAGGGCACCATCGCCCGCGTCGATGCCGGCGAGTGCCTGCGCCGCATGACCGAGGCCCGTGCCCGAGAGCTCGAGGGCCTCGGCCGCTAGTGCGGTTACGCCTTGGCGGTCTGCGGGGTCTGGCGCGCGGCCATCGCGATCATTCGCAGCGCCATTACGATCAGGAGCGGAATGAGGAACGCCGCGTAGGCAGGCATGGCCGGCACGCGCTTGCCGAACGACACCATGAACTGGAACCAGAGATAATAGCCGCCGATGAGATGCAGCGTGCGCCAGGCGCGGGGCCCGATCAGCGCCGCCGTGCGGTCGAACGAGGTCGCGCTCATCGCGATGATCGCGGCATAGCCAATTCCGCCGAAGATGTAGGAAGCAGGCGAGGTGGCTTCCGCAAAGGCCGCCGGATCCATCCTGGCGAAGACGATGATCGCAACGGCATGGATGGCGTGGGAGGCCGCAAAGCTGAGGCCGAGATAGCGGCGGTTGCGGCGCTGCCAGCGCGTCCAGGCGTTCGGCCACAGCCGCGCCAGCGCTGCTGCACCAAAAGCGAGGCAGAACAGCAGCAGTGAGCTGCGTGCCGTGAAGCGGATCACCATCCGCACGCCCTCGACCTCGAACTGCCGCATCGAGGCGATCCATAGGCTCAAGATGATCAGGCTCAGTGTGAGGACGGCGAGCAGCCGCCAGCCTTCGAACCAGCTTTGACGTTGGGACATGGCGATCTCCTCCATTATGTAATCATCGATTACATTTCGTGGTGACGCGACCGTCAATGGTGTAATCGCTGCTTACATTCACGTTCGGGTGATGTTAGAAGGCGCGATGCCCCGTCAGACGTCCAAGCCTCGCGCCCGTCACCAGACATCCGAAGCCCGGCCCTATCATCACGGCGACCTCCGCCGCGTGCTGATCGATGCTGCACTGCAGCTGGCAGAGGAAGGCGCCGAGGTCTCAGTGCGCGAGGCGGCGCGCCGGGCTGCGGTGTCGCCGGGAGCGCCGTTCCGGCATTTTCCCAACCGCGACGCATTGATGGCTGCGGTGGCCGAGGAGGCGCAGCGGCGCTTTCGTGCCGAGATCGAGGCCACACTGGATGAGGCTCGCCCCGCCAACCCGCTGGAGCGCTTCCGCGCCTTTGGCATTGCCTATGTGCGATGGGCAATGCGCAACCCCGCGCATTTCGAGATCATCTCCACGGGGCGCTATTTCGCCCATGGCAGCTCCGCCGAGCTGACGCGCGACAATGCCGAGCTGGTTGCGCTGACCGAGCGGTTGCTGACTGAAGCGGCCGCGCAGGGCCTGCTGCGATCGGCAGACCTCAAGCGCATCCTGATCGCCGGCCGCTCCCTGATCTATGGCTTCGCCCGGATGAACCTCGACGGGCATTTCCCGCGCTGGGGCGTGGAGGAGGGCGAGATCGAGCGGATGGCGGAGGAGGTGATCGATCTGTTCATCGCGGGGATCGCGACGCGCTAGGCGCCGCCCTGGTCCGGAATCCTGCTCAACTTGGTATTGGCGGCTGATGCCGCGCCGCATACACTCGCGCCCATATTGTTTCACTTCGATATTTTCATGCGTACGGCAGAGATGGATCGACGCACATTTTTTCTCGCAGCCGGCACCTTGCCGATCTGGACGAACCGGGCGCTCGCTCAAGCCACGCGGCCGACGATCGGTTTCCTTGCCAGCGGTTCGCCGGAGACCTTTGTCACGGTGGTCACCGGCTTCCAGGAGGGGCTCAAAGCCGCCGGGCTGATCGAAGGTAGCAACGTCGCCATCGAATATCGTTGGGCTCAGGGGCAGTTCAACCGGTTGCCCGAACTCGCGGCTGAGCTCGTCCAGAAGCAGGTCGGCGTGATCGTCACGATGGGCGGTAACGTGGCCGCGCTTGCGGCCAAGCGCGCCACGTCCGCTATCCCTATCGTGTTCCTCACCGGGGACGATCCCGTGTCGACGGGCCTGGTCGAAAGCCTGAACCGGCCTGGCGGCAACGTCACTGGCGTGACCTGGCTCGCCGGCGAACTCGGAGCCAAAAATCTGGAGCTGGTCAGCGAACTGGTTCCGGCGGCGACGACGATCGGCGTCTTGGTGAACCCCAACCGGCCGACCGCAGCGGCCCAGCTCGAAAGCGCCAGCGTGGCGGCCAAGGCCATCGGAAAAACCCTGCTCGTGCTCAAGGCCAGTCAAAAGGACGATATCGACAAAGCCTTTGCCGAGATCGCGCAAGCCCGTGTCGAGGCGCTGTTCGTGACGGTTGATCCGGTCTTCATCGTCAATCGCGTCCAGATCATCGAGGCTTCGGCGAAGCAGCGGCTGCCGACCCTGTATTTTCAGCGCGAGTTCGTTGATCTGGGCGGTCTCGTGAGCTATGGGGCCAGTGCGCACGACGCCTCGCGTCTGGTCGGCGGCTATGCGGCGCGGATCCTGAAGGGGGCGAGGCCGGCCGATCTTCCCATTCAGCGGTCGACCAAGATCGAGACGATCGTCAATCTGAAGACCGCAAGATCGCTCGGCATGACAATTCCGCCGAACCTGCTCGCCCGGGCCGACGAGGTGATCGAGTAGCCGGTGCTGCGATCGAGGCGGTGACCGGGCTGCGGCCCTTCGCCTCCCGCTAACATTAAGCAAAGGTCGCATCGCCCTCCGCGTTGCCTGTCGGTGACTGTTCCATTACAGTTTTATGACACGGTGCAGCCGGCTGCGCCGGACGCCCTGGTCGTCTCGAGGTCGGCCAGGCGCCATAGCATCACCGCGCCGGACCCAAGTTCAGCGTGTCGTCGATGGCGTCCGCGCCCAATCCAGGTCCTTCCGCCACCACCGCCGTCCTGGCGAGCGTCGCCGCGCTCGGCATCTGGCGGCTGCTCGCTGTGACCGCGCCGCATTTCGCTGCACTTGCGCTGATGTACGAGACCGAGACCGATTTCGGTTCGCGCCTCTCCTTCCTGCTCGCCTGGGGCATCCTCAACTTCTTCTGGATCACGCTGCTGCGCCGACCCGCGCTGTCCGGCGCATTGTCGCTGACCATGGTCGTGGTGCTGGTGCTGCTGTCGCGGCTCAAGCACGACGTCGTGCAGATGACGGTCAACTTCATCGACCTGATGATGATCGATCGTGACACGGTCGCGTTCCTGTTCACGATCTTCCCGAATTTGCGCTGGTCGGTGATCGGGGCGGGCCTCGTCACGCTGCCCCTGATGTACGCGCTGTGGTGGCTCGACCCGTTCCGCATCCGCCGCCTTCCGGCGCTCACCTGCAAGCTCGCCTGTCTCGCCGCCCTGGTGTTCTATTCCGCCTATCATCCTGACGAAGCCTGGCGCGGCTATTACGACGATGGCTATCTCTCGAAATTCTTCCGCTCCGGCGTCACTGCGGTCTCGGATTTCATGCAGTACGGCTTCATGGAGTCGGCCGCCGCGACCAATGAGCGACTCAATATGCCGCTGGTCGACGCCTGCCATCCGGCCGGCCGCCGGCCGAACATCATCATGATCCATGATGAATCGAGCTTCGACATCCGCGCCGCGCGGGGCATCAAGGTGCCGCCGGGTTATGGCAGCCATTTCAAGTCCTGGGACGGCAAGGAGCGCACCTTCCTGGCTGAAAGCAATGGCGGGCCGAGCTGGTTTACCGAATACAACGTGCTTGCTGGTCTGTCCTCGCGCTCGTTCGGCCGCTTCGCCTATTTCGTGACGCGCATTGCATCGGGCCGCGTCGAGCGCGGCCTGCCGCTCAGCTTGCGTCGCTGTGGCTACGACACCATGTCGCTCTATCCCGCCTATGGCGGTTTCATGGGCGCGCGCAGTTTTCAGACGACGACCGGTGTCGAGCGCTTCCTCGACTCCCTTGATCTTGGTGCGAAGGACGTCGAGCCCGACAGCTTCTTCTACGACAAGGCCCTGCGGCTGATGGGCGAGCGGACGCCGAACAAGCCGCTGTTCACCTTCATCTATCTCGGTGCCAATCATTTTCCCTGGGAGACGCGCTTCCGTCCCGATCTGATGCCGGGCTGGCGCGCGCCGGGCAACGTGCCGTCGATCGACGAATATCTGCGCCGCCAGGCGATGAGCGCCGAGCAATACAAAGCCTTCGTCGCTGGGTTGAAGAAGAATTTTGCCGGCGAGCCGTTCCTGATCGTACGCTATGGCGATCACCAGCCCGAGTTCGCGCCTGCTATCCTCGAGCCCGGGCTCGACGAAGGCGCGATCGGCAAGAAGCTCGACGCCTATGATCGACGTCTCTATGCGACCTATTACGCAATCGACGCGGTCAATTTCGAGCCGGTGAAGAGCGAGGCCGTGATGGACACGATCGACGGTCCCTATCTGCCGCTGGTAATCCAGGAAGCCGCCGGTATTCCGCTCGACCCGTCGTTTGCGGAGCAGCGGAACATCATGTTGCGCTGCAAAGGCATGTTCTACGGTTGCGATGACGGCGCCGAGGCGCGCCGCTTCAATCGCCTGCTGATCGACGCCGGTATGATTAGGGGGCTGTAGCGCCGCAGCAACGGTTCCCGCTCAAGCGCGAGGCGCAGTCTTGAACGTGGTTGCATGTTTCTGTTAGGTTTCTGGCAGGTCGATTTTTTGCGGGATCTTCCATGGTATTACGTCTCCTCTCGCCGCAATTCCTCTTGCTGTGGGCCTTCATCGGCTCGACGGTCGCCGTGCATTTCCGCGGCAAGGTGCGGCTCGGCTTCTGGCGGCAGTTCACCGATCATTCGACACTGATGGCGCCGTACAATGTGCTCATGTACATGTTCTCGGCCGTGCCGAACCGGCCGATCATCGAGGAGGCATCGTTCCCCGAGATGAAGGTGCTGCGCGACAACTGGCAGACCATCCGCGAGGAGGCGCTGCAACTGTTTGCGCAAGGCCAGATCAAGGCCGCTGACAAGTACAACGACTGGGGCTTCAACTCCTTCTTCCGTACCGGCTGGAAGCGCTTCTATCTGAAATGGTACGATGAGCCGCTGCCCTCAGCGCTCGCCAACTGCCCCAGGACTGTCGCGCTATTGAGCTCGATCCCGAATATCAAGGGCGCGATGTTCACCAACTTGCCGCCGGGCGGACGCTTGGTGCAGCATCGCGACCCCTTTGCCGGCTCGATCCGCTACCACCTCGGCCTGCAGGTGCCGACATCGCCCGGCGAGTGCCGCATCTTCATCGACGGCGATCCCTATACCTGGCACGCCGGCGAGGCCCTGCTGTTCGACGAGACCTATCTGCACTATGCTGAGAATACCACCAGCGACGACCGGCTGATTTTGTTTTGCGACATCGAGCGGCCGCTGACGAGCAAGGTGATGACTTCAGTCAACCGCTGGTTCTCCGATCACATCATCCGGGAAAGCGCGACCCAGAACGTCGAGGGTGAACGCGTCGGCTGGATCAACCGCGTATTCGGCTACGCCTACCAGGTGCGACTGCTCGGCAAGCGGATGAAGGCCTGGAACAGGCGTGTATACTATACGGTGAAGTTCGCCCTGATCGGCGCCATCCTCGCCGCATTCCTGGCGACGGCGTTTGCGTGACAGTATCATATTGCGCTGTTGCAATCTTTCGAGCGCGCATGTTGTTTTCAAACTAAAGCCGAGGGACAGGGCACGGGCGCCGGTGCGGAGCATGCCCGGCGGTGCGAGCAGGAATAGCCTAGCGCCCGCGGACTTTCTCCCACAGCCACCTCGCCACCGCGTCCGGCGAGGAGTTCGCATCGTTGCCGCTGGCGCGAATGTTTGCCTCGCGCATGGTGGTGATGTCGATCTTGCCGAGCAGCGGGCCCAGTGCCGCCTTCAGCCGCTCGCCACCGCCGCATACATGAAGTCCGGCTGCATCTGACGCTGCGCGGTGAACTGGAGGCCATAGGCTTTCTGCAGCGCCGGCGGCTGAACAGGCTGCTGATCAGTGCGGGAATGATCCGGGGACTCTAGAACGCCTTGTCTTGTCATCCGAATGAAGGACGCGATGACGGACAATGCCTTGTATGGGGAGGTCCGAGAAACCGCGAAACTCAGGAGAGCTCATTTGGCAATATCCGTAAAGCAGATGTTGGAGGAAGCCAACGCCGTCGTGATAAAGATCACGCCGGCTGAGGCGAAGGAGATGATCGGCAAGGGCAACGTCCTCGTGCTCGACGTGCGCGATGCGCCGGAGGTCGAGAAGAGCGGCAAGGTTCATGGCGCAGTGAACGTCTCCCGCGGGATGCTGGAATTCCGTGCCGATCCGGAGTCGCCCTATTACGACAAGGCCTTCGCCCGGGACAAGACCGTGATCCTGTACTGCGCCTCCGGCGGCCGCTCCGCCCTTGCCGGCAAGCTGCTTCGGGACATGGGCTACAGCCACGTCTACAACGTCGGCGGCTTCAAGGATTGGGTCGACGCCGGCGGCGCGATCGAGAAGCCGGTCCTGTAGCAGAGCTGGCGGTGCGCTGGGCGTGATGGCCTAGCGCCCGCCGACCTTCTCCCACAGCCACTTCGCCACCACGTCCGGCGACGAGTTCGCGTCATTGCCGCTGGCACGCAAGTTTGCCTCGCGCATGGTGGTGATGTCGATTTTGCCGAGCAGCGGGCCCAGTGCCGCCTTCAGCCGCTCGTCGCTGGCGCGCTTCGGTGCCAGCAGCAGGATGGCGTCATAGGGCGGGATCGCCTGCCTGGGATCGTCGAGTGCAACCAGATCATATTTCGCGATCAGCCCGTCGCTGGTGTAGCCCGCGATCACGTCGACCTCGCCGCTCGCCACCGCTGCATACATGAAGTCCGGCTGCATCTGGCGCTGCGCGCCGAACTGGAGGCCATAGGCTTTCTGCAGCGCCGCCCATTCCGGCCGCGAGAAGAATTCGTAGTCGCCGGCGATCGACATCGTCGACGTATGGGCTGGGAGATCGGCGATGGTGCGGATGCCGAGCGCGTCGGCGCGCTTTTTCGGCATCACCAGCGCATAGGCATTCTCGAATCCGAGTTCGCCGAGCAGGGTGATGTTGTCCCTGGCGAGCGCCGTCTTTAGCTCTGCGACCAGCTCCGCGCGCGGCTTGATGTCGGTGCGGCGCAGCTGATTGGCCCAGAGCGTGCCGGAGTAATCGACATAGAGATCGATGTCGCCAGCCTTCAGGGCCCCGAAGATCACGCTGGAGCCGAGGCCCGATCGCGCGGTGGCGGAGAGACCAGCCGCCTGGAGGCGGTCTCGAAGCAGCGCCGACAATACATATTGCTCGGCGAAGGTTTTTGCTCCGACCACATAGCCGGACGACGAGCGCCCCATCGTCGGCACCAGCGTCGCTGCAACCAGCGCCGCGATCCCGATCGCGCCAAGCCCGGCGCGCACGCGGCCGCGCTGACGCAAGCCGCTCTCGATCAGGCCCAGCAATTGATCGACGGCGAGCGCAAGCAGGGCTGAAGCGACGCAGCCGAACAGGACGAACACCCAGTTCTGGGTCTGCAGCCCGGCAAAAATGTAGTTGCCGAGGCTGGTCTGCCCGATCGGCGTCGACAGCGTCGCGGTGCCGATCACCCAGACCGCGGCCGTGCGGATGCCCGCCATCATCACCGGTAGCGCCAGCGGCAGCTCGACCATGACGAGCGACTGTCGCGCCGTCATGCCGACGCCCTTGGCGGCTTCGATCAGTGCGGGGTCGATGCCGTTCAGCCCGGTGATGCCGTTGCGCAGCACTGGAAGCATCGAATACAGCGCCAGCGCGAGCATGGCCGGCAGGAAGCCGAAGGCCGAGAAGGAGACGCCGAACCATTTCAGCGTCACGGAGGCTGCAAGCAGCAGCAGCGGATAGAACAGCGCAAGCAGTGCCAGTCCCGGTACCGTCTGCACGATGCTGGCGAAGGCGAGCAGGATCGCGCGCGGCGCCGGGCGATTGCGCGTCAGGATCGCCAGCGGCAGACTGACGATGAGGCCGAGCGCAAGTGCGGCGAGGCTCACCCGCACATGGTTGCCGAGATAGTCGGGCAAATGCGACAGCGCTTCGCCCCAGCGCGGATCAGCGAAAAAAATCATGCCGCACCACTCTGCGGCAGCAGCGCGTTCAGCCGCTCGACCTGGCGCCGTGGTGAGCGCAGCAGCTCCAGCACGTAGCCGTCGCTGCTCGCCGACAGCTCCGCCGGCGTGCCCTGCGCGAGCAGCTTGCCGCCGCGCATGACCGCGATGCGATCGGCGAGCAGGATCGCCTCCGTCATATCGTGCGTGATCATCACCGTGGTCAGGCCGAGCTTGCGATGCAGCTCGCGAAAATCCTCGCCGAGCACATCGCGAGTGAGGGGGTCGAGCGCGCCGAACGGCTCGTCCATCAGCAGGATGCGGGGCTTTGCGGCGAGCGCGCGCGCCACGCCGACGCGCTGGCGCTGGCCGCCCGAGAGTGCCTCCGGTAGCCGGTTGCGATGCGCGGTACGATCGAGCTGCACGAGCTCGATCAGCTCATCGACGCGTGCCACGATCTCGGATGCCGGTGCGCCGAGCAGCTTCGGCGTAATCCCGATATTGTCGGCGACGCTCAGATGCGGGAATAGCCCGCCGCTCTGGAAGACGTAGCCGATCCGGCGCCGCAGCGCGACCGGATCGATGTTTTGGACGTCCTCGCCCTCCACTGTGATGGTGCCGCCATCGGCCTCGATCAGCCGGTTGGCGAGACGGAGCAGCGTAGTCTTGCCGGAGCCCGAGCTGCCGACGACGGCCAGAAACTCGCCCTCGGCAACGTCGAGCGACACATCGTCGACGGCCCTGAGGGGGCCGAAGCTCTTGGTGACGTGCACATAGCCAATCATCGGCCTGGACGGCATTGGGCGCGGCTCTCTTGCTTGACCCGCCCGATGGGGCAGGGAATGACAGACCCATGCGTAGCACGCTTGGCGCCTTGATTGAACTTGGCCGCGCGAGCGGCTAAGGCATCAAGCCAAGTTCGGAGGGAACACATGACAACGCCCACGGCAGTGGCGCTGGAAGATGCCAAGGTTGCGTTCCGGCTGGGGGACGAGCGGGTCTATACGGCCGTGGAGAAGGCCCATTTGACGGTCTCGCAGGGCGAGTTCGTCGCCATTGTCGGGCCAACTGGTTGCGGGAAATCCACGCTGCTCAACGTTGCCGCCGGGCTGCTCAAGCCGGTTGCGGGCAACGTCAAGATATTTGACCGTCCGCTCGCCGGCCTGAACCGGGACGCCGGCTATTTGTTCCAGGCCGATGCGCTGTTTCCCTGGAAGACCGCGCTCGACAATGTCGCGATCGGGCTCGAGATCAAGGGCACGCCACGCAGCGCCGCGCTGCCGCAGGCGCAGAAATGGCTGACCTCCGTCGGCCTCGGCGCCTTTGCGGGGCGCTATCCGCACATGCTCTCCGGCGGCCAGCGCAAGCGCGTGGCCCTGGCGCAGGTGCTGATCCGCGATCCCAAAATCCTCCTGATGGACGAGCCGTTCGGCCCGCTTGATGCGCAGACGCGCCAGGTCATGGGCAATCTGCTGCTCGACCTCTGGAATGCCGATCGCAAGGCCGTGTTGTTCGTGACCCATGATCTGGAAGAGGCGATCGCGCTCGCCGACCGCGTCGTGATCATGTCGGCCGGGCCGTCCTCGCGCATCATCGGTGACTGGCGCGTGACGCTGCCTCGCCCGCGCGACATTTTCGAGGTCCGGCTCGACAAGGAGTTTCATGCGCTCCATCGCGAGATCTGGGCCGTGCTCAAGGATGAGGTGATGAAGGGTTACGCGCAATCCACCCACGCGGCGGAGGCGGTATAATGTCGCGCGTCACGCTGCTTGCACTGCAAATCCTGGTCGCGATCGTCTGCATCGCGCTGTGGCAGTTGCTGTCATCAGTGCCGGTGTTCGGCAAGATCCTGCTGCCGCCGTTCTTCTTCTCCAATCCGGTCGACGTGTTCGACCAGATCGTCAAATGGTTCGTCTCGGGCGTGATCTGGAAACATCTCTGGATCACGCTGGTGGAGTCGATCCTCGCTTTCGTGATCGGCTCGCTCGGCGGCGTCCTCATCGGCTTTTGGTTCGCGCGCCAGCCGTTGGTGGCTGCGGTGTTCGACCCCTACGTGAAGATGGTCAACGCGCTGCCGCGCGTGGTGCTCGCGCCGATCTTTGCGCTGTGGCTGGGCCTCGGCATCTGGTCCAAGGTCGCGCTCGGCGTGACACTGGTGTTCTTCATCGTGTTCTTCAACGTCTATCAGGGCGTGAAGGAAGTCAGCCGCACCGTGCTCGACAATGGCCGCATGCTCGGCATGAGCGAGGGGCAGTTGATGCGGCACGTCTATTGGCCGTCGGCGTTGTCGTGGATGTTCTCCTCGCTGCACACTTCGGTCGGCTTCGCCGTGGTCGGCGCCGTTGTCGGCGAATATTTGGGATCGGCGGCGGGGCTCGGCTATCTGATCCAGCAGGCAGAAGGCATATTCGACGTCGCCGGCGTGTTCGCCGGCATGTTCGTGCTGTCGGCCTTCGTCATCCTGATCGACTTCGGCGTGACGCTGGTGGAGCGCAGGCTCCTGGTTTGGCGACCGACCGTGGACGGTCGCGGCTAGTTGCCTGCTGACATTTATGTGATTGGCCGGCCGGAATAGAACGCGCACCCACGCGTCATACCCCCATGCGATCACCTGCATGGGAGTTCAGGATGCACCAGTTACAGTTTCGCCACGTCGTTGCGGCGCTCGCAGGCAGATGCCGATGGCCGAGGCCGGGCCTCGGCACGGCGCTCATCGGCGCGCGCATTCTCGTCGCATTCGCGCTGCCGTCGCTCGTGCTCGCGCACGAAGCCCACCCCGCCGCCCCATCGGTTGCGCAGGGTGCGGAAGAGCATGCGTTCCTGGAAGAGAACGACGCGGCGATGACCAAGATGATGAACGACATGGCGGCCAAGCCGACCGGCGATGTCGATCGCGACTTCGTTGCGATGATGAATCCGCATCATCAGGGCGCGATCGACATGGCGGTCATCGAACTGCGTTACGGCAAGAACGAACAGCTACGACGCATCGCCCAGGAAATCATCGTCGATCAGATGCAGGAGATCGCGGCGATGAAGCTCGCGATCGGCGAACCTGCAACGGACACGACGCCGGCCCCGACGCAGCCGCCATCCGTTACAGCCGCAGCAGTTCATCATCAGGGCATGCAGATGGACATGTCCGCCGGAATGAAGAAATAGGAGTGATAGATGAAGACGTCGCGAAGCAACATCATGAAGAGCATTTTCCTGGCGGCCACGATGCTCGCCACCGGCTCGGCCGCATGGGCAGGGCAGGCGCCGGGCGCGCTGTTCGCCGCCGATATTCCGATCAGCCATCACGACCGCGTCTATGCCGCGGAGCAGTTCTCGAACACGGTCTCGGTAACAGATCCGGTCGACAACAAGCTGCTTGGTGTGATCCGCCTCGGAGACCCGCAGCCCGGCAATTTCAGCCCGCTCTATAAGGGCCAGGTTCTCGTGCACGGCATGGGTTTCTCGCCCGATCACAAGACGCTCGCCGTGGTGTCGATCGGCTCAAATTCGGTGAGCTTCATCGACACCGCGACCAACGCGGTCAAGCGCGTGACCTATGTCGGGCGGTCGCCGCACGAGGCGTTCTTTACGCCGGATGGCAAGGAGGTGTGGGTCACCGTTCGCGGTGAAAACTACATCTCCGTGATCGATGCGAAGAGCCTGGAGGAGAAGACCCGCATCACGACCCCGAACGGGCCGGGGATGCAGATCTTCTCACCCGACGGCAAGTACGGCTATATCTGCTCGTCGTTCAATCCCGAGACCGATGTGGTCGCGGTCGCCGAGCACAAGATCATCGCCACGGTGAAGCAGGAGAGCCCGTTCTGCCCGAACATCGCGGCAACGCCCGATGGAAGCCAGGTCTGGTTTACGCTGAAAGATGTCGGCCGGACCCAGGTGTTCAACGCGAAGCCCCCGTTCAACCTGATCAAGACGATCGACACCGGACCGATCACGAATCACGTCAACTTTGCGCATACTGCCAAGGGCACATTCGCTTATGTCACCATCGGTGGCCTGAACTTGGTGAGGGTCTTCCGCACGGACGATTTTTCGCAGGTCGCGACCATCCCGGTCGGCAATCTGCCCCATGGCGTCTGGCCGTCCGGCGATGGCACGCGCATTTATGTCGGGCTCGAGAACGCCGACGCCCTCGCAGCGATCGACACTGCGACGAACAGCGTGGTTGCGAATGTCCCGATCGGCCAGGCACCGCAGGCGATCGCCTACGTTCCAGGCGCGGCGCCCAATCCGGATGACCGCCAGAACCTGCAACCGCTGGGCGTGGCCGGGCAGGTCGCCCATCTTTCGATGGGCCCCAAGGACGGATCGAAGGATGGCGCGGCGCCGACCAGCGTCTCGCTGTTCGACCAGGGCCTGATTCAGATATTGCAGGCTTCGGTGACGGGACTTCAGCCCAAGCAGAAATATGTGCTTGCGCTGGCGGAGCGGAACGATGGAGGCGGCCCGCTGCAGCCGTTGGCGGCCTTCATGACGAATCCGGCCGGATCGGCTATCGTCAACGCAGTTGGTCCGATCCGCCAGATCGTCGATCAGTCCGGGGCCTCTGGAAAGCGATATCTCGTGATTGCCTCCGGTGATGCAGCTGGGCCCGGCGGCGCGGTCCAGATCGAGACGCAATGACGCGCCATCGGGCGCCAACGAAAGGCAGGCGGAGCGCCCCATGAAGGACATGCTGGTTCAGGTCGAACCACTGATCCCCTCGCTCCGCCGTTATGCGCGCGCGCTGATGCGTGATCGCACAACCGCCGACGATCTGGTTCAGGATTGCCTGGAGCGCGCCGTCAGCCGCTGGCATCAGCGGCGTGACGGCAGCGTGCGCGCCTGGCTGTTCACCATCCTCCACAATCTGGCGGTCACTCAATTCCGTCAGGCCGCGACTCGGGGAAGGCATATGCCGATCGACGATGCAGGCGAGCGTGAGCTCGTGAGTGCTGCCGCACAGGAGCACAGGCTGATCTACCAGGACGTCCTGAACAAGCTTGCAAGGCTGCCTGAGGAGCAGCGGGCCGTGCTGCTGCTTGTTGCAGTCGAGGATTTTTCCTACGCCGAAGCTGCAAAAATGCTGGATATCCCGGTTGGGACGGTGATGTCGCGCCTGTCACGCGCGCGGGAAAGGTTGCAGCAGGAGATGGAGGGGGCTGCACCGGGGAATGTCGTGGAATTGCGGAGCATCAAATGAGCCAGCGACCGATCACGGAAGATGATCTCCACGCCTATGTGGATCACGCACTTGCACCCGAGCGCCGTGGAGAGGTTGCCTCCTATCTGAACGATCATCCGGATGCCGCCGGGCGCGTCGCGACGTTCGCCAGCCAGCGCGAGCAGTTGCGCAGCGCGTTAGCTTCGATCGCAGATGAACCAGTGCCGGCCGAGCTGACCCTGTCGCAAATCATCGAGCGCCGGAAGCGTTCCCCTTTGCGAGCGTGGGGAGCTATTGCGGCGTTATTGCTGCTCGGCATCGGCGGTCTCGGCGGCTGGACCATGCGTAGTCTGTCGCTGAATGGCTCGAACGGATTGTCCGCATTGGCGCAGGAGGCTGCCTACTCCTATGACGTCTATGCACCGGACCGCGTGCGGCCGGTCGAGATACGAGCTTCCGACAGTGCCGAGCTCACGCAATGGGTGTCCAGCCGGCTGAAGCGGGCGGTCAAGGTGCCTGATCTCTCCACGTCGGGCTACCGGCTGATGGGCGGGCGCCTGGTTGCGACCTCGCATGGTCCAGCCGCGATGTTCATGTATGATGACGATCAGGGCGACCGTCTCGTCATGCTGACACGTCCAATGAGCAGCGGCAGTCAGGATGCGCCGATGATGCCGCACGCGGCCGGCGATGTCGCGGGCTTCGCATGGGCGGATCGTGGCATGGGCTATACGCTCGTCGGCCAGCTTCCGGGGGACGTTCTTAAGCCGATCGCAAACGAGATCCGGAAACAGGCGGGGCCGATCTAGGTCGCGCCGCATCCGGCGACGAAGGCGGTGGTGATCGACAGCCCGTCAGCAAGGTGATTCATGGACGATTCTCACCATCAGAGATTGTTGTCGTGGGCGCATGCCGCTGCGCCAAAAGGCTGATGACCAGCGCACTTGCGCGTCCTTCTCAAGCCGGTCCCGCTGCTCTATGGTGCCGCCAGCCGAACGGAGGAAACCAATGAAGAACACGATTGCCAGGCTCGCCGGCGCGCTGCTCGCGCTGACGCTCACCACCGGTTTTGCCGCAGCGCAAAGCAAAGTGACCGTTGCGGTCGGCGGCGGCGCCTGCCTGTGCTATCTGCCGACGGTGCTGGCCAAGCAGCTCGGCGAATACGAGAAGGCTGGCCTCAGCGTCGACCTGGTCGATCTCAAGGGCGGCTCGGACGCGCTCAAGGCCGTGCTCGGCGGCAGCGCCGATGTCGTCTCGGGCTATTTCGACCATTGCGTCAATCTCGCCGCCAAGAAGCAGGAGCTTCAGGCGTTCGTGGTCTACGACCGCTATCCCGGCCTCGTGCTGGTGGTTGCGCCGTCGCACACGGCTGATATCAAGTCGATCAAGGATCTCGCCGGCAAGAAGGTCGGCGTCAGCGCGCCGGGCTCCTCTACCGATTTCTTCCTGAAGTATCTGCTGAAGAAGAACGGCCTCGACCCCGCCGGCACCGCCGTGATCGGCGTCGGCCTCGGCGCCACCGCGGTGGCTGCGATGGAGCAGGGTCAGATCGACGCTGCGGTGATGCTCGATCCCTCAGTTACCGTGCTCCAAGGCAGCCACAAGGATCTGCGCATCCTCAGCGACACCCGGACGCAAAAGGACACGCTTGAGACCTTTGGCGGCGAATATCCCGGCGGCGCGCTGTACTCGACCGTGGCCTGGATCAACGGCCACGAGAAGGAGACACAGGCGCTCACCAACGCGATGGTCGCCACGATCGCCTGGATCCACTCGCATTCGCCCGAGGAGATCATGGCGAAGATGCCGGACGAGATGGTTGGCAAGAACAAGGATCTCTATCTCGCCGCGCTGAAGAACACGATCCCGATGTTCTCCGAGACCGGCAAGATGGATCCGAAGGGTGCAGACGCCGTGCTCGCGGTGTTCAGCGTCGGCTCGCCGGAGGTCGCCAACGCCAAGATCGACGTCAGCAAGACTTTTACCAACAAGTTCGTCGACCAGGCCAAGAAGACCACGGGGAGCGCCAAATAACTGACGCGAAGGCTTGGTAATCAGGCGTCATGACGTCACCGACCATCCATCGCGTCTCGACGCTTGATCTTGCCGTGCGCCCCGTCGTCTGGCCGTTCGCCGAAGAGCGGCGCGCCGACATCGCCGCGCATTTCGCCGAGCAGCAACGGGCGCGGCCGAAACTCTGGAACGGCCGGGTTCTGCTCGGGTGCGATGCCGTCTTCACCGACGGTCATCTCGCCGCGACCTATTTCGAGACGGATTTCGCGAGCTTCTTGGCCTGGCGCGACTGGGGCTTTCCCGACCGTGCCGTGTTCAACGGGTTCGGCATGGGCGCACTGCGCACGTCCGACGGCGCCTTCGTGATGGGCGAAATGGCCCATCACACCGCCAATGCCGGGCGCATCTATTTCGCGTCAGGCACGCCCGATCTCGACGATGTCAGGGATGGCACGCTCGACATTCCCGGCAGTGTCGTCCGAGAGCTCGAAGAGGAGACCGGCCTCTCGCCCGCCGACTATTCGGCCGAGGCGGACTGGCACTGTGTCGTCACCGGTAGCGCACTTGCCATGATCCAGATCCTCAACCTTGATATGCCTGGAGAGGCGGCTCGCGCGCGGATCGAAGCCAATCTGGCTGATCAGGACGAGCCGGAGCTTTCGGCCATCCATCTCGTGCGCGGGATGGATGATCTCACGCCGACCATGCCGCGGTTTGTCACGGCCTTCATGGCGCAGCAGTTCGCCTCGCGCTGACGCGAGGCTTGACATCGTGCGGCCGAGCCCATGTGATGGGCGAAAAGCAGAAACAAAAAACTGCAATGCACAATCGTCCAGGGAGGTTTAGATGCGCCTGCGCATGGCTGTCCGCTTGGTACGTGGGCTGTTGATCGCGATTGCAGCGATGGGCCTGACTGTTTCGGCCGAGGCCCAAGAGAAAAAGATCAAGATCGGCGTGATCTTCGACCTGACCGGCCCGCTCGCCGGCGGCGGCTCCGAGCTGCAATATATCGGCGCCAAGATCATGCTGGACCAGTACAGCAAGACCGGGGTCGAGGGCTACAAGATCGAGGCCGTCTACGCCGACGCGCAAAGCAAGCCCGACATCGCCATCAACGAGGCGGTGCGGCTGATCGAGCAGGAAAAGGTCGACATGCTGCTCGGCTTCTTCTCTTCGGCGCAGTGCGTACCGGTGGCAGCCCGCGTTGAGCAGGCGAAGAAGTTCATGTGGATCACCACCTGCATTTCCTCGGCCGTGCTCGCGGACAAGAACTACAAATACATCTTCCGTCCGCAGGCGAGCGGCGATCAGTTCGGCATGATGACGATGGATTTCATCGCGCAGAATTCCAAGGAGAAGTTCGGCAAGGAGCCGAAGGACCTGCGGGTCGCCATTATCCACGAAGACGGTGCTTATGGTGTCGACGTCTCCAAGGGCAACGAGGCCGGTGCGAAGAAGGCGGGCTTCAACGTCGTCCTGAAGGAAGGCTATTCCGCCACCGCGCCGGACCTCTCCGCGCTCGTGACGAAACTGAAGCGCGCCAAGCCCGATGTCGTTTTTCACACCGGGTACAATCCCGATATCACCCTGCTGCTGCGGCAGGCGCGCGAACAGGGCCTGAAATTTGCGGCGCTCGTCGGTCATGGTGCGGGCTACGGCGTCTATGAAAAGCTCAAGGAAGGTCTTGGCACCGACGCCAATTATCTCTTCGACACTGATCCGATCTCGATCTGGCTCGCCAACCAGAAGACCATGGATCCCAAGCTTGCGCCGGTCATCAAGATGGTCGGCGAGGAGTTTGACAAGGTGAAGCCGGGCGTGGCCATCCGCTCGGCGCATGTCGGAATGGCAGCCTCGAACACGTACGTCTTCATGACGGAAGTGCTGCCGCGCGCAATCAAGAAGTACGGCGGCGCCGATCCCGATGCCCTGCGCAAGGCGGCGCTCGACGTCGATCTGCCGGAAGGCGGGACGATGCTCGGCTTCGGCGTCAAATTCTACGGCGAGGGACAGCCGATGGCCGGCCAGAACGAGCGCTCGTTCCCCGTCGTGATCCAGTACATCGACGACAAATCCTATGTGGTGTGGCCCAAGAGCCAGGCGCAGCGCGAAGCCGTGCTGCCGCTGCCCAAGGGCACCACCTACAGCAACCAGTAGCAGCGGAGCGGGGGCGGTGCTGGAGGTCAGTGGGCTGGTGAAGCGGTTCGGCGGCTTCACCGCCGTCAGCAACGTGTCGTTTAGGGTCGATCGGGGCGAGATCCTCGGCCTGATCGGCCCCAACGGCTCGGGCAAGAGCACGATCTTCAACATGCTCTCCGGTACGCTGTCGCCGAGCGCCGGATCGATCCTGTTCGATGGCTCGGAGATTGCCGGCCTTGCGCCGCACCGGATCATCAACCGCGGCATCGGCCGCACCTTCCAGATCCCGCGGCCGTTCCGGCGGCTGAGCATCTTCGAGAATGTCGCGCTTGCCGGTTTCTACGGCCAGGGCCGTCACAGCCGCGTCAAGGCCGAGGAGGCGGCAGAGCGCTCGCTCGCGATGGTCGGCTTGCCGACCGATCGCCATGCCAGCGTCGATGGCCTCGGCGCAGCTGGCCTGAAGAAGCTCGAGCTTGCGAAGGCGCTCGCCACCGCGCCAAAGCTTCTGCTCGCCGATGAAAGCCTCGGCGGTCTCGACGAGGCCGAGATGGGCCAGGCCGCCGACATGCTGCGCAACATCCGCGACGAGCTCGGCATCACCATCATCTGGGTCGAGCACATCATGGGCGTGCTGATGCGCGTCGTCGACCGCGTGATGGTGCTGGATCACGGCGAGAAGATCTCGGAGGGCTTGCCGAGCGCGGTCGCCGGCGATCCGCGCGTGATCGAGGTCTATCTCGGCACCGATGCCGAGACCACGCAGGCGGCGGCCGCCGAAGCGCGCCGCCGCGCGGGAGGCCAATGATGCTGGAGCTTCGCGGCGTCAACGCCGGCTACGGCACCTTCCAGGCGCTGTTCGACGTCAATCTCGACGTCAAGGCTGGCGAGGCCGTCGGCGTCATCGGGCCGAACGGTGCGGGCAAGACCACCCTTATGCGCGTCATCTCCGGCCTGATCCGCCCCTCGCGCGGATCGATCGCGATGGAGGGCGTCGATGTCATCGCGACGCCGGCGCACAGGATCGTCAGCCTCGGCATTGCGCATGTGCCGGAGAACCGGCGGCTGTTTCCGCAACTCACGGTCGACGACAACCTCAAGATGGGCGCCTTCATGAAGGAGGCGCGCGGTCGATACGCGGAGCAGCTCGAGCTCGTGTTCGACCTGTTTCCGCGGCTGAAGGAACGCCGCCGTCAGATGGCCGGCACCATGTCCGGCGGCGAGCAGCAGATGTGCGCGATCGGCCGCGCGCTGATGTCCAACCCCAAACTCCTGCTGCTGGACGAACCGTCGGCGGGACTGGCGCCGGTCGTGGTGCAGCAGGTGTTCGAGCTGGTGAAGCGGATTCGCGGCCGCGGGCTGACGGTGCTGATCGTCGAGCAGAACGTGCAGCAGGTGCTGCGTGTGGTCGACCGTGCCTATCTGATCGAGGCCGGCACGATCAGGGCGTCCGGCACATCGGCCGAGATGCTGGCGAGCGACACGGTCAAGGAAGCGTATCTGGGGGTGTGAGGGCAGATGCAGTCGTTCCTGGACATTTTCGATATCTATCTGCTGGAAGCCGTCATCAACGGCATCCTGCTCGGCGGCGTGCTGGCGCTGCTCGCGCTCGGGCTGAACCTGATCTTCGGCGTCATCGACGTGACCTGGATCTGTTACGCCGAGCTGGTGATGATCGGCATGTACGCCATGTACTTCATGGTGCAGTATTACGGCATCAGCTATTTCATCGCCGCGCCTCTGACCGTCCTGCTGGTCGCTGTCCTCGGCGCGTTGCTGCATTTCCTCGTGATCGCGCCGCTGCTGACCGCGCCGCCGATCAACCAGCTGCTCGCCACCGGTGGCGTGCTGTTCGTGCTGCAGAGTTTTGCGACGGTCGCCTTCGGCATCGACTTCCGCAACCTCGGCATCCGCCTGCCGGTGCTCGCCTTCGGCGACATGAACTTCAGCTACGCGCGGCTTCTGTCGTTCCTGGCGGCGTTGGTCGGCATGGTCGCGGTCTATCTGTTCATGACCCGGACCTTCACCGGCACGGCGATCCGCGCCATCTCGCAGGATCGTCAGATCATGGCGCTGATGGGTGTCGACACCAAACGCATCTATCTCATCACCTCAGCCATCGGCGGCGGGCTGGCCGGGCTCGCCGCCTGCCTGCTGGTGCTGCAATATGACGTGCATCCATTCGTCGGCCTCTCCTTTGGGCCGATCACCTTCCTGATCTGCGTGCTTGGAGGCCTCGGCAATTTCATCGGCGGCTTCATCGCGGCCTTCGTCTTCGCGGAAATCATTTCGCTGGGCGGCCTGTTCTCCGATCTCGAATGGGGCTACGTGCTCGCCTTCGCCTTCTTCATCGTCATGATGTTCATCCGGCCCGCGGGCCTGCTCGCGAGGCGCCGATGATGGGGCAGGGGCGACTTGCAGCATGGGCTGTCGGACTGGCGGCGCTGGTCGCGCTGCCCTTCGTCTACCGCGATCCCTACCACCTGCACATTCTGGTGCTGATCCTGATCTGGTCGTTCGCCTATACATCGTGGTCGATGATGGGGCGGTTCGGTCTGGTCTCGCTCGGGCATGGCGGTTTCATGGGCATCGGCGCCTATGTCACCGCGCTGCTGTGGAATCATCTCGGCGTGTCGCCCTGGATCGGCATTCCCATCAGCATGGTCGCGGCCGGCGCGCTGGCGCTGATCGTCGGCTATCCCTGCTTTCGCTTCCGCATCACCGGGCACTATTTCGTGCTGGTGACGCTGGCGCTGTCAGGCATCGTGCTCCAGGTCATCACGGCGACGCGCGACTACACCGGCGGCTCGCTCGGCTACACGCCGAACCGCGCTTCAGGCAACAAGCTCATCGCGCTGCAATTCGACGACAAGGCCACCTGGTATCTGATCGCGCTCGGCGTCTGGCTCGCCGGGATCGTCGTCTGGCACCTGATCGACCGCAGCATGAGCCGCTACGCGCTCGAGGCGATCTCGGAGGATGAGGATGCCGCGGCCGCTACGGGCGTCGACGTCACCGCTGAGAAGCTCAAGATCACCTTGATCAGCGCCGTGATGACGGCGCTGGCGGGCGCGATCTATTGCCAGTACCAGATGTTCATCACGCCCGACACCGTCTCCGGCATCGCCGTGTCGCTCCAGATGGTGTTCGCGGCGATCGTCGGCGGCCTGTTCGTCTCGCTCGGCCCGACCATCGGCGCCGTCATCACCATCCTGCTCGCGGAGACCCTGCGCATCGGCTTCGGCACCAAGGCGGTCGGCTGGGACAATCTCGTCTACGGCGTGCTGCTGGTGCTTTTCATCATATTCCTTCCCAAGGGTATCCTTGGTAGCCTGCTCGACCGATTGAAGTCGCAACGCAAGGTGCCCCGCGCTCATGAGCAAAAACCCGTCCAAGTCGCTCGCCCAGGAACTTGACCGCTACATCACTCCATTCCGGCACGACGGGTCCGGCAAGTTCCACCTGAAGAATTACAAGACGGACGAGAAGGACGATCTGGACAAGGAGACGGCGCAGGTAATTCTCGACGCCAACAAGCAGCGGCTGGTCGCGTTTCAGGAGAAGCTCTACGCCCAGGACTGCTGGTCGGTGTTGATCGTGTTCCAGGCCATGGATGCCGCCGGCAAGGACAGTGCGATCAAGGCGATCTTCGAAGGCATCAATCCGCAGGGCTGTGAAGTCACGGCCTTCAAGGCGCCGAGCAGCAAGGAGCTCGACCACGACTTCCTCTGGCGCCATATGGTCGCACTGCCCGAGCGCGGCCGTATCGGCATCTTCAACCGATCGCATTACGAGGAATGCCTGGTGACCCGCGTGCATCCGGAGCTCCTCGCCAAGGAGAAGCTGCCGCAAAAGGTCGTCACCAAAAACATCTGGTGGGAACGGTTCGAGGACATCTCTGCCTGGGAACGCTATCTCTGCCGCAACGGCACCGTGGTGCTGAAATTCTTCCTCAACCTCTCCAAGGAGGAGCAACGCCTGCGCTTTCTCGACCGCCTCGAGATTCCCGCCAAGCAGTGGAAGTTCTCGATGGACGACATCAAGGAGCGCGCGCTGTGGCCACGCTATCAGGCGGTCTATCAGGACATCGTGCGCCACACGGCCACGCCGCATGCGCCGTGGTATGTCGTGCCCGCCGACCACAAATGGTTCGCCCGCGTCGTGATCGGCTCGGTCATCGTCGCCGAGCTGGAGAAACTCGACCTGCGCTTTCCGCGCGCCGACAAGGCCTCGCTCGCTGAATTCAAGAACGTGCGCGAGGCGCTGGAGCAGGAAGGGAAGAACGGCAAGAAGCGGGCGAAATGAGAGAGGCGAAAACAACCCCATGCACAGTAGCCGACGATAGCGGAATCAACGACTTGCCGGTCGATGCGGATGAAGTTCGGATTTTGAGAAATTAACTTGCTCCGTCGGGCAAAACAGGGGCATGATGTCATCATCGCGACAGGTCTCGTAGGGTGGGCAAAGCGCAGTCTCGTGGGTTAGCCCTGTTTGCCTCCGCGGATCCACAAGTTGGTGGGTTACGCCGAGCGACCGCGCGTTGCGCAGTCGCTCGTCTAACCCACCCTACGCGTTCGGCGCGAGCCGTTAGTAGCCCCGGCCCCACCAGTAGCAGAAGCGCTCGACATTGGCGGGCAGGCTCGTCTCGTAGTTCGCCCACTTCTCGTATTTCGGCAGCTTCACGTCCTTCATCGCGGCGTCGAAGCATTTGCCGGCATCGGCCGCCTTCTTCACCTCGGCCGAGAGATCCTCCATGTAGGCGATGTCGTCCTCGACATCCTTCTTGGTGCCGAGCCGGCCGCCGGCGTTGGGATGGCCGGGGATCATTCGCTCCCAGTCGAGGGACGCGAGCTTCTTCAGCGAGGCGATGTATTCGAGCGGCGAGGCGTTGTCGGGAATGTTGCGGAACTGGACGGTTTCGATCGGCGCGAAATCGACGACGAAGACGATCTTCTCCTTCGGCAACCGCATCGCCAGCGAATTGTCCGAATGGTTGCGGCCGACATAATCGAGCTCCAGCGTGGTGCCGCCGAGCTTGATGATCTTCTGGTCGTCGACCACCTGGTCCGGCATCACGACATCGGCCAGCAGCGAATTCTGTTTCTTGAGCTCGAGCAGGCGCTCCTTGGTGCGGCGATGCGCGATGAAGGTGGCGCCAAGGTCCTTGAACGGCTGGCCGCCGGCGATGTGGTCGTAATGGTGATGACTGTAGATGACGTATTTGATCGGCTTGTCGGTGACGGCCTTGATCGCGTCGATATAGGGCTTTGCAGGACGCAGATAAGAGATCGGATCGGTCGCGATCACGCCCTGCGGCGTCACCACGAACATCGATTGATGGCCGCCATAGCGGAAGATGTAGACGTTGTCGGTGCCGTCGACCTTCCTGGTCGAGGTCTGCGGCGGCGTCTGCGCAAAAGCAGATCCGCTCATGAGGGTCACGAGAACCGCAATGCAAGATAATGCTTTCATCTCTGGCTTTCTGAAAAAAGGATAGCGCGGGAGGCGGAGATTCTACTTCACACAAACGCTGCGAAGAGGGATTTATTCCGCCCTCCACGCGGTCAATCTGTCGCGGAACAGCTGTGCAAATGTGATCCTTGGGGACATTGATCGCGCTTGACAGTTTTATGTCACGGGAGGAGCATGCGTGTGGTCGCGATCAGCGCGGCGCGTAACGTCCACCTCGTGAGCAAGGGGAGGTCTATGACTCCACCTCCGCAAATCCAGCCGCGTTAAGTGCGATGGAGCTCGTTCGGACTATCGCATAGCGGCAGAAACCGCGAACGGCACGCCGGGTCAAGGTTTAGTGGGCTGCATCAGCAAGGCAGAGCCCCTACCTGCCCGGCGCTGTGCGTTTTGCAGCGCCTCGGGCGTTAGTTGCAAACTTTTCATCTTGCCTGGGCTCATCCGGCATCGTTCACTCGTACTCCAGTCCGCTGATGACATGCGGGCAACAAGAAACTTGGGAGAGTGTGATGCGGGGGCTGCGGGTCGGGTTGCGCGGTCATGTGATCGTCATTTGCGCGTTGGTCGGATGCTTCGTGTGGACCCCATCCGGCCAGGCCCAGCCTTTCTCATCGCGTCCCATCACGCTGGTGGTCCCGTTCGCGGCGGGCGGGCCGACCGATACACTGGCGCGGATCCTGTCGGAGCGGATCGGAGCCGAATTGCGTGCGACGGTCGTGGTCGAAAACGTCGCCGGCGCTTCCGGCAGCATCGCCGGGGCCCGCGTCGCGCGGGCAACGCCTGACGGCACCACCATCACGATCGGCCATTGGGGCACGCATGTGCTCAATGGCGGGATCTTCAAGCTGCCCTATGATGTGGTCGCCGATTTCGAGCCGGTCGCGCTGGTCGCGATGGGCACGCAGCTGATCGTTGGCCGGAAGTCGCTCGAGGCCAACAATCTGAAAGAGCTGATCGCCTGGTTGAAGGCGAATCCCGGCAAGGCTACGGCTGGCACTGCCGGCGCCGGCACTGGCGCGCATGTCGCCGGCGTCTTCTTCAAGGAGAAGACCGGCACCGATTTCCAGTTCGTGCCCTATCGCGGTGCGGGGCCCGCAATGATCGATCTCGTCGCCGGACAGATCGATATCATGTTCGACCAGGCCTCGAACTCGCTGCAGCATTACAAGAACGGTGCGATCAAGGCGTTCGCCGTGACGTCGCCGACGCGGCTTGCGTCCGCGCCTGACGTGCCGACCGTCGACGAGGCGGGCCTGCCGGGCCTCTACATCTCGTACTGGCACGGCATCTGGGCACCGAAGAATACGCCGAAAGAGATTGTCACAAAACTCAACGCGGCCATTGTCGCGGCGCTTGCCGATCCCGCCGTCAAGCAACGCTTTGCCGAACTGGGCCAGGAAATTCCGCCGGCTGCGCAGCAATCGCCCGCAGCGCTCGGCGCCTTCCAGAAGGCCGAGACAGAGAAATGGTGGCCGATCGTGAAGGCTGCGGATATCAAGCCGGAATAGCCACGAGCTTGGTCCTCATCCTGAGGAGGCCGCGCAGCGGCCGTCTCGAAGGATGCGCTACGGGAGAGATAAGGGCCTTCATGGTTCGAGACGGCGCTGACGCGCCTCCTCACCATGAGGGGCAAGAGCATCGCCGCGTTAACATTTGCCTCAACAGCGTGCAGTCCGCGCGAGAAATCTCGCTGCGGTGCGAGATCACAATCGCGGCCCAAGAGGCAACGTCCTTGATCTCGCGTGAGCGCTGGCGGACAATGTTCGCCCTTCAATAAGAAACTCCCTGGGGGATTTCGTGAATAGACCTGCTCGGGTTAGCGCCCATTCGACATCGCCCGATTCTGCGCACGGCATGACGCTGCTGCGCGATCCCCTGTTCAACAAGGGCACGGCCTTCACGGAGGCTGAGCGCGACGCGCTCGGCTTGCGCGGCCTGTTACCGGCCTGCGTGCTGACGATCGAGGAGCAGGTCGAGCGCGTGCTGATCAATCTGCGCTCGCTGCCGACCGATCTGGAAAAATATGTCGCCCTGAATGCGCTGCATGACCGCAACGAGGCGCTGTTCTTCCGCGTGGTCGTCGACAATATCGACGAGATCCAGCCGATCATCTACACGCCGACAGTCGGGCTCGCCTGCCAGAAGTTCGGCCTGATCTTCCAGCGGCCGCGCGGCATGTTCATTTCCTCGCGCGAGCGGGGCCGGATCGGAGAGATACTGAAGAACTGGCCGTATCCGGCCAAGCTGATCGTCGTCACCGATGGCGAGCGCATTTTGGGCCTTGGCGATCTCGGCGCCAACGGTATGGGCATTCCGGTCGGAAAGCTCTCGCTCTATTCGGCCTGCGCCGGCGTGCATCCCGAGCATTGCCTGCCCATCGTGCTCGACGTCGGCACCAACAACGAGGAACTGCTGGGCGATCCCTACTACCTCGGCCTGCGCGAGCACCGTCTCACGGGCGAAGCCTATGACAGCTTCGTCGACGAGTTCATGACTGCCGCGCGAAAGTCGTTTCCGGGCGTGCTGATCCAATTTGAGGATTTCGCCAATCATTCCGCGTTCAAGCTGCTGCACAAATACCGGGATGAGACTTGCGTCTTCAACGACGACATCCAGGGCACCGCAGCCGTCGCGCTCGCCGGCCTGTTCTCGGCCTTGCGTGTCAACGGCGGCAAGCTCAGGGACCAGCGCATTCTCTTCCTCGGCGCGGGCGAGGCGGCGACCGGCATTGCCGATCTGGTCGTCTCCGCCATGATGGCGGACGGCGCGACGGAAGCCGAGGCGCTCCGGCGCAACTGGCTGGTGGATTCCCGCGGCCTCGTCGTTGCACGGCGCGAGGGCCTCCATGGCCACAAGCTGCGTTATGCCCACACCGACCAGGCGCCGATCGCCGACTTCCTCACCGCGATCAAGACGCTGAAGCCGACGGCGATCATCGGCGTTGCCGCGGTCGGCGGCGCCTTCACACCCGAGGTGCTCAGGGCGATGGCCGAGCTCAACGAGCAACCGATCGTGTTCGCGCTGTCCAACCCGACCTCGAAGGCCGAATGCTCGGCGGAGGACGCCTATCGCTACACCGAGGGCCGCGCGCTGTTCGCCTGCGGCAGTCCCTATGATCCGGTCAAGCTCAACGGCCGCACCTTCGTGCCGCGCCAGGGCAACAACTCGTACATTTTCCCGGGCGTCGGCCTCGGCGTCATCGCCAGCCGCTCGCGGCTCGTGACCGATGAAATGTTCATGGCGGCGGCCCATACGCTCGCCAATTGCGTCGGCAACGAAGATCTCGCACAGGGCAGTCTCTATCCGGCACTGCCGCGCATCCGCGAGGTCTCGGCCCTCATTGCCACGGCCGTCGCTGATGTCGCTTATCAGAGGGGCCTCGCCGACGGGCCCGCGCCCAACGACGTCAAGAGCCTGGTCCACTCGGCGATGTACGAGCCGAAATACTGAGCTGAGCCAAGCCGTCTGAAGACAGCCGGGAGAGCTCGGCCTGCATGGTTCGAGACGCCCGCTTTGGCGGGCTCCTCACCATGAGGGTCTGATATCTTGCCGTGAAACGTCTTCATCATCCTGAGGGCCCGCCGCAGGCGGGCGTCTCGAAGGATGGCCGCAAGTAAGCTGCCCGCCCGGCCCAACCGGAATCGCAATTGTCCGCCGCTCGCTTATGTGCGACGGTTCGTAGCATTACAAGAATCTCAAGCCGTTAGGTAGGCCACCATGGACGATCGTTTGCCCGACCTGGGCGACCTCGAGCACGAGGTCATGCAGATAGTATGGGCCCATGGGCCGGTCACGGCCGAAATCGTTCGCGAGCGTCTGTCGCGGCGCCTCAAGGAATCGACGGTACGAACGGTGCTGCGCCGCCTCGAAGAAAAAGGCTATGCTCGCCACACGGTTGACGGACGTACCTATGTCTACCACGCTGCCGAGGCGCGCGCGCGGGTCGCGGCCAAGGCGGTACAACGCATCGTCGACTGGTTCTGCAATGGCTCGATGGAGGAGGTCCTCGTCGGCATGGTGGACAACGCGATGCTCGATCAGCAGCAATTGCGCGCGCTGGCCGACCAGGTGGCCAAGGCGAAGAAGGCAAGGGGAGTGAAGAAAGATGATCGCAGCTCTGGCTGAGGCGGCGTTACGCTCCTTCGCGCTGGGAGGCGTCGTCTGGATCGGTCTCGCCTTGTTTCGCGTGCGCAATCCGCATGTCCACATGACGGCCTGGGTCGTCGTGCTGCTGGCATCGCTGGCGATGCCGTTCGTGATGCATTGGCCGACGCTCACCCTCGACCGGCTGCCTCTGTCCATGCCGGTGCCTGATGAAGCCTGGCCGGCCGATATCTCGATGCTGGAGCGGCCGCAGCCGACGCTGCCGATCGCATCAGGAGCGGCCGTCGCGCCGATGGTGAAGCGTGGCGTCGCGATCGACTGGTGGATGGTCGCCACCACCGTCTATGTCTGCATCGCCGTCCTGCTGCTGTTGCGGCTCGCCGTCGGCCTCTGCCTGACCTGGCGTCTGGCGCGTGCGGCGAAGCCGGTGAAGGGCATGATCGGCGCCGATGTGCGCGTCAGCCGTGACGTCGGCGGCCCCGTCACCTTCGGTTCGACCATCCTGGTCCCGCCGCAGTTTTTCCGCTGGGATGCGAAGAAGCGCCTCGCGGTGCTCGCGCATGAGGGCGCGCATGTCGCCAACAGAGATTTCTACATCCTGCTGCTCGCCTCGCTCAACCGCGTGATGTTCTGGTTCAGTCCGTTTTCCTGGTGGCAGTTGTCGCGCCTTGCCGAGCTCGCCGAGATCATCAGCGACGCCCGCGCCATCGAGATGATCGATGACCGGTTTTCGTATGCGGAGATCCTGCTCGACGTCGCGGCCTCCGTGAAGCCGCGGCCGATGGAGCTTGCGATGGCGCAGGCCTCGACGGTACGCGCGCGGGTCGAACGCATCATCGCGGCCGCCGCGATGCCTGTCGCGGTCGGCTGGCGCAAGCGGCTGTGGATCGCCGCCGCGGTCGTACCGGTCGTGATCGTCTCCGCCGGCATGATTGCCTATCGCACGCCGGACCCGGTGCCATCAGGTGCCGACCTCGGTCATGTGCCGGCGGAGCATTACCGTCCGTCTGTCCACTTCTATGCCATGAGCCCGACCTCGGTATTCGCTGTTTTCCGCGAGGGCGATCAACTCTACGGTCAGCTCACCGGCCAGCGCAGGCTGCGCCTGACCATCGGCAACGACGGGACGGCGTCCTATGCCGCTTCGTTCGGCGAGATCACGTTCCCGTTCGACGCGGAGCATCGCGCGCCCGAGCTGACGCTGCATATGAACGGCCGCGACGTGCGCGCGATCGGCGTCGCCGAGATGCCGGCGCCGGCGACAGATCCGGTGGCGCTCGATCAATATGTCGGCTGGTACAGGATCGCGCCGAGCCGCGTGCTGACGGTGCGGCGCGATGGCGATCGCCTGCAAGTGCAGGAGACCGGGCAAGGCGGATCGCCGATTCTGGCTGAAGGCACCGACGCCTTCTCGCTCCAGGGCGACCATCTCCTGATCTTCCTGCGCGACGAGGGTGCCAACATCGCACGTGTGCTGATCCAGAACGTCGCCTCCGGCGCCCGCATCGCGCCGCGGATCGACGCCGCCGCGGCCCAGGCAATCGAGGCCGACTACGCGCGCCGGCTGGCGGAAGTGCCTGACAGGTTCAGGGAGCAGGTCCCGGTCGCGGGCAGCAAGGAGATGATCCTGCGCGGGATCGAGGATATGCGCGAGGGCAAGCCGAACTACGATCGCATGAGCGCTCCACTTGCGGCGAAGATTCATAAGCAGATCGACGAACTGCGCGCGACATTCGTGGCGCTCGGCGCGGTCGAGACCATCTTCTTCCGCGGCGTCGGGCCCGGCGGCTACGACATCTATGGCGCCAAGTTCGAAAACGGTTCTGCGGAATTCCGCCTGCTGCTCGAGCCCGACGGCAAGGCCGGCGACGTGATCTTCCGGGCCGACGGCAATGACGAACTCGGCGGCATCGTCCCCTGTTCGGAAGAGGCAAGCGTGCGCGGACGTGCCGGCACCTCGCCGATCAGGATCATGCTCTACAACGAGACCGAGGACGACATTCAGGTCTTCAATCTCGATGCAAACGGCGAGCGCAAGGCGCAGAGCGTCGTCAGGTCGGACATGACCTGGGTCGCGCAGACCACCGTGAACAATCCGTGGGTCATTGCCGACAAATCAGGGAAATGCATGGAGATCCTGGTGCCGGGCCGGCAGACGCGCTTCCTCAATCTCGAGGCCGCCAGCGCCGGGGCTCGGCTCGGGCGTGCCGCGCGCCGCGCCGTTCCGATCGCCAATGGCGAGGCGATGCTGCGGCATTACATCGAGGGCATCGGCAGGGGGCTGCCGGACTACGAGCATATGACGACCGAGGTCGCGAACATCACGCGTGCACAGCTTCCGTTCGACCAGGCGATCCTGGCGCGGCTCGGTGCGTTGCGCGCGGTCTCGTTCCGCGGTGTCACCGCACTCGACAGCGACATCTATGTCGCCCAGTTCGCCAACGGCTCGGCGGAATGGCGCATCGGAGTCAGGAACGGGACGATCACCAAGATCGCGCTGGGGCCGAATTTCTAAACGTCTGGCGTGTTTCCATATGTTTCTAACGCGTTCCGCGCGGCCGGAAGTTCCATCAATCCCAGCTTGCGCAGGCTGACCGCAAGCGTTACGTTGCGTAACACTACGTGAGGTAGCCGGCCGTAGGCTTGAGAATTCGGCGCGGCCTCGCGAGCTGACCGGGTTCATGATGTGCATGCTGACGCAACGGGAGCTCGACTTTCTCGCCAGCCTGAAAACCAGCTGGCGGCTGCTCTATCGGCGTGAGCTCATGCGGCTCATCAGAGGGGACGTCGAGACCGGTGAGGCCCGGCCGGAGACGCAACCCAACATCTGGCGCATCGTATCAGGCTGATTCTTCGCTGGTCCTGCGTCGATTCAGGACATGCGACTGTGGTCAAATCGCCACAGCCGGCGCGAAACGATGGCGGCCGCAAGGCCGCTTTTGTTCAGCCAAGGTTCTGCCCTCATTGCCCACCGAAACTCAGGAGTGTTCGGAGGGCGCATCATGTCTCGCATTGCAAGTGCCGAAACTTCCCGGATTTCGCCGGCAACCTCGTGCCGGTTGCTGCTTGCCGTCATCGGCGCCGCTTCGCTTGCGGCCTGCGCACAATCTCCGGTCGGCCGTCAAAAGGCGGATCTGACGCCGACCACGAGGCAGGCATCGATCGAGCGGCCGCACCGGGTGGCGGCACTGCATCCGCGTCCGATCTACAGGCCGCATCCGTCTGACGACACATCGCGCGCGAAGCAGACCGCGTCGCAAGGTGTTGCGAGCTTCTACTCGGATACGGAGACCGCGAGCGGGGAGAGGTTCGACAAGAGCGAGCTGACCGCGGCCCATCCCACGCTGCCATTTGGGACCAGGCTGCGCGTGACCGATGTCTCCTCCGGCCGCTTCGTGACCGTCAGGGTCAACGATCGCGGGCCCTTCGTGCGCGGACGCGTTGTCGACATCTCGCCATCGGCGGCCGAGGCGCTCGGCATGGTCGACAAGGGCGTCGCCAATGTCCGGCTCGACGTCGTGCAATAGAGATGCGCCAGATTTAACCGGCTGTTAGTTGCTCCTCCCGCACGATGGGTGCCCGGCAATGTGGGGCTTTGGGGGGCGACGCTTGAACACGATCCAGTATCTCGAAGATCAGGCTGCGCGCGCCGAGCGACTTGCCAAACGGATCACGGATACGCCGACGATCGAAAAGCTCCTGACCTTCGCCGGCGACCGGCGCCGCGAGATCGAGGTCATCGCCGCCAGGCGGCGCGGCTGACCCTCGCAAGCGGTAACTTCTGCAAATTCATGCTCTGAATGCATTCGCCCTCGCCGTGAGGCGCGGAACTTCCTCTTCTCTCGGGCGTCATGTCAGTCATGAACATGGAGGAGGAAGTCATGGGCTTTGGACGAGGTGCTCTGCTCTGGTTGCTTGGCGTGCCGCTGCCGGTCATCCTGCTGCTCGCGATCTTCTGGCATCACTGATGTGGCCACACGAAAAGCGCCGCGGAAGCGGCGCTTTTTTGTTGCCTGTGATTTGAAGCGTGTCGCGGCTCAGCTATGGCTCTCGACGAAATCGCTGAGATAGTCGGGCAGCGTCACCCCGTCGATGTCGCAGCGGGCCTGAATCTCGTCGGCAACATCGGCCGAGATGTCCCTCATCCAGTGCTCAAGCGTGTTGAACGAGATCACCTTGATGGGATCGTTGAAGCATCCCGCGACCATCTCGCCGATCGCAGCTTCCAGGTCGCTGCGTTCGACACGGATTTCGGTTGCCTTGTCGAGGCGATCGATCACCACGAACAGGGTTTGATCTGCGCCATAAGGCACGGCTGAATCGGGCGTAGCTTGTCGCATCTCCGGCACTCGCGCCTTGCGTTGGATTCTCGGCTTCCGATCCCTGATAACGGGAAGAACCGGAAGAAGGTTCCTGAGACGTCCGTCGTCCGGGGGGCGCCTTCAGAGAAATTCCCGCAAGCGCGCCAGCTCGGCGATATGTTCGGGCGACAGGATTTCGGTCACCAGCGGCGGTTGCGCCGTCGTGTGAATCTCATAGAGGTGCCTGGATGACGACGGCTTCTCCATGAAGGCCAGGATGCACGCATCGAGCGTGCCTTCGCTGACCTGATAGGGCTCGCGGTCCGGCCGGCGCTGATTTCCGAGTGAAGGCCATTTCTGCAGCACTGCGGGCGCGCCGAAATCGACCTTTGAATCGCTGCCGGATGCATCCCCCATCGCCCCGCCTCACGCAAAAAAAAGCCCTGGCACGCTAGCCTTGCGTGCCAGGGCCCATACCCATCGCTGCATCTCAATGCCACGCTTCGACAACGCGGCATCAGGGAAAAGGTTCCGGATCGCCTAACTTGCGGCCGCCGCGATTCTGTGGCCGGGGCTGGCATGGCCGTGGCCGTGCTCATCGCCGCGGCTGACCTCCGGCGGAAGCCCTGCGAAGCGCCGCAAGGCCTCGGCCATCTGCACCCGGCCCTGGACGCCTGTTATCACCACGTCGACCATCGTGAAGGACGAGTGGAAATGGCCGTGCGCCTTCAGCTGCTCGACCGGGACAGCTGCAGCTGCCATCGCCTCGGCATAGGCGATGCCCTCGTCGCGGAGCGGATCGAACTCGCAGGTGACGACAAACGCTGGCGGCAGGCCTGAGACCTTGCCGCGCAGCGGCGAGACGCGCGGATCGGTGCGGTCGGCTGGCGAACAATAGAGGTCCCAGAACCAGTCCATCAGCGAGCGCGTCAGGAAGTAGCCCTCCGCGTTGTCGTTGTAGGAGGGACGATCGACAGTACAATCCGTCACCGGGCACACCAGCAGCTGGCCTGATATCTGCGGCCCGCCGCGATCGCGTGCGAGCTGGCAGGTCACGGCTGCGATGTTGCCCCCCGCGCTCCAGCCGGCGACCAGCACCGGGCCCTCGAAGCCGCCGAGCTCGGCGAGATGCTCGGAGATCCAGCGCGTTGCCGCATAACCGTCCTCGGCAGCAGCGGGGAAGCGATGCTCCGGCGCGTGGCGATAGCCGACGCTGACGAAGGTCATGCCGGTCCGTCGCACCATGTCGCGGCAGAACGGCTCGTCCGATTGCTCGTCGCCGAGCACCCAGCCGCCGCCGTGGAAATAGACCACGATTTGATGCGGTCCCGGCGTCGCCGGCTTGTAGACGCGGTAAGGCAGCGGACCGTCGGCACCGGGCAAGGTGCCATCGACGATCTCGCCGATCGGCCGTCCCGCGGGCCGGGCCTTGTTGAACTCGCCCACGAAGGCGCGCGCGCCGATGGCGCCCATCGATTCGATCGGAGGCAGGTTGAGCGATGCCAGCAGGTTCAGCACCAGCCGGACGTCCGGCTGCAGCCGCACCACCTCGCCGTCATTGCATTGCACGGCGCCGTTGGGTCCAGTGAGCTTGAAGCCGAGCATGCCGCGGCTCACGACCTCGTCGCAGATGCTGCGATAGGGGCCGACGCCGCCGGTGTAAGGCATCAGGCCCTGCACCTTGCCGGGCACGTTGGCGCCCGTGTACCAGGTGTTGGCGAGCCGGTGCAGCGTCACCATCGAGCAGTCGGCCATGTGCCTGTTCCAGCCGGCCTGTGCCGTCTCGGTCGGCTCGATCGTGGTGAAGCCCGCGTCGCGCAAGCCTGCGAGGCGATCCACGACCCAGTCGACATGCTGCTCGATCGAGACCGCCATGTTCGACAGCACCGACGGGCTGCCGGGTCCGGTGATCATGAAGAAATTCGGGAAGCCCGCGACCATGAGCCCGAGATAGCTCTGCGGCCCCTGCGCCCAGACATCGGTGAGCGATCTGCCGCCACGCCCGGTGATCGGATGCACCGCGCGGATCGCGCCGGTCATCGCGTCGAAGCCGGTCGCGAACACGATCACGTCGACATCGAAGCTGCGCTTGTCGGTGGTGATGCCGCCTGCGGTGATTTCCTTGATGGGTTCCTGCCGCAGATTGACCAGCGTGACGTTCGGTCGGTTGTAGGTCGCATAATAATTGGTATCGAGGCAGGGACGCTTGGCGCCGAAGGGATGATCATGCGGCATCAGCGCGGCCGCAGTTTCCGGGTCCTTCACGGCCGCCGAGATTTTCTCGCGGATCAGGTCCTGGATGATCTTGTTGCCGTCGACATCGACGCCCTGGTCGGCCCAGAGCTGCGTCAGGATGTGCACGAGATCGCCAGCCGCCCAGGCGCGCTCGAACCGCTCGCGACGCTCGGCGTCGCTGAGCTGCCAGCTCACGACGGATTGCTGCGGATAGGGAACGCCGGTCATCGACTGGCGCGCCTGCTCGCGATAGGCCGCGCGGTCGCTTTGGAACATGTCCCTGCGATCGGCCGGCGAGGGGCCGTTATGCGCGGGCAGCGCGAAATTCGGCGTGCGCTGGAATACGGTGAGATGCGCGGCCTGTTCGGCAATCAGCGGGATCGATTGGATGCCCGACGACCCCGTGCCGATCACGGCGGCACGCTTGCCGGCGAGATTGACGCCGTCATGCGGCCAGCGTCCGGTGAAATAGACCTCGCCCTCGAAATCCTTGACGCCGTCGATCTCCGGCGGCTTGGGCGCGGAGAGGCAGCCTGTGGCCATGATGTAATGGCGGCAGGAGACCGGCGCGCCATTGTTGGTGGTGATGAGCCAGCGCTCGGCCTTCTCGTCCCATTTGGCCTCGGTGACCTTGGTCTTGAAGCGGATGTCGCGACGCAGATCGTAGCGATCGGCGACGAAGCCGAGATAGCGCAGGATTTCGGGCTGCGTCGCGTATTTCTCCGACCAGGTCCAAAGCTTGTCGAGTTCCGGATCGAACGTGTAGCTGTAGTCGATGGTCTGGATATCGCAGCGCGCGCCGGGATAACGGTTCCAGTACCAGGTGCCGCCGACATCGCCGGCTTCCTCGAGACCGACGGCCGAGAGGCCGGCCTTGCGCAGGCGATGGAGAAGATAGAGGCCGGCAAATCCGGCGCCGACCACGGCAACATCGCATTGTTGGACGGTTCCATCAGCCGCGTCGGACTCACGTGCGGCGACCATAGCTTCCGGCATGGTGTTTCCTCCCGTGTCTCTTGTTTTGCCGGCAGGCTAGCGCTGCAGGCCCGGCTTGTCATCAGACCAAGTGCAATCTTCGGTAGTCCCGTTTGCGGCATCATCGTGGCGGCGCGAACGTTTGCTTCAATGCACGCATCGCGACGCACAATGGCCGTGATTACCCGGGCTAATCATGGACGATCCGTCTGTGTATGCTTGCGGTTACTAGCCACGCGCATCGACCGACTGATCCGTCATGACAGAGTTGAGTGAGCGAACCAAAGCGAACATGGACGTCGTCCTCGAGGAGACGTGCCGGCAACTGCCGCATGGCGGCGATCACGACAGCCGCAGGTTCATCGCCGAGCGTCTGATCGAAGCCGCGCAGTCCGGACATTCCACGCTCGGCGAACTCGGCATCATTGCGCGGCGCGCGCTGGCGGAGATTATCGCCAAGGGCGGCTAGCTGCTGCCACAGCGCTTGCCTCTGCGCGCGTCGCGGACGTAACCTGCCGGGAACATGTCCGCGCATCGAGATTCCCCGAAGATGCGGTCCCTGCTTGCGCTCATCGCAGTCTTTGCATGGCTCTGTCCCGGCGCGGCCATGGCCCAGTCGGTCGGCCAATTTCCATTTGCGTTGACGCGTGAAGGCCAGATGCTCGGCGCCGTCGAGGGCGAAGTGGCGTCCTTCAAGGGGCTCGCTTATGCAGCGCCGCCGGCAGGCAGCCTGCGCTGGC
Source organism: Bradyrhizobium sp. BR13661 (assembly GCF_029892425.1). Classification (GTDB taxonomy): domain Bacteria; phylum Pseudomonadota; class Alphaproteobacteria; order Rhizobiales; family Xanthobacteraceae; genus Bradyrhizobium. The sequence continues at coordinate 70,343 of NZ_JARXWB010000008.1, read as the reverse complement.
GTCCGCCACAAGGCTTGCCCGAAAGTTCGGAGATGAGCACCGCCTACGACTATGGCGCGCCCTGTCTGCAACCGTCGCTGCCGGCCGCGCGCGAGGATTGCCTCACGCTCAACGTGTTTCGCCCGTTCGGGGTCGACGGGCCGCTGCCGGTGATGATGTTCATCCATGGCGGCGGATTTGTCACGGGCACCGCCAATGATCCGCTGCTCGACGGTTCACGGCTCGCGCAGGCCGGGCTCATCGTCGTGACCGTGAATTATCGTCTCGGCGCGCTCGGCTGGCTCGCGCATCCCGCGCTGTCGGACGGCGGCGCCGGCAATTTTGGCCTGATGGACCAGATCGCGGCACTGCGCTGGGTGCACGACAACATCGCCGCGTTCGGCGGCGATGCGAACAATGTCACGCTGTTCGGCAACGGCGCCGGCGCGACATCGATCGCGCTCTTGATGCTATGCGCCCAATCACGCGATCTCTTCCAGAAGGCCATTCTGCAGTCGGTGCCCGGCCGCGCGCGCCTGCCGTCGTCGCGGGAGGCCGAAACCGCAGCTAAGCAGTTTGTCGCCGCACTCGGGCAAGAGGCGGATTTGCGCGCGGTCGCCCCGAAGCGTCTGCTCGCCGCGGAAAAGCGTCTGCTGGACAAAGCTCCCCGCAGCTTTGCGCCGGCGATCGACGGAAACCTCCTGACGGAAGACATCGCTGCCGGATTTGCCGCCGGGCATGAGAGCCGCATTCCCCTCATCATCGGTTCGAACGATGACGAGACCACCTTCGACAGCGAGGCGGAGGTCAAGGAGGCGCTGTCATCCTCGGGCGAGAGCGTCGCTGAGCTGCGCAAGCTCTATCCTGACATCAAGAGGCCGTCCGATCTTGCAGCTGGCGTCTACACCGACCGGGTTTTCTCCGAGCCGGTGCGGATGCTCGCACGGTTTCATGCTGCAACCGGCGCGCCGACCTTCCGCTACCGTTTTGCTTATGTGCCGGAAGCCCGTCGCGGCAATCCCGACGAAGGCCATGGGCGCGAGTTGCAGTTCATCTTCGGCGTCGAGGGCGTGCCGGGCGCGGGCATCTTCTCGCGACGGGATCGCGAGATCGCAAACCGGATGCGGGCCTACTGGATCAACTTCGCGAAGAGCGGCGATCCCAACGCTCAGGAGTTGCCGCATTGGGATGGGGCTGCGGACCGCGACCATCTGCTGATGATCGCAAACGATCGCATCGCGAGCGGCGACGACCCCTGGGCGGAGCGCCTGGACCGGCTCGCAATCGAGAGCAGGAGATGAGTTGGATTTAAGCCGCGAGCTCGACGCGCGGCGCCAGCGTCAGGCGGTCTTCTTCCAGATAGTCCATCGCACCGTCCTTCTCGACGGCATAGAACTGCTGGCCTTCCCTGGACCGATAGGCGGCGCGAACGACGCCGCGGCGGCCCTTGTCAGAGTTGACGACGTCCCCCAGCGCAAACTTCTTCATCGTAACGTCTCGCATGTCTTCTGGCCGATTCCTTCGGCCACATCAGGATTGTGAGCGGCAAATCGTTAACGACTTGCTAACCATACCGGTTTGCCTATGCTCGCTGCGAAGCGCGGGGGCGTTTAAGCCCGCGCAAAATGTCATCGAGATGAGCCTGAAAACATGACGCGATTTCCGACCCTGTTCCTGTCCCACGGCGGCGGCCCCTGGCCCTTCATGGAGGACCGGCGGGTGCAATATGCCAAGACCGCTGCGGAGTTCGCCCGGCTGCCGCAGCTTCTGCCTGAAAGACCGAAGGCGGTGCTGGTCATCACCGGCCATTGGGAGGCCGATGCCTTCACCGTGTCGACCTCGGCGCATCCGCCGATGGTGTACGACTATTACGGTTTCCCCGAGCATACCTATCACATCACCTATCCGGCGCCGGGCAAGCCCGAGCTGGCAGCGGAGGTGAGGGCGCTGCTCAAACACGCGGGCTTCGATTGCCGGGAAGATCCCAATCAGGGCTTTGACCACGGCACCTTCGTGCCGCTCGGCCTGATGTATCCTGACGCCGATATGCCGATCGTGCTGCTGTCGCTGAAGTCGAGCTACGACGCGGCCGAACACATCAAGGTCGGGCAGACGATCGCCTCGCTGCGCGACGAGGGCATTTTGATTGTCGGCAGCGGGCTCACCTATCACAACATGCGCGGTTTCGGACGCGCCGAGTCCAAGCCCGTCTCGTATGATTTCGAGGCCTATCTGAACGAGGCCATCAGCAATCCGGATGCGGCGCGCCGCAACGCGATGCTGGTCGATTGGGAGAATGCGCCGAGCGCACGCCTGGCGCATCCACGCGAGGATCATTTGTTGCCGCTGATGGTCGCGGCTGGCGCTGCCGGCAGCGACGTGGGCATGCGCGTTTTTGTGGACGAGGTCGCAAACGTTGCGATGGCTTCGTATGTGTTTGGGTGAAGGTGTAGCACTCGTCGGACAGATTGGGTCGCGTAGCTCCAAACCCGGCGGCGTCTTGCGACTGTGACCGCGTCCGCTGTGCTTCTGTGGCGATTGGTTGAAGAAGACCCGAGAGGCAGCGAGATGCTACCGGAGCCAACTACTTATTGTTTCTACTCTTATCGCAGGCTCTTCTTTCACGCCTGGACCGTAATGACTGTCATGATCATTATGGCCGCCGCGTTACCACAGGCTCTAGCAACACCAACAGTGTCGGCGTGCGGATACCTCGCTGGGCTAATCGATAACGCGCCGCCTGGGCCTTTGTTCTTGCCCAGCTATCCGACTGTCGAATCCGGGCCTCTCCATGATGCCGCCTACCTTTATGACAATGCGGTTGCCGCCATCGCATTGGTCGGTTGCGGTCAGCAAGACAAAGCGGACCGGATTGGCGCAGCGATTCTCTGGGCCATCGACAACGACCGCACCTGGCATGATGGCCGGCTCCGGAATGCTTACGCCGCGGGCGCGGTGGCGAACGGCCGCATCAAACTTCCGGGGTGGTGGGACAACACTCAGAACAAATGGTTAGAAGATCGATATCAGGTAGGTGGCGATAACGGCAACATGGCATGGGCCATGTTGGCTTTGCTGTCGATTGACGATGTGAGCACCGGCTCTCGGTTCCGCGACGGGGCAGCACGGATTGGCGCCTGGGTGGCGCAATGGGCCGATACGCGCGGTGCAGGCGGTTTCATGGGCGGTACGTTTGGCCACGAACCGACGCCGGAAGTCCGGACTTGGAAATCGACCGAACACAATACTGATCTCGCCGCCGCATTTGGCCTTCTTGCAATCCGCACAGGCAATTCGCACTGGCGTGATATGGCAAAGGCCGCTGAGCACTTCGTAGATGTGATGTGGGATTCGGCATGCGCCTGTTTCGCAGCGGGCACGGCCGAAGACGGCGTTACGCGCAATCCGATTTTGGCTCTGGATGCTCAAGTCTGGCCTTTAACAGCGCTGCCCGGAGCGGCCAAGGAATTTGCATCGGCAACTGCTACCGTCGAACAGCGAATGAGTGTCGACCAGGGCTTTTCTTACGGTGAAGACCGAGACGGCATGTGGACCGAAGGGACGGGCCAAATGGCTCTCTTGATGGAATTGCTCGGCAGGACCGAGAGGGCAAAGGCGTTGATCGCTGCAATCGAATCCCAGAGGTCGCCGGATGGCGGGTTCTACGCCACAAGTGCCCGAGCGTTACCGACCGGGTTCGTGTTGGATACCGATCCGACCAGGCCACGACTCTATTTCCGATTGCCGCATCTTGGCGCAGCTTCGTGGGCTGCCCTCGCAGAAACTGGTTTCAATCCCTTTACGATGACAAGAGGACTTCCGTAGTTGAGCCGCGGTGCCAAGGGCCAGGAACCGTCGTTACTGTGGTGCTTGGGGCAATTGCGGCATCGTGGCCAGGAGCGCAGTTCTCCCGGAGAGCGCGGACCACCAACGATTGAGCCTGATGTGCTTCTGCAGAAGTGCCAGCCCTTCGGGGGCCAACACGAAGTAGCCGATCATCGGAGCGAGGTGGATATCAGCTAACGACAGATCCTCGCCGGTCAGGTATTGCCCCTGGCCAGCAATTGTCTCCAGAGCCGCAAGTACCCTTGGCGCTGATTCGAGGCCCCGTTCAACCTCGCTCTCTTCAACCGGTCGCCTCAGGGCGGGCCGGAAAACCCTGTGCGAAAAGACCTGTCTCACCAGAGGCCAATAAGCATAGCTGTCTACGATCGACATGATCTGATTGCAGCGGGCTCGTTCTCTTGGCTCGGTTGGCTGGAGCTTCGGAACATCAAAGGCCTCATCCACGTATCGCGTGATGGCGCCCGTCTCGTAAACGGCGAATGCGTTGTGAACCAGCGCGGGCACGCGCTTGAACGGATGGGTGGCGAGGTAGCTTGCAGGCACATTTTCGGAGAACGGATTTACTTCGATCCAATTGTGCATCACGCCCTTTTCATGGAGAGCCAACCGAGCAATCCAGGAATACACGCTGTACTGGTAGCCATGCAGTTCAACCGTCATTTGCCCTGTCTTCTCACCGGGTGATGACGAGACTCTGCCGGATTTTTGCAAATCTGCAAGGTCACCGCGACTTCGGCTTCCGATCAATCTCTGCAGTGGGAGAGGGAGCCCAATGCCGATGCCGCTGCATCGTGCGACCATATGCGATTGCCCCCCGCAAGCGGGAGAGGCGACGAAAAGCCTCACGTATGGCGCGCTGCCATCAGGCCGCGATAAAGCGCGGCGTACTCGCCGGCGCGGTGGCGCCAGGACACGTCGGTCGCAAGGCCGCTTCTTTGCAGCCGCCGCCAGGCTGCCTTGTCGTGGAAGGCGGTGTTGGCCTTGCGCAGCGTGCCGGCGAGGGCGTCTGCCGTCACCGGAGCAAACTTGAACCCAGTGGCGTCACGTCCGGTCTCGTCGATATCAACGATCGTATCCTCGAGGCCACCGACGCGGGAGACGATGGGGACTGCGCCATAGCGCAGCGCGCAGAGCTGGGTGAGACCGCACGGCTCGAACCGCGACGGCACGAGCAGCGCGTCGGAGCCGGCCTGGATCAGGTGGGCCAGTATCTCGTCATAGCCGATCAGAACACCGATCCGGCCGGGATTGGCGCGCGCGGCCGCCTGATAGCGATCCTGAAGATCGCGGTCGCCGCTGCCGAGCAGCGCGAGCTGCATGCCTTGCTCGAGAATTGTCGGGATCGCCTCGAGCAGGAGGTCGAGCCCCTTCTGCCAGGACAGCCGGCTGATGACGCCGAGCAGCGGAGCTTCGTCGGAGGAATCGAGATTGAACTGCTGCTGCAGCACCGCCTTGTTCGCGGCCCGGAACGTGAGGTCCTGGGCGCCGAAGCGATAGGCGATGTGTGGATCTTCTTGCGGATTCCAGACATCGACGTCGATGCCGTTGAGGATGCCGCTCAGCACGCTTGCGCGTTCGCGCAAGAGGCCACCGAGTCCCATGCCGCCTTCATCGCTCTGGATTTCATGCGCATAGGTCGGCGACACCGTGGTGATGCGATCGGCGAGTTGCAGGCCCGCTTTCAGGAAGCTGATGCCGCCGAAATATTCGAGGCCGTGGACGTCGAACGAGGCTGCCGCGGGCAGCCCGATCGAGTCTGCCAGTGCGCGGTCGAACTTGCCCTGATAGGCCATGTTGTGAATGGTCATCACCGTGCCCGGTCGCTGCCCCCCGTCATAATGCAGATAGGCCGGTGCGAGCCCGGCCTGCCAGTCATGGGCATGCACGATTTCGGGAACGAAGGCCGGCACGAGGCCGTGGCCGATATCGGCCGCAACGCGCGAGAGCGCCGCGAAGCGCACGCCGTTGTCCGGCCAATCGACGCCATCAGGGGTGAGGTAAGGGTTGCCGGGCCGTCCATAGAGATGCGGCACGTCGAGCACGAACAGGTCGAGGCCTTCATGGGAGCCGGCGAGCAGGCGGCCCGGGCCGCCGAAATAGTCCGGCCAGCGCCGGATTTCCTGCGCGCCCGCGAGCCGTCGCATCACGTCGGGATAGCCCGGCATCAGCGTGCGCATCTCGACGCCGTGCGCTTTCAGCGCGATCGGCAGCGCGCCGGCGACGTCCGCGAGGCCGCCGGTCTTGACGATGGGATAGACTTCGGAGGCGACCGCGAGGACGCGAACAGGCGTCATGTATTGAGCCTGTCGATCATCGATTGGGTGATCAGCGATATGCCCTGCTCGGTGGTGCGGAAGCGCTTTGCGTCGAGCTCGGGATCCTCGCCGACGACGAGGCCTTCGGGGATATCGATGCCGCGGTCGATCACGACGTTCTTCAAGCGCGCGCCGCGGCCGACGTTCACGTAAGGCATGATCACGGCGTTCTCGACACTGGCATAGGAGTTGATGCGCACGCCGGTGAACAGCAGCGAGCGGCGCAGCGAGGCGCCGGAGATGATGCAGCCGCCCGAGACCAGCGAGCTCACGGCATAACCGCGCCGGCTCTCCTCGTCATGGACGAACTTGGCGGGCGGCGTGATTTCCGAATAGGACCAGATCGGCCAAGCGCGGTCGAACAGATCAAGCTCCGGCACCACGTCCGTGAGGTCGATATTGGCCGCCCAGTACGCATCGACGGTTCCGACATCGCGCCAGTAGGAGCGCGGTTCGGTGCCGGTCCGCACGCACGAGGTCGAGAACTGATGCGCGATGGCGCGGCCGTTCTTGACGATGTAGGGGATGATGTCCTTGCCGAAATCGTGACTCGAGTTCGTATCCTCGGCGTCGCGCTTGAGCTGGTCGAACAGGAATTTGGCGTCGAACACGTAGATGCCCATGCTGGCGAGCGAAACGTCGGGCTTGCCCGGCATTGGCGGCGGATCCTTGGGCTTCTCGAGGAATTGCTGGATCCAGCCGTTCTCGTCGACATGCATGATGCCGAAGCCGGAAGATTCTTGGCGCGGCATTTCGAGGCAGCCGATGGTGACGTCGGCACCGCTGTCGACATGCTGGCGCAGCATCACCTCGTAATCCATCTTGTAGATGTGGTCGCCCGCGAGCACGACGATGAACCGGCAGGCGTGCGCCTCGATGATGTCGATGTTCTGGTAGATCGCATCCGCGGTTCCGACATACCACATGTTCTCCGAGACACGCTGGCTCGCAGGCAGGATGTCGAAGCTCTCGTTGCGCTCGGGGCGGAAGAAGTTCCAGCCCATCTGCAGATGCCGGATCAGGCTGTGCGCCTTGTATTGGGTGGCGACCGCGATGCGGCGGATGCCGGAGTTCACGGCGTTCGACAGCGCAAAATCGATGATGCGGGATTTGCCGCCGAAATAGACCGCGGGCTTGGCGCGCCGGTCGGTCAATTCCAGCAGCCGGCTGCCGCGGCCACCGGCCAGGACAAACGCCAAGGCCTGGCGGGCAAGCGGCTCATTTCCGGCGGCACTCATGTCATCCTCCCACTCGTCTCGCGCAAGCCAAATTCTGGCGTCAACCAAGGCCTCCGCGAAAAAGCCTTCCGGCCGCGCATCATTGGAACCGATAGTAACGGTACGAATAGTCAATCGGGAAGGTGCTTGTTGGTTGCGAACGCACGGGAAGCTTAATGCTTTGGCCGCGGCGGGAGGCTCCTCCGGCGCCGTCGTCCGGCGTTCACAAATCAGGCCTGCGCAGCCGTCTTGTGCGCTGCACGCAGAATTCCAGACTTTGACTTCGCGCAAGGATGCAAGATCATGGCATGCGATGCTTTCCCGAACGAAACGTCAGACAGGGAGTAAGACGATGAGTGTCTGGAAAATGGCAATTGCCTGCTCGTTGACGGTCGGCGTCATGACCGGCCAGATCGGGCAGGCGGTGGCGGCGCCGATGCCGACCCATGTCGCGACCATGAAGGCCGCGGTCGGCGATGACGTCACCCAGGTTCATTGGCGTGGTGGCGGCTGGGGCTGGGGCCTCGGTGGCTTTGCGGCCGGTGCGATCATCGGCAGCGCCATCGCCGGCGCGCCCTATGGCTATTACGGTGGGGGACCGTATTACGGCGGCTATCCGGGTTACGGCTATGGTTATGCGCCGGCCTATTACGGCTACGGCTACGGGCCGGTCTATCCTCGCTATTACCGGCCCTACCGTCCCTATTACGGATATCGCTACGGCTACTACCGGCCCTATTACCGCCCGTACTATCGTCACTATTACCGTGGGTACTGGTGACTAGAGCGACAACCACACGATCAGGCTCATACACGCGAAATGCGCGAGCACGATCGCGGCGAGATGCAGCGGGCCGGCTGTGATGCGAGGTGCGCGATTTTCGAAGCTGTCGCTTTGAGCGGGTGAAATTGAAGTCGAATTGAGTCTGGCCACAGCAGCGCTCTCTCCGTTCCCTCCCCCTTGTGGGGGAGGGGCAGGGAGGGGGGGCCACTCGGGGACTCTTTCTGTTGTGCACACTTTGATGCATCATCAGTCGCACTTTTTGCTGAGCTACCCCCCTCCCTAGCCCTCCCCCACAAGGGGGGAGGGAACACACCGACGTCCGGGCGCCAAGCGCGTCTCATCTCGTCAGCCGTTAATTTGACCCCGCGGCTGCAGCCGTGAAGCTGCGGTCGACGGCTTTGCTGACGTCGAGCGTCTTCGGCAGGATGCCATATCGCGTCGAGCGATCCGAGGCTGCCTGAATTTCCTTCACTACGACCTCGTCGATCACGATCGGGCTGGTGCGCTGCGCGGTGTAAGCCGACAGCAGCACGTCTTCCGGCAGTTTTGTCAGCTCGGCCGTGCTCTTTGCGTATTCGGCAATATGATCGAGCGACCACAGACGCGCCTTGTTCAGCCGCTCGACCAGGTCCTGCACCGCCGCGCGCTTGGTGGCGATGGCGCTGTCGCTGGCGACGATGAAGGTGATGGTCGGCGTCAGGCCCTCGCCATCGGCGATCACGCGGGCCTTGTCTTTCAGCGTCGCGAACGAGACATAGGGCTCCCACACTGCCCAGGCGTCGATCGAGCCTGCGACCAGCGCGACCTTGGCATCCACAGGGCCGAGCGGCGCGAAGGTCGCGTCTTCCAGCTTGATCTGCGCCTTTTCCAGCGTTGCATCGATCAGGAACTGGCCCCAGCCGCCGCGCGTGCCGGCGAGACGCTTGCCCTTGAGGTCGGCGGCCGATTTGATCGGCGAATCCTGGCGCACCAGAATCGCCTGCGTCTTCGCATCCGACCTGGTGCCGCCGATCGCCTTGATCGGCGCGCCCGCCGCATAAACCGACAGGAAGGAGAGATCGCCGGTGTAGCCGACGTCGAGCGCGCCGGCATTGAGCGCTTCCAGAATTGGAGCGGCCGCCGGGAATTCCGACCATTCGATCCTGTAGGGCAGGTCCTTGGCATAGCCTGATATCTCGAGCAGCGAGCGATTGCCGCCCTTCTGGTCGCCGACGCGCAGCACGACCGCATCGGCGGCGAACGACGCAGCCGCGGTCGAGAGCGTGATGGCGGCTGCAAGCAGCGAGGCGGCGAACCGGCGCGCGATGGAATGGTCTGAAGGCGAGTTGATGCTCATGTGTTCTGTCTTGTTGCCCGGTTGGTGCTTGGCTCACGACGTGTGAGCGAACGATGCAGCGAGACGATCAAGTGTATGATCGCGCGGTCGTCAGTCAATGAAATGGCCAACCGTATTGCGCGCGCATCGGGCAAGGACGTTTCAGCGCGGTGTCGCTTTCGAGAATGCCGGGTGTGCACGGCCGCGGATGCGCAGGAATGAAGCAGGCCGTGGAGTCGCGGCGCATCCTTGCTGTACCAGGCAGCAGCGAAAATCGTTTCATCGCCATTCCCTGCGCCGAAGGAGAGAATGACTTCGCGTCGCGCCACATTCGAAATTCCATTTCATTGACGATGCGGTACCCGCGCCGCATGATTTACGCATCGCATCAACGCGGCGCAGGAAGCGCCTGCGAAGAATATTCTCTCAACGCAGCTCCGTACGGAACATGCGCAACGCGAAGCGTTGCGCCAATAGCGGAGCCTTGCCAACTCAGGAGTGGGGCTGATGGGCAACGACAACAAGCGCGGTGGATCGGGCCTCGACCGACGTCATTTGCTCCAGGCGGGGTTGGCTGCGGCGTTTGCCGCGCCGCTCGGCGCCTTCGGTGCGGCACAGGCCTTTGCGCCGCAGGCGATCGCGCCCGGTGTCGATCTGTCGGAATTTCCGCTGTGCCGGACAGCCTCGGACGCGCCCGTGCTCACTGGTGCGCCGCGCAAGCTCAAACTGTCGTGGAATGCCGGCGCGGTCTGTCTTGCGCCTGTGCCGGTCGCCATCGAGCACGGCTTCTTCCAGAAACAAAATCTCGACGTCGAACTCGTCAATTACTCCGGTTCGACCGACCAGCTGCTCGAAGCCATCGCGACCGGAAAGAGCGATGCCGGCCTCGGCATGGCGCTGCGCTGGCTGAAGCCGCTGGAGCAGGGCTTTGATGTCAAGATTGCCGCGGGCACTCATGGTGGCTGCATGCGCGTGCTCAGCCGGGCCGATTCCGGCGTAAACAAGCTCGCCGATCTCAAGGGCAAGATTGTCGCGGTCGGCGATCTCGCTGGTCCCGACAAGAACTTCTTCTCGATCCAACTGACGAAACTCGGCATTGATCCGAACAAGGATGTCGACTGGCGCGCCTATCCGGGCAATCTGCTCGATGTCGCGGTTCAGAAGGGCGAAGTGCAGGCCTTCCTGTCCTCCGATCCGCTGGGCTATCTCTGGCTCAAGGACACGCAGTACAAGGAAGTCGCCTCCAATCTCGACGGCGAGTATCGCGACAAGAGCTGCTGCATCCTCGGTCTGCGCGGCTCGCTGGTTCGCGAAGAACCTCACGTCGCGCGCGCCCTCACGCAGGCGCTGCTCGATGCCGCGATGTTCACCGCGCAGAATCCGGCCGTGACGGCAAAGTCGTTCCAACCGTATGCGCCGAAGACGGCGTCGCTTGCCGATATCGAGGGCATGGTGCGCTACCACACTCATCATCATCATCCCGTCGGCGAAGTGCTCAAGCGCGAGCTGAAGGGCTACGCCGACGATCTCAAGAGCGTGCAGGTCTTCAAGCAGAGCACCGATACCGCCAAATTCGCGGAGCGCATCTATGTCGACGTATTCGCTGTCTGATGGGCTCGCTTCCGGCGCGCCGCGGCTATCGCGCGCGCCGGTGCTCGCGATCTGGCTCCGGGAGTCCGGCGTCGGCGTCGCCGCCAGCGTCGCCTGGATCGCGTTCGGCTTCTCCTGCCTGTGGTGGCAGGATGTCGGCGACTGGTCGCGCTCGCATTCGCTCGGCATTGCCGCCTTCGTCATCGCCGCGATCGCGCTGTTCGGGACCGTCGGCGCCGACTATCTCGGCTCGGCGGGCCGCGGCTTGCGCCAGCGCGCCCCCTGGCTCGTCGCGCTCGGGGCGTTCCTGACGGTGTGGGAAGTCGCGACCGCAAAGTTCGCGTGGCTGCCGCTGCCGTTCTTCCCGCCGCCGCAGGCCATCATCGAGGTCTATACCGATGACCTGCCAAAACTGCTCGACAGCGTCATCGCCTCGGTCAAGCTTCAGCTCGGCGGCTACATCATCGGCGCCACGGTCGGTTTCCTGACCGGCGTCTCGATCGGCTGGTCGCGCGCGGTCGGCTATTGGGTGCATCCGGTGCTGCGCTTCATCGGTCCGCTGCCGGCGACTGCCTGGCTGCCGATCGCCTTCTTCACCTTCCCGTCGAGCTGGAGCGCCTCGACCTTCCTGATCGCGCTTGCGACCGGTTTCCCCGTCACCGTGCTGACCTGGTCGGGCGTCGCGAGCGTCAGCAGCGCTTATTACGACGTCGCGCGCACGCTCGGTGCCAAGCCGTCCTTCCTGGTGCTGAAGGTCGCGATCCCTGCCGCGCTCCCGCATGTCTTCGTCGGCCTGTTCATGGGGCTCGGCGCGTCCTTTGCCGTGCTCGTCATCGCCGAGATGATCGGCGTCAAGGCCGGCCTTGGCTGGTACCTGCAATGGGCGCAGGGCTGGGCGGCCTATGCCAACATGTATGCGGCGCTGATCGTGATGTCGCTGCTCTGCTCCGGCGCGATCACGCTGCTGTTCGCAGTCCGCGACCGTCTCTTGGTCTGGCAGAAGGGGACCGTGAAATGGTAGCCGCTCTTGCCGAAGCGATCAGCCATTTCTCGGCGGGCGCCGCGCTCGACATCGAACAAGTCAGCCACGCTTTCGACATCGACGGTGCCGAGCTGCCGGTGCTGAGCGACGTCAGCATCGCGGTCGAGCCCGGTGAGTTCGTCGCGCTGCTCGGTCCGTCCGGTTGCGGCAAGTCGACCTTGCTGCGGCTGGTCGCGGGGCTCGACAAGCCCAAGGCCGGAAGCCTGCGCGAGGATGAGGTTCGCATCAAAAGCCCGCATCCGTCGCGCGTGGTGGTGTTCCAGGATCCGACGCTGTTTCCCTGGCGAACGGTCTGGGACAATGTTGCGCTGGGGCTGGAAGCCCAGGGCATTTTGAAGAGCCAGCGCCACCGCGTCGACGCCGCGCTCGATCTGGTCGGGCTGTCGGACTTCCGCAACGCCTATCCGCATCAGCTTTCCGGCGGCATGGCACAGCGCGTCGCACTGGCGCGGGCGCTGGTCAACGATCCCAAAATCCTGATCCTGGACGAGCCGCTCGGCAAGCTCGACTCGCTCACGCGCATCACCATGCAGGCCGAGCTGGTCTCGCTCTGGCAGCGCAAGGGCTTTACCACGCTGCTGGTCACGCACGATGCCGAGGAGGCGCTGGTGCTCGCCAACCGCGTCATCGTCTTCAGCGAGCGCCCCGCGCGCGTGAAGGCCGATATCCGCGTCGACCGGCCCTATCCGCGTCATCGCGGCGATCCGTATCTGGCGGATCTGCGCCGCCAGATTCTTGGTCTGTTGGGACTGGATGCCACATGGTGACTTCTGTAGCTCAGGGACGGGTCGCGCATGGCGAGCCCGACTATATCGCCCGCGCCGAGGCGCTGGCGCCAGGTTTTGCTGCGCGCGCGGCCGAGCATGACCACACCGGCAGTTTTCCCTTCGAGAATTTCCGCGAGCTGTCAGAAGCGGGCCTGCTGCCACTGACGGTGCCGGCGGCTCTCGGCGGGGCCGGCGCGGGCGCACGATACACCGCGCGCGTCCTCGGCATCATCGGCAAGGCCGATCCGTCGACCGCGCTGGTGCTGTCGATGCATTACATCAACCATCTGGTGATGGGGCGCAGCCAGTCCTGGCCGTCGAAGCTGTCGCGCAAGCTCGCGCGCGAGACGGTGGAAGGTGTCGCGCTGGTCAATGCGCTGCGTGTCGAGCCCGAACTCGGCTCTCCGTCGCGTGGCGGCCTGCCGGCGACGATCGCACGCCGCACCGAAACGGGCTGGCGCCTCTCCGGCCACAAGATCTATTCGACCGGCGCGCCGATCCTGAAATGGTACCTGGTCTGGGCCCGGACGGACGAGGCCGAGCCGCGGGTCGGCCAGTTCCTGGTGCCGGCGGGCCTGCCGGGCACCCGCATCGTCGAGACCTGGGATCATCACGGCCTGCGCGCCAGCGGCAGCCACGACGTCATCTTCGACGATGTCGTGATCCCGCGCGATGCCGAGGTCGACGTCCGCAAGCCTGCCGATTGGCGCGCGCCTGACGTGGCGCAGGCGACGGTTCACACCGTCTTCGTTGCCGCGATCTATGACGGCGTTGCCCGTGCCGCGCGCGACTGGTTCGTCCAGTTCCTGAAGCAGCGCGTGCCCGCCAGCCTCGGTGCCCCGCTCGCGAGCTTGCCGCGTGCGCAGGAGATCCTCGGCGCCATCGAGGCCCGGCTCGCGGTCAATGCGCGGCTGCTCGACACCTTCGCCCGCGATTTCGACGACGGTGTCGATCTCTCGACCGGTGAATCCAACGTCATCAAGCTGACGGTGACCAACAATGCGGTCGCCGTGGTCGAGGACGCGTTGTCGCTGACCGGCAATCACGGCCTGTCCCGCAGCAATCCGCTGGAGCGGCATTATCGCGATGTCCTGTGCGGGCGCGTGCATACGCCGCAGGACGACGCCACGCGCACCGGCCTCGGCCGCACCGCGCTAGGACTTTAGAAAATCAACAAGGAGACCATCATGTCGGTCGAGTTCATCGGCTTTATCGCCAACAGCAATGCTTCCGAGACCATCGTGCGCCAGGGGCCGGTGCTCGATCCCGCCTATATCGAGACGGTGGCGAAGGCGCACGAGCTCGGCGGTTTCGACCGCGCGCTGCTGGCGTTCCATTCGACCACGCCGGATTCGCTGCAGGTCGCCCAGCACGTGCTGACCATCACCAAACAGCTCAAGGTGATGATCGCGCAGCGGCCCGGTTTCACTGCACCGACGGTGCTGGCGCGCCAGCTCGCCACGCTCGACCAGCTCTATGGCGGCCGCGTCTCGCTGCACGTCATCACCGGCGGCAACGCCACCGAGCTGCATCAGGACGGCAACACGCTCGACGACAAGGACGAGCGCTACGCCCGCACCAGCGAATTCCTCGACGTCGTCAGGCTGGAATGGACCAGCGAGAAGCCGTTCAACTATAGCGGCAAGTACTACACCGTCGAGAACGGGTTCTCCCAGGTGAAACCTGTCCAGAAGGGCGGCATCTACACCTTCGTCGGCGGCGGATCGGACGCTGCGATCGAGGTCTCGGGCAAGCATGCCGACACCTTTGCGCTGTGGGGCGAATCCTATGCGCAGGTGCGCGACGTCACCGCGCGGGTCCGCGCGGCGGCCGCCAAGCATGGGCGGCCGAGCCCGCGCTTCAGCCTGTCGGTGCGGCCGATCCTGGCTGACACCGAGGAGAAGGCCTGGAAGAAGGCCGAAGGGATCCTCGAGCGCGCCACTGCGCTGCAGGACCAGACCGGCTATCGCCGGCCCAATCACGCCACCGACGGCGCCAAGCGGCTTCTGGCACTTGCCGACCAGGGCGCGCGCATCGACAAGCGGCTGTGGACCGAAATTGCAAAACTCACCGGCGCCAACAGCAACTCGACCGCGTTGGTCGGCACGCCGGAGCAGGTCGCCGAGGTCTTCGCCGACTACTACGATCTCGGCGTCAGCCATTTCCTGATCCGCGGCTTCGATCCGCTGCCCGATGCCATCGACTATGGCCGCGAGCTGATCCCGCTGACGCGCAAGCTGATTGCCGCGCGTGACCAGCAGCACGGGATCGCGGCGGAATGATCCGGTTCATCCTTGCAGCGGCGCTCGCTCTCGCGGGCGCCGATCTCGCCAATGCGCAGACGACGCTGCGCGTCGGCGACCAGAAGGGCAATGCGCGGGCGGTGATGGAAGCCGCGGGCGTGCTCAACGATGTCCCTTACAGGATCGAATGGAAGGAGTTTCCGGCGGCAGCCCCGCTGCTCGAAGCGCTCAGCGCCGGCGCGATCGAGACGGGGCTTGTCGGCGATGCGCCCTTCACCTTTGCCGCCGCGTCGGGCGCCCCGGTGAAAGCAATTGCGGCGATCCGGCAGACCGGCGAGGCGCTTGCGATCCTCGTGCCCGAGAACTCGCCGATCAAGAGCTTTGCTGATCTGCGCGGCAAGAAGATCGCAACCGGCCGTGGCTCGATCGGTCATCAGCTGATCCTCGCCGCGCTCGAAAAGAACGGCTGGAACGCGAGCGACGTGCAGATCGCGTTCCTGGCGCCGTCCGACGCCAAGATCGCCTACACGCAAGGCTCGGTCGATGCGTGGTCGACCTGGGAGCCTTACGTCAGCCAGGAAGAGGTGCTGTTCAAATCGCGCCGCATCATCACCGCGCAAGGCCTGACGCCCGGCCTCAGCTTCCAGGTGGCGCGGCCGGATGCGATCCGCGACAAGCGCGCCGAGCTGACCGACTTCGTCCGTCGGCTGACGGCGGCGCGGGCGTGGTCACTGTCCAACGTCAACGGTTATGCCGAGACCTGGGGCAAGCTGATGAATATCCCGACCGCCGTGCCACAGAACTGGCTGTCGCGCGCAAACATCCGGATCGCACCGATCGATGACGGCGTGGTCGCGGACGAGCAGAGCACGATCGATCTCTATTTCCGCTGGGGCCTGATCAAGCAGAAGCTGGATGCCGCGGAGATCGTCGATCGCTCGTTTGCGGATGCGATTGTAAGGGCGGGGTTGTAGCCGCCTTGTCCCGGACGCGGTGCAGCGCATAGCGCTGCTCCGCAGAGCCGGGACCCATGCCAAGCAAATGCTCGCGGTTAGATGGGCCCCGGCTCAGCAGCGCACCACTGCGTGATGCGCTGCGTCCGGGGCAAGAGACCTCGCAAAGTGCTCAAGCATCCGTGAAGTGCGCAGGTCACATTCCAACTTAATCGGCTGCCTCAAAACATTCCTTCTGCATTCCGCGCTCACCACAACACCCCCATTGCTATTTGCACCACCTCCCTTGCACCACGCTCTACGTCGTCAGAAATCATGCAGACGACCACATCGGGAGACCTTAGATGGGCCTGCAAGAAACAAAAATCGAATCGCTTCCCTTCGTCACTGCTGAACTCAACTACCTCGCGCCGGTGTCCGGCAAGCCACGCACTTACGCCTTCGATCCGCCGCCGGGCGAGCCCAAAAGCACCTCGCTTCCGGAGCCGCATCTGGTCCCGATCTTCGATGCGCGGCTGATCGCGGACAATTTCTCGCTCGATCGCGAAGGCTTCGCGCTGGTGCGGCACCCCAACCGGGTGAAGGACTTCTACAACGACGAGGAAGTACGCACCGTCTATTATCCCGCAGTCGAGGCCTTCCTGCGCGCGACGCTGAAGGCCGACCGCGTCTTCATCTTCGACCACACCGTGCGCAAGCGCGTCGTAGGCGCGCCTGATATTCGCGATGGCGGGCCGCGCCAGCCGGCAACGCGCGTGCATGTCGACCAGACCGTCGTCTCCGGGGCCAACCGCGTGCGCGAGCATTTGCCTGACGAAGCCGAGGAGCTGCTCAAGGGCCGTGTGCAGGTGATCAATCTCTGGCGGCCGATCCGTGGCCCCTTGCGTGATTCACCGCTGGCGATGGCCGACGGCACCACCGTCGCGCCCGAGGATCTCGTCGCCTCGGACCTGATCTATCCCAACCGCCGCGGCGAGACCTATTCGGTGAAATACAATCCTGATCATCGCTGGTTCTATTTCCCCGAGATGACGGCGGACGAGGCGCTGCTGCTCAAATGCTACGACTCCGCAACCGACGGCCGCACGCGCTTCGGGCCGCATACCGCCTTCGTCGATCCGACCACGCCTGATGATGCTGCGCCGCGCGAGAGCATCGAGGTTCGCACGCTGGTCTTTCACAGACAGTAACAATGTGTGATGCAACCGCCGGGCATCGCCCGGCGGTTCCCGGAACTCCAGGAATATAACGACGTTGCAGCGCGGGGCAGGGCCAACCGGGAGCGGTGCCGTGCGAGCGCAGCCGACGCTATTGTTTTGTCTGACCACTTTCTCGCTTTCATTTTCCGTCGCCCACGCCGAAAGCGGACTTGCCTCATATTATGGATACGGAAAAGCAGCAAAGAGCGGAGAGCTGACCTGCGCGCATCGGACGCGCCCGTTCGGCAGCGTGCTCAAGGTGTCCTACAGCGGGCGGACCATTCAATGCCGCGTCAATGATCGCGGTCCCTTCATCCGCGGCCGCATCGTCGATCTCTCGGTGCCTGCCGCGCGCGCCCTCGGCATGATGAGCGCCGGCGTGGTGCGGGTCTCGGTGGAATAGCTCCGCCTTGACGCCATAGTGCCGTCCAACGCATCGCTCATCCCACGGGCTTTGCCTACCAGGCTCCGACAGCGATCATCACGACGATGGTCAGGCACGAGAGACAGGCAATCGACGCGGCATAGAATTCGGGCGTGTTCAATGTTGCCTCCTGAAAATGCGCCGCCATCCAGAAAGACTGTTGCCGGGACGTGATTATTCCCCCGCGCGCTTCAATTCAGCCTCGTGTTGCGGGTCCGTTCCGTCCGGGTCGGGGGAATCGTCGTCCGGCAGAAAAACTTTGGGGTGTTCGCGCGTCAGCAGAAGCTGCTTGCGCATCTCGGCAAGCCGGGCGCGACAAAATTCCCTGTAGAGCAATTCGAAAATGGTGGGCATTGTCACCCCCATCGCTGGAATTCACGATCTGAAAATGTGCGATCCCGCTGCACGGCTTCGAAAATGCGAGCCAATTTGCCTGGATGCCAACCAGGCTGAAAATGCGGTCGGCTGACCGGTTTGTACGTACGAAAATCGAGCGCCGCTAATAACCCAGATCACACTCTAGAAGTCTTTTGTTTCAAGAGGACTTCGTCTCACAACCATCTCGGGTTGCCAGGCGACCGAAAACACAACTACAGCGCGAAAAGAATAACTCCTGGATGCATTTGGTTACGGCTGCAACGCGGATCAGCATTGGGCGAATTTGTATCGCGCCGAGCGCCTGACGACCATCCTCTCCAGCACGGGGAGAGGATGGCGTGTCGCGTCGATGGAGAAGTGCAGCGAAAACGCCAGCTCAGATGCACTTCATCGTGCCGTTGGGCATGCGCGTGGCCGGGTGACCGGTCTTGCGGATGCAGTAGTCTTCGTTCTGACCGCCGAAAACGCAGCGGCCGGCTGCATTGCGATGCTGGTTCGGACCGCAGCCGCCAAGGGCGGCAGCGGGTGTCGACGACAGCCACAGACCTGCCGAGAGCACAACAATTCCAAACAGAGCAGCAGAAAGAGTCTTCATGAAAACCTCCACCTCTCGTGCGCCATCGTGATGAATGGCGGCGTTCTATAGCACGAGCATGGAACTCTCATAAATGGATCAGACGCAAGGACGTTGCGTCTTCAGCCTGATGTCTAGGCCCCGTAGGTCGATCCTTTCGGCAGCGGAAACACAGGGTCCTGTGTCCGAATGTTGGTCGGCCACACGACGGAAATATGTTCGCCGGCGTTCTGCATCACCACCGGCGTCGAGCGTTCGTTCTGTCCGGAGAGCGGCGTGCCCGGCGGGAAGAACTTCACGCCATAGCCCTGGATGGTGCCGCCAGCAGGGATATCAACATCGAGCGCGGCCTTGCGAATGGCTTCCGGCTCGAAGCTGCCATACTTCTCCTTGGCCACCGGCAACACATTGTTGAGCAAGACCCAGGTCTGATTGAAACCCATCGAGCAGTGCGGCGGCACGTCGGTCGCACCTAGCTTGGCCTGGTAGCGCGCGACCATGGTCTTGATCAGGTCGCCCATGCCGGGCGCGAGCTTCGAGGGATCGAGCAGCTGCGCCGGCACCGGATCGATGTTGCAGAAATTGTCGATGTCGGCGCCGAAGGTCGTGCGCAGCTTGTCGAGCTGGCTGTAGCCGGCGCCGGCACCGAACAGCATCTTGAACCGCAGCCCGCTCTCGCGCGCCTGCCGCAGGAACAGGGTGATGTCGGGGTTGTAACCGGCATGCGAGATCACATCGACCTTGGCGCGCTTGAGTTTTGTGACGAGCACCGAGAGATCAGGGGCTGAGGCGGAGTAGCCCTCGCGCAGCACCACCTGGATGCCGGCCTCCTTGGCATAGGTCTCGTCGGCCGCGGCGACGCCGACACCATAGGGACCGTCCTCGTGGATCAGCGCGACCTTGACGTCCTTCGGCTCCATGCCGAGCTTGCCCTTGGCGTGCTCGGCGAGGAAGCCTGCAAACGCCTGGCCGTACTGGTCGGAATGGATCTGCGCGCGAAACACATATTGCAGGTTCTTGTCCTTGAACACCGCGGTCGACACCGCGGTCGTGATCCAGAGGATC
Organism: Bradyrhizobium sp. BR13661; assembly: GCF_029892425.1. Lineage (GTDB taxonomy): Bacteria > Pseudomonadota > Alphaproteobacteria > Rhizobiales > Xanthobacteraceae > Bradyrhizobium. The sequence continues at coordinate 50,652 of NZ_JARXWB010000008.1, read as the reverse complement.
TTCTTCTGCTGCTCGACCTTCGCCGCCATCGGCACGGCGTGTGCGCTGGAATAGACGCCGTTGATGATGTCGATCTTCTCCTGGCTGATCAGGCGCTCGGCCTCGTTGATGGCAACGTCGGCCTTGCTCTGGGAGTCGGCGGGCACAGGCACGATCTTGGTCTTGCCGCCGATGCCGCCCTTCTCGTTGACGAGATCGATGGCGATCTGCGCGCCGACTGAGGAGGCGACCGAGCCGCCCGCGGCGAATGGTCCGGTGAGATCGTAGATCAGGCCGATGCGCAAATTCTCGGCTTGCGCCTGGGCCCGGGTCCAATCGAGGCTGAGTGCGGCGGCGGCAGCCGCCGTACCCTTCAGCAGCTGCCTGCGTGAAGTCGGCATCCTATCCCTCCCTCAAGTCAGTCGTTTGTGACTGGTCTTCTACTTTCCGGCGAGTATTTGGAGGGCATGTACGAAAGTCAACATGCGCGGCCCTCAGCAATTCGGATGCGCGGCTGACCATGATCGCGTCGGCATTTTTCCCAGAGTATCATTCTTTTTGCTGCGCGGTCCTTTGGTTCGCAATCATTCGATTGCGCTGCATCAAGCTGGACGCGAACATCCGCTTGTCACGCGTGTGTTTTCGGCTACGCCGCAGCGCCGCATCGTCTCCCGCAGATGTGATGGTTTCGCCTGATGCGTTCGACACACGTCAGCGCCTACGACCGGCATTCGGCTTGTGCGCATCAGAGGTTGCGTGCCATCCTAGCTTGGTGAATTGCACGGGAAGCTCAATTCCCGGCTTGGCCATTGCGCCGCTCAAGGGTGGAACAAAAAGCTCAGGAGAATAGATATGGTGTGGACGCTTCGTTTGACGGGGCTCGCTTGCGTTGGCCTGTTGTTGTCTTCGGCCAGCGCCCTTGCGGGGCCCAAGGTCGTATCCGGTCCGGGCGCCGATCCCGCATGCTTCAAGCCCTGGTCGTCCGAAACCAAGTTCTTTCAGTGGGACAAGAAGCCCGGTCCCTACAAGATCGCCCTCGTCAACGGCTTCGTCGGCAACACCTGGCGCATTCAGATGGTGAAGACCGCAAAGGCCTTCGCCGCGCAGCCGGGCATCAAGGAGAACATCAAGGAGTTCAAGGTCGTCTCGACCGGCACCGATGTTGCAGCGCAACTCGGCGCGATGGAGGACTTCATCAATCAGGGCTATGACGCGATCGTCACCATCGCGGTGGCCCCCGATGGCTTCGACCGCATCATTCGCCTCGCCGACAAGAACAACGTGGTTGTCGTTCCCTTCGACAACGTCCTCGACACCGACAAGGTGATGATGGTCAACGAGGACCAGAAGGAAATGGGCCGCATGTCGGCGAAGTGGCTGATGGATGAGAGCGGCAAGAAGGGCGGCGACATCCTCGAGGTTCGCGGCCTGCCGGGCAACTCGGTTGATCGCGACCGCCATCTCGGCTTCCGCGAGGTGATGGAAGCGCCGGGCAACAGCTTCAAGATCACCGAAGTGGTCGGCAATTGGGACACCGGCACCTCGCAGAAGGTGACGGCGGACGCGCTCGCCGTGCACGGCCATTTCGACGGCGTGTTCACGCAAGGCGGCTCCGACGGCACCGTTCAAGCCTTGATGGCGGCCAAGCACCCCTTCGTGCCGATGTCGGGCGAGGGCGAGAACGAGTTCCGCAAGCAGATCGCCGATCACGCCAAGGACGGGCTGAAAGGCATGTCCTACGGACAATCACCGGCACTCGTCGCCATCGCCACCAAGGCGGCGATCTCCGCGCTGCAGGGCAACGTGATGCCGCAGCTGATCTCGATCCCGATCCCGGTCGCGACCTACAAGGACCTGAAGCCAGGCACCAACTATTGGCCGGACCTCAACGCCAACTTCTTCGCGCCGAACCAGTTCACGCCCTGCGGCGTCAACTTCACGGCGCCGGAGATCATGTCGCAGAGCGAAAAGAACACCCAGTGAGCGCACTGGAGACGTCACGGTCGCGGCCCGGCTTTCGCCGGGCCGCCGCTGCGTGAGCCCTGTCATGCCGGATGCCAACCTGCCCCAGCCTGCCTTTCTCACTCTGTCCGGAATCTCCAAGCGCTATGCCGGCGTGCGCGCGCTCGAAGGCGTGGATTTCGCCTGCGAGCGCGGCAAGATCCATGCGGTGCTGGGCGAGAACGGCGCCGGCAAGTCGACGCTGATCAAGATCATCGCCGGCGTGGTCCAGCCTGATACCGGCACCATGCGGCTTGGAGGACGCGATGTGAGCTTCGCAACGCCGTCCGCAGCGAACGCAGCCGGCGTGGTCTGCATCTTCCAGGAATTGTCGCTGATGCCCGACCTCTCGGTCGCGGACAACATCTCGATCGCCTCACCGCCGCGCCGCTTCGGTCTCATCGATGCGCGGGCGCAGCGCCGCCGTGCCGAGGAGCTGCTGGCCGAGATCGGATGCGAGGACGTCAATCCCTTGATGCGCGTGCGCGATCTGCCGCTGTCACGCCGCCAGGTGGTGGAGATCGCCAAGGCGCTCGGCAAGAAGCCGCAGCTCTTGATCCTCGACGAGGCCACGTCGGCCCTCACCAGCGCCGACGTCGAGAAGGTGTACGCCATGCTGGCGCGGCTCAAGGCCGAGGGCGTTGCCATTCTCTACATCTCGCACCGGATGCACGAGGTCGAGGCGCTCGCCGATCGTGCGTCCGTGTTTCGCAACGGACGGCATATCGAGACTTTCGACAAGGGCAGGCGCTCGACCGCCGATATCGTTCAGCTCATGATCGGGCGCGACATCGCGGCTCAATATCCGCCCAAGCCCGCGCGGGACGCGCCGAGGCCGGTGCTTGATATCGAGAATCTGAGTTGGGACAGGCACCTCGATCGCATCTCGCTGCGCGTCGGCGCCGGCGAGATCGTCGGCCTCGGCGGGCTCGACGGCCAGGGCCAGAAATCGCTGCTGCTGGCACTGTTCGGCGTGCTGCGCGGTGTTTCCGGCCGGGTCACCATTGAGGGCCGCGAGGTGCGTCCGGGGTCGCCGGCTGCAGCGAAGTCGGTCGGCATTGCGCTCGTGCCGGAGGATCGCAAGACCGAAGGCCTGATGCTGCCGATGTCGATCGCGGACAATCTGGTGATCGCCTCGCTCGATGCGATCTCGACCGGACCCCTGGTCGATCGCGCGCGCGAGAACGAGGCGATCAAGCGCGCCATCGCGCGGCTGCAGATCAAGATCGGCGCGCCCGGCGATGCGGTCTCCACGCTGTCAGGCGGCAACCAGCAGAAGGTCGTGCTCGCCAAATGGCTGATGACCGATCCGCGCATCATCCTGCTCAACGATCCCACCCGCGGCATCGACGTCGGCACCAAGCAGGAGCTTTACCGGTTGATGCGCGAGCTCGCCGACCAGGGCGCCGCCATCCTGTTCTATTCGACGGATTATGACGAGCTCATCGGCTGCTGCGACCGGGTGGCGATCATGTATGACGGGCGCATCGTGCGCGAGCTTGAGGGCGACGATCTCAACGAGACCAATATCATCGCGAGCGCGCTGAACATCGACGCGGCGGCGCCGGCTGCTGCCGGAGCGGCCCATGCTTGACGATATCGCCGTCAGGGTTCGCCAGAACATCGGCATCGTCACCGCCGTGCTGTTGTTCTCCATCCTTTATCTGCTCTACAATCTCGCCCACCCCAAGGGCTTCTCGTCGGCGGTCCTGGTGCAGAACGGCGACGAGATCTTTGCGCTGGCCATGCTGGCGATGGCCCAGACCGTCCCGGTGCTGGCGTCGGGGCTCGATCTTTCCGTGGGCGCCGTCATGACCATGGTGGGATGTTTCGCGAGCTATCTGCTCACGGGGGCGGTTGGCGGCACCCCGCTGCATCTCGACATCTTCGGCCTGCATCTCGGCCTCGGCACCTTTCCCGGCGGAGTGAGCGGCATCCTGCTCGGCACCGTCATATGCCTCGCGATCGGCGCGCTGGCCGGCTTCGTCAATGGCTGCGTCGTCGTCTATGGGCGCATCCAGCCGATCATCGCGACGCTTGCGACCGGCGCGGTCTATATCGGCATCGCGCTGTTCCTGCGGCCGACGCCGGGCGGCAAGATCGACGAGGATCTCAACTGGGCGCTGACCAACTCGCTTGGCGACTTCGCCGCGACGGTCCACATTTTTGACGACGGTGCCGCAAGCTGGTTCGCGCCAGTGGCCTGGATCCCGGTGCCCTTCGTGCTGCTCGTCCTGATCGCACTCCTGGTCTGGGTGCCGTTCCGCCGTTCCGTGATTGGCCGGGCGGTCTATGCGGTCGGCTCGGCCGAAGGCGCCGCCTACATGTCGGGCCTGCCGATCGACCGCGCCAAGATCGCGGCCTTCACGCTCGCCGGCTTCTTTGCCGGCTGTGGCGGCCTGTTCCTTGCCATCCAGACATCGTCAGGCAATGCCGACATTCCGCAGGCCGGCGCCTATACGCTCAACTCCATCGCTTCCGTCGTCATCGGCGGCACGTCCCTGTTAGGGGGGACCGGCAGCGCGATCGGCTCGATCTTCGGCGCGATGGTGCTGCGCGTCATCTCGTTCTTCTTTCGCATCTTCGACATCGCGCCGCTGTTGCAGCCGCTGTTCGAGGGCCTGATCCTGCTGGCGGCGGTGAGCATCGGCGCGCTCGGCGTTCTGCGCGTCAAGAATACGCTGGAGCTGTTTCGATGAGTTCGGCCTCTCTCAGTCTCTCGCGCGATGACCGCCCGATCCTGATCGCGGCCCTGTTCATCCTCGTCATCCTGGTGGCGGGCACGGTCTACACCTTTGCCCGCTTCGGCAGCGCGCCGCTGTTGTCGCCGACCTATTTGTTGCAGCAGCTCCAGATCGGCGCCTTCCTCGGCATTGTCGCCGCCGGGATGATGATGGTGATCCTGATCGCGCAGATCGACCTGTCGGTGCCGTGGACGCTCGCCGCGGCCGCCATGATGGCGACGTCCATCGGCGGACCGCTCGCGATTCCGGTCGGGCTCGGCGTCGGGCTTCTGGTCGGTCTCATCAACGGCATCGGGGTTGCGTATCTGCGCGTGCCCTCGATGATCTTCACCCTCGGCGTCAACGCGGTGATGCGCGGCCTGATGGTCGCGCATACTGGCGGCTATGCCCCACAGACCGCCGCTACCGATGTGATGCGAATGCTCGCCGGCGACCGCACGCTCGGGATTCCCAACGCCCTGTTCGTCTGGGCTGCGGTGTCGGTCCTTGTCGCGATCATTCTCCAGCGCACGGCGCTCGGCCGCTACGTCTACGCCATCGGCAACAAGGAGGCGGCCGCGTATCTGGCCGGTGTCGACACCCGCCGCATCACCGTGATCTGCTTCGTTCTCTGCGGCCTTGCCGCTGCGCTCGCCGGCGTGCTGCTCGCCGGTTACTCCACCAAGGCCTACCAGGGCATGGGCGACGCCTATCTGCTGCCGTCGATCGCGGCGGTCGTGATCGGCGGCACCAACATCCTCGGCGGCCGCGGCCGCTATCTCGGCACGCTGATCGGCGTCGTGCTGATCGTGCTGCTCAACAGCGTGCTGTCGATCATGGACATGCCCGAGGCCGGCCGTCAGGTGATCTACGGCCTCGTCATCATCTTCATGCTGCTGGTGTACGGCCGCAGCGAACGGATCACGAGCTAGGGCGACAAATCGCCTAGGCCGTGTGCCCATAAACCCGGCGGCGTGATGCGACTAAAGCAAGTCTGCTTTGCCCTATAGCGACCGACTTCGGGCGGCAGCGCAATATGTCGCGATGGGCCACAACCAGACTCTTAACAGCCCCCGTTAAGCTCGTCGGCGACCAAATTCGCGATAAAGCGCCTCGGGGCTGACAGCCAACTCGGCGGCGAGGTTGACCCACTCTCCTTTTGGCGGCAGCTCCCCGTTCCATTCGATCCATGCCTCGAGGCGGGCCGCGACTGTTTTCATGGACAGGACTTCTACTTGGAAACGCGAGTGCTGCAGTTCGTGAGCAAGGGTTTTCATGAATATCAGTCCAATGCTCGGGTCCGCTGAGATACGTCTGAGCAGTTCGGGCTTCGCGACGCTCCAAACAGCAGTAGGGAGCATGGCCACCGCATGACAGTGGTACGTGGTCGCGAAAAGCGATGCCTCAGCAACGATCTGGCCAGCGCGCGCTCGCTGAATGACCAAAGAGGTTCCAGATGCTTGGTGCCGAACGAGATGGATTGCTCCCCTGGTCACAAAGTAGACGCGGCGAACCGTGTCGCCCCGATGGAAAAGGGCCTCACCGGGTTCAAGGTCATCCTCACGTCGGGAGAGGTCACGGAATGTGAGGCAAAGTTCGTCGGACATGATAGCGATCATGTCCCAAGTTGGTCTCCTGTGGCAAGACAAACTCCGAAGGAGACCATCATGCGCAAATTCATTCTCCCACTAATGCTGCTTATTCCAATCAGCGCCAATGGCCAATCTGGCGGGCAACATCCGCAGCACGGGTCAATGCCAATGGATCATCAGCACCACATGATGATGCAGCGAAGCGGCCATCCGTCTCAGCACGAGATGGCCCAAGAACCGACGCAGCCGGGACAGGATGCGTTTGCTGCCATTCAGGAGATTGTACAGATACTGGAAGCGGACCCGCGCACGGATTGGTCCAAGGTGAATATTGATGCTCTACGCGAGCATCTGGTCGACATGAGCAATGTCACGTTGTCCGCGCAAGTTAAGACCGAACCTCTCGAAGGGGGTATCCGATACATCGTTACAGGAGCGGGCCCCGTTGTTGGCTCAGTTCAGCGAATGATCACGGCCCATGCTGCCACGATGAACGGATACACAGGATGGCAATTCAAATCCACCAACATTGAGGGAGGCGCGATACTCGAAGTCCGCGTCCCGGAGAGTGATGCCGCTAAGCTCAAGGCTCTCGGTTTCATCGGGGTTATGACTCGGGGGATGCATCACCAAGAGCATCACTTGATGATTGCAAGAGGCGAGCATCCGCACGGTTAGTTTGCTCTGGACGATACCGAGGACCGCTTCGGGTCATTTTCGACGGATTTGGCAGAGCTTGAGGACCGGTTGATGTCCGCTCCTGTTCGTAAGCGCCGTACCAAGAGCAGGCCAGGAGCGTTGCGTTTGGCCGGACTGCCGTGATTCAAACTCAAGAATTGGGGGCTCGAATCATGCACTACGAACGCCGATCATGAATGGACTGCCATCAAGCCGATGTTGCTGAACAAACCGCGTGGCGTTCCTCGGGGGAACGACAGACGGGTCCTGAATGGCATCTTCTGGGTCCTCCGCGTGAATCGGGCTGTGGCTGCGCCTTAATGCGTCCGCGTCCTAGTAATTCAGCTGAGCGGCTGCGGTGATCAGCTCCGATGGCGTCCAGTTGCGCGTGAGCCATACAGTCAAAGCTGCGCCAGACAGGTGCCAAAATCGACGATTGCTCAAGTGCTGAACGTTATAGGCGCGTGCAACGACCCAGGCGACGCGAGCGCTTGGGTCGTTGGCGCCTCCCTGAAGCAAATAGGAATAGGGTGAGCTCGGACGGATTTGGACGGATTGGGTGAGTCGTAGCTTCTTGAGCATGCCGTCTATCTGTTCGGTCGTGGCCGCGTGCGTAGCGGGCGTGGGACGGCCCTCAATCTCGCTGAGACCCTTCCAGTAAAGCACCCATGGTGCGGCTGCGACGGCGCACAGCAACATTGACATCATGAGCGCAGTGGCTATCAAAACGCGTCGTCTCGTCATTAGTCTTCTCTAAACCGCCGCTCGCGTGTTGAGATAGATCGAATACAGCGAGGTCTGTCCGCAGATGTAGAGGCGGTTGCGGCGCGGGCCTCCGAAGCAGACGTTGGCGACGATCTCGCCGATCGGGATGGTGCCTATATGCGTGCCGTCGGGTGCGTAGCAGAACACGCTGCGGCCCGCCGACGTCCAGATATTGCCGTGGATGTCGCAGCGGAAGCCGTCATAGAGCCCGTCCGGGCAGGTCGCAAACAGCGAGGCCTCTCCGACCGTTTGCCCCTTGACCGCATAGGACCAGATCGTCGGCGGCAACCCGCGGACATGCGTTGCGCCGGTGTCGGCGACATAGAGCCTGCTTTCATCCGGCGAGAAGGCCAGCCCGTTCGGCTGCACCCGGTCGGACACGACGCGCGTGATGGCGCCGGTATCGCCGTCGATCCGGTAGACGTTGGAGGCGCCGATCTCGGACGGGCTTTGCTGGCCTTCATAATCGCTGTCGATGCCGTAGGTCGGATCGGAGAACCAGATCGAATGGTCTGATTTGACCACGACGTCATTGGGCGAATTCAGCCGGCGGCCCTCGAATGCATCGGCCAGCACGGTGATCGAGCCGTCGTGCTCGGTCCGGGTGACGCGCCGCATGAAGTGCTCGCAACTGACCAGCCGTCCCTGGCGATCGGTGGTGTTGCCGTTGGAGTTGAAGCTCGGCGAGCGGAACACCGACACCGATCCGTCCGTCTCGTCGAACCGCATCATCCGATTGTTCGGAATGTCGGACCAGATCAGGTAGCGCCCGGCCGGAAAGTAGGCGGGGCCTTCGGCCCAGCGGCATCCGCTGGTGAGTTTTTCGAGATTGACGTGGCCGATGACCAGCCGATCGAAGCGAGGATCGTGGGCGGCATAGGGAAGCATGCGTCCTCCTTGATGAGCCGCAGATTCTTAGGGGTGCCTGCGTGCCGTCCTTACTTTGATCGAGCTTGCTGAATTTGCAAGCGCCCCGGATCAGAGAAACGGCGACGCCAGCGCCGGCGTTTCGACCAGCGCGTGAGCCGCATATTCGAGCGCGCCCCTGATCTGCGTTCGCGTCGAAGGACCGCCGATGCATATTCTCACGGCCTCGGGAGGCGGATCGCTGACGACAAAGGCGTCGCTGGCGACGACGCCGATGCCGGTCTGCCGCATATGCTCCACGAAAGCCGAGCGCCTCCAGGGCGTGGGCAGCTCGACCCATAGATTGAAGCTGAGCGGATCGCCGCGATAGGACCCCTTGGGGAGGATTTCGGCGGCGAGCTTCTGCCGCGCCGATGTCTCGGCGCGGATGAACCGCAACATCGTGTCCGCGGTGCCGTCTTCGATCCAGCGTGTCGCGATCGCCACGGTGAGCGGGGATGCCATCACGGTCGCAGCGCGCAGCGCCGAGGCAAATGGCCAGGCCGAGCGCGTATCGGGCACGACGACGTAGGCGGCGCGCAAGCCCGCCCCGATGCATTTCGCGAGTCCCGCGACATGCCAGGTCAGATCGGGCGCGATCGCGGCGAAGGGCGCGTGGCCGTGGCCGTGCTCGGGAATGAAGCCGTAGGCATCGTCTTCGATGATTGGCAGCTTGTAGCGCCGTGCAATCGCGACGATCTCGCGCCGGCGCGAGTCCGGGATCGTCAGCGTGGTCGGGTTCTGCAGCGTCGGATTGAGGTAGATGGCCTTCGGCTTCAGCTTCTTGCAGGCGTCGGTCAGCGCCTGCGGCTCGATGCCTTCAGCATCCATCGGCAGGCCGACGAGGTTGATGCCGAGCTGCGCGGCGATCGACCTGATGCCGGGATAGGTGATGGCCTCGCACAGCACCACCTCGCCCGCCTTCGCAAGGATCGAGAGGATGCCGAGCAGCGCCGGATGCGCGCCGGGCGAGACGAAAATGCGGTTCTGGGCCGGCACCAATGCACGGCGGCCGAGCCAGCTCGAGGCGGCATCCTTGTCGGCCTGCGTGCCGCCAAAGCCCTGGTAGCGCAGCAGCGATGCGATGTCGCGCAACACATGTTCGGCGCCGGCCTGCATGCGCTCGATCAATTCGGGATCGTCGGGCTCCGGCGGCAGGTTCATCGACAGGTCGACGGGACGTGGCGGAAAGCTTGTCGCCGAGCGCCGCGGTCGCGGCTTGTCGCGCACGAAGGTTCCCTGTCCGACCTTCGATTCGATCAACCCACGCTTCTGGGCTTCGACATAGCCGCGCGCGACGGTGGTGAAATCGACGTCGAGGCGCTTGGCCAGTTTCCGTTGCGGCGGCAGGCGGTCACCAATCACGAGCCGCCCAGCGGCGATATCGTCGGCGATTGCGTCCGCGATGGCGAGATAGCGCGGCTTGTCGCTGTTCGAGAGGTCGGGTCGCCAGTCGGCCATTGCTTAGGTACCGTCGAGTTACGTCAGCATAATTGACTGTATATTGTTGCAAGCGGCGATGCAATTGTGTCGCGCTTCCCGGTCGCCTTGCAAGAGTGGTTCTGGGGTGAGGCGTTGCACACCGATCGAGCGTGCTGCCTAGCATTTTTCAGGCACTATTTTTCGGGCATAGCGCCAGCATATCCGAATCCAGTCAGGTCTCCATTCAACATTGACTGTATAAGTGAATGCAAATTGTATGGGTTGATGATTTGTCGTGCAGAACGTCGATTGGCATATTGATTGCAAAACCTGATCTCGATCCGGGAGGCCGGACGTGAACAGGAGGTGTCTATGCCAGCAGTGAACATGCCCGCGCGTCAGAAGGGCGACTTTCTCGTCGACTATGAAGAGAAGGTTTTCGAGGACGTCAAAGCAAAGCCGGGTGAGAAGGCGCTGGTCACCTTCCACACCGTCGCGTTCGAAGGTTCCATCGGCCTCGTCAACATTCTTCAGGCGCTGCGCCTGAAGCGGAAGGGTTTCGAGACCTCGGTTCTGCTTTACGGTCCCGGTGTCACGCTCGGCATTCAGCGCGGCTTCCCGAAGATCGGCGACGAAGCCTTCCCCGGCGCGCAGAACTTCAACAACCAGCTCGCAAAGTTCATGGACGAAGGCGGCAAGGTCTATGCCTGCCGGTTCGCTTTGCAGGCGCTGTACGGCCATGGCGAACCGTCGCTCATTCCGGGCATCCGGCCGATCAACCCGCTCGACGTGCTCGATCTCATCCTGCTTCACCGCAGGGACGACGCGTTCATGCTCCACACCTGGACCGTCTGACCTCGGCTGGCTCACGCGACGGACGAGGGAGAACACAGTGACAGCGAAACGCACGATCAGGGCCGGCGCGATTCAGATCGCGCCGGATCTGGAGACGCCGACCGGAACGGTCGACCGGATCCTGGCGGCCATCGCGGAAGCGGCGGGCAAGGGAGTCCAGTTCGCCGTTTTTCCGGAGACGTTCGTTCCCTGGTACCCGTATTTCTCCTTTGTCCGTCCGCCGGTCCTGAGCGGCGCCGAACACATCCAGCTCTACGAAAATGCCGTCATCGTGCCTGGTCCCGTGACCGATGCCGTAGCGCAAGCGGCGAAGCGCCACGGCATGGTGGTGGTGCTCGGCGTCAACGAGCGCGATCACGGCTCGCTTTACAACACGCAACTCGTCTTCGATGCGAACGGCGCGCTCGTCCTGAAACGCCGCAAGATCACGCCGACGTTTCACGAGCGCATGATCTGGGGGCAGGGCGATGGCGCCGGCCTGAAGGTGGTCGAGACTGCGGTCGGCCGCGTCGGCGCGCTCGCCTGCTGGGAGCATTACAACCCGCTCGCCCGCTACGCGTTGATGGCGCAACACGAAGAAATCCACGCGGCCCAGTTCCCGGGGTCGCTGGTCGGACAGATATTTGCCGACCAGATCGAAGTGACGATCCGGCATCATGCGCTGGAAAGCGGCTGCTTCGTCGTCAATGCCACCGGCTGGCTGAGCGAGGAGCAGATCGCCAAGATCTCGCCGGAGGAAGGCCTGCGCAAAGGCCTGCGCGGCGGCTGCATGACCGCGATCGTCTCCCCGGAAGGCAACCATCTGGTGCCGCCGCTGACCAGCGGCGAGGGCATCCTCGTCGCCGATCTCGATCTCGCCCTGATCACCAAGCGCAAGCGGATGATGGACTCGGTCGGCCACTACGCCCGGCCGGAGCTGCTGTCGCTGGTGCTGAACGACAGCCCTGCGCGTCCCATGCACGGCTTTCACCCGAACCGCCTCATGCCCACTCCGGGAGACCAATCAGATGAGACCGCAGATGCTGCAACCCTTGGGGATGCCGACCGAGCAACTGATCAACGAGTTGCAATCCTTCGGGGTCCGGCTCGCTGATCCCAAGACCGGGGGAACCAGCCGCCGCGGCGGCGCCGGGCCGTCGGATCACACGCCGTTCACGATCGATGGCGCGACCGTGATGATTCCGGTCCACAATGCGCCGGCGTTCGAGAGCCCGTATCTCGTCGAGCGTCCTGATGAGGCCGGCCGCAGCCGCATCTCGCGCGACGGCGTCGTGCTCGCAGACGTCTCGTTTCCGCTGCGACCCAAATTCTACGACCGCACCACCGAGGACGGCGTCCCCTATTGGAAGATCGCGACCCTGCACGGGCGCGACGTGCTCGCCACCACCGTGCTGCAGACCTGCATTCGCTACCAGAGCCGCACCAAAACCTGCCAGTTCTGCGCCATCGGCCAGTCGCTCGCGGCCGGGCGCACGGTCGAGCGCAAGACGCCGGCACAGCTCGCCGAGGTCGCCAAGGTCGCTGTCGAGCTCGACGGTGTCAGGCATATGGTGATGACGACGGGCACGCCGCACACGTCCGATCGCGGCGCCGGCATCCTTGCCGAGAGTGCGCAAGCCGTCAAAGCTGCCGTCGACTTGCCGATCCAGGCACAGTGCGAACCGCCTGATGATTTTGCCTGGTTCCAGCGCATGAAGAGTTCGGGCGTCGATGCGCTCGGCATGCATCTGGAAGTGATCGGGCCCGCCGTGCGGCAGAAGATCATGCCGGGCAAGGCGCAGGTTTCGATCGAGCAATATATGGAAGCGTTCGAAGCGGCCGTCCCGGTGTTCGGCCGCGGTCAGGTCTCGACCTATATCCTGGCCGGCCTCGGCGACGAGCCCGCCGAGATCCTCGCGCTGTCGCGCCGGCTCGTCGATATCGGCGTCTATCCCTTCGTCGTGCCGTTCGTGCCGATCGCCGGCACGCCGCTGGAGAGTCATCCGACGCCATCGCCGGCGTTCATGCATGAGATCCTGCGTCCGCTCGCGGAGATGCTGCGCGACGGGGGCTTGCGCGCCACCGACATCAAGGCAGGCTGCGGCAAATGCGGCGCCTGCTCGGCCCTGTCCACTTACGAACGCGGAGCAAGCGCATGATGTTCGAGCCGTTCAAGCCGTTCGTTGCACCGGAATTCCAGGTGAAATTCGCGACCGAAGCCTGGGAGCGCAATGCGGCCGCAGCCCTGCGGCGCAAGGTGTTCTGCGAGGAGCAGGGCGTGTTTGCGGGCGATGATCGTGACGCGGTCGACGTTTCAGCCATTCCGCTCGTGGCGGTGTCGCTGCTCGGCGTGGCCGAGGACGAGGTCGTCGGTACCGTGCGCATTCACACCGATGAGCAGGATGCAGATGTGTGGTGGGGCTCCCGCCTGGCCGTCGAAAAAGGCTATCGCCGGCTCAGTGCGGTTGGCGCCGGCCTGATCCGGCTCGCCGTGTCCTCCGCGCATGCGCGCGGCTGCCGGCGTTTTCTTGCCAATGTGCAGAGCCAGAACGCGCTGCTGTTCCAGCACATGCACTGGCGCTCGCTCGGCGAATTCGAGCTCCATGGCCGGCCGCATCATCGCATGGAGGCGGATCTCGACCATTACCCGCCGTTCCGGACGCCCGAAACCGGCTTCCTGTCACTGGCAAAGCTGGCGGCCTGATCATGTTGACGGAGGCCGCGCTCACGAGTCTTGCCGAAAAGCTCCGCCAAAGCCGCGGCATCGCCGCCAAGGCCGACATCGCGGCCGTTGCGGCCGCGCTCGATCTGTCGGGCAGCGATGCCATCGCGGTGGGAGACGATTGCGCGGCGATTCCGGAGGGCGACGGCTATACGCTGTTCGCCATCGAAGGCTTCATGAACGAGTTCGTCGCCGCCGATCCCTGGTTTGCCGGCTGGTGCGGCGCCATGGTCAACATCTCGGACGTCGTGGCGATGGGCGGACGGCCGACGGCTATCGTCAACGCGATCTGGTCCAACGGTACGGACAAGGCCGCACCCATTCTCGAAGGATTGAAAGCGGCTGCGAAGACATTCGGCGTGCCGGTCATCGGCGGGCACACCAATGTGCGCAACAACCAGAGCCAGCTCGCCGTTGCGATCCTCGGGCGCGCGAAGCGGCTTCTCACCAGCTTCGACGCCAGGCCCGGCGACAAGCTCATCGCGGCGATTGATCTGCGCGGCCGCTACCGTGAACCGTTCGCGAACTGGGAGGCGGCAACCGACGCGCCGGCGGAGCGGTTGCGGGGCGATCTGGAGATCTTGCCATCCATCGCCGAGGCCGGGCTCGCGCTCGCGGCCAAGGACATCAGTCAGGGCGGCATCGTCGGGACCGCGGCGATGCTGGCCGAATGTTCGCAGGTCGCCATCACGCTGGACGTCGAGGCGGTTCCGATTCCCGAGAGCGCGCCGCTCGAGCGCTGGCTGCTGACGTTCCCGAGCTTCGGCTATCTCCTGTCGGCGAAATCAGAACATGTCGATGAGATCCTGTCGCGCTTCCAGCGGCGCGGCATCGCGGCGGCCGCGATTGGAGAGGTCAGTGCGGGGACAACAGTCGATATCAGCGCAGCGTCTGCCCGCGCAACCGTCTGGGACTTCGCGGCGCAGCCTTTGATCGGCTACGCGCCGGATCAGAGCTATCGGCAACGGAGCGTGGCATGAGTTTGCCTGGGCTTCGGATCGCGATCCTGGCGCATTCCACCAACCCGCGGGGCGGTGTGGTGCACGCGCTCGCGCTGGCGGACGCCCTCGCGGAGCTCGGGCATCGGCCCGTCGTTCATGCCCCCGATCCCACAGGCAAAGGCTTTTTCCGCCGCAGCGTCGCCGCGACGCGCTCCGTGCCTGCATCGCCCGCCTCGAGTGACGTTGTGGCGATGGTCGAAGCACGCATCGCGGACTATGTCCGGTACTTCGAGGATGCTGCGAACCGGCAATACGACGTCTATCACGCCCAGGACGGCATCTCCGGAAACGCGCTCGCGACGCTGAAGCAGAGCGGCCTGATCCAGCACTATGTCCGCACAGTTCATCATATCGATGCGTTCAGGGACGAGCGGCTTTGCGAGCTCGACCGTCGTTCGATCGTCCAGGCCGACGGCCTGTTCGTCGTCAGCCGGTTCTGGCAGGCGCAACTGGAGGCGGAGATGTCGCGCCCGGCGACGCTGGTCGGCAATGGCGTCGATACGGCGCGCTATTCGCCCGTCGCGAGGTCTGGCGATCAGGCGTTGCGTGCCCGGCTGGGCCTTCGCGCCGGCCCGGTCCTGCTCTCCGTCGGTGGCGTCGAGCAGCGCAAGAATACGCTCGGCATCATCGAGGCCTTCCGGCAGGTGCATGCCGTGCACCGGACCGCACAGCTCGTCATCGTCGGCGGGGCTTCCCTGCTGGATCACGGTCTCTATCGGCAACAGTTCAATTCGCGGCTGCGTGAGGCAGGGCTGCCGGCTGATGCCGTCATCGAAACGGGTCCGCTTGAAGACGCTGACATGCCATCGCTGTTTCGTCTGGCCGATGTGCTGCTGTTCCCGTCCTTGCGCGAAGGCTTTGGCCTGGCTGTGCTGGAAGCGATGGCCAGCGGCGTGCCGGCGGTGGTCTCGCATCTCGCGCCTTTCACGGAATATCTCGGCACCGACGATGTTGCCTGGTGCGATCCGTATCACGCGGGCTCGATCGCGGATGCCGCCCTCAGTGCGCTCGCCGAACCCTTGCGCTCGCGACTGATTGCAAACGGCGCGAGGGTTGCCCGGCGTCATGACTGGAGCCGCACCGCCCTCGCTCACATGACGACTTATCAGCAGATGCGCGAGGTGCATTATGCCTGAGATGCACTTTCACGTGCGCTGGCCTGATGAGCGGATCGAGGCCTGCTATTCGCCGTCGCTCGTGATCAAGGATCACTTTGCTCCAGGCACGACCTATACCCTCGCCGATTTCAGGGAACGCAGCCGCATTGCGCTGACGATCGCCGCTGAGCGCGTCCGTGAGAAGTACGGCTTTCTGTGCTCGCGCGCGCTCGGGCAACTCACCCGGATCGAGGCCGCGGCTACTGAGTTTGAAGGCACGCCTGGTGCGTCCGTCACTGTCGTCTCATTTGAGGAATAGCAGGAGCTGATCATGTCCGACCTTCACTCTCACTATCCGGTCGTCGTGATCGGCGGCGGCCAGGCCGGTCTTGCGATGAGCGCGCAGCTTAATGCGCGTGGCATCGCCCATGTCGTGCTGGAGAAAAACACCATTGCGCATTCCTGGAAGACGCAGCGCTGGGACGCGTTCTGTCTCGTCACGCCGAACTGGCAATGCCAGCTTCCCGGCTTTCCCTACGCCGGCAGCGATCCGCATGGCTTCATGCTGCGCGACGAGATCGTTTCCTACATCGAGGATTTTGCCAGGCACATCGGTGCCCCAGTCCGCGAAGGCGTTGCCGTCACACGCCTCAGGCAATCCGGCCGCGGCTTCCTGCTCGAGACGAAGATGGGCGAGATCGCTGCCGACAGCGTCGTGCTGGCCGTCAGCGGATATCACATTCCGAAGGTGCTGCCGTTTGCCGACCGACTCGATGCATCGATCACGCAGATCCACTCGTCAGCCTATCGCAACCCGGATCAACTGCCGCCGGGCGAGATCCTCGTGGTGGGAAGCGGGCAATCGGGCTGCCAGATTGCGGAGGATCTGCACCTCTCCGGCCGCAAGGTGCATCTTGCCGTCGGCAGCGCGCCGCGCTGCCCGCGTTTTTATCGCGGCCGGGACGCGGTCGACTGGCTCGACGATCTCGGCCAGTACGACCTGCCGGTCGACAAGCACTCGCTGAAGGAGGGCGTTCGCAAGAACGCCAACCATTATTTGACCGGACGAGACGGCGGCCGGGACATCGACCTGCGCAAGTTCGCACTCGAGGGCATGAAGCTCTACGGCCGTCTCAAGGACGGTCGTGGAACCAGATTGCAGTTTGGCGATGATCTCCAGGCCAATCTCGACAGTGCCGATCGGGTCTATAATGGCATCTGCCGGATGATCGACGAGCACATCGCCAAGAACAAGATCGCCGCGCCCGTGACGCCTCACTACGAGCCCGTGTGGTCTCCCACTGCGGTGCCCACCGAGCTCGATCTCGCGGCCAGCGGCATCACTGGTATCATCTGGACGACCGGCTTCCGGTCCGACTGGTCCTGGGTCGACCTGCCGATGTTCGACGGCACCGGTTATCCGACCCACAAGCGCGGCATCACGTCGGTCGACGGCGCCTATGTGATCGGCCTGCCGTGGCTCTACACTTGGGGCTCGGGCCGGTTTGTCGGCATCGGGCGAGATGCGGAGTTTGTTGCCGATCACATCACCGAGCGATTGAGCGT
Organism: Bradyrhizobium sp. BR13661; assembly: GCF_029892425.1. Taxonomy (GTDB): domain Bacteria; phylum Pseudomonadota; class Alphaproteobacteria; order Rhizobiales; family Xanthobacteraceae; genus Bradyrhizobium. The sequence goes on along the minus strand of NZ_JARXWB010000008.1, from coordinate 33,366 downwards.
GTCGCGCATCGAGGCGCGCGAAGTCGCCTAACACGCGGCGCGAGGGGCCTGCACTCAAATGGCAGTCGGCCACGACCTAGCTGGAATAGCCGCGTTCCAGCGCGTGACGCTGCTGGTAGCGGTCCAGCGCCAGATGGACGAGGCGCGTCAGCAGCTCGCCGTAGGGCACGCCTGAGGCTTCCATCATCTTCGGATACATGCTGATCGAGGTGAACCCGGGCATGGTGTTGAGCTCGTTGAAACGGAATTCGCCGGTCTGCCGGTCGAGGAAGAAGTCGACGCGCGCGAGGTCGCTGCATTCGAGCGCGGCGAACACCTGCACCGCGAGCGCGCGCACGCGCGCCATTTGCGTGGCATCGAGCCTTGCCGGCAGATCGACGCGGGCACCGTCGGGGTCGAGATATTTGGCCTCGTAGGAATAGAATTCGTGATGGGCGTTGGGATTGAGCTCGCTGGCGACGCTCGCAAACAACGTCTCGCCCTCGAGCACGGCGACCTCGATCTCGCGCGCGTCGATGCCCTGCTCGACCAGCACCTTGAGATCGTAGCGAAACGCATCGTCGAGCGCGGGGCCGAGCGCATCCCGGCTCTTGACCTTGTGGATGCCGACGCTGGAGCCCATGTTGCATGGCTTGACGAATACGGGAAGCGTCAAGCCCTCGACCGCCCGGGCGAGAGATGCGGCGCGATCCGAGAGGTAGGCCTTGCGGGTGAGCACGCGATAGGGCGCGACCGGCACGCCGGCGAGTTCAGCAAGCCGCTTGGCGACATCCTTGTCCATGCTGACGGCGGAGGCGAGTACGCCCGACCCGACATAGGCGACGTCGGCCAGCTCGAAAACGCCCTGTACGGCGCCGTCCTCGCACAGCGGGCCGTGCATGACCGGAAAAACCACGTCGATTGCGATCGGGCCATTCGCGCTGCCGGACACCGGCATGAGAACGCCGCGTCCACCGGCGCCTCGGACGAGCCGCATCTCGGGCGCATCGGGCAGGATCGGCAAGGAGGCCTGCGCCGGGTCGATCGCGGCGAGGTCGTTCCATTGCCAACGACCTTGCTTGTCGATCGAGACCGGGATCACCTCGAAGCGCGAACGATCGAGATGGCGGAGCACGGAGGCGGCCGATTTCAGCGAGACCTCATGCTCACCGGACCTGCCGCCATAGAGAACAACGACGTGAATTTTGTCTGCCACAATTTTGTCAGCCATGGCTCAATTATCACGCGTCTCGTCCGGAAGTCACGTGCTGCCTGCGAAGCAGGGTGCGCAAAGCATAAATTCGCCGGTGAAGGCCCCCGCTTGCCCTCAACCTCTCTCGATCACCCAGCGGTTGACGGCCTGATGAAAGTTGAGGGGGCCGGGAACGGTCATGTGCGTCTTGACGTACTTGAAGCCTGCCCTTTGCAGCGTCCGGTTCGGAGCCACATTGAACGCATTGGGCTCACAGAAGAGTTGCTTCAGCTCGAGAGTCTGGAAATAGAGTTCGACGGTCTGCCTGACGCAGGCGACGCCGATGCCTTGCTTGCGTTGTGAGACGTCGATGACGTGAAGGTGCATATTTGCGTGCTGGCCAATACGGATCTTGTCGGCGGTCGAGAATCCGACCAACCGGTCATGGTAAAGCCAGCTGACCAGGAAGCCGCTTCTCTGCTCGATCGGCTGGTCGAACATCTGCGCGTAGAGCCGCTGCCAATGCGATGCCTGCGGCAGTCGGGACGGGTCGACACCGAGCATTTCCAAATGCTCCGGCGTTGCCGAGTGAAAATACTCAATGATCATCGCAGTTTCCTGTAGGGTCATGGGGCGAACGGTGATGGTCATTTGATTGTCCTTGTGAACGGTCGGCTTCAAGTTTGAGGCGCCAGCAGGGCAGGCTGGCGCCTCGTCGCAAGTCAGCTCATGCCTGCTCAGCCCGGCCCCGCGCCTTGCGTCGCCGTGTACACGGCGTAGAGCGACTGGCTCGCGGCCATGAACAGGCGGTTGCGCTTCGGTCCGCCGAAGCAGACGTTGCCGCAGACTTCGGGCAGGCGAATGCGGCCGAGCAGCTTGCCCTCCGGCGACCACACCGTCACGCCGCTATAGCCGACGGCGCGGCCGGCATTGCTGGAGGCCCAGACATTGCCGTTGACGTCGCAGCGCACGCCGTCCGGCCCGCACTTCACGCCGTCGATCATGAAGTCACTGAATCTCTTCTGGTTCGATAGCTTGTTGTCGCTGCCGACATCGAACACGAAGACCTCGCCCTTGCCGCCGGCGCCGGTGTCGCCGGGGCCCTTGCCGGTCGAGACGACGTAGAGCTTCTTGAAGTCGGGCGAGAAGCACAGGCCGTTCGGGTCGGGCACCTGATCTTCGGTGACGACGAGATCGACGCGGCCGCTAGGGTCGATGCGATAGCAGTTGGTCGGCAGCTCGCGCTTGCCCGGTGCGAAGCCGGCCGGCTGCCCGATCTTCGGATTGAGCTTGCCGGCCGCATTGCTCGGTCCGCCCGCAGCATCTGGCTCGCCTTCGTAGAGCTGGCCGCCATAGGGCGGATCGGTGAACCAGTAGCTGCCGTCGGGATGGGCGACGACGTCGTTCGGCGAATTCAGCTTCTTGCCATTGTAATTGTCGGCGAGCACCGTGGCGGTGCCGTCGTTCTCGTAGCGTGTCACGCGCCGGGTCAGATGCTCGCAGGACAGCTGGCGGCCCTGGAAGTCGAACGAGTTGCCGTTGCTGTAGTTCGACGGCGTGCGGAATACGCTGACGTGACCATCGTCCTCGCTCCAGCGCATCTGCCTGTTGTTGGGAATGTCGCTCCACAAGAGATAGCGGCCTTGCGCGCTCCACGCCGGGCCTTCGGCCCAGAGCAGTCCGGTATGGAGCCGCTGGATCGAGGTGTTGGGCTGGGCGAGGTCGTTGAAGGACGGATCGACGGCGATGATATCGGGGTCCCAGAAATAGGTCGTCGGCGCGCCGCGCGGACCGAAGTCGCGCGGCGGCGTGGTGATCGTTGTCGGCGGGGCGGCGGGGCCGTTCTGGGCGAGCGCCGTGCCGGTTCCGGCCATCGTGGCCGCGGCGCCAAGCGCAAGGCCCTGAACCAAGGTTCGTCGTGAAAGCGCAAGCTCCTGCTCACGCTGCTGTTGGCGTGTCATTCGCGTCCTCCCGGGTCATGTTCAGCTGGCCGGTTGATCCGGCCCAGCATTCCAAGGTTAGTCTGGTCCGGGGCGAGTTGCGAGAGGCAGGTTCGCATCCTCCGCGATATCGAAATGATGCCGCCATTTCGTCGCAGGTCCGTCTCAAAGCACGGCTCGCGAACCCGCGCATGTCGGTTCCGTCAGCGTGAATGTCCATTCGTGCGCCTGAGAATGATGCAGCGCTCAGCCTTGACCTCGCCCTCATTGCTGCGCACAAATCGCGGTGGGACAAGTTCGGAGCTGAGCGGTGGGCGTTTTCATATTGATCGTGCTGCTGGGGATCGCGTTCGCAGCCGGCTATTTCGTGCGCGACCACATCTCCCGCAAGCGGCACGCGGAGGCCCGCCTTCGCCGCGGCTATATGCAGCCTGACTGGCTCAATGCCAATGCGCCCGCCAACACCAACGAGGTGACTGATGTCAACAGGATGGCGCCTCCGGCCCTCGCGACGAGCGAGCTCGGCCAGATGCTGAACCGTTGGGAAACCAGAGCCCGCGCCCGCCGCGCGGGGTAGGCGTCCAAGAGCTTGTGTTGCCACAAGCGCAAAACACCCAAGCGCTCGGTCAACCGGCACGCCAAAAGATATTCCGCTTTACCGAAATTCGGATTTATCGTATGTATCGCCCATCCTGATCCGGCGAAAAGGGGCGGTCGTATGTCGTCACGAGCCGCGGATCGGGTCGCGGTGGACGCGGGCAGCGCCGTCGCGGATGCGAGCGCAGGGCGGGGCGATGGATTGAGCCGAACCCCGTGAGCGCCTCGCAAGCCGCGTTGTACGAACGGCGCCAAAGCCCTGCGAAGCCCTTAGGGGCGAAGCAGGATCTGCTCGCGTACGGCAAAACCGTGTGGTCCCGGCCGTCGTCGCTACGGCCAAGTCTTGCGGATGCGGCATTCGCGCCAACCGGCGCAGTGCCGGTGACTTCCGTGAGGCGAGGGAGGCCAGAAGGAATTCGGCTCCCGGGAGAGCACGGCATAAGCCGTCCGACCATCGCGCAGGGAAGGCCGTGTGTTTGGCCACACCTGTATGCTGCTGTGCGGTCTTTTTGCGCTACACGTTTGCGCAGCAGACCGTGGGTGCCAGGTCAGCACCCGGCCTTCCCTGCGCCCTTTGTTTCCAGAGGGCGTGAAGATGAGAGCAAAGCTCGGGCGGAATACGCCGCGAGAAGCGAAGGTGTGTCTACAAGCTGAAATGCCAGCTGGAAGAGCAAGGTTGTCGCCTCATACTTCGTCATTGCGAGCGCAGCGAAGCAATCCAGAATCCCTCCGCGGCGGCAGTCTGGATTGCTTCGCTGCGCTCGCAATGACGAGGAGGAAAGACTTGTGCGCCACACTGCGCTCCCGTGCCCCGGACGCAGTGCAGCGCCCCTTCGGCGGTGCGCTGCTGAGCCGGGGCCCATCTCTCCATATGCCGTGCCGCTCTGGGTCCCGGCTCTGCGCAGCAGCGTTGCACGCTGCAGCGCGTCCGGGACACGGACCCGCAACCAGGTCAGCCCCTCTGACCATCTTTTGGCGTTGCAGTTGCTGCCATTTCTCGTCTAGAAACGGGCGCACTGAGCCTCCCGGCAACCATCCGTCAACGGTTTTGACCGAGGATTTGGGGCTCAAAAGGGTCTGGCAATGCTGATTCGCGGCCAAATCGATGGGATTTCGGGGGAGGTGGCTCTGGCCGCCGCCACGATCCCGGCCGCGTCGCTGTCCACTCTTCTTATTGGCGAGCTCCTTCTTAGCTGCCCCTGAGGGCCGGCTGGGCGCACGCGCCTGGGCACTCAGGGGTTGGTCGAGATCACCGGACACCTCAAAGCGCCCAGCCAACTGACGGCGCGAAAGCTCAAAAGGAAATTTGCAATGGCCCCCGCGAACAAGTCCGACAAGGACCGCGTCATCATTTTCGACACCACGCTGCGCGACGGCGAGCAGTGCCCCGGCGCCACCATGACCTTCGAGGAGAAGCTCGAGGTCGCGGAGCTGCTGGACGATATGGGCGTCGACGTCATCGAAGCCGGCTTCCCGATCACCTCGCAGGGTGACTTCGAAGCGGTGAGCGAGATCGCCCGCCGCTCCAAGAACGCCGTCATCGCCGGCCTGTCCCGCGCCCATCCGGCCGACATCGATCGCTGCGCCGAAGCCGTGAAATTTGCAAAACGCGGCCGCGTCCACACCGTGATCGCGACCTCGCCGCTGCATATGCGGGTGAAGTTGAACAAGACGCCGGAGGAAGTGCTCGAAACATCGGTCGCGATGGTCGCGCGCGCCCGCAACCAGATCGACGACGTCGAATGGTCGGCCGAAGACGGCACCCGCAGCGAGATGGAGTATCTGTGCCGCATCGTCGAGGCCGTCATCAAGGCCGGCGCGACCACGGTGAACATTCCTGACACCGTGGGCTACACGGTGCCGGAGGAATACACCCACTTCATCAAGACGCTGATCGAGCGCGTGCCGAACTCGGACAAGGCCGTGTTCTCGGTGCATTGCCATAACGACCTCGGCATGGCCGTGGCGAATTCGCTGGCCGGCGTGATCGGCGGTGCGCGTCAGGTCGAGTGCACGATCAACGGCATCGGCGAGCGCGCCGGCAACGCTGCGCTCGAAGAGATCGTGATGGCGATCAACGTGCGTAACGACAAATTCCCCTACTGGAACAAGATCGACACTACGCAGCTGACCCGCGCCTCGAAGGTGGTGTCGGCGGCGACATCGTTCCCGGTGCAGTACAACAAGGCCATCGTCGGCCGGAATGCGTTCGCGCACGAGAGCGGCATCCACCAGGACGGCGTGCTGAAGGACGCCTCGACCTACGAGATCATGCGGCCCGAAATGGTCGGCTTGAAACAGTCCTCGCTGGTGCTGGGCAAGCACTCCGGCCGCCATGCCTTCGTGCACAAGCTGGAAGAGATGGGCTACAAGCTCGGCCCGAACCAGCTGGAAGATGCGTTCACGCGGATGAAGGCGCTCGCCGACCGCAAGAAGGACATCTACGACGAGGACATCGAGGCGCTGGTCGACGAAGAGATGGCGGCCTCGCACGACCGTATCAAGCTGACCTCGCTGACCGTGATCGCCGGCACCCATGGTCCGCAGCGCGCGACCATGAAGCTGGACGTCGACGGCCAGATCAAGATCGAGGAGGCCGAAGGCAACGGTCCAGTGGACGCGGTGTTCAACTGCATCAAGCGCCTGGTGCCGCACGAGGCCAAGCTCGAGCTGTATCAGGTCCACGCGGTGACCGAAGGGACCGATGCGCAGGCCGAAGTCTCGGTGCGGCTGTCGCAGGAGGGCCGTTCGATGACGGCGCGCGCGGCGGATCCGGATACGCTGGTGGCGTCCGCAAAAGCCTATCTCGGCGCGCTCAACAAGATCGTCATGAAGCGCCAGCGCGACAACGTGACGACGGCTGCGGCGAGCTGAGAAGCACCGCTGCGAGTTGTTGCACCTCTCCCGCTTGCGGGAGAGGTCGACGCGTCCGGGCGATGCGAAGCATCGTCCCGCGCGGCGGGTGAGGGTTCTCTCCTCTGGGGGAGTCCCGCTGTTGATACACTCTCTCCCCACCCTCTCCCGCAAGAGGGAGAGGGAGCTCAGCGGCGTTCGTGGTGAATAGCTGCCCTGCTAACGGCCAATAGCACGCAGTAGCGCCGGCCTGTATTGAGCATGACGACAGGCCGCCCGCGCATCGGGCGGCCCAAGACATAACAGGGAGAGACTATGCGCACCTTCGCGATCGCGGCGTCCGTCGCGGCACTGGCTTTGGGCCTTTCCGGCCCCGCTGCCGCCGACCCGATCATCATCAAATTCAGCCACGTGGTCGCGACCGACACGCCGAAGGGCAAGGCGTCGGAAAAATTCAAGGAGCTCGCCGAGAAATACACCGGCGGCAAGGTCAAGGTCGAAGTCTATCCGAACTCGACGCTTTACAAGGACAAGGAAGAGCTCGAGGCGCTGCAGCTCGGCAGCGTGCAGATGCTGGCGCCGTCCAACTCGAAATTCGGCCCGCTCGGTATCCGCGAGTTCGAAGTGTTCGATCTGCCTTACATCCTCCCCGATCTGAAGACGCTGCGGAAGGTGACGGAAGGCCCACTCGGTGCGCGCCTGCTCAAGCTGCTCGAGCCGAAGGGTATCACCGGCCTTGCCTATTGGGACAACGGCTTCAAGCAGATGAGCGCCAACAAGAAGCTGGTGGCACCTAGCGATTATCAGGGCGTCAAGTTCCGCATTCAGTCCTCGCGCGTGCTGCAGGCGCAGTTCAAGGCGCTCGGCTCGCTGCCGCAGGTGATGGCGTTCTCGGAAGTCTATCAGGCGCTGCAGACGGGCGTGGTCGACGGCCAGGAGAACACCTGGTCGAACATCTATACCCAGAAGATGCACGAGGTGCAGAAGTACATCACCGAGACCAATCACGGTTACATCGGCTATGTCGTGATCGTGAACAAGAAGTTCTGGGACGACCTGCCGGCCGACATTCGCGACCAGCTCTCGAAGGCGATGAAGGAAGCGAGCGACTTCAACAACGCCCAGTCGCAGAAAGAGAACGACGACGCGATGGCCGAAATCAAGAAGAGCGGCAAGAGCGAGATCATCAAGCTCACGAGCGAGCAGGACGAGGCGATGCGCAAGGCGATGGAGTCGGTCTACAAGGATGCGGCAAGCCGTGTCGGCCAGCCGCTGATCGACGAATTCCAGAAGGAAGCCAAAAGCACGACGAACTAGTCTCAACGAGACATCGATGAGGGGCTTCCATGCTGCAACGCGGAAGCCCTTTGTTGCAAATGATTTCCAGCTCGCGATTTGATATGCATCAAGGAGTTACATCTTCGTAAGAGTGGCCTGTCTGTCCAAGTTGTAAGTTGCGCCTTGGCCTTACGACGCTCATCTTCAGGGCATCCTTCCAGAGGAGGTTCGGATGAGGAAGTTCACCATCGCCGCCATCGCCGTGCTCAGCATCGCCGGCTCGGGGGCGGTCTACGCCCAATTTCATCGCCCGTGGATGGAGCACTTCCACCACGTCCGCATGAACCCGGAAGATCGCGCCGCGCTCGTCGACGCGCGGATCGCCGCCGTTCATGCCGGGCTGAAGCTCAATGCCGATCAGGAGAAGCTGTGGCCGCCGGTCGAGGCCGCGGTGCGCGACTTCGCCAAGCTGCGGCTCGATCGTGCCAATGCGCGGATGAACGCCGGTCCAGGCGACTCGAGCAGCGATGCCGGCAAGCCGGATGATCCGGTCGCCCGCCTGCGCGAGCGCGCCGACGACATGGCTGCGACCTCGGCAGCGCTGAAGAAGATCGCTGATGCAGCCGATCCGCTCTACAAGAGCCTGGATGACGGCCAGAAGCGTCGCCTTGCCATGCTGACCCACCACCGCGGCCCGTTCGGCGGCGGTGAAGACGGCCCGCCCCGCCATTTCAGGGAGCGCATGGACCGCATGATGGAGCGTGGCATGGAGCACTTCCACGGCGGTGACCGCGATGGTGGCCCAGACAGGGAAGGGCGCCTTTGAGCGACCCGGAATTTCCCGGGGATTAACCTTGGAGAAGCCGCTGGAATCCAGCGGCTTTTCGCGTTTCCGGGGGCTGTGGAAGAACCTTGGAAAACATGCGCCACATCGCTTGCCAGACCCGGATCGCTTTGCTAAACGACCGGCCTCGCAAGGCATTGACCGCCTTTCGGGCGCATAGCTCAGTTGGTAGAGCAGCTGACTCTTAATCAGCGGGTCCCAGGTTCGAGCCCTGGTGCGCCCACCAAGTCTTTCAATGACTTACCCTCGCGAACCGTTTGAGACGACCGAACTAAAACGGTTTTTCAAACGGTCTTTTTAGAGCCGGCTGGCGAGTTCACTCTCGGCATTGTGATCTACTCTACCGGTGTGGGCAGAGGCCAAGGCGACTCGAAGGCGCGCGCGACCGAACCGCTTCCTTGATCTGTATCTGGGTCAGAGCCGCTCGACAGATCCGGCACTTTCCCACGTCTGTTCGATGTCATCGGCGACGCATTGGGGCAGCTGCGCCGCGCTGCCATCGAAATAGTGCATGAAGTCGACGTGAACTCTCATGTTGTCCGGCCGATAAGCCGCTATGAGGTCGTACAGGGAACTGACCCTGCCTCGAAGCGCCGATAGACCGATTTGTGCATCGGTGATCGCGGCTCCTTAGTCTCCGTATCAATGGGAAGATCGCGAACCCCGGCCTTTAGGAAGCTATCCGCCTGCTCATTGTGTTGGGGGCCGCGGGATCGGGTGACAGCCTTAGGACACCGCTGTCGTGCTTCAGGCCGCCCTGGATGAGCGAAGCTCCAGCGAGTAAGGTCTCTGTCGCAGGACTCTCCTCACGATGATCATCAAGCGGATCAACTTTACCCTCTCAAGGCTGAAACAGGGGTTCGATTCCCCTAGGGAGCGCCAGCAATCTCAAGCACTTAGGTTGCCATCAACCGCACTCGTTGAATAATGGTTGAATAAGACGCCAGTGAATAACGGCGAACGCTTGGGGAATTTGCTGCTGACATTGGCAGACTAGCCTCGGTGCGATGCCGCACTGTGGCTGGCGCATTCGCAAAAATTTCCTCATCGCCTTTGGTGTCCGGAAACATTCAAACCGCCGCTGACGTGCGCTGTCGTGCGCGAGCGCCCTCGAATGTTCGTATTGACGTTGTGGTCGCACAATCAACTCTCGCCTATCGAGCTTTGTGCGAATAGGTGGGCCACGTGAGATACTCTCGACGAGAGAAGACGGGCGCACAGCCGTCACAAGTCAGTCTAGACGATTGGCATCGAGGATTCGAAAAAGGCCAACCGCGGTATGTCAGCGGCCCGCTAAGGCTTGACCGTGCTTGCAGGCGCTGGCACGCACTACGACGCCTCATCAGAAAGACCGGGCGCGCATTGAGGTGACGCTCACACGCCCGAAGCTCAGTAAGAACAGCGCAAGGTAGGCCCTATGGTTGACGACATACCGGCCCACGCGGCCGCCTACGTGCAGATCAGAACGGCACTGCAGAAAATCGAGACCCGCACGGAGGACGGAACACTGCTCGTGCTCAAGGGGCACTTGGTGCTGGAAGAGCTGATCCGGGCAAAGCTCGACGCTGCGCTGCAGGACCCGGCCCAGCTCCGCAAAAGCCATCTCACCTTTTTCAATCTTCTCTGTGTAGCCCGGGCGGTCTTTGGCGATGTTACGGACGACTCGCACGGCGAATCTAAGTCAATGTGGGACGTGGTGGAGGCGTGGAATACTCTCCGAAACAAACTCGCTCACCGCATTGAGCCGACCGATACGAAGCAGCTGCTGGGCCGCATCGTTTACTGGATGCCGGACTGGAAGCACGAACTTGAGACCGAGGATGCGCAGAACGCATTGAGCGTGGTGATCGGTATGCTCATCGCCCGGCTAGGTGAGCTGAAGGTGGATGGAGCCAAGCTACAAACAGAAAATAAATCCGCGAATTGAACTATCTTTTCGATTTTTGTGCCGATACCCAGGAAGCCTCCATAACGGAGGCTTAGATGACGAAATTACGCGAAGTGATTTTTTTACATCGTCCGCCGCCGTCCCGGCATTACCGATCGTCAGCTTACCGAGGCCATCTACGGCTCTGGCCAACGGCACCAGCAAGTGAACGCAGAGTGCCGGAATTGCTCGGAGATCGAGCGGAGACAGGGGGCTGTGCATATAGAAAAATACTTACGAGAGCCGGCGGTCGCGCTGGCCGGATAGGGAACGAACATTGATCGAGAAAGCGAAGGTACTCATTGTCGAATCGAGCGGGCCGCAGGATTTCTATTCCGAAGAGTTGGATGGCCCGCTCACCTATAACCTGACCAAGCTGCTCAGCATCAACGCCCGGCTCGTCTATGCGATCGACGAGACGCATTTCAAGAAAGCGGTCGCACGCGCCGCCAAGCTGCATTGCAATGTGCTGCACGTTTCCTGTCATGGGCGTGAGGAGGGGATCAGCCTCACCGATGACACATCGATCGACTGGCCCGAGTTCGTCCAGATGTTCACAGACAACCGGTACAGTCCGAAGGCGCTTGTCATGTCTTCATGCTGGGGTGCGGTCGACGAGATCGCCGACGAGTTTGAGAAGGTGAGGTTCAAGCCGGACATCATCTTCGGCGCAACTGATGACCGGTCGTACAACGAATACGCCGTAGCCTGGACGATCCTGTACAACGCATTCTCACAGGAAGGTGTTGACAGGGATGTTGCGCGGGAAGCGTTGCGGGCCATCTACGTAGCCGCACACAAGAACTTCCGGTACCTGCGCTGGCATGACACCAAGAAGGAATACGTGCAGTTCCCGGGAGATAGTCGGAAGTACGAGATCATCGAGAAGTCGAAAGGCTCGAAGAAGAAAGTCTCTACTGCTTCCCGCTAGTCTTGGACCAGTTCTCAACTGCCTGCTGTACCGTCAGTTCTTGTCGTAGAGCCTCGGCAATGACCGCTGCGGGCACTCGCTCGACGACCACGAAGCTTTCGGTAATTGCCCCTTTAGCCTTGTCCAGCACCCAGCTAGGGATCTTTGATAGGTCGGAACCGTGGCTGGGCGTGCCGTCTTGATTAACAACGGCGATCTCGTGCCCCTTCAATTGGATGTGGCTGTGCTTCTGCATCCCTGTCGTATGCGGATTGTCGATCCGCACGCTCCACTTCTTGTCTACCGGGTATTGCCTGCCCTCCGGCAGAAATTCCGCCGCTCGTTGCGCTGCAACGGCATCGTCGGTTCTGAAATAAATGAAATCCATTGTCCCCACACTCATCGACCTGGATGCTATACTGTTTCCATACGGCTCCAACCTATCAGCAGACCCTTCCGTCGGTCCGTGACTAGCAACCGGTACTTCGACTCCAGTCAATCCTCGCTCGCCGTCGAGAGACGAAGGATGTGGAGCGTGCAGCGGATCGCGCTCATGACCGACTGCACGTTCACGGGCATCAACTGGAAAGCGTTTCACTCATTTCGCCAAGCCCAGTGGACAGTTGCATACTGTTCCCGTCGGCAGCGCGATGCGCGTATAGCTCACAGAACGCCCATCAGCCTTCCGGCACCCCGCGCCAGGCCATCGACCTGATTCTGTGTGAGGACGTAGCGCGCCTCATACCGGAGGCCGCTTTTTTCAGTGTCGGACGCCTTGCAGATCATCATCGCGGCCTGCGGCGAGACTTCCCGCTTGACCAACGCTGCGAGTGCCGGGTGTCCCTTGCCTGACCGCGCCGTGCGGAAGAGGGAGGCATCGGCCAGCTGATCGCCGAGCACTATCCAGCCGTGTCCGTCCCACGATGGGTCCGATTGGCTGAAGCGCTTGCCGTCCAGCTTGCCATCTTCTCCGAAAACGCGGACACGATCGGCATATAGCGATCCGACCACGACATACGCTTTCTGCTTCACGTGCTTCTCTAGCAAAATGGAATGGAGGGAGCTCATGGGCAGGCACGCGGCGGGGATCGGCGGGAAATGCTTCAGCAGATCAACGCCGGTCGCGGCGAGCGCAGCACGATCAGCATCAGTCAGCGAATACGCGGCATATGCTTCAGCTTCTTCAGGCGAGAATGAAGCCGCGATGAGTGGCCTAATGTCCAATCGTTTTCCCGTTGCTGCCGGTTGACAACCGGGCGGATGCTATACTGCTTTCGTGGAATCTATCTACAAGTTTGTCGCCAAGTGGCGGGACGACTACCGCTCCAACAGTAACACGATCACCGTAGGCAGGCCGCGCTATATCTGCTTCCGAGGTGTGAGCGGACCAGTGGCCACGCGGCCCCTCTTAGGAAAGATACGCCTTCGTCCAAAATCTTAGGATTCTGGCCTGAATTGTGGGTGCGGCGTTTTGATTCCTGCGTTGAAAAATGTGCGAGCCTTGTCGAGCTTTGCTGCCGCAGAGCAACGTTGATCGGGGTTCGCACAAACTATTGAATACAAACCTACTTTCTCCTACCAATCGACTCACTTGCAACATCGCGATTGACCTTACAGATCATGGCCGAGCTGTTTCCTGCATACGCTCCAATCCCGATCATCGTGGCGCGAAACTCCGCCGCCGCAATCGCGGCTATTCAAGAAAGACCGGCGCTAGCGCTCCTGCCGGTTCATACCGATTGGAACGACTTCAGTTATCATTTTGGCGCAACGCTTCTCGTGATGACCTCCGCCAAAGAAGCGACGTCGATCGACATCCGCCTCATGTTCGAGGGGAAAAGGCGAACCGAAGATGCGATCACCGAACTGCTTGGCCAGCGTGCCTGGGCCCCGCTTGCCGAAGCGAATCTTCCTTATTGCTCCGTGCTGGATAGTCTGGATCTCTACCGCGAGATCGTTCGTCTTCTCGGCTTCGAACGGGCTGTTACAGCACTGCGTACTCTAGGTGACGCTGCCGTCCTACGCTTCGAAAGGGTGGACCCGGCAAGAGTCGCGCTTCTGGAATCGGAAACATTTTCCTACGGTGCCCTGCGCGCCGAATCCGCATATGTAGCTTATCGGCGCGGAACAAAGTATTTGCGGCCGCAGCCTATAATCGATGTCGAGGACGCTGCGACAAGTTTCATTGTGACAGCGCAACTGCCCTCGGCGGAAAATCCCTACATTGTGGATTTTGATTTTGATCCCGATGCGCTTTCCCGCAATCGAATAACGGTCCTGATCGGACGAAACGGGACTGGCAAAACCCAATTGCTGCTAAGCTTCATTGCCGCGATGCGGGCTGGTCATGACGTTGATCCTCAGAGCCCACCCGTCGGCATTAGTCCGCCAGCTTCCTTCAATCGCATTTTCGTCTTTTCCTCGGTGGCATCGGATGTGTATCCACGATCAATCCCACCGTGGTTAGGGGTGGACTATCAATACTTCTCGATGATCCTGAGTCCAGCGGGAGAGGAGAACGCGCTCACGTCAGCTATCACCGACTGCTTGCGGGACGACGGCAAGATCGCCTTTACCCCTAGTGACGGCTCTATGTTCGCCCGGACCGGGCGGATGGCATTGCTTGACCAGGCGCTGGATTCGCTGGGATTTGCGTCGTCCGTTTATCTGCCACTCAAATCCTCAAATGGACCCTACGACCTCTTTACGCATCAACGCGGCGATCGCCTTTTTTTTCGACTCGCGGATGCGAAGAACTTAAATGAAAAGCGCCGCATACTGCTGGCGCAAGCGATTGACCCTCAACAGCAGCCCGTGCTCTTTGGAATCGGACCGGGGGTGCGAGAGTTAAGCAGCGGTGAACTGGCAATGTTGCGTTTTGCGGCGCAAGCAGCCGGCTCGGCCGAGCGGGGATGTTTGTTTCTGTTCGACGAACCGGAAACCCACCTCCACCCGAATTTCGTATCGGAGTTCATGGCGATTTTGAATACGGTTGTGACCGCGACACAGTCCGTCGCGATTGTCGTAACCCATTCCGCCTACGTCGTGCGCGAGGTGCCGAGTCAAAGAGTGCGAATTTTCTCTCTGGAAGATCGCAAGATTGCCGTTGATAAGCCGCGGCTTCAAACATTTGGAGCAAGTATTGACAGCATCTCCCAGTTCGTCTTCGCGGACACAAGCATATCGCACCAATATCAGGAGACCCTGCAAGCCTGGTTCGAAACGCTCGGCCCCGGTATCTCTATCGAGGCGATTATTGAGCAGTTCGGCAACCAGATGAATAGCGAGACGCTCTCCTACGTCGCGCGCCTCATTCGAAATCGTTCAAAATGATACGGATAGAAATGCCCGCGGCGGCAAGCGACGACGCGCATTTGCAGAAACTCTGCGGTAAGCAGCCATGGTCACTCCATTACTCTTTGTGGCAAGCAGCCTATGCGCGGTATCGCAGCCATAAAGGCAACCCATGGCACATTTCCCGAACGGCCTTCGTCCCTGACGTAAGCGATCAGCAAACGGCTCTTTATGAGTCGCAGTCAAGCTCGCAGCGGATCGTAAAGATCCGCCAGATGCAGTTGAAGAGCTGCCCAATGTGCGGGTCCTCAGTGACTGGAACTGTGGACCACTATCTCCCTAAAGAAGACTTTCCAGAGTTCTCGGTGATGGCCGCAAATCTAGTGCCTGCCTGCTCTCACTGTAACTCAGGTAAAAAAGGTAGAACATTTCGAGGCACGTCTCAGAATGAAAGATTCCTCCATCCGTACTTCGATACGCTGGCAGGTCAACCTTTGTGGTTGACGCGCATCATTCCTCCCTATGAAGCTGCACAATTTGAAGCGGCCCCTATACAAAGCTTGAGTGCTAATAATCGCGAGCTCATGAAATTTCATCTGCGTCATGTTCTAGGACAGCAGTTTCATCGTAACGCCGAGAACCTTTGGGCGACTTACCCACAGTATCTCAGGGATGAGGTTGGTGGGTCTGCTCCGATGGCGCCCGCTCGCGCGCGCAAAGAGATCGCCCGGTCACTGAGAATGAGCATTTTGACATCGGGAGAGAACAGTTGGAATGCGTCATTCTTTAGGGGGCTTGCGGAGAACGGTGATGCGCGAACGTATCTGGCCCGTGCCGCACGGGTCCTGAAGGCCACTCCGCTTCCTTTGAACGGACTGCCGCACGTCGCTGATTGTTCTCCACATCGATATCCCGGAAGTCGGACATGATCTTCACGTCGTCGCGCTGGTCGCATTGAGGCACGTCAGGGCCGTCAGCTGCCGTGCCCGATAATCTGCGCGCAAGCCTAACCCTAAGATCATCTCGTCATTGGATCAGTGGCGCAGAAACGAAATCAAATCAACCTGTTAGAAGCGACAACGCCATTCGGCGCCCGCATCCTTGGGACATTTCCGACCATTTTCCCGACATCCTGCCTCGGCCATTCGTCCTTTGCCTTTGAATCGGGGCTCATCGCTGACGGGTAAAAGTCGACCGCAACGCTTGGTAGAGCGAAACCCGGGTGGCTAGTTCCGCTAAGATGCATCATTGCCTGATTCGGTTTGCTGGCGTCTTCTGCGTAATTCGGCGTCCCTTTCTTAGTGATCAGAAACATGGATGAGCAACTGGCGTTGCGCCTTCTCAGGCGTATTATGCAATGGGATGAGGAAGTCGCGACCCGGGAGTATTCATGGGTTCGCCTTCTTGCCGGCCTAAAGTACGATGGATATGGCGACTATGTCGCAGGCGTCCGTTTTGCGGAGAGCCTAGCGGGATGGCTTGCGCAGTTCGAGCAGGGTGATCGACAGACTGCTTACGACTTCGTCAAACATCGCTTGGTTTATTTCTCTGGTAGCGAGATCAAACGGCTGGTTGTCGAGCTCCAGCCTCGCTTCGTCGAGCCAATGCTCAGAAGGGCGGTCAGCGATACATGCAAGGTCCCGGCGTACCTTGCGTTCGCCGCCCCCAATGCGAGTGCCGAATTAAGGCGCCGTCGACGGCAAACGCTGTACATCGGACTGAGTGATGGTGCTCGCATCGACGTCTTGCGGCGAGCCAACGCCGGGACGCTGCTCAACGATCAGATTGTACTGGCAGCACACATCGATCACGAGAAATGGGAGGATCTCAGCTCAAATCTAGCCACTGATCTCGCTAAACTTGGCGGCACGGGCGAGGCGCTGTTCCGCAATGTCGTTCTCATCGATGATTTTACGGCATCCGGAACAACGTTCGTCAGGAAGAAGGATAACGGAAAATGGACCGGCAAGATCTATAAGTTCTTCACCGCCGTCGCCGAAACGCGCAAACATTTTCTCGAGAACAACAAGCATTTCCCGCTCGCGCCCGATGCCGCCATGCGTGTTCATCACTATATCTCAACCACCCAGGCTCGAAATGCGATACTGACGCGCCTGGATGCCGTGAAAGCTGACGTGACCGGCTGGTTTCCAGATGTGTCGGTGACCGAAGGACTGCTGCTGCCACCGACCGTCACAGTCGATGAACAGCGCGACCCTGAAATCTGGAAGCTTACGGAAAAATATTATGACCCTGACATCTACGAACAGCTCAAGGCGCATCTCAGTGCGGACCAGAAGGATTTGAAGCGCGGCTACGCTGACTGCGCCCTTCCTGTTGTTCTTGAGCACAATTGCCCGAACAATTCGCTTACGTTGCTCTGGGCGGAAACCGAGGGAGAGGGCGGTGCGCATCCTATGCGCGCCCTATTTCCCCGCCGTCACAGACATTCCTGAAGAAGCATGACATGGCAAATCCGTTCGAGAAGCGCGCAACAGAATATCTTCGAGAAGACGAAGCTGCGTTTCTCTCGCTCGTAAGCCCGGAGCCGCTCAGAACGTATCTGGGGGACGCAGCCAAGCGTGGACAACTTTTCGAGAAGCTCATCCGCATTGTGGGAACGCCCGGGAGCGGCAAAACCACCCTTGCAACACTTCTTGAAGCACGCATGGTTGAAGCAGTTCTCGCCGATCCGGAAAAAGACGGGTACTCGGACATCATTCAAGCACTCGATGCCTGTCAGTTCATCCAGAAGGGGCAGCAAAAGATTGCGGCTGTTCGGCTTCCGCTCGAGGGAGAGTATCGCGATTTCTGGGAGCTGCCCTACGACGAGACGCTTCGGACAAAGCTCGTTCTCGCACTCATTCAGGCGCGTGCCGTATTGGGCCTAGTTCGTAATCTAGAACGTCGACACGCACGTAGCGAAATACGATTTATTCCTCGCAGCGATGCCGTGGCCGCTCTTGAAGAGATCGGCGGTGGGGAAACCGAAACGTTGGTCGAGCGAGCACGAGAGGTGGAACGCGCCGTCTATGATGTCGGCGCCCGTTTGGTCCCACCAAAGGCCGAAGAGATTTCAGAGACCGCTGCGCGTCCGTTTCGGCCATTCGACGTTATCGAAGCCATTGAAGTGACGGGACCAGCCGGGGAGAGGTCTGTCTTCAAGCCGCTCGTTATACTCGACGACGCACACAATCTGTCACCGCGGCAGTTTGCTCCGATATTTCGTGATCTTTCCCGTCGCGAGATCAGAATCGGCCGGTGGATCATGATGCGGTTCGACCTCTTGTCGCCGGGGACTGCTCTCGGTGAGGCCGACGACAATCTGGCACCTGAACTGAAGCCGGGCCGGGACTACGTCGATGTGTTCCTGCAGCGGCCAACCGATCGGGGTAAAGCTCGCACAGCATTTCGCTCGATGGCCCGGAGCATGGCGGATCGATATCTGCGGAGGCATCCCACATTTGAACGCCGGCAATATCGGAGTTTTTCAGCGCTGCTGTCCACTGAACCTGAGAAACTTTCCGATCAAGCCTATGCACGCCTCCAGGCTGACATCGAGCGAACGCGTTCGCGCCTTCACGTGTCGGCGCAGCGAGTTGAAGCATTGCGCAAGGAGGTTGACCGCTACGCTAGCGGCGCCCAGACCCAGGACGTCGGAAGAGATGTCCAGGCAGCGATGCTCAAAATCCTTATCCATCGGTATATCAACCGGGTACCACAGCAGTCCTTGTTCGAAGGGCAGGAGAACGATCCGACACCCCGCCAGGAAGTGGCCGCCGATGCCGGCGTGGCCGAGGGCGCGCGCGTGCATTTACGTCACGCGGAGAAAAGAGCGCTTCATTTCGGCTTGGCAACGATCAGCGACGCCAGCTCCGATAACGCGGAGCTATTCCTGCACCTATCGGCGGCTTTGGTGGATCGCATGGAGGCGCGCGTCATCAACGGCGATCAGCCGCAACTGTCCGCTCGTCAACAGGACCGGATCCTGGTCGAACGATCGACGAAAATCATGGATGGGTGGAACTTTCCCTTCGCGGCGCGCGTGCGCGGCATGGTGGCGGCGATTGCCGAGGACTGCTTGCGGGAAAGTCTGCGGCCGAATGCCCCGCTTGGAGGGGGTGCAAACGCAATCGGAATTCCACAAGACGAATTTCAGCAGCTCCTCCGGGAGAGGGAGGGACTCGTCCAGGTGCTCCACTATGCCTCCGCTTACAACGCTATTACCGTACAACCCAACTACGGACAGGGCGGTAAGCTATGGTGTCTAATCGAGCTGGGCGGCCCGGTTGTCCTTCGCAACGCTCTAACGTTGCGACGCGGCGGATTCTTGGAACGTCAGCTATCTGATCTTCTGCGCTACGCGGAGATCGCGTCATGACCACCCGACCGCGATGGGAGCATTGCATCGCCAATTACGGCGATGAAGCTATTGCCTTCGCCAATACATACTTCGCGGAGCCGCGAAGGCGATGTTTGTTTGTGGGAGGTGCTGGATTCGATCCCCGCTGCGTTACATTTGCATCTATATTGACAACGCATCTCGGCGATCGATTGCAGGCGATTTTTCTGCGTGAGCGGCGACCGGAGCCATCGGCGGAGCTGGTATCTCGAGCCGAGAAGAATATAGAAGCGTTGGGAAAGACTGTCGGTACCGTCGAGGTTATTGACATTGACGTTCTCGCCGAAGAGGACGGCGCAGTCATAGGTGGTCGGCGCGCGACCGAGGCGCTCATTGGTGTTCCGCTCGATTCATTTACCGATATTGTGCTCGATCTAAGCGCTCTCTCCGTTGGAATATCGTTTCCGGTCGCGCGCCTGCTCTTGGAGCGTGCCAACCAGGCGACTCCGAAAAAGAACTTCCACCTTGTGGTGGTGTCAAACGCCGGTCTAGACGACGCGATCAACAGTGTACCAAGTGACTTCGTCGACCCGGTTCATGGTTTTAGCGGTCGGTTGGACCTTGAAGGGAGCGCTCAAGAGCCCAAGATTTGGATGCCGGCTCTCGCCGTGGGTAAATCTCGAGCATTGCAAACCTTGCGAGAAAAGCTTCGTGGCCCGGTTGTCGTCTGCCCAATTCTACCGCTTTCCCAGCGCGATCCCCGCGCCAGTGACAAGCTGATCGCCGAATTCGAGAGCGAACTGTATCAATCCTGGGAAGTCGATTCCGATAATGTCATCTATGCGATTGAAGACGATCCACTCGACCTCTACCTCATCCTCAGTGCAATTTACACACGGTACACGCGCGTGTTCGCAAACGTGACCAACAGCCACGTCGTCCTAACCCCGTCTGGCAGCAAAACGCTTGCCATCGGAGCCCTCATGGCAGCGGTCGAGCACGACATGGCAGTGCGGTATGTCGAAGCGGTCTCTTACGAAGTGAAATGGGATCGTGTAGACGGCGCTCAAAGCGTGGCGAGCACGCCAATCCACGTATGGCTTTCTGGCGATGCCTACGGGGCCGCGAATGCACCGGTGTCTCCAGGACATTCGCCATGACCGCGGTTTTCGCGAGTAAGCTCGACCGAATCCACGAGACGTTGTCGCTTTGCTTTCAGACAAGTCATGTTGCGCTCTCACACATGATAGCGCAATGCGCCAAGCGACCGGTCTACTGCGTCGGGTCAGGTGGGTCGGTCGTCGTCGCGGAGTTTCTTGCACAGTGCCGAGCTCAACTCGGCTTCGCAATGTCTTCATCTGTGACCCCGATGGCTTTCGCCTTGGAACGCAGCGACCCGGCGGCCTCGAACTGGTTCTTTAGCGCAAGCGGGGAGAACCAGGACATCCAAGCAGCCTTTGAACATGGGCTCCGAGGTGCTCCCGAAGATCTGTATGTGCTCACAAACGCAAGGGGCGGCACGCTTGCTCGCCTTGCCCTAGAACACGGGGGGACTTGCTTCGTATCGCCAGTCGCGGACGAAAAAGACGGGTTTCTGGCCACACACTCGGTAGTTTCCTCGACATTGTCGCTGGTCCTCGCAAGCGATCGCTTGGCTGGGAGGGCCGATCCGGAGATGCGGCACGCGCAGTTGCGCAATTGCATCGAGCAGCATCTGGGGGCGGACGCACGGGCGAGGCTTGCAGATCGGCTTGGCGCTGCCTTGCATTGCGACACGATCGTCTTGCTTTATGATCCTCAGATGGCTGCGGCCGCAACGCTGATTGAGACTAGTGCATGGGAAGCTGGTCTCTGCAGCGTGCAGCGCACGGACTTCCGCAACTTTGCGCACGGCCGCCATGTTTGGCTCGACAAGCACCCTCAGGGAACATTCGTGCTTGCGTTGACATCCGATAGGAGCCTTTCAGCTTGGCAAGCAGTCGAACGCGTCCTGCCGCCCTTCATCAGCTGCTATGCGGTTGATTTTGGTCGAGCCGGCCGGGCCGCGCGCTTTGAAGGTCTTGCGTTCGGTTTGGCATTTGTCGAGGCGCTGGGTCTCGCCAAAGGCATCGACCCGGGTAAACCCGGCGTTGCCGAATTTGGTCGCCGACTGTTTGACAGCAACGTGCTGCATGACATCGTCGCTGCGGACGAGGTCTCGGTACGGCGAAAGCGCCAGGCAGGCATAAGGACCGACACCCAAGCGACGACAAGCGAGCTCTCCGCAAGCCGAGCCGAATTCATTTCTCGCATTGAAAGCGAAACGTTCGGTGGAGTCGTCGTCGACTACGATGGGACGGTTGTCTCCACTGAACAGCGCTTTGAGCCGCCAAATCCTGAAATACTTGCCGAGTTATGTCGGCTCGCAGACGCGGGCCTGCGCGTCGCTTTCGCTACAGGCCGCGGCGGCTCTATTGGGGAGATGCTCCGCAAGGTACTCCCTGAGTCATATCACGAGCAGATTCTAGTCGGATACTACAATGGTGCCTGGATCGTGCCACTCGCGAATGACGTTGCTGCAAAGCCGCCACCGGCGGACCCTGCGATAGCTGAGGCGCGCCGCCGCCTTCTGAGTTTGGCTGGCTTGTTTCGCGACGGCTGGGTACCGAAAGAAGCGCCGTTACAGTTGGCAATTCCCCGCAACATGCTTTGTGACGAAGACAGGGGGCTCCTCTGGTTGGAGGAAGCTCTTGCAGACCTTCCACTTCAAATCCTGCAGTCCGGACATGCCGTCGACATCTTTCCGGTAACGGCAAGCAAGCGCAACGTCGTCGTCAAAATGCAAAGCGCCCTGGCGGTTCCGAACACCGCCGTGCTGTGCGTCGGCGACCGAGGCGAACGGCTTGGTAACGATCACGAACTTTTGGAGGGGCCATATGGTGTGAGCGTTGGTAAGGTCTGTGACCGGCCGCACACCTGCTGGAATCTGGCTCCAGACAGCGTCCAAGGGCCGGCCGGGCTCGAAATGCTTCTAAAGGCGTTGCAAGTTGTGGGTAAGGGAGCAGCAAAAATAACTGTTCCCTATTTGTTCTCTTTCGGCTAGATTGGACTTGCCATGGAGTCGCTCTCTATTGCTGCGGAGGGGAAAGTGCCCAAGATGATTGCGGGCATGGGCTTTGCGACGCTGGATCGCATTTACACGCCCACACGCAACCGCCCCATTGAAGCCCTGGGAGGCTCCTGCGCAAATGTCCTGGTATCCTTGGCGATGCTCGGGCATCGCGTCGCCCCCATCTTGAACCTGGGCTCCGATGAGACCGGCGCTTTTCTTCTCGATGAGATCCAACGCGCAGGCTGTGTGACGCAGTTCGTATTTCGCGAGCCCAACGAGGAATCGCCGGTCGTCGTTGAATATCTCGATATTCAACTCGCGAGGCACGCATTCAGCTCCACGTGTCCGGAAACGCATCGGCAGCTTCCGTCATACAGGCCGATTGCAGAGTCCAATGCCGATCGAGCGAAGGGGGCGATCAGAGCGGCGTCGATCTTTTATGTCGATCGGTTGTCTGACACCACGTTGCTGGCTATGGAAGAAGCTTCCGGGGCCGGTGCGCTCGTCCTGTTCGAACCCAATTCTCTCAAGGACTGGTCGCTGTTCCGCAAGGCTCTCCCGTTCATCGATATATTGAAGGCCTCGGAAGACACGCGCGCCGAAATGGACACGCAGTCGTTCGAAGCGCCTCCATATTTCATTTCGACCCATGGCGGCGAAGGTCTGACCTTGGAAACCGGGGCTCGCACCGTGACGCTCCCTTCAATCGCCGCGCCGAGACTGGTCGATACCTGTGGCGCCGGAGATATGGTGACAACTGGCCTGATTCACGCGCTCATGAATGTTGGAGCCACCCGCCGGACGATCCGCGTTGATGACGTCTATTCGGGACTTGTTATGGGACAGTGGCTAGCGGCCCTGAACTGCGCATTCGTAGGGGCTCGCGGCGCATTTCACGCCTTCGGCGGCGCGACCATTCGCAATGCGCTGATGTCGCGGTCCGAGCGCTGTCTCGATGTCGCCCACGTCGAACCCTATGCCGGCTACAAGCGCTAGGCTATCGCGAGCTCTGTCGCGGAATTTCGTTTCTGCCGGGTACCCTTCGGAGCAACGTGTCCGTTTATCGGCGCTTTCTTCTGCTTGCGAAGCTCTTCGCGCAATTCCATGAGCAGCTTGCCTAGCGTGTTCTCGCCCTTGCCGTTGACCTCCCCCCAGAATCGATTGACCGCATTGTTGGTTGTGCCCACTTCGACCAGACGGCGCGACCCCGTACCCAGCAAGAGCTGTTGAAGGTTTTCATGTTGTGAGAACTTTGCGCGCAGCACGGCGCGCATGCGGTCAATCTTGATGCTGGCCCAATTGGGCACAATGTCCCAAGTATAAAGCCCGTGTGCTGCCATCGCCGCCAATGCTGGCGTCGGAGCCTGTAGAATCCACTCCCTAACTGCAGGCTTGGCTGCCTTGCCCGCCTGGTAGGCGTGCTCCGCCGTGGCGTATACGCGGCCTTCGAATTCAACCTCGCACCGAAAGAGGTTGCTGAACACGCCATAAGGTTTCTCGTTTGCTCGGTAGAAGCTGATCTCACCTTTGCTTGCGTTGGGCTTCTTCGCACTCTCGGACCTTGGAGCCTTCTTCCTCATATCTCTCTCCTTGATGACTTTGAGGCACGGATCTCGATGCCGTGCTCCTGGCAGTGCCGCATAATCAGAACTTCGATGAAGTTCGCGACGCTTCGGCGTTCCGCACGCGCAGCCAATTTCGCTGCGGCTTTAGTCTGCGGCTCAAGTCGAAGCGACATCGTCGCCGTTTTAAGCTTCGGCCCTTTCGGCATCACATATGCTAGACATATAAATTCATAACGAACTATTAATAAACGCAAATGTAATGCGTTTTACGCGCATGACATCGCATACTATGATTTCCTGCGGAGTTACTCCGTGCGATGGGGGGCGACCTGATCCAGGCTCCGACGCGCGCTGCAATGTGCGGCTTGCTGCTAGTTTTTGGTCTTCAACCGTATTGCCCCAGGCCTCTCGTGCTACTCTCACTGGTCGCAGACGCCAGCGAGCTTGCCATGAGCAGAGACCCGGACAGTTGGTACGAGGAAGAATACTGGGAGGAGATTGGTCGCCAGGAAGATATTGCCAATGCAATCAAGAACCTGTCCAAACAGCCCATCCGCGACTTCCTGGGCATATACGGAGACGCGATCGACAAACGACTCGATGATGTGATTGCGCAGGCCCGCTATGCTCGCCAGGGCGGATATCCCCGCTTCTGTGTCGTGGGTGCCGTAACGGCGATTGAGCTAACTACGCGCTACATGCTCGTTGAACCACTTCTGCAGGGCGCCTTCCTTTCCGAGAATTGGGCCAGAATTCTCATCAACATGATCATCCAGCGCCGAAAACAGGCGATCGAGCGCGAACTGCTGCCGCTCGTCCTTGGCATGTATGAAATCGGGATCGACGAGCTGAAACTCGCCAACGGCTCCCTGCTCTGGAAGACGTTCGTTACTGTCATTGTCCCCAAGCGAAATGCGATTGTGCATGCGGGAGAAAACGCGACGCCAGATGAAGCGGACCTCGCCCTCGAGTGCGCCAATACGCTCAGAATGGAAGTGGTCGCGCACGTCGCCAAAAAAATGGATTTCGATCTCGAAACGAATGGCTTCTGGTACAATCACGGCGACGCCGAAGAGATATTATACGAACCGAAGTCGCCATTCGCGTGAGCCGCGGCACAATTGTCCGATCGCCGCAGAGAGATGCTGCAATGCGTTGCAACGACTTCGACAGATTCCGCTTGCTCACGAGCGTACAAGAACTTGATAATATTCCTCCAGGACAAACGCTCACGCAGCCTTATGGAATTGTCGTTTCCGATCGAATTCCTAGTTCACGGAACTGCCGTCTCACTTCAAGCGAAGCGAGCCGAATCCAAGAACGAGTGGAAACAGCGCATCAAAGCCGCCAGCACGGCGGTGATGCCTCAGCCGCACTTTGCCAGCCAAGAGCCGATCGGTGTGACATTGTATTATTTACCTGATGAACCAATGATGGGCGACATCGACAACATCGTAAAGCCAATTCTAGATGCTCTTTCAGCCCATATTTACGTCGACGATCAGCAGGTCGAGAGACTTGTCGTTCAGAAATTCGACCCGGGAGTTCCATTTGAAGTTGAAAATCCGTCTGAGACCGTGGTCGCCGCCGTTACCGGGCCGCGCCCCGTCTTATATGTGCGTCTCTCGGACCGGCCGCGCGAGGAGTTGCGATGACGGACAAAATCACGGAAGCGGAATTCATGCAAAGTCTGATTCCCCAGCTTCGTTCGGAAGGGTATGAGGTTTATTTGCGGCCGACCGCCCCCGTTGCGCCGCCATTTCTTGCAGATTTGCGCCCCGACGCAATTGCCATCGGAAAGGGCAAGAAGCTAATCATCGAACTCGTGACTTCGGAAAGTTCGAATCAAAAGAAAGCGCAGGGTCTTGCGAACCTGATCAAAGAACACCCCGATTGGGAACTTCGGGTCTTTGTGGTAACGTCGGCTGGCCGCACCGACGAACTTCAAGT
The DNA here is from genome assembly GCF_029892425.1 of Bradyrhizobium sp. BR13661. GTDB lineage: Bacteria > Pseudomonadota > Alphaproteobacteria > Rhizobiales > Xanthobacteraceae > Bradyrhizobium. The sequence goes on along the minus strand of NZ_JARXWB010000008.1, from coordinate 7,604 downwards.
GCAGTCTCGCGAACAGATTCAATCCGTCCTCGACGAAATCAAACTGTTGCAAGACACCAACCATCTCTCGGCCGCTTTCATGCTGGGCTGGGCGACTTTTGAAGCCATCGCGCGGAGACTCATGACGACCACATTTGTAAAGCCTCAAACGCCTGGTCGCCTCGTGCAGCAATTGGCGCAAGAAGGCTACGTCACACCATCTGAAGGCGATTTTCTGCGCATCCTCGCAGCCAAGCGGAATGCGCTGATTCACGGAAATTTGCACGACCTGCCACAAATGGGAGAGGTTGAGTTCTTCCGCAAAATATCGGAGAGGCTCGCGGCGCAATCCTAAGGTGCGTGACGGCACCTTCCCGGGCCAAGTGGCCCTAAGCATGTTTCCAAGGAGGTGCAGCGCCCTAGCATCGCATTTCCTCCGCCAAATCGCAGCCCGTTATCGGCATGGATCATTCGTCGACATCGTCGAAAATGCTTCGTGCCGTGAGCGGCAGGTCGGTCATCGCCTCGACATCACCGAATGTGCGCTTAGGTCGTTCATTTCTCGGATCGTCGGCAAGACTCTCCGCAATCCAATCTCTTCCCAACGAAATCTCTCGATCAATGACTTCAACTAGCTCTGAGTCGTCGGCACATTTTTCCTTCAAGGTGGAAAACCAACCCAGAAGTGGTTCGAGATATTCGTCCGCGCGTTCATTCGAGCTGCAGTTGAACTCCCAGTTCCGCCGGACGTTTGCCAGATTAGGCACAAGCTCGCTTCTGATTCTTCCCCAGAAATCCTCAAGTTCTTCTTCAGTGAAAACACTCTGAATCCTTGCGCTCTCAATGGCGTAAAGGTCATCACCATCGATGGCATATGCAGCGACTTTGGTCACAAATGCCGCGCGATGTTCTTCAGGCAACAATCCAAGTTTGTGGAGGCGAACCGCTAACCCAACCTCCGAAACCGTATCTAGAAAGAGACCTGGGCTTGACACCCGCACGACGACATCAGGATGTCCGGCAATATACTGGACCAGGAAGTCTTTGGAGCAGCGCGACGCAAGGAAATCATCTATACGGCTCCGACTATGCCAATCAGCCAGCGCAGGAGTCTTGTAGCGGCTAGTATCTGAAGTCTGATCCAACCGCTTTAGCACAAGGTCAAAGAGCGCCTTAGGAACTACGACGGCTCGCTCCAGCCCTACATCTCCGCACGTAATCTGACCCAACATTTTCTCCAGCGAACTGCCGTGAACAAAGATGCCCAGCAGTTCGGGACTCTTGATCAGCAGCCCTGCGTAAGCGTCGCCAACGGTCGGATGCTTGAATCGCCATATGGCACTGCCATCTTCGATCACATGCTGCACGAGACTCCCTTTCAGGGATTCAAGCGCAGCGACACATCCTCCCCGGCTGCTACCCAGCCGTTCGATTGCTTCTAGTTCCGATTCTTCCAATGCGACCGGGCTCTCCAGCGCATTGTCCCTCATGTAGATTAGGGCTAGTGCGGCTTTGCTATCCTCATCGAGCCCCTGCAGCACTTCCTGCAGAAATCGCTCCTGCTTCTCAACGAACGCGTTAAGTGCATGGCGGCTCAATTCTAAGCCCTGCGTGAACACTGGATCGCCGAGTCGGCGCGCCATTTCCGGTACGAACCGCGAATGTCCGGCGATTAGTGGCAAATAAGGCTTGATAGCAGTGCGGAACGGCCGCTCTTGTCTACCGAGCTTCATGTGGTTGTAGAGAATCTGCTCCTTCTCTTCCAAGGTAAGATCACGAACATCTATCACTACCTGACTTTCGCGCAGGAGCGGAAAAGCCCCCTCCTTAAGATCGTTTCGCGCCCGGTTGTAAATATAGTCGCGCGACGTCATCACTATCTTCGCGCCCTTGCCTAGCATCGTTCGAACCATCGGGAGCGCGTGGTTCCAGCCACGAACCAGAAAGGCTTCGTATTGCGTTACTCCAAAGGCATCATCAATCCAAAAAAACTGGGAGGGGTCCAGCGGGTTCCAATGATCGACCACCTTCTCCGGAGTGTCGAGTTTCAGTGTCGATGCTGCCCACTGATCTAGTGCGCCGATGGAAAGCATCGAGGCGATCGTCGTTTTGCCTGCAGCCGGCTCGCCGACGAGTAACACGAAGCCGTGCCGGTCGAGCGCCTCCGCCGCTCTCCGATACGCGCTCGTCAGCACGACTTTCGCTAGATCTTCGCTAAGCGATGCGAGGAGAGCTTTTGCCTGATCGTATACCCGCTCATCGATAATTTGACTGAGATCACCCAGGCCGTAGATCCGAGGCACCAGCATTCGTAGCCGTTTGTGCTCATTGATTTGCTGGCAGATCCATGTGGAACCGAAACACAGGAAAGTCTTGACGCCTGCCTCCTTGAAGAGCGTTTCAATCTCCTCCTTGCCTACCCCCGAAAGACCCGCATTGGTCATAAGCACATAGCTGTCGCATCGACCGCTCTGGACGAGCTTGCGCGCCTTCTCCACATCATCAGCGACGTCAGATGGCGTGAGTGTCTTATCCCTCTTACTAGTGAATTTGCACTGGATGACGAAACGCCCGCTCAACGCCTCCCGTTTTGCAGGCTGCCATGTGCCTGTAAAGGCGCCGTCCTTTCCCGCGTCCGAGGAGTCGAGAAACGCTTCAACTGTCTGACCGAGAGTTTCTCGCGTGATGGTCAAACACAGTTGCTGGAAACTATGCCACCCCAGACTGAAAAGGTCATAAATCATTGTCTCGATCCATCAAACGCCACTTCGAGAAACAAGGTGTTACTCCATAGGGACTTTGAACGTGGTAGCTACGCTGCTAAAATCAGTCCAACATAAGCGGCAACTGATCTTCGTTTTCAGGCTCCAGATCGGCAAATCCTGAAACGGAGACTCCGATCAGTCGTATCGCTTTCTTGGGTGGCATCAGCTGCTTGAGTAATTCAAGAGCCAGGCCAGAGAGATCGTCCGGCCCGTCAATGATACCTACAGACTTGCTGCGGGTGATCAACTCGAAATCGGAAAACTTCACCTTGAGTGTCGCCGTCCGGCCCCGCGAGCCCGTGCTCTCGCAGTGACGCCAGACCTTGTCGATCAGCGGCTGCAGCCCCTCTGCCAGCGCATCGTAGTCTGCGAGATCCTGGGAAAAAGGTCGTCTCGGCGCCGACCGACTTGCGAATGCGGTTAGCGCGGACGGGGCGATCGTCAATGCCTCGCGAAATCCAGTAATAGTAGGTGCCGGCCTTGCCGAAATTGGCGGTCATGAACTCGAGCGTCTGATTGCGCATGTCCATGCCTGTAAAGATGCCGAGGCCATTCATCTTGGCGCTCGTCGCCGGCCCGATACCATGGAATTTGCCGACGGGAAGATCTTGAACGAATGACGGACCCATCCTCGGGGTGACGACGAACTGGCCATTCGGCTTGCGGTGGTCGGACGCGAGTTTCGCCAGGAATTTGTTGTAGGAGACGCCGGCGGAAGCGGTCAAAGCGGTCTCGCTCAGGATTTTCGCCCTGATCATCGTCGCGATCTCTGTTGCGACTGGGATGCCCTGGATGTTCTCAGTGACATCCAGGTAGGCCTCATCGAGAGACAGCGGCTCGATGATTTCCGTATGTTCCGCGAAAATCGTTCGGATATGTCGCGAGATTTCCTTGTACACCTCGAAGCGCGGCTTCACGAAGATCAGGTCTGGGCACTGCCGTTTCGCGGTGACCGATGGCATGGCCGACCTGACGCCGAACTTGCGCGCTTCGTAGCTGGCGGCCGCCACGACGCCGCGCTCCCGGGAGCCGCCGACGGCGATCGGCTTGCCGCGAAGATCCGGATTGTCCCGCTGCTCGACGGACGCATAGAAGGCGTCCATGTCGACGTGGATGATCTTGCGTTGGCGGGGCGAGGGCTCTGCCTGGTCGTCGTCCTCGGCGGTCACGTTGTCTGCCCGGCTTGGTCTTCCTTGACGCCGCGGGCGACGATCCTGAGCGATCCGTCCGGAAGCGGCCGCTGCAGGTTCAAAGCCTCTTCTGAAGGGGCCGTCATCCAGGTCTCGACTTCCTCCGGCGTTGTCAGGATGACAGGCATCGCCTTGGGATGGATGGCGCCGACCTCTGCGCTCGGCTCCGTCGTGAGGAACGCGAAGAGGTCGTTGGTCGTCTCACCTTCTTTGACCTTCCGGACGGACGTCCAGTTGGTCCAGATGCCGGCGAAGCAGGCGAGGGGACGGGTCTCATCGAGCGCGAACCAGATATCACCGCCCTCGGCCTTGTTGAACTCGCTGAAGGAATTGAACGGCACTATGCAGCGATGCTCGGGGCCGAGCCAACGGGCCCAATGTTTGCTCTTCACGTTGCGGATGTTTGTCGTGCCGCTGTCCGGCTCCATCCGCAGCAATTCCTTGAAATCGACCGTCTTGCCTTTAGCCTGCAGCTTCTCGGCCCGTTTCTTCGTGGCGTCCATCTGCGCCTTTGATGACGATGGCATCCCCCATCGCGCCGTAGCGAGCTCGCGGCCCTCGGCTCCGTTGCGCACGATCGGTGCGTTGTAGTCGGGAAACACGCCCGGCATCGGCGCCAGATTTCCAACGTATCGGTTCACGACGCGGAACAGCGCGCTGATCGCGGCTTGGTTGGTCGTGATCGAATAAAGATTGCACATCGGTCAGAATTCGGTTCGAGGATGGCGCGGCTGCCACGTCAACTGTAGCAGAGTCGCGGATGGACGCCGGCCCGCCTTGGCGCATTTACGGCAGCGCAGCCGGCTGGCGAGATCGTGCACGAAGGTGGTCGGCGGGTGCTTCATCGCGGCGAGGTCTACGTCGCTCGGCGTCTTGCAGCGCGCGCACCTGATCTCCAGCCAGGGGAAGCCTCCGTTCACAGCCTGATCAATGGTAGGTGACGGATCGATCGGTTCGCCGTCACTCCACATCCGCTCGTTCCAGCTTTCGCAAAGCAGTCTATCGGCTTGCTGGATCATTGCCTCGCCTTTGGCCCGCATCTCCGCCGATTGGGTCGCCAGGATGCCAGCCATTGCGCGCGCCTTGCCGAGCTCTTTTGCCAGAGCCTTGCGATCGCCGCCCGACAGGGGCGTAGGGTGATACTTCGGGGCCATCCGGACATCCAGGCGCAAAGAGATCGGATCGGCAAATCCTGAGCGACTACGGCGTCTCGAACGCTGGCCAGCACCCGTCTTCTTCATGCCTGCCGGTGCGCTGCTGGCAGGTGTTGTCGAGCAACCGCTGCGCCACGTCCTTCCAGACTGCGTTGCGGCCATACAATCGGACTGCGTCGGCCGTCTGGATTTCGACTATTCGCTCGCAGCGGCGGCAGGTCACGCGGAGGACGTGGCGCTGAACGTCGGAAAGACGTTGTTGCCGGATCTCGGCTGCTGGCGCGCCGGCGCGAGGATCTTTGAGCACCGAGTCCCAGTATTCGGCCGGAAGCGGTGCATCCGGAGCCGCAGCGGAAGGTGTCGGCCTGCGGACGGCCTCGGCGGCCAGCTTTTCCATCTGCTTCGGGGTCGGCATGCGCCAGCTCGCGGGTCGGTCGGTCATGTCAGAATTAGAACATAACAAGAACAAATGTCGAGTCCGCTCCGGCTCGCCCTGAGAAAAAATCATCCTGGCGGGAAGGATGTGATGTCGGAACCAAGGCTGGTGGATCGTCTTGAATCCGGCATCAGTAATGGAGTTCCCCCGCGATGGCCCCCCGTGCCAACTGGAAAGGCTTCCTACGTCTTTCCCTCGTCACCTGTCCGGTTGCGCTCTATCCGGCCACGTCGGAATCCGAAAAGGTCTCGTTCAACCAACTCAACCGGAAGACCGGCCACCGCATCAAGTACGCCAAGGTGGATGCCGATACCGGCGAGGAGGTCGACAACGAGGACATCGTCAAAGGCTACAAGGTCGACACGGACACCTTCATCGAGGTGACGAAGGAAGAGCTTGAGAACGTCGCGCTGGAATCAACGCGAACGATCGAAATCGACGAGTTCGTCGACCGGAGTGAGATCGACCCGCGATATCTGATCCGCCCCTACTATCTGTGCCCGGATGGCAAGGTTGGGCACGACGCCTTCGCAGTCATCCGCGAAACCATCCGCGACATGAACAAGGTCGCCATCGGACGTGTCGTGCTGACCAATCGCGAGCACATCATCGCGCTGGAGCCGCTGGACAAGGGCTTGATGGGAACGCTGTTGCGCTATCCTTACGAAGTGCGTTCCGCGGACGAGTATTTCGATGAGATCCAGGATGTCAAAGTGACCAAGGACATGCTTGATCTCGCCAAACACATCGTCAATCAAAAGGCGGGCCATTTCGAGCCCGACAAGTTCGAAGACCAGTACGAAACCGCCCTCATCGATCTCATCAATCAGAAGCGCGCGGGCAAACCCATCACCGCGAAGGCGCGTCCTCGTGGTGAGAACGTGGTGGATCTGATGGATGCGCTGCGCAAGAGCCTCGGACGAGACGCGGCGGGCCCGACAGAGGCGCCGAGGAAGACGGCCAAGAAGCCGCGCAAGGCGGCCGCTGGGCAGAAGGAAATGCTGATGCCGATCACCGGCAAAAAAGCGGCGAAGGAGGGGGCGGCTAAAAAGCCCGCCGCAAGGTCGCAGCGAAAGTCGGCTTAGGCCCCCAAGGTCGGAGACGGGTCGGCCTCGATGCTTAGCGCCGGTTCTCCTCGTCAGGGGAGCACTCCGGACAGGTATCGCCAATCGAGTCCAGCACGTCGCGAACCGCGGCTTCCGCCGCCTGAGGGGATACCTCTGCTGGCGGGTCTCGACGAGCGATATCGAAGGCTCGCTCTCGCGCATGCGGATCGGCGCGATCCTGCATCCAACCGTGCTCCTCGCACTCGCGGATGGCGCCTACTTCCTGGAGAACGTGGATCGCCCATCCCCGCAGCGTCCGTGTTGTCGGCCTTCGTTCACAGATCATCAGCATTGCAATAGACTCCGAATACGACGAATCCTGTGGCCCATCGTTTGTTCCGGCTGCTCGCCAAGGCTGGGATTCCCCGTCGGCAGAGGACGAGGTTTTCCCGCGTTCTGAGACCACTGTGAAATGCCAGTCTGTGCTCGCAGGATTGCCAGCATCACGTTCGCTCAGGTCTTTTAATAGGTGTGCGCGTGCGGCTAGGGCCGCACCGGGCTCTCGTGTTGGGGTGGACGGCCCCCTTCCGCCACACTGCGTGGCAAGATGAGGTCGTCGCTGACCTCAAACGAAGGAGCCGCCTGTGGAAACGATTGTTCGCATCGGTCTGGATACGTCGAAGAGTGTATTTCAGCTGCATGGCGTTGACGAAACGGAGCAGCCGGTTTTACGGCGTAAGTTGAGGCGCGGGCAGGTTTTGGAGTTCTTCAGTCGCTTGCCGCCTGCGCTTGTCGCGCTAGAGGCGTGCGGGGCATCGCACTATTGGGCGCGGGAGCTTCAATCGCTTGGGCACGAGGTGGCGATGATCCCGCCGCAATATGTCAAACCGTATGTGCAGCGCGGAAAATCGGACGCTGCGGACGCCGAGGCAATTTGCGAGGCGGCAAGCCGGCCGAAACTGCGCAAGAACTTTGTGCCTATCAAAAGTCCCGAGCAGCAGGGCGCACAGATGTTGGCGCGTGTGCGCAACCAG
>NZ_JARXWB010000007.1 GCF_029892425.1 Bradyrhizobium sp. BR13661 | reverse complement strand
TGCGCGTAGGCGATCGTCCTGCAGCCAAAGTCCTGTCCGGCAATCTTCAGCGTTTTGCATTCCCCTGACATAAGGGCCAGCAGGTCAACGAAGGAACTCGCATTAATCATCTCCGATAGGCCCAGCGACTCGTTTGCTGGGGTTTGGCAATTGACAGCGGTGGAGAAGGCAATAAAAGCAGCCGCAGCGGCTGGCAACGGAAAACGCATGTGGGCCTCGTCAGACACCCTTCGCGGTCACGACAGCCCCCAAAGCACATTGCGCATTAATTCGCAATTCGAAGAATGGCGAAAGGCTGGCGCGCGCCGCCCCCAGCATCCGAAAAACGCCCGCACTCAATGATCCCAATCCCAAGTGTCAACAGTGACCACGCTTGTGACGTCGAGCTGCTCGCTGTGGAATTTTGCGCTCGCGACGGGGCGATTTCCGGTCGTCGCCTTACGAATAGTGCGAGCAGCGCGACGTAAGGCCTACGTCAGGCGGCCTTGTTAACACACTCCGGATCGTTGCTTGGAGGGTCGCGATGGCCGAAGATTTCGCACAAGTTGTCGTCGTCGGCGTGTTTACGGCCGGCGTTTTGAGCGGTTATTCGTTGCGCTACTATCAGTCTCGCGTGCTGCTACGTCAGCTCGAGTCTGCCAAAATGCTGTTAGAGGTGCACGGTGTACACCTTGATTGATAAACCCTGTCAATCTGCTCGCGTTCGCTGATCTCATTCAGAACTCTCAGTCTGATTCTAGCGGTCGCCAGGTGAGAGCCTCTTGTCAGGCTGACCGCGTTACTTTTCACCCAGCAGCTTCCCGGTCTTTCGATTGATGAAGTGCACCCTCGTGCAGGCCGGGCAGGCCACGCTTTCATATCTGTTGCCAGGTGCATCGTCCTCGTCGTCCTCGATCCAATGCTGGACGTTAAACGATGTATCGGGACATTTGAAAACGAGATGGGCCATGCCTTGTAAGATTGCGCCTTCGCGGCATGGCAATCTGACACAGGTCAATCTTGCTGCGCCGCAACAGTGCGTTCCACGAACTGAGAACGAAGGCCCGCCAGCGTAAACCGGCGGGCCGAGAACTCGAGACCGAAGCCGCGCGCTTTAATTCGGCCTCGCCCATCCACAGGTCTGACGTGTGTCCAACTCGTCTCCTATTTCCCTGAAGACGCCTGCTGCGCGATCTGCGATTTATTTATCAGATCGTTCATCTTCGCTGCATCGCTACGCAATTGATTCGCCAATGCGATACCGTCATCTGACAGATCGATCGTTTGTTGACCGCCGCCGCCATCCTCGCATCCCTCAGAAACCGGGCAATACCACAGAAATCCATCGTGCGCGAAAGCGCCGATATCACCAACAAGCCCAGCGTGCGGCCCAGCCCACTGGGGGTCGAGATCTTTGAAATGCTGCTGAACGACAAGATATTTAGAATATATCTCTGCGAGTCTGTTGTTGAGCATTTTGGTCGCAGGAGCGCCACCCATGCCTTTGCGATTACGGGCCAACTTCGCTATGTCGTCGGCAAGCGTCGACTCCTTGCCTGATAGCGACCCTAGATCCTTTACCAACGTGCCAACGCTGTCAGTACGCGACTGAGTAAGTAACCATTTAACGAAATCCACTATGCCTTCCGTGACTTTGTCGATTGGGAGTTTAACATCCAAGCCCGCTTTTGATGGCTGCGATCCAACGACAAGATAAATCAGAGCGACAAATATAACTCGTTTCCACATGGCTACCCCCTGTCGAAATCTCCATTGCTCAGAACGTCAGGTTGAATTTGGCAGAGAGTGCGCCCGGCAAATGATAAGGACAAGTCAACCCCTCTGACCTGTGGGCCAAGTCGCCGGATGTTGCCGGCCGGTTAGCCGCGTATTTGACCGGAATGCTGGCCCGCCGGTTCACGCTGGCGGGCCGTGATGCGACTTATCGCTTCAGCCGTCGGCGGTGGCGTCATGTACCGCTGCCGGTCGCGCTTGCGGTGGGTTCGGCGCTTCATTTGGTGCGAGCCGCAGGATCAAAAGCCGGATCAGGCGCGCTCGTTGCCCCCGACTAGCACCACGACGGACGCCGGCTTGGCCGGCTGCTCGGGTTCGGCGAAGGAAGTCCGTAACAATCTGCGTCATCAAGCGCAGAATGATATGCCGGATTTCATCAGGCTCCCTGCCGTCGTGCTCCTCCTCCCGATCGTCGCGGGAGCCTCCGGCCCACCGTTCTTGATTGTCGGGATCGCCACCCCAGCCCATGAGGCTGCCAAGGGACGGCTCGTTGTCAGTGTCTGGCTCGCGGCCGTCGTGCTCGGCGCCCTCGTCCTCACATTGCGCTCCCTCGTCGTCGCACTCGTCCTCAACCTCGGTCATGACGTAGGAATCCGACTGATCCAGAAATCCACGTGGGGTTCGCCAAGTGTTGCTCGCAATGAACCGCGGCGGCACTCGTGCAATCCTTCGGTCTACGCCTCAGAAATCTGCCTCATTTTGGCGCAACCAGGTCGCAAGATGCCAACATATCGGTGTTTGACTATGCACAAACCTCAATGAAATCAGCGACCTACTCGACTAATGTTAAGGCTTCGCGCCGACATCGACTACCCCTCAAAAAACGGCGTCTTCCACTCAGACTCTCACTCATTTGCTGAGGGGACGTCTGAGGAAGAGACCTCACGCTCGCATCAAAATCGCTTTGCACGTCTCAAGATCGCAGAAAAGTGGGCGTGCCATTTCGAAGATACCGACCTCACCAGCCGCATATCACGAAGGTTCTTGCCGCCCGGTCGGCCGAGGCCCGGGCCAAAGGCGAGACCTGATCGGTACATCGGACAAGCCGCTCGCGGAAAGCTAGAACGAACGCATGTGGTCAGTAGGCGAGCCGGTCGACCCGTCCCCGACGATCGACCAGGCGATCAACGGCGGTTAGCTAACGGGGGATTCGGATTTTTGTCGTCGAGCTTTTCCTATCGCGGGGTCTATTGGCGCCTTTAGCCAGACAATTCTACCGCAGGTCGACGGGCCGCACCGGCTGATTGCGACCTGCGCTCGTTATGGGGATTTGGGGTTCTCGCTGTTCGCTGGTGGTCTCGAGACGAGCCGCAGACCGTTGACCCTGCCCGCGATCGGCGTTTGCTCCTTTCAGGCATGGCGATCTCTATGGCTTTGGGTGCAGCCGGCGTCGCCGCTGCGATCGCGATGATGCCATAGCGTCAGCGCAGCCTTGTATGAATCGCCCGCGAGGTGGATTCCAATAGTCGCTTCCCGATCTACCGATCCGATCTCACCCGGATCCCGACCTGCGTGGCCCTGTGGCTTGGCCTTGGAGCGGGCCAGATCTATCGCCCCTCCCCATGAAAACGATCGCGAGCGCCAAACAGTGGGACAGCACGCACCTCGTGATAATCTTGCGACCCCTCCAAGGTCCATCGAACAACGAAAGGTGTGGCCGGCCGGTCTCCGATCCTCATATGATTGGCGCGACGACAGCGTCGGCGCCGCCCAGCTGGCGGCGCGTTTACTAAGATCGAAGCCATGATCCCAAGAAGTTGCCGATAATGATCCCAGCCGTATTGCCGGACGCGGTCTTTCGCACTAGCGACAGCTAAGACCTGCTCCTTCGGAAAGAAATGGTCTGATGACGGAGGCCACCTCATCGGGAAATTCCTCGTGAATGGAAAGCTTCCCTTTCGGCAATCGCTCGAGTCGAACATTTGGCAGACCGACCAATGATTCGATTTCGTCGCGAGAGCGTGCTGGCGTTTCATCTCCGTAGACCACCAGCGTCGGCTTGTCCGTCCTCGCCGCAAGACTTAGAAAACTATCCCGGCTCTCGACCCGATCAAGGTAGCCACTGACAAACCGCACCGAGGCGTGCTGCGCGCCCGGGCTGCAGGTAACAGCCAGTTTCGCGGATAGGCGGTCGCCTGAGAGCCAGTCTGGCTTACTGTAGACGTGCTCGCGCGCCATTCTCGTCACGACAAAACGGCTGACGTTGGCTCGATAGAGGAGCTGACCAATAAGCGGCAGATTAATGGCCGCTCGAATGCGGGCGAACCAGGGGCGATAGCCTCCGATCATGGTCGGAAGAGGCCCCCGCCAGGTTGGCGCAATTAGGACGAGACGATCGATCGCTTCCGAGCGGCACGCGGCGTAGTGAAGAGCGTAGGTCGCGGCGTGGCCCGCAGCTACGATCATGTGCGCTTCCGATGAAATCTCACTCATGAACCAGTTGAGAAACGTCGAGAGCGCCTCGGGTGACCAATCCGCGCGGGGACGCGCTAGGGTGCCGAATCCGGGCCAGTCAACCGTCGTCACGCGAAAGTCCGATGCCAGTCGATGCAGCAACGAGTGCATCTCGGTGCGGGTCGAAATCGAACTGAGCGCGGGCAGTAGCACCACGCCAGGACCACTTCCCGCCTCATCCATTCCAAGCGGAATAGTCTGGCTTTCCCACTGGTAGCGGATCGCGCGCTCAAAGCTCATGCTTAGCTTCCATGCGGCCCGTGTTATTTACCGCGAGTCTGGCCCCTTACAATCCTCACGGTGTGGCCGCCAGACTACGGTCGGAAAAGAGCCACTCCTGGGTCTCCGTCCGCCTTACTATCATCGACTTCCGCTTCATACGAGGTCCGTACGGAGCAGCTGGGCGGACGGCCGACAAGAGCGGCACCCAAATCAACGCCACGATCCCGTTAACTTGAACATCAGCCACATCTAATTCGCCTTTGCGGTGCCCGGTTTGCATGTCACCATCGCTTCCGAAATGTGGAAGTCCATCACGGAGATCCATCATGCGACGGGGTGTCTCGCTCGGAGCGATACTTGTTGCAGGTATGCTGGCTGGCGGCGATGCCGTGGGTACCGCCGCTCCGGGACGAAGACCCGAAGTCGCGGACAAGCAAACCGCGACCCCCGTCGATGTTGAACTTGTCGTTGCTGTCGACGTCTCTTATTCAATGGATCTGGACGAACTTGCCGTTCAGCGCGAGGGATATGCCCAGGCTATCACCTCCAAGGAGTTCTTGCAGGCGCTGAGGACGGGTCCGAACGCCAAGATTTCCCTGACCTATTTCGAATGGTCCGCATCCAGCGACCAGAAGATCATCATTCCCTGGCGCGTAATCGATGGGCCGGAGACGGCCGACGCGGTCGCCAACGAAATCATGCAGACACCCGTCAGGCGAGGTTCGCGTACCTCGATCTCGGGCGCCATCCTGTTCGCGATGCCGCTCTTCGATGAAGATCCCTATCAAGGCCTGCGCCGCGTTATCGACATTTCGGGCGATGGTCCGAACAACAACGGCCCGCCGGTCACGCCCGTTCGCGATGAGGCTTTGGTGAAGGGTATCGTCATCAACGGCCTGCCGGTCATGGTGAAGGAGCCATCCTATTCGACGATGGATATCGACAATCTCGATTGGTACTACGAAGACTGCGTCATCGGCGGCCCGGGCTCCTTTGTCGTGCCGATTAAGGGTCGCGAGAACTTCAAGGAGGCGATCCGCGCCAAGTTGATCCGCGAGGTCGCGGGAAAGACACCCGAACGTCGGATGGTTCCGATCGCCGAAAATGAGCCGCGCATTAGTTGCACGATCGGCGAAAAAATTTGGCAGGATCGCTGGGGACGCTAAAGCGGCCAGCCCTTTGGTGGTTAGCCTGGGTTCTCCAGGCTGAAATTGTCCGACTGCTCGTCGAAAGCGAAGAGTTCGGCATAACGGCCCCAGGACACGATCGTCTTCAGCGTGTGATCCGCATCCTCCTCGGACATGTAATCTTCAAGCTCGTTCCGAAAGCACACGACGGGCGCGGTGGCTGCCAGGAGCTGTCCGGAACGCAGTGGTTGAACAAACCGGAATTTTGCCCCACCCTATCAGTTGTCGCGCGGTCGGACGTTACACTGCCCGGTATCGTCAATAAGTCGGTCGTGATCGCCGAAATTAAGCACTCAAAGGCTTAGGCTTTGTGCGTCACTGTCCCAACAGTCCAAGCTCAGCTTTCGCGGCCACAAATCCCATAGTCTGCGGCTGACATTGATTTACCGCGTTTAACAACAGTTCGCGTGCCTCATGCGGCGGCCTGTGGTGGGCGGCATACTCTCCGATGTAAAATTCCACTTCACAAGTTTGCCCGCTTTTGTCCCGAGGAGGACCTGCATTCGCCACTCTCCGCACATCTTCCGGGGAGGCTTTTCCTTCGAATAGGCGCAGCAAAATGCCAGGCCACACATCCTGCGCGACTCTTTCGGAATTTTCGATAAATTCTCTTTCGTCGTCCTCACCACGGTGGGTACGCGCAATGTGAAGCCACAGTACAGTAAAAGCGCTCGTAGGGAGCAAGCGATGCGCTGTCAAGAAATCCTCGATGCCGCCTCCAGATTCGCCAGAAAAAAGCGCTACTCGTCCTCTGCCGAGATAGGCAGCGGCATTCCCCTGATCGATTTCTATGACGTGAGAGAAATCGTCGGTAGCGTCCGATAGACGATTGGCGAGCAGATTTGCATGGGCGCGATTCAACCAGGCCTGGGCATCGCGCCGGTTAAGGCGAATCGCGACGTCGAAATCCGATATCGCTGGCTCTACTTCGTCCCGGCTCAGCTTTAATACCCCACGATTGCTATAGGCGTCGCTAAGCGATGGCTCAAGCCGAATAGCCTCGTCATAATCAGCCAGAGCTTTCGTGTCATCGTGAGTGGCAAGGTAGACCGCCGCACGGTTGTAGAATGCCTCGGCATAGTCGCGGCGAAGCTCAATTGCCCGAGTGTAGTTGGCGATCGCCTGAGCCGGCTGCTCTTTCGCGGCGTAGGCATTACCAAGGTTATTAAATAGAAGTGGATCGCTGGGCTTGAATCGTTTCGCCTGCTCAAAATCGGCGATCGCGCGATCAAACTCGCGAAGTTCCCCCCAGACGATGCCCCGGTAGGCATAAGCGTCGGCAAAATTTGGAAGCAGCGCGACGGCCGAATTCAGATCGGATAGGGCTTTTTGCTTGACGCCGAGATTTTCGTAGCAGACCCCGCGGCTGTAGATCAGTAGGCCTTCGTCCCCGGCAGAGAATCCTCCTTGACGCAAGGCTTCATCGAACAGGCCGATCGCGGCCGCGCATTGTTGGCCCGCCTTGGCCAAGAGGGCGGCACGTGCGACATCAACCCCGCCGGCACGCGCTGGCGCGATCGTCAGATCGCACCAGAGTCCAACTGCAGTAAGAACGCCCAGGCACACTTGCGTAAGCAGAAACGATTTTCTCATGATCGCCGCCAAGCGTGCCGCCTATTTATCTGATGTCGGCTGGACCGCGGCAAGTATTGGTTTTTGGATCACGGACGCGACCTCGACCACAACCACCGACGAGGTCGCCCGCCGAGACGTTCGGTACCGATGGCGCCGGGGTTGCCACACCGGCCGTCACCACACCTTGGAAGGCCGGTCTGGTCTGAAACGATCCCGCAGCTTGGCTTTCCGACCAGTTCACGGCCGCAGCGGTCAAAATCAACATAACGACGCTTAGGCGTCTCATTGGAGTTCCCGCAAAGCACGCTTCGTATTTATTATTCTAAGCTCAATTGACACCGAAGTACAGGACTGCGGCGCATCACGCAGTTGCGATACCCTCGCAACAGGCGCGAACTCGTCCGTGTGGGCTACATCCACTCCCTCAGAGCGAAGTTCGCCTTGAGACCCATTTTGCGATTGCTTGAATCCCCCTTAGCCGCATGGCGACGTTCGCTGCCGATTGCCTCCGGGCCATGATCGATTTGTTCGTGAACCGCGCCTTAGGCATCTCGGAATGCTCCCTTTGGCACGATTCGACTTCTCAACAATCGCGGATTTGGCCCGTTCGACCCTTCTCCTTCCGATCCTCCCGGGAGGATTGCGCGCCATCCTCCATGGGGGATGATTCAACAAGCTTGACACCGATTGGCTGCGGACCTATGCGGAGGACTGCGGCTTGCGAGCAACCGTTCGCTGGCCGCATCTCAAGCTGAAGAAAGAGCCATGGGCAGTACCCCCGATGGCAGCGCGGCTCCGATCAACCGAACCGGACCAGCGTTGTCGCAACATACTGAGATTGACCGCGACAGGTGGTGTCGCGTGAGGGTTGGCGGTCGCGCTTAGGCGACTGCATTTCGCTCACCCCTGCCGCCCGCGGGCGGAAATGGAGGTGAGCGATGTTCGCGAAACTCGCAAAATTTCGACCGTTTTGGTCCCGGCGGCTTGCGTCAGACCCGCCGCAAAGTGCGCCTGCGAACGACAATTGGCCGCACACAGACACCCTCGGTCGCGGCATGCAAAGCGGCCGGGGCTGGTCTGTCGGGTCTCCGATTGCAGGCACAAAGCGCCTCGCTTGTCGTTGCAGCTTCGAGAGAACCGGTGCGCCGAACCGCTGCGTCACGCAGCAGCCGCGTCTCGCGGCGGAATTTCACAAAAGCTTCTTCGAACCGTCGTATCAGCCGAGGTTGACCAGAACAGCCCGGCTGAACGGTCGTCCGGACCGCATCGGAGAGCCGTTCGCGGGACTGATCGGCTCTCTTCCGTTGTTGCACGCGCGTCACTCGCTGCTGCCATCTACAGCTGGTGCGAGAACACCTGCTTGCAATTGCGGGCGGCTGGGCGTGAAGGTGGCCGGGTTTGGGGTGCTTGCTTGGCCACCGCGTCGGACGAACCGCGACGGGGCGGTCATTCCGCGTCCAAATGGCAAGGGGCAAGGGACGATCGGAATGTTTCGGGGGAAAACGATCCGGAATGCTTGCGCCCTCGGTCGCCCGCCTGCGCTCGCAGGCCTTGGCATCCTGCTCAGTCTGGGCAGCCAAACGTTCGCGGCAGACCTGCCGATCAAGGCGCCGGTGCCCTACTTTGCCAACGGCTACGATTGGACCGGGTGGTATGTCGGCGCCCATGTTGGTCTGATCCGTGGATCTTCCAGCTGGACCTCAACGCCACTCGGTCCAGCGGGGCCAACTTTGGGCGGCGCGTTCGACCTCCCCCTCCATTTCGACTTTATGGGCGGGACTGGGAGTTACGTCGCGGGCCTTCAAGGTGGGTACAACTATGTCTCTCCGTCACGCCTGATGCTGGGCGTCGAGGCGGACGTGAGCTTGCCCAACTCGGACGTGGTGGTGCCGTTTTCTGTATCCGGTAACCAAACTGTCGCCTCGCCCGCAATCGGTCAGGTCACTTACGGCGAGTCCGTCATCAGCTATGGGAGCGTGCGCGCTCGCGTCGGTTATGCGTTTGATCAGCTTCTGGTTTACGGAACGGGCGGCTTCGCCTGGACGTATGATCAGCTGAGCCGGAGCCAGGACGCGGCTCCCGCAGCCGGAGGGATAGCGGCGGCGGGCACCATCGATATGGTGCGGCTGTGGCGTCTCGGCTGGGTCGCAGGCATCGGCGTTGAGATTCCGATCGCCGGGAATTGGACGGGCAAGGCCGAATTCCTCGAAACCGGCTTTGGCCGCCAGAGTGCATTCTTTGCGACATCGGCTGATACGTTCCATTCGACCCTGGCGATGCAGAGCGTCCGGTTCGGACTGAACTATCGCCTCGACGCTACAAACCCCGCGGGAGAACTATTCACGAAAGGCCCCTCTGCACTCGAAACTGACCGCTTCGCCTTCCACGCGCAGGCGACCTTTCTCAACCAGGCCACTCCCGCGTTCCGAAGTCCCTATCTTGGTACCAACAGTCTCAATCCGAGCCAGGGCCGCGAGACCACCGACGTGACGCTGTACGCCGGCGTTCGGCTGTGGCAAGGCGCAGAAGTCTGGCTCAATCCGGAAATCGACCAGGGCTTCGGCTTGAGCGGTTCGGTCGGAGTTGCGGGCTTTCCGAGCGGCGAGGCCTACAAGGTCGGCGCGAGCTATCCCTATACGCGCCTGCACCGGGCGTTTTTCCGGCAAACAATCGACCTTGGCGGCGAGGTTCAAGACGTCAGCGCGGGTTTCAACCAGTTCTCCGGAAAGCAGACCGCGGACCGGTTGGTGATTACAGTCGGCAAAATCGGCGTTCCGGATATCTTTGACACCAACCGCTACGCCCACGATCCGCGCGGCGATTTCATGAATTGGTCGCTGGTCGACACCGGCACATTCGACTATGCAGCCGACGCCTGGGGCTATTCGGTCGGCGGTGCCATCGAATGGTATACCGGACCCTGGACCATCCGCGGTGGCGTGTTCGATCTCTCGATCGCGCCGAATACGACCTCGCTCGATTCCCGCTTTAGTCAATTCCAGTGGATCGGCGAAATCGAGCGCCGGTATGCAATCTTCGGCCAGCCGGGCAAAGTGGCCCTGACCGGATTCCTGACGCGTGGCGGTATGGGCAGCTTCCAGGATGCGATCGATCTCGCTGCCATAACCGGTGGACCGGCCGATATCACCGCGGTACGACGCTATCAGAGCCGCGGCGGCATCAGCATTAATCTCGAGCAGCAGCTGATCGAGAATGTTGGCTTCTTTGCTCGCGCCGGATACGCGGATGGCCACAAGGAGCCTTACGAGTTCACTGATATCGACCGGACCGTCGCGGCCGGGCTCTCGGTCTCCGGCAAGCTTTGGCAACGGGATGACGATGTCTTCGGCATTGCCGGAGTCGTCAATGGCATCTCAAATGTGCACCAGGCCTTTCTCAATGCAGGCGGGCTGGGCATCCTGGTCGGCGACGGGCAACTGCCGCATCCCGGGAGCGAAGGGATCTTGGAGACCTACTATAGCTTTCCCTGGTTTGCATCGAGGATCACGCTCGACTATCAGCTGATCATCAATCCCGCTTACAATCGTGACCGAGGTCCAGCCTCGGTGTTCGGTGTGCGTGTCCACACCCAATACTAGGTATTGCTGCCGCGGAGCCGACCGATGAATCTACAGGACCTTCGCATCACCGTGCTGACACGAGCGCCGCGGCCCAACATATGGGATTTGGTGGCACTGGTTCTCGTGATCGGCGCCATGGTGCTGATCGTCTATGGCGGCGAACAGACCGCGCTGCCCCTGTCTGCGCTCGACGTGACCCCGGTGTCGCTCGATCCGGTCAATTTACCTGTCTACGCCTTGCGGACGACGATGCGGATGCTGCTCGCGATCGTCTGCTCGACGATATTCACCTTCGTGTACTCGGCGCTTGCCGCAAAGAGCCGGCGCGCGGAGATGGTGCTGATCCCTCTCCTCGACATTCTGCAATCGGTGCCGATCCTGGGCTTCCTGACCTTCACCGTCGTGTTCTTCCTCAACCTGTTTCCCGGACGGGTCCTGGGCGCGGAGCTCGCATGCGTGTTCGCGATCTTCACGAGCCAGGCCTGGAATATGACCTTCAGCATGTACCAGTCCATCCGCAACGTACCGAAGGATCTGGAGGAGGCGACCCAGAGCTTCCACCTCTCGGGCTGGCAGCGCTTCTGGCGACTGGAGGTGCCGTTTGCGATGCCGGGCCTGATCTGGAACGCGATGATGTCGATGTCGGGCGGCTGGTTCTTCGTGGTGGCGTCGGAGGCGATTACGGTCGGCAACACCACCGTGACACTGCCCGGAGTCGGCTCCTATGTCGCGCTTGCGATCGAAAAGCGCAACCTCGCCGCAATCGTCTACGCGCTGGTGACAATGCTGGTCGTCATCATCATCTACGACCAGTGCCTGTTTCGGCCGATCGTGGCGTGGGCTGACAAATTCCGCTTCGAACAGACGGCATCCGGCAGCGCGCCGACCTCCTGGATGCTCGACCTGTTTCGAAGGACGCGCGCATTGCGGGCACTGACCTATCCGTTTGCAGCGTTGAACCGTGCGTTTTCAAACATGCAGATTGGCTTGCCGACCAGCATGCGGTTCTACGCAAAACCGTCGGGGCCACCCTCGCGCGCGGTTGATGTACTCTGGTTTACCGTGGTTGCTGCGGCCACGGGCTTCATGAGCTGGAAAATCTATCAATATCTGTCTGAGCATCTCGCGCCATCGGACCTCTACATTGCCGTCAGTGACGGCTTCGTCACGCTGTTGCGCGTCGTGGTTCTGATTGCACTCGCGAGCCTGATCTGGGTGCCGGTCGGGGTCTGGATCGGACTGCGCCCGAAGCTGGCCGAGCGAATGCAACCGCTCGCGCAGTTTCTTGCCGCATTCCCGGCCAACCTCGCATTCCCAGTCTTTGTGGTGGTCATCGTGCGCTATGGGCTCGATGCAAATATCTGGCTCAGCCCGCTGATGATCCTGGGGACGCAGTGGTACATCCTGTTCAACGTGATAGCCGGAGCCAGTGCCTTTCCGACCGACATGCGCGAAGCCGCGGGCAGCTTCCATCTCAAGGGATGGCGCTGGTGGGTCAAAGTCATCCTGCCGGGCATCTTCCCCTACTACATCACCGGGGCCATCACTGCATCGGGCGGATCTTGGAACGCGTCGATCGTCGCGGAAGTTGCGAGCTGGGGCGATACACATCTGGCCGCCAAAGGCCTGGGCGCCTATATCGCGACTGCGACCGAGGCTGGCGACTTCCCGCGAGTCGTGCTCGGCATCGCCGTCATGTGCGTGATGGTGACATTGTTCAATCGACTACTGTGGCGCCCACTCTATGCCTTTGGCGAGCGACGCGTACGTCTCGGCTGATCCAAAGGGACCCCTTCATGCTCGATACCGCTGATCAGACAAAGTTGATCGATCTCCGCAGTGTCTGCCGGTCGTTCCCTAAAGGAAGCGGTGAAGACCTTCTGGTGCTGGAAAACGTCGATCTCACAATTCATGCCGGCGAAATCGTCGGCCTACTCGGCCGCTCCGGATCAGGCAAGTCGACGCTGCTGCGCATTATCGCCGGGCTCATTGCGCCCACATCGGGCGAAGCCGAATGCCGTGGGGAGACCATCAAGGGACCGCCGAGCGCTGTCGCGATGGTGTTCCAGTCTTTTGCGCTGTTTCCATGGCTCACAGTGCTGCAGAACGTCGAGCTGGGGCTGGAGGCGCTCGGCATCGACAGCCCCGAACGGCGCAAGCGGGCGCTTGCGGCAATCGACCTGATCGGCCTCGACGGCTTCGAATCCGCCTTCCCCAAGGAACTATCGGGCGGCATGCGCCAACGCGTTGGTTTCGCACGTGCGCTCGTCGTCCATCCCGACCTGCTCTTGATGGACGAGCCATTTTCCGCGCTCGACGTGTTGACCGCTGAGACGCTCCGCACCGACTTGCTCGATCTCTGGATAGAGGGCCGGCTTCCGATCAAATCGATCCTGATGGTGACGCACAATATCGAAGAGGCGGTCTTGATGTGTGACCGCATTCTCGTGTTCTCGTCGAACCCAGGACGGGTTGCCGCCGAAATCAAGGTCGATCTGCCGCACCCGCGCAATCGGTTGGATCCGGTGTTCCGGCAACTTGTCGATAGCATCTATGCCCGCATGACCCAGCGCCCCGAACCCAGGCCTCCTTCGATCGAGGGCATCTCCGGCACCGGCGTTGGCATGGTCCTGCATCACGTCTCATCGAACGTCCTTTCTGGCTTGATCGAGACGCTGGCTGGGCCGCCCTACAATGGTCATGCCGACCTACCTGTGCTGGCCAGCAGCTTGCAGCTTGAGGCGGGCGAGATAATTCACCTCGGCGAATCCCTGCAACTGCTGCGGTTCGCCCAATTGAGCGAGGGCGACCTGATGCTGACCGAAGCCGGCCAGCGGTTTGCCAATCTCGAAACCGACGCCCGCAAGAAGCTGTTCGCCGAACATGCCCTCACCTATGTCCCGGTAATGGCCCTGATCAGGCGTGTGCTGGATGACCGGCCCTCACATACTGCGCCGGTCGCGCGCTTCCGGAACGAGCTGGAGGATTACATGTCCGAGGAGGATGCGGACGAGACGCTGAAGACGATCGTCTCGTGGGGCCGCTATGCCGAGCTGTTTGCCTATGACGAGCAATCCGAGGCGTTCAGTCTCGAAAACCCGGGCTAAGGCGACAGGCCTAGCGTCCCCAGCGATCCTGCCACATCTTCTCGCCGAAGGTGCCCGAATTGGCAGATAGCCCTGAGGCAGGAATGTCGTCTGCGCGTGGACATTCCAGACGTCCGATTCCGGCAGCAAAGTCTTGTCGGTCGGCTTCAGCGGCAGGTCGCCGAAATGGTAGTTGAGGCCGAACTTGAGGAAATGGATGCGAGGATCGACGTTGACGCTCGGCAGGCCAAGCCGCTCAAATCGTACATCCGGCTTGCCAGGTCGACATAGTCGTATCGAGCTTGGCGGTCCAATTGCCGCTGACCGCAAATTCCAGACCCAACCCCGCGGTCCAGCCCGGTTGGTATTGTCCGATGATCGATCCGCTGCCGTCGTTGATCAGCGCGCGGGTGTGACCCCAGGCTAAACCGCCAGTCACATAGGGCATCCAGCGCCCAAACGCGTAGCCGATACGGCCACGCACGGTGCCGATATAGTCGAGCGTGGTGTTGAAGGCCGCAGGCGGCATCCGTCCCAGCGCCGCTTGGTCCGGCGGACTCGTGAACGTGCTGTCGGCTTCGACCCCAGCACGACATTGTTGGCGAACTCGCGATTGTAGCCGATCTGATAACCGCCGATCAGTCCCGTGGCACTGTGCGGAAAGAACACGCCCTGCAAGGGGAGCGGATTGGCGTCAGCGCCCAGGCTGCCGCCGCCATAGCCGAAATGGCCGCCGACGTAGAAGCCGGTCCAATCGTAGACGGCCTTCGATACTGGCGCTTTCACCAGCAGATCCGCCGCGAGCGCCTGAGCTTCATTGTTGCCCCCAAACGCACCATCAGTCTGCACTCTCACTGTTACATTTCAACGACCGTTATTCCAGGACAGGCCCGACGCTCCAGCTTGCGGCCGAAACGGTCGGTTCGAGGCTAAGCCGGCCCACGATCTGTTCCAGGATTGCACCGCTGTTCGACTGCGCGGTGAGCTGCGCGGTGACTTCGACTCGCCCACTTTGCTCAAGATCCGTGCTGTCCAGCCGCCGTAGACTGAGCTGGCCGTTGTTGGTGCCGTGCAGGAGCAGAGCGCGAACATGCGCCTCTTCTGAACCACCGCAGACAACGCGAACGAGATATTGGAGCTCCGTCTCAACTTGAGAGATCGGCTGCCGGTTGATGAAGCGCACCAGCGGCCGTAAGGCCAGATTGACCAGAATGACAAAGCCTGTGGCAACGGCCGCATGGAGCGGATGGCCGCTTCCCGCCAGCAAACCAACAGCCGCCGAGCACCACAATGTCGCTGCGGTGTTGAGCCCGCTGACCTGAAGTCCTTCGCGGAAAATGATTCCCGCGCCGAGAAAGCCGATGCCGGAGACGACCTGCGCCGCCACCCGCGTGGGGCTGCCGTCGTCAGGGAATAAGCTCTCGAAAACGACAAAACTCGCTGCGCCGATTGCGACCAGCGTGTTGGTGCGCAGACCGGCCATCCGGTGACGCCACTGGCGTTCGAAGCCAATGCACGCTCCCATCAGGGTTGCTGCGCCAAGATTGATGATGGCCTGATCAATCGATGCGATCACGTCGAATATCCCGCTCAACTTAGTTGTGCTTTCGCCGGTGGCCCACGGCCAACCAGGCTCCGAGCCGCTCCAGCAGCCGTGTCCCTGATAGAAGAAGTAGGAGACTGCCGTGTGAAATCCTGCCCCGCCCGTGAAGCATCCGCGCGCAGCGCAAGCCTTGGCTGGCCAGCCGAAACAGCGCAATCGCCGCCCAGCGTCGCGCCTCCCCGATGGCGGCCCTGATCACGCTAGGGTCCGCGCCGCTTAAGCCAACGGGCAGATTGGATCGTCCGGCGAGACGTGTGGTTCGGCGGCAATCCGGGCGCATGGCGCCAGGACCCAGCAAATCGAAATCGTGCGAGTGTCTTTAACATCGCTCACCTCCACTTCCGCTTCGCGCGGCAGGCCGGTGAGCAAACGCGACCGCCTATCTACGGTCGCCGATCCTCACGGCCATGGCCGTCGCGATAGCTATGTCTTGCGGCAGCGCGGGTCCGGTCCGATGCACCGGAGTAGCGCTGCCATTGCGAGTACTGCCCATGGCTCTTTCTTCAGATTGAGATGCGGCCCCGCCGAGGCGGGAACCACGTTCGCGCACATAGGCCTAACGCGTAGAGGTGTCAAGCACGATGAGCTATCCCCGGGGGAGGATCGTCAGATAACACGCCTTTGGATCGTGTGAAGGTCAACACCACACAACGACGTGCTCAATAATCGTCACATCTGGTTTTTCGATGGCTTTCGCCGATGGCCGAAAGCGACCATGGTTGCGAGCCTTTGCAGCCAGCGCGTCCCAGACAAGACGGCTCGAAGACTGTTATGAGAGATCTTGCGCTTCCGGTGAAGACTGAATGCGTAGTGCAAGCTGAGCTCCGCCAGGCGAAATGCTCCAATTGCTGTCCAACGTCGGCCCCCTCTGATGATTGCTCGGATCACGCTCTACCCATCAGGGCCAATTCTACAATCGCGAAGTTGACGATTGCGGACGCTGGACCTCCACTGTGACATGCGACAAATCAGCCAGCCTGGCCAGCCTTTGCCGGTAATGCGCCGAGTCGCGCGCTGTTGTGGTTGCGACCGAAACGATGGCGCCGAGATGCCCCGGCCCAAGGCGCCAGAGGTGCAGATCGGTGACCCGGTCGCCTTCGCTTTCCACGACCGAGCGCACCTTCTCGATCATGCGCGCATCGGGGGTGCGATCGAGCAGGATACCACCAGTATCTCGCAGCAACCCGACCGACCAATTGGCGATGACAAGTGCGCCGATCAAACCGGCGAGCGGATCCATCCAAAGCCAACCGAAGGCACGGGCCAGCAGAAGTCCAACGATAACCAGAACGGAAACGGCCGCATCCGCCATGACATGAACGACCGCGGCGCGCATGTTGTTGTCGCGGTGGTGCGCACCATGGTTAGCCCCGTGATCGTGCTCCTCGAATTCCAGCCCACCCTCATGTTGCTGGGCATCGTGCGCGAGGCGGACCTTGGCCACAAAAGCATGAGGTTCGGGAATTTCCTCGCGTGACTCGAGGAACTCGCCCTTATTCTCGAAGGAAAAGAGCTGGCGCTGGCCGTCCGGCCTGAGGGTCTCGATCGTCAACGCAGAGGCATTCGGCAGGACACCCGTATCTGGTCTTATCCGAAAGCGCGGCGGCACATTGTCTTCAAAGACTTCAATTTGGTAGGCGCTTCCGCCCAACTCAATGCGGCGCGGTCCTTCATCGTGATCATGGGTATTACCGTGACCATGGCTGTGGCCATGACCATGGCTGTGATCATGCCCACCGGACAACAGCCAGGCGCTCGCGACGTTGACCGCAAGCCCAATGACAGCGATCGGGATGGCCTCACGGAAGTGGATCGGAAGCGGGTTCAGGAAGCGATCGATGGCCTCATAGCCGATCAGGATGGCGATCATCGCGAGCACGATAGCGCTGCTGTAGCCTGCCAGATCGCCGAACTTGCCCGTGCCGAAAGTGAAACTACGGTCATAGGCATAACGGCGGGCAAACGTGTAGGCCAGAGCAGCCAGAAGCAAGGCGCCGGCATGCGTCGACATATGCAATCCATCGGCGATCAGGGCGAGCGAGCTGAACATGGCGCCGCCGACGATTTCGACAATCATCATGGCGCTGCAAAGGATGATAACCGCCCAGGTCCGGCGTTCGGCGCGCTCATGATCGGCGCCCAGAAAGACATGATCGTGCGACGCGAATTGAAACAGGGAACTGGCTTCCGGCATGAGATGCCTCACTTCAAATAGCTATGGACGACTTCGATGAGTTGATCCGCGGCCTCGCTGTCGAGCGCGCCGGGATTCTTCTGTGGGTCAACCAGATGGGTGCGGATGTGGTCCTCGACCACCTCGGCCATCAGGCCTGCGACGCTCCCGCGAATACCGGCGATCATATGCATGATGCGGTCGCATCCCGCTTCTTCCGCCAAGGCTCGCTCGATCGCCTCGACCTGCCCCCGAATGCGACTAACCCGCGCGATGAGCTTTTTCTTTTCTCTGACCGTATGTGTCATGCAGAAAAAATAGGGTACCCACCTATCCGATGTCAACCCCGTGAGGTCGACGAACCGGTGGCCGCACGCCGCAATTGGCCGATCGGGTGTCATTTCAAGGAGCATCGGCCGGCCCTATCCTCCCCGGAGGATCGCTGGTATCTTGCCTTGCAGGAGACTCAGATGCCGGATCATCCGCACTCGGCTATTGCGCGCCGTCTCAAGCGCGCCAATGGTCATCTCGAAACCATCATCGAAATGGTCGAAAACAACCGGCCTTGCGCTCAGATCGCCCAGCAATTGCAGGCGGTCGAGAGCGCCATCGAAAGCGCGAAGAAGGCGTTGATCCATGACCATATCAGCCACAGCCTGGAACGGTCGTTCAAGGCACACGGCTCGAAAGGCCAGGCAGCGCTGAAGGACTTCAAGCTGATTGCGAAATATCTGTAGAGCCAAGGCGCAGCCGCGCGATTCAAAGGCGCATGCTGCCGGGTGCCCGCAGGCCTATGTAAAGCGACTTTGCGCCCAACGACGTCACAATCGCGGTGGGGTTTGTCGAAGTTCCGCCTGGGCTGGGTTCGCGGCCAAACCAAATTAGCAGCACACCTCCCAGAATCACGAGAAAGGCACCTTCGTGCCAACGATTAAGACCAGAACCGGCGAACTTCTCCCCCGTTGAGTAGGCGGCCCACAGCACGATAACTCCAAGCACGCAGCTGAGAAGACCGGCCGCCCGCGCAGGTGCATCTCCGGACCAGAGCAAAGACAGAACGAGTACGACCGCTAACCGAAAGGCTAGTCGTCCTAACTTGGCAGTGGGGCCATGAGCGCTAAGCATTGTGCCTCAGGCGTCAACTCGGATCAGACATATCAAAGGCCCCATCTTCGCGTGAACCAGACTTTTACGAAGTGTGTAAGTACTGCGTACGTTAGCAGCATGCCCGCCACGAGCGGCCAGTAGGCCCACGGCAATGGCGCGAATCCCAAGGCTGCCCCCGCCCAGGTAAAGGGCAACGTCATGCCGATCGTGCAGATGATTATCGTCGTTGCGATGAGTGCAGGACTTGCGTGGCTCTCGATGAAAGGGATCCTGGCCGTCCTGATAATGTGAATGATCAGCGTTTGCGTCAGAAGCGATTCGACAAACCATCCGGCTTGAAACAGAGGCGGGTTATTCCAGGCATCGAAGACAAAGAGCATCATGCCGTAGGTCGCGTAGTCAAATATCGAGCTGATTGGTCCAATGAAGATCATGAACTTGAATATGTTGCCTATGTCCCACTTTCGGGGTGAGGCCACATACTCATCGTCGACGTTGTCGGTCGGAATCGTCGTCTGCGAGAAATCATAAAGCAGATTATTCGTCAGGACCTGAATTGGCGCCATCGGCAGGAACGGCAGGAAGATACTCGCCCCGAGCACGCTGAACATGTTCCCGAAGTTCGAACTCGCGCCCATCTTGATATACTTCGTGATATTCGCAAAAACCTTGCGACCTTCCGTTACACCCTCCTGAAGAACGAGGAGACTCTTTTCGAGTAGGATAATGTCTGCGGACTCCTTTGCGATATCAACTGCAGTGTCGACGGAGATACCGACGTCCGCGACTTTTAGCGCCGGACTGTCGTTGATGCCGTCGCCGAGGAATCCAACTACGTGTCCCTTGACGTGAAGCGCCCGTACGACTCTTTCCTTCTGCTCAGGGTTCAGTTTGGCGAAAACCGTCGTGCGGTCGGCGACCTTGGCCAGCTCGGTATCGCTCATCGGGCCAATTTGGCTGCCCAGCACAATTTCGCCTGCCTCCAGTTGGACCTCGTGACAAATCTTGCGGGTAATGACCTCGTTGTCGCCTGTGAGTACCTTGATCTGCACCCCTCTTTGCGCCAGCGCCGCAATCGCCTCCTTTGCGCTTTCTTTCGGCGGATCCAGAAACGCAATGTATCCCAGAAGCGTCAGGTCCGCCTCATCCTCAAGTGAATACACCGTCTTCGACGGGTCCATCTCCTTGTAGGCCACCGCAACGACGCGAAATCCGTCGGAATTTAGGACTCTGGTCTGCTCTTTGGCTGTCTCGAAATGAGTTTCGTCGAGTCGACCCACCTCGCCATCCAGGCAGTAGCTCGAGCAAACGGTGAAAATCTCCTCTACGGCGCCCTTGCAAATGAGCAGATGTTTCGTGCCATCGCGCTTCACCACAACGGAGAGGCGCCGCCGTTCGAAGTCAAAGGGGATTTCGTCGACTTTCGAATAACCTCCGTCGACCCGCAATCGTTCATCGAGTTCAGCATGTGCCAGCACGGCTTTGTCGAGGAGGTTCTTCAACCCGGATTGGAAATGGCTGTTCAAGAACGCGTACTGGAGCACCTCGTCCGAGTCATTTCCCTCGATATCGATGTGCCGTTTGAGAATGATTCGGTCCTGCGTGAGAGTGCCCGTCTTGTCGGTGCACAACACGTCCATCGCCCCGAAGTTCTGAATGGCATTCAGCCGCTTGACGATCACTTTCTTGCGCGACATTGCGATCGCGCCTTTGGCGAGATTGACGGTCACGATCATCGGCAACATTTCAGGCGTGAGGCCGACGGCCACTGCTACGGCGAAAAGTAAGGCCTCCAACCAATCGTGCTTCGTTAGGCCGTTGATCAGAAAAACGGTAGGAACCATCACGAGGATGAAACGGATCATCAGCCAAGTGAACCTGTTGATGCCCTGGTCAAAAGCGGTCGGAACGCGGCGGCCTGCAATCTCGTGGGCAAGTTGGCCAAAGAAGGTGCTCTGGCCGGTTCTCAAGATCACGCCAGTACCGTAACCGGAAACAACGTTCGCTCCCATGAAACAGACGTTCGGCAGGTCGAGAGGGTCCTCGTTCACTGACGCGCAGGATTGGCCGTACTTTTCGGCGGGCATAGACTCGCCCGTCAGGACGGCCTGATTGACGAACAGATCCCTGGCCTCGAGCAGGCGCAGATCGGCCGGAATCATGTCTCCGGCTGAAAGCCGCACCACATCCCCCGGCACGAGATGATCAATAGGAATCTCGGTGAACGGATCATCCGATTGGCTGGGCCTGCGCCTGACACTGGCAGTCGTGTGAACCATGGCACGCAGCCGGGCCGCAGCCTCGTTGGAGCGGTGCTCCTGGATGAAGGCTGTTGTAATGGCCAGCACGACCATCGCAGCAATCACAATTGCAGCGCGTACGTCTCCCAAGAAATAAGAGACCATTGCCAGCGTCAAGAGCAACGCGTTCAAAGGATTGCGCGCGCGATTCCATATTTCCTCGGGAATGGTCGGCTTGCGTTCCCGCGCAACGAGGTTAGGTCCAAGCTTCTTTAGCTGCGCTGCTGCTTCGGCAGCAAACATCCCTTCCGGCGTCGACCCCATCTTCGCGCAGGCTTCGCGGGGCTCAAGGCGACTCATTGCGGCAAGCCAGCCGTCGCTTGCCGCCGCGTCTCCACCGTGGTGATCAATCTTCTTCGTCGGCTTCGATAGCAAGTGCATGGGCTCGTATCCGGCTGAGGGATAGCAAGAGCCATACAATCATCATTGCGTCGCACCATCTTGCGGGAGATCAAACGGTTGGATACTCCAGGGCGCCGCCGCGGGGTCACGGAAATGTCACAGGTCGCCCAAGCGTTCTCGGTGGAGGAAGGACAGGTAGCGCAGCCTTTCGCCAGCTTCCAAAGGATGCATCTGAACGAATGGTCTCAGTCCCAACCCGCGGCATGAAGGGGCGGTGTTTCGTCTGATCGCCCTTCCGCTCTTCCCTGGAGCTGATCCGGTCATGCCGCATGTGTGCTCGGATGCCGCAATGTTGAAAATCCGCATCGTCCCCGCGGCCTATCGCTTCACTATTTTACATCCCAGTCGTATCGACAATCATTTGCAAATAAGCAGCAGGCCCGGCACTCAAGGTCCCAAGCATATCCTCCCCAGAGGATAATAGCATCCTCCACGGAGGATAGCTAAATTGGCTTGACACGGTCGGCGAACGGGCGTACGGGCCGATCTGTGGCCGGAACCCGTCGTTCCGAACCGCATTGAGAACCGAAGGCAATCTGAGCGGAGTCGAAAGGCTCCGAAAGGAACCATGGGCAGTACCATCTCTGGCATGACCCGCCCCATTGTGGGGTTCGTGATGCCGCAGAACATGAAAATCGATCGCGTCGGCTGCGGCCGCGTGAGAATTGCAGGTCGCGCCTAGCGCCGCCTCCATCCTCACCGGCCTGCCGCAGAACGCGGAAGTGGAGGTGAGCGATGTTCGAAAGACTCGCAAAGATCCGGTTTGTCGCGCTGTGGCTGAAGGAGCCGCTGAGCGCACCGGTGTGTTTCCAGCCAATCCATTCCAATGACAACCGGTCGGGGTTTTGCCGCCTCGGGAGCCGGGGCCTGCGTCGCCGCCAGGCTCTGGCATGTCAATGGTTTCCAGCACCCGACGGAACGCGTCTGGAATGCCGGTGGGAGCTTGCAGCCACTGCCGACCAGTCGGACAGCAAGCGAGCCCGGCCATGGCACTGGGGCAGTCCTCCACTTGTCCCGAACACCGGTCAAATGACCGCGCTCGACCAGATCGCCATCTAGCCGGAAAGCCGGAATTGGGCCGTATAGGTGCATGCATGAACATGATTAATCCCACTCACAAAGAGGTCAGCCGAGCCGCCGTGCTCGACGAGGCTCATATCGGCGATATTCACGGGGCCCTCGGCACCATCCGGCACCACGATCATGGACCCCGGAAGGGATTTTGGGCGCGATGGAAGACGCTGGTCGCGATCCTCGGACCGGGCCTGATCGTCATGGTCGGCGACAACGATGCGGGTGCATTCGGCACCTACACCCAGGCCGGCCAGAACTACGGCACCACGCTTTTGTGGACGCTGATGCTGCTGATTCCGGTGCTCTACGTAAACCAGGAAATGGTGGTGCGGCTTGGCGCAGTGACCGGGGTCGGCCATGCGCGGCTGATCTTTGAGCGCTTCGGCAAGTTCTGGGGTGCGTTCAGCGTGATCGACCTCTTTCTGCTCAACGCGCTGACTCTGGTGACCGAGTTCATCGGGATCAGCTTGGCACTGCGCTATCTCGGTCTGCCGCAGTTCTGGGGCGTGCTGGCTTCTGCCCTGATCGTGATGCTCGCCGTGAGCACCGGCAATTTCCGTCGTTTCGAGCGGTTTGCGATTTTCCTGGTGTTCGGCAGCCTGCTTCTGGTGCCCATCGTGTTGATGGTTCACCCGCCGGTCGAGCAAATCGCGACCGATTTCCTCGTACCGAAATTGCCAAAGGACGGAAATCTCAGCGAAGTGATGCTGCTGATCATCGCCATCGTCGGCACTACGGTTGCGCCCTGGCAGCTGTTTTTCCAGCAGAGCTATCTCATCGACAAACGGATCACGCCGCGCTTCATCCATTACGAGCGCTGGGACCTTTGTCTCGGCATCGCGCTCGTCGTCCTTGGCGCAGTGGCGATGATGAGCTTCTCGGCGTGGATCTTCGCGGGACGGCCGGAGTTCGGTAACTATACGGACGCGCTGGGGACGGCGATGGGGCTGGAGAAATACGCCGGCCGGCTGCCGGCAGTGCTGTTCGCGCTCGCCCTGCTGGACGCCAGCATTGTCGGCGCCGCCGCCGTCTCGCTGTCCACCGCCTATGCGATCGGGGACGTATTCTCACTGAAGCACTCGCTGCATCGCAAGCCGTCCGACGCGAAAGGCTTTTACGGCGTCTATTTCGCGCTGATCGTCATCGCGGCCGTGCTGGTGCTGACACCGGGAACGCCACTTGGACTGCTGACCAACGCCGTGCAGACGCTGGCCGGCGTCTTGCTGCCGAGCGCCACGGTGTTCCTGCTGCTCTTGTGTAATGACAAGGCGGTCCTTGGCCCCTGGGCGAACTCGCGGATACTTAACCTGTTCACTGGAGCCGTCGTCGCGGTGCTGGTGATGCTGTCGATCATTCTCACCGCTTCCGTGCTTTTCCCGGACATGAACGAGCAATGGATCGTCGGCATCCTGGTCGGCGGCAGCGTTCTGGGCATCCTTGTTACCGTCGGCGCAAAGCTTTTTGAACTTTCCCGTCACCGGGTCAGCGCTCAGGTCAACGCTAAGCAAGCTAAGCAAAAGATAGATGTTTATGACAACTGGCGGATGCCGCCGCTCGGCGAATTGCCCCCGGCCCGACTGAGCCTGCTCAGCCGAATCTGGATGATCGTTTTGCGCGGCTATCTCGTCCTGGCCGGCGGCCTGGTCCTGGTGCGCATCTTTCAGCTCGCGACGGCAGGCGCGTAGGGGGCCATTGTCTCGGCGAGCTTGCGATATCCCGCGACATCCGCGCCGGGGTGGCTCCAACACGACCGAGCGCCCATTCGGTATGATGAGCCGGGTCAAGACCACGCGTGACTGTCCAGGCGGGCATCTCACTCTTTATATGATATGTTTAATTGCCCAAACAGCGCGGCGCCGACGGAGATCACGGGCGGCTGTGCTTGCTCCGCTTCAGGATCCGGATCGTCCGGATTCGAGGTGAGTGCGGAGCGGCGAGCGCGCTGGTCGTTTGGGCTTATTCGCGATACCGGTGCAATTCTTCTCGACATGAATCCCGACCGCCACATGGCGGACAATCTCAAGCGATCGATCGAGAGCGAGGGCGATCAGCTCGTCGACCCGATGTTTCGAATGATTCAAAACGAACGGAAATTTCAATGACGTCGGGTCGAATCTTACTAATGCGTCACGCTGAAAAGCCTGATCATCCGCTGGATCCGAATTTGTCGCAAGAAGGCCATCAGCGCGCGAAGCATCTAGTCGGATTTATTGAAAAGACCTTTGGTATACCCGCATTTCTTTTCGCGTCGGCCAACTCAGATCACAGTCGACGACCACTTGAGACAATCGAGCCACTTTCAAGAGCTTTCGGAGTACCTATCGACTTAAGATTCGCGGATCAAGATTACCCAGCGCTTGCTGCTGAACTCTTGAAGAACTCTCGCTATCAGGGCCAATTAATTCTCATTTGCTGGCATCATAAACATTTGCCTTCGCTCGCGCACGCGCTCGGGGCGAAACATGGCGATTATCCGGATTTGTGGGATCCGAAAGTCTTCAATTTGATCGTAGAACTGAACTTCATTGGCGAAAAGCCAGCGGTCCGAAAGGTGGTCGAACCCTTTTGAATTGCAAAAGTTGTTACTTGCAAACGATCCGCCGCTTACAATCCGCCTTGATCGCAACAAGCTCTAGCGATCCGCCCGCTATGACCGATACTTGGATTCCTTGTCACTCGTCTGGAGTCGCCGGTGGGAATTCGAGTGTTTGGAATTGGTCTGCGAATCCGAATCTGCCGAAGTCCAGGCCCAAGTCGTGGCCACAAAGGCCCACGCAACAATTATCGCTAGGTAGATAATGACGACAGCGGTCGACATATCCGTCTCCCGACCCCTAAAAAAAGATACTTACAATGGATTTCGCATCGTTTGATTTGGATCAAGATCGATTGTGGCATTGATGAGGGACTAATTTAGAATGCTGACTCTTTGCGCAAATGGACAATCAAGGACGTCGTTGGGCATCGCGGGTCGTGCTGCAATTGGTGTCGGTGATTAGGAAAGCTGGATTCTAAGTCAAGTAACAGCTCGCTTGCGCAAATTGCTTGGACAAGCCAGGGAGGGTCATGATCTACACGCTCCGTTTCGCGTCGCGACTCACCACGGCCATACCATGCAGACGTTTCAATCCCTCGAAGCCGCTGAAACCTTGGGTTCAGATCATTACGTAGTAGACCGGCACGGCTTGCAGATCTGGAGCCCGCAAAGAAAATTGCTTCTTAATGAGGAATAGCCTTCCCGGCATTAGTGGCTCGCGCTTCATCAAAAGACGATTGCCCACTGTCAGTACGTCGCGGCTCGCCATCGGACCCTCCGAAGCCAAACACTTGACTTACGTCAACGACGCCAAGTGTTGGCGTGAGAAGCTTAAAGTTTGGAGCGAGCAAGCGAAAACGGGCAATGGCGGGCGCATCGCATGACACGCAGGTCTCAGGGCACCTGACCGCGATCCATGGCTCGGTCGTCGATGTCCGGTTTCCCCAAGGGGTGTTGCCGGCCCTCAATGAGGGCATCGCGATCGACCGTGATGAACCCACGCCCCTGCTGGCAGAGGTCCAGCAGCATCTTGATCCCGTGACAATCCGGGCCGTCACGCTCGGCAATACGGCCGGGCTTAGCCGCGGCGTGTCCGCGCGCCCCCTGGGCGCACCCGTCCGGGTACCGGTTGGCGATGCAGTGCTCGGGCGTCTGCTGAACGCCGTCGGTGAGCCCGCAGACCGCGGACCCGAGCTGCCCCTAGGCACAGTTTTTCGTCCCATTCATGCGTCCGCTCCTGCACTGGACCGGCTCGGCGCCTCTCAGGAAATCTTCCACACCGGGATCAAGGTCATCGATTTGCTCGCCCCGCTCGTCAAGGGAGGCAAGGCCGCGATGTTCGGCGGCGCTGGTGTGGGCAAGACCGTGCTGATCATGGAATTGATCCGTACGACGGTCGAACGTTACTCTGGAATCTCAGTGTTTGCCGGCATCGGCGAGCGTTCGCGCGAAGGGCACGAGTTGCTGCTCGAATTGAAGCAATCCGGTGTGCTTCCGCGAACCGCGCTCGTCTTTGGTCAGATGAACGAACCGCCCGGCGCGCGCTGGCGCGCGGGTCTCACGGCGCTGACCATCGCAGAGCACTTTCGCGACGAGCAACACGAGGATGTGCTTCTGCTGATCGATAACGTGTACCGCCTGGTGCAGGCCGGTGGCGAAGTGTCGGGCCTCCTCGGGCGTCTGCCCTCGCGCGTTGGCTATCAGCCGACGCTCGCCAGCGAGATCGCCGAACTGCAGGAACGCATCGCCTCGGTTGCCGGCGCAGCGATCACCTCAATTCAGGCTGTCTATGTTCCGGCCGATGATTTCACCGACCCTGCCGTCGCCGAAATCTTCAGCCATCTCGATTCATCCATCGTGCTGTCGCGCGAGATGGTAAGCGAGGCCATGTATCCCGCCGTCGACCCGCTCGCCTCAACCTCAACTCTCCTGGATCCGCGACTCGTGGGCGAAGTGCATTACCGGATTGCACAGGAGGTACGCAAAACGATCGCGCATTATCGCGATCTTCAAGAGATTATTGCGCTCCTTGGGATCGAAGAGCTGAGCGCCATTGATCGTCAGGCCGTCAAGCGCGCGCGGCGCCTCATGCGATTTTTGACGCAACCCTTCATGGTCACAGTTGCCTTTACCGGGAAGGAAGGGCGAGCGGTCGAGGTTGCCGACACACTGGCCGGATGCAGCGCCATTCTCGATGGTGAAGCCGACAACTGGGCTGAGAGCTCTCTTTATATGATCGGCGGGCTGGAGGAAGCACGAGAGCGCGAGCGTGCCAGCGCCAAGGCGATGCCATGAAACTCACGGTCACCACGCCGCTGGCGATCATCGCAAAGGCTAACCACGTCGTGCATGTGCGCGCCGAGGACGACACCGGCGCCTTCGGCATTCTGCGCGGGCATGCAGATTTTCTCACGGCATTGGCAATCTCGGTCCTGAGCTGGCGCGATGAGGGTGGCGGCGAGCATCACATCGCGGTGCGCGGCGGCATGCTCGCGGTGCACGGCGGGAATGCAATTACCATTGCGACGCGCGAAGCCGTGGCCGAAGATGATCTGCACCGTCTCGAAACCGAAGTGCTCGCAGGCTTTCGGCGGCGCAGCGAAGAGGAGGTTACGGCGCGCACTGATGCGCAGCGCCTCTATCTCGCAGCGATCCGGCAGATCTACCGCTTCCTGCGGCCCGACCGTTCCGTCCCCGTGCCGCGGCTGGCCGGCCCGGTGTCACTGGAGGGGTTGGAGTCATGAAGCAGCCCGAAAATCACGAGCGACTGGGACAGGCGGTCAGAAGACGGCAGGAACGCCGTGAGCGCTGGCAGCGCGAGGGCGAACGGTCGCTGGGCCAGAACCTCGCCATGATCGGAGCACTGGGCTGGACCATCGTGGTTCCGACACTGCTGGGCATCTTCGTCGGTCGCTGGCTCGACCGGACCTTCCATAGCGGGATCTTCTGGACCCTGGGCCTGCTCGTGGCAGGTCTGGCGGCGGGCTGCACATTTGCGTGGAAGAGGATGCACAGCGCATGATCCGTACCAGTTTGATCACTCATCCCGAACTCACGCTGTTGACGGCATTTGCGGGTCTGATGTTTGGGCTGGCGTATTTTGCGGCTCTCAAGCGCAGCGTGACGCTGCTTGTCCGCAGCGATAGCTGGCTTGGTCCAGTGGCCCTGACGCTGGTACGTGTCGGCGCTGCGGCCGGCTTCCTGCTCATCGCGGCGAAACTCGGAGCAGCGCCGTTGCTCAGCGGCTTTGCCGGGTTCCTGGTGGCGCGCGCGTTGGCGCTGCGCGCGGAAAGGAGGGCGGGCTGATGCAATCCTCGCCCCTCACTAGCACGCTGCTTTTTCATATTGGTCCGGTGGCAATCACGCGTCCGGTGGTGACAACGTGGGTCATCATGGCTGCGCTGGCTCTCGTCTGCCGGTTCGCCACGCGCCGTCTGGCGATCCTGCCCGACGGGCGGCAGGCGGTGCTTGAGGGCATCGTTACCAGCGTTGCCGGCCAGATCGAGGATGTCATTCGCAAGGATGCGCGGCCGTTCCTGCCCTTGCTGGGCACGTTATTTATCTTTCTGGTGGTCGCCAACCTCTCCGGTGTACTCCCCGGCGTCGAGGCGCCAACCAGCAAGATCGAGACGCCGGCGGCCCTGGCGCTGATTGTCTTTTTCTCGGTGCATTACTTCGGGGTGCGCGCACGCGGTTTGCGCGGCTATCTCGCCAGCTTCGCCGAGCCCAAGCTGATCATGCTGCCCCTCAATATTCTCTCTGAAATCACTCGCACCTTTTCGCTGATGGTGCGTCTGTTCGGCAACATCATGAGCGGCGAGTTCATCATCGGTCTCGTGGTAGCGCTCGCCGGCCTCTTTGTCCCGATCCCGCTCATGGTGCTCGAGATTCTGGTGGGCCTCGTACAGGCCTACATCTTCACCGTACTCGCAACCGTCTTCATCGGCGCCGCGGTCGGCAGCGTCGCGAAGGGCTAAGGAGGCTCAATGGATCTCAAGCTCATTTCGATCATCGGCGCTGTCATTGCGGTCTCGATCGGATCAATTGGCCCGGCGCTCGCGGAAGGCCGCTCTGTTGCTGCAGCCATGGACGCCATCGCGCGCCAGCCGGAAGCGGCCGGAACGATATCGCGCACGCTCTTTGTCGGCCTCGCGATGATCGAGACCATGGCGATTTACTGCCTTGTCGTCGCGTTGCTGCTGCTGTTCGCCAATCCATACGCCGGGTGAGTGATGCACCTCGACTGGTGGACCATAGGTCTCCAGACCATCAACTTCGGCATCCTGGTCTGGCTGCTGCACCGGTTTCTGTACAAGCCGGTGCTGACCATGATCGATGCGCGGAAAGCGGAGGTCCGCCGACAGTTCGACACCGTCACGGATGTCGAAGCGAAAGCGAAAGCGGAGCTGGCGTCGGTCGAAGCCGAGCGCGCTGGCATCGCGGCCGAACGAGAGGCAGCACTTAAGGCGGCAGCGGCCCAAACGCAGGAGATGGCCGAAGCGCGCCGCGTGCAGGCAGAACGCGACGCGCAGGCCCTGATGGATTCAACGCGCAAGACGCTCGCCTCCGAGCGCGAAAGCGCGCTCGATGAGGCGCGCCGGCTGGCCCTCGATCTCGGCGCCGACTTCGCCCAGAGGCTCCTCGCGGAGGTACCCATGCAATATCGCGCGGAAGCCTGGATCGAGCGGATCGAGCAGCATCTGAAGGCAATGCCGCAAGCCGAACGCGATGCTTTGGTGCGTCAGCTCGCCGACGGCAAACCGCTGACGATCGTCACCGCCTGCGCCCTGCCCCCGGCGACGGCCGATCAGTGGAACGCGCGGTTGCGCCAGTCCCTTGGCGTCGCAGGCGGCATGACGTTCGTAGTCGATCCCGCCCTGATCGCGGGCGCAGAACTGCATTTTCCGACCGCGATTCTGCGCTTCTCGTGGCAGAGCGCGCTTGCGGCGACGTGGACGAAGTAGGTTCCCATGGCCGACCTCGTTGAGGAGTTGAAAAACTGGGCACAGGAGAGCCGGCAAAGGCTCGCAGCTTTGCCTTTGGTCCCGCATCTCGAACATATCGGGCGTGTTCTTCAGATCGGCGACGGTGTCGCGATGGTCGCAGGGCTCCCGCAAGCACGACTGGACGAATTGCTCATCTTCGAAGGCGGCGTACGCGGCCTTGCCGTCGATCTTGGGGATGATGCCATCGGCTGCATCCTTTTGGGAGACACCGCCGGCATTGCGGCCGGCAGTGTTGTCCGTGGCACTGGAGAGGTGGCCCGCGTTCAGGTGGGCCAAACGCTGCTCGGCCGCGTGGTTGATGCGCTTGGGACACCACTTGACGGAAAGGGCGCGATTGAAGGCGCGCAACTCGCGCCCGTGGAACAGGCGGCACCCGTTATCGTTGATCGCGCGCTGGTAACTAGGCCCCTTGCGACCGGGCTGCTCGTCGTCGATGCGATGATTCCGCTCGGCCGCGGGCAGCGTGAGCTTATTATCGGCGACCGCGAGACAGGCAAGACCGCGATAGCGGTCGATACGATCATCAACCAGAGATCCAGTGACATGATCTGCGTCTATGCGGCAATTGGACAGAAAGCATCGTCAGTCGCCCGCGTCATCGACGCCGTGCGCCAATATGGTGCGCCAGAGCGATGCATCTTCGTTGTCGGCGAAGCTGACGCTCCACCCGGGCTGCAATGGCTCACGCCCTATTCGGCCTTTACCATGGCGGAATATTTCATGAAGCGCGGACGCGACGTGCTGGTCATTCTCGACGATCTGACCAAACACGCCGCCTGTTACCGGCAGGTTTCGCTGCTCTTGCGCCGACCACCGGGTCGAGAGGCCTATCCGGGCGATATTTTTTACATCCATTCGCGGCTACTGGAGCGAGCGGCAAAGCTGGGCCCGGAGCACGGCGGCGGCTCGCTGACTGCGCTGCCTATCGCCGAGACGCAAGCCGGCAATATCAGCGCCTACATCCCCACCAACCTGATCTCAATCACCGACGGGCAGATCTACCTCGATCCGCGCCTCTTTTACGAGGATCAAAAACCCGCGGTCGATATCGGCAAGAGCGTCTCCCGTGTCGGCGGCAAGACGCAAGCGCCCGTCTTGAAAGCCCTCTCCGAGAGTCTGCGCCTCGAATATGCACAGTTTCTGGAGCTCGAAGTGTTCACCCGCTTCGGGACCATGGTGGACGAGCGCACCCGCAAGGTTATCGAGCATGGACGGCGCATTCGTGCCGTTCTCGGCCAGCGGCAGTTCGCGCCGCTGTCGCTGGGCGAACATGTGGCGCTGCTGTGCGCCGTTGCCGACGGTGTGTTGGATCCCCTGCCGCAGGATCGCATCGACGCGTTTCGAGCCGGCCTAGCTGACTGGCTTGGGGAACACTGTCCCGAGATTCGGGCGCTCGATGACGACGCCAAGCCGCTCGCCGACACCGTTCGCGCGCGGCTCAAGGAGAGTCTGATCGCCCTGGCCCAATCGGTCGGCGGGAAGATCTACCAGGGGGAAGCGCGATGACGCGCCTTTCGGAAATCCAAAGCCATATCAAGAGCATGGACGAATTGCACGACATCGTGGGCGCAATGCGTTCGCTCGCCGGCATGCGGGTGCAGGAAGCGCAGCATGCGCTTCCCGGTATTCGTAGCTACGCCGATTCGATGGCGGCCGGAATTGGTAGCGCGCTTCTGCTCATGCCGCAGCCCGTCACAGAGACGCCTCAGCAGCAGAGGGGCTGCGCCCTCATTGTGTGCGCTGCCGAGCATGGCTTCGTCGGCGGCTTCAATGAGAGGATGCTTGAGGCGGCCGAGGCGATTCTCGACCCCGCTGATCTGCTCTTTGTTCTAGGGAGCCGCGGGGCGGCGCTCGCTTTCGAGCGTGGCCGCAAGGTGGCCTGGACGAGGCCCATGGCGACTCGTCCGTCGGGAGCGCCCGATACGGTCAGCCGTGTAACGAGTGAGATTTACGCGCGAATGGCGCATGGCGAAATAGCGCGTGTCGACGTCATGTTCAGCCGCTACCGTCAAGGCGCCGGACCGACGATCGAGCGCCGTCAATTGCTTCCATTCGACACGGCGACGCTGGTTGCCAAACCATCGTGCCAGGTCCCCCTTCACAATCTGCCGCCGCGCCCCCTGCTCGAAAAGCTGATGGCCGAATACGTCTTTGCGCTGCTGACCGAGGCTGCGGTCGAGTCCATCGCAAGCGAGAACGGCGCGCGCTTTGCCGCCATGGAGTCGGCGCATGACAATGTCAGCAAGAAGCTCGCGGGATTGCAAGAAAACGCGCGCCAGGCGCGTCAAACCGAGATCACCTCGGAGTTGCTCGATTTGATTGCCGGCGCAGAAGCTATGCACGTTGAGTCGAGACGGGTCATTCGCTAGTCGAAAGCGCGCTAACTGTGATCCGGCGTAGGGTCCGAATGCCGATCGGAGTGGGCGGCGGGACGGCGGCCGGCCGTGCTGCATTTGGTACAACCCGGCGAGGATAGTCATCATCACACGCGCCCGGACAAGCTCCTTCCCGAGCGCCTTGCGGTCGCCGCCGCTGAGGGGAGTCGGGTGGTACTTCGGAGGCATGGCAGCACCCAGTTCCGGTAGTGCCGGCGATTAATCGAACGCTGGCCAGCAGCCATCTTCCTCATGGCGCCCGGTCCGCTGCGTGCAGCTGTTGTCCAAGAGCCGCTGCCCGACATCCCCCCAAATCGCGCCCCGACCTTATATCCTGACGGCATCGACCTTCTGGATTTCGACGGTTCTGCCGCACCGCCGGCAGCCTACCCTCAGCAAATGCTTGGCAATTTGGTCCAGCCGCAGCGCGCGTCCGGGTGCGTCTCGGCCCGGATCCGCCCCGTCGGCGCGCGGGTCATCCAGAAGCGCCTGCCAGTATTCGGCGGGCAAATCATCGGCCGGAGCCAATCCGGGCCTCGGCGGCACGTTCTTGCCGACGACAGCCGCCGTCTTTCCATTTGCTCCACCGTCGCGCGCGCCTGAGAGGATGACTGACAAGATCCTGTTGATCCATGTCAGTCAGATGTCAGCTACCAACCGCCATATTGGCGCACACCAAAAACAGCGAGACCGAGCGACAACGTCCGAAATCGCGAATCGGCAAGAGTGCAGGCAATGACAGAATCGCTCGCAAGAGTTGCAGCCGGCGCAACGCTCAGAGTTGGTCTGATAGGCGCAGCGATGACTGCGATGCTAATCGCGTTTTACACCTCGCCAGCTTCAGCGCTGAGCGACGAAGATTGGGATACCTGCGCACGTTCCGCCGAGCTATCGTCTGATCGCCCCATCCGAGGATGCACGGCGATCATCTCCGCAGGCGAGCGGATTGTCGCCCAATTGGTCGCGGCTTACAACAATCGTGGGCTGGCGTTCAGGGCAAATGGAGATCTGGACCGCGCAATAGAGGACTACGATCAGGCCATTCGCCTGATGCCCGACCACTATGTCGCCATTAACAATCGCGGCGTTGCGTTGATGGCCAAGGGCGAGTTAGACCGCGCGATCGTGGATTTTGATCAGGCGATTCGACTGAAATCGGACTACCTCGCAGCGTTTGGTGCTCGAGCAGCGGCGTATAGCCGTAAGGGTCTGTTCGACCGTGCTATCGCCGACCTCGACGTCGTCATCAAAGCAGATCCGAAAAATCAGGTTCTCATCCGCGAGCGCGGAACGATCAAGTCAAAAATGGGCGACGGGGTCGGTGCGGAAGCGGATTTTCGCCGAGCAGAGGCCCTTGGCTCCGGTAATACGGATCCAGTTCGCCCGAAATGACGTGCGCCCCCGATTTGACACGAAAGTTCGAGGGATCGGCAAACTTCACCGACAGGGGACGTCGATCACGCCAAATTCCGAAACCGGCGCGATCCAATAGACAATCCTGGATCCAAGGAAGGCCGCCTTCAGTCGTTCCCGCAACTGAGCCGCAGCTTGTACCTCAAGGATAATCCGCACAATCAACTCGTCTGCATGTCCTTTGACCCGCTCGGCTGATGTCTGCAATCGTACATCGGGACCGTGGCCCGCAGCGTCCGATGCGGTGAAACCCGAAACGAGATCGCGTTGTTCGCTAAGATAGTCGAATAACTCGTCCCGGAGTGATCGGCCGGCGATCAGCGTGAGGCAGACAAATTCGGCACTCATTTGGCACCCTTCACAATGCCACCAAACCGTCGATAGAGGATTGGCAGAAGGATCAGCGTCAAAGCCGTCGACGACAACAGGCCGCCGATCACCACGATCGCGAGAGGCCGCTGGATCTCTGATCCCGGGCCGGTCGCAAATAACAGAGGGATCAGGCCCAAGGCCGTGATGCTCGCCGTCATCAGGACCGGCCTGAGCCTGCGCTGGGAGCCCTCAATGACGATGCGCCCCTCCGGCACACCATGAGCGCGTAGCTGGTTGAAATAGGAGACCAGCACGACACCGTTGAGCACCGCAATTCCGAGCAGCGCTATGAACCCGACCGACGCCGGAACCGAAAGATATTCGCCGGTAAGCACCAGGGCAAAGACACCGCCAATCACGGCAAACGGGATATTGACCAAAACCAGTAGCGCCTGTCGGATCGAACCGAAGGTTGTGAACAGCAGTACAAATATCAGCCCGATCGCCACTGGCACCACAATCGAGAGGCGCGCGGCGGCGCGTTGCTGGTTCTCGAACTGCCCGCCCCAAGTGAGTCTGTAACCCTCTGGCAAGGGCAACTCCGCAGCGACCTTCTGCCGGGCAGCCTCAACAAAGCCCACCATGTCGCGACCGCGAACGTTGGCCCGCACAACGCTCATTCGGTTCCCATTCTCGCGATTGACCAGGACGGGACCGTCCACCCGATGAATGCGGGCCACTTGCGACAGGGCCACATGCTGACCCGAGGCGAGAGTTAGCGGCAAGCTTGCGAGCAGCGTCGGCGCTTCACGTGTGGATTCGCTGCCACGCACGAGGATGGGGGTGCGGCGCCCTTCTTCTAGCACAGTTCCGATCGTACGCCCTTCGGTCTGGGTGCGCAGCGAATTGGAGATGGCGTCCACCGTCAGTCCGAGGCGTCCCGCCTCCATTCGGTTCACGGCTACGGTGTAGTATTGCGCACCTTCGTTCACAGTAGTGTAGACGTCTTCAGCGCCGTCGATGCCCGACAAGATGGTGGATAGCTTGCTCGCAATCTCATTGAGCTTGGCGATATCAGGTCCAAAGATTTTCACTGCGACATCGCCGCGCACGCCGCTGATCATCTCCTGCACGCGCATGTCGATCGGCTGTGTAAAGCTGAGCGACAGCCCCGGGAAATTGCCGAGCACCTGCCGCAGCTCTTCAATCAGGGCAGGTTTGTCGAGCGTCTTTCGCTCTGCTGCGGGCTTCAGAACCAGGAACGTGTCGGTCTGGTTAGGCCCCATCGGGTCAAGCCCGAGCTCGTCGGACCCGGTCCGGGCCACAATGCTCTTGACGTCAGGGACTTTCGCGAGAATGGCCGATTGAAGTCTAGCATTGATCGCGATCATTTCATCGAGATTGATCGATGGCAGCGCCTCGACGCTGACAATGATATCGCCCTCGTCCATCGTCGGCATAAACGTCTTGCCGAGCTGGGTGTAGGCGTAGCCGGCGGCGACAAGCGCCGCGACTGCCGCGATGATCACCTTGCGCTCATTGTTTAGAGCCCAAGCAAGTGCAGGCGCATAAAGCCGCGACGCGATTCGGATCAACCACGGTTCGTGGTGCGACGTGCTCTTGAGAAGAAACGAAGTCGCGACGGGAATGACCGTGAGGGCCAAGAGCAGCGAGCCAGCGAGCGCAAAGATGATCGCGAGCGCCACAGGGATGAATAACTTCCCTTCGAGCCCCTCCAGCGTCAGCAGCGGCACGAAGACGATCATGATAATCAGTACGCCCGAGGCGACCGGCTGGAGCACCTCGGACACCGAGCGATAGATGATATGGACGAGCGGCGCGGCCTTGCCTTGCGATTCCTTGCTGAGATTTCCCACGACGTTCTCGACCACCACCACCAGCGCGTCGATCAGCATGCCGATGGCGATGGCAAGGCCGCCCAGGCTCATCAGGTTTGCCGACATGCCCACGATGCGCATGACGATAAGGGCAATCATGATCGCAAGCGGCAGGCTCAGGGCGATCACCAAGGAAGCTCGCCAGTTGCCAAGAAAAAGCAGAAGGAGAACGACGACCAGGACGGTTGCTTCGCCGAGCGCGCGGATGACGGTGCCAACCGCACGGTCGACCAGCCGGCCGCGGTCATAAAAGACTTGGATACTGACGCTTTGTGGTAGTGATTGTTTGATCTCGTCAAGCCGTGCGTGCACGTCGGCCACGAGTTGGCGCGCATTGGCGCCTCGCAGACCAAGGACAAGTCCCTCGACCGTTTCGCCGTGACCGTCCGCGGTGACTGCGCCGTATCGAGTCATCGCGCCCAGCTGCACGCGAGCAATGTCCTTGACCCGGATCGGAACGCCATCCTTGGTATCGACGACGATTTGCCTGATGTCGTCGATGGTCCGAATGCTGCCTTCGATACGCACAAGAGCGCTGTCTTCGCCCTGATTGACCCGACCGGCTCCGTCGTTGCGGCTGTTGGTCTCGATCGCGCGCCGAAACATTTCATAGGAAATGCCGCGTGCTGCAAGGGCATCGTTGAGCGGGACGATCTCGAACGCCCGGACATAACCCCCGAGCGCATTGACATCGGCCACTCCCGGCACTGTCCGCAGCGCCGGACGGATCACCCAATCGAGCAGACTTCGCCGCTCGGCCAGCGAGAGCTCGGCACTTTCGATGGTGAACATGAACATTTCGCCGAGCGGACTGGTGATTGGGGCCAGTCCTCCAGTGACCCCTTCAGGCAGGTCGCGACTGATGTTGGCCAAGCGTTCGGACACCTGGTTGCGTGCCCAGTAGATGTCGGTGCCATCCTCAAAGTCGACTGTGACATCGGCGAGCGCGTATTTGGTGGTCGAGCGCAGGATCTTCTTGTTTGGCAGCCCAAGCAGTTCGAGCTCGATAGGCACGGTGACCCGCTGTTCCACCTCTTCCGGCGTGAGACCCGGCGCCTTCATGATGACTTTGACCTGAACAGGCGAGACATCCGGAAAGGCGTCGATCGGGAGACTAGGCAACATAACCAG
Organism: Bradyrhizobium sp. BR13661; assembly: GCF_029892425.1. Lineage (GTDB taxonomy): Bacteria > Pseudomonadota > Alphaproteobacteria > Rhizobiales > Xanthobacteraceae > Bradyrhizobium. The sequence continues at coordinate 307,613 of NZ_JARXWB010000007.1, read as the reverse complement.
TCCGGCGCCGATCAATAGAAGCACTCCAAGAGCGACGAACAGTCGCTGGGAAAGCGCGAAAGCGACGAGGCGTTCGAGCATAACTAGCCTGCTCCCAGCTTCAGCAGGATACCGCGGAGCGCCGAAATTCCGCTGGCCGCCACTTCGTCCTTGTTCGTGATAGGGCCGGAGACCACGACATGATCTTGGTCCTCCTCAAGCAGCGTAACCGGCACTAAGCGAAAGCCGTCCTGCGTTGCCACGAACACGGAAGCTTGCTCACCACGGCGGAATAGCGCGCTGTAAGGAAGTTCCCAAGCGTTCTCCCGTTTGGAGGCAAAGGAGATTCGCGCAGCAGCAGTTTGTCCCGGCCGCAAATCGCCCGAATTTGGTACCTCTGCCCGGACCAGCACGGTTTGCGTAGCCGGATCGGTCGTTTCAGACACCAGCACAACCTGGCCTGCTGTTTCGTAGCCGTCGACCTCCACCCTCGCGCCCTGTCGAATGGCCTTGATGTTCGATGCCGGAATCGCGATCTCGACCCATAGTGGAGAAAGCTGTGCGATCTTGATCAATGGCGCCGATTGTTCCATGCGTTGGCCAGGAGAAACGGCAATATCGATCACCGTCGCCGGCCGCGGAGCGGCAACCGTAAGAGCCGCGCTGATCGCTGCCTCGTTGGTCAGTCTTGAGATTGTCTCATCTGAGAGGCCACTGAGACGAAGCATCTGACGGCGCTCCGCGACCACAATGCTCGCCTGCCGTGCCTCCGCCTGGCTCGCCTCAAGAACACGCTGTGCTACCGCATTGCCTTGAAAGAGCTGGGTGTTGCGGTTGAGTTGCTGAGTAACCAGGACTTCCTGCGCAACGGCATGCAAATAGTCGCGCTGCTGCGACACGAAGCCCTGGCTCTCCATGGTGGCGAGCGGCTGCCCAGCGATGACGCGGTCCCCTCGCGCCACTGAAAGATTGGTGACCATGCCAGCCACGGGAGCGCTGACGACCCACAATTGTGGCGTGGGGACTACGATCTGGGCCGGATAAGGGAGTGTCTTGTCAGTCGGACTCGCAACGGGATGAACGACACGAACCCCCAAGCTTGTTGCCTGCTCGGGGCTGAGTTTCACTCCGTCCTCGGCCATCGACATAGAAGGCACAGCCAGGAACGCCGCTACCATCAGGGTGCGGGTGCCGCTGCTCCACAAGCGCGCTGTTAAACTCCGATGCATTGCCAAGATCCCATTGCAGCGATCGAGACCGGAGATTTGGCCGTTGAACCAACTATTCTCCGATCTGCATGTCGGAGGGTTGATATTCATCAACTGCCTCGCCGATCGCTGTTTGAACAATAGGGCACCTTCGCTGACCGGAAGCTGTTGAGGCCTGTCAGCAAATTGTAAGGTCCAATCGGCGATAAAGACCGGCTATGAAGCCGAAGTGGTACATCTCCTTCGAACCAGCGAACCGCGGAACAAACCGCATTTACCGGCGCGAGACCAAAACCTTTCTCACGGAAGCGGAGGCCAAGGCATTTGCACGGATGATTCTCGAGTGCGCCCTGCGCATTTCCGCCGGGACAATAAATCCCGTTCAGCCAAAACGAGTGATTGGATCGAAGCGAGAACTTTCTGAGTGGCTTTCTCGGACTTGATCGAAATATTGGCGCCGGCGCCTATAGCGTCAAGCTTGCTGCTGCGAAGTCGCAGAGGCGTTGGATTCTGTTGCGGAAGGACCCGAGAGCTTGGAGATCGTAGATCTCGGAGCCATTGTCGCCTTCAGCCCGCCGAGTTCCGACTTCGAGAGGTGCAGCCCCCACTCATACGCCTCCAGGACGTCCTGGACGATTGCGAGACCCAGGCCCGCGGTTCCTCCGCGCTCGTCAAGGCGGGCACCGCGCTCAATCACCCGCTCGAGCTGACTAGGCTCGATCCCTTCGCCATCATCTTCGACGACAAGGAACAGCCCATCGTCGGCGACGGTGATGCGGACACGTTCCGTAGCATGTCGGGCAGCGTTCTCGATCAGATTGCCTAGCACTTCCGCGAGGTCGGTCCTGTCGAGCGGGAGGGACAGATCGTCGCCGACAAGGTTCTCGAACGTCACTCGCGCGCCGTCGGGAGTGCGCGAGATGGTCGCGATGATCGACCCTATGAGCGGCTTCACAGAGGCGGATGTTGCGGGGTTACCCCCGGTGCTACCGCGAATCCTCGCGCGCGCGAGTTCACGGTCGACATGACGGCCCATGGCTTCGCCGACGAAGTCGATGTCCCGAGCAATGTCGCGCTCGCCCCGCTCCCGGAGACGCGAAGCATCGGCCGCAAGAGCAGCAAGCGGCGTCTTCCGTCCGTGCGCCAGGTCCACGGCGCGACCGCGGGAACGTTCGATTTCGTGTTCCTGCGCATCAATGAGTGCGTTGACTTCCTCGACGAGAGATTGGACTTCGGTCGGGACCGAGGATGGCAAGTGGCGAATTCGCCCTGCTCTGATATCGCCCACTCCGCGGCGCAGCGCGACCAGCGGATGCAAGCCGATGCCGACCTGGATCCAGGTCGCAAGGGCCAGCACGCTGCCGAGAAGGACGAGTGCGATCGAGAGATCCTTGGCGAACGCCGAGCTTGCCTCCGACACCCTCGCGAGGTCCTCGGCGACGGCAACGCGGACGGTCACCGGCTTCCCGCCCGCGGAAAGCGTGACGGCGCGCTCAGCAACCAGCACGCGCTGGCCACCGGGGCCGGAAGCTTCGTGCTGGTGCGTTTCGCCGGGCCGTAGACGGTCGGTCGGAAGCTCCATGGCTGAATCCCACAGCGACCGCGAGCAAAGCAACTGCCCGTGATCATCGCCGACTTGCCGATAGAGCCCGGAAAGAGGATCTGCGAATCGCGGATCGACGGGGGGTCTGCGTCAATATCAGCTTGCCTTGGGGGTCGACGTCGATATTCGCGAGTAGCTGCTTCAGATGGACGTCGAGATCTTGCGCCAAGGCGCGTGAGACATGGCGCTCGAAGAGGACAACGAGCGCGCCGCCGGCGGCCGCAAGTGCGATCAGGATCGCGACGATGCCGCCGGCGACAAGTCGCAGTAGCCTCTGAAAGCGTCCGTGACGTTGTGATCGGGATGGCCGACGGTTTGACCGTCCCGTTCGCCCTGGCGGCCGGCCTTTCCGCCGCCGTCACCAACACGGACGTGATCGTCACCGCCGGGCTCGCCGAGGTCGTCGCGGGGGCCATCGCGATGGGGCTAGGCGGGTATCTGGCCGCGCGCACAGACGCGGAGCATTACGCCGCGGAAGAACAGCGAGAGCACCACGAAATCGATCGCTTGCGCGAACGGGAGATCGAGGAAGTCGAGCAGATCTTTCGCGAGTACGGGCTCCAAGGTGAGGCACTGAACTCGGTCGTCGGCGCAATCGCATCGAACCGGCAGCGGTGGGTCGACTTCATGATGCGCTTCGAACTGGGATTGGAGCGTCCCGATCCGAAGCGCGCGCCGATCAGCGCCGCCACGATCGGAGGGTCCTACGTGGTGGGCGGCCTGATTCCGCTCGTGCCCTACATGTTCACTCAGAACATTGGAACGGCTCTGCAGATCTCTGTCGCCGCGACCGGAGTCGCGTTGCTTTGCTTCGGGGCAGTCAAAGGACACTTCACAGGCGTCAACAAGATCAAGTCGTCGCTGCAGACGTTGTTGGTGGGAGGATTGGCCGCCGGGGCGGCGTATTGGCTCGCGCACTTGTTTGGGTAAGGTCGGTACTTGTAAACCTGAGGTGTACTCGGGGCACCGGAGGTCCGCTCAGCGCCCGAACTACGAGAGCACAGCAGTTCCGAGTTGCACTCAGCACCGGAATTTGCTGGGCCGGAGAGGGATCGCCTCTCCTTGCGTTAGCATGACAGCCGCTCCTAGGCAGGCCGCGGCGAACTATGCCTAGTCGGGCTTTAGCGCTTTCGATATCGCAGCCTTGAAGTTCTTGTGGTGTTTCTCTTCGTCGGCGGCTATCTCGCGGTACATCGTGGCAATCTGCTTGTCACCGTTTTCTTCGGCACGTTCGGCAAGCTTGACATAATTATCGGTGTAGTCGTTGTACTCGCTTACGATGGCATTGGCCAAATTGTTCCAATCCTCGCCCACTAAACCGTACATCTTGGCTTCTGCAAAAAAGTGCTGCTCCTCAAATTTCGCGGTTTCTTCGAGAAGGGCCGCCAGGGTGACCTTGCCATTCTTTCGCGCATTTTCTGCGAACGCCCTGTATTTCAAGACGGAATACGCTTCCTTCTGTAGTGCCACTTGCAGGTCGCGACGGGTCTCTGGCTTGATCTCATCCGCAAGAGCTGCACCGAGGGATAGCAACATGGCAGTGGCTGTTGCAGAAAGAAGCGCACTTCTAATCCGATCCTTCATAAAAGCCTCCTCTTAAGCGCACGGAAGCAGCTCGCCACACCGCTCATGAACACATATCCGCGTCACGCTCATTGACTTACGTCAAGTAAGCGTCTGCGAATGATTCGCGCGCAGTCCGCGCCAGGCGAAAAACATTCTTGCACTTGTTGATTCTGTTTGCGTCGTTGATGCGTTTTCGCGCGCCGGATGAACTCCCATCGTGCTATCGAAGCCCCCGGCAAGCTTCATCTTCAGCCCGTGCGATCAAGTTGCGCCGCATAGCGGCATGCTTCTTGTTGAAGATGTCGACAGTAATATCTCGTGGCGACCCTCGCACTTCTCGAGCTTCGAAGCTCCGCACTCGCCTCTCGTCGCGATCGAGCTGACTCAATTTAACCGATGTGAGGAGCGGCCCCGCTCTGACCAACATCACCCTCGTGCGCCGAATACCCGCTTGCGCCTTCGACTCCCTGTTTCGCCTCATGACACGATGCCATAGCGCCGAATCAGCTAGGCCGCCGCTTGGGCCGCCACGGCTTCGTAGATATCCTCTTCCTGAGCCGTATGCATGCGTACCAGCGTTTCGATCGCCTCGATCACTCGCTGGGCGTCTCGGACAAGATAGCGATCGACCTTCTCCGACGGCAGATCATCCACGATCCGATCGAGCAGGCGAGCAAGATGCAATATCTCCCGATGGGCGCGGCTCATGGCCGAGAGACCGTGGCGTTCGCGCAGCACCTCGGCAAGCTTCGGATAGACGCTGTCCTCATCCTCGCGCTCGTGCCTCACCACGCTATTCTGAACAAGGCGCTGAGCTTCAGCAATCAGTGCTGAGGCGGATTCGGGCGTCGCATCGTCCAACGCATCGACAATCTTTCGCAAGCGGTCAAGATCCTTGAACAAGGTCTGATGATCGTGATGCAGTGCCACCCCCTGCTCCGCGCTGATGCGCGCGCCGCCCCCGGTGAATCCGGGAGTGAGTGCCCGTAGTGCATTCAAAATGACCGCTACGTCGATCACCTCTTGAACGATGGCTGCTGGCACCGGATCTAGCCAGCCAACGGTGGCAGCTACCATTGCCACCAAGGATAGACCCATGCCGACAACAATGCTTTGCAGGGCGATGCCTCGTGCACGCTGCGCGATGATGATCGCCTCGCCGACGCGATCGAGCCGATCGGCCAGAATCACCACATCGGCCGCCTCAGACGAGGCGCTCGCACCGCGGGCGCCGAGCGCAACCCCGATGTCGGCGACGGCCAGCGCCGGGGCATCATTGATGCCATCGCCGACCATGATGGTCGGATGCAACCGCTGCTCGCTGCGCACCGCCTCGACCTTGTCCGAAGGGACACGGTCGGCCAGCACTGCGTCCAAATCAAGCGCTGCACCAATGGCCTGCGCCGCGGCTGCACGATCGCCGGTGACCATCACCATTCGTGCGATGCCCGCATAGCGCAGCATCCGAATCGCTCGCGGAGTGTCGGTTCGCAACTCGTCTGCCAGCAGCAGCGCGCCGATCGGACGGCCGTCCACAGCGATGAAGACGACTAGCGCTGAACGCCATGAGGCGCGCCGTATCGCACGCTGCTCCCAAGGCGAAAGTTCGGCCTTTGAGAGAATCATGTCTCTGGAGCCCGCGGTTATACGGCGACCGTTTATCAAGCCGCTCAGGCCGGAACCCATCATCTCCTTGACCTGCTCGGGCGCGCCCAGCTTGAGACCGCGATCGACGGCCGCAGCGACCACGGTCTTTGCCAGCACGTGGTGCGAGGCCTGCTCAAGCGAAGCACCAAGCCGCAGTACTTCGTCCGGATCCTCGCCGGGAGCGACCTCGACAGAAAGCAGCCGTGCGCCTCCGACGGTTAGGGTACCGGTCTTGTCAAACAGCACCGTGTGCGCGCGAGCCAGCCCTTCTAGTGCCCCTCCACCTTTCGCGAGGATGCCGCGTCGGGCCGCCCGCGCCACGCCCGCGATAAAGGCCACGGGTGCAGCCAAAATCAGCGGACAAGGCGTCGCCGCAACGAGCACAGCAAGACTGCGCGTGAGATCGCCCGAGATTCGCCAAGCCAGGAAGGCCAAGGCAAGTGTCAACGGCAGAAGTATCAGCGCAAAACGGTCAGCCATCCGCACGAACGGAGCTTTCGCGGTCTGAGCGGCCGTCACCATGCGCACAATCCCCGCGTAGGTGCTCTCGCCGGCCGGCGCGGTCACCGCCAATTCGAAGGTCTCACCGGCATTCAACGAGCCCGAAAGAACAGCCGTGCCGCGTGTCTTCTCGACCGGGATAGGCTCGCCGGTAACGGCGGACTCGTCGATGGTCGCCAAGGCCGAGCGGACGATACCATCCGCCGGCACGATCTCTCCGGCTCGCACCAGCAAAACTTCGCCGACAGCGACTGCTTCGACCGGAACCTCCTCGATCCGCTCTCCGGTCTTGCGATGGGCCAGCCGGGGCGCACGATCCACCAATGAGCGGAGATCGCGCTCTGCCCGCGCGATGGCGATATCCTCCAGCACATTGCCGCTGGAATACATCAGCGCCACCACGACGCCGGCAAGCGGTTGTCCCAACGCCAATGCAGCGCTCATCGATAGCAGCGCAATCGCATCCACTCCGAGGCGGCCACTTAGGAGATCTCGGATCATCGAGATCGCCAGCCCTCCGATGACGGGAGCCGTTCCGAGCTCCCACGCAACATCGGCCACATCAGGCCGGCCGGCGGCTCGCGCAAGAATGCCCGCGATCAGTCCTGCAATCGCGATTGCCACCAGCGTCCATCGAAGCACTCGCTCCAACAACATAGCTCCGTTCCATATCTTGCAAATGAATCTGATCCGAAACCAGCTTCGCCGTTCGAGCAACCAATTGCGGTGCAATAACCATTGTATCCGGCAGCCTCCTGCGACCATGACCTGAATCAACCTCTGCCCGATCGTTTGTCCGATACTTTCCTGAAGGAGGCTGTCATGCGCACACTAGCTCGCGTTCTCACGGTGTTTTCCGTGTTATCGTTCGGCATGCCCTGCTCCGCCGGCCAGCTTGGAACGACCGAGGGTTACTCGCCGTCCAAGTCATCACAGCGCGCTGGGGAGCATCAGCCGGAAGCGACGGACCAAACCCGAAATACCACTCATCGGCTGCAGCGAATGATGGACCAGCGGGACTGGGATCACCGCAAAGCTGGCCGCGAGTGGCAGTTGCGGGATGACAAGAATCCAAGCCATTGAGCGTCCATGCTAACAGCGCTCGCGCACGACAGACGAGAAGCAATCGCGTGGTCTGATCGGCGCTAGTTTTGGCAAGGATGCGATCACCGCGCAGACTCAGTACTGCCGGGGGTACGCTGTTTTCTCTCGACGATCGCACTGGAAAGCCGCCTGTAGAGATCTCGGCGTCTCGCAAGAGGCCACCAGTCGTAAAGAAATATCTCGAGCGGACGCCAGTTTGCGACCCACCCAAGGATCAGGAAGCTTTCCTCAACCAACCTTCGGAAAGGGGCTTCAATGAGGTATCCAGCGGCAAAATGTGCCGAGAAAAGTCACGCGATCAAGATTGTAACGCCGATTGCGAGAGACCTCCGGCCGACCCGGAATAGTTCGTTTAGGTCGCCTTGGATGGCGCCAGCCCGGCCCGCGAAGTACCGGCTGAAGGCTTCCGGAAGCTCCTGGGCCAGTCGCGTCTGTCCTTGATCACCCGGAAAGTGGACGATGATCCTGAAAGGACGATTGCGCGGCAATTCTCTTGCCCATCCAACGATGTAGTCCTCGACTTCTCGGTCGAGGTCCTTGTCGCGAATGGGGTACGGATCGAGCGTGTGAAAGAGCTGTTCGACCGTGCCGACGCGCATTTCGATAATGTTGTCTGTGTTTTGGTCTTCTTTGCGCATTTCGTTCTGCCTAAGCGCTTGTTGATCCACGTCAGGGCAACATTTGACCATTTCGCGCAACGTGGATCGTCTTTTGGGTCCTAGCCTCGGGCTATTCCCCTTCTGTGTTTTGATCTGGCGCATCCCGGAGCTCGACGGATGACAAAGACACGAGCCGACCTACTTCGCCGTGAGATCCTTCCTTTCTTCGCGGCATTTGCGGCGCTCGTCCTTGCAGCTCTGCTCGCGGATGCCGCCCTTCATGCGTTCGGCAAAGTCTGGATTGGCCGCTATCTTGGAATTCCCGGAACTCTCCTCATTCTCGGGTCGTTCAGCTATTCGCTCAACAAGCGGAAATTGCTCGACCTCGGACGCCCCGTACAACTCCTCGTCGTTCATCAGAGAATGGCCTGGACCGGGTCGTTGCTAATCCTGGTGCACGCCGGCGTCCATTTCAACGCAATTCTGCCGTGGTTGGCTGTCGGAGCGATGCTGACCAACGTCGGGAGCGGCCTCACGGGGAAGTATTTGCTGAAGAGCGCGGGGCGCAGACTGGAATCCGCACGGCAGGAGTTGCGTGCGCAAGGCGTGCCCCAGGCCGCCCTTGATGAGCAATTGTACTGGGACAGCCTGGCGTTTGATGCAGTCAGGCAATGGAAGGTCGTGCATTTGCCGATCACGCTCGCCTTCGCAGTACTAGCCATCGCGCACGTTGTAACTGTTTTTCTGTTTTGGGGCTGGCGATGAGACGCGCCGCCCTGCTGGCAATCACGTTGAGCATCACGGCAATCATGGCGCTCGTCGGTACCTATCCGGACTTGATGATCAGTCCGGGGCATCTGAGCGAAGGGCACGCTGCGCTCGCGACGGATTGCTTCGGCTGCCACGCACCGTTTCGCGGCGCATCATCCCAACGATGCACGAATTGTCACTCTGTTGCGGACATAGGCTTGCGTACAACGAACGGTGTCCCGCTCGCGAACGATACTCAAAAGGCAAGCTTCCATCGAGATCTCACCGTCGAGGACTGTGTCGCTTGCCATAGCGAGCATGTCGGCTTGTTTCCGACGCGCAGCCGTACAATTTTCCGCCATGAGCTACTTCAGGCTTCAAAGCGGGAGCGGTGCGAAAGCTGTCACGCAGCGCCCAAAAGCGATTTCCATGGGAATTCTACCGCAAACTGCATGCAGTGCCATGGCCTGGAACGCTGGAAGCCCGCTACCTTCGATCATTCCGAGTTCTTCAAGCTGGATTCAAACCACAATGCGAATTGCGCAACCTGCCATCCCGGCACCGATTTCAAGCAATACACGTGCTACGGCTGCCATGCCCACAACGTGGAGAACGTTCGCCGCGAACACATGAAGGAAGGCATAGTAAACTTCGAGAATTGTGTGCGCTGTCATCGAAGCGCCCGTGAATGATATGGTCGCGTGGCGGTTGGGACCAGCATCGGCCCGGAACAAGCAAGAAGGCGGGCGGTCTCTTCAACGCGGTCGTGGTGCAACGCGCGTACCCGGTGCAACGCGGTCGCTAGGGTAGATGATGACATCTTCGCCGGGAGTAAGTCCGGCGGCGACGGCCGCGACGCGGCCGGACCGGCGTACGAATTCGATCTGACGCAATTCGGCACGACCTTCCTTCGCTACATAGACATTCCAGCCTTCTCCGCGACGAAACAGCGCGCCGGCCGGAATGATCGTGGCATCGTCCCGTGCAAAGACGGAGATCTGAACATCCACCTGATAGGCATCACCCAGCCGCGCCCATTGCTCCGGAGGCGAAAGGATGTCGACGAGAACATTGACCCTTTGCTCCTCGACGCCGAGCGTCGAGATCTTGGTAAAGGCCGCCGGTTCGACCCGGCGAACGCGACCCTTCAGCTTTCCCTGCCCGCCCCAATGATCGATGACGACCTCAGCTTCTGGCCGGATCTCGACGGCATCGGTGCTCAAGACGTCGACGACGACTTCGATATCCCCGGCGTCGCCGATATCCAAGAGTGGAGCGCCCGGCTGGACGATCGTCTCGCTTTCCTGCGCGACCTTCAGCACCACGCCGGCAACTGGCGATGCGACGTTCCAGCTTTCCGGCTGCCCGCCGCCGTCGCTACCGTATCGCGCCAACAATGCGCGCTGTTGACTGATCTCATGCTCAGCGGCGTGATCCTGAAACTCCGCCGCACGCAAATCCCTATCGGCAAGGCGCATCGCGAGTTCTGAACGCTCGAGAGCTTGCGCTGTTGCGGCCCCTTGCTGAGCCAAGGTTTTCGTCCGCATCAGGTCGGTCTTGGCCTGTTCCCTCTGGGCCTGCGCACGCTCGACAATTGCCTTGGCGCGCTCCAGGTTAGCTTCGGCTGTTCCGAGCATTTCCTCGACTTCGCGGCGGGTCCGGGAATCCATCAGCGGCGCTGGCGATGGCGTGATCGTTGCAACGGCATCGTCGACCCCCACTTGGTCGCCGACCTTGAGGCGGATTCGGCTCAGCCGCCCGGCGAGCGGTGCTGCGACCACGTATCGCTCACGCACACGCGTCTTGCCATCCTCATCGACGGTGGCGACGAACCTTCCCTTCGTCACCGCGGCAGTCTCGACCAGCACCGGCGCCGGGATCAAGAGCCAGGCCGTGATTCCGGCGGCGGCCAGAAGCCCGCCGGCAATCCTGATATGGCGGCCCGTGATGCGCATGCTCACTCCCTGGTCTTGAGAGCCGCGACCAGATCGAGCCGATCGACACGGCCTTTGACAATGTAAGCGCTGGCGGCGGCCGCCGCCAGCACGACACCCGTTGCGACGAAATAGGTCTGCGGCGCGATCACAGCAGGTATCTGGAAGCTCTCGTTGGAATGAAATCTGGCGATCAGTCCGATAACGACGTGCGACAGCGGCAGGCCGATCAAAATCCCAAGCACGATCTCGACGGCAAACTCGCCGAACAGGATGCCCGCAACCTCGCCGCGGGTAAAGCCCAGCACCCGCAGGCTCGCCAACTCCCAAGCGCGCTCCTGCAAGCTGATGCGCGCGCTGTTGTAGACCACACCTACCGTGATGATCGTCGCGAAAGCGGCAAGGATACCGGCCGTCACGAACACGAGACCGGCGATCTTCTCCATGAAGGATGAAATCGTGTACGCCTTCATCGACACTGATTCGATGGCCGGGAGGTTCTTGAACTTCTGCCCCAATGCGGGCATCGCCGCATGCTCGACGTACAAGCTCGCAGCCGAAATCACGGCGCCCTCGTCGGTGAAGCGGTTCAGGGTTTCGATCTCCATGTAGGATGCCATTCCGATCGACTCGTCGACAATGGCGCTAACCGGGAGATCGCGCTTGCGCCGCCGTCCCTCCATCGCCTCGACCGCAATGATATCGCCAGCCTTCACATCGAGCCGTTCGGCGAGCCGCCGGGTGAGCGTAATCCCGTCAGGCGCAGCCGCAATCGGGCGCAGCGCGGCATCATGCGGCCGGCGCAACTCGCCCCCGGCGGACAGGCCGATCACGGACGTCAGATAGCTACGCTGCCGGGCGCGCAGGCGCACTGGCACGATGCGCTGCCCTTCCGCCACGAGAACGCCGGGCTCGCGTGCCAGATCGCGCACGATCGAACGATCCATCGGGTGCGGAAACGTCAGCGTCGTATTGCCGCGCTCGACCAGGTTGAACTGGAGGTCGATCATCTCGTCGAAGGCGTCGCGCCAGAAGATCCCCAGCACCATCATCGGAACGGCAAAGGCTACCCCGATCACAGTCATGAGCGAGCGAAATGGGCGTCCGGCCGTATTCCGCAAGATCATCAGCCGGCGTGACCTGGTCGCGGTGCGTGGCAGGAGCGCTTCGATCCAGGCGCGGCGAAAGCCAAGCGGCGCGGCCGGCCGCATGGCGACCGCTGGCGCAAGGCGGACGACCTGCCGTAATGCAGTTAAGACGCCGAGAGAAGCCGCGGTCAGGCTGATCGCAATGCCCAGCGCTGCCGACCAAGGGGTGAGCCCGAACGGCAGCTCCGGCAGACGAAAGAACCCGTGATAACTTGCGATCATCGCTTTTCCAAAGCCCCAGCCGGCTGCAATTCCCAGCACCGACCCGATCAGCACGATGATAAGTATCAGCTTCAGATAGTGCAGGATCAGCGCCGCGGTTGGAAAGCCCAACGCCTTCAACGCAGCGATCTGCTCGCGCTGGGCAGCTACCAGCCTGCCCAGTGCGCTGTTGAGCAGGAACGCTGCAACGCCGAAGAAGATGAACGGGATGGTGGTCGACATCACCCTCTGCTGGTTTAGCTCGTCTTCGAGAAACCGGTTGGACGGCTGATCCCGTCGCTCGACAGCGCCGACCGATCCGTAAGCTTCGAGCACCCGATCCAGCTCGTCGATCACAGGTTTCGGATCGGTGCCCGGCGCCAGCGAAATGACGGCATCATTGAAAGCCCCCTTCATGTCGAAGGCGGCCTCCGCCGCGCTGCGGTCGACCCAGAGAATGGCATAGAGCCGGTCGTCCGGAATCGGAAGGCCCGGCTTGACAGCGTAAACATATTCCGGCGAGAGCGCGACGCCGGACACGTGAAAGGCTTCCACCTTGCCGTTGAGCAGCACGCGGATGTCGGCTCCGGGATTCACGCCGTTGGCTTCGCCAAACGCTTCGTTGACCGCCGCGCTTCTTGCGGAACCGGGCTCTGGCGCCGCGCCGCGGCGCAAATGCAGTCGGGCAAGCCGTTCGTCGCCGGCATGGCTGAGCGACACCATGCGGGCCGAGACCGGCTGCGAAGCGGCCGGCCAATCCACGATGACCTCACGGACGATTCGGGGCTCCACCGTAGCAACTCCGTGAATTGCGGTGAGCTGCGGAACGATGGACAGCGGCGCACGCTTGAGCGTCACGAAAACCTTCGGGAATCGCGCGGTTGCGTAGAAGCGCTCCACGGCCGCGCTGAGCGAGTCGTAAGTCGAGACCGAGCCGACGAAGACGGCAACGCCGGCCGCGACCAGCAAGGCGATGGTGAGCACCTGGCCCCGCATGGCGCCAATGTCACGCAGCAGTTTTCGATCGAGCAGGCTCACCAGTGCACCTCGTCTGCCGACAGTCGGTGTGCATTTCGCTCCTCGCCGACGATCCGCCCGCCGCCGAGCCGCAGCACGCGGTCCGCCATCCCCGCGATCGCGGCATTGTGGGTGATGATGATCGTTGTGGTTCCGAGACGCTCGTTGGCCCGCGCGATCGCCGCCAGCACAACCTTGCCGGTCTCGTAATCCAGAGCCCCAGTCGGCTCGTCGCACAAGAGAACATCCGGCGACTTGACGATGGCGCGAGCGACCGCGACACGCTGCTGCTCGCCGCCGGACAGTTGCGAGGGGAAGTGGTCGATCCGCTTTTCCAGCCCGACGAGCGCGAGTACCTCGAGCGGATCAAGCGGCTTGTCCGCAATCTCGTTCACCAGAGCGACATTCTCCAGCACCGTGAGGCTTGGGATGAGATTGTAGAACTGAAAGACGAAGCCGACGTGCTCGCGCCGGTACCGGGTCAATTCCGCATCAGTCGCGCCGACCAGGTCGTGGTCGCGCCAGCGGGCCTCGCCCGAAGTTGGGCTGTCCAGACCACCCAGAATGTTCAGCAGGGTCGACTTGCCCGACCCGGACGGCCCGAGGAGCACGACGAATTCGCCTTCGAAGATGTCGAGATCGACGTCTCGAATCGCGTGCACCTCGACCTCTCCCATCAGATACGTTTTAGAAAGCCCCCGGGCACGAAACACCGGGACTATTCTCCTATCGTCTCTGATCGGGTTGGCGTCCATGTGCGTTTGGGCGGAGTAGGCGGCACTTGCGGAGTCGTCCGACCCGTTTAGTGGGAAAACAGCACGGGAATCGGCGGCCTCGTCAGGATGCTTCGGGTTGCGCCTCCGAGTATGAATTCGCGGAAACGCGAATGGCCATAGGCGCCCATGACGAGGAGATCCGCTCGACAGGACGCAATCCGCGCCGCAAGAATCTCGCCGATCGCCCGTCCGGCGGCATCCGCCTCCTCGACGATCACGTCGATTCCGTGCCGCGACAGGTTCTTGGCGAGTTCGGACGACGAGCGCCGGCTCGATATCGCTTTCTCGTTAGTCACCGTGAGGATGCGCACCTCGCGCGCCTTCTCTAGGATCGGAATGGCATCGGAGACCGCGCGTGCCGCCGCGCGGCTGAAGTCCCACGCAACGAGCACCCTGTTCAGGTCGATCACCCCGGAGGGCGGGGCTTCGGGGACCACTAAAGTCGGTCGTCCGGAACCGAAGATGAGGGCTTCGGCATACCATTGGTCGTAGGATTTTGGCACCGGCACGATGGTGAAGTCGCGCAGCCGCGCATACTCCACCAGCAGGTCCGGCACTTCAGACGTCAGACAACGTTCGAGAACAATCTCGTGTAACACGCCGGATTTCTGAGCGGCCTCCTCAAACGCCGCCAGCAGGTCCTGTGCGTTCTTTCTGCTCTTATGCGCCTCGCTGGCTACGATAGAACCCAGATTGCCTGCGCCACTTAGGAAACTACCAGAAACTTGTACATGAGCTTCACAGGAAATAGCCGTGATGTGGGCACCAAGTGTTGAGGCCAGCGACACCGCGCCATCAATCACCGAGACAGACGTCGGGTCTGGATAGCTGGTGAGCGTGAGCAAAATGTCTCTGATGCCCATGGGCGTCTCCGGAGATGCAAACTGGCTAGAACGTGGCGTCGAGAGCTTTAGGCTACGATTCCAGCTCGTGGCAGTACCAACCATCGTGCATAAGGCCACGACAGGCGACCTAGTGCGACATCATCACGCACACTGGCGCCTCGAACAGCAAGTCCCGGGTTACGCCCCCGAACATCCACTCGCCCAGGCGGGAGTGACCATAGCCTCCTGCTACGATCAGATCGACTCCCTCGTCCTTGGCAAGGCGAATAAGGTGTCGAGCATCGGATTCGGCGGTGTGTACCCGTACATCGACCCGGCAAGTTACGCCATGTCCCTGCAGATATTTTGCGAGATCGCGGACGCGCTGGCGCGCGTTGTCCTGTTCATTGGACGTGCAGATTTCGACAACCGTGACCTGCGAAGCCCGCGACAGGAACGGCAGCGCATCGCGCACAGCGATCCTCGCTTCACGGGTGTCTTTCCATCCGACCAATACGCGTTCGGCACTCAGCGCCGAAATGTGGTCCGGCACCAGCAGCGTCGGCCTTCCCATTCGCATCATCGCCTCGGCTGGATCAATGTCATGGAACTGATCCATCTTCGCCTGCGCACGCCTGATCACCACCAGGTCGGCTGATCGTGCTTCATTGGTCAGGTATGCGGTGGGGTAGTTTACGCTGTAGCGCCACTCCACGCGCTCTTTCGGCAGTCCCGCCACGCTACGAAACCACTGCTCTTTGTCCGCAAGGGCCGATTTCCTTCTTTTGAGGTCATCGGCTGTCGTTTCCTGAATGATGACGCCTTCCGCCACAAATGGAGGCTCGACTGCGAAAGCGGACACACCGACCAGCCGCGCTCGGTACCTGTCCGCCAAGTCGCGCGCAACGCGAACCTGACCTTCCGCCTGCTGCTCGGGGTCAACATAGACCATCACGGTGGCGATCGTCATCGGCATTACTCCATAATTTTCTTCGTCTGCTTTTTGGCATCTCTGACTTTTGACCGATTGACCCAAATCAACTGGCTGAGCGTCAGGCCCGCAGACATGCAGATGGAGGAGTTTCTGCCGCTGCACAACAACACGGAAACATTGCCCCAAAGTCAGGTCGCCCTTCGAGCACGCTGCCGAGGCCGGGGAAGACCTCTCGTGTTCTTTACGGCTTGGGGCAGCCGCAGAGCTCGCGTTCAAGAATTCACTCGAACCGACGGCCACACTCGGCGTTCGCCTAGCACACCCTCAATGTACAGAACATTCAGTGCGACAAGCAGCACGACACTGAGCGGCGCTGCAAGCAGGACGCCGATGGGCCCCAACAACAATCCAAAGACGAGGGCAGACAATAGCGTGAGCACGGGAGGCAATTCGACAGCTTCTGCCTGGACAAGTGGCGTGACGAGATTGCTCTCCACAAAATGGATCCCCGCGTAGAGTGCAATGACGTAGACCGTTTGCATTGGCCCCTGCATCGCGGCCATAAGAATCCCTGAAGTCGATGCTAGGATCGGACCAACATAGGGCACGAAGGCAAACATGCCGGAAATCAGTCCAAGCGCGAGCGGCGCTGCAACTCCGAGAAGCAAGAGCCCGATCGCAGTCAAGATACCAACGACGGCCATCGTGAGCGATTGCCCGATCAGCCAACGCCTCAACGTTGCCCCAAGAAGATCGATCATATTCCTCGCCGATTCCCGACGAGTCTTGGGCACCAACCGCAGTAGACCGTCCACATATCGCGCCGGTTGGATGGCCAGATACACAGCCGCGAACGCCAAAATGGCGAGATAGGCACCTGCTCGAAAGACCGATCCAAACAGAACAGCAACGTAGCCTGCCGCCTGGCCTGTCGCGCTACCAAGGTTCATATCCTTCGCTCGTCCAACAAGCCAGGAGCCCCACGAACTTGACTGAAACTCGCTGGCGACCTGCGCGATGCTTTGCGGCAAGTCCTTTGCTAGAACAGTAAATTGCGCCGCAATTTGTGCCCCGAACAGCCAACCAACGGCAACGACGGATCCGACCATTGCGATGACGACGGGTAATAACGCCCAAGCTTCCGGCAATCCGGTTCTGCGGCTCACTTCATGCGCCAGGCCGCGCAACATCAGCGCCAGAAGAGCGGCGCCGAAAGCAAGTACTAGAACGTCCGATAGCTTCCAGATGCCGAGCGCTGCCGCGCCAGCGAGGCAGACGAGCAGGAGCCTGCGGGGGAAGCGCCGCCAGTAAATCTCGTCCGACTGTTCGTGCAACACGGCTGGTCCCCTGCTGTTTGTGCATCCTAGGGGGATCGCGCCCCTTCGCCACCAACAAGTCAGCGAATCGGCATTCCCAGTTGACGCAAATCAACTTTCCGCAGGCGCCGGTTGAGAAATTCGCTTGAGGCGCGGCGCAGGCAATTCGCCGAACTAGCAGATGCCTTTTCTCTGACGCTCGCGTTCGCTCGAAGCTGGGGGTGCCCATCTGGCGCGGCGGGCAGCGGCCCCGATCAACGCACCGCCACAACCGGGTGATACAGCACCGCTTCCATGATGGATTTTTTCAAACTGAACCTGAACTCAGAGATCATTTCCGTCGCTGTTGCACTTGGCATCGGACTACTGATCGGGCTTGAACGAGAACGCCGCAAAGGCGAGGGGCCGAGGCGTTCGCCCGCCGGGCTGCGCACCTTTGCCATCGCATCGCTCGCTGGCTCCGTCAGCGTTATGATCGGCGGCAAGGAACTGCTGGGCTTGGTAACGGCGGGGGTCGCTGTCCTGACCGCGATAGCCTATCTGCGATCTACAAGCGACGATCCAGGATTGACGTCGGAGATCGCGCTTATACTGACAGTTCTGCTTGGCGGACTGGCCACGCAGCGTCCCATTTTGGCCGCTGGCATTGCCGTCGCTGTGGCTATTCTGCTCGCCTCGCGCGCTGCAACGCATCATTTTGTCCGCTCGGTACTCAGCGACGGCGAGGTCAAGGACGGATTGATCTTTGCCGCGGCTACGCTCGTCGTCTTGCCACTGCTGCCCGACCGACCGATCGGGCCCCTTGGCGCGCTCAACCTGCGAGCAATCTGGATCATTGTCATCCTCGTTATGGCGATCGGCGCCGTCGGACACATTTCAATTCGCCTGCTTGGCGCAAGAGGCGGGCTCGCGATCGCTGGCTTTGCCTCGGGCTTCGTCTCTAGCACAGCCACGATCGGGGCGATGGGAGCGCGAGCTCGCAAGGCGCCAGAGTTGCTTGGGGCGGCGGCCGCCGGCGCAACGCTTTCGACCGTCGCGACCATCGTTCAACTCGTCGCGGTGCTCGCAGCGACGAATCTGTCTACGCTGCAAAGTCTGCTGGTTCCGCTTCTTTGCGCCGGCGCGGCGGCGACGATCTATGGCGCAATCTTCACGCTCAAAGGCATGAGGGAGACCGGCACAGCCGAGCTCGAGCACGGACGTGCGTTCAGCTTACCGTCCGCCTTGATGCTGGCTTTGACGCTCTCTGGAGTGCTCCTGCTCTCTGCCAGCTTACAGGAGGCGTTCGGAGAAATCGGCCTAGTTGTCAGCGCGGCCGTAGCCGGGCTCGCGGATACGCATTCTCCCGCCGTGGCCGCAGCGGCCCTCGCTGCCTCGGGCAAGATCCCCCCCTCCGACGCTGTCGCCCCTGTTCTGGCGGCGCTGTCGACAAATACTCTCAGCAAGATCGTCGTTGGCTGGGTCAGCGGCGGGCGCTCCTTCGCGCTTCGGCTGATGCCCGGCCTTATTCTCGTTGTCGCCGCAGCTTGGGCTGGCGCAATCTTCGAGGCTCAATAGCACGCGCGGCTTGCACCGGATTTCAAGCTGCGAACTTCATAGTCGCGGTGGTGACGACTCCGCGCTCCGCTGAGCTACCCATTGAGGCCGGACTTCCAAACAGCTCCGGATTGTCGCGCTGGTGCGCGTTCCAGCTGAGGCAGAAGATCGAGGTCGATCCGGAGCGCCCTCAATACGTTCTGAGAGAAACCGGCGGCGGGTATCTTAGGGCGGCGGATGAGGCGTCGCTTCGCGGGCTTGATCTGCCGCAACACCTCAAGCCTGCTTTCTACGATGGTTGAGCCGCTTGTCAAAACCCGGCGATACCGCACATGAACTTCTGGTCGAAAACGCACATGGAGACCGGCCGCATTGACACTGAAGCGGCCGTGCATGACGGCTGGCTTGCGGCCATCAGCCGGCTTCGGCCTGAGGAGGCCTGCGCGAAGCTGGGATCCGCTCCGGAAGGCCTGTCTGAGCCGGAGGCTGCCGCCCGCGCCAAGAAATTCGGTCCAAATCTTATCGCGCGTGAACGCAAGGCCACGATACCGGAGGAGCTTTGGTCCCGAGCACGCAACCCGCTGAATGCGCCGCTGCTGACGTTAGCGACCGTCTCCTATTTTCTGGGAGACGTACGTGCAGCCGTGGTGATTGCCACTATGGTGGTACTCGCGATAACGACTGCCTTCATCCAGGAGCACAGGTCGAATGAAGCGGCAGCCCGGCTGCGCGCCATGGTGCACACGACCGCAAGCGTCAGGCGCCTCCCAAGCCGATCGGATGACGTATTCTGCGAAATCCCAATAGATCAGCTGGTTCCCGGCGACGTGGTGAGGCTTTCTGCCGGAGACATGATACCCGCCGATCTGCGCCTGCTGGAAGCCAAGGACCTCTTCGTCAACCAGTCCGCGCTGACGGGGGAATCCATGCCTTCGGAGAAGCATGCGCAGCCGACTTCCGCCGACTGTCAGGACGCCTTCGACCTGCCGAACATCTGCTTCATGGGCGCAAATGTCGTTTCCGGCTACGGCACCGGCGTCATTGCGCAGACGGGCTCGAAGACCTTCTTCGGCCAGCTCTCCTACGAGATCGTCGGCCGGCGCGTGCCGACCGCTTTTGACCTCGGCATCAACAAGTTCACGTGGCTGATGATCCGCTTCATCCTCGTCATGGTGCCGGCTGTTTTCCTGATCAATGGCCTGACCAAGCACGATTGGCTGGAAGCACTGCTGTTCGCCGTCGCGGTTGCGGTCGGTCTCACGCCAGAAATGCTGCCGATGATCGTGACGGTCAATCTCGCCAAGGGTGCGATCGCCATGTCGCGCAAGAAGGTGATCGTCAAACGTCTCAACGCGATCCAGAATTTCGGTGCGATGGACGTGTTGTGCACGGACAAGACGGGCACCCTGACGCAGGACCGGATCATTCTGAAGCGCCACATCGACATCAGTGGGCGCGATTCCGACGAGGTGCTGGAGTACGCTTTTCTCAACAGTCACTTCCAGTCGGGACTATCCCACGTCAAGCCCTGGTCCGACAGCAACAACAAGGAGCGACTTGATCCGGCAAACGGCTTCCTGCTTGCGGCACACCTTGATGCGCTCTTCGATCGTGGGTTGATCTCGTTTGCGGATACTGGAACGATGCTGCTTTCGCCAAGACTGACCGCCAGAGATCGCAAGATGTTTCGCCTTCCTGCACGTCTCCGGTCAAAACTGTCATCGTCGGAAAAGCAGTTCCTTGACCACCACCGACGAACAAGATTCAGGAAATGACGGGCAATTTGTCAGTCGACGCGTTACAGTCGCGTCGTGCCGTACGGCCGAATTGCTCGTGCTCGATTACGCTCTGATGGCTGTTGGATAGTCTTGCGATCGACCGCTTGCCGGCACTTCCAGCAGATGGAGCGGCGAGCACCGAGCCCTTCACAAGACAGCCGAAGACCGGATCACAGGAATAGCGTCGGCATACCCCTCGGACTTCAACAACGCCTTCACCTTCGCCTCGGCATCAGGCGGGGCATGCGGCCCGACCAGGACTTCCGCAATCCCACCGGGTGTTCTCAACGGCAGCGGCACCTCGATGTATGCCCGCGCTCCCAGCATCTTCCGGTACGGATCGAAGCGCTCGCGTACACCCATGACGATGCCGCGCACCTCCCGCTCGTTGGAAAATTTCGATTCCTTGGCGGCAAGACAATTCCAGACCAACTGCGAGGCCATCACCTCGCGCGCCAGCGCCGCGAGATACGGTACTGGCCGCACCATGTCGATCCATTTCCGGTTATGGCGCGCGACCTGGCTGGTAATGGCGGCGGCTTTTCGGATCACCAGCCGATGCCGCGCATTGGTTTCGCGATCGCCATAGATCACACGGCCGATGTGCAGATTTTCGTTGGCCTGCGCGTGGAGGACATCAGTGTCCGGCTGCAACAGGACAGGCGCAACGCCGACTGCAAATCCCTGACCTGCCTTGCCGTACTCGCGCCACTGTCCCGGGTCGTCGCGATGCCGGCTGAGGCTGAACAGGTAGAAATCGAACGGGCTGGCGAGCCCGTTGGTCACCAGCATGTCCTCGAGACAGCCGCAAAAATGCTTGGTCCAGAAGTCGGTTGACCCGCCGACCTGCCGAATGACGTCCAGCGCGCCGGCTAGTGAATACTCGAACTCCCTGGGGTCACTCTGGTGAAGGTGGCTGAAGCACCAGAGCTTTTCGTGACGCAGAATGCCGACAAGCGCTTCCTCGCCAGTATAATGGTACAGCGGCTCGATCGGGGTTGCCGCGCCCTGCTCCTCCAGCAGCTGCTTCTTCGACCACGCATCGAATTTCTCGGCCGCCGCCATTAGCTGCGGCGGCAGCGCGTGCCGGTATTCGTTGTCAGTCAGCTTGTCCATGGCCCGGATTTAGGCCGCGAACGAGCGGAATCAAGCTATCTGAACGTCCGCACAGCCCAAAAGCTCTATGCGTTGGGCGCCAACCCAGGTCCCGGCATCGGGTGCCCTTCCCCCGCCCTCTCCCGGGGCATGCTCACGCGCAGCGGCAATCGACGCAAGTCCACCGTGGATGGAAAAAACATAATGAAAACTCACCCCGGAAACCGATCGATAAAGGATTTCCCAGAATTGCCAATTCTGGTCCTCGTAAAGAAGCAGGATCGCCCAAGCCTGTATTCATATCATGGCATCTTCAAAAACACCCGCGTGGTCACAGACCCAGACGGAGCTAAGTGGTTCGATCTGATCAGGCGCTAGGTTGTTACTGTCGCGGAAGACTCTCGTACACCGACTATGCCGTTTCAGACTTCGCCTGACGCTCGAATTTGCTGACCGTCTCCCAGAGGCGGTCCTCCTCGTACCAGCCGATAACATTGTTGTGCAAACGGTGCGCGGCGACGAGATCCTCGCTGCTACCATCCTCCTGTACCTTGATTACGAGAAGCATCACATGATTGTCGTCGTTCCCCTCGGCGGTAAAGGCCCTTATCGACAGCTTGTAGCCGTCCTTCTGAAGGGCGGAAACGATGTCATAGAGCCGCACCTTCGGCATCAGCTGATCTCCCCGGCCACGTACTATGAGTACTTCCCGCCCCTCGGAATTCGATTTCCATGTCGGCTATCTCGGCCCGGAAGGATACTGTTCGGCCCCGATTCATGAAGGCTTCAGCCCTTGATCGCTTTCGATTTCGTCGCGCGCTTCCGGATCGCTCATCGGCGGCAACGTGGCAAGATACGATTTGATCATGCTCAGCCGTACCGGAGCGAAACCGAGCACGTCGACGCCGATGTCGCACGACTGGACATTTCCGGGCAGGCGCCCGTGGCTGTGGCCATACAACATCAGGGCTCCCTTGCGGATGCGCGGCCAGGTGCGCATCGAATAGTGGCACAGAACGACATTCTGAGAATCAATCGATCCATAAGCAATGTCACGCACGCTCTCCCATGGCAGCGCAAGCGTTGCCGCGTTGTCGTGGTTGCCTTTCACCAGATGCTTGTGCCCGTTCAAACTCGCGAACAGCTTCGGCAACTTGGCGGCATCGTATCGGTGCGCGAAATCACCGAGGTGAATCACGGTATCCTCCGGCCGCACAGTCGCGTTCCAGCTCTCGACCATCGCTGCATCCATTTCATGGACATCGGAGAATGGTCGGCCGCACATCCTGATAACGGCGCCGTGTCCGAAGTGAGTGTCAGAGATGAGAAAAGTGGACATGAGATATCACTTGCCGTCCGCCTTGCGCTTGCGCGGCGGGAAGCGCAGCGTGATCGGGGACAGCGGCTGCACCTTGCGGACGCCGGAAATGAGTTCGCCGCACCCGTACATGTGCTCGCGGACAGCCGCATCGCCTGCTCTCTCCATCGCCACGATCTCGAGCACTGTCAGGCCAGCGAGCCAGACACGAACGTCGCGCGGCACCTTCTTAGGCGGCTCAAGCTGGCGCCATTCGGTCACGCAGTCGCGCGCCCAGCTCCAGACAACAATGGATATTCGAGTGCGATCCGCTTCGAGCTCTTTCTTTTGAATTGCCTGGTGCTTTCGCTGTTCGTCGAGCCAAGTCTCCCATATCACCCGTTGATCGACGACTTGCACCTGCGGCGCGGGGGTGTCCCGAAAGAGGCGGCGAAAAAATGCAAGCATGTCACACCCCAAATGAAGGTTTTAGCGTCGGTTCGACTTCAACAACAAGGTCCGGGATGAAATCCGGATTCTCGCGAGCGCGCGGCCCTGCTGCGTATCCTCTCGGGTTGCAGATCACGCGCGTGTTGCCAACAACGTAGTCGCGATTGCGATGGATATGCCCGTGGCACCACAGAGCCGGTGCGTTCTCGCCCTCCATGAGCTGCTCCAGCGAGCACGCATACAACCAGTCGTGCGCGTGCATATCGGGCTCGAGGCTCTGGCGGGATGGAGCCATGTGAGTCAGGCAAACCGTCTGTCCAGCGAAAGGCGTCGAGAGCTCGCGCTCCAGGAATGCGCGGCTCTCTCTGTGAAGGGCGAGCATTTGCGCCGGCGTGAAGCGATGCCTGTTCGAACCCCCTCCGAATCTGATTTCGCGGAAGTCATTATGGTACGAGTTGTCCCAAAAACGACCTCCGGCTGGGCTCCATCCCTTTTGGCTCTGCGACATCGCATCGCGAACCGTGAAGCCCGGCGGCAGGATCGAAAAGTCAGACCAGAGAGTGGCCCCGAGAAATCGCACGTCTTCGATGGTCGCGACCTCGTTATCCAGGAATGTGATTCCGAACCGTTCCGCCATCTCGCGCCCACGCTCCTTTTGCTGCTGATAGAAGGTGTGCTCTTCACCACTTCCCTGGAGCCCGCGATAGAAGCAATGATTACCGCACACATAGATCAGCGGTCGAGAGAACGTCCTGGCGACCCACTCCATGCCGCTGGTCATGGGGTTCGCAACGTCCCCCAAGATCACTGTAACGTCGCAATCGACGTCCGGGACATTGCGCCAGGCATTGTGCTCGTGGCTGACATGGAGGTCGGAGAGAACGCGGATGCGCATCAGACGAGGACCTCCCGCCGATCGGGTCTTGAGTTTGTCACGTCGAGATCCATGGCGACTAGGTTCTGCACGAGGTCTTTCCTTCCCGAACGCATTTACGATGCGTAAAGATTTACACCGTACACCCTTAATTGTCACGTTTCCAGCAAATTGGAGGGCCAGATTGTCAGATTTCAGCACCAACCCGTACACATATATTAGCGGCACCGCTGCACTTACTTCGATATTCTCGACCGCAGCGATGGGCGCGACGCACGACCGGGTTAATCGCTCGATCGCCCTCGCCCGGCTGGCCAAAGCAAAACACGCGCGCTTGCAAGCCACAAGGCGCTGGCACGAAGGGAGACGCAAGCTGGAGCTCGATCTTGCGATCGCTCAATGCGATGCGGCGATCGCTCGATGGCATCTCAAAAAGTTGGAGCAGGCCCGAACTCAGCAGAGCTGAATGACTTCTCCGAACCGACGAGCTGCGGGCGGTCGTCCAGGCTTGGGACGGTCGGGACGCCGGGGATTGAAATGGACCAGTACAGATGGCTGTAAGCCGCGGGTTTTCCCGCCTGCACCAATGCATCTCGCTGGTGTTCCGATAAACAAGCGAGCCAGGGAAGCAGCTCCGGCCGAACATCAGGAAGCGGTATTGCTACATCGGCGCAGGAGACATCCGCAGCCCACCTTAGAATGCGATTGACTTCGAGCTCTCTGTCTTGGCGCAGCTGTTCAGCAGCCGCAAAGGGATCGAAGCTCGGGTCAGGGTGAAACAACTCGTCGGATGCGGCATCCCCAATGTTGTGGTCGCTGAGGAGCGGCTCATAGGCCGCCGGGAACAAAATGCCGAGGATTGCGTGCACGGGCGCCAGCATCAGCGCCACACATCGGTTGGCAGCCCAGAGGAACGCGCGGCCCACCGCGGCCAAGATAGATCGAAGCATGCGAAGAACCCCTCTGTTGCTGTAGCTTGAGAGTGCTTTTTAAACACCAACAATGTCATTGGGTGTCCGGCAAGCCGCAAGGGACAATTCTATCGAGTGTGTGCGCTGCCGGATGATTACCTAAGCCGGCCGAAACTCGGCAATCGCAGAGCGGTCCTGACCAGAAGTTTTAGATCCGTGGGGGTGCGTCGCGGCAATGATCAGTTGAGTTAAGTAGCCACGTTTGAGGCGCACACGTGCGTTCATACTCGTGCGCGTTAAATTCTCGCCGCCCCCCATTACTTGGTGCAAAAAGAAACAGATGTTGGTGTGAGAAGGAACGTCTATCCGCACGGTCAATTTGGCCCGCTTTGGCACCGGACTCTGTGATGATGTCTTAGTTGTATCGTCGAGTTGGCGCTCCCCAAGCGCTTGAAATTGTAGGCAAATGCGCGATCGCACCGTATAATGCCCGCATTATGCCAGTATAATGCCCGCACGAAACGACGTGACTTAGGCTGGCGCGTGATTTGGCGGTTGGAAGCGCTAGTGGTCCAAATCTGACGCTTGGTACCCGCCTAGGGGCGGCCGTCGACCGTAGCAGACGTTCAGGCGGCGGCCGCGAGTGGTCCGCTAGCGATGCAGGCGCTTCCTTGCGCGTTTCAAGATTTCCTCCGACATCGGCGTCCCCGATACGATCCGAGCCAAGGTCATGGCGCCGATCATGGTGGCGTAGTCGAGCATGGCTTCGCCACGAACCGCCTCGGAAGACGGGTCTTCGGCCAGCGTCTCGATCATCTCTTCGATGACGGCCGCCGCCGCCGCGCGGGTCTCACCCGACGCCCGGGCGGCCTCGCTCCCCAAGGCCGCCATTGGACTTTTGTGCAGCTCTTGTCGCCGGCCGACAATCTCATGTCTCGCTGACCACCAGCAAATTTCCTCAGGTATTTTCGGAGCCGCGACACGCTCAGTCATCATGGCTAGCAGACGGGAAAGATCTAGCGGGTATCTCGTTGCCCCGCTTTGCCCCGCGTTCCAGAACTGCGTTGGGCGACCGTGGGCGCACCGTTCTCTTTAAATGCCTGCTCACGGACCCTCCGGCACACCCTCAGAACTTCACCGAGAGAGTAACCCTGCTCCTGTAGATCGACGAGCGCTCTGGCGACTATTCCACGTTCTCGCTCGGTCAACTCGCGAAGTTCCGATTGGACGAGGGCCCGCAGCAAGGCCATTGCCACGACGTTCGCTTCGGGGCGCCTCGCTTGGTCGTTCAGGACGCGCCATCTTGCTGTACGGAGGCGAGCCTTCGCCTTAACAACAGAGGCAGGTTGCCGAACTCCTTTTCGGCGCACACCATCCACTCCAGGACGCCACCACGTTTCCTGGCGTTCGCGATCGATAGATTCCACTGTCTCGCGGGTCACACTCATAAAAGGATCGTCGCATCTCCGCCAGCAAGGCGAAATCCCTAATTCGCCTTCTCACTCCGAGTCCGCCGACGAGTCCGTTTTTGACCAGACGCTGCTGCTTCCTGGTGCACCTCGGCCCCCCTTAGCGGGCTTTCTTCGCTTAGGTCGGCCTCCGCCTCAACCTGGTTGCCGATTTCCAAAGCTTTCCCGGAAACCGGTAAGGTATCAAGGCGCCTTGCCAGCCGAGGATTCCATTCTTTGCGAGGCATCCATCGACCGATGGGGTCAAGCTGCGCCCCTTCGTGGGCGTTGCAATAGTCGACGAGAATCCGCTCGATAAATTGGGAGCGCGTTATTCCATACTCTCTGCTTCTTTGGTCGAGCACGCTCATGAGGTGGGGATGAACGCGCTGCGCCAGGCGTTTGGTTCGCACGTCCAGAGGGTCGCCGAACGGGCGTCCCAACTTGACGCCCCGAAGTGCCTGCTGGGGGCCCCTTCCCTTTTTCGAACCCTTAACCACGATCGTACCCTCGGGTTTGTTTGTACATTTAATGGTGTACACTCCTCGGATGACTGACAAGCACCTCAAGGATTGGCAACGACTCGTTCAGGAAGATCGGGCCGACTGTACACCGCGAAATGTTGGGGATTCGCCCTCCCTGTCAACCTCGGCTAAGCCGATCCCAACTGCTCTATTGCTATTCAACACCTGGCCAGCCGCGGCGGCATGGACCTGGGCCAAGTTGAGCAAAATCGAAGGACTTCAACTGGATGACGTGGCGGCGGAGTTCTGGTCTGGCGAAAAAGAACGCAGCAAGCAAGCTTGCAGGCGGCTGGCCAACAGACTCTTCGACCTCGGCTCCGGCGAGGCGGCGCTCTGTGCGCTGATGCTCTCCGTTGATGCCGGCCAACCAAAGACTTTTGACGACGTGCTTCCGCACCTCGCCTCCGGTGCCGAGTACCTGTGGCGGGACGCTCATTCGGAACGCGAAATCGCGGAAATCCGCTCGAGGCTGAGCACCTGGTCGAAGGCAGCTGAGGGACATTTTAAAGGCGATCAGCGCAGCATCTTTTGGATTGCGCATCTACAGCTGATCGGGACAAATCAGGTGGCGCAGCCGGCCGCGCCCACACCTCAACCGGAGAAATGGACCTGGGCGGCGGCCCCTGAAGAGCGCAACGTTGTTGTCATGCCTAAAGCCAGGAGTTCGAAGCTCGGTGCAGTTCATGAAGACTTCAAGGACATGGTCGACGCCAAGCTTCCTCTCGTGATTGCCCGTGATGTGCGAGGTGCTCGAGATGTGTTGTCGGCTGAATATCCTCACGCCTTGAACGCTATCAATCTCGTGCTTCGCGAGTTGCGCGAAGGATATCCGGTTCGCCTCAAGCCTCTCCTGCTCGTGGGCCCCCCAGGTAACGGTAAATCACGTCTGGTCCGCAGAATTGGTCAGCTACTCGGACTGGAAATTTACCGGATCGATGGTTCAAGTTCGACGGATGCGGTTGCGTTCGGCGGAACGCCGAAAGCGTGGTCCAACACAGTTCCATGCGCGCCAGCTCGCGCGATTTGCCAGTCGCGCATCGCGAACGTGATTTGCTTCGTCGATGAGATCGACAAGTCTGCCACGTCTCAGCACAACGGCCGGTTGGTCCATGCCATTTTGCCACATCTCGAGCCCGAAACTGCTTGTCGTTACAGAGATAGCTCGCTTGACGCCGAGCTCGACCTAAGTTGGGTCGTACACATCGCCACGGCCACTTCAATCAAGGATCTGCCAGAGCCCCTGAAGGATAGGTACCGCATTATCAACATTCCTTCCCCCCGGCTAGCCGACCTGCCGTTGCTGGCGGGAAATGTCATGCGCGAACTTGCTATCGAAATCGGAGAGGAAGGATTCGTTCAGCCCCTTGCGAACGATGAGCTGGACGTCATCGCGCGTGCCTGGAGCGTGTCTGGCTTCAGCCTCCGGAAGTTGCGGGCGATCCTCTCCACGACGCTAGAACTCCGCAATCGAGCGGCAGTCTGGCATTGATCCCATGGAGTATCGGAAGCCAGCAATGGAGAAAACGAGAGCACGTAGCCTCACAGTCGACCTTTAAGTGCTACCTCAAGGGAGATGTTCGAGTTCGCGAAGCTGACCCAGACCCCTTTGATCGATGCCTAGAGATCAGCGCGCTCTACAGCCCCGCCGTAGCTTCGGTGCCTTCCGGGCCGACCGCGCTCGGGAACGCGCGGGCTGCTGCAAGAGTAACGAGCTGATATTCTGTCGGAATTTGGATTTGTCCACCCAGCCCGCGATTGAAACTGAGCACACATCCTCAGACAGCCAACAAGGGTCGTCCAGCGCAAAAACGTTCTCGAACGGGTATTGCCAACGGCCGGCCAGATGCAGGGTCTCTACAGCGGAGCTGGCCCAAAGGGCAGCATTGAGCGAATTACTTCCCATCAGATTTTCGCCTTCGCAAGCTGCGGACCTGGACGCCACAGCAGCCCCCCTCCGTCATCCCGAGACAGATAAGGCCGCGCCGCCTGCGAGTTCGTTTGTCTGCGCTCGCCTCCGATAACGAGTTGTTAGGCGCGAACCATGATAGCTGGTCCGTCCGAAGATGAGGATTGAGCCCGTTTCGGCGCGGCTAGGTTAGCTCCCGACAAGCCGGTACCGCACCGGCCTGCCGCGTCGTCCCCCGAGCGGTTGCACCGGCGGAGGTGCCAAATTGATCGAGCAAGTTGAAGACCATGAGGAAGATGATGCGAGGGAAATCCCTTCATCATTGCAGCACAGGATTGAGGAAACGCCTGGACAGGGTGACCTGATCAGGTCGGTCGTCGAAACCAGGGGCATTCGCAGCGCCACATGGCAGCAGTACAGGGACCCCATACAAGGTTGGACGGGCGACAACTTATTCGGGCCGCAACGCAGCGTGCGCGTAAATCCAGACCAGCCAGAGGAGTTGTTCACGGCAACACCGGCGGATATTCATTCGCTGCTGTACATGGCAGCGAACCGGCATCTTCGGGCCAAAAACAAAATGGATTTCTTCGCTGTCGTTGAATCGGCTGACAAGATGGCAGAAGCCGAGGGCAACGATCCGACCGAAACTATCTCGCGCCATTTGCGGCTCTGGATCGAGAAGATGCAATCCGAGACGGGTTTGCTTTCGGTGGAAACGGCAGCGGCTCGTTTTCTCCAGGCCTCCGACCAGCTCCTTATGCTGCTGAACGAAAATGAGCAGGTACAGGAGGCGGCGTTTGCCTACGCCGACGCGTGGCATTGGCTACATCTTGAGCTCTTTGGGGAGCACGAACTCGCAGCCAAGGGCGCTGACGCTGAGCGGGCCCTGAAGGCAGGCCCCGCCGCAAAACGGCAAAAGGGCGCTATTCGATCGGCGGTCATCGCCATGATCTACGAAGACTTTGCTCAGAATGAGCCCAAAGAGGCGAACCGGAAAAGTGCCAAATACGTCGCTCCGCAGATTCTGAAAGCCGTGAACCAATCCTTGAAAAAGTACGATCTAGAGCCTCTCGCGCTTGGCACTATAGAAAATCAGCTTCGCGCGATTATCAGGGATCGCGAGCCTAAGCGCGATTAGGTCCGCAC
The DNA here is from genome assembly GCF_029892425.1 of Bradyrhizobium sp. BR13661. Taxonomy (GTDB): domain Bacteria; phylum Pseudomonadota; class Alphaproteobacteria; order Rhizobiales; family Xanthobacteraceae; genus Bradyrhizobium. The sequence continues at coordinate 277,538 of NZ_JARXWB010000007.1, read as the reverse complement.
GGACTGGCCAGTCCGTTTATCGTCTCCCCACGGACTGGCCAGTCCGTTTATCCGCTATTTTGAAATTCGCCTGCAAAGCGGCGATTCTTGACCCTCGCAAACCGGCGCTGACCCGCCGGCACCGAGGGTTACTGATGGATACTGTTAGATACCTGAACCGCAAGGAAGCGAGCGAATATCTGCTCGAGCGCCACGGCCTACGGCGCACCCCGAAATACCTCGCCAAGCTCGGTTCGAACGGCACCGGCCCTGCCTTTCACAAGGCTAACCGCCACGTTCTTTACGATCCGGCTGAACTGGATGTTTGGGCCGCTAAGCTCATCGGGCCCAGTGCCCTCTCGGCCCTTGGGCACCGCCTCAGGGCCAACGCCGCATGAGGGTCACTGAAACACAAAGCGAGATCCACGGCAGCATCCGGGCACTGGCGGATCGCAAAAACGCTCAACAGAGCGGCGACACCAAGGGTCTTCAGCGCCGGCAAGCCTTGTGGCTTCGCCGGCGTAATCCCGTCGATGCCCGCTGCTGCTGTCGTAATCGCGCGCCGCGCCCACAAGTCCGCGGAGGCGCGTAAGTGAACGCGCTATTCAAAATAGCTACTCCTGAAGAGCTGACATCACTGCGACTACAGTTGCGCAGCAACGGCTATTATCCGGTTCCCGTTATCGGTGCGCACATCAACATGAACGCGGCCGGAAAGCGACCAAGCATGAGGGCCTGGGCGACGGAATGCTTCAATGCAACTCCAGAGAAAATCACAAACTGGTCTTTGTCGCAGCGGAACTGCACCAACACTGGGATTCTGTGCGGCGAACTCATCGGAATCGATATTGACGTTCTCAATGATGTACTGGCATCAGGTTTGGTCGCCCGCACGGTTGAGCTGCTCGGACCCTCACCGTTACGCCGGATCGGCCGGGCACCGAAGACGCTATTACTCTACCGGGTCGAAACTCCTCACAAAAAGTTGGCGACCCCAGATTTGATTTTTGGCGATGATGCTGACAAAAAAGACGACCGAGCCAGGGTGGAGATTTTGGCCGACGGTCAACAGTTCGTGGCATTCGGCATTCATCCCGATACGCACGCGCCTTACCGTTGGCCCGAAAGATCCCCGCTCGATACCGCAGCCTCGGAAATTCCCCTCGTCACGTTCGAAGCGCTCAAGCAGTTCGTTGACGAAGCTGAACAGTTTTTGCGCGCGGCAGGCGGGCGCACAGCGCGAGAGATCAAAAGCGACACCAAAAGCGAACAGTCGATCAAAGAGCCGCGGCGCGAGCAGCGCGAACGTCATGAAGAGATTGCGCCGGTCCTTTGGGGCGGCGAGAGACCGAGCCGCGAGTTAGTATCCGATGCGCTCGATCGTATTCCCAATGATATGGATTACGACGGGTGGATACGGATCGGATTCGCTCTGTATGAAGGGCTCGGCGAGAGCGGGCGCGATCTTTGGGAAAGGTGGTCCGCTCAATCTCACAAAAATGATCCGCAGCTTACAGCGCAGAAATGGCCTAGCTTTGCGGCGGGCAACTCGATCACGATTGGTACGCTGTTTTGGCACGCGGCACAAAACGGCTGGCGATCGCGGTCTGTTGACAATCCGTTGGGGGATAAAGCAGCTCTTGCCAACGGGCAAATTGATGACTGCTTCAAGCTTCCGTTTGGATACCGTTTTCGAGATGACGGGCTCTATTGGATCGACCCTGACCCGGAAAAGCCTGAACTCATGCTGGCGGGTTGCTTCGATATCGTAGCGGAAACTCGCGATGGCGATGGCACCAGCTGGGGCGTGTTGCTCGAATGGAAAGACCGCGATGGCCGCCAACACCGGTATGCTCTGCCCAAAGCAACGCTCGCCGGTGATGGTTCTGAGGCGCGGAAAGCTCTGCTTGATGGTGGATTATTTGTAAGCCCGGTGCAAAAGGCGCGGACCCAATTCAACGCCTTCCTGTTGCAGGTCAGATCGCGCGGTCGAGCAAGGGCTACTCAGCGGGTCGGCTGGCACGGGCTATCCTTCGTGCTGCCCGACGAGAGTTTTGGCGAAGCGGATGGTGACAAGCTGCTCCTGCAGACCAATACCGCGCACGAGCACACCTTCCGTCAAAGCGGAACGCTTGAGAGTTGGCAGGAGAATGTCGCACGGTATGCGATCGGCAATGGTCTGCTCGTACTTGCATTGTCGGCCGCGTTTGCTGGTCCCCTGATTGGGCCGTGCTCTGCAGAAGGTGGTGGCATTCATTTTCGCGGAGCCTCTTCGACAGGTAAATCCACCGCCCTTCACGTGGCCGGATCTGTTTGGGGAGGAGGTGGGGTTAAAGGATTTTTGAGGTCGTGGCGGTCCACTTCGAACGGTCTAGAAGGAGTCGCTCTCAGCCATTGCGACACTCTTTTGTGTCTCGATGAACTGTCGGAGCTCCCCTCACGCGAGGCCGGCGACGCGGCTTACATGCTCGCTAACGGATCAGGAAAAGCGCGCAGCGCTCGCGATGGCTCGGCGCGTCGGTCGGCAAGCTGGCGAACGTTGTTCCTTTCCTCCGGCGAAATTGGATTGGCCGACAAAATCGCGGAGGATGGCCGTTCCAGGAGAATGGCAGCAGGACAGGCGGTTCGGATTGTTGATGTGGCGGCTGATGCCGGTGCCGGGATGGGTATTTTGGAGGAACTCCATGAGTTTCCCTCGCCTGACGCGCTGGCGCGCCATTTGACGAAAGCGGCGCAGCATCATTACGGAGTGGCAGCGCGCGCTTACCTCAAGGCGATCGTCCCGATAATGACCGATCTCCAGAATCAGGTCGCGGATATCACGGCCCTGTTTTCCATCAAGTACGTTCCTCCCGGAGCCGACGGTCAGGTCGAACGGGTAGCGCGGCGGTTTGCACTGATTGCAGCTGGCGGCGAGATAGCTACCCGTGCAGGCGTGCTACCTTGGGAGCGGGGCGAAGCCGTGATTGCCGCTGCCAACGCGTTTGAAGCATGGATGGTGGCGCGTGGAGGGAGCGCGCCTGCCGAGGAGCGAGAAGGAATCGAGACGGTTCGCGCCTTCTTGCTCGCAAACGGAATGGCGCGGTTTATTCCGGCCTGGGACGACGCGAAGTTTGCTGAGGCAAGGATGGCATCGAATCTCCCGCCGCCGGCTCGCATCGCTGCCCGCGACGTTGCCGGATATCGGCAAATGAGTGGGGACGCCTGGGACTATTACGTCACCCCGTCAGCATGGAAGGAAATCTGTGCGGGACTAGACCCCCGCCGAACGGCGAGCGTTATGGCCGCCAAGGGGCACCTGGTCGTTGCTGAAAAGGAGCACCTCACGAAGTCGATGCGCATTCCGAATTTTGGAAAACAGCGCGTTTATCACGTCGTCGCCGCATTCTTGGAAGGCGACGATAATGCATAGCTTCGGAACCCCAGCCGACGACATCGCGGTACTTGTGGCGGCTAACTCAATGTCGTTCAGGAACACCGGGGACACCGGTGGCACCGGTGACCGCTCGTCCAAGTTATTGAGATCGGAGAGAGACGCCGTCCCCGGTCAAGAAGAGGAGCTGTCTCCGGTCACAAGGGACCGGGGACAGGCGCTCGCGCCAACCGGGGACGGAAAAGCACAATATCTTTCGGACGTTCTCGCAAACGTCCCCGGTGTCCCCGGCTCCACCGGTATTTTGTTGGGTGTTGAGCCGGTCGCGCTCGCCTGTCGCTTCGAAGTGAAGGGATACCCCACTGCTCTGCGGCGGCCACAGGTGATCGGGATGACCGATCAGACCGCGCTCATCGGGCGTTTGTCCGACGCTTCACCTGCCAGCGGTCTCCTCAAAGCATCGCCGTTTGTATTTTTCACGGTTGCAGGTCAGCCTGACGCATCAGGCTGCCAGTCATTGGTGCGAGCATGAGTGAAGCGATCGAGGCCAACACAGGGCGGCTTGACGAGATCAGGCCCATGCTGTCACTTCGCCAAGTCCTGGCGCTCGTGCCTTTTTCGAGGACGACGCTCTATCGCGAAATGGATGCCGGCCGTTTCCCCAGGGCGCGAGAGATCGCACCCCGGCGGATCGCTTGGTACAAGTCAGATGTGCTTGCTTGGCAGCAGCGTATCGACTCGAAGATCGCGTGCCCCTCAAACTAGCTGACCGTGTATCAGCATCGTGCTCATTCTTCGCAACGGGCTCCCCGATCATGCTGGAAGCAATTCCTCGGAATCCAGAAACAGATGACTCCACTCCAGAGCAGTGCCGGACCATGCTCACGGGGCCGCAGTGCGGCGACGACCATAACGCGCCCCCTAATAAAGGCACCCTACCCCGATTGGGTGCCCTTTTTCCGGCCTTCTATCAAACAGCAAGGAAAGGAAAATCCCGATGACTTACTGCTATGCCCATTTCAAGGCCGGTCCGCCAAGCCGCATCCTGGCAGCGCTCGGTCCCGCCTTCCTCAAGGCTCTCGAGTCCTCGGTCAGCTACATGGACTTCAGAGAGACCATCGTTAGGCTCAACGACGCGCCCAACGGACGCTTCACGAAGGCGGCGCGCCGCTACGCGGAAGTCTGCAGCCCGGGCGAGCGCGAGCTGCTCAAGGGCATCCTGCTGCTCGTGGATTTTGCGCACGTCGCCGACGAGATCGCGGCCGGCGAAGCCTATGGCAATATGACCCGCTGCTCCGGATCGTTCCGGGAGGGGTTCGCGGCCTGCGTCGTGAATGCGGGGTAGCAGCTCCGCTTCTTGCGGAGTGGGAATTAGTCGCGGGAGAGACGGGACCCGCAATAATACGGTGTACAGTTGTGACTGAGAACAACGCACGTTGACATAGTGGTAAACGTACTTACGTGACCTTGGTTGCGGGCAGACCACTGGAGGAAAAATGTCAGGCCACGGAAAGGAAGGCGGCGGGCGTGAGCATCACCCTCACGAACCTCAGAAGCACCACGAGCACGAACCGCATCACCCCCATCATCACGAGCCACCGCCCCCGCCGCCGGGGCCCCCAGGGCCGCCGCAGCCTCCAAGTCCGCCGCCGCGTCGCGTCGGCTGATGTCAGAGGACCCTGCTGAACAGCAGGATATTCCGCGCCCCCGCTGGGACCGCCGCTATCCGGGATGGTACCAGCGGGAGTTGAAGGCTTTTGCCGACGCTGGCGTTTCTCCGAAAATCGATGAGAAGGTCCTCACGGACGGGCGTCTGGAATTGACGTTCGATTGGCCGCTCGGAGATCGCATGATACCCCTTCACGCTATCTATCCGGACGGCTACCCAGAGGCCCGACCGCACATCAACCTCATCGACCCGGCGCTTTTCCCTAAGCGGCACTGCTCGCCTCTTGATGGCAATCTGTGTCTCCTTGGACGGGACACTCGCCAATGGCAATCGAACTGGACTGTTCCGAAGCTTCTGCAAGAACAGTTGCAGGCTGCGATGGAGGGCGGAGGGGACGAAGATCCGCAAGGAGAACCGGCGGAGGTATGGTGGAACACTAACAGTCTACCGGATTCGTATTGCTTGATCGATTCCGACTGGTCCCTCCTAAACGCCAAGGGCCCGGGTACGTTGAAGATCGCTTACGTCGCTCATATTGATAAAGATTCCGAGCGGCCGGTTCTGTGCGCGCTGGTGAAGAGCATCTTCGATGCGGATGGTAATGAAATCGCCGCTTGGAATGGGCCATGGCCGAGTACGTTGCAGAGCGGTGCGGTTCGGGAGATGGAGATCACGTGGGTCCGGTCGGCTGAACAGTTGCTGCCGACCCCGATGATGCACGATCAGACCGCCGGATTGGGCGAACTTTTGAAGGGGCGCATCAACGCTACTCACGGGTTTGGCTTTGATTCCACATCGACCCGAGGTCATCTCGTTGCAACCCTCTACCCTGCGGAAACTCAATTTCGGCACGATGGCGAGTCGTGGCTTTTCGTGCTCGCTTGCGGGAAACCCGCCGCATTCTATCCGGGAAAGAAGGCTTCGCCTCCGGGCAAGAAGGGGCCGGAAATCAGCGCTTTCGTCATCAAGACGTTGCGAGCCGGGAAAAGCGACCTCAGTTCGCGTGCTTCGGCCACTGCGACACTAGCGACGAAATCGGTGGCACTCGTTGGTACCGGAGCGATCGGAGCTCCCCTTGCTATTGAATTGGCGCGCGGCGGCATCCGCGAACTCAGATTGATGGATCACGATACGGTGGAGCCGGGCAACACCGTTCGTTGGCCCTTGGGGTCTTCGGCTTGGGGGCGACTGAAAGGCCAAGCGTTGGCGGATTTCATAGCTCGCGAATATCCGGCGACTAATGTGACCTACATACATCACTGTCTGGGGACTTACTCGCTCCAATCGGGGACGGGAGACGATTCCGCATTCGAGCAAGCGCTCGCTGGCGCGGATCTCGTCATCGACGCAACGGCCTCATTCGGACTGACATCTCTCATTCAAGAGCATTCGCGGTCGCGCTTTCTGCCCTTCGTTTCGCTATACGCTACCCCTACCGTCGGTGGCGGAGTGGTCGCGCTTTCGATGCCCCGCAGCGGGTGTCTTGTATGTCTCGAGTGGGCGTGGAAGGACGAACCGAACGTCATTGCAGCTCCTCCAGGCATGTTCGAAGACGGCGAGCTGATCCAGCCTCCTGGATGCGCCGAGCGCACCTTCTCCGGTACTTTCTTTGATCTCCAGGAACTTTCTCTGCAGGCAATGCGAGTGGTGGCGGGCTTTTTTGCCGGCGGCGTTCCTCCATCATCCTCTGTCGTTTACACCTTGGCCTTCGAAGACCAAGATGGGATCCGCGCGCCGGCATGGCGCAAAAACAGTTTGCCGCCTCATTCCCGATGCTCATGTCGCCGGTAACGGTTTGGCTTTCGACCCGAACCCTGTCGTCGCTGAAGACCGAGGCGGATCGGCAGTTTCCGCTTGAAACGGGCGGAGCTCTAATCGGGTACTGGAGCGACGCTGATACCGTGGTCGTAACCGAGTTCGTAGGACCCGGCCCGGACTCGGTTCACCGACGGTATTCCTACCAACACGACCACGAGTGGGAGGCTGCCCAGATCGCCGTCCTCTATCATCGATCTGGTCGTTCGCACGTCTATATCGGCGACTGGCACTCGCACCCCGAGGCAAGTTCGGGTGACCTCAGTGGGACCGATCGGCGCTCTATCCGACGCGTCATCAAATCACGCGAAGCTCGCGCTCGCCGGCCCTTGATGATCGTGCTCTTCGGAAATCACGAGCGCTGGACGCCCTCGGTTTGGGTCGCAACACTCGAACCAAGATGGGGTTGGCAACAGCTCTTGATCGGCGCAGTTAAGTTGCAGCTCTTTTCAGCTTGATCTGTCACGACCGACTGTCCGCTTGCGCCGGGATCGCCACGCTCCCGTCGAATTCCGCCATTTTGCGCCTGTTATCGACTGCTGAATCTCAAAGCGTAACTGGCGTTTTATGCGCTGCGCTCCGAGCCTGGGTCCAGCTTATCGCGCATCGGATACAGTCTCTTCAATGCCTTGGAGAAGCAGTAGATGAACCTTTTATGCTCATCGCCGCAGGCAGGTAACCGACGCCAGACCGAAGGGTGATGGCGCTGGCAAATAGAAAGGCGACCTCCATGGGAGAAAACGCCTCGGCCTTCGCGCCAGGCTTTTTCTTTTGTGGTTGGCGTGGGTGCGTTTGGGATTTCCCGGGATGTATTTGGATTCCTTACCCCAACCTTACCCAGATAACGATTCTTAAGGTACGGTATTTTTGTCGACCCTATTAAGCTTTTGGTTTTGCTAGTAATTGTGGTCGGGGCAGCTGGATTCGAACCAACGACCTGCAGTACCCAAAACTGCCGCGCTACCAGGCTGCGCTATACCCCGAATGTCCGGCGAGCCCCGTCGATACACGCTTCCAGGAGGGCCAGCAAGCGCGTTCAGCCACCCGAAAGGCGGCCGGGACCGCACCTTCAAGGCCTATTTGTTACCAAACAGGGGGTGGCCAACGCGGTCACCCGGGCGGATGCCGTATTTCTGGGCTGTTCCCGCCACGACCTCCAGGACAGCCCGGGCGGGCCCCTTCGACGAGATGATCTTGGTCGACAGCGGTTCGGTATTCTCGGCGATGCGCAGGATGCGGCCGTCGGCGCGAATGAAGATCATGTCGAGCGACACATAAGTGTTCTTCATCCACATCGAGACTTCCTGCTCGGGGTTGAAGTCGAACAGCATGCCTTTGCCGTCCGCCAGTTCCTTGCGGTACATCAGCCCGGTCTGCTTTTCGTCCTCCGTGGTCGCCATCTCCACCGAAAACACCTGAACGCCATTCTTGGTGACGATCTCGAGCGGCTGGACGCTGGCCGCGCGAACGGACACGCTTGCGACAGCGAAGCCAGCGACGACGAGGATGGCGGCAAGCCAGCCGCGGGCAATGGACCGGACGGCCTTACATTCAGAGCTCATGGCAGGATTCTCGGAATACACTCAAAGTGCCTGGCGGCGAGGACCGGGCCTGACGGCCCGGGACTGCGACATCCTTACGCGGCGATCATGACAAAAGCCAGAAGCGCGCGACCCGTGGGGCCGCGCGCTTCTGCTCACGAATACGGGAATTTGAAGCCGCTAGTGCGACTGGAGCCCCGGCGAGCCGGTCTCCGGATGGATCTCGGCGGCCATCATGCCCTTGGAGCCGGGCCCGAAGCGGACCAGCACGTACTGGCCCGGGCGCAGCTCGGTCATGCCGAAGCGGCGCAGCGTCTCCATGTGCACGAAGATGTCGGGCGTGCCCTCGCCGCAGGTCAGGAAGCCGAAGCCGCGAAGCCGGTTGAACCATTTGACCTGGGCCCGCTCGAGTCCGCTGGTCGCGGTCACCGTGACGTGGGTGCGCGGCGGCAGCATCTGCGCGGGATGGATTGCGGTCGACTCGTCCATCGAGACGACGCGGAAGGCCTGGTAGCCCTTGGCGCGCTGAATGCACTCGACGACGATGCGGGCGCCTTCGTAGGCGGTCTGGAAGCCGTCGCGCCTAAGCACGGTAACGTGCAGGAGCACGTCAGGCCATCCATTGTCGGGAACGATGAAGCCGTAGCCCTTTGAGGCGTCGAACCATTTGATGACGCCATGAACCTCGACGAGGTTGGCGCTGCCCTCACCTAACCCTGTGAAGGGACTGAGCGCACTGTCGCGTCCGGCGCCGTGCTCACCCGACGCGGGAACTCCCAGCTTCTTGGACTCAAATCCGTCCGACGACCCCATAACCCCGGACCCCACACATGTCATGCAACCCGCCACATTGGCGGCGCTCGAATCACGCGCCTTAAGAGAAGGTTCTCATTTCGACGCGACGCGAATCTTTCGAATCAAAAGATAACACTCCCGGTTGCGAGGCATAGACAAAAAAGAGATTCGCCGGAACCTATGAACAGCTTGCACAGGCGCGAATCAAATTGCTGCCTCAATTACCGACGAAGGGGCCGAGGGTTTCGCCGATGTCGTGGTGAATGACGAGGTCGGCGATGTCGTCCTGCTCGGTCGGCTCGCGATTGATGATCACCAAACGTGCACCTGCGTTCTTCGCCATCATCGGAAAACCCGCCGCCGGCCAGACCACGAGCGAGGAACCGATCGCGATGAAGAGATCGCAGGCCTGCGACAGCTCGGTGGCGCGCTGCATTTCATCCTCGGGCATCGCCTGACCGAACGAGATCGTTGCGGACTTCACGGGCTCACCGCATGCGGTGCAGTCGGGCGCGGCGCCGTCCCTGTCGAACCGCTGCTTGACCCAGTCCAGCTGGTAGACCTGCCCACATCCGATACAGCGCGCGTAAGTGGTATTTCCGTGAAGTTCAATCACGCGATCGGCCGCAAAGCCCGACGCCTGGTGCAGATTGTCGATGTTCTGGGTGATCACGGCCGGAATCTTTCCGGCGCGATGCAGCGACGCCAGCGCACGGTGGCCGCGGCCGGGCCTGGCTGCGGCGAAGACCTCCTCCATCGCAAAACGGCGGCGCCAGGATTCATCGCGCGCTGACTGGCTCGCAACGAACTCGTCGAACTGGATCGGGCGGTTACGGGTCCAAATTCCGCCCGGCGAGCGGAAGTCGGGAATGCCGCATTCGGTCGAGATGCCGGCACCGGTGAACGGCACGATGATCTTGGCGCGCGCGATCATCTCGCCGAGTTGCTCGACGCCGCTCTGAAGATCAGATGCAATCACGCGCCGCCTCCCGATTCAAATTCGTGGCTCACTGCAACATCTGCACGCGACAAGATTGTTGACGCTCTTATCCACCGCCGCGCAAGTCATTGACGGCATTCACGCGGCAATTTTTTCCGGCCATCGCATATCACATTCCTGCAATGCCGCCTCCCCATTGACGCCCCAATCAGAAGCGCCAATGCATGTGTTGACGCGACTCAACGTGATTGCGGCGGCAGTGCTTGAGTTCAGGAGTGCACACATACTCAAGTGGAGTGGGGATTTTGACATGACCGAAGACGAACAACGCAAGATTCGCGAACGCGACGAGATCGCCGCCCGTGTCGCCGCCTTCCGTGCCACGCAGGAAAGATTCAAGCGCGAGCGCGAAGAGTATTTCGTCGCGACGCTCGAGAACGCACGCAAGGTGGAACGGCCCTCGCTCTGGCCGTAAGCGCATCGCGCCAGCTTCGCCAACGAAAAAAGCCCGGAGCATCGCTCCGGGCTTTTCGATTCCACAGCCGTTACCAGTGACGGTAGTAGTGGCGGTGTCGATAGTACGGTCCACCGTAATAGGCATAGGGGCCAGGGCCATAATAGGCCGGGCCATCATAATAGCCGTAGCCCGGTCCGTAATAACCGTACGGATGGGACGCAGCGATAGCGCCTGCGGTGATCGCACCGGCGGCAAGACCAAACGCCAGGCCCGGGCCGATACCACGCGCCTGCGCGGGGGCGGCAACCGCGGTCACGCCGACGGCTGCGACGGTCGCCAGAACTGCGAGTGTCTTCTTCATGATCTCTCCTCCTTCGCATCTCGCAGGGACAACGCGGGCCACGCGCAATGGTTCGCCTCTGATGGAACCGGGCCGCGCAGAAATAATCTCGCTGCCCGCGGGAACGATTTCGCTGATGGTGGATTGAGCGAAAGATGGATTGAGATTGCAGATGCGAGAGCCTCCGCCATCCGGGTGAGGCAGAGCATGAAGACCCCGTCAGCATCTCCGCGGTGCTGGCGGGGTTTTCAATGTCGCGGACAAGAATGCCGGCCGCTCTGTTGTGCGTTGCGGACACGCGCCTCGCGCACGTTGAGGTTATCCGCTTTCGCGCAAGCTTTCGTTAGCAGGCGGCGAGGCGCGTTCAGGCGTCAGCGAGCCACTTCAGGGATGCGCGAAAGCCGAGGCTGCGATGGCCCGCGACCAGCACGGTGCCGTAGACCTCGGCCCCCTCCTCGTTGAACGTGCCGGAGAAGCCACTGGTCGCCTCGCTGCCCGCGAACAGCGGCCTCACCAGCGGATCGGCGAACGGCGAATGCTGGTTGGTGGCGAGCTCGCCCTTCCAGGTGCCGTTGCCTGACGTGTAGGACCCGCGTGACCAGAAGTAAGGCCCGCCGCCGAGCAGCATGCCATCGCGCAGGATCAACACGCCGCTGTCGCGGCCCTTCACGCCGTCGAGCATGTGGATGTGGATGGAGTAGAGCCCGTTCTTCATGGATGCGCCCGCCGTCACGGACGACGATAGCGCGGCGTGCCGGGAGCGTCGAGACGGCGATCTGCTGCAGGCTGCCGTCCGCCGCCCCAATTTGTTCCAGCTTCGCCTCCGTTTCGTTCACGAAGAACGAATCGGAATCGACGAAATCAGCCCGCAACAGGCCTTAACAAATCGTTTGCGTGCAAACGAGCGGTCAACCGCCGCGAGCGCGCGATCAGACAATGTCGCCGGAGATCGCTTGAAGCGCCGGCAACGACGACACCATGATGCGACGCATCGCCAAGAACGCAGCGACTCGTTTTGATAGCCACTCGTTTTGATAGCGACTCGTTTTGATACAGAAGCCAGGCCGGACTTCGAACACACGCGGCCTGTTCTGCATCCGACTCCATTTCGTTCTCGAAGAACGAATCGGAATCAGGCAAATCGATGGGAAGCATTTCCTAAGGATCGATGAAGCAAGGCGACCTGACGTCAGGTGGCCATCGCCTCGCGCCAAACACACTCACGCAGCCGCGCGCTTAGTGGTCGCCTTCTCCGAAAAGCATTCGAGGATCTGGATGCGCAGTTCTTCCGCGGCCGGGCCCTCCACCTTCCTGAGCTGGTTCCAGAGCCGGATCACTTCGCGCTGTTTCTCGACGGTCATGAATCACCTCCAAAGCGGATGACTCACTAGAACAAAATGAGAACAAAAAGTCCAGTCCCTCGCGCGTTCTTTCTTGTGCATGTCGCGTTGAACCTTTGTTGCGCGCGACAGACCTATGGGAGCTGGGGATTTCAGCGCCCAGTTATCTGGCAGCGCCGCGATGGACGAACATATTCCGTCACCGCGGCGCTGTTGCTTTTTGGATTTTCAACCTTAAGTTAGATGCAGGGCTGGCGGCCAGGCGCTGAAATCCCAACGCCGCCGGCAAAGAGAGCCCCGTGCGCAAGCGCGGGGTTTTTCTTTTTGGAGCTGATGCCGATTGGCGAAGTCCGCGCTGAACTTTTTCAGCGCTGGCGCGTCTTAATGAGTGAAGCTTCCCCCAGGCTTCACCCCCATCCGAAAACCCCGCTTCCCCCAGGCGGGGTTTTCCCCTTTCTGGAGAACCGGATCAGACGGCGTCCTTCGCAACCTTCAGGGGCGAAGCCTTCACCGACTTGCTCGCCGGCTTTGCCGCAAACTGCATCGGCTCCTTGGTGAAGGGATTGACGCCCATGCGGGCCTCGGTCGCCGGCTTGTTGACCACCGACATCTTCACAAAGCCGGGAATGACGAACTCACCGGCCTCGTTGAGCTCCTTGTAGCCGACCGTCGCCATGTACTCGATGACCGACTTCACGTCGTTCTTCGCAAGCTGCGTGCCTTCGGCGATCGCATCGATCAATTGAGCCTTGGTCATCTTCGCCATGTCTGGATTGTCCTCTGAATGGGGTGCCCGCGCTGCGATGTAGCCTTGTCCCGGAACCGGTAAAACTACGCGCGCTGCGTCTGTTCGCGCCTGTCGGCCACGAAGCAGCCGGGCTTAGAGCCCATTGAGGCCGAAAACGCAAGCAGCAGTTCGACTTGGGTTCAACTTGGGTTCAGCAGTTCGAGTTGGGTTCCGTCATGTTTCCTGACCCTGCTGCCGAGCTGCGCGGAGTTGTCCACATCAGGTGTCACCTCCGTCGTGAAACTTTCGATACGATCGATGTTGTTCAGACTCTGGTAACCCAACGCCGCCACTCTGCATCCAGTCTTGTTGCGTTGGAGTACCCCACAGTGCTGAATTTTGACGAGCTGCGCGAACTCGCAGCCGATGTCCGCGTCTTTGTCGATGTCGCCGAAGACAAGGCCGAGGCGCTCAAGTCGGTGATCAGAGCCTACGACGTGGTGCTGGCGATCTTCCCGTCCGGAGACGGCATGGGCCTCCACGTCATCAAGGGCAAAGAGATCCTGGACGGGCTAGCCAAATCACGCACGCATGCGAGCTACAGCCACACCGCGATCGCGGTGCCTGATCTCGAGCATGCCGAAGTGCTGAAATATCTGACCGCATCCGCAGAGCAACGGATCGCGGCGTAGTCGCAGACGGCGCCAATGCACGGTGTCATCGTCATCTCGATGGCACTGTGCCGATCGATCATGATTTGCATCAAGGAAGCACAACCAAAGCGCGCATAAGGTTGAAGCTGGTGAGCTGCCTTCATAGGACAGGCCCGTGCTTCCTGACCCCACATGCCGATACGCCGTGTGTGTTCACGTGACAGGGCTCTTCGTTATCGAGGAGACCCACGCCGACGGAACGTCTGAACGTTTGGTTGGAGGCTTCAATACAAGGCGTGCCGCAGAAGCCTGGATTGCAAAGCAATCCCCGCGCTCCCCCGGCGGCCCTTCGGGCGACCAACCGACGACAGGCTGACGAGCCGGCTTGCATTCAGATACCGATTTTTCAGACCGCTCCCGTCGAGCGCATCTCGCTGCCCCCGCATCGAATTCAAATCGCGGCAAACTTACGCTGAAGATACCTATCGACTTCCGGAAGATTTGCCATCAGGACGGTGCTCCAATCCGGTTGAGGCCAGAGAAATACCGGCAGCGGTGCTCAGTGCCGGCGTGCGGCCGACAAGTCGATTAGCCTGATCTTCAGCACTCCGGCGCGAGATGGTGCGAGGATAACTCACACCCGCACCAAGACCATGAGCAGCAGCACCGAGAACAGAAAATCACCACGGGTCGATTTCTCGCGCGGCGTTGATGTCCAGATCGTCGCCATCGACGGTACCTGGAGCCGCCCCTGCCGGATGATCGACGTCTCGCAGATGGGCGCCAAATTGCTGGTCGAAAACACGGTCGATCGTACCAAGCTCAAGGAATTTTTTCTGGTGCTCGCGACGAGAGGAACGGCCTTCCGACGCTGCGAACTGGTGTGGATCAATGGTGAGCAAGTCGGTATCCGGTTTCTCAAGGGTGCCACGGATCGGCCGGCGAAATCGGCGTAATCCCCCGTCAGTGCCCCCACACGGCAGCTGCGACGCCGATCCCGATCAATCCGAGGCCGATGACACCAGGCGCGAAATCGACGGCGTCTTCGACGCCGAACAATTTGGCGATGACTGTCCCGACGGCACTGAGGACGATCTCGAAGATGAAGCCGAACAAGGCGTCAAGCATGGCTGTTCACCCTGCCTTGCCTTCTGCCTCGCCTTGGCGCGCGTCATGCACGATATCGCCAATGGTGCTTCCCACCACCATCGCGGCGACGACGGGCCAGCCGGCCGACACCAGAAGGATAGCGCCGTAGCGGATGCCCTCGCCGGGATGCTTGTAGCTATCGAGGCCGGCGAAGAAGACCATCGCGACCAGGCAGCCGACCAGATATCGTTTGAAGCCACTCACGGCGAGATGTCCTCGTTTTCCGGGCATTCGTCGCCCCGAACAGCATCCCGGTTCATTGGGCCGCAGCCCCGGCCCTCCGCCCGCGATGTGACGCGGCTCGCCTGGCTAACTTCCATCGCCCGCGTCCTTGCTTCCGAAGTGGAGTCCGGCCCCAACCAACATCAGCGAAAAATTCACACCAAATAGAATGTGCAAGACCAGGCTCGTGTCGTCGCTCACGTAGCGGACGTCGTGCCGGGATACGTAGCGCACAGGATGCGCATCATCAGGCTCGTGAGGAGAGATGGTCACAAGCGCAAGCCACGCGATCGTGCCGCAAAGCGCCGCAACCCACGCAATCCTTCCAAGCCTTCGCAGCCAGCGCTTCATGCCGATCCCGTCGCGGGCGGATCTTGATTTGCCTTTTTAGTCGCACCGCTTTGCCATGGGGTTCAGGGACGACATCCTCGCCCGGGACCCGCGCGGCGCGCAGATGGTCGCGACGAACGATGAGCCGGAATGCCCGGCTTCATTTAGCGCGATTGAGCAGGCGGCGAGCTGGTCGAAACACCAGATCTCGGCGGCTGAGGATTCGGCTCAATTTGTCCTGCTTTTCCTGGGCGCCCCTATCAGGACCACCAAGATGAAACACACGACAACCGCCAACAACACGAACGGCCAGTAGACATAACCGTACCAGATCGCCAAAAGCAAAAAGCCCATCACGTACTGACCGGGGTCCATGCCATCTCTCCACGAGGTTGCGGCCAGGGATCGTATCGCTCAGTGGTTTCGGCTTTCTTTCCGCCGGCTATGGCCGCTACTGAACTGTCACTCTCCGATGCTAGCCCTAGTTCGTAGTTCCTCACTCCGGCTTTGCCTTGCTCCGCAACCCGAGCATCAGCAAGACGACAGCCAGGATGATGGCCACGCCGATGAACATGAAGCCGCCGGTGATCATGGCCTCCTTCCAGGGTGCAGCTTCATGCCCCACTGCCGTGATTGGCGAGAGCGCGGCTGTCCCAAGCACGGCGGCCGACGTCGTTACGATCCAATTGCCGTAGGTTCCGACGAGCAGCGCCCAATAGGCCACGGCCTTCGTTCGTGCCGATAGCCAGACCTCGTTCCAGATGGCGCCGACCGCCAGCAGGAACGTGCCGTTCATCACGCCCTCCAGATGAGCGGCCAAACCCATCCTCACATTGGTGAAATGCTGCTCGGCCAGCCCCGTCAGCAATCCGACCAGAAACAAGGCCGCGCCATGCCAAAGGAGCCTTCGTTTTTCATCCGCCATATGGACTGCCCCCCTGAAGTGAGACACGATAATTGCAGTGACAGCTCGTAGGATGGGCTGAGGTCGCGCGACGACCCGTGAAGAGCATTCGGCAGCGAGCGCTTAGCCCTTTACGATTTCCGCCCGCATAGCCTGCACGCGCTTGTTCAGAACCTCCAGTTCGGTCGCGTCCATGCCTGAGCGCTTCAGCAACAGGTCGCCCAGACATCCCGACCGTTCCAGCAAACCATGGCCGGCTGAGGTCATCGTCACCGCGACCTTGCGTTCGTCCTCCATGCCTCGCCGGCGCTCAACCAGTCCGGCGGCCTCTAACCGCTTAACCAATGGAGTCACCGTGCTGGATTCGAGGTCCAGCCGACTGGCGATAGCGCCCACCGTCATCGGACCGCCCTCGCCGAGGGTGCAGAGCACCAGGTATTGCGGGTAGGTCAGGCCCAAATCGTCGAGCAAAGGCTTGTAGGCCCGGGTGATAGCCATGCTGGTAGCGTAGAGAGTGAAGCAAATTTGGCGATCTAGGGGGCGCAACTTCGCGGTTTTCCTGGTCATGCTCTAAAATATCACAATAATTGATATCGCGACAATTAATTTTGTGGACAGCACCAGTCCGATGGCCTATCCGATATATATCGCAATATCATTTATTGCGATATCAAATGGAGAAAGCCATGAGCCAGCCGAACCAAGCCACCCGCCGCGGCGCGATCACCGCAGGCATCGGTTTAGCCGCCGCAGCAACCACGTCCCTCGGCGCTACCGCTGATGCCCAAGCCGCCAAGAAGCCCTCCGCGAGTCCTCATGGCGCCAGCCGCACCGAGAGCGGCTTCGCGACCACGCGGGACGGCGTCCAGATCTTCTATAAGGATTGGGGCCCCAAAGACGCGCAACCGATCGTCTTTCACCATGGTTGGCCGCTGAGCGCTGACGACTGGGATGCCCAGATGATGTTCTTCCTGTTGAAGGGCTATCGCGTCATCGCCCACGATCGCCGCGGGCACGGTCGTTCCACACAGACCGACAGCGGCAATGAGATGGATACGTACGCCGCCGATGTCATCGCTCTCACCGACCAACTCGATCTGAAAAATGCCATCCACGTAGGACACTCCACCGGTGGCGGCGAAGTGGCCCATTATGTCGCGCGCGCAAAGTCAGGTCGCGTCGCGAAAGCGGTTCTCATCGGCGCCGTGCCGCCCATCATGCTCAAGACGGCCGCCAATCCCGGCGGACTTCCGCTCGAAGTCTTCGACGGTTTCCGCGCGGCGCTGGTTGCAAACCGGGCCCAGTTCTTCAAGGACGTCCCATCGGGCCCGTTTTACGGATTCAACCGGTCCGGCGCCAAGGTCAGCCAAGGCCTCATCGACAATTGGTGGCGTCAGGGCATGATGGGCGGCGCCAAGGCGCACTACGATTGCATCAAGGCCTTCTCTGAAACCGACTTCACCGACGATCTGAAGAAGATCGATGTGCCGGTGCTGATCATGCACGGCGAGGACGACCAGATCGTCCCGATCGGCGATAGCGCCCACTTGGCAATCAAGCTGGTCAAACGCGGCACGTTGAAGACCTATCCTGGTCTGCCGCATGGGA
This sequence comes from Bradyrhizobium sp. BR13661, assembly GCF_029892425.1. GTDB lineage: Bacteria > Pseudomonadota > Alphaproteobacteria > Rhizobiales > Xanthobacteraceae > Bradyrhizobium. The sequence continues at coordinate 259,696 of NZ_JARXWB010000007.1, read as the reverse complement.
TGGCTTCGACCCACCCCGATATCATCAACGCGGACCTGCTGGCCTTCTTCCGGGCCTAAGGTTTCGCAAAGCGATCGTCCCCTGCTGCGCACGCGGGACGATCGCTCCCGGCCTCGTTATAATTAGGCTGACAGTGCACTCATTTCTCACTTACCTCAATTGAGTGCACTGTAATTACGGTGACAGTGCTGGACCGCACCCTTTAAGTGAGACAGGCCAATTGAAGTAACAGGCGTCGAGGATGACGTGTAGCAACTAACTTCGCCGGCCGTTTCGCCCCTGCCCCTCCCCCCCGTTTCCTGCTATCTCTCCCCCGCCGTTCCGGCCCAAAGCAAAACCCTCCGTCCACCAAGGGAGCAACAACCATGCGTTATCTCCACACCATGCTGCGCGTGCGCAATCTCGATGTCGCGATGAAATTTTACCAGGATGCGCTGGGGCTGAAGGAGGTGCGGCGGATCGAGAACGACAAGGGGCGGTTCACGCTCGTGTTCCTGTGCTCCTCGGACGATCTCGACGCGCTCTCCGACCAGCCCAAGACGCGCGGCGCGCCGCTGGTCGAGCTCACTTATAACTGGGACGAGGAGAAGTATGGCGAGGACCGCTTCTTCGGCCATCTCGCCTATGAGGTCGACGACATCTACGAAACCTGCGCGAAGCTGCAGAAGGCCGGCGTCACCATCAACCGGCCGCCGCGCGACGGCAACATGGCCTTCGTCCGCTCGCCCGATCTGCATTCGATCGAGCTGTTGCAGAAGGGCGAGCCGAAGGCGCCGGCCGAGCCGTGGTTGTCGATGCCCAACACCGGCCATTGGTAAGGCCAATTCCCGCAGGAACAAGCTCCCGCGGCCGGCGTTGCCCCTCCGACAAAACTGATGGAGGAGAACGCGATGGGACGCGGAATTTTGTTGTGGCTGCTGGGCGTGCCGATCCCGGTGATCATTCTGCTGTGGCTGTTCTTCGGCCGTTGATCTCAGCGCAAACGCGTTTGCGTTTGTCGCCAGCGCAAACGCGTTTTGCTGATGTCGCCAGCGCAAACGCCTTTTGCTGATGTCGCGCCGGTTGCTTTGCAACGAAAGCTCCGCTCCCAGAGCGGAGCTTTTTGCATGAGAGGCTCGCGGCAAGGCGCATCCCTGTGCGCGCGAAATTCCGCTATCACCCGCGGCAGATGATACACCGCGGGGAGGATTTCATGCCGGACACGCAGCTGACGATCTGGGGCCGCGCCAATTCGGTCAACGTGCAGAAAGTGCTGTGGTGCCTGACCGAGCTTGGGCTGCCCTATCAGCGCATCGACGCCGGCATGGCTTTTGGCAAGACCCGCGACGCCGACTATCTCGCCATGAACCCCAATGCGCGCGTGCCGACGCTGGTCGAGGGCGACTTTGCGCTGTGGGAATCCAATTCGATCATGCGCTATCTGTGCCTCGCGCATGGGCGCGGCACGCCTGTATATCCGGAGGCGCCAAAGCTGCGCGCCGGCGTCGATCGCTGGCTCGACTGGACGCTGTCGATGGTGCAGCCGGTCGACCGCCCGGTGTTCTGGGGCATCGTGCGCACGCCGCCGGCCGAGCGCGACATGATCCAGGTGCAGCAGGATGCCGATGCCGCCGCCGAGGTCTGGGCCATCGCCGACAACCTGCTCGCCACGCGCCCCTACATGGAGGGCGATGCGTTCACGCTCGCCGATATCGCCGTTGGCGCCTATGCGCGGCGCTGGCTCGGCGTCGAGGGGATCACCCGTCCGGCGCAGCCGAACCTGACGCGGTGGCTCGCCGAGCTCGCCAAGCGGCCCGGTTTTGCAGAGCACGTGGCGCCGCCGATGTCGTGAGCCGCTGAGGCGGCTTAAGTTGCAGTGAGAGTGTGCTGAATCGCTGTAGGCGCGCAAACGGCCCGCGCCCGGCTTCTACTGTGCATGGGGTTGTTTTCGCGGTTTTGGTTCAGCGCCCGCCGACGACATCGACGCGGGCCGCGCCGCCGATCTTCACGCAGGTCCCCTCGACCATGGTGAAACCCCGGCCATAGGCGGCGCAGCCATTGGCCCTGGCGGTGGTGCCCTTCAGCGGCAGGGTCTTGCCGGATGGCTGCTGCTCGGTGGGCGGCAGGCGCAAGGTCTCAGCCCCGGCGGCGGAGACGAGCGCGAAAGAGAGAACGAGGACAGCGATGCGCATGCGCGCCTTGTAGCCCGGACCGGCGGCAGGCGCCATCCGGCGGCGGTCAGAGGAACCTGATGCCGGCCGACTTGCCGCGGCGCCAGACCACCTGGCAGCTCCGCCCGGTCCGCGCGTCCCGCGCAAACGCCATCCGGATCACGCCCGGAAGCTGGCTCGCATCCTCGTCCAGCGTGATCCTGGCGCCCGAGGCCGAGATATCCTGGACCAGGCAATGCCGCGCCGCGAATCCGCCGTCGAGCGTGATCCAGGCATGCTGCGACAGCAGCTTGCGGGCTGCGCGCTTCTTGGGCTGTGGCATCGGCTTTCAGTCTCCCCCGCCAGCGCTAGCCCGGGAACCCTAAGAAACCGTTGAAATCGCAGCCCCGATCCTTCCGGGGCCAGGGCTATCCACCGGGCCCAAAAGAGCGGCCGGGACGGCTTGCCCACGGCCGCAAACGCCACTATACGTTCGCCCGCTGCAAGCCGCCGGGCACGACTCGGACCGGCCAGCGGGCCTGTCGCAACATGCGGCGTGGCCTTGCGTTTGCTCCCTTCGTCTATCGGTTAGGACGCCACCCTTTCACGGTGGAGAGAGCGGTTCGATTCCGCTAGGGAGCGCCATGTTTTTCAATGGCTTAGCAAACCGTCCGCCACTGATGTCCAGCATATGTCCAGCATTCGGAACGTGCTGATGCCCTTTCCCCGCGCGCGCTCTGACCTCTGATCGGCTCCAATGTCACCGCGCGCGCGAGGGCGCGCAACTACGTGCTCGACGAGCGCGGCGGCCAATATCCTTGGCTGCACCGGACGAGCGCGGGGCCTTCAGCACGTGACAGCTGCCGCGCATCGACCCTTGAGCAAGCATGGAGTGGGCGCAGCGATCCTCCGGGGCGCAGGAATTCTGTCGTCAACAGCGGCGATCTCCACCGCAAAACGATGGGTGAGACGTCCAAGGATTCACGACCCCGGCGGCTCACCTATCTTCCGCCTGCGCTCCGCCTAATGTTGGCAGGTGGTCTTGTCAGTGTTGAGTGGAGAGAGGCCGTGGAAAGCAAGCCAGCATATGGGATCGAAGAATTGGCGAAAGCCGGTCCGCTGCGTCGGACGTATCTGTTCCAGGCTATCAAGGAAAAGCGGTTGATCGCGCACAAGGCCGGTCGACGCACGATCGTCACTCACGAGAACTTCCAAGCATTCCTGCGCAGCCTCCCGGTGGCAGGTCCCGCAAAGCGCAGCGACCGATGATGCTCCTATCCGGGCTGCGCCAATTGGCGCAGCCTCGAAGCTCCGAGCCAGCTAAGCTGCTTTGATGCGCTTTGCGATCTTGGCGATCGTCGCGCGGCTGCATCCAGTCACGCTCTGGATCTCGCCCCACGATTGTTTGGAGGAAAGCATCCGGCCGATCGCGGCGTTGCGTTCGGTATCCTCGGGACGGCCCTTGTAGCGCCCCTCCGCCTTCGCTTTCTCTTGACCCTGTGCCTGTCGGCGGCGCCGATCGACGTAATCCTTGCGGGCCACGGCCGCGAGCATGTCGAGCAACATCCCGTTGATCGCCTCGAACATGCGACCGGTGAATTCATCGCCGGAGCTCGTTGCCATCATCCAGGACGTCGGCAGGTCCAACGCCACGACCCGCACGCGGCGCGCGGTCATTTCCGATTTGAGGCGCTCCCAGTCCTCCGCGGTCAGACGCGACAGGCGGTCGACCTGCTCGACCAGGAGAACGTCGCCCGGGTGCGCGTCGGCGAGCAGCCGGAACAGCTCCGGACGGGCGAGCTTGGCTCCGCTCTCGTTCTCGACGTACCAAGCCGCAATGGTCAGACCGCGCTCGGCGGCGAATGACCGGAGCTGCTCGCGGGCGCGGTTGGCATCCTGCTCGGAGGTCGAGGCCCTGAGGTACGCTCGGACGAACATTTTAGCCCCCTTGGTTCACTTTGGATGGTTCATATAATATCGGTTCATTTTGGATTGTCAAACCGAATTACTGAACCACTCCGGAAATAGTGCACTTGGGGTAGACCCAAAATGAACCGGCAGGCGAACCGACTCAGGGGCCGGCGTCAGCGCTCTACGGAGTTAGCGGAGGACGCTTTCTGTGGCGCCGCGGCGATGAGCAGCGCGCGGCTTTCGATCACAGTAATCCCTTTGCTCTGGAGTCCGTTTACATCGCGGCAGCGGCGCGACGACCATGCCCCGTCGCCACCGATAGATCCGTTGGCGAGGTGCGCATAACTCGTCACGTCGACTTGGACGGCTGAGGACACCACTTCGCAGCTAGGTGTCCATGCTCATCCTATTGTTTTCATTGAGAACGGACGACTTGGACGGTCTGGACAGCCAAAAGCTCGCTCTAAGCTTTCAGGATTTCATAGTCGACCGCGCAACGAACGAGAGCAAATCATCCTGCATATCGGCGGACGCGCCCCCTCCCCCTCATTCACATTTTTCCACCACGGTTGTCCGGGCTCGACGTCATGATCAGCGCGCATAACGCCGCCCCCTTACAGAGGCCTCTATAAATTGGAATAGAATGAGGTCGTCCAAACCGTCCAAAGTCGTCCAAGGTGCTAAGAAATTCAGGTGCTGAGACGATCTCTCGGGTCGTCCAAAGCCGTCCAGCGCCGCCCTGGAGTCGATCGAGACACTTCCAAAAGAGTCCGCCGCGTTCATCTTCCGACGCGCAAATCGGCGGAGAATTTCTCTCTCCCCCAGGCCGGGCTAAACGAGCGCCAACCAAACGGGATTCCAATACGTTCCACTTCCGACCTCGCAGTCATGCTCGCGCCACCTTTTTGACACCAGCAATATCGCCGACAAGCGCGCCTTTGGACGGCGTGCGGGTGTAAATCCAAAGGGGGCCGGGTGCCGAAAGGCGAACCTGAGAAACTTCGCAATCTGAGAATATTGCAGTCAGCAGCGAAGCAAGTGGGGAATTTCCCCAGTTGAGGGAGGCGCCGGCATACGAGCGACCGACAAAACCGCAATGAATTGCGCTTTTGTCGCCGTTCAAAAGCTGCACATGTGCAGCATTTTGGGGCCGGTCCGATCGGGACAACAGCTCAAGATGCAAATTTGCATCTTGACCGTCTCGGGATCCGGGCAGGCAGGGCTGGCGCAAAATCCCAGATCAACAGGCAAATTTGCCGCTTGCTCGCTCACCATCAACAGCGCATCGGCAAAAAGCGACGCGTGCGTCGCTTTCAACGAGATCATGAGGATTACGATTGGGGGCGCGTCGGGGCAAAAAATGTTCCGCGCGCGGCATTAAGTGGCCGTTGAACGCTCCCAGGCGATGCCCGCGCCATCGTGCAACGCGCCCAAGAAGGCCAACAGGGTTTCCGGCCGCAGCCCCCGCAGGTCCCGAATAGCAATAGCGCCATCGACGGTCTCGAAGAGATCCGTCAGACGATCTATGCCGTGGCTCGCAAACTCGCTGAGGACATCGGCCATCGGTTGACGCGCCGCGCGTGCGGCCAGGTCCCGCTCCCGCGTCAATTCCTCGATCCGAGCCGAGACATCCCGTCGATTTAGAAGCTTGTTGTGATTTGCTCTGTTCGCTTCGTATCCGGCGGTTACGTATGCCTGCCGCGCCTCCTCGCCGTCGAGCACGATCGCGCGGCAAAATCTCTCGTGATTTGGATTTCGAAGCTTTGCCATGTCGGTTGCATCCTCTCCGCTTCTACGCTTCCCTCTACCGGGAAGAGTAGACTGAATCATCCCTGCCGGGGCGGAACGATTATGATCGTTCGATTGCCCGAATGTCGGCGATCGATCGTGAACCCCTTGTGCTCGAGTAAGGGCTGAGCGCGCTTGATGCGGTTGCCCAGCTGAGCTGGGGTCTTCGGCCATGACCGTGAGCTTCGTATGCGCTCTGGCGTCGCGGAGTCCAATTCAACCTGTAATGCCGTCGGCGTCCCTTCCCATCCGTCCTCCGCATGCTTCAACATGATGAAGTCGCGAATTGCGACGGCCACCGCATCGGCCTCGAAAGTATCGTTGACGACCGCCGTCTGGTTTTTCCGATAGGCGGTCTGGAATTCACCCCCTTGCCATCCGAACGCCGGCGCCGCGGCCATCGACCATTTCTCGAAGTCGGCCATGGATCCAGGTCGCTCGATTTTAATTGTGTCGATCGAGGAGAGAGCTCGCGACACCCCCTCGAGGAGAGAGCCGATAATTCGGCCGCGCACAGATTCGAACTCCATCCAGAAATCTTCTTCGGCCTGACGGCGCTCCGGCGCGATGCTGGTAAGATTGATCACGACAGACCGGCGGCCGACGTCAGCTTGTTCCGTCAGCGTTGGAATACCGTTCAATAGGATCGGCCGCTGCACGGAGAACACAGCTTCATCGCGGTTTGTGTGGAGCGCGCGCGTTCTGAAGCCGGATCCGCTGGCGAGGCGACAAAGGGCGTCGGGCAGAAATCCGTTCACATCGCTCAGATTGTCGAGCCCCTGCACCCAGGTGTTCGATGCAGCCAGGACAAGATCTCGCTCATCCTTCGGCGCTGCGCATATCATCGCAACGTCCGGGTCAATCAGCGACCGCAGCAATCGGCACAGAACGCTCTTACCGGTGCCCTGGACACCGTTGACGATCAGGATCGGGAACGGCCTTCCGGGCCGCAGGGCAGCAACCAGCCAGGAGACGATCAGCTTGAAGTCATCATCACTGCCCACGTTTATGAAACCGCGGAGCCGCTCGATAACGTCCCCTGCCTCGGGCTCGGGCAGCGCGCGGGCCGAAACTGATCGTAGAAATTTCACGGGAGGTCGATCGACGATCCGCCAACCCTTCGCGGTGATTTCAACAGCGCGCCAAGCGTCGTCACAAAGGTCGAGATATATGCGCCCGTTGGACTCTCCGACCCGAACAAACGGATCATATCGGTGGCCATCCTCATAGGCCTTGATATCGAGCGTGCGCCTTATGTCTTCGAGAGCTTGGCTTGGAAGAGCGACGCCGGTCTTCCGATAGTACAGGCCAGACAGCCAGCGTTCGAGCCCGTGCGAACGGAGAGACCAATTCTCGACATGGCCATTGACAGGCACCGTGGCGTAGGTGGCGCCCCCAAAGTCCCGCCAAAGTTCGACCCCTTCCGTATTCAACACCGCGCCGATCACGTCATCACGTTGCCGCGGACGACGATGCCGGGGCCCGGCTGCAGCCGCCGAGGGCACAGCCGCAGCCACAAGATCTGCGGCCCGTCGCTCATCCCAGCCGGAAGACTCAGCATCAGCGGCGTCCCACCCGACAGACACACCCTGCGGGGGTACAATGATGGCTACCGACGCCGCTTCAGCTTCTGTGGCCGTCCGCTGCACCGCCTTCGCGAAGGCCAAGCCGGCAGCATCGGCATCCGGCCAGATCGTCACCGCTCGCCCACGCAAAGGCGTCCAATCCGCCTTGTCGCAGGATTTGCTTCCGTTCGGGCTGGTCACCACCGCGAACGCCGGCAGGAGGCGCGCGGCAGCGTCTGCGGCCTTTTCCCCCTCAACGACCAGGACGGGCGCGGAGGGCCGCTCCGCGAGCCGCTGGAGCCCGTACAGCGGTCGGGGCGTAGGCCAGCTTGTCCAGCGCCACGATGTCTCTGTGCCGCCCTTTTGCCGCCAAAGGGTCAACGGCCGAAATTCCTTCCCGTCCGGACCGTCAAACCGAGCGACATATCCAACCAAGCGGCCGTCCTGGTCAGTATAGGTCCATCTGGATGTTGGCTTGCCGAGGCTCCGATGGGTTGCGGGCGCAGGCTTCGCGCCGGCCGACACTGGAGTGATGATCTCCCATTCGTCGCTGTCAGTCTTTGCAGTCGGGCGAGAGGAGCCGCCTCCGACAGGCGCAAACGGATCGTTCTTATTCGTCATACGGATTGATCCCGAGCGCAACGGCGAGCTTGATGGCCGCCTGCGCTTGCGAAAGGTGGAAGAGATAGGCTGCGAGCGAGATGAGATCGCCACCGGAGGCGTCGACAGCGAAGTCAGACCAGCGACCAGTCCGCAGGTTGACCTTGAAGCTTCCACGGCGCTTGTCCGAACGGGTGGGGTTGGGTGCGACCCACTCCGCTCCTTCCCGACGTCCATTCGGCAGCCACCGCGACACGAGCTCGCTCGAGGCGGGCAAAGACGCCTCGGCAATACGCCGAAAGGCGATCCGGCGCCGCTCGTTCATTGCTGATCGATCGAGCCCGACGGGTCTTGCTCGATCAAGCCGCGCGATCGAGCAACCGAGACGGCTTCTTCGATCGCTACACTTATTGGGCGGAGATGTTTGAGGCTCAGCGAAATGCCCTTTGGGCCTGCGCGCCATTGACCGTCGCCAGCCTCAAACCACTTCCGAAGATCAATCAGCCAGGTGCCCTTGAAGCTTCTGATCGCGACGCGAGCGATCTCGCCGCGGCTAAGCGGCCACTCAGCGATCAGGATTGGTTCAACGTCGTCTGTTGGTGAGCGAGAATTGTTGCGCCGAGGCGCTTCTTGTGCGAGTGTCGTCATTGCGAATTTTCCTTTTGCCCGGCCATCGCGCCGGGCATTTTTTTGTTTTTGAGTTATGCGGATTGTGCGGGAGCGACCTTGGGCAACTGTTTGACCCAGGACTCCAGATCGCCAGCGAGGATCAGAGTGCGCCGACCGCGCTTGACGGCGACCAGATCGCCGGAGCGGATTGCTTCGTAAAGCGAGGATCGTCCGGCGCACGCCACGGCGCAGGCTTGCGCGATGGTGTATGCCAGCGGTGCCGCTGCTTCGGTGGATGGGGCGTTGTTCGTGTGCATGTGCTTGTTTCTCGTAGGACCACGATGGACAAACAATTGCACTTCAACGCGCTCATCTCATCGGACATCGGCGGACATGTCCGAAATCGGTTCAGCAGCTTCGAGGAACGCGGCTTAAATCGGAATACCTCTGCGCTGATAGTATCTCTTCAGGCTCTGGCGAATTGCGTCGAGCGAGATGGGCACTTTATTGCCCGAGTTAAAATCGCCATCGATCTCGCGGGCAATTTCGGCGATCTTTTTGCCTTGTGGGCCTTCGTCGTAGCCGCGCGCCTTCAATACTTTCTCAAGCTTTGAATCTACAGGACGTGAGTGCGCTTCAGCTCTGAGACATTCAAGAGCTTCAGAGATATCAGCCCGCCGATCAATTCTCTGCGCTTCGCTGAGTTTTCTCCGCTCTTCGATGTTTACAGGCTTCTCGATGTCTACGGGCTGCTTTCCATCACCATCAAGCAATGACAAATACTCGCGGACATCTGCCAACAGGCGCCCGCGACGTAGTGCGCGTTGGAGCGCGTTGGAGACGGCCGGATCATTTCGCAAGCAGACATAGTCGGGCGATCGCTTCTCGGAGATCCAGACTAAGGTCACCCAGTCGCGATTTCGATCTCGTACCTGCTCCAGCAAGGCCAGATCATTTCTAGTTTGAGGTCCGATCCAGCGACTTCCAAACTTCGTCTTACCGAACCGTTCCTCTCGGTCTGTGCTATCGCAATTCAATTCAGGAAGGCCTGAATATTTCGGCAAAATCGCCTCCACACCACGGCGAGCCACACAGCAACGCTGCGGGGGCAACCGAGTGTGGTGATCGGCTTTCGGCTGGCCGGCCTAGCCCCGCGCGATTCGGATTCTACTCTTGTTCCTGCGACAAGGACTGGATCTTCTGATATTTTGCACAAGCGCAATAAATCGCCATGCGGTGGAGTCCGCGTCCAATCCAGCCCGTTGAGATGCCGTGATGATTGAAGGAATCCTGATCGCCGCCGGGTCCGTGGCCCTGGGCCAATGGATTGCGAAGTGGCGAAACACGCCGCGATCCCGGCAGCCGCAGTGGCCAATGACCGTTGGCCTATTCCTGGGACGCTCAGTAGCCCGATTGATTCGCCGCAAGAATGGCTGGCAGCGTGGTGGCAACAGGCGTCGCTCGCCGCAGCAGGTCGGCCACATCGCCCATTCCTGACGGCCGCGAGGCCAAAAGGGACGCCAGCAGCGACTGTCCGGGCCGACTATAGGCCCCGACGACGCCCGCACCGCCGATGCCAGTCCCGATCGCCGCTGCCGGGCTTGCCAGATACATGCCGGCCAGCGTCGGCGCAGCAACGGCCATCGACCGGAACGGCGTCCCGGAATCCGGCACCTTGTTGCCAAGCACCGCCTTTCCGGCTTCCGCCAGATCCTGCATCGGCGCCTCACCGCGGGCAAAAGCGCCCTTGCGCATCGAGGGGTCGAGCTGGCGGACGGAAGAGAGCATCTGCGCCGGCGTGAACACGCCCTGATCAGAGCCGATGCGGCCGGCGGCGCCTTCCACCCGAAGAGCATTGCCGAAGGCTTGGTTGATATTCTTCAGTTCGGCAGCATGCGTAGGGTTGCTGCGCACCAGAAGATCACGCATCTCCGCCTGCGCTTGCCGGAAGGCGCCGCCGAGTTCTTTTTCGCTCGCGAGCGCGCTGGTCGAATAATCCTTGGCAAGCTTACCGAGCTCGCTCTCGACCTCCTTGAAGCTCTCGCCGGTCATGCCTCCGGCCGGGCTCATCTTGCGCAGGATGACGTTCTGGACCGTGTTTTCGAATTTCTTCGACATATCGGGCGTCAGGCCCTGCGCGCCCTGCAACAGATTGCGCATGTTGCCAACCCATTGCTGGTCTGCCTGCACCTTTAGTTGCGGCAGCAGCTTGTCATAGGCCGCGCCGATCTTGTCGTGCATCTCCGCGACCGCCTCGCGGCCGAGCGGCGTGCCGGGCGCCAGTTTTTCGCCGATCGGCTGGAGCGCCTGATCGACTGCAGCGCGATTGAAATCCTGCACTGCGCGACCGCGCGCCGACTTGATGGCATCGCCAATGACCGGAATACTCTGGGCGGCCTCCTCGACGCGATTGGCGCCGCCGCCCAGGATCTGACCCGGGGTTGGCGTCACCCCGGCATCCATCAACTGCCGGGCCTGGCTGGTGGCTTTCGACGCAATGGGAGACACGACCCGCGCCACGCCGCTGACGACAGCCGGCGCAACCGCGCCGCCGACGGCACCGGTACCGGTCTGGACACCTTTCTGGGCCCAGAAATCATCATTCTCCGTATTGAACACCGGCTGCAGCGCGCCGGCCTCCGCGCCGCCGATGAGACCAGCCCCCATGCGTGCGACAAGGCCGGGGGCCGCCGCTCCAGGTGCGGCAGCCGCGAGCGGAGCCGTCGCTACAACGTTGCCGACTCCGCGCGCCACATCCGGCACCTCCTTGAACTGCCGCGCCGCCTGATATTCCTCCTCGCCCTTCTTGTTGATGCCCTCGACGCGCTCGCGCTCGCCATGCATGAAGTTTTCGAAGGACGATCCCGCGGGCGCAACCGCTTCAAGCCCCCTCGTCAGTAATTGCGCGCCAGCATCAATCGGATCCCGCAGGCCGCGCAGGAAGGACTTGCCGCCTTCCTTGTAGCCCTCCGTCACATACTTCATCATCTGCGCAGTGTGCGCGGGATCTTCAAAGATCGGATAGCCTTCCATCGTCACGCCGATGACGCGCGACAATTGGGCAGGCGCAGCGTCAGCCGATTTTCCGGGCTGCTGTGTCTTGAAGCTTGCGAATTCGTCTGGGTTAAAGTCGGCCGCCGGCGCCGACGCTGAAGGGGCTGCCTTTCCTTTGAAGTCAGCGAATTCAGCCGGATCAAAGCCATCCGCCACGTCAGTATCCTTCCGCATGCATCTTGGCGAACGCCTGCTCTTTCGTCATGCCGCCGGATACCAGCTGTTTGTAGCGCACCGCAGGATCTTGGTGGGGCGCAGCAGCGCCGGCTTTAGCTGGACTCGCCGATGCTTTTTCAGCTGCCTTCGGCACAACATCCGGAACCCGCGCCGCGGCGATATCAGCGCGCAATTGCTTGTCAAAACCCGCATCGAGGCGGCCATGCTCCTTGATGTAATCGTCTGCCTTGTCGCCCCACTTCATCATCAAATTGCCGGCGCGATCCAGCAGGTCAATTTTCGCCTTGATGCCGGCGAGCGAGTCCTCTGGCGTGATGTTGGCCTTTTCTTCCAGGTCGAGCATCGGCTTGAAGATCCGTCCGCCCTGCTCTCCCGTTTCCGAAGCCATTGACTTGATGCCGGAGAACTGGTCGGCCAGAACGCGCGCAGCGACCTGATTGAAGATTTCGCGAGGTGCCGCACCTTCCGTCTTGATCCCGAATTGAGCGGCCATGCGCTGCAATTGCAGCGCGGCATCACTGCCGGTACCGGGCACGAAATTCGGCGAGGCCGCTACCTGGCGCAAGACATCAAGGTTCTGCTTTTGCTGGGCCGAGATCATCGCAGAGCCAGACAAGCCCTTGTGCAGGGAGTCATAGTATTTTGCATTGGCTGCGGCTGTATTCTCGGCATCCTTCTGCATGCCCTTGGACGCCGCAATCTGCGCCGGAACATCGGTGAGTCCGGTCGCCGTCGGATTGGTGATCCCAGCGTCGGCAACCTTCTGCAGCTTCTGCCCGAGCTTTTCCTTGGCGGCCGACATTTGGTCGGGCGTCGGCGCTGGAACTTGCGGTTGGAGCGATGGCGGCGCAATTCGGAGTCCCATGGGCGGAACGGGCGCCGCCGAGAGGCGCGGACCGTTCAATGGAATCGGAGGCGGCGTCACGCCGGTTTCTCCGATCTGCGCTTCTTTGCGCACGGTGGACGTCAGGGCATTGGCGGCGTCCGGATTGCCCGAGGCCTGCAATCTGGCGGCGTCCTGGATCGTTTTCCCCGCGTTCGATTGCGGATTGGTGTCTTCCACGATCGTGTTTGCGCCCTGCCGACGCGTCTCGCCGGCATGCGTCGTGTAGGGCTCACTGCTGACAAGCGCGGCCTTTTCCGCGCTTCGCGCACCCATCATCCGCACCAGCGGATTCTCGCTCGCAAGCATGTCGCCGATGGGCGTGCCGGGCGGAAACACCCTGCTCAGACTATCCGGAACGCCCGCATAGAGCTTGGCAAGATCAGACGTAGCGCTGCGCTGCAAGTAGCCGCCAGCCGCGGTCTGCGCAACACGCGCGAGCGCCTGCAAGGGCGAAGCAGGTGCCGCCGAGTTGCCTTGGGTCAGCAGCGATTGCGCCAGCTGCATCTCGGGCGTAATGGCCGCCGCAGCAGGATCCATCAATGCTGCGGAATTTGCCCCACTATCACCAAGCAGTGCTGCCACCAGAGGAGAAGTCGCCATCTCGCCCTACCTTATACCAACAAAGCCAGCAGAGACGTCAGCGCGACGCGCGCCAATGCTTGCAGCGGTGACGCCGGCGCAGTCGGTAGCCCTTGCTGAACCATCGCTTGGCCGAGCTGAAGGTCTGGCGCCGCCATAGGATGATCCAGCAGACCAAGGCCACTGCTGTTGGCCCCCAACATGGCCGCCGCGAGAGGTGATGCCGGCACTTTGCCCTCCGTCAATTCTGTGATGCCACGATCGCGGCCATCGCGATGCGACCGAGGAAACCTTGTTCGATCGGGCCGACCTTGCCCCTCAGAACCACTTCCTGGAGCACAGCCTCAAGCGCTCCGCGCCCCAGAAACGAACCGAACCGCTTCGAGTGCTGAATGAGCGCCTCTGCATAGACAAGCCCCCTGGTAACGTCGGCCTCATAGTCGCCGGTCTCGGTCACGGACCACGCAGAGCGTGGGATGTCCCGATTGTCGGGGTCCAATTCAACGAAGGGCAATGGCTTGGACTCGCACCGAGCGATAGCGGCCGCGACGTGATCCTGGATATCAGGCATTGCGTCCCCGCCATGTGCTGTGGTGCGTATAGCTACCATCGTTCTGGATGCCATCCGAGGTGGCGCGGACCAGATCCACATCCCCGCCGAGCTTCTGCTTAGCCTGAAGGTATTCGCTATTGAGCGGAGCGGTGTAGAAGGGCTCGCCGGGCTTATAGGTCGCGGTGACGGTGATGTCAGCCATGTGAAGCTCCACCCTGTGGCGCTCCGGGAAGATGGCCGGCGTGCACAACGACTTGCTCAAGGAACTCGTCGACTGCATCCCGGGTCTCGCGTGTTAAGCGGGCGGCTTCGTTGTCGGGCATGATGTCGGGGGCCAACCCTCTGCTGGTGAAACGGGTGGCTTCGATAAATCGTTGCATCCAAGGAAATGGATCAGGCTGTAGCCGCGCCATATTGAAGATTTCGGACATCAGAAGCAGTTCGATGGCGTTGAGACGGCCCTGAATCCTCCAAAACTGATCTTCCGTCATTGAATTGCGCTCCTGCCGTTACTGTCTGATCATCACGTTGAACCATGTCGTCGGCTGCATGATTCCGAACGGAACGCTCGTTCCCCCCTGCGCCGTGCCGGTAAAAGTGGGCCCTGAACCAGTCGAGGTTACCGCACCAGAAGCTCCGGCGTAGTTTATGCCAAAGCCGCCGCCGCCAGTCGTCGAAGACGTTGGTGTGAGCATGATGTCGCTACGTGTAGACGTCACGCTGATAGAGCCGTTCGTTCCCTGCGGGGTATAGGGAGGGAGATTGCCCGTTCCCAGAGTCACGCTCTCGGCGCCAGTTATTGACCCCAATGCCCTCGACGTAAGCCCGCTTCCCGCTCCCGCAACACCTAGCGCTCGTCCCAGCGTCTTCGGCAACGTCATCCGGCAATTGGCAGCCCACGCAGCTGCAGCGGTCCCCTGCCCTGCGCGGGTTGTTCCCGAGCCCGTGCTCGTCAGGATCGGCGCTGCTGTATCCGACAGGTTGTTGAACATCAGCGTGAACAGCGCCTGGTTCAGCGCGCTATTGCTGTTTGAAGAACCTGACGCCGCGCTCCCGAAAGTGCCGTCGTCGAACATCAGCCAGCCCGTCGGTGCCAAGGTGGCGACCGTCAGCATGACGGCACCTGTCGTGATGAGGCCGGTGTTGACGGGGTTGAGCAGTTCATAGCGCGTGTTGGCGTTGTTGTAGCGCAGGATGATCTCGGCGAGGTTGCCGGGGATATCGCCGGGGACAAGTGCGCCGCCACCGCTTTTCGTGATCGTGCGCGCCGTCTGGCCATCAGGGGCGAAGGTCGGCGTCGGCGTTGCATTCGGCGCCGCGACGCGGACGGAGTAGAGAGCGCCGTCAGAAGGTGTCCCCCGACCCGGCGTGAACGTCGCGGTCAAGGCATCGGCCGAGCCGCCGGCGATGGTCCAGCCGATCAGACCGTCCTGCGCCTGGTTGAGCGCCGCATAGTCCGTCCGATTGGCTGCGTTACCCACGCCTGTATGCCGGAAGGTCGCCATCGGCAGGTTTGCCGTAGGTTGTCCCTGGCCATCGCGCGTCAAGCAGTTGCCGAAGCCGGAAGTCGCCAAATCATTGCTGTCGGCGTCCATCCGGCTGGCAGTGATGTTGAGGCCGGCTGCCTTGTCGGCAATCCAGCTGTACAACCTCGAAAAACCACCTGAGCCATTCCAAGGCAATTCGCGGCCCTCCTATTCGACCTGAGCCGAGGATGGGAGAGAAAGCTCGATCTCGTCGGCACGCAGCCGATCCAGTAAAGCGCCGCGTATATAGTCAGATCGGGAGGTGAGCCGCTTATCAGCGGCACTCGTCAACGCTTTGGCCAACGTTTCCGGGGCGCGTATCTGAATTAACTTGTCGCAGCGCATCAATGCATCCAGCAAGTTTAGTGGTTGCTGAACGTATTACGCTCGTCTCCTATTCTCATCGGACATCAATGGACATGTCCGTTGAGTTCTCTTAGTGGGCTACTTTCGCCGCGGCAGCCTGCCCTTCTTATGCAGACGCACTCCCGGCGTTCCTCCGTTGGTGAACTCTATGCCCAACTCCTCAAGCGCTTGCTGGACCTTGTCACGGGTCGAGGCAAAGCCGGCAACGGGCTGATCTCCGCACGCCTCCTGGGTCCGTATCGTGTTGATGCTGACGCCTGCAAGCTCCGAGAGGCGCTCCTGATCAATCCCAAGGAGAGCCCGTGCGGCCTTGATGTGGTTTCCCGTCAAATTCATCTTCCCCCTCCCAACTTTGGGTGTTGTACCCAATCTATAGAATGGATATCATACCCAAAGTTAAAATGCCGATAAAGCAGGGAGACGGCCATGGCGAAAGCATCACCGGAAAGTGCAAGCACTTCGTCCAGAGGCGAGGATCAAGTCAATCGGGCTAGGAAGGGGAGAATTGACGGCAAATCTGAGGGCGGTACCGCAATCCTCGCAATTGCTCCCCATGGCGAAAGTCGAAGCGACAAGGTTGCCTCCCTCGCCAAGGATTCGGCCGAGGGGCACGGAGCCAAAACATCGCGCAGAGGATTTATCATGAATACGATCGTCTCAACCGCTGCTATCGCGACCGCTACCGCTATCCCCAACCAGTCGGAGGCCTTCACAAAAGCGCATCTCCAGACTGCGGTCGAGGCCCTCGACCCAAAGCTGATCCCTGCAGCCTTGGTGTACCTCGACAATCAGGATGAGACCGCAAAACGCGCGGCGTGTTTGTCACGCACGGAGACTGTCATTGACCTTTTGCGAACTCGGTACATCCGAGAAGGCTGGACGATCGATGAAGACGCCGCCGAGCGTACGCTGGCCTATAGTCGCGCATATGCTGCCGACGGCTCCGATCCCGACGACGAACGCGAGGCAGCGATGGACTTTTTCCATAGCCATGGTGTGTCACTGGATTGGGTATTCGGAGGTGACATCGCAGGGCTGATCTGCGGAGCAGCCAAAAACTCTCCAAGAGCGACCAGCATCGCCGATGCTCAACTGATCGCTCTGGCCGACCGGTATATCGCTGCCGAGCGCATCTATAGCGATCTCACCTCCAAGGTGGATCAGATGGAAGGCACATTCAGGTACCAAAACGACCGGCCCATTCCTGCAACTTTGTTTTGGCAGGAGAGCGACGAAAAGCTGGGGCTGCCTTCTCCCCACAGCCTGTACATTCGAGGCCAGCTCGGAACCTTGGAGGATCACCCAGCTGCATTCGAGACCGAAACGGACATTGCTCGGCTGCAGGCGGAGAAATGGGTCACTTCCACTCGATCCGAGGGTGACGGCGGATGGAAATTGTCCAGCGAGTATGACGAGCCGACGCCGGCTGCAAGGGCAAGAGCCGCCGAAATCATAGCGGCCTTCGTGGAGTGGCAAACAACGGCGAAGAGGCCTCCACTCGGATACAAGAAGGCACTCCGAGAACGCGACCAAGCGGAAAGGGCTTACATGAAGATCGAAAAGGAGATCGCCAAAATGCGCGCGCAGACTTTCCAAGGGATGTTCGCGAAGCTCCGCTGCGCTCATCACTATGCGAGGACAAAGAGGATCGATGGCATTGAAGGGGGAAGTTGCGCGGAGGTCATGGCGCTCTCGATGTTCAACGATTTGAAGAGGTGGAGCGGCGAGAGCCAGACCGTCTGACGTTCAAGCTTCATCGGAGCTAGACTGACTAAGGACACCGGGGGGCTCGTCACCTTGACGGGCCCTTTCTGTTCGCTGCATCTGTCCCGAGGTTCCGGTTACCGCTACAGTCCGCGGGCCGCAACAGACATCGCGGATCTGGGATGCAGGGAGCAATGCCATGTTTCGTGGAGATCAGGACGACAAAGAAAAGCCCGAGGATCACCTCAGACAGCAACTCGCGTTCGCCAAAGATATGGGGGCGAGAGATGGGAGCATCCTAAATTCTATCGTCGCCAAAAACGTCCTTCATGAAGATCTCGGAAGGTTTGACTCGTTCCTGCCACGATACAATCTCGACGAGGACACGCGCGATAGACTGATCGTCCACGCCCGCCAAGATGCGGCGCACGCCGTAATCAACACCGCCGCGCTACTTGACCAGCTGGGAACGCTACGGCGGACCCTTCGTCTCATTCTTTCGCTGGTGCTTGTACTTATTTTCATGGTCTTGGCCCCGATCATCTATGTCCTAGTGGTCAAAAATTGATTTCATCAATTGAGATGCTCGAGGCGCGCGCCATGGATCATCCGGCCGACAAACTGCACGAAATCAGAAAGCAAATTCAAGCTCGTCAGCGAGACCTGGTTGAATTGGAGGCGCGCGCCGGCGTTGCCGAAGCCGCTGAGAAGCTGCGGACAGATCTTCCCCATTACGAACTCATCTACGATGCTGCTGAGCGCTTTAGCGACCAACAACGGGAGTTCGAGCGGCAAGAGGAACAGCGGCACCGGGAGAGAACGACTCGCCGCATGCGCGATCTATATTTTTCGGTTCGCGAACTCGGACTCAGGAAAGCCTTAATCGCAAAGGAGCGGGAAATCGGGACTCTTGACGTTCACTATTGGCGGCAGGAATTGGACAACGCGGCGGGTCGGCTAACGACCGCGAAATCAGCCCATCAGAACTGGTGGGTATTCGGGGCGCTGTGGGGCGCGCTCTTCATCGGATTGGGCTTCGTTTCGTTCAATTGGGTTGGTGCTCTCGCCGGATTACTCGTTGGATATCTGTGGGCGCGCGAGTGGGAGCGCCGCGCCCTTAGCAGTCGCAAAACCGAGATTGAGGAGGCGGATCGCGAATTTAGAGAAGCCGAGCAAGCTTGGGATGAGGTGAGAAACGAACCTCTGATCTTCTCGCAGCGAGAGGCCAGGACGGGTGAACCAGATCCGACGTAGCCACGTTGCTAATCCGGCGGAACCCGCCATGATCCAGCCCGACACCGTGACCGTGCCACCTTGATGGCACTGCCCCAATCCGCATCCGTCGGCGCAGCGAGCGGCGATAGGCTACACCAGGCGGCGCAGATGAACTCCTGACAGGGGCCGGGGGACGCTTTCGGATCGTGCGCCGTGAGTATCCACCACTCCGCGAAGAGCGCAGTCACGAACGACAGGCGCCAGACGTTGCCTCTGCGTTTCGACAGATCGCGACGCGCCGACACGATCCCCTCAGCCGTCGCCTCAAGAAGTTCCCTCGACCGGGATAGGCTCTCGCAAAGGCGCTTAATTCGCGGTACAGCGTCGCCAAGTTGATCAAGATTTGCGCGTATCACTTCCGCCCTGACCTCTCCAGCGTAGAGGGCGGTTCGCAGGCGCGGGCCCTCCTCTCGCAGATACTTCAGCGCGTCGAGGACAACAGGTTTTAGGCTGTCTTGCTTTTCCTGTTCGCTGGCAGCGTAGAGTGCTGCCCGCAACGCGCCATGACGAGCAAGAGCAAACGGGCATATCCCGAGCGGGTGCTGTCGGCGCAGCTCGACCGGATCCCGAAGTCGGCGCTTTCGGCGCAAGATCTGCACACATTCGTCGATCGGCAGCGTCGGCCGCGGAAGGCGCCCGGGCGCCCAGCCTGACGGCAATTCAGCGCGAGAGACCACCTTGAGCCGGCGGGCAAGATCACGTTGCCCTATCGTGGTTGGATCGAACGAGGCGATCAACGAGTAACCCGCTTACGGGAGGTGGTCGGCGGTCGCAACTGCTTCACCTTGCCTTCCCCGGCTTGGCCAAAGCTGGGCGCGTGGTCACGCACCGCGTCAACAATGAACGAAGGCGCAAGGTGACCATAGTGCTTCTCAACCATAGTTGTTGTGGTGTGACCGAGATTTTTGGCGACCACCAGAAGCGGCATTCCGTTCATGACGGCGTGACTTGCCCAGGTATGCCGCAGTCCATGGAAGGTGATCCGGGGAACGATGCCGCCTCGCTCGACAGCGCGGCCCATCGGGGCCTTCTGAGCGTCGTCGCACCAGGGCGAACCGTCCTTCCTGAGGAACATCCGCTCTGATTTGTCGCGGCCGGCCGTAAGCTCGAGGAAAAAATCGGTGGCATCGTGACTGAGGATGATGTGTCGCGGTTTGTCGGTCTTCGAGTCGTAGATCGATAGGGTGCCGGTGTAGGGATTAAAATCCCGAACCAAGAAACTGTAGAGCTCGCTGTAACGGGCGCCACTCTCAAGTGCGCCACGCGCGAGCTTTGCAAAATCGTCTTCCTCAATGGCTTCCAAGAAGCGGGGGATCTCGTCGCTGGACAGGAAGCGCACCCGAGCAGCGTCAACGTTTTTGAATGGCTTGACGCGACGCCAGGCTCGATCGCTGGCGACGTGGCCATCGTCGAATGCCCTGTTCAGGGCAGCCTTCAGCTTCGTAAGGACTCGATTGGCCGTGCTTTTGCGCTGCCGTTCCTGCTCTTTTTCATCGGGATTTGCCTTCTTGTACTTCTGTTCCTCCCCCTTTTTGGTCCTAGTCCTCGCCGCTGTCGCGGCAAGGTCCCTGAACCACTTCCGGATCTGTTCGGTAGTCAGGCTGTTCAGTTTGGTGTTCCCCAGCACAGGCCTGATGAGGGCGTCGATTGCGTACTTTGCCTCTTGGGCAGATTTTTTCTCGGCCTCCAGATAGGCGACGTAGTTGTCCAGGGCGTCGTTCACCGTCTTTGGCCCCGCCGCTATGCCGGCCGCGCTCTGTGCACGGTCGACCATCCGCTCGCGAGCCTTGTCCTGCGCTTGCCAAAAATTGAGGACCGCCACTCCGTCGGCGTCCGAAAAGTCGTCTGCCGTCGCGAAGGTCTCGGTGACATAGTCGTTTTTGCCGCCGATGTGGAACCTCAGGACCCACTTTCCCGGGCCGCTGAGGGGCTTCCGGTAGCCGAGCGACACACCCGGCTCGATCTGCCGCCAATATGGCTTCCCGCTGGCCTTGAGGCGCCCGCGCGCCGTTCTGGAATCCAGCGTTGCGTCGAGCACTCTGCGCGCCATGGGAGCCGCCCCCTCGAATCCTTGCCGCAGGTCGCGGCTACCGATTGGTGAAGGAGGCACCGAAGAACAACCGTGCTGAGCCCCCGTGTCCAGCGGATGTCCAGTAATTGAGGACAAATCTGAGTGGACACAGGCGGACTATATCGCACTATCTTATTGAAGTCACTTGGCTTTTTTGGACGATGGCGGACGTTGGCGAACGCTAACCCAATCCTTTCACGGTGGAGAGAGCGGTTCGATTCCGCTAGGGAGCGCCATCCCATCCAGATCCCCTCACCGTTCGCTCAGGAAGCTGCCCTGCACCTTCGCGCAGGCGAGCCCGACCGTGTAGACATGGATCCCCTCGATCACGCAATGCTCCGGCTTGAGCGCCAGCAGGCCGATCGAATTTTCCTCGTCCAGCGGCTCCGCTGAGCGGACGATGATGCAGGGATAATCGGCGGCGAGCTTCGCATAGCTATAGGTGCGGAAATTCTTCTTCAGGACGCGCGTATAGGTGTTGTGGTCCAGCAGCGGGACCGCGAAGGCATGTTCATAGGCGACGGAGAACCTCTCCCGCATCGGCTGGTCCCCCCAGGGCTGCAGCGTCATGTCCCAGCCGTGGTTCATGTCGTTCTCCGGCGCGCGCACGAACATGCGGGATACGTTGGCGCAGGCGGGCCCCGCCGCAACCACGGCTTTCGACAGCCGGGCCCCGATCGCATTCGACGCCGCCGATTGGCGCGCGACAGCGCGGGCGTCGATCAATGTCGTCGTCGCCATGGCAACGCACAGGCCGCCCGCAACGAGGCTCAGCGCGGCCGATGGGATGCCCGGGAGCAGACGCCGGACCTGGACCACGACCAGCACCAGGACGCCGCCGGTCAGGGCCCACGATGCCATCATGTAATGCAGCGCGAAATGCTTCGACGTCGCCACGAGGTGCGCGGCAAAGATGAGGAACGCCGCGCCCAGCGTCAGACTGACGGGATCGCGCCAGGTCCGGTTCTTGATGCACCAGGCCAGCGCCGTGCCCGCGGCCGCCACATAGACGCCGAACGCAAGCGGCACGGCCGCGATGATCTCGCGCATGTTCGACCAGAACGTTGCGAAGTCGATGAATCCGGACTCGCCCCCGCCGTAATATCCCTTGTGGGTTGCGATTTGAACGAGCCACCCGAACCCGCGCGTAATCGTTCCCGGATTGAAGATCAGGCTGAATGCAACGAAGCCGATCGCCCCGGTGATCAAGGCCGCGACGAATGCCCGCCTGTTTCTCAGCAGGCACACGGCAAACAGCGCCTGCGGCAGATAGAGATATTTGGTCGCGAACCCCAGCGCGAAGATCGCTCCGGACAAGACACCGAGGCGGGTCGCCGGCGGATCCTCGTCGAGCGCGGCCTTGATCACGATCGCCATGCCGAACAGGGCAATCGCGACCATCAGGCTTTCCGGCGCGAGCACCGTCTGAAAGTGAAACGCATCGGCATGCACGAACGCGCCGGCCTGAAACAGCATCGCGGCGATCGCGCTATGCGTCGTTCGGCCGACGATCAGCCCGCCCGCCAGCAGCGCGCCGGCGAGCACCAGCGCCTCGCCCGTCCGCGCTGCGTAGGTGATCGCATCGTAATGCTCGAGCCCGAACGCGACGATGTCGTTGGACCGGGCGAGCAAGGCCCAGCCCCTGACGATCGCTTCGACCAGAAGTGTCGTCGTCGTTCCCGGATGATCGAACTTCAGCGAGCCGTATCCGGCAGCCGCGACGAGCCCGTTCATCGTGTAAGCCGATTCCGGGTCGACCTGGACGCCCCACACCGCCTGCCACGCCGAATACTGCAACGTCGCCGCCAGATACAGCGACGGCACGATCAGGATCAGCAGCGTTCTGATCCTCCCGCTCATGCGCGCATCGGGAAAGCAGTCGTCTGACATCTTGCGCGGGCCTAGATCGCCTTGATCTTGAGGAAGGCGAAAGCCACCATCTTCAGCAGCATCCAGCCGTGGCGAAACCTCGAGATCTGCGTCTCGCCATAGGTGCGCGCGGCGTAGCGGATCGGAAGGTCCACGGATTTCAGGTTGAGCTTGGATGCGCCGAAAATCAGGTCGAAATCGCCGAACGGATCGAAGTCACCGAAATAGGCCTTGCCGGCCTTCAGGCGCTGATAGTCGCTACGGCGCAGAACCTTGGTGCCGCACAGCGTGTCCGTGTAGCGCTGATTGAGCAGCCAGGAGAACAGATAGGAAAAGATCTTGTTGGCGATCAGGTTGAGGAAGCGCATCGCGCCTTCATCCATGGGATAGACCAGGCGCGAGCCATTGATGAACTCGCCTTTGCCGGACCGCAGCGCCTCGGCAAATTTTGGAAGCTGCTCCGGCGGCATGGTCAGGTCGGCGTCCAGAATGATCAGCACATCGCCGCGCGCGGCGTCGAACGCCGTGAAGACGGCATCAGCCTTGCCCTTGCCGGGCTGGCGCATCACCTTGATGTCCTTGGTGGGGTGCGCCTGCTTGACCCGCTCCATTTCCTCGAAGGTGCCGTCCTGACTGTGGCCTTCGATGAAAATGATCTCGATGTCGCTGCAAAAGTCGGGAATGCGCAGCACGGCCGGCTCGATATTCCCCCGCTCGTTGCGCGCCGGGACAACCACCGTGGCAGATGCGAAATCTTCCCTCGCCCTGCGGCTGGAGCGCGCGACCAGATAATGTCGAAGCGACAGCTGGCGAATCCCCGGCAGCACGCTGACGAAACGATTGAGAAAACGCCCGAGCCCGAACATCCGGACCGGCGAAAGCACACGCTGCTCCGATTTCACCGGATCGAAATCCGCAAGCTTGGCAAGGCTGCGCAAGTCCGAAGGCGACAGCACGTTCTGCTCCGGCTGCGGCATTCGCAGGCCGACGAGCTCGGCGAATTTCAGCACCGGGTACCAGAGATGCGAGAAATAGCCGATGACCAGGCGCGTATCCCGCGTGCAGAGCGGATGCAGCTGGGCGATGAATTTCTGGCAATCCTCGAGCGAGCCGATCGTATCGAGGACGAGGATGTAGTCGAACGGACCTTGCAGCGCATCGATCGTCGTGGGCTCCTCGGCATCGCCTTCGACGAAAGTGAGATCGGGATGACGCTGCCGCGCGATCGCGATCTGCTTGCTGCAGAAATCGACCCCAACGCCGTATGACGGCGCGAGGCCCGCGAGCGTATCGCCA
The DNA here is from genome assembly GCF_029892425.1 of Bradyrhizobium sp. BR13661. Classification (GTDB taxonomy): domain Bacteria; phylum Pseudomonadota; class Alphaproteobacteria; order Rhizobiales; family Xanthobacteraceae; genus Bradyrhizobium. The sequence continues at coordinate 235,738 of NZ_JARXWB010000007.1, read as the reverse complement.
ACGCCGCATCCGATTTCGAGCACGCGACTTCCGGGCGGGATCAGAAACCGCAGATAGCGCTCATCCTCGTCGTGGAAAAAGCTGTTTTTCGCGCGCCATGCGACGCGATCCGTGGCGATACGTTCGGCGTGATCGAGAATGCCTGCTTTTCGCGGAGACAGGCAGCCAGCCTTGACGGTCAGGTCCATGACAAGGCACGGGCCTCATCGAGCCCGCTCGAACGAGAATTGACAGCGAAGTCGAACGCACCGACGCAATGCGCTGCGGCCGTGAAAACAAACATCAAATTGGTCCCCCCCGACCTTGTCGGCACTCAAGCCCAACTGGGGAGCGAGATCAACAGAAACGTCGTTGGCGGACCTTATCGGAAGATGACCGCATAGGTCTTGTACCGGGCGCAGGAACAGGTGCCGGCCAACGACGCCGGCAGCCAGCCCACCAGGCTGCGAATGAATCGCATTCCGGCGTGAACCTCCCCGCCCCTCGTCTCCGACCAATGTCAAGGAAACAGCATCGGCCGCCGCAAGGGGATCGCTTGTCGAAGGGGCTCGTTAGGCTCATGGAGCAGCGCAAATATACCTCGGACAGCCAGTCTGGCGCGCCTCCGGCCTGGATCTATCGTGCGCCTGCACACGCTCCGGAGCGGCGCGCCAAAATGCTGGAGCACATGGCGCGCGCCAGATCGGTCCTGCAGCCTCAGGCCGCGCGGGCCCAGGCCGAGATGGCGGGATCATCGCGCGCAAGCGGCTGGGACATTCTCCGCGACGCCTACGGCTACGCCGTCCTGTCTGGCATCATCGCGCTCATTTTCCGTTCGCCCGTCCCTCTTTACATCGGGGCGTTCATCTTCCTGACCGATGGCGAACGCATCGAGAGCGCGCTCGCAACGATCGGGATCCGGCTCGAGCCCGACGCGATCGGCCCCCGGATCATCAAGGGCTTCGTCTCCCTGTTCGGATGGTTCGCGCTGCTCGTGTCGTTGCGAGGCTTCGTCCCGATCTGGCTCGCGCCATGGATGCCTCCGGCAGAGCCATCCTGGTCATTCATCGCAGGGGTTGCACTGGCTTTCGCCATCATCGAAACCATCGCGACGCTCGCGGTGCGGACCGCTCTTCCGTGGTTCGGATGGGAGATCAGGTCGGACGGCCTGGGCTCACCGCCGTTCAGGTCAAGCGAGCAAGGCCGCGTCAAATGTCCGTAAGCCGCCACTCTCGCAATGACGTGGTTGTGAATGCACTCACCCGATAAACGGGACGTCTTGCTGCCTTCTCCGGGACATTACTGACCCGGTCATTTACCGGAAATTTACCCCTGCTTCGGAGTGCCAGTATCACTTGCTTAGAATTTGACTGCTACCGTGAAATTACGGAAACAATCCGAAACACAATCTGGCAGCCAATGTCCGTCGCAGAGTTCCTCAGGCAGCGTGCAGTGGAAGTGAACGTGACGGGCAGCTATTCGCTCCACCGCTGGTACGATTGCGAGGGCAGGCTGCGCCAATTCGCTTGTCGTACCAAGCGCGTGTCGCCGTTCCGCATGATCGTTGACGTGCCGGTCGTCGGCAAGATCGGCGAGCGCGTGACCTCGTATTTCCAGGACTTCGGCGAATTCCAGTGCACCATCAGCGCCACGTTGAAATCCGGCTTTCTGATGGAGCTCGACATGACGCGAGCGCGCCGCGCCTGGATGTCGGAGAAGCTGACCTGGCTCGAGAAAAAGCAGAAAGACGACAGCATCAAAGAGCTGCGGCGCGACGCCCGCTTCGTTCCGCAAGCATCCCACACCATCATGACGCTCGCCGACGGCAGCATCCATTCCTGCTTTATCATCGATGTCTCCACGGCCGGCGTCGCGATCTCCTGCGAATATGACCCACCGCTAGGAACCCCACTTGCGGTCGGCGCATGTGTCGGACGCGTCATCCGCAAGTTCGACAACGGCTTTGCCGTGAAGTTCGCCGAGAAGCAGGAGCGGGACGACCTCGTCCGCCTGGTCGTGCGCCAGGCAGTGCCGCAGCCGGCCTGACGCCGGCTCAATCTTAACTCTTTCTTAACTAAAGGCTGGAGGTAGGGCCTCCTGCGCGATAGGGTGTGTGCCGGTACGTCCGCAATCATTGCGGGCCTGAGTATTGGAAGTCCCGGAATGTCCATCGCAGATGCCGAGCTGACCCCGGCAGAAATCGTCCAGAGCACCGCCACCGCGGCCAAGCCGCAGCTTCCGCCAGGCGTGATCACCGAAGGCCCGCTCGTTCGGGCCAAGCTGCGCGAGAGCTACCTCCTCCTTGGCATTCTCTATGTCGGCGCTGCCGCTGGCATCATCTGGGCCGTCACGCAGGGCGTCGGCAAGGTCGAGCTGTTTACATTCGCTTGGATGTTCGCACTGACCACGTTCGGCATCGGTGCCGGAATGCATCGCCTGTTCGTCCATCGCAGCTTTCGCACCGGCCCGATCATGCGCGTCTTCTTCTGTGCCATCGCACAGATGGCGATCCAGGGCTCGATCGCCAAATGGGTCGCCAATCACCGCCGCCACCACCTCTACGCCGACGATGTCGGCGACCCGCACAGCCCGCAGTTCGATGGCTTCGGCAATCGCTACGTCAGTGCGCTCAAGGGCTTCCTGCACGCGCAAGGCAGCTGGGTGTTCGACCAGGCGACCACGGACAACGAATATTACGCCAAGGACATCCTCGCCGATCCCATAGCGATGTTCTTCGTTCGCACGCGCTGGGTCTGGTACGGCATGTCTGCCGTCTTCATCCCCGCCGTGGTCGGCTACACCTTCGGTGGCGTGCACACCATGATCGGCTGCGTACTGTTCTCCGGCCTGCTCCGCGCCTATCTGCTGATCCTCACCAGCCAGCTCACCGGCTCGGTCTGCCACGCTTACGGCTATCGCCGCTTCGAGGTCGACGACGCCTCGACCAACGAGTTCGTGACGACGATCCTCACCTTCGGCGAGGGTCTGCACAACAACCATCACCGCTTCCCGCGGGACGCCTATATCTCGCACGCCTGGTGGGAGATCGATCTCAATGGCCTGATCATTCTGGGCATGGAGAAAATCGGTCTCGTCCACGACGTCTTCCACGCCTCGCACCGTCAACTGGAGCTGGCGTCCGAGGCGGAGGCGGCTTCGACGACGGGCTGAACCGACAGGCGACGGCCGCGTTGCGGCCGTCTTGCTTCCGCATCGCTGCCCTAACGCGGCCCCATTGCGGGATCAGCTTTTGACGGTCTGGGCCTTACGCCAAGATGTCATTTGCAGACTTGCGATCGGGGGACCGAATGGCAGTCGAGAGGATCATAGTCGATAAGGTCACCTGGGATAGGGTTGGCCGGGTTACCGAGCCAGGGCGCTACATGTACACGTTCGGCTGGCTGACGATCACGGCCGGCGATCTGGATATCTGGAAGCAATATCCGCAGGCCGCGTTCACGCTTCTCACCCACCATTCCGAGCCGGACGAGAGCACGAGCGAGGAATTTCATCTCGGATCCTTCGACGTCGCGCCCGAGGCACCGCCGCCCTTCACCACCCATTGAGCCCGGGAAAGCCCGCCACGGCAAATCTGCCAGGGCCGGCGATTCCGGCACGCACAAGCAACATTTTGCGTAGGGCCCGACTGCGCGTTACGCACGCGACCTCTGGAACGCATGGCATGCGCGTTGCTTGATCAGCGCCATGATATACATCCCTCCCGCCGACCAGGCCTTCCTGCTGCTGCTCATCGTCTCTTGCCTCGGCACCTGCCTCATTCGCGCCCTCTGGGAGCTGGAGCAGGTGCGAGCCCACCGGGCTGCGTCGCGCCCCCGCGGGGGTACGATGAAGCGTGATTAGGCCGCTCGAACCGCCTCGACAGCGTCCGGAGGGAGGTAATCCCGGCGCTGGACTCGCCGCTCGCACACGTGCGTCATCAATCGAAGAAACTGACCTACTGCCTTGATCTGACGCATCAATTGCGATCCCGCGACGTTGCGCAAGCGTTGCCGTTGACGACGAAATGGCTCTGTCATGCGGTTGATTGTCCTCGTATTCTGCGCTGTCGGGTCTTGATGAACGCCAGCTGTCCGAATTGTTAAGCAACGGGACAGCGAACGCATGACAGATGGTCGCATCGGGAAACCGTGGATAAGCGGACCAACGGAACCTATCTTCGGCGTCAATGTACCTGATCGAAGCGTTGCCCACCGTCATCGGAACAGCCGCCATCGCCCCGGCGCTGCTGATGCTGTGGCTCGTCATTGCCGCCGAGGAGCGCCCTGGACCGCCCGCCCAGGTCTGGACCGCCTTCCTGCTCGGTGCTGCCAGCATTTCGCTGCTGGGTCTCGCCCGGGCCCCTTTCGTCAAGATGGTCGCAGCGCCCGACAATCCCTGGGCCGCGCTCGCCATGCACTCGGTCTTCGGCGTCGCGCTGCCGGAGGAGGCGGTCAAGGTGATCGCGATCGTGCTGGTCTCCTCGACCAAGCGGCGAACCTTCGCCAATCCGATGGACACGGTGGTTTATGGCGCCGCCGTCGGCCTCGGCTTCGCGGCGTATGAGAACCTGGCTTACCTCGTGCAGCATGCCGACATGTGGCGGTCGCTTGCGGCCCTGCGCAGCGTGCTGACCGTACCCTTCCACGGCGCGCTTGGCATCATCGCCGGCGCCTACCTCACGATCGCGCGCGCCGGCACGGCGCTGGGTGCGAACCGCCATCACCGCGACTGGGCCCGTCTCTCCAGCCGGCTGCTGATCTTCGCCGGCCCGCTGGCGCTGCATTCGGCCTTCGATTTTCCCCTGCTCACGCTCCAGCGCATGCCGGATCTCGATCCCAACTTGCGGATGTGGCTGGGCGGCGCGAGCCTGCTGGTCGGCTTCAGCTCGATCGCCTTTGCTATGCGCCTGGTGCGCCGCGTTGCGCGCCACCACGCGCCCCGCACCGACATCGCGCGGGAGCGGCTCAGCCAGCTGCGGCGGATGTGGGCGCTGTGGCTCGCCGGTGGCGGCGTCGGCTTCCTCGGCCTCGCCTTCGTGCTGACCTCGATCCATCACTGGCTCATCAATCCCGAGCGCAATCTGACGCTGGCGCTGATCCCGATCGGTCTTACCTCGATCCTGCTTGGCCTTGCGCTGCTGGTCGTTACGACCGCGATTTACGTGCTCGGCCGCAACCGCATCCGCACAACTGGTGATGGTTTTTCGTCCGCGCACGGCGGCGGTTGATCCACCGCATGGCAAGCCTGGCGTGCGCGTACTAGAGTGAGCGCACATCTTTTCGATCTGGAGCTTGCCGATGACATCGCCCGAGGAATTTTCACGACTGCAATCAGCGATGAGTCAGACGGTGAAGGCGCATTGGAAGGCCTTTCTGTGCGAAGGCATCTTGCTCGCCGTGCTCGGCATTGGCGCGCTGATCCTGCCGCCACTCGCAAGCCTCGCCATCACGATCTTTCTCGGCTGGATGTTCCTGATCAGCGGCATCGGCGGATTGATCGTGACCTATTGGGCCCGCGCCACGCCGGGCTTCTGGTGGTCGCTGATCTCGGCAGCACTGGCCGTGCTCGCCGGCATGTTGCTGCTGGCGCGTCCGATGCAGGCCGTGCTGACGCTGACGATCGTGCTCGGCGCCTATTTCCTTGCCGAGGGCGTCACGACCATCATGTACGCGCTGGAGCACCGTCGTGAGCTGAGCGGCCGCTGGTCGTGGCTCCTGGTCTCGGGCCTCGTCGACATCGCGATTGCGTTCATGGTGATCACGGGACTGCCGAGCTCGGCGGAATGGGCCATCGGCGTGCTCGTCGGTATCAACCTTTTGTTCGGTGGTGCGACCCTGATCGGCATGGCCTTGGCGGCACGCAAAAGCAACACCTGAGGGGTCTCGTTGCGTACCGAGCCGGTTTGGGGGTGACAAGCCGCCAACGGCACGCTATATGGCCTCCCATGATCACCGTCGCCACCAGCTATTTTTGGTACTTTAGCTACGACAGCTCGCTGGCGGCAGGGGGATCGCGCTCAATCTAGAATATTGAAGCAAACGTCCGAACAGCCGCCAGACCTGGCGGCTTTTTTATTGGCCGGCAGATTCTGAAACAAACAGGAGCCCGCCGTGCTGAGCACGACTGACGATCTTCGTATCCGCGAACTGAAAGAGCTGAGCACGCCCGAGGACGTGATGCGGGAGGTCCCGCGCACCCTCACGGCGACCCGCGTGGTGATGGCAGCGCGCAACGCCATCCACGCCATCCTCAATGGCCAGGACGACCGGCTTCTGGTCGTCGTCGGCCCCTGCTCGGTCCATGATCCCAAGGCGGCGCTCGAGTATGCCGAGCACCTCGCCGCCCTGCGCGAGGAGCTTGCCGACCAGCTTGAGATCGTGATGCGGGTCTATTTCGAGAAGCCGCGCACCACGGTGGGCTGGAAGGGCCTGATCAACGATCCGGATCTCGACGGCAGCTTCGACATCAACAAGGGCCTGCGGCTCGCACGCAATGTGCTGTCGGCCGTGAACAATCTCGGCCTACCCGCCGGCACCGAATTCCTCGACATGACGACACCGCAATACATCGCCGACCTCGTGTCCTGGGCTGCAATCGGCGCCCGCACGACCGAAAGCCAGATCCATCGCGAGCTGGCCTCGGGGCTGTCCTGCCCGGTCGGCTTCAAGAACGGCACCGACGGCAATGTGCGGATCGCGGCGGACGCGGTGAAGTCGGCCTCGCATCCGCATCATTTTATGGCGGTGACCAAGCTCGGCCGCTCTGCGATCGCCTCGACTGCGGGCAATGAGGACTGCCACATCATCCTGCGCGGCGGAACCAAGCCGAATTACGACGCGGCGAGCGTCGCTGCGGCCTGCAACGACCTGGCGAAGTCCGGCGTCGCCCCGCTGGTGATGGTGGATGCGAGCCACGCCAATTCGAGCAAGAAGCCGGAGAACCAACCACTGGTCATGGCCGACATCGCCGGTCAGATCTCGGGCGGCGAGAACCGCATCATGGGCGTGATGATCGAGAGCAATCTCGTCGCCGGCCGCCAGGACGTGGTGACGGGCAAACCGCTCGTGTACGGCCAAAGCATCACCGACGGATGCATCGATTGGGCGACGACGGTAAAGGCGCTCGAGCAGCTCGCTGATGCGGTCGAGATCCGCCGCAATAGCGCGCGCGCCGGACTGCACGAGCGCTCTGCGTAATCGGGGCCGAAGGCGGGCGGGGCGATGCTGTTCGCGCCCTGCCCGTCGCCCTCGTCAACAGCCTCGGCAGATGCTCTTGATCTTCTTGTCGAGCGCCTGATTTTCCTTGCTCAGGGGATCGTTGGGATCGCTTAGATTTTTCTCGTTCGGCACGTCGCCAACTTTCGGCTGACGATGACCGATCGGCGCGAGCGGCGTCGAGCCGGACGTGGCCCCGCCCGATGTCGATCCCTTGGTGCCGGTCTGCGCGACGGCCACGCCGCCAAACAAGGCCAGCAGCGCTAGTGCCACGATGACGCTCTTCATCTTTCCGCTCCGTTTCCCAAAGCAACGTCTCGCATCCAAACCGCTCAGGTCTCTGGTGGATACAGATGAACGTCGCCGCAATAGTCGACGATACGATAGCGCGTTTCCGTCACCGTATCACCCGCATGAGCTGCGGTATTTGGCGCCGCCAACACATAATTCGGCCCGACCGGCGATTTGCCGGCGCCGCCGGGAATGTCGATGACATAGTCAGGCTGACACAGCCCTGACACCCGCCCGCGCAACTGCCGCATCAACTCCTGTCCGTGCGCCAGCGTCGTGCGCAGATGCGCAGTGCCCGGCGCGAGATCGCCATGATGCAGGTAATAGGGCTTGATCCGGCATTCGACGAAAGCCCGCATCAAATCCGACAGGGCGGCGACGTTGTCATTGACGCCGCGCAAAAGCACGGACTGGCTGACCATGGGAATTCCAGCATCGACCAGCCGCGCGCAGGCGGCGCGGGCCGGCCCCGTCAGCTCGCGCGCATGGTTGGCATGTAGTGCCACCCAGGTGGTTGCACCCTCGACCTGCAGCGCCGCGACCATCTCGTCGCTGATGCGCGCGGGATCGGCCACGGGCACCCGGGTGTGAAGGCGGACGATCTTGACGTGATCGATGCCGGCGAGATCAGCCATGATCTCGCTCATCCGGCGCGGCGACAGCATCAGCGGATCGCCGCCGGTCAGGATCACCTCCCATATCTCGCTATGCGCGCGGATGTAGTCGATCGCGGCAAGATAGGCGCTATCCGAGAGTGCGTTCTCCTTGCCGGGACCGACCATCTCGCGGCGGAAGCAGAAGCGGCAATAGACCGCGCAGACGTGAACGAGCTTGAACAGCACCCGATCGGGATAGCGATGCACGATGCCGGTGACAGGCGAATGCGGGTGATCGCCGATCGGATCGGCGCTTTCGCCCGGCTGCATCTGGAGCTCCGCGGCAGTCGGAACGAACTGGCGGGCGATGGGATCGTCAGGATCCGAGGTATCGATCAGCTGGGCCAGCGCCGGCGTGATCGCAACCGCATAGCGGGCCGCGACGCGTTCTAGCGTGGGCAGAGCGGTGGCAGGCGCGAGGTCCGCGGCGACAAGTTCGGCCGGCTCACGCAATGTTCGTGCAAGATTGGTCTTTGTCATCTCTCGTCCGCAGGCGGTGTCCACACCACCTGATCAATCCGCGTTGCGCCGCTTGCCAGCATCACGAGCCGATCGAAACCGAGCGCGACACCGCTCGCCTCCGGCATTGCGGCAACCGCGGCCAGAAAATCCTCATCCAGCGGATAGGCCTCGCCGTAGCGGCGCTGCTTCTCTGCCATCGACTCCGTGAAGCGCTTACGCTGTTCCCCGGCGTCGGTGAGTTCGCCAAAGCCGTTGGCGAGTTCGACGCCGCAGGCATAGACCTCGAACCGCTCGGCGACCCGCGGGTCGTCTGTCTTCACTCGCGCCAGCGCCGCCTCCGGAGATGGGTATTCGAACAGAATGGTCAAACGCCCCTGCCCCAGATGCGGCTCGACATGCTCGACCAGGACCTTGCTGAAGATGTCCGACCAGGTGTCGTCCTCGGCAACCCGGACCTTGCCGGCGGCCGCTTCGGCGAGCGCGGCACGGTTACCCTCGTTGTCCGAGATTGTCGACAGCAGGTCGACCCCGGCGAAGCGCTCGAAGGCGCCTGCGACGGTCAGCAGCTCTGGCTCGGCGAACGGGTCCGCGGTCCGGCCCCGGAACGCGAAAGTCCCAATCCCGGTTGCCTGCGCGGCCGTGGCGATGACGACCACCGTATCGGCCATGATGGCGTCATAGGGTGCGCTGGCCCTGTACCATTCCAGCATGGTGAATTCGGGCAAGTGCAGGTCGCCGCGCTCGCGGTCGCGGAACACCCGGGCGAACTCGAATATCCGCTCTTCGCCGGCCGCCAGCAGCTTCTTGCAGGCGAATTCGGGCGAGGTCCGCAGGTAACGGCTGGCTCGGCTGCCGTCGTGCCGGATGATCTCGGTCCGGGGAGCGTGCAAATGGGTCTCGTTGCCCGGAGAGACCTGAAGGACCGAGGTTTCGACCTCGACGAAGCCCTGTTCGGCGAAAAAGCCCCTGACGGCTCCGATGATGGCCCCCCTGGCCTGGAGGAACGGCCGCCGGTCGAGGTGCCGCGACGGGCTCCAGAACGGCGAAATCGGCTTGTCCCCAGCCATTAACCGGTCGCCCCTTGGGCCAGCAAAATGCTGGCATTCAACGACAAAATGCGTATGTTGCGGCCCGAAACGGGCGCCGAGGTCTGATTTGAGGCCCCAAGTCCCCCATCGATTTGACCACGTCCTGGCCTGAGCCGGGCCAAGCAAGCAGGAAATATAGCTTTGAGAGTCATCGCCAGTTCTATTCGCAAGGGCAACGTGATCGAGCAAGACGGCAAGCTTTATGTCGTCGTGAGCGCCGAGAACATCCATCCCGGCAAGGGCACGCCGGTCAGCCAGATCGAAATGCGCCGAATCTCGGACGGGGTAAAGATCTCGGAGCGCTACAAGACCACCGACCAGGTCGAAAAGGCCACGATCGAAGAGCGCAACTTCACCTTCCTGTATGAAGATGGCGACGGCTTCCACTTCATGAACCCCGAGACCTACGACCAGGTGCAGGTCTCCAAGGACGTCGTCGGCGATGCCGCCGCCTATCTTCAGCCCGACATGACCGTCAAGCTGTCGACCCACGACGTCAACGTGGTTTCGCTCGCTCTGCCGCAGCGCGTGACGCTGGAAGTCGTCGAGACCGAGCCGGTGACCAAAGGCCAGACCGCCTCGTCGTCCTACAAGCCGGCGGTGCTCTCCAACGGTATCCGCACCACTGTGCCGCCGCACATCTCGGTCGGCACCCGCATCGTGGTGATGACCGAAGACGGCTCCTATTCCGAGCGCGCCAAGGACTAAGCCGAGGGATCGAGGAATCAGGACAGGTGCCGCCGGGGGGCGAGACTGTGGCTAGGAAGGGTTTCCGCTTCGTCTCGCTTCTTCTGGCGTCGCTTTCGCTCCTCCTTGCATCTCCGATTGCCGCGGACGAATTCCGCAGCCCCTCACTCACGGCCCTGCGCGTCGACTGGCGCGCAGCGCTCGACCAGCTCCGCACCGAGATCAGCAGCCGCCCACAGGTCGCGGGCGATTTCATCTTCGTGCCGCGCCGTTCGGTGCCGCGTTTCGACCCACGCGGGATGCCGGCGCTGGTGCAGCTCAACGCGGTCTCCTCGCAGTTTTTCACCGGCATTGCCCGCAGCTCCGTTCCCGTGCTGCTGCCGTTCGATGCCGCCGCCTATCTCGACGCGCAACGCAGCGGCGCGCCGTCCACGCTCTCGCTGTCGCGTCACCAGGCTGATTTCAATCCCGTCGACATGTTTGACGCGGGTCCAGCCGGATACAGCGCGATGTTCTCTCTTGAGCCTGGCGCCGGCGACGGCATGCCGTCGCGCACCTTCACAAAACCGGTCGAGGTACAGATCACCGGTTCTGCGCTCGTCTACGACATCGCCGATCCCGCCGGCGGCAAGGGCGAACCGGTCAAGCCGCTCGCGGCGATCTATCCGGACCTGCGCAAGTTCATCCGCGAAGGCTATGTCCGCTACGCTTTCACGCGTTTTGGCGTCGCCTATGTGGTATCGATCCAGTGCCTTGACAGCGTCGCAAAGCCGCGACGCCTTGCCTGCAAGGAAGCTTATCCCGTCGCCGAGCGTTTCCTGAGAGCGCTGCACGTCGCCGGCGGCCAGCGCATGCGGCCTCTGATGGACGTTGCCTCCGATCTTACCGATCGTCCCGCCCAGCGGTCGGCGGATTTCAGCTACCGGCCGAGCGGAGACATCATTCCGAACACCGGTTATCGCAAGCAGGGTGGCCATCCCGACGCGATGGCGTACGCGCAAATCCGCTTTCCGCTCGAAAAAGCGCCCGCCTTCGTGCATTCGCAATCCTACGCGAAGCGCGATAATGATGGCCCGACAGCCTATCCCTGGCGCGACAATTTCTGCGAGTCCCGCAGCTTCGAAGTCTGGCAATGCGGCGGCGGCTACGGCCATCAGGGCGAGGACATCCGCGCCGCCGAATGCCCCTCGCCCGCTGACGGTCGCGAACCCTGCGATCCCAAGCAACGCAGTGTCGTTGCGGTGCGCGACGCCATGGTGATCCGCGCCTCCAAGGACCAGGCGGCGACGCTCGAGGTCAACAGCCGGACCGAACACATCCGCTTCCGCTACATGCACATGAACCCGCTGGCGATGAATGCCGACGGGGTCCTCAACGGCCGCATCGTCACCGAAGGCGAGAAGATCGGCGTGATCTCGAACTACCTCGATCATCCTGCGGGCACGTCAATGCATCTGCATTTCGACGTTCAAGTGTTCACCCGCGACGGCTGGATCTGGGTCAGCCCCTACGTCACGCTGGTTTCGGCCTATGAGCGCCTGATCCGCGCCCGCGGCCACGAGATCGGCACGGAGATCGCCGGCAACCCGCAGCCGGGTGCGCATACGCTGCCCGAGGATGTGGTGAAGCCCGATCTGCGCGAGGGATCGAGCAGCGAAGAGAACTAAGGCTGCGCACGCCGCCGACGCCGCTCGCCAAGGCCTGTGACACGGCGATGATGGCCCGGCGGGCTCGGCAAAGCCTGGCCCGGCCAATTCCTGCGTGACCCGACCTTCTGGCCCCAGAATTGCTTGGCTGCCGCAGCCAACAGGATGAAGGGAAGCTCATGCGTTATCTCACCACAGCGGCCATGCTCGCCGCCGCGCTCGCCATGCCGGCGCGCGCGGACGAATTGAGCGGCACGCTCAAGAAGATCAAGGACACCGGCGCGATCACGCTTGGGATCCGCGATAGTGCGGTGCCGTTCAGCTACATTGACGACAAGCAGAAGATCGTCGGTTACGCCGTCGACATCTGCATGAAGATCGTCGACGAGATCAAGAGCGAGCTCAAGCTGGACAAGCTCGAGGTCAACGAGAGCATCGTCACCTCATCCACACGCATCCCACTGATGGCGAACGGCACGGTTGATCTCGAATGCGGCTCCACCACCAACAACGCCGACCGCCAGAAGCAGGTGTGGTTCACCAACACGCATTTCCTCACGGCGAGCCGTTTCGTGTCCAAGAAGGCGCTGAAACTTGATCAGGTCGATGATCTCAAGGGCAAGGCTGTTGTCTCCGTCGCGGGCACGACAAACATCAACCAGCTCACCAAGGCCAATCTGGCCCGCTCGCTCGGCATCACGGTCATGAGTGCCAAGGATGTCCCCGAGGCATTCCTGATGGTTGAGACCGACCGCGCCGCGGCATTCGTCATGGACGATATCCAGCTTGCCGCGATGATCGCGTCGTCGAAAGACCCTTCGCTCTACGCCATCAGCAACGGCGCATTCTCCGATCCGGAGCCCTATGGCATCATGCTGCGCAAGGATGACGTGCCGTTCAAGACAGTGGTCGATCGGGCAACTTCAAAACTCTACCAGAGCCCCGAGATCCAGAAGATCTACGACAAATGGTTCATGGAGCCGGTCCCGCCGCGCGGCCTGAACTTCCACGTCCCGATGCCGGCATCGCTGAAGAAGTCGTTCGAGAATCCGTCGGACAATCCCGACCCTGCGTCCTACGGGGGCTGATATGGTTTGAGATATGGCCGGATCGAGCTACCGCTCGATCCGGCTTATGCGTCACTCGATATAGGTCGTCAGTTGCGCGCCCTCATCCGCCACGAACACGGCGATCAGTTCGGCAGGCTCCGTGGTACTGGCATTGGCCGAGACCAGATGCGTTGCGCCCGGCGGTTCGAAGAAAGATTGGCCAACGCCGAATGTCTCGACCGGTCCACCGCCGAGCTGGGAGCGGATCTCTCCCTTGGTGATATAGGCGGTCACCGAACCCGCATGGCGATGCGGCCGCGAAAATCCGCCCGGACCGTAGAACACGCGCACAATGGTCACGCGCTTACCTGGCACGTTGGGTAGCGCATAGGAGCCAATCGGCTCGACTTTGTCGAGCGGTGAGCTCTCGGCAGCGGTCGCGCAAAGCGGCGCCAGCGCGCCTGAGACGGTGTCGAACGTCACAGGCAACGCTCTGCCGATCGCGACTGCGCAAGCAAACCCGCCGACAAGAGCCAAGATTATCGATCGCTGATGACGCGGCGCGGCCGCCAAGCTCATAGCTGTCATGGTCATTTCCCCTCGTGATCAGGACGCCGTTGCCGGCCGCTTCGGCGGCGTCCAGCGAAACGCTGCACCATACCGATTCCAAACGTTGATCGAGGCTATCGCCGAGGTCAGATACATCAGCTCGGCCTCGGAGAATTCGCGCTGCACCTCGTCATAAACCTCGTCGCCGAAGCCGTCCGGCAGCTGGGTCAGTGCCTCGGCCCATGCCAGCGCTGCGCGCTCACGCGCCGAATAAATTGGAGCTTCGCGCCACACCGCGACGAGATGAAGCTTGTCGGCGGGAATCCCAAGCCGCTCCGAGAGGAGGACGTGATGCTGGACGCAGAAGGCGCAGCCGTTGATCTGCGAGGCGCGCAGCTTGACCAGCTCGAGCAGTTGCTTGTCGAGGCCGGCCTTGGCCGCGACCTGACCGAGCGCCAGCACCAGATCATACGCATCGGGCGTGATGCGCTTGAAATCCTCGTATTCGCTGCGGGCGTGTGACATTGCAATCAACCTCGTGATATTGTAAGACTACTTATATCTTATAAGAGTTCTTATATTATGCGCAAGTCAGCCAGTATCACGAAATCGAAAGCGGAGCAGAGGGTGTCCACGGAGGCAGCCCCAGCACATGTCCCCGCTCCCGGCGAAGGCAAACGTGGCGAGCAAGGCTATCTCGGATACCTCCTGCGCCAGGCACACGCCGCGGTTCGGCTGAAGATGGAACGTACGCTGGCTGATCTCGGCGTAACCTCGCCGCAATTCGCCGTGCTGACGATGCTGAATGCCTATCCGGGCCTGTCGGGCGCCGACGTCGCCCGCCTCACCTTCCTGACACCGCAAACAGTCGGCGTGATCATCCGCAACCTCGAGCGCGACGGTGCGATCGTGATGACCCGCCATCCCGTCCATGGGCGCATCCAGCAGTGGACTCTGACACCGCGCGGCACAACGCTGCTGAAGGCCTGCCGGGAACGTGTGATTGATTTGGAGAAACGTTTGGCCGGTGGCCTCGACGCCAAGGCGGAGGCAAGCATTCGCCGCTGGCTCGCCAACGTCGCCACGGAGTTGCAGGAGGACTAGGCTAGGGCGAAGCGAGCCTAGTCGCCGCCTCCTCCGTCTCCACCGCCGTCGCAACCGCCGAAATCCGGCAAGTCGCCGCCGGCGGCGCCGTCACCCTGAATGCCCCGACCGAAATTCTCGGCGATGATCATCAGGATCACGACAAAGAGCCCGGCGCCGAACGGCCAGGGATTGGCTCGGATGATGTCTAACAGCTCGCGCATGCCGGCATCATGCCAGACAGAGGCCAACCGAGCGTAAAGCGACGCGCTTAAAATCTGAGATATCTGACCTGGCGCAGGTGCGACCTACCCACCCTTCAATACTTTCTTAACTTCGCCGTCGGGCCAGCCTTTGCCTGCCGTAATCACGCGGACGCGGCTTTGGTCCGCACCATTGATCAGGACGTGCGAACACACCCGGTCGCCAATCGGCTCCAGGTGCAAATCCGTTTCAGGTTTCCAGCTCAGCGTCGCTGCGAGATCACCGGGGAAAATCTGCCAGCATGATCCGTCGTCGAGCTCGACGACATGGCTTTCCGCATGCGTGCGTATCTTCATTCCACCCCGAATCTTGTCGATGAAAGCGGGCCCCAGCGCCTCCGCCAGGGCCCTGTCGCGTCAATCGTTGTCGTGATGGATCACGGTTTTGCTGCGGTTGCCGAATTCATCTTCCTTCTTGATGACAGTGGTGCGATCGGCAGGCGCACGCTCCTTGATGACGGTGGTCCGATCGCGATCGCGGTCGCGATACTCATGCGACTCGCCGACCGTCACGCCGGCACCGACCGGACCGACGTGAACACCGACCTCATCCGCGAACGCAGGGGCCGCGATAGCCGTGACTATGGCAGCCGCAAAGAGATATTTCCTCATCTTGTCCTCCTCCAATGTCGTACGGAGGGAATGCGGGAGTGCGACACTTTGTTCCTGGGAACGTGACGTTGAAAACCTGTTCCCACTTGTTCCAGGAACCGCCCACAAGAGCCGTGTTTCCCGATACAATGGTCGTATGAAACACGCTGATTCCTCGGCCAATCGCATCACCCGCCGTGCCCTGCTTGGCGCAGCCGCTTCGCTGGCAATTCCAACGGAATTACTCGCATCGCCTCCCGGCTTCGACGAATGGCGCGAGGCGTTTCGCGCACGCGCCATGGCGAAAGGTATTTCGGCTGCGACCTGGCAGCGCGCCATGGCGCGGGTCGAGCCCGACATGAGCGTGTTCAAGCAGATGCGCAACCAGCCCGAATTTCACGAGCAGGTCTGGCAATACATCAACCGCCGCGTCTCCGACTGGCGCATCATCAACGGCAAGATTGCGCTCAAGAACAACGAGGCGCTGTTCGCGCGCATCGAGCGTGATTTCGGTGTCGAGCGCGGCACGCTACTGGCGCTGTGGGGCGTGGAATCTGCTTACGGCGATCCGCTCGTGCAGCAGAACCACATGACGCCGGTGTTTCCCTCGCTCGCCGCGCTCGCCTGGAACGAACCGCGCCGCAAGGCCTATTGGGAGGCCGAACTGATCAACGCGCTCCGCATCGTCGACAAGGGCTGGAGCACGCCTGAGGAGATGCAGGGCTCCTGGGCCGGCGCGATGGGGAATTCGCAATGGATGCCGGAGGTGTGGCTCAATGTCGGCATCGACTATGACGGCGACGGCAAGGTCTCTCCGTTCGGCAAGCCCGACGACGCGCTGGGGTCGACGGCGAAATATCTGGTCAATCGCGGCAAATGGCGCCGCGGCGAGCATTGGGGCTATGAGGTGCGCGCGGCCAGCGAGATGAACGGCGGACGCACCTATGCGGCATGGCAGGCGGCCGGCGTAACCCGCGCCGACGGCCAACCGTTCCCGCAACCGAACGCATCCGCGCAGATGTGGACGCCGGTTGCGGGCGGACCGACATTCCTGCTGGGGCCGAATTTCTATTCGGTGAAGAGCTACAACCCCTCGATGAACTACGCGCTGGCGATCTGCCATCTCGGCGACCGCTGCCTCGGCGCGCCGCCCTTCATTCAGCCCTTCCCCGGCTCCGAGCGCATCTTGACGCTCGCCGAGGTGCAGGAGATGCAGACGCGGCTGACCAAGGCCGGTTTCGATACCGGCGGCACTGACGGCCGCGTCGGCAACGACACGATGAAAGCCATTAAGGATTTTCAGCAGCGCGCCGGCATCACGCCCGCCGATGGCTATGGCGGGCTAAAGGTGCTGGCGAAGCTGCGGCAGGGATCGTAAGCAGCCTCAGTGCCGGTATTGCGGCTCTTCCGCGTCGAGCTGGCGGCGGATCGCGGCGAGATGCAGCCGCGCCGATTCGGAATCGCCCTCTCGCATCTGCTTGTATGTTGCGGCAGCGACCGCGGGATCGACCGGCAGCACCTTGCGTCCCGTCGACATCGCCAGCACCTGCACTTCAGCCGCGCGTTCGAGGTAGTAGAGATCGTCCCACGCTTCCGCGATCGTCGGCGCCAGCACCATCACGCCGTGATGCTTCATGAAGACGATGTCGGCATCGCCCACGGCCGATGCAATGCGCGCGCCTTCGCTAACGTCGAGGGCGAGGCCATTGTAGTCGCGGTCCACCGCGGTGCGTCCGTAGAACTTCAGCGCTGTTTGCCCGGCCCAGATCAGCGGATCGCCCTCGGTCATCGACAACGCGGTCGCATAGGGCATGTGGGTGTGGAAGGCGACCTTGGCGCGCGGCAGGCGCTTGTGCATCTCGGCATGGATGTAGAACGCGGTCGCTTCAGGCTCGCCCTCACCGTCGAGCACATGGCCGTGGAAGTCGCAGATCAGGAGTTTTGAGGCCGTCAGCTCGCGGAAGGCGTAGCCGTAGGGGTTGACCAGGAACAGGTCGTCATGGCCGGGCACGACGGCCGAGAAGTGGTTGCAAATGCCCTCCTCAAAGCCGTTGCGCGCGGCCATGCGGAAGCAGGCGGCGAGATCCTCGCGCGCGGTACGGATCGCATCGGTGGCGAGGTCCGGCCGGTTCGAGCGGACGGGCGCGGATGAGGAGGCGTGAAGGCTGTGCGCCATGGCGAAGGAGACCTCTTTCGGGCAGGAAACATCCGCGTTCTACAGGGCCGACGCCCGTGCGTCAGCCCCTCACGGCGCCACCCTGCCCTGCGTGTCTCACGCCCGCCGCGGCACCCCACCGGCATTCATGCCGCCATCGATGACGAGCTCAGTGCCGGTGACGTAGCGCGAGGCATCCGACGCCAGATACAGCACGCCGGAGGCAATCTCCGCGGCCTGACCTGCGCGGCCGAGCGGCGTTGCGACTTTTGCGCGCTCTTCGGGATCAATCGGCGCGTTCTGACCGGCGCCGGTCGCCCCGGTCGGGATCTTGCCCCAGATCGGCGTGTCGATGATCCCAGGGTGGACCGAATTGACGCGGATGCCGTCGCCCGCCGCCGCGCACTCCATCGCAATCGATTTGGCAAAAAGCCGCACGCCGCCCTTGGTCGCCGAATAGGCCGACAGCCCGGGCGCACCGCGCAGGCCCGCGAGCGAGGACATCATCACGATCGAGCCGCCGCCATGCTTGCGCATCAGCGGCAGGCAATGCTTCACCGAGAGAAACACGCCATCGAGGTTGATCGCGTTCTGCTTGCGCCAGTCAGAGAGCGTCATGTCGGTGATCGAAGGCACGGCGATGCCGATGCCGGCATTGGAGACCATGATGTCGAGCCGGCCGTGACGCTTCGCGATGTCCGCCACGATCTCGATCCAGCGCTCCTCGCTGGTGACGTCCTGCTCCAGGAAAATCGCCTTGCCACCAGCCTTTGTCACGCGCGTCGCGAGTTCGGGCCCGCGCAGCTCGTCGATGTCAGTGATGACGACAGTTGCGCCTTCGCGCGCAAATAGCTCGACGATGGCCTCGCCAATACCGGACGCGCCGCCCGTCACTAGCGCAACCTTGCCCTCAACCTGCCCTGCCATGTTCACTCCCTTTCTTTGTTGTTTGTTTGAGGCCGTCTCATCTAATCACGGATGGCCCCTGGTCCGGTAGTGCGGCGTCGATGACGCGAAACTGCACGCGCTCGGCGCCCTGATAACGATCGACCGACAAGGATCCCGCAACATGCAGTTGCTGGCCGCGATTGGCGAGCAACGCATTGCCGAGCTTCTGGCCGACCGAGCGGAACGCGATGCCATTGACGATCGAGCCGTCCCCCGATTTGAAGCGCAGCCGCAGATGCGCCTGTCCGACCTCATCGGCGAAGACCAGCTGATGCGCCGGCAGCGCCAGCACCGGCTCCGGATTGCCACTGCCAAAGGGTCCTGCACGATTGAGCGTGCTCGCAAGCTCCGGCGTCACCGCGCGCGCCGAGATCGCGCCGTCGATGTAGAGCTCGTTGACATGACGCGCCTCGGCGACGTCCTGCGCCAGCGCGTTCTCCAAATAGGCGCGGAATTCGGCGAGCTTCTCTTTCCGCAGCGTCACGCCCGCGGCCATTGCGTGGCCGCCGCCTTTCAGCAGAATGCCGTCGGCCACAGCCTGCCGCACCGCCTTGCCGAGATCGACGCCGGCGATCGAGCGGCCCGAACCGGTGCCGATGCCGCCGGGCTCGAGCGCAATCGCAAAAGCCGGCCGCGAGAACTTCTCCTTCAGCCGCGAGGCAACAAGGCCCACCACGCCGGGATGCCAGCCTTCGGACGCGGTGACGATGACGCCGAGCTTGTCCTCGAGGCCAATCGACGCCAGCGCCTCGGCTTCGGCCTGCGCTTCGGCGGCCTGTTCGATGACGCGGCGTTCGCTGTTGAGGCGGTCGAGCTCGGCGGCGATCCGTGCGGCCTCGACGCTGTCGCCTTCCAGCAAGAGCCGTACGCCAAGATCGGCGCGGCCGATCCGGCCACCGGCGTTGACGCGCGGCCCCAGCATGAAGCCGAGATGCCAGGCCTCCGGCGGGCCGTTGAGCCGCGCTACGTCCATCAGCGCGGTATGGCCGACATGGTCGCGCCGCCGCATCGCGATCAGGCCCTTGGCGACGAAGGCGCGGTTCAAACCAATCAGCGGCGCGACATCGGCGACGGTGCCGAGTGCGACGTGATGCAGCATGCCGAGCAGGTCGGGCTCCGGCATCTCCGCAGACCAGAAGCCGCGCTGCCGAAGTTCTCTGTTAACCGCGACCAGCGTCACCAGTACGAGGCCGACGGCGGCGAGATGGCCAAGGCCCGAGAGATCGTCGAGCCGATTCGGATTGACCAGCGCGTCGACCTCTGGAAGTACATCGCCGGCCTGGTGGTGGTCGATCACCACGACCGACATGCCGAGCCGCTTGGCTTCGGCGAGAGGCTCGATGCTGGTGGTACCGCAATCGACGGTGACGAGCAGCGTCGCGCCCTTGGCGGCGAGCCCTCGGACAGCTTCGACGTTGGGGCCATAGCCTTCAAAAATGCGGTCGGGAATGTGGATCAGCGGATCGAGCCCGCAATGGCGCAGGTGCCAGGCGAGCAGCGCCGCCGACGTCGCGCCGTCGACGTCGTAGTCGCCGAAGATCGCAACGGTCTCACCCTTCACGGCCGCATCTGCAATCCGTTTTGAGGCGGCCTCCATCTCCGTCACCGTGAACGGATCCGGCATGAGCTTGCGGATGGTCGGATCGAGGAAATCAGGCACCGCGTCGATATCGACGCCGCGACCGGCCAGGACCCGCGCCAGCAATTCCGGCAGCTGGTGACGCTGCACGATGGCGAGCGCCGTGGCGGCGCCGCGCGCATCCAACCGGGTGCGCCAGAGCTTGTCGGTGAACGAGCGCGCCACGCCCAGGAAGGCCTGGGGCATCTCGACGGGCAAGGCGGTGGCGGGCGGCGTCATGATTCGGGGTTCAAGTCGTCAGGGATACGCAACGGCGCGGCGGCCGCATCGGGCCTGCAGAATTGACCGGGAATCTTCGGCCGATTGCAACGTCAGCGGCCCACAAAGCGGTGGATTGCCGAATTACTCAGCGGGTTGACTACCATTTGAGCAGCCGCGCGGACAGCAAATTAAGTGGGCGTTAGCGCGAATCTTCGAAAATTACACTTATTCGATCTGGGTGATTTGTAGTTCCGGGTTCATTGCAGATCACGCCTCATTGCCAAGGAACGCCCCGATGTCTGCTGCGCTGGGTCTGAAAGCCAAGCCTGTCACCACCGAACCCGCCGACGACGATTCCGACATTTCCGCGCTGATCAATCGGCTGACCGCGGAGGTCAACCAGATCGCGGTCGACAAGACCAAGTCGATCCAGCAGATCACCAACCAGATGAAGATGCTGGCGCTGAACGCGCTGATCGAAAGCTCGCGCGCCGGCGCACAGGGCGCGGGCTTCGCTGTGGTGGCGCAGGAGGTACGCGGGGTCGGCCAACAGGTCGAGACCATCGCACGCGAGCTCGAGACCCAGCTGACCAAACGAACCGGCGATCTTGTCGCCTCGATCGAGCGCATGAGCCAGCGCTCGCGCGGCGAGCGCATGATGGACCTGTCCCTGAACGCGATCGAGCTGATCGACCGCAACCTCTATGAGCGCACCTGCGACGTGCGCTGGTGGGCGACTGACTCCGCCGTGGTCGATTGCGCCGCCTCCCCCGCTCCGGCCGCGGTCAGCTACGCCTCGCAGCGCCTCGGCGTCATTCTCGGTGCCTACACCGTCTATCTCGACCTCTGGCTCTGCGACCTAGACGGCAACGTCATCGCCAATGGTCGCGCCGACCGCTTTCCTGTCGTCGGCCAGAACGTCGCTCACACCAAATGGTTTCGCGAGGCAAAGACCTTGCGCTCCGGTGACGACTATGTCGCCGGCGACGTCGAGAACCAGCCGCTGCTCGGCAACGCCCAGGTCGCGACCTATTGCGCCAGCGTCCGCGCCGGCGGTCAGGCCAACGGCGCGCCGATCGGCGTGCTCGCCATCCATTTCGACTGGGAGCCGCAGGCACGCGCGATCGTGCAAGGCGTCCGCGTCGGCGACAGCGACAAGGCGCGCGTGCTGCTGGTCGACTCGAACTTTCGCGTGATCGCCGCGTCCGACGGCCAGGGCATCCTCAGCGAACGCATCTCACTGTCGCTCAACGGACAGCGCTCCGGCTTCTACCAGGACCGCTCAGGTGCAATGATCGCCTTCCATGCGACGCCGGGCTACGAGACCTATCGCGGGCTCGGCTGGTATGGCGTGATCGTCTGCGCGGCCTGACGCTGCACTTTCCCCAAACCGTAAAACAACCCCATGCACAGTAGCGAGCAGGTTGCTTTCATGGATGATTTTCGTTCGCCACTGGAAGAGTCGGTCAACGTCGTTTGACACGTCGGGCAAAACACCGGCATGATCCGATGATGGCGTCTTTCGCGATTGAGGCCGTTTGCCTCCGATGACCAAGCCACCGCTTTCAGACCCCATCGCCCGCGCCACATCCGACAGCACCGGCTGCGCACCACGCGACGGCTTTGCCGATCTCGTGCCGGAGCTCAGCGTCTCGAACATTCAAGCCAGCCTGTCGTTCTGGCGCAACCTGCTCGGGTTCGACATTGCCTATGACCGTCCGAATGCCGGATTTGTGTATCTTGTCAGGGGACGATTGCAGATGATGCTGTGCGAATTGAACGGCCGTTGGGAAACGGCGGAGATGCACCGTCCCTTCGGGCGCGGCATCAATTTCCAGATGGTCGTCGATCGCATCGATCCGATCCTGCGAGCCCTCGACCTGGCAAATTGGCCGCTTTACGAACCGCCGAATGAGGCCTGGTATCGCGTCGGCGAGCAGGAGGTCGGGCAGCGCGAGTTTCTCGTGCAGGATCCCGATGGCTATTTGATCCGCCTCGTGGAGCGGCTGGGAACACGCGCGCCTTCGCAAATTCAGGAGGGCTAGGCTTCTAGGCTTGGGCGACGCCCTCGCCGGCCGTACGCAATGTTGCGCCTCCCAGCGTCTGCGACGGGCGCTCCCCGAACATCGCAAGGTAATACTGCGCGAAGCGGCCGAGCTCATAAAAGCCCTGCTCCATCGCGACGGCGGCCACGGTGGTCGAGCCGGGCGCACTGGCGCGCAGGATGGAATGCACCTCGCAAAGCCGCTTGTGCCGGAGGAAGCTGACCGGGCCGAGGCCGAACACCTCCTGAAAGGCGCGGTGCAAGGTGCGGCGCGACACGCCCAGCGCGGCGCAGATCTCGGACACGTGCAGCGGGCGGCTGCCGGCCTCATCGAGATAGTTCTCGACCCTGCGGATCAACCGCCGCGCTGAAGGAAGCCAGCCGCTGTCGTCGGGCGGCAGCGACGACATGACGTTGACCGCCATACATTCGGCGATCGCCCGCTTCCAATATTCGGCGGTCGATGGCGTCAGTCCCATCCTGTTGGTGCGCAGGTGCGACATGATCGCGACCAAACGGCGCGTGGCGATCGCGCCGGTCACACTCTCCGCCCTGAAATGCCCGCGACTGCGCCAGGTGTCGGGATCGCTGAGCCTCGCTTCTCCGCCAAACAGTGAGGTGACCTCGCTGAGATCGAGGCGCATCGCGGCGTAAGCGGAGCCGCCGTGAAAGACCCCGTCGTGCTCCAGCAGCGGCGGAATCACGAGCACGTCGTTGAGCTGCATGTCGAACGACCAGTGAGCCACGCGCTCCTCGGCCGCGAGCAACATCCCGATGATCAGCTTGTCGTCGCTGGAGACTCGCTGCGTGCGCATGCCGACGTTGAAGGCGCCGATGCTCAGCGAGAAGTCGCCGATTCCAATATGCGACAACGTCCCGCGCAGCCGCCCGCGCCCGAGCTGCATCACGTCGACATGCGAACCGTGGACGGCCTGTTCAAGGCCTTCAAAACCGTCCAGTCTGCGCGACTCAACCAGAAGGAATTGCCCCATGGCTGTACCCTGTTACTGAAGCGCGACAATTCTGCGGCAGACAGCAGTACAATGCCATCACGGCGCGAAGTCGGTGCGCACGCGATTCATCCAAATCTCATCGCACTTGAGAGATCATTGCGCGATACGCCGCGACGCCATCTCCGCCGCCAGCAGCACCGCGGCGCGGCTGGCACCTGTTGATGCGATGCCCTGGCCTGCGATGTCGTAGGCGGTGCCGTGCGCGGGCGTGCAGATCGGGAACGGGAAGCCGCCGAGCAGGGTGACGCCGCGATCGAACCCCATCAGCTTCATCGCGATCTGGCCCTGGTCGTGGTACATCGTCAGCACGGCATCGAAGGCGCCGGCCTTGGCACGCAGAAACACGGTGTCGGCCGGAAACGGGCCCTCCACGGCAATGCCCTCGCGTTGGCCGGCTTCCACCACGGGCGCGATGACATCGATTTCCTCGCGGCCGAAATTGCCGCCGTCGCCGGCATGCGGATTGAGGCCCGCGACAGCAATGCGCGGCCGTGCAAAGCCGGCATTGCGCATGCAGGCATCGGTCAGTTTGAGCGCGCGCAGGATGCGCTCGCCCGACAGTTTTGATGCGACGTCCTTGAGCGGAATATGCGAGGTGACCCTGGCATTCCAGAGCTCGCCGAGCACGTTGAATTCGCTGGCCGGTGTCTTGAGCCCGGCGACTTCGGCCGAGAACGCGATCTCGTCATCATAGTCGGCGCGGGCATAGCGCATCGCCTGCTTGTTGAATGGTGTGAAGCAGACCGCATCGACGCGGCCGTCGCGGGCAAGCTCAAGTGCGTGCCGATAATTCGTCAGTGCGAATTTCCCGCCGGCCAGGGTCGCGGTCTTCGGTTCAACCTCCCTGGGATCGAGATGGCCGAGATCGACGAACAGCGCATCGCCCTTCGCCGCGCGAAAATCAGCCCCCTGCTCTACGTACGTCAGCTCCGGCTTTACGCCGGCAACGCGCGCGCCCTGGTCAAAGATGCGGCGATCGCCGATCACGACGAGGCGGCAGCGGCTGCGGATCTCGTCGAGGGCTACAAGCTTGGCCGTCAGCTCCGGGCTGATACCGGCGGGGTCTCCCATCGCCAGCGCGATGAGCGGCTTTGCGGTCATATGATCACCTTTTCCTGGGCGGACGTCTCAGTGGCTGGGGACTTGCGGAAGGGCCGCGCGAGCTGCAGCACCAGCGGAAGCAGCAGCAGCGCGATGCCTGCGACCACCAGGCACGTCACCAGCTTGTTGGCAAAGAAGATGCCGATGGATCCCTTGGACATCAGCATGGATTGACGGAACGCATCCTCGGCCTTGTCGCCGATGACGATCGCGAGCACCAGCGGTGCCAGCGGATAAAACAGCTTCTTGAAGAGATAGCCGACGATGCC
Organism: Bradyrhizobium sp. BR13661; assembly: GCF_029892425.1. GTDB lineage: Bacteria > Pseudomonadota > Alphaproteobacteria > Rhizobiales > Xanthobacteraceae > Bradyrhizobium. Next base: position 210,810 of record NZ_JARXWB010000007.1, on the reverse strand, counting down.
GAAACCGAGCATCATCACCACGTCGAGATAGGAGTTCGACACCGAATAGGCACCGACGACGCAGATGATCACGATCAGCGGCGCAATGACCACGAAGGGAATCCGCATCAACGCGGCGAAAACAGGCACGGTCAGCAGCACCAGCGCGACCGCAACGATGTTGCCGACATACATCGAGGCGATCAGGCCCCAGACGAAGTCTTTCTGGTCCACGAACAGCATCGGCCCGGGGTTGAGACCCCAGATCATCAGCCCGCCCATCATCACGGCCGCGGTCGCGGAGCCGGGAATGCCGAGCGCGAGCATCGGCAGCAGCGCGCTGGTGCCGGCGGCATGATCGGCGGTCTCCGGCGAGATGATGCCCTCGACCTCGCCGGTGCCGAAATAGCGGCCGCGGCGGGAGAAGCGGCGCGCGATGCCGTAGCTCATGAAGGACGCCGCGGTCGGGCCGCCCGGTGTGATCCCCATCCAGCAGCCGATCGCGGCACTGCGCAGCAGCGCAACGCTGTGGCGCGGCAGGCGGCCAACCGCGCGAAACACCTCGCCCCAGTCGATCTTCGACGAAACGGCGCGGGCATGAAATTCTTCCTCGACTGCCACCAGCAGCTCGCCGATGCCGAACAGGCCCATCACCGCGACGACGAAGTTCACGCCCTTGACCAACTCGTCCACGCCCATGGTGAGGCGGACGCTGCCGGAGACGGTGTCGATGCCGATGGCGGCGATCGCAAAGCCGATCGCGAGCGCAACGACGGTCTTGATCGGGGCTGCGCCGCCCATACCGACAAAGCTCGCGAACGCCAGGAAATACACGGCAAAATACTCCGCCGGACCAAAGGCGAGCGCAACCTGCGCCACCCACGACGCCAGGAAGGTGATCAGAATGACGCCAACAAGCGCACCAAATGCGGCCGAGCCGAAGGCGGTTGCGAGCGCCGTGGTCGGCCGACCGTCACGCGCCATCGGATAGCCGTCGAAGGTGGTCGCGACCGATGATGGCTCGCCGGGAATGTTGAACAGGATCGAGGTGACGGAGCCGCCGAACAGCGCACCCCAATACATGCTGGAGAGCAGGATGATCGCCGAGACCGGCTGCATGCCGAAGGTCAGCGGCAGCAGCAGCGACACGCCGTTCGGCGCACCCAGCCCCGGCAGCACGCCGACGAGAATGCCGAGCAGCACGCCGACAACCATCAAGGCCAGATGCGGCACCGTGACCGCGATGGTGAAGCCGTGGAAGAGCTCCGAGAGATTATCCATCGGTCTCTTCCCCTCAGAACCCGAGCGCCGCGGCGAGTGCGCCGTGAGGTAGGCTGACCTGGAACATGCGCTCGAACACGACATAGAGCGCGAGTGCCGTTGCTGCCGCCGTCACCGCCGACCGCAGGATGGACTGATACCGGGGGATCGCGAGCACCGCGAACACATACGCCGCCGACGCGACATACATCCCGAGCAGCGGGATCGCCGCGACGAAGATCGCGGCCGGCACGAACAGGCCCGCCAGCCGCCGCAGCTCAACGGAGGTGATCGCAATGGGGACGTTCGCCAGCGAGGCGGTCGGCACGACGCCACGCACGAGATTGTAGAGGCTTCCGGCGACGATGATGATCCCGGTCAAGAACGGAAACGTGCCTGATTCAACGCCCTCGCTCGACCAGCCGATGCCGTTGTCCAGACTCTGGACCACCACCGCGACACCGAAACTGCCAGTGAGGATGGCGGTCACAAGTTCGAGGGCGCGTCGCGAGATCATCGAGGGCTCCTGATCCTCACTTGACCAGCCAGCCCTGCTCGCTCGCAACCTGCCGGACGTGCTCGAGGTCCTCCTTGATGAACTTGTCGAACTCGGCACCGGTCAGGAACGTGTCAACCTGGGAGGTCTTCTCGATGTAGTCCTTCCATTCCGGCGTCGCCTGCACCTTCTTCATGAGGTCGACGTAATATTCGGCCTGCTCCGGCGTGACCTTGCCGGGCAGCCAGACCGTGCGTGGCTGCTCATATTGCTTGATGTCGAGGCCCTGCTCGGCGCAGGTCGGGACGTCGCTCCAGCCTTCGGTCGCGGTGATCTTGGGGCCATCAGGCAGGCGCTTCGGGTTGAAGACGCAGAGCGGACGCTGCGTGCCGCCGCGCCATTGTCCCAGGCTTTCGCTGGGATTGTTGACGTGGGAATCGAGATGCCCACCGGCGAGCTGTACCGCGACCTCGGCGCCGCTCTTGAAGGGGATATAGGTGAGCTTGACGTGCCCCGTCTTCTCGATCATGCGCGTCAACACTTCATCGGTGTCCTTGGACTGCGCCCCGCCCATCTTGAACTCGCCCGATGCCGCCGCCTTCAGATAGTCGCCGGCGGTCTTGTAGGGCGCGTCCTGCTTGACCCAGAGCAGGAACTCATCCTGTGCCATCGCTGCGATCGGGGTGAGATCGGTGTAGTTGAAGGCAACTTTTGAGACGAGCGGCTGCTGCCAGGCGTTCGAGGTGCCGAAGATCACCTTGTGGGGATCGCCGGCGGACGCCTTGCCGTAGACGTAGCCCTCCGCGCCGCTGCCGCCGCCCTTGTTGACGACGACGATGGGCTGATCCGTCAGCTTGTACTTGGTGATGATGTTCTGGACTGCGCGGGCCATGTTGTCGGTGCCGCCACCGGGGCCGGCGGTCGCCACGAACTCGATCGGCTTCTGCGGCTGCCAGGCCGCGAATGCAGGCATCGCGCCTGCGAGCATGACCGCACTGACGGACAACAGGAAGAGAGACGTCCCACGCATGATTTCCTCCAACTGACTTTTCTGTTTTGTTTGATCAGTCGTCTCGACGTCCGCTCAGGCGACACGCTCCCTTGCGGCCGAGACGATCGCGCCTTCTTTCTCGAGCACTTCGATTTGCGTCGGGTCGAACCCATGCTCGGCCAAAACCTCGCGCGTATGTTCGCCATAGACGGGCGCGCCGGAGGCCACCTTGCCCGGCGTCTCCGAAAATTTAACCGGCAACCCGATGGTCTTGATCGGACCAAGAGTGGAATGCTCGACCTCGACCACCATGTCGCGCGCCAGCGTCTGGGGATCGCTGAGCGCCTCCAGCATGTCATGCACGGGACCGCAGGGCACGCCCTTCTCGTCCAGCGCCGCGAGCCAATGCGCGCGCGTCTGTGTGCGGAAGCGCTCGCTCAGCACCGCTTCCAGCTCCTTCAAATTGGCCATGCGGTCAGCCCCCGTGACGAAGCGCGGATCGGCGGCGAGCTCGCTGGCGCCCAGCGCTTCCAGCATCAGCAGCCAATGTTTCTTGTTGGCGCCGCCGACGACGAGCCAACCGTCGGAAGCCTCAAACGCCTGGTATGGCGCGTTGAGCGGATGCGCCGAGCCCATCGCGCGTGGCGCGGTGCCGGCGGCCAGCGCGATGGTCGACTGCCAATAGGTCTGCACCAGCGCCGCCTCAAAGAGCGACGTCTCGACCCACTGCCCCTCCCCGGTCTTGAGCCGATGGGTATAGGCAGCAAGGATGCCCATGCTCGCGAGCAGGCCCGCGGTAATGTCCGAGAGCGGCGGGCCGCATTTCACGGGCGGACCGTCGGGGCGTTCGCCGGTAAAGCTCATGATGCCGCTCATCGCCTGCGCGACCAGGTCAAATCCCCTGCGGTGCTTGTAGGGACCGGTGCGGCCAAACCCAGACAGCGAGCAATAGATCAGCGCCGGGAATTGCTTGTGCAGTTCTTGATAGCCGAAGCCCAGCCGCTCCATCGCGCCGGGCGCAAAGTTCTCGACCAGCACGTCGGCGTCAGCGATCAGACGCCGCAGCACCTCCTTGCCGCCGTCGGTCTTGAGATCCAGCACGATGCCGCGCTTGTTGCGGTTCATCATCAGGAACGAGGCGGCCTCGTCGCCGATCTTCGGCGGCACCGAATGGCGGGTGTCGTCTCCATTAGGCCATTTCTCGATCTTGATGACGTCGGCGCCCATGTCGGCGAGCATCAAGGTGCAGGTCGGCCCTGCCATGACATGGGTGAGATCGATAACTTTGAGGCCGGCAAGCGGACCTGAGCGGCGGGCGGTGGATTGCGGCTGATCGCTTGGCATCGGGGCGTCCTATTGACCGCGCCACTGCGGGGCGCGCTTGCTGAGGAAAGCATCGAGCCCTTCGCGAAAATCCTGGCTCGTGTAGCACATCAGGATGAGGTCTTCACCCTCGTCCTGAGTCAGCCGCCGTTGCAGGCGGGCGACCGCCTGCTTGGTCGCATTCAGCGTCAGCGGCGCGTGGCTGGCAACGAGGCGCGCGACCTCGTCAGCGCGTTTGTCGAGCGCGGCGAGATCGTCGACGATCTCGCCGAGCAGCCCGACATTTGCGGCCTCCGCCGCATCGACCAGCCGCGCAGTGAAGATCAGGTCCTTGACCCGCGCCGCACCAATCAGCGCGGTGAGACGGCTGACATTGGACATCGACAGGCAATTGCCGAGCGTGCGGGCGATAGGGAATCCGATCATGGTGCTGCGCGTGCCGATACGCAGGTCGCAGGCCGCGGCGATCCCTGCCCCGCCGCCGGTGCAGAAGCCGTTGATCGCCGCGATGGTCGGCACGCGGCATTGCTCCAGCGTGGTGAGCACCCGGTCGATCCGGTTCTCGTAGTCGATGGAATCCTGCGGCGTCTTGAATTCGCGGAACTGGTTGATGTCGGTGCCGGAGGCGAACGCCTTGTCGCCGGCCCCGCGCAGCACCAGCACCTTGATGGACCTGTCGTCATTGGCCTGCGCGCAGATGGCGGCGAGCCGCTCGTACATGGCGAAGGTGAAGGCATTGCGCGCCTGCGGGCGGTTGAAGGTGATCCGTCCGATCCCGTCCCTGCATTCAAAAACGAGGTCGTCCGCCGCTGTGGCCTGGTCCATTTCCTCGATCCCCCCATTGTTTTTTGCATTTTTGAATGCAAAAATTGGGAATTTCAAGATATAGATACCTAACTTTCGTCTAGCTGGTCACTTTTGCATTCAAAATAGAGATATCCCATGCTGCATGAGGAAGTCGTCGGCCGCATCCGCGACATTCTGCTCGACGGCGAGATCCCGCCGGGCGCGCGAATCCCCGAGCGCGAGCTGTGCGAGCGGCTCGACATCTCGCGCACGCCGCTGCGTGAAGCGCTCAAGGTGCTGGCTGCCGAAGGTCTTGTGCAGCTCCTGCCCCATCGCGGCTCGCGCGCGGCAAAACTGACCGACAAGGACATGCGCGACCTCTTCGAGGTCTGCCAGGGTCTCGAAGCGCTGGCGGGCGAGCTCGCCTGCGAGCGCATCAGCGATCGCGAGATTGCTGAGATCGCCGCGGCGCACGCGGCAATGGTGCAGCATTATCGCGAGGGCGACCTGATCCAGTATTATCGTGGCAACCGCGCCATCCACGAGGGCATCGTCGCTGCCGCCGGCAATCCCGTGCTTTCAGGACTCTACGCGTCCGTGACCGCGCGCATCCGCCGCGCGCGCTACGTCACGCCGATGACGCCACAGCGCTGGACCTTTGCGGTCAGCGAACACGAAGCCATCCTGAACGCACTCCAGCGCCGCGACGGCGCCGGCCTCTCCCACATCCTGCGCGCGCATCTGCGGCACAAGCGAGAAGAGGTGCTGCAGGCTGGGTTTGCGGAAACAGAGGCGAGCGAGCTCGCGCTGAAGATCGCCTGAGGCGGCGGCTCGCCTAGCACCCCAGTCTGTCGGCGATCCCGCCAAAGTCCTTGGCGACGATGTCCCAGTTGCCGGTCGCTTCGAAATCGAGCTTCTGCAACGGGCCATATTCGGTCGGCCGCGCGACGAACGCGGTCTTGAGGCCATTTTTCTGCGCGGCGGCGAGATCGCCATTGTGGGCGGCGACCATCATCACCTGCTCCGGCTCGAGGCACAGCAGCTTTGCGGCGCCGAGATAGGTTTCGGGATCGGGCTTGTAATGCTCGAACAGCTCGGCCGACATGATGAGGTCCCACGGCAGGCCCGCAAACTTCGCCATGTTGGTGAGCAGCGCGACGTTGCCGTTCGATAGCGGCGAGATCACGAATTTCGTCTTCAATCGTGTCAGGCCTGCAACGCTGTCGGGCCAGGGATTGAGGCGGTGCCAGCCCTTGGTGAGATAATCGAGATCGGCATCGGTGAGGCCCTTGATGGCAAATTGCTCGACCAGCTTCTCGAGCGAGCGGCGGTGCAGATCGTCGAGCATGACATAGCCGCGCTCGGGATGTTTGCGCACATCGTCCATCGAGGCCATGTACATGCCGCGCCAGCCATCGACGAGCGCGGTCCAGTCGGCGCTGATGCCGCGCTGCTTGCTCCACCACATGAAGTCGGTGATCAGGCTGGTGCGCCAGTCGACGACCGTGCCGAACACATCGAAGATCAGGGCTTTGACGGCGGAGAGATCGGACATGGCGATTTCCTGGTTGTTCTTGTTGTCATTCCGGGGCGATGCGCAGCATCGAACCCGGAATCCAGAAGTTGTGGCGCGAGATTCTCAGGTGCGCAATTGCGCACCATAGTTCTCGCTTCGCGAGCCCCGGAATGACCGAGAACATCAGTCCAAATGAAACTTCGCGAGCTCGCGGTGCTCGGCCTTGATGTAGCGCACGGTGCCGGTGACGGAGCGCATCACCACCGTCTCGGTCTCGATCACGCCGTCCTTGCGGAATTTTACGCCCGACAGCAGCGAACCCGTCGTCACGCCGGTGGCCGCGAACAGGCAGTCGCCGCGCGCCATGTCCTCGATGCCGTAGATCATCTTGGGATCGTTGACGCCCATCTTGGCGGCGCGTTCGCGCTTCTCGTCGGAATCGAGAATGAGCCGGCACTGCATCTGGCCGCCGATGCAGCGCAGCGCCACGGCCGCGAGCACGCCTTCCGGCGCGCCGCCGGTGCCGAGATACATGTCGACGCCGGTGTTGTCGGGGTCGGCGCAGTGGATCACGCCGGCAACGTCGCCGTCGGTGATGAGCCGCACGGCTGCTCCCGTCGAGCGCACGCTCTCGATGATGCTGGCATGGCGCGGACGGTCGAGCACCAGAACGGTGATGCCTGCAGGCGTCACGCCCTTGGCCTTGGCCAGGCGACGGACGTTATCGGCAGGGCTCGCATCGAGCTCGACGACACCCTTGTCGTAGCCGGGACCGATCGCAAGCTTCTGCATGTAGACGTCGGGGGCGTGCAGCAGCGTACCGCCGTCGGCCATCGCCATGGTGGCGATCGAGCCCGGCATGTTCTTGGCGCACAGCGTGGTGCCTTCGAGCGGATCGACCGCGATGTCGACTTCCGGACCGGCATTCAGGCCGACCTTCTCGCCGATATAGAGCATCGGCGCCTCGTCGCGTTCGCCCTCGCCGATCACGATGGTGCCCTGGATCGGCAGCTTGTTGAGCTCGCGGCGCATCGCGTCGACCGCGGCCTGGTCGGCCGGCTTCTCCTGCCCATGCCCGCGCAACCGCGCCGACGACACTGCCGCCCGCTCCGTCACGCGCACGATCTCAAGCGTGAGGATGCGCTCGAGCAAGGCGTGCGGGGGGACTTCAATATGGGTCGACATCGGCTCACTCCTTCAAATCGGTTCGGGACAGGATCCCTGCCCGCGTCAACTCGCAACCTCAGCGGTTCGTTCGAACCGCATAGTCTAGTTCTTCTCAATCCGTATGACCTGCGGCCGTCCGCTGATCACCTTGTCCTTCTGCACGGCGGCGAGCGCGCGGCGCACGGCGTCCTCATGCGTGGCGTAGGTGATCAGGATGACGGGCACGGGCACGGCTTTGCCATTGGCCGGGGCGGCGCCGCCATTGGGATGGCGCTGCACGATCGACTCGATCGAAATCTTCTGCTCCGCGAGCCGGGTGGCGATCGCAGCCGCGGTGCCCGGAAAATCGCGCGCCAGAAGGCGGATGTAGTAGCCGCCTTCGTGCCGCTCCATCGGCGCCTTCTTGGTGTCGCGCAGTTGCGCGATCGGCCGGCCGAACGGATTGGCGCGAATGCCGCGCGCGACGTCGGCGATATCGGCAACGACGGCGGACGCGGTCGCAGCACCGCCGGCGCCGGGACCGACCAGCGTGATCGGCGGAATGCCCTCGCCATCGATCGTGACCGCGTTGGTGACACCCATCACCTGCGCGATCGAGGATGTCTTGGGAACCATGGTCGGATGCACGCGCTGCTCGATGCCCTTGGCGGTGCGAACGGCAACGCCGAGCAGCTTGACGCGGTAACCGAGATCAGCGGCTGCGCGCAGATCTTCCGGCGCGATGGAGGAGATGCCTTCGACATACACCGCGCTTTGAGCAACTTTCGTGCCGAAGGCGAGGCTGGCGAGAATGGCGAGCTTCTGCGCGGTGTCGTGGCCGTCGACGTCGAAGGACGGATTGGCCTCGGCATAGCCGAGCCGCTGCGCATCCTTGAGACACTCGGCGAAGGACAGGCCCTCCTGCTCCATTCGGGTCAGGATATAGTTACAGGTGCCGTTGAGGATGCCGTAGACGCGGTTGATGCCGGTTCCGGCGAGCCCTTCGCGCAACGTCTTGATGACGGGGATCGCGGCGCCGACGGCTGCCTCGAAATTCAGCGCGCCGCCATGCTTTTCGGCGGCTTTTGCCAGTTTCAAACCGTGCTTCGCAAGCAGCGCCTTGTTCGCGGTGACGACCGACTTGCCGGCGTTGAGCGCAGCTTCGACTGCGGACAGCGCGGGATCGCCGGCGCCGCCCATCAGTTCGACGAAGCAGTCGACCTCCGGATGCGTGGCGAGCGCAAGCGGATCCTTGGCCCATTCGACGCCACGCAGATCGATGTTGCGCTTCTTCGCCTTCGAGCGCGCGGTGACGGCGACGACACGAATGCCGCGGCCGCTGCGGCCGGCGAGCACGCGGGCCTGGGTCTCGATCAAACGGATAACTTCGGCGCCCACGGTGCCGAGCCCCGCTATGCCCACTTTCAGGGGTGCAACCATGATGCTTTAGTGAACCTGCAGAAGAGAATTAGCGCCTGTTGGCGAGCGGAACGACGTTGTGCAACGTTTCGAGGCCGCTTTCAAGGAAGCGGCGCACGCCGCGCGCGGCCTGCCTGATCCGTTGCTCGTTTTCCACCATGGCGATGCGGACATATCCTTCACCATGCTCGCCGAATCCGACGCCGGGCGAGACCGCGACGCCTGATTTCTCCACCATCAGGGTTGCGAATTGCATGCTGCCGACGCTGCGGAACGCTTCGGGCAGCGGCACCCAGGCAAACATCGACGCTTCCGGCGGCGGGATCTCCCAGCCGGCGCGGCCGAACGATTCCACCAGCGCATCGCGCCGCTTGCGATAGGTGTCACGCATTTCCTTGATGCAATCGTCGGGACCGTTCAGCGCAGCGGTCGCTGCGACCTGCACGGGCGTGAACGCGCCGTAATCGAGATAGGATTTGACCCGGGCGAGTGCTGCGATCACGCGATCATTGCCGACCGCGAAGCCCATGCGCCAGCCGGCCATCGAATAGGTCTTCGACATCGAGGTGAACTCGACGGTCACGTCGATCGCACCGGGCACCTGCAGCACCGAGGGCGGCGGATTGCTCTCGTCGAAATAGACTTCGGCGTAAGCGAGATCGGACAGGATCAGGATCTCGTGCTTCTTCGCGAACGCGACGAGGTCCTTGTAGAAATCCAGGCTCGCGACATAGGCCGTCGGGTTCGAGGGATAGCAGACCACGAGCGCGAGCGGCTTCGGGATCGAATGCACGATCGCCCGCTCCACCGCCTCGAAGAATTGCGGCGTCGGCTCCGACGGCACCGAGCGGATCACGCCGCCCGCCATCAAGAAGCCGAAGGCGTGAATCGGATAGCTCGGGTTCGGACAGAGGATGACGTCGCCCGGCGCGGTGATCGCCTGCGCCACGTTGGCAAAGCCTTCCTTCGAGCCGAGCGTCGCCACCACCTGGGTGTCGGGGTTGAGCTTCACGCCGAAGCGGCGCTCGTAATAGGCGGCCTGGGCCCGGCGCAGGCCGGGGATGCCGCGGGAGGCCGAGTAGCGGTCGGTGCGCGGCTTGCCCAGCGTCTCCTTGAGCTTCTCCAGCACATGCGGCGGAGCCGGCAGGTCCGGGTTGCCCATGCCGAGATCGATGATGTCGGCGCCGGCATTCCGCGCGGCCGCCTTGGCCCGGTTGACCTGCTCGAAGACGTAAGGCGGAAGGCGGCGGATGCGGTAAAATTCGTCCATGGCTCTCTGGGCTCCGGGCAACCGGTCAGGACAGAATCGAAGGGCGACAAACACCCTTCGAGGAGACCTCGCCTCGCGCCGAAAATCACCCACAATCAAATACTTGGAGTGAATTTCGGCGACGCGGACTGAACTCCTTCGCCCTGACTCTCGGCTGAATTGAGGTCTTTTTAGCACGGAGTAGCGGGGGCGCCAGCGATTACCTTGCAGCTCGCTGCGGCCGTCCAGTTGCTGCCAGCCGCCCTATTTGGCGTCCTTTGCGGCAACGGACTGGCGGTCGCGGGCCGCGGCTAGCTCCGCCTCGATCTTGGCGCGCTGGTCCGGTGGGATGATGGCCTGATCGCGGTCCGGCGGCAGATCGTGCACCGGAAGGTAAGCGCCAGGCTCCCTCGGATGAGCCTGCGCGTCGGCGGGTGTGTAGTCGGCCAATTGACTCGAGCAGCCGCCCAAGGCAAGCGCTGCGATCAGCAGCGCGCCAGACACCGGCAGCGACTTTTGCAGGTCCCACAACGCCAACACTTGGGAATTCCCCTACTCGTCCCAATGCAAGGCTGCCGGTAACTTAACCAACAACCTGCCCAAGCTCAAACCATTGCTGCCCACAAATGGTACGAGCGAGAAATCATCCAAGGCCCACGGGACGAGAGGTGCACTGCGATTGTGACAAAAGCAAGAAGCCTTGTCGCACTGCAGCACATCTTCGCGCCCGTTTGGCGTGAAACCAGCGAGCTTCGCGGTGACGAATACGGAATGAATCGTTACTGTTGTCCTCATGAGTACCGCCACGACCGACACGCCCAAGTCCGGCTCGACGTCCGGGACAAAGTCTGAAACGAAGTTCGATGCGGAAGCCTTCGCGATGAATGTCGCGCGGGCGATGGAGAGCGGCGGCAAGGCGCTCGCCGCGTATCTGAAGCCGCGCGAGAGCGGCGAAGTGCAGGATCGTCCGCCAGCCGAGCTTACCGAGGTCGTCAAGACTTTCACCTCGGTCGCCGAATATTGGCTGTCGGACCAGTCGCGTGCATCCGACGTCCAGACCAAGCTCGCCAAGGACTATCTCGATCTCTGGGGCTCGGCGGCGCGACGGATGGCCGGCCAGGAGGCGCAACCCGCGATCGCGCCCTCGCCGCGCGACAAGCGCTTTGCCGATCCGGAATGGAAGTCGAACCAGTTCTTCGACTTCATGATGCAGCTCTATCTGCTCACCAGCAAATGGGCGCAGGAGCTGGTGCAAGACGCCGAGCTCGATCCGGCGACCCGCCGCAAGGCCGAGTTCTACGTCCAGCAGGTCACCAACGCGATCTCGCCCTCGAACTTCGTGCTGACCAATCCGGAAGTGCTGCGCGAGACGGTTGCGAGCAGCGGCGAGAACCTCGCGCGCGGCCTGACCATGCTGGCGGAGGACATTGCCGCCGGCAAGGGCATGCTGAAGATCCGCCAGTCCAACCCGGACAATCTCGTCGTCGGCGTCAACATGGCGACGACGCCGGGCAAGGTGATCTACCAGAACGAAATGATGCAGCTGATCCAGTATTCTCCGACCACGGAGACGGTGCTGCGCACGCCGCTGCTGATCGTGCCGCCCTGGATCAACAAGTTCTACATCCTCGATCTCAAGCCGGAGAAATCCTACATCAAGTGGTGCGTCGACCAGGGCATCACCGTGTTCGTGATCTCATGGGTCAACCCCGACAAGCGCCTCGGCGCCAAGAGCTGGGAAGACTACATGAAGCAAGGTCCGCTCACGGCGATGGACGTGATCGAGAAGATCACCGGCGAGATGAAGGTTCACACGGCCGGCTATTGCGTCGGCGGCACCATGCTCGCAACCACGCTGGCCTGGCTCGCCGAGAAGCGCCGTCAGCGCGTGACCTCGGCGACGTTCTTTGCCGCCCAGGTGGATTTCACCCATGCCGGCGATCTCCTCGTCTTTGTCGACGAGGAGCAGATCGCGGCGCTCGAGCAGGACATGAAGGCGTCAGGCGTGCTCGAAGGCTCGAAGATGGCGATGGCCTTCAACATGCTGCGCTCCAACGATCTGATCTGGTCCTACGTCGTCAGCAACTACCTCAAGGGCCAGCAGCCGAGCGCGTTCGACCTGCTGCACTGGAATTCCGACGCGACGCGGATGACCCAGGCGAACCATTCCTATTATCTGCGCAACTGCTACCTGGAGAACAGGCTGTCGACCGGCACCATGGTGCTCGACAACACGCTGCTCGACCTCTCCAAGGTCAAGGTGCCCGTCTACAACCTCGCCACGCGCGAGGACCACATCGCGCCGGCGGAATCGGTGCTGTACGGCTCGCAATTCTTCGGCGGCCCCGTGAAGTACGTCCTGTCGGGCTCCGGCCACATCGCCGGCGTCGTCAATCCGCCGGCCTCGAACAAGTACCAGTACTGGACCAACGACAACATCAAGGCCGCCAATGTCGCGGAGTGGATGAAGGGCGCGGTCGAGCACAAGGGCTCATGGTGGCCGGACTGGCGCGAATGGCTGGGCGGGCTCGATCCGGAGGAAGTGCCGGCACGCAGCGTCGGAAGCGAAGCGTGGCCCCCGATCGAGGACGCGCCCGGCAGCTATGTCAGGGTTCGCGCATAGCGCGACGGCGCGCGTTTTCGTATAAGCTCACGGCATCGATTTTGGAGGGGACCGGGTTATGACGCGTGAATTGTTCTGGCTGACCTGTACGGTGATCCTGACCGGGATCCTCTGGATTCCCTACACCATCAACCGCTGCCAGGTTCGCGGGCTCGGTGGCGCCATGGCCAACCCCTCGCGCGGCGACAAGCCGCATGCCGAATGGGCCAACCGGTTGATGTTCGCGCATGACAATGCGGTCGAGAACCTCGTGCTGTTCGCGCCGCTGGTGCTGATCCTGAATGCGATCGACTATTCCTCGAAATGGACGGTGCTCGCCTGCGTGGTCTATTTCTGGGCGCGCGTCGCGCACCTGATCGTCTATGCGCTCGGCATCCCGGTGTTCCGCACGATCGCCTTCACCGTCGGCTTTGCCGCGCAGGCCGTGCTGGCGCTGGCGATCTTCAAGGTGCTCTGACCGCGCCGCGGACGCGCGGCAGCGCCTAGCCAATGCATCGAGAACCCACCAGGGATTTTCTCCAGTTCCAGGATCTGAGCGCGGACACGATCGGATCGATCCTGGACCGTGCGCAAATCCTCGCGGCGGCCTGGCGCGACCGCGTGATGCCGCAAACGCTAGCCGGAAAGCGTATCGCGCTCATCGTCGACGATGGCGGATGGCGGAATACCACCGCCTTCGACCTCGGCATCCAGGCGATGGGCGGCCTCTGCGTGCATTCGCCCGTCAGGCTCAATGCCGCTGAAGCCACGGCGGATCTGGCGGCATATCTCGACAATTGGTTCGACATGCTGGTTGTGCGCACGCGGGAGCTGTCGGCTCTGCAAGAGCTCGCGGTCAGCGCGGAAGCGCCAGTCATCAATGCCAGAACGCGGTCAAACCATCCGTGCGAAACGCTCGGCGATCTCGCCTATGTCAGGAGCAAGAGAGCGGGCCTCGACGGCTTGAAGGTGGTCGGCGTTGCACCGGATGCCAACATCCTCCGGTCCTGGGTTGAAGCCTCGATCGCCCTGCCGATCCAGGTGACCCAAATCTATCCGGCGGAGTGGCATATCAGGGACATCGCGAGCCCGCACTTTTCGGCAAGCATCGATCTCGACGCCCTGCACGACGCGGACGTGATCATCACCGATTGCTGGCTTGACGGCGCGCATAAGGATCAACTCGCCCGCTACCGGATATCCGCTTCGCTGCTCGACAAATGCCGCAGCGAGGTGATGTTCCTCCCCTGCCCGCCAGTGACGAGGGGCCAGGAGGTGACGCCTGACGCGATGAGCCACGCTGCCTGTCAGAGCGCTGCCGCGAAGGCCTATCTGCTACATCTGCAAAACGCGCTGCTGGAATGGGTCGCAGGCTGAGCAGCCTCAGCGATGAAGGATGGGCCCCGGCTCAGCAGCGCACCGCTTCACGCTGCGCTGCGTCCGGGGCACGAGCAAGCCCTACTCCTCCGGCAGGCCCAGCATCAGCCGCATGTTCTGCACGGCTGCGCCCGAGGCGCCCTTGCCGAGATTGTCCAGCCGCGCGACCAGCACCGCCTGATGGTACTTGTCGCTGGCAAAGACGTAGAGCTCGAGCCTGTTGGTCTCGTTGAGAGCCTCCGGCTCCAGCTTGCCGCTCTTGGTCGCCTCGTTCTGCAGCGGCATTGCCGAGACGTATTTCGAGCCGGCGTAGCGCTTGGCTAGCGCTGCTTGCAGGTCGGCCCCTGTGGGCTTGCCGGGCAGTGTGTCGAGCTGGAGCGGCACGGAGACCAGCATGCCTTGCCGGTAATTGCCGACCGAGGGAATGAAGATCGGACGCCGCGTCAGGTGCGAATAGAGCTGCATTTCCGGCAGATGCTTGTGCTCGAAGCCGAGGCCGTAGAGCTCGAAGGACGGCGCGCTGCCGTCTTCGAAGCTTGCGATCATCGACTTGCCGCCGCCGGAATAACCGCTCACTGCATTGATGGTGACGGGATGGTCAGGCGGCAACAGGCCGGCATCGACGATCGGCCGCAGCAGCGCGATTGCGCCGGTCGGATAGCAGCCGGGATTGGAGACCTTCTTCGCGGCCTTGATCTTGCCGGCCTGGTCCGGCGCCAGCTCCGCAAAGCCGTAGGCCCAATCAGGCGCGACCCGGTAGGCCGTCGAGGCGTCCAGCACCTTCGGTCCCGAGGCGCCCATGCTGTCGATCAGCGCGACCGTCTCCTTGGCGGCATCGTCAGGCAGGCAGAGGATGACGAGATCGACCTCCTCCATCAGCGCCTTCTTGGCCGCAGGGTCCTTGCGCTTGTCGTCGGCGATGGTCTTCACCACGACGTCGCTCTGGAGCTTCAGCCGCTCGTTGATGCCGAGCCCGGTGGTGCCGGAGCCACCGTCGACGAACACGGTGGCGGGCTTCTTCGCGGCATTGTTGGTCGGGGCTTTCGCGGCTTCAGTGAGGCTCATGGTACGCTCCTTTCGAGCATGGTTTCGTTCGCGAAGGCCTCCGGCCTCACGTCCTGCATCAGTTGCGCGATCTCCCGCGCGTCGGCATTGGCTTGCGCGCCGAGCGCGTTGGCGATCGCCATGTAATCGGCGTCGGATTTGTGCTGGTTGAGCTTGAAGCTGCCTTCGACCTCTTCAACCGTCATGACCAGACCCACGATCCCCTTCTTCAGCGCCGCGAGCCGGCCGGCCGTCATCTTGCCCGACGTCCACGGCTTCTTCGGCAACAGCCAGCTCTCGAAGATGTCGCTGAGCGTGTCGATCTGCACCGCGAGTTCGCGATCGGACAACAATTTCACCGGGCCGCTCAGATGCACCGACTGGTAGAGCCAGGTCGGCACCTGATCCGGCGAGACGTACCAGTCTGGCGACACATAGGCATCCGGGCCGTTGACCGCGAGCAGCCAGGAGGTCTCGCCATCCGCCAACTTTACCAACGGATTGTGACGGGCAACATGAAAGGCGGCCTGCGGCGTGCCGTCGGCGGCATAGGTCAGGTAGAACGGCAACGGCGACGCAATCGGCTTGTGGCCGTCGAAGGCGCACATGGTGCCGAAGCCGCGCTCGCCCGCGAATTTCAGGCTCGCCGCGCGGTCCGGCTTGAAATGGGGTGGCGTGTACATCGTGGTCTCCTGCTGGGCCTCCTTGGGGGGCCGCCGGATCAGATCGCGCTGACAGGAGAGAGAATGCCGCGGATCGGATCCAGCGGCAAAGACGATGATCTCAAACGCGATCGACCGCCCAAACCGCTAAAGAGCGGCGGCGGCGACGGGCGAACAGGATGGTCGCGGCGTTGATCATGGGGCGCGGCTATAAGGCCAAATCGGCCCATCGTCAAGGATTTGGAACCGTCATTCCACGCCGCCACCGCCTTGCCGTCACTACCATCTGGCCAGCCCGAGATGGCTGAAGAGTTTCCCCCAGAAGGAACTCCCGCGCGTCAGCTCGTAAAGATGAGCGCCAGCTTGCTCGTTTCCGCGATCGTACGCTTTGGTGTACCACTTGATCGCCTGCTGTGCGTCCTTCGGCACGCCGGTGCCACTCTCATAGGCCCAGCCGAGATTGTATTGAGCCAAGCTGTCGTTTTGGTCGGCGGCCATGCGCAGCAGGGATATGCCCTTGGCAAGATCCTGCGGCACGCCCTGGCCTTTGATGTGCAACAGACCGAGACTCATCTGCGCGTAGGCGGAGCCCTGCTCCGCCGCCCGCGAAAACAGATCCGAAGCCATGGCAAAGTCCTGGGGAACACCACGACCGTCCCGGTACATGGCGGCAAGGCGCGCTTGGCTATAGGCCTTACCCTGCTCCGCAGCCTTGGAGTACCAATCGGCCGCCTGCTTCTCGTCGCGAAGCTGCCGCGGACCCGTTTCCTGAAGGTAAGCAAGCTGCTCTTGGCTATAGGGATCGCCTTGCTCAGCGGCTAGGCGAAACCATTTGACCGCCTCCCCGGCGTCGCGCTTGATCCCGCTTCCGTCCCGATACATCGCCCCGAGATGGGCCTGAGCACGGGCGTTGCCGATCTCGGCGAGCGGTTTCAACAGCTCCATCGCGCGTTCGAAATCATGGGCGAGATATGCGTTCGCGCCGTCGGTATAGTCGGCGCTGACCTCGACGACCGAGGCGGCTCCCTTCGGGGTCAGACCGATCGGCCCGTACTTGAACTCGTCGAGCTTGTCGAACCCCTTCTCGATGGCCGGACCAAACTCCGCCGGGCAGACCGGTGCGTCGAGCGTAAGGCGAAGAAGCGCATTGGAGCGGATGGTTCGGCCATCGACGGCGATGGTGCCATTCACCTCGATCCGGCCATGGACTTCAGCGTTGCCCGTTCTGCCTTCGAACGTCGCCGAATAGGCGATCGGTGCCGGTTTCTCGTAAAAGAACGTGTTCTCGGGAACCGTGAGTGAAGCGACCTCGCGGTACTCCATCGGTCGGCAGACAAAAGGCCGTCCATTCGTCTGGCGCGCGACCAGCCGCAGGAGCGATTGTCTTGGATCGGTCAGAGGCAGCATCCTGACGTGCGCGGGCCGGTCGAGAGCGACGGGTTTGCTGATCTGGAACGTTGATGTGATCGCGTAGTCGTCTGTCAGCTCGCGTGGATTTGGATAGGTGTAATCGCCGGTGCCGGTCAGACCGGCCTGCTCGATCAGCTTCCTGGCGGCCATGCGCCGGTCTTGATCATCGAGTCCCTGCGCGAGCGTGCGCCCTATTTGCGCGCCGACGCCGGTGCCAGACAGGATCGAGCGGACCTCGCGTTTCCCATCATTGCCGAGGACGTATTCCGTTTCAGCAGCCATCCGGAAGCGCTCCGGACCAGCCATGGGGATGCGGCCCAAAGTGCCCTTGTCGATGTTGAGAACCGGCTTGCCCGCGAGGTTCGGCGGCAGGGAGCCGAAGGCGAACAGCGAAGCGGTCGGATCGAGATATTGGTCGATCTCCGGGACATAGGCGATCGCGTGGTCGAAATTCGGCGTGGCGACTTCGGTGAGCGTGTATCTTGCGTCCGAGTTCACCGCGACAAGATTGGCTTCGATGCCGTTGGCAGCAAGCAACGCCTTGAACAGCGTCGCATGCGCCTTGCAATCGCCGTAGCGCGACGCAAGCACAGCCGAGGCAGGCTGCGACGTCCAGCCGCCGTCCTCGAGCCCGATCCCGACGTAGCGGATGTTTCGAGCGACCCAATTGTAGAGGCGCTCAACCTTCGCGCGCGTGCCGACGGCGTCGCCGATTATCTCCCGCGACAGTCGCATCAGCCTCTCGTCCGGTCGCGCCATCGGTGCGTTGCGTGCGTTCAGCATCGCCGCGAAAGCGGAATAGTCAGCAAACGTGCTGACCTCGAAACGCTCGGCATCGGCGAGCGTCTCGTCGTCGATCTGGCGGGGTCTGGGCGCGTCCTGCTTGAAGCGCACGTGATGCACGATCCGATCGTTCACCCGCTCTTCACGATGTTCGACATTGCGCAACGCGACCCGCAATGGCCTGGATGCCGGTCCATCAACGGTGACTTCGAGCAATTCGGGGGGCTGGCTCACCGGCTCGCTCCAGGAACGCGCAAACTCACCTGGAAATCTCGGCTGTTTCGCCTTGTAGACCAGACGTCCGCGGATGCTGTCGCCGGGAGCAACATGGGGATAGGCGATGATCCTGTTGCGAACCTCGTCGAAATAGGGCGAAGAGGAATCTGTCGACGCCGGTTGATCGCGGATGGCGCGCTCATC
This sequence comes from Bradyrhizobium sp. BR13661, assembly GCF_029892425.1. GTDB lineage: Bacteria > Pseudomonadota > Alphaproteobacteria > Rhizobiales > Xanthobacteraceae > Bradyrhizobium. The sequence goes on along the minus strand of NZ_JARXWB010000007.1, from coordinate 192,347 downwards.
GACCTCGATCACGGTTCCGTCGACCTTGAGAGTGGCAAGCGCCATCGACGACAAATCGTCAAAATAGCTGTTGTACTGAAAACTCTGCTGCGCGATCGCCTCGGCGCCCTTCTCGTCGAGCGCCTTGATTTCGAACTCAAAGACCTCCGTACTCAGCCCCTTCTCGTCGAATGTAACGGCGTAGCGCGCCACCGTTCGCCGCCAGCCCGGATCGACCCAGCCGGGCCGATCAGCGCCGGATGATTCAGCGGCATACGATTTCATGCATGGCGAGGCGAGGAGCAACGCCACCAGGAAAGCTGAACAAACGCGTCCGATCATATGCTGAGCGCTCGGCTGTCAAATCGGCCGCTCAACTAGCAGGCGAAAATTACCAGCCGCACTCTCGAAAAGAACGACTTTTAAATTTCTTCCGCTCGCGTGCGGGTCGACTTGTCCCGGGCCCGCTCAGATCACCCGCCAGAGCCATTCCATGATCGTCGCGATCACGTCGCCGAACAGCAGGAGCGCCGCCGACCAGACCAGGGCGGAGACGAAATTGGCGGCCTGAAAGCTCCAGTAAGGCATCTCGAAAATGCCGGCTGCCAGCGGCACCGAGGCACGCAAGGGGCCGAAGAAGCGACCGATGAAAATGCTGGGCACGCCCCAGCTGCGGACAAACGCCTCGCCCCTGGGCAGGATTTCCGGATAGCGCGAGAGCGGCCACATCTGCGCGACCTGCTCCTTGTAGCGATAGCCGAACCAGTAGGAGACCCAGTCGCCGAGGGCGGCGCCGATCGCGCCGGCGATCCAGATCGGATAGAAGCTGATGCCGCTCGCCCCGATCAGCGCGCCGATGGCGACCAGCGCCCCCCAGGCGGGGATCAGCAACGAGATGAAGGCCAGCGATTCCCCGAATGCCAGCAGGAACACGATCGGAGTAGCCCAGGCCTGGTGAAGGCGCACGAAATCGGCCAGTGCGTGCGCATACTGCTCCATTCCGAAAATAGCCTTCCCGCCCCGCCTCGAGGTCCTGCCAGATGGAAAAGACTGGTAAGCCAATGGCTTGTGTGACATCAAGTCACAAAGCCCCGGCCTGGGCCAGCCAGGCCGTCAAATTGCCGGGACTTGGTTAGCTTGCGGCGTAAATTCGCCGGCATTAGCTCCCAACGACTCCCCGGGGACGACCCCGGCGGTGACCTTTGCCGGCCAGCCGTGGCATAGTCGCCTCAACCGATTCGCCGCTTGCGCGACCCTCAAAACGCATCAAGATATATGTCCAAGCAATTGAAAACTAAAGCCAAAGACGATTTGTTCGAAGGCAATGAGCCGAAGGGACGCGCCGCCGCGGTGAAGGCGGCTCCGCGGGTAAGCGGTGGCGAAGCCGATTACACGGCTGCCGACATCGAGGTGCTCGAAGGCCTGGAACCGGTGCGGCGCCGGCCCGGCATGTATATCGGCGGCACCGACGAGAAGGCGCTCCATCACCTCTTCGCCGAAGTCATCGACAATTCGATGGACGAGGCGCTGGCAGGCCACGCGACCTTCATCGGCGTCGAACTCTCCGCAGACGGTTTTCTCACCGTCACCGACAATGGCCGCGGCATCCCGATCGATCCGCATCCGAAGTTCCCGAAGAAGTCGGCGCTCGAAGTCATCATGTGCACGCTGCATTCGGGCGGCAAGTTCGACAGCAAGGTCTATGAGACCTCGGGCGGCCTGCACGGCGTCGGCATCTCCGTGGTGAACGCCCTCTCCTCGCGTCTCGAGGTCGAGGTCGCGCGCAGCCAGAAGCTCTACCGCATGAGCTTCGAGCGCGGCCATCCCAAGGGCAAGCTCGAGGATCTCGGCAAGGTCAACAACCGGCGCGGCACGCGCGTGCGCTTCAAGCCCGACACCGACATCTTCGGCGCCAAGGCCGCGTTCAAGCCGCAGCGCCTGTTCAAGATGACGCGATCGAAGGCCTATCTGTTCGGCGGCGTCGAGATCCGCTGGAACTGCGCGCCCGAGCTGCTCAAGGGCGTCGAGGACGTGCCGGCGGAAGCAACCTTCCACTTCCCCGGCGGCCTCAAGGATTATCTGGCCGCTGCGATCCACGCCGACACGCTGGTTCACCCGGACATCTTCTCCGGCAAGTCCGGACGCAACGGCGCGCACGGGGCCTGCGAATGGGCGGTGGCCTGGACTGCGGACGCCGACGGCTTCCTGTCCTCCTACACCAACACGGTGCCGACGCCCGACGGCGGTACGCACGAATCCGGCCTGCGCAGCGCGCTCTTGCGCGGCCTGAAGGATCACGCCGAGCGCGTCGGCCAAGGCAAGCGCGCCTCGTCCATCACCTCGGAAGACGTGATGGTGGGCGCGGCGGTGATGCTCTCGGTGTTCGTGCGCGAGCCTGAATTCCAGGGCCAGACCAAGGATCGGCTGGCCACCGCCGAAGCGCAGCGCATCGTCGAGCAGGCGATGAAGGATCCGTTCGACCATTGGCTGTCGGGCAATCCGAACATGGCCAACAGGCTGCTCGACTTCGTGATCGACCGCGCCGAAGAGCGGCTGCGTCGTCGCCAGGAAAAGGAGACCGCCCGCAAGACCGCCGGCAAGAAGCTGCGCCTGCCCGGCAAGCTCGCCGATTGCACCGACGCCGGCACCGACGGCTCCGAGCTCTTCATCGTCGAGGGTGACTCGGCCGGCGGCAGCGCCAAGCAGGCGCGCGACCGCAAGACCCAGGCCGTGCTGCCGCTGCGCGGCAAGATCCTCAACGTGGCTTCCGCCGGCAAGGACAAGCTCACCGCGAACGCGCAGCTCTCCGATCTCGTGCAGGCGATCGGCTGCGGCCAGCTTTTGCAATATCGCGAAGAGGATCTGCGCTATCAGCGCATCATCATCATGACCGATGCCGACGTCGACGGCGCACACATCGCCTCGCTCCTGATCACCTTCTTCTACCGGCAGATGCCGAAGCTGATCGACGAAGGACACCTCTTCCTCGCAGTGCCGCCGCTCTACAAGCTCACCCACGGGCAGAAGTCGGTTTACGCGCGCGACGACAAGCACAAGGACGAGCTGATCAAGAGCGCCTTCAACGCCAACGCCAAGGTCGAGGTGAACCGCTTCAAAGGCCTCGGCGAGATGATGCCGGCGCAGCTCAAGGAAACCACCATGGACCCAGCTAAGCGGACGCTGCTCAAGGTGGTCCTGCTGCCCGACGACCGCGACACCACGGCAGATTCCGTCGAGCGCCTGATGGGCACCAAGGCCGAGGCGCGTTTTGCCTTCATCTCCGACAAGGCCGAATTCGCCAGCGACGAGCTGCTCGACGTCTAAAACGGTGATTCCCGCTCAAAAGCCCCGGCCTGAAGCCGGGGCTTTTTCATTTTCGGGGTGATGGTGCGGGTTTTTCCCGATGATTCACCCCCGGCAATCCCTCCCCGAAAGGACGACTCAGCCAAAGACTCACCCGAACAGGCGGGCACCCAGGCTGAGGCAGGATTGCCTCCATTTCGGACAAAGGCGGATTCCTAACGAAAACTTATCCCTGACCACGGATGCAAAAATCCATATAACTAATTGAAATTACATAGATTCCTTCGGCGTTCATGACGTCGTCACAGAACCCGGCCGAGAGGCGTTTTCCAGCGACTGTGCCTGCCCTGCAACAGCATTTCGGCGAGAACCGTCTATATTCGGGGCATCAGATCACACGGACTTCAGTGCGCTCGCGCCTGCTACGAACCAAGGTTGGGGATTTTATCATGAAGAAGATTGCACTCGCACTGACCGCGATTGCGGCGATGACCGGTTCGGCTTCGGCGGCTGACCTTGCAGCCCGTCCCTATGTCAAGGCCCCGATGGTTGCTCCGGTCGCCAACTGGACCGGCTTCTACCTGTTCGGTGGCGCCGGCGGCGGCCTCTCGAACTCCGACCAGTACATCCAGACGACCGCTGGCCCGGTTCCGTTGACCATCACCCAGCGCCAGGGCGGTTCGGGCTGGTTCGGCACCGTCGGTGCCGGCTACGACTGGCAGTTCAACAGCACCTGGGTCGCCGGCCTGTTCGCTGACGGTCAGTTCGGCAGCATCCGTGCCACCGTGCAGGATCCGATCGCTGGCTGGACCGGCAACCAGAAGCTCCAGGACTCCTGGGCCGTCGGTGCTCGCCTCGGCTGGCTGGTCGCTCCGAACGTTCTCTCCTACGTCAACGGCGGCTACTCTGGCGCCCACTTCAGCAGCACCAACTTCATGACCCTCGCTGGTGCCCCGGCTGGCGCCCACCTCAACGGCTTCAACCGGAACGGGTGGTTCATCGGCGGCGGCGTCGAGAACAGCCTGAACATCTTCGGCATCTCCTCGCCCGGCTGGTTCATGAAGACCGAGTACCGTTCGGCCTTCTACAACACCAGGACCCAGAACGAGCTGGTCGACGGCACCAACGCGCTGGTCGGCCGCGACGTTCGCGCCAACAGCTGGAACCAGACGATCTCGACCTCGCTGGTCTACCGCTTCAACTGGACCGGTCCGGTCGTCGCGAAGTACTGATCTGATCTCGACTTGAGAGACGTCAAAGCCCCGGTTTCGCCGGGGCTTTTTCGTTGTGAGGCTTTTTCGTTTTGAGGCTTTGCTAGCGCGCGACGCTCATTTTCAGCGAGCGGTAGGCTCCCACCAGCTGGGTTTCGATGGCACCCCAGTCAGCCTCGGTGATCCCCTCACCGCGCGCATCGCGGTACGCCATCGCTTGGGCCCGTATGACGCCGAATTGCCTGATACCCGAATCGTCCGCGCTCTTGCCATAGGTCAGCGCCGCCACACGCGCGATGGTCAGGCCATAGTCGTTCGCAGACACCGCCTCGCGGCGCGCCTGCCACCAGTCGAGCTCAAGACGGGCGACCTCGCTGACGTCGAACGCCGCAGGCGCGGCCGGCGCAAAATCCGCGTAGTAGGCGACAAGAGCCGGCAGGGCCGCATCGGCGTCCCGCCGTGACCGCGTCGGCTGGAACGTCCGGGCGGCTTCGGCAGCGCTGAGCGCGATATGCAGGCTCCTGAACGGCGAGAAGCCGAACTGCGTCCGGGTCGAGGCGTAGAGATGATAAAACAACGCGGCATAGCGCTTGTCGTAATAGTCGCGCCACATCGCGGTCTCGAGCCGCGCCATCTCCGGGGGATCGAACGACCGCAGGTCCGCCTGGCGCGGAATGACGGCATAGGCCGCGGCCAGCGCGGCCACGGCCGTGGTGATCAGGATCGTCTTGCGCACGGACATGCGTCCCTCCCGCGGCCTTGCATCCGCAGCCATTGTACCTGAACCGAAGCTACGGCTAGTCTTGCGGGAAGTTTTCGTGGCCTGCGGCGGTCGTTGACGCCGTGGATCGCGACAGAACAGTCCAATGGGAGGAATGCATGCGCAGATTTCTGCTTGTCGCAGGCCTGTTTGCTCTTGCTATCGGGCTGCTCTGGATCGGGCAAGGCACGGGCACCGTCGCCTGGCCGCGATCGAGCTTCATGATCAACCAGCTGCAATGGGCCGGCTATGGCGCGGCCATGGCAGGCTTCGGGCTGGTGCTGATCTGGCAAAGCAACCAATAGAAGAAACCAGGACGTGAAAGCATGACATCCAACCGGTTCGATCTCCGCGGCAAGGTCGCGATCGTCACAGGAGGCAATGGCGGCATTGGACTCGGCCTCGCGCACGGGCTTGCCGATGCGGGCGCCGATATCGCTGTGGTCGGTCGCAACGAGACCAAATCGGCCGCTGCCGTCGCCGATCTCAAGGCGCGCGGCGTGAAGGCGATATCCGTCGTCACTGATGTCACCGACAAGGCCGCCGTGGCGGCGATGATCGACCGCGTGGTCAAAGAGCTCGGCCGCATCGACATCCTGATCAACAACGCCGGCATGAGCATCCGCAAGCCGCCGCACGAGCTCGAGCTCGACGAGTGGAACAAGGTGATCGACACCAACCTGACCAGCGCCTTCATCTGCTCGAAGCTGGCCTATCCGGCGCTCAAGGCCTCGGGCAATGGCAAGGTCATCAATATCGGCTCGATGATGTCGATCTTCGGCGCGAGCTTCGCGACCGCCTACGCGGCGAGCAAGGGCGGCATCGTGCAGTACACGCGTGCCTGCGCCAATGCCTGGGCGCCCGACAACATCCAGGTCAATGCGATCCTGCCGGGCTGGATCGACACCGATCTCACCCGCGGTGCGCGCAAGCAGGTGTCGGGCCTGCACGAGCGCGTGCTCGCGCGCACGCCCGCAGGGCGCTGGGGCGATATCGACGACTTCGCCGGCATCGCCGTGTTCCTCGCCTCGTCGGCGTCGAACTTCGTCACGGGCACCGCAATCCCGGTTGATGGCGGATTCTCGGTGATGGCCTGAAACGCCATCGCGCCAATGAAAAAAGCCCCGGCGAATGCCGGGGCTTTTGCACATGTCTCGTTACGCGGGAGGAAATCAGTACTTCGCGACGACCGGACGTCCCCAGTTGAAGTGATAGTTGATGCCGGCCCGCACGATATTGTCGGTGAGACGGGTCGACTGGAACGTACAACATCCCGTCGCCGTGGTCTGGAAGAAGCCCTTGCTGCCAAGATCCAGATAGAGGTATTCGAACTTCGCCGACCAGCTTGGCGCAAAACCCCACTCAACGCCCGCGCCCGCAGTCCAGCCCGCGTACGACCGTGTCTCCGTTGCCCCGATGGCGCCGCCCGTTCCCGGAGCAGCGGTGGGATCGAACTCACGGATTTTCAAATCAGCGAAGGCGCCGCCAGCGGTGCCGTAGATCAGTACCGTCGGCGTGATAGTGTAGCCGACGCGGCCGCGGATCGTCGCAATATAGCTTTGTGACACATCCTCCCTGAAATTCGGATTAAACGGCGGGTTGACCAGGTTTGAGCTGCCGGTTTGGCCCGACCACGATCCGTCGCCCTCGATGCCGAACACCCAGCGATCCCGCTGGTAGTTGCAGCCGATCGTGCCTCCGACCAGGCCCCCGCTCATGTCGCTGGCAGACTTGAGCGCTCCAGCAGTGGGAGTGACGACGCCGTTGTTCGAACCGTTGCTGACCGATCGATCGCGTCCCCAGGATCCGCCACCTTCAATACCGACGTAGCAGCCAGTCCAGCTATAGGGGACAACAGCAGGTGCAGGAGGTGCCTTGAGCGCCATGTCAGCAGCAGATGCTGCCCCTGTGAGCGCCGTCAAGACCAGTGAAACGGAAGCGAGAGCCCACCGAAAGCGTGTCGTCATGTCCAATCCCCAATGCAATAAACTCCAATTGCAAAATCCTAACGGGGCAATCGGGGAGCGACCACCTGGAACAGTACTTCGCGATGGACGTCCGTTCACTTTCCATCCATGCGTTGCACGAATGCTACAAAAACAGGCAAATGATACTGACCTACTGCGTTCATCTGCACATGAGAGTGCATATAAAACTGAGCTGACGCTGCACGCAAACCCCGGCCGCATCAAAACGCCGTTTCGAATCGACGCGCTTGCGCAGATAAAAAAGAAGCCCCGGTTGAAGCCGGGGCTTTTAATTTGGTCGTGACCTTTTCTTCTGCTCGTCGTTTGTTGCTCAGTAGCGCGCGATCACAGGCGCGTCGAACTTGTAGCTGGCGCGAACGACAGCCCACTGGATGTCGCGCGGCTTGGCATCGAAGGTGTAGTTGGCCGCGGTGCCGCCGAGCTGATAGGTCTGGCCGCCGAAGGCCGCATAATTGTACTCGAGGCCGACGATCCAGTTGCGGGTGATGCCGTATTCCCAGCCGGCACCGACGGTCCAGCCGTTGGCCCAGTGAGTCTGCCCGCCCGCTCCGGTGAACGGTCCGACCGTGTCGCTGACGTTGAGACGATTGTTGACGCCGGCGTAGCCGCCCTTGAAATAGAACAGGTTGTTCTGCACCGCAAAGCCAGCGCGGCCGACGACCGTGGCGAGGACGTTCGTACGCCAGGTGAAGATGTCGTCCCTGGCAGCTCCGAACACGTTGTTCACAACCGTCCCCTTGTTGTCGAGGCCGGCGATCGTGCCTTCCACGCCGAACACGTAGTTGTTGGCCTGCCAGTTGTAGCCGATCTGGGCGCCGCCCATGACGCCCGAATTGCGCTGACGGAAGCCCTGCCCCGGAACGAGATCGCCGAAGCCGCCGCCATTGCCGTTGTTGATGAACTGCTCGTTGGTCCAGGCGCCACCGATGTGGCCGCCGACATAAAGGCCGGTCCAGTTGAACAGCGGTTCGATGTAAGCGGGCGCCTTGGTGTAGGGACGCGCGCCGAGATCGGCGGCGGAAGCTGCCCCCGTCGAAACCAGAGCGGTCGTGCAGGCGAAGGCGGCAATCAATTTGTTACGCATGGTACACCCCGTGTCCTTTGATGGGCGCACGCTCACACGCAGTTCTTACTCAAATTTGAATCAAGAAAGTTAAGATGCCGGATTGGCCCATGGCGGTCTTTGAATGCGCGTGAGCTGTTGCACGCGCGCAACGCGAAAGCAGAGATTTAACGCGACATTATCCCTACTAAATTGCTGCACTAGGACGATGGTGCAGCTCTCGAATGCACGTGTTCGGGCCGGACACCGATCGCGAGAAAGCGCGCGGGAATGCCCTGAAGCCATGGCAAGGCCGAGATCAGGCGCAGCAGCAGCGGCACCTCGAGCGGCCGATCACCGCCCTTCAGTGCCGTGCTGATAATGCGGTTCTGCACGACGACCTGCATCGCCTGCGTCATCCTCACCGGGAACTCGCGTCGGCGCCTGATCGCATCGAGCTCTTGCTCGGACGGACAGCCGCGCGTCAGTCCGTCTGCGAGCAGGTTTGCGGCCGCAACCGCATCCTGCACGGCCAGATTGACGCCGACGCCGCCGATCGGCGACATCGCATGCGCGGCGTCGCCGATGCAGAGCAGGCCCGGCCGCGTCCAGCGGCTGAGGCGGTTGATCGCGACAGTGAGAAGCTTGACGTCGTCGAAGCTCTTCACGTCGGCGATGCCGTGCCTCAGGACGGGCGCCAGGCGCACGACGTCGTCGAGCAGCGCCTGCAATCCCCTCGCCCTCACCGCATCATATTGTCCCTTGGCAATGACGTAGGCGCACTGCCAGTAGCCGCCGCGGTCGAATGTGACCATCATCTTGCCGGGCTCGATGCGCGCGAACAAATTCTCGGTCTCGTCCGGCCGGCGGCCGGCGCGAAACCACAACACGTCGATCGGCGCCCCGATCTCCTTCACGGCAAGGCCCGCGCGCTCGCGCACCGTCGAGTGCCGGCCGTCGCAGGCGATGGTGAGATCGGCCTCGATGTCGATGATGCCATCAGGCGTCCTTGCGCGCACGCCGGCGATGGCATCGCCGTGGCGGATCAGATCGACCGCCTCCGTGCTCATCAGTGCCTCGAGCGAAGCGAAGCGCTTGCCGGCCTCGCGCAGGAAATTGAGAAAATCCCATTGCGGCATGAAGGCGATGAAAGGGTACTTCGTGTCGAGCCGGCTGAGATCGGCGATCCGCACCTTGGTGCCGCCGAACAGGCCGTCCATCTTCTGCAGGCGCTGATGCGGCAGCTTGAGGAAACCGTCGATCAGACCAAGCTCATCCATCACCTGGAGCGTCGAGGGATGCACGGTGTCGCCGCGAAAGTCGCGGAAGAAATCAGCGTGCTTCTCCAGCACCACGACATCGATGCCGGCGCGCCCCAGGAGATAGCCGAGCATCATGCCGGCCGGCCCGCCGCCAACGATACAGCAGCGGGCTCTTCGGACGCGCGATGCAGTTTGATCTGACGTGGCTGCTTCCATCACCCGGCTCTCGCTGCATCATCGATCCGTGTCGACCGATTGTAGCGCCCGCGAGGGTCAGGAGCATGTTCAATTTGAGCAAACGCTCAATTGTTGCTGCGGTTCGCCGTGCGGAAACTCTTGACCTCCGACACGCTGCCGTCACGGTAGGTCAATTCGACCGACATGAACTGCGTCGCGGGTGGCAGTTTCTCGTAGAGCAGCATGCCGGCCGTGATGGCCGAGGGATCGCGGAGATCGCAAGGCGGCAGCTTCAGCACCCTGTCCGGCACCGCCGTGTCGATGCCGATGCGCGCCTCGCGGATCGCGCAGCGGTACGACACCAGGTGGGAATAATAAACCAGGAGCCCATTGAACTGGCGGAACGACAGCCAGCTCGTCGCGGTCATGTCGAGGATCTTGCGCTGATCGCGGATCAGGGCTGCCTCAGGATCGAACTTGATCGGGAACGGGCCCTGCATGTCGCCGGACGCGTCGACGTAACGGACCTCGATCGTGCCGGCTTGCGCATCCGGCGGCAGCTCGATCGACGGATTCGGCATCCGCTTGCGCGTGCGCGGATCGAGCGTGTCGATAAATCCGGTCTCGCGGAAATCGCCGCTGCCGGCCATGCGCCAGGAGATTCCGATCGTCGGATCGGCGAACGAAAACGTCACGCTCCAGCCGCCATTGTGGCGCGAGAAGCTCGCGATCGGCGCGTTGGTGGTCTCCTCCTTCGGCACGCGCGGCACCGAGACCGGCGGCAGCGCCGCAACCTTCTGCGGCGGCGGATCGGCCGGCCGTGCCGCTGCGGCCGCCGCATCCTTCGCGGCACCGCTGAGGAAGACGTCGTCGACCATCTGGTCGAAATAAACAGGCACCTGCTTGTGCTTGACGGTGTCGGCCATCTCGCTGACCAGACGGCGCGTGTGCTGCGCGACCTGCACGAGGTTCTCGCCGGGCTGGAGCAGTTCCCTGGCGAAGGTGCGCGTGAACACCGAATTGGGATTGGCATCGTCGTTGGAGAGACGATCGAGCGCAGTCTGGCGCGGGCCTGCCGAGAACACCGAGAATACGCCTTCAGGCAATTGCGTCATCGGGGCAAGCCCGCCGCCGCCGGCAACCGCGCGCGTGCCCGATCGTTCGAACGGATTGTTGCGGCAGGCGTCGAACACCAGGATCGACGTGCGCGCCTTCTTGTTCTGGAGACGCTCGACGACGCGATCGGCGAGAATGGAGGCGTCGCGCACCAGCTCTTCCTGGCCTTCGGTCGCCGCCGGCACGTCGGTCGGCAGCAGGTAGTTCTGGCCCGCGATCTCGAATCCGTGGCCGGCATAGAAGAAGAACGCGGTGTCGCCCGGTTCGATCGCGCGGTCGAAGGCCAGCAGCGTCTCGGCGAATTGCTGACGGGTCTGGTTCTCGGCGACCATCACCTGGAAGCCGAGCTGCTTCAGCGTGTCGCCCATGGTGCGGGCGTCGTTGACGGCCTTCAGGAGCTTCGGCACGTTCTTGTAGTCATTGTTGCCGATGACCAGCGCAACGCGCTTCTCGGCATGGGCGGCGCTTGCGACACCGCAGAGGCTCGCCGCCATGCCAAGGGCTGCCAGAAGTCTGAAGAACCGACGCGTCATCGTAACATTCCCGTTGCAGAACGGCTCCCCGGTGGCTCCTTGCGAGCCCCTGCGCCTTTGCTGTGATAGTCGGCCCAGCCGCAGCGGCGGTTCAACCTGTCCCCTCCGGCGGTTCCATCATCTTGGCCTATGGCAGATTCCGCCGGAATCTGCTCTTTGTAGGGCAATTGCGGGCAAGCGGGGCTGCCGTGTATCGCTGGTGTACCGACGAAGTCGAACCTCATGATCGCTTCGACTATTGGCGCGAGGTCCGCGCCAAAGGGCTGTTCGGGGTCACGGCGGAGCTCGAACGCGAACTGCGCGCTGGGTTTTGCGGGGAATTCTCGCTGAGTCAGGTCGGCAACGGCGGTCTTGTCGAGCTGAAGGCCTCGCCTTATGCCGTCGAACGGAGCCTGTCTGATATCAGCCACGCGCCTGGCGACAGCATCTGTGTCTACCAGCAGCTTGGCGGCGGCAGCTGGTTCGGCGGCATGCGGTCCAGCGATTTCGCGATCGCCAATGGCGGCTTCGCCACCAGCCATACCGATCTTCCTTACCGCACTCGGCCACTGGGCAATTTCGGTTTCCACCTGCGGATCGTGAAGATCCCCGTCAGCGGCCTCGCAACGCAGGACAGGCGCATGCGCGATCTTGCGCCCAAGGTCTTTGGCGATGCCACGTTGGCACCCCTGCTCGACGCCTGCTTTGCCGACACCTGTGAGGCAGCAGTGACTGATGGCTCACCTGTCGCCGCCTCGCTGGTGCAGGCGCTAGGCCATCTGGCATTGATCGAGCGCGGCATTGTCAGGCCGGGCAGCCGGCGCGGACAGGCCGCGCTCCGGACCGCCCGCCTGTCACTGGCGCGACGCCTGATCGCGCGCCATTTGCAAGACCCCGATCTGGCGCCAACGCGGGTGGCCGACCAGCTCGGCGTCTCCGTGCGCCATCTGCACATGCTGTTCGAGGTCGCCGAGCGCAGCTTCTCGCAGACCGTGACGGAGGAGCGGCTGAAGCAAAGCCGCCGCCTGATGCGCGAGGCGCCGGAGCGGCTGATCGCCGATATCGCTACCGCCTGCGGTTTCGAGAGCCTGGCAACCTATTACCGGGTCTTCAACGCGGCCTATGGCATGGCGCCGGGCGATTTCCGGGCTCGGGTTGCAGGAGCGCGTTAACCACCCGCCTGGCCACTGCAGCCGAAAAGCCGAGCCGAGCCCATGATTTGGGGCAAAAACCTGAGGGTTTTTAGGATCTTCCCGCGCCTGCTCCATTGACTTTGGCCGATTCCGCCCTATGTTCCGGGTCGACGCGGTTCAGATCGAAAAGCGATTCCTGAGCCTGGCGCTTTGTTCGCGTGAGTCAGCACCCCCAGCTTCTTTGAGAGCGCGCCGTTTCGGGGTGGAGCGCGACAGCCTTTTTACCTTCGATTCCGAACGGCGGTTTCGACCAGAGGCTCAATGTCCTTTTCCAATCTCGGACTGTCCGAAAAAGTCCTCGCCGCAGTGGCGGCCACCGGTTACACTACTCCCACCCCCATTCAGGAACAGGCGATTCCCCACGTCCTCGCACGCAAGGATGTGCTCGGCATCGCCCAGACCGGCACCGGCAAGACCGCGGCCTTCGTGCTGCCGATGCTCACCATCCTCGAAAAGGGTCGCGCCCGCGCACGCATGCCGCGCACGCTGATCCTGGAGCCGACCCGCGAGCTCGCAGCGCAAGTGAAGGAAAACTTCGACCGCTACGGTGCCGGCCAGAAACTCAACGTCGCCCTCTTAATCGGCGGCGTCTCCTTCGGCGACCAGGATGCCAAGCTGACGCGCGGCGTCGACGTGCTGATCGCCACACCGGGCCGGCTGCTCGACCACACCGAGCGGGGCGGCCTGTTGCTCACCGGCGTCGAGCTGCTCGTTATCGACGAAGCCGACCGCATGCTGGACATGGGCTTCATCCCGGACATCGAGCGCATCTGCAAGCTCGTTCCCTTCACGCGGCAGACCCTGTTCTTCACCGCGACCATGCCGCCGGAAATCCGGCGCATCACCGAGACCTTCCTGCACAATCCGCAGAAGGTTGAGGTCTCCAAGCCAGCCACCACCGCCGTCACCGTCACGCAGTCGCAGGTCCCCGCGGGACGCGAGGCGCACGAAAAGCGCGAGCTGCTTCGTCGCCTGCTGCGCGAGGCCAAGGACCTCAAGAACGCGATCATCTTCTGCAATCGCAAGCGGGAGGTCGCGATCGTTCACAAATCACTGCAGAAGCACGGCTTCAGCGTCGGCGCGCTGCATGGTGACATGGATCAGCCGGCCCGCATGGCGGCACTCGAACAGTTCCGCAAGGGCGAGCTGCCGCTGCTGGTCGCCTCCGACGTCGCAGCTCGCGGCCTCGACATTCCCGAGGTCAGCCACGTCTTCAATTTCGACGTTCCCCACCATCCCGACGATTACGTTCATCGCGTCGGTCGTACCGGCCGTGCAGGCCGTACCGGCACCGCGATCTCGATCGTGACGCCGCTCGACCAGAAATCCATGGTCGCGATCGAAAAGCTGATCGGCCAGAACATTCCCCGCGCCGAAGGCGACTACACGGTGCATGCGGCTTCGGGTGAGCAGAGCGACCGACCGCGCGAGTCGCGTGGACGCGATCGTGACCGTTCCCGCGGCGGACGCGGCAAGCCGCAGCGTGGCCGCGATCGTGAGCGCAGCCACGAGCCGCGCGAGGCGCGACACTCTTCCGAGGCGACGCCTTCGCCGGATGCCATGTCGGCTGCCGAAGCACGGCCTGCTCGCGAAGCACGGCCGGCACGCGAGGCAAGGCCCCCGCGCGAAGCCCGGCAATCGTCCGAGCCGCGTCATGGTTCGCGCCAGCAGGCCAGTAACTCGCACGTACCGTCGATCGGCCGCCCCGAACCGCGCCGCCAGCGCGAGCCCGACACCGAGCCCGGCGATCACTCGCATCTCCCGGCGTTTCTGTTGCGACCGGTTCGCTCCCCCGCCGGCGCCTGAGGCGCGGCGCGTTCCATGTCGCGGTTGAGTAAGCTCACCGCGACACTTTTTATGATGCAGTTTCGCCCGTATATTTACTGGCCGTTCACAATCGGCCGTTAGCCTACGAACATAATTTAAGCATTGCTGCGGCCTGTGGCGCACGGACCGTTGTGGGGTATGTTCTGTGGTCAAGGTGCTCGATGAACACGAACGCACGATGGCGTTCGCCGAGGTGGCGCTCGGTCAGATCCGATCGCTGAAGCAGACCGCGATTCCCCGCAACTACGAGATCTGGTACGTCTACGCGACCGGCTACAACGCACCGCTCAACAAGATCATCAACGAGACGCTGGCGCGCAACGGCAAGCTGAGCGAAGCCGATCTCGAGCAGATCTACGATACATATCTCTCCCACATCAAAACGACCGACCGCATCGACAAGGTCGGTGCGCGTGTCATCGGCGAGATCGACGACGTGATGAGGGTGCTGGGCAACGCCCTCGGCATGACCGGCTCCTACGACGCCAGCCTGTCGGGCGCTACCGAGCAGCTGTCCTCGGCCAAGAGCCGCGAGCAGATCAAGTCGATCGTCGAAACGCTGCTGCGTTCGACCAGCGAGATGCGCGAGACCAACAAGGCACTGGAAGACCGGCTGACACTCTCGAAGAGCGAGATCAGCAATCTCCAGCAGAGCCTGGAGGCCATCCGCGCCGAGAGCCTGACCGATCCGCTGACGGGCCTCGGCAACCGCAAATATTTCGATCGCATGATCGGCACGGCGGTGCAAAGTGCGCTCGCGAGCGGCGAGCCGCTGTCGTTGCTGTTGTTCGACATCGACCATTTCAAGTCGTTCAACGATTCCTACGGCCATCTCACCGGCGATCAGGTGCTCCGGCTCGTCGGCCTGTCGCTGAAGCAGACCATCAAGGGCCAGGACATCACCGCACGTTATGGTGGCGAGGAATTCGCCGTGGTGCTGCCCAATACGGCGTTGCGCCAGGCGCTGACCGTCGCAGACCATATCCGGCGCGCCGTGATGGCGAAGGAATTGAAGAAGAAGTCGACCGGCGAGATCCTCGGCCGCGTCACCATCTCGGTCGGTGTCTCCATGCTGAAGCAGGGCGATGACACCGACGCGCTGATCGAACGTGCGGATGCCTGCCTCTACGCTGCCAAGCGCAACGGGCGTAACCGTGTGATCTGCGAAGTCGATCCGGAATACGCGGTCGAGACCCACAACCGGGTGGCCTGACGCCACCGGTCGCGCCAGCGACATCTCATGTTCATGCAGCCGTAATAGGCCTGAGTGACACGTCGAGCACGTCAGCTGCACCGACTCTCGACCGATCGCGATCGAAAGGCCAGCGTCTTGCCCAATCCGCACGACTTTCACACGCCGCAATCCTCCTACACCGGGCTCGACCTGCTCAAGGCCAGCGACGGCGGCTTTTTCGGCCCGGGCAACGCGCAATTGCCCGCACCGCCGATGCTGCTGATGGATCGCATCCCCGAGATCAGCCTCGACCGCGGCGACTTCGGCAAAGGCCATATCGTGTCCGAGCTGGATGTAACGGCCAAGCTCTGGTTCTTCGAATGCCACTTCCCCGACGACCCCGTGATGCCGGGTTGCCTCAGCCTGGACGCGCTGTGGCAGATGGTCGGCTACTGGCTTGCCTGGTCGGGCTCACCCGGGACGATCCGGGCCCTCGGCGTCGGTGCGGTCAAGTTCAGGGGGCAGATCACACCTGATGTCAAATGCGTGCGCTACGAGGTTGCGATGCGCCAGGTGAAGCGCGGCAGGCTGGCCCTGGGCGTCGCGGACGGACGCGTGCTTGCCGACGAGGCCTGCGTCTATGTTGCCAGGGACCTGCGCGTCGGTCTGACGACATCCGCGACCTGACAGGGCGGGCGGAAGCGCCTTGCGCGCTTGACATTACCCCGGGACGGACGACATCTGAGGCAGTTTCGTTGCCCCCGTGCACCTGACCGCGCGTCTACAGAGGTTCTGCCGCCTTGCCAAATCCGCATGATTTTCACACGCCGCAGCCGTCCTACACCAGGGACGAGCTGCTGAGATCGAGCGAAGGCGGCTATTTCGGCCCGGGCAATGCACAATTGCCGGCACCGCCGATGCTGATGATGGATCGCATCACCGAGATCAGCCTGGACGGCGGTGAGTTCGGCAAGGGCCACATCGTCGGCGAGCTCGACATCGTGCCGGACCAGTGGTTCTTCGGCTGCCATTATCACGGCGACGCAATAATGCCGGGAAGCCTCGGCCTGGATGCGATGTGGCAGATGATCGGCTACTGGCTTGGCTGGTCGGGGTCACCGGGCAAGGGCCGCGCCATCGGCGTCGGTGAGGTCGAGGTGACGGGTGCCGTCACGCCGGACACGCGATCGGTGCGCTACGAGGTCGCCATGCGCATGGTCCGGCGCGGCAAGCTGGTGCTCGGGATTGCAGATGGGCGTGTGATCGCCGACGGCACCTGCGTGTTCGTGGCGAAGGATATGCGAGTTGGCCTGACCAAGGGCGCGGATTGAACCTAAAGCATGATCCGGAAAAGTGCGCAGCGGTTTTGATCACGCTCAAACAACAACCTAAAGCGCGATGACGATTCATCCCAATCTCATCGCGCTTTAGGCCTTTCGCTTCACGCGCCTTCGTAACGCGGGCTTTTGGTCGGCGTTTTCGCAGGCTTGCTGGATTTGCTTGCAACCTTCTTCGCCGCAGCTTTCTTCACCGTAGCTTTGTTCACTGTAGCTTTCTTGGGCCGCTTCTTCACTTTGGCGCGCTGGGCGGCGGCGAGGGCCGCCCTCGCCCATTGCGCAAACTCCTCGGAATCGTCGAACAGGCGTGCCGGCAGCTCCCAGTAGGAGTTCACCAGCACTGTCTTGGCGCGGGTCGAGTACTGGAATGGCTTTGAGCCTTCCGCCTCGAAGTCCGGGATCGTCACTTCGTCGGCGCGGAAGAACAGGCCGGCACGGAGAGACAGTGCGAAATTGATGCCGTCGGCGGAGATGCCGTGACCGGAGAACATCTTCCGGATGGTCACAGGGCCGAAACCGGAAAACAGGTCGATCAGGAATTCGCGGTCCATGGCCCGTATGGCTCCTCATGGTCGTCCTGGCGAAAGCCAGGACCCATTACCACAGCGAGGAGTTTAGCGAAGACTGTCGGTACTGGCACCGCACCCACCGAGAGATCACGCGGTATGGGTCCTGGCTTTCGCCAGGACGACGGCGGTGGGCTTTGCGAAAGTCGGCCCTACCCGTCGATCTTGGCCGGGCGCAGCTCGACCGACTCGCCGCAGCCGCAGGCGGAGATCTGGTTGGGGTTGTTGAAGACGAACTGGGCCTGCATCTTGTCGGCCTTGTAGTCCATCTCGGTGCCGAGCAGGAACAGCACGGCCTTGGGATCGACCAGGATCTTGACGCCCTTGTCCTCGACGACCTCGTCGGTCGGGCGAATGTCATGGGCGTATTCGACCGTGTAGGACTGGCCGGCGCAGCCGCCGTTCTTCACGCCGACGCGCAAGCCCACGATCTCGGAGTCCGCACGCTGGGTCAGCTCCGTGATGCGCTGGGCGGCGGCATCGGTCAGCCGCATCACCTGCGGGCGGGGCCGCCGGGGCTTCGGCGTGGATGCTGGTGTCGAGCCGGACGAAATCTGTGTCATGTCAGTGATGTGGTCCGTTGCGGAGCAAATTCAATGTCAGAGTTACGCGTCACCACATGTTGAGCACGAGGCGGGCCTCGTCGCTCATGCGTTCTGGCGTCCAGGCCGGCTCCCAAACGACCTTGACGTCGACCACGCCGACGCCGGGGACGCTGGCAACGGCGTTCTCGACCATGGTCGGCAGCTCGCCGGCGGCCGGGCAGTTCGGCGTCGTCAGCGTCATCTTCACGTCCACTGAACGATCGTCCTTGATCTCGACCTTGTAGATCAGGCCGAGTTCGTAGATGTCCGCCGGGATTTCCGGATCGAACACAGTCTTGAGGCCCGCAATGATCTCGGTGGTGAGACGCTCGGTCTCCTCCGGCGGCAACGCCGAGAGGGTCTCCATTGGACTAGCTTTGATTTCGGCCGTGTCACTCATGCGAACAAATCCCGCGCCTTGAGCAGCGCCTGTGCCAGATGATCGACTTCTTCCCGCGTATTATACATGCCGAACGAGGCCCGGCAGGTGGCCGTGACGTTGAACCGCTCTAAAAGCGGCATCACGCAATGGGTGCCGGCGCGGACCGCGATGCCCTGGCGGTCGATCACGGTGGCGACATCGTGGGCATGTGCGCCCTTGAGCTCGAACGAGATCACCGGCCCCTTGCCGCGGGCCGTTCCGATCAGCCGCAGCGAGTTGATCTCGCGCAAGCGCTCCTGGGCGTAGGCCGTGAGATCGGCCTCGTGCGCGGCGATGCGCTCCTTGCCAATCGAATTGACGTAGTCGATGGCGGCGCCAAGGCCGACGGCCTCGACGATCGCGGGCGTGCCGGCCTCGAACTTGTGCGGGGGATCGCCATAGGTGACGAACTCACGGGAAACCTCGCGGATCATCTCGCCGCCACCATTGTAAGGGCGCATCGCGACGAGGTGGTCGTACTTGGCCCAGAGCACGCCGATGCCAGTTGGGCCGTACACCTTGTGGCCGGTAAAGACGTAGAAGTCGCAGCCGATGTCCTGAACGTCGACCGGCAGATGCACCGCGCCCTGGCTGCCGTCGACCAGCACGGGAATGCCGCGGGCATGGGCGATCTTCACGACATCCTTGACCGGCACGATGGTGCCGAGCGCATTCGACATCTGCGTGATCGCGACCAGCTTGGTCTTCGACGTCAGCAGCTTCTCGAACTCGTCGATGAGGAAATTACCTTCGTCGTCGACCGGCGCCCACTTGATCACCGCACCCTGACGTTCCCTTAGGAAATGCCAAGGAACGATGTTGGAGTGGTGCTCCATGATCGAGATGACGATCTCGTCGCCCTCTTTGATGTTCGGCCCGCCCCAGGACGACGCGACCAGATTGATCGCCTCGGTCGCATTGCGGGTGAAGATCACTTCGTCGGTGCGGGGTGCATTAATGAACTGCGCGACCTTGGTGCGGCCGCCCTCATAGGCTTCCGTCGCCGCGTTGGCGAGGTAGTGCAGCCCGCGATGCACGTTGGCGTATTCGCTAGTGTAGGCCTGCGTCATCCGGTCGAGCACGGCGCTCGGCTTCTGCGCGGACGCCGCGTTGTCGAGATAGACCAGCGGCTTGCCGTAGACCTGCATGGCGAGCGCCGGAAAATCCTGGCGCACGCGGGCGACGTCATATGCGCCGTTCTTGACTGCGGGATGCGTGCTCATGACCGGCGCTCCAGCCAGCGCTCGGCAATGCCGATCACATGCTCGCGAAGATCATCAGCGGCGATCTGCTCGATCGCCTCGCCGACGAAGGCCTGGATCAGCAGCGCCTGGGCCTGCTTCTCGGGCAGGCCACGGGCCTTCAGATAGAACAGCAGACTGTCGTCCAGCGCGCCCGCGGTGGCGCCGTGGCCGCAGGAGACGTCGTCGGCAAAGATCTCAAGCTCGGGCTTGTTGTCAGCTTCGGCTTCGTCCGAGAGCAGCAACGCGCGCGTCATCATCTTGCCGTCGGTCTTCTGCGCGTCGGGACGGACGATGATGCGGCCCTGGAACACCGAATGGGCGCGATCGTCGATCACCGCACGGAACACTTCGCGGCTGACGCAATTCGGCACGGCGTGGTCCACCACCAGCGTGGTGTCGCCGTGCTCGGTCTTCTGCAGCAGATTGACGCCGTTGGCCGAGAGCTCGCTGTTCTCGCCCGCCAGCGTGATGAAACCCTGCAGGCGACTGACAGCCGCGCCAGTCGTCATGTTGAAGAAGTTGAATTTTACATTCGCACCGATGGTGACGAAGTGCGACGACACGTTCATCGCATCAGGCGCGTCGTCCATCAGGCGGATATGCGCGACGTTGGAATCGTCGCCGACCGTGACGATCACGGCGTCGTTGACCTGGTAGGCCTTGCTACCTGCCGCAACGAAGCTCTCGACGATGGTTGCACGAGCGCCCTTCCCGATCGCGACCTGCGAGCGGGTAAAGGCCGTCGCCGAGGCCGCGGTCGCGATGTGGAGGATCTGGATCGGTGCGGACAGCTGCGCACCGTCGGCAATCGACAGCACGACGCCATCGGTCGCCATCGCCGCATTCAGCGCGATCATGGCATCGGTGGCTGCGGTCTTCAGCAGACCAGCATCCTGCTCCAGCACTTCGCGGAGTGTCTTGAAGCCCGCCTCGGCGCTCAGCGCCTTGACGTCGGAGAGATCGGCCGCGAACACGCCGTCAACCAGCACCAGCTTGCGGGCGCCGGCGATCGCGTGCGCCTTCACGGCATCCGCAGCGCGCTTCAGCGCAGCTGCATCAGGTGCGGCTGCCAGCGGCAGCACCTCGCCAACCAGCGCGCGCAGGTCGGTGTATTTCCATTCCTCGATCCGGCGGTGCGGCAGACCGAGACGCTCATAGGTCTCGAACGCCTCGCGGCGCGCCGCGATCACGGACGGCGAACCCGGCAGGCGGCCTCTAGCGCTGACGAAGAGATCGCTCACCGCGCGGCCGTTCCCGGTCTTTGCCACAGCAACGTTCATCGCAAAATTCCTTACGCAGCGTCCTCGAACTGGGCGTAGCCGGACGCTTCCAGCTCCAGCGCCAGTTCCTTGCCGCCGCTCTTCACGACACGGCCCTTCGACATCACGTGCACGATGTCGGGCACGATGTAGTTCAGCAGCCGTTGATAGTGGGTGATGACGACCATCGCGCGCTTGGGCGAATGCAGCGCATTGACGCCATCAGCCGCAATGCGCAGCGCGTCGATGTCGAGGCCCGAATCCATCTCGTCGAGAATGCACAGGCTCGGCTCGAACAGTGCCATCTGCAGAACCTCGTTGCGCTTCTTCTCGCCGCCGGAGAAGCCGACATTGACGCCGCGCTTGAGCATGTCCTGCGGGATGTTCAGCGACTTCGAGACTTCGCGGACTTTCTTGAGAAAATCCGGCGTGGAATATTCGCTCTCGCCGCGCGCCTTGCGCTGCGCATTCAGCGCCGTGCGCAGGAAGGTCATGGTGGCGACGCCCGGGATCTCGACCGGATACTGGAACGCCAGGAACACACCCTTGGCGGCGCGGATATCCGGCGACATCTCCAGCAGGTCCTCGCCCCTGAACAGGATCTGGCCGTCGGTGACCTCATAGCCGGGCTTGCCGGCGATGACATGCGAGAGCGTCGACTTGCCGGAGCCGTTCGGCCCCATGATCGCGTGGATCTCGCCCTCGTTCACGGTCAGCGTCAGCCCATGGAGGATCTCACGCTCCTCGACACGAACCTTGAGGTTTTTCACTTCAAGCAAAGCCATCTTGGTATCCAGTTTATTCAGATGATGTTGGGGCGCGAGGTGCGCACCGCGAGGGTCGGCAATTAACCGACCGACCCTTCAAGCGAGATCGAGATCAGCTTCTGCGCTTCCACCGCGAATTCCATCGGCAATTGCTGCAGCACGTCCTTGACGAAGCCGTTGACGACGAGGCCGACCGCCTCTTCCTGCGAAAGACCGCGCTGGATGCAGTAGAACAGCACGTCCTCGGAGATCTTCGAGGTCGTCGCCTCGTGCTCGAACGTCGCCGAGGAGTTCTTGGCCTCGATGTACGGCACGGTATGCGCGCCGCATTTGTCGCCGATCAGCAGCGAATCGCAGGCGGTGAAGTTGCGCGCGCCGGTCGCCTTGCGGTGCGCGGTGACGAGGCCGCGATAAGTGTTCTGCGACTTGCCGGCGGCGATGCCCTTGGAGATGATGCGGCTCGACGTGTTCTTGCCGAGATGAATCATCTTGGTGCCCGAATCGACCTGCTGGAAGCCGTTCGAGATCGCGATCGAGTAGAACTCGCCGCGCGAATTGTCACCGCGCAGGATGCAGCTCGGATATTTCCAGGTGATCGCCGAACCGGTCTCGACCTGGGTCCAGGAGATCTTGGAGTTGTTGCCGCGGCAGTCGCCACGCTTGGTGACGAAATTGTAGATGCCGCCCTTGCCTTCCGAGTTGCCGGGATACCAGTTCTGCACCGTCGAATATTTGATCTCGGCATCGTCATGCGCGACGAGTTCGACCACGGCGGCATGCAACTGGTTCTCGTCGCGCTGCGGCGCGGTGCAGCCTTCGAGATAGGAAACGTAGGAGCCCTTGTCGGCGATGATCAGCGTGCGCTCGAACTGGCCGGTGTTGCGCTCGTTGATGCGGAAATAGGTCGACAGCTCCATCGGGCAGCGCACGCCGGGCGGCACGTAGACGAACGAGCCGTCGGAAAACACCGCCGAGTTCAGCGTCGCGTAGTAATTGTCCGAGGTCGGCACCACCGAGCCCAGATACTTCTGCACCAATTCAGGGTGCTCGCGGATCGCCTCCGAGATCGGCATGAAGATCACGCCGGCCTTCTTGAGCTCCGCCTTGAACGTGGTCGCGACCGAAACCGAATCGAAGACAGCATCGACCGCGATCTTGCGGCGCGCCGGATCTTCCTCGCCGGGCTTCGGCTCGACGCCTTCGAGCATGGCGACCTCCCGCAAGGGGATGCCGAGCTTCTCGTAGGTCTTCAGGATCTCCGGATCGATCTCGTCGAGCGAGGTGACCGTCTTCTTCGGCTTCGGCGCCGCGTAGTAATAGAGGTCCTGGAAATCGATCCTGGGATAGTCGACGCGGGCCCAGGTCGGCTCGGTCATGGTCAGCCAGCGCCTGTAAGCCTCAAGCCGCCACTGGAGCATCCAGGCGGGCTCGTTCTTCTTCTCGGAGATGAACCTGACGGTGTCTTCGGACAGCCCCTTCGGGGCCTTGTCGGACTCGATCTGGGTCTCAAACCCATAACGATACTGGTCGACGTCGATGCGCTTGACGCGCTCGACCGTCTCTTGGACGGCTGGCATTCTATCCTCCGCTCGCGGTTTCAAGGACCGCGGTGGATCAAACTCGAACGAATATTACGATGTTTTTTGGCAGAAAGCACGGGCTTAGAACCGTTCAAGCCGTGTTTCGTCGCTTAGGCTCTAAGTAGGGTATTACCGAGCTTTCGCCAAGCCTCTAACGCCCTGTTGATGTCCTCCGCTTCCGTGGACCAGCCCAGACTGAGGCGCACCGCTCCCTGGGCTACGGTGGCACCGTACCCCATCGCCGAGAGCACGTGGGACGGCTGGACCTTACCTGAGGAACAGGCCGAACCGGAAGATACGGCCACTCCTTCGAGGTCGAAGCCGATGACGATAGTCTCGGCCTTCAGACCGGTCGCGGTGAATAGAACGGTATTTGGTAACCGCTCAACATCGTCTGCGAAGATCGTCGCCTGGGCAATCGATCGAATTCCATTTTCCAAGCTATTTCTGAGGCTTGCCATTCGTTCCGCATCCTCCGGCAGAGCCTGAAGGGCAGCTGTCACGGCAGCTCCAAAGCCGGCGATCCCTGGGACATTCTCGGTTCCTGCCCGCCGGCCGAGCTCCTGCCCGCCGCCGCGCAGCACCGGCTCCAATCCGGCAAGCCCCTCGGCTGTGACCAGCGCGCCGACGCCTTTGGGGCCGCCGATCTTGTGCGCAGAAAAGGTCGCAAGGTCCGCGCCTACCGCGTTAATATTGAACGCAATTTTCCCTAGCGCCTGGATCGCATCGACGTGCAGTAGGCCACCCGCCTCGTGAACGATCCGCGCTGCCTCGACGACCGGGTGCATGGCACCCGTTTCATTGTTGGCCGCCATGATGGAAACGAGCGCCGGCGGGCCACCGGCAAGTAGCTCTCGCAGATGGTCGAGATCGACCAGGCCGGAGCGGGTGACCCGAATCTGGCTGATGCTCTCTGCCGGAAACCGGCCGCCAGCGAGTACGGACGCGTGCTCGACCGCGGACACCAGGAGCCGCCGCACAGGCTCGCCCGATCGGCCGCGCAGGCCCGGCGACAGCGCCAGCGCGTTGGCCTCGGTTCCAGCCGACGTGAAGACCACGTTCCGCGGCAACCCGCCCACGGCCGTCGCCAGCGAGGCACGGGCATCCTCGACCAACCGCCGCGCCTCCCGCCCCTCGGCATGGACCGAGGACGGATTGCCGATCAGCTCGTAAGCGGCCAGCATCGCCGCACGCGCCTCGGGGCGCAGGGGGGTTGTGGCATTCCAGTCGAGATAAACGCGGCTTGGCATCGAGTAATATATTACCTACCTCTGCAGCCTGTTCAGACCGCCTCCAGCCCGAGATGGGCCACGTCCGCGTGCTTGGCAACCGTGATTCCGGACCCGGGCTTTGCAATGACGCCTCGACGAGCAGCTAACATCTTGAGTGCATTGCCAGATGTCGAAGATGCTTGCTTTTTGCCCCGCAGCCTATGTTAGAACGCGCACCGTCAAGTCACCGCGCGCCGTCTGCGCATCACCGCGAGGCGCACGCCTTCTCATCCTTCCATTCGTGCTTTCGTCGGTGTCGCCGTCGATGAAGGCCACAATCGGTTGATTGCTGAAGACCGTCTTCCAGAGATCAATCAAGAGATCATCCATGCCTGAAGTTATTTTCACTGGCCCCGCCGGCCGTCTCGAAGGCCGCTATCACCCGGCCAAGCAGAAGAACGCGCCGATCGCGATGATCCTGCATCCGCATCCTCAGTTTCACGGCACGATGAATCATCAGATCGTGTATCAGTGCTACTACGCCTTTGCGCATCGCGGCTTCTCGGTGCTGCGCTTCAACTTCCGCGGTGTCGGCCGCAGCCAGGGCTCGTTCGACCACGGCACCGGCGAATTGTCGGATGCGGCGGCAGCGCTCGACTGGGCGCAGACCATCAATCCCGAAGCGCGCGCCTGCTGGGTCGCCGGCTTCTCCTTCGGCGCCTGGATCGGCATGCAGCTCCTGATGCGCCGCCCCGAGGTCGAAGGGTTCATCTCGATCGCGCCGCCGGCCAACCTCTACGACTTCTCGTTCCTCGCGCCCTGCCCGTCCTCGGGACTTATTGTCCACGGTGAAAAGGATGCGGTGGTGCCGCCGAAGGACGTCAACACGCTGGTCGAGAAGCTGAAGACGCAGAAGGGCATCGTGATCGACCAGCAGGTCATCCCCGGCGCCAACCATTTCTTCGACGCCAAGCTCGAGCCGCTGATGGAAACCATCACGGCCTATCTCGACATGCGCCTGGCGAACGTGCGCTGAGGACGCGCGCTCAAGCCAGCTTGAGCGCGACGATCCCCATCAAGACGAGCGCGATGCCCGCAAGCTTCATCGCGCTCAAGGTCTCGCCGAACAGCACGACGCCCATCACGAAGGTGCCGGCAGCGCCGATGCCGGTCCACACCGAGTAGGCGACGCCGACTTCGAGCACCTTCAAGGCACGCCCGAGCAGAAAGACAAACGCCGCGAGCAGCAGCAGCGAGACGATGCTCCAACCCACGCGCGTGTAGCCTTCCGCATATTTCATCGAGATCGCCCAACCGACATCGAGCGCGCCGGCGACAACCAGCATCAGCCAGGCCACAGATTGCGACACCGGGATGCGCTCAGGCCGCGAGCTTGAGCAGATGCGCGTCGTGGCGAACCAGGAAGGCGCGCAGCAATTGCGTATAGTCCTCGCCGACGGCGGTACGCACGCTTGGACGTTTTGCAAGCTCCGCTCGCCACGCTCGCACCTTCGGCACATCGCGGAAGATGCCGTGCTCGGTCAATTCGTCGAACAAATCGAAATACCGGAAGACCGGCGCGAACACGGCGTCGACCAGGCTGAACGCCTCGCCTGCGAAGAACGGGCCCGCACCGAGCGCAGCTTCCACGCGCGCGAATTTCGCCGCTAGCGCCTGCCGCTTGCTCTCGAACGTGGCGGGATCCGTTGTGGTCTCGAGTCCCCAGAGATCGCCAAGAATCGCCGAGCCGAACTCCATCCAGGCCCGGTGCTCGGCGCGCTTGAGCGGATCGGCGGGATGCAGCTTGGCGCCGCCTTGCGTCTCCTCGATGTACTCGCAGATCACATTGCTCTCGAACAGCGCGACCTCGCCCTCGTCGGTCGTCACGACCAGCACCGGCACCTTGCCGAGCGGAGAGAGCTTCAGGAACCAGTCGGGCTTGTTGGCGAGATCGATATCGATCCGCTCGAACGGCACGCCCTTCTCTTTCAGAGCGATCACGGCGCGCTGCACGTAGGGACAGAGCTTGTGGCTGATGAGCTTGAGCGAAGTGGTCATGGCGACGATCCCGGCGGTTGGTTGCAAACTGCCGCCAAGATAGATGCATTTGCATGAACTAGTCAAGATCCATGCAATTGCATTAACTACCCATACGATCAGGGCCGCGCGATCACCCCGCCGGTCATCGGCATCGGTACGCCCGTGGTGGCCGGATAGGATAGCGGCAGGCCCTTCAGGCCGCGGGCGGCGAGGAAGCCGAACGCCTGGGCCTCGATGGCATCAGAGGCCCAGCCGAGCGCTTCGGCGGCTTCGACAGTGGCCGCTCCCACCCGCTCCCGCAGCATGCGCAGCATGGTGAGGTTGCGGGCACCGCCGCCGCAGACGATCCAGCTGCGCGGCCGCCTCGGCAGCAAGGGAACGATGCGGGCGATTGCGGCCGTGGTGAAGGCAGTCAGCGTCGCAGCGCCATCGGCTGGCAGCACGTCGCCGAGCTTCAAGGCGGCAAAGTCGTTCCGATCGAGCGATTTCGGCGGTGGGCTTGCGAAGAACGGCAGCTCCAGCGCTCTTGCGATCCAGGCTTCATCCACCTTGCCGAGGGCAGCGAACTTTCCTTCCGTATCGAACGCCTGGTTCATGGTGCGGTACATGAAATCGTCGAGCAGCGCGTTGCCGGGCCCGGTGTCGCAGGCGATCAGCGTGTCGTTGCCATCGATATAGGTGATGTTGGAGACGCCGCCGATATTGACCACGACGATCGGCCCTTCGCGCGCCAGCAAATTGGCGAGCGCCCGGTGGTAAACCGGCACGAACGGCGCGCCCTGCCCGCCGGCCTCGACGTCGGCGGCACGGAAGTCGTGCATGACAGGAATATGGATCGCCTTGGCCAGCGCGGGCGCATCGCCGATCTGCACCGTCAGCCGCCGTTCAGGCCGGTGCAATACGGTCTGGCCATGGAACCCGACGATGTCGATTTCCTCCGGCTTCATCCGGTTCTGGGCGACGAAGGCGGCGACCGCCTCGGCATGCGCCAGCGTGACCGCGCGCTCGGCCTCGGCCAGGATCCCCGGCCGGGCATCGCGCTGTGACAAATGCACGGCCTCGGACAGCGCCTGGCGCAGCAGATTGCGCTCGGCCGGGCTGTAGGGCCGGTAGCCTGATGGTCCGAATGCCTTGACCTGTTTTCCGTCGGTTTCGATCAGCGCGACATCCACCCCGTCCAGCGAGGTGCCGCTCATCAAACCGAGTGCCGTCAACATCATGGGATCAGCGTCCTCAAACACCCCCTCCGGCATGCCGATCTTGTGCCAGAGGGACACATCTTATAATGCCACAGCGCCAAATGGCGGGCAGCAATCGAGTTCCCAGGTAAGACCCTTAAATTGCTCCCAAAACAGTAAACCAAGAATTGTCAGGCATGCCGACAGATGACTGCATTTAAATCGGATTTCCTCAACACGCTTCAGGAACGTGGATTCATCCACCAGTGCTCCGATTTCGAGGGGCTGGACGCGCTCGCCGCCAAGGGCGAGGCGACCGCCTATGTCGGCTACGATTGCACCGCCCGCTCGCTGCACATCGGCAACTACCTGACCATGATGATGCTGCACTGGCTGCAGCAGTCCGGCAACAAGCCGATCACGCTGATGGGCGGCGGCACCACCATGGTCGGCGATCCCTCCGGCAAGGACGAGACGCGCGCGATCCGCACCATTGCCGAGATCGAGGCCAACAAGGAATCGATCCGCGGCGTGTTCGCCAAGGTGCTGACTTACGGCGATGGCAAGAGCGATGCCATCATGCTCGACAATGCCGAGTGGCTCACCAAGCTGAACTGGATCGAGATGCTGCGCGATGTCGGCCGCCACTTCTCGGTCAACCGCATGCTGACCATGGACTCCGTGCGTCTGCGCCTCGAGCGCGAGCACGAGATGAGCTTCATCGAGTTCAACTACATGGTCTGCCAGGCCTACGACTTCGTCGAACTCGCCAAGCGTACCGGCTGCCATTTGCAGATGGGCGGATCGGACCAGTGGGGCAACATCATCATGGGCGTCGATCTCGGCCGCCGCATGGGCACCCACCAATTGTTCGCGCTGACGACACCGCTGCTGACAACCGCCTCCGGCGCCAAGATGGGCAAGACCGCGCAAGGCGCGGTGTGGCTCAACGCCGACCAGTTCAGCCCCTACGATTTCTGGCAATACTGGCGCAACACCGAGGACGCCGACGTCGGCAAATTCCTGAAGCTGTTCACGACGCTGCCGATGAGCGAAATCAGGAAGCTCGAAGCGCTCGGCGGCTCCGAGATCAACGAAGCCAAGAAGGTGCTCGCGACGGAAGCGACCGCGCTGCTGCACGGCCGCGACGCCGCGAACGGAGCAGCCGAGACGGCGCGCCGCACCTTCGAGGAAGGCGCACTCGCCGAAAGCCTGCCGACGGTGGAAACTCCGCGTGGCGAGTTGGAGGCAGGTCTCGGCGTGCTGAACGCTTTCGTCAAGGCTGGTCTCGTCGCCTCCAACGGTGAAGCGCGCCGCCAGATCAAGGGCGGCGGCCTGCGCGTCAACGACGAGTCCGTCACCGACGAGAAGATGGTTCTATCGGCGGCCAATCTGACGCCGGAAGGCGTGATCAAGCTGTCCTTCGGCAAGAAGAAGCACGTCCTGCTCAAGCCTGCATAGGCGTATGAGCTTTTGATGCTTGTCAGGGCGCGCCGAAGCGCGCTCCCTGACGGGCAATGGATCAGAAAACAATCAGGGAAGCGAGCAAGGAAGGCGTGGCGGCTACGCCACAAGGCGCCGTGCGCATCGCGCTCACGGTGCTCGCGCTCTGCTTCACGCTGGCCGTTCTCGGCCGCGGGCTCGGCGACAGCTTTACGGTCTTCCTTAAGCCGATTTCGGAAAGCTTTGGCTGGGACCGCGCGCAGATCGTCTCGGTGTATTCGCTCACCTGGCTCGCGAGCGGCCTCACCGCCCCCTTTGTCGGCCGCCTTTTCGATCATTCCGGACCCCGCATCGTCTATGCGTTTGGCATGCTGCTGCTCGGCGCGGCGTTCCTGATCGCGGCCCACGCGCAGCATCTGTGGCAGTTCCAGCTCTCGATCGGCCTCTGCGTCGGCATCGGCGTTGCCTTCATCGGCATCGTGCCGAACTCGATCCTGCTCGGCCGCTGGTTCGGGCCGCGCCTGCCGACGGCAATGTCGGTGGTGTATTCGGCGATGGGCGGCGGCGTGCTGGCGCTGCTGCCGGCCTCGCAGCTCCTGATCGACCACATCGGCTGGCGCGACACCTACCAGCTGTTCGGCTTTGCCGTATTGGGCCTGCTGATGCCGCTGGCGCTGCTGCCGTGGCGATTGTTCGCTGGGGGCTCACCTTATGTCGTGAAAAAGACCGACCCTGATTTCGTCGACAATGGCTGGACGCTTCTGCGCGCGATGCGTCACCACGCCTTCTGGGCGCTGTTCTCGACTTTCTTCTTCACCGCCGTCGGCATGTATTCGATTGCCGCGCAGATCGTGGCCTATCTGATCGATGCCGGATTCCCGCCGCTGCAGGCCGCGACCGCCTGGGGCTTCTCCGGCGTCGTGCTGGTGTTCGGCATGCTGGGTGTATCCGCGCTCGACGGCCTGATCGGGCGCCGGCCGTCGGTACTCTTGAGCTACGCGATCTCGATCATCGGCATCGTCCTGCTCTGGTTATTGCAGTACTCGCCGAACATCCCTCTGCTGACCGGCTTTGTCGTCTGCTTCGGCAGCATGATGGGCTCGCGCGGTCCGCTGATCAGCGCGACCGCGATGCGGATCTTTCAGGGCAAGCGGGTCGGCACCATCTACGGCACGATCTCGATCGGCAGCGGGCTGGGCTCGGCCTTCGGCTCCTGGAGCGGCGGCCTGATCCACGACGCCACCCACGGCTACAACGCGCTGCTGGCCTTCGCACTTGCGAGCGTTGTCCTCGGGATGATTCCATTTCTGGTTGTTCCGGCCTTGCGGCGCTAGGTCTCCCGGAGGTAACCTGACTTCGCTGGTGTTACCGGGAAACTACGGACAGACGCACCGAGTTTACGCTCAAAAATTGCGAATTGTGTGCGGCTGAAACCACAGCCTGCGGTGTTTTGTCCGACATGACAAAAATGTCAGCGCGAATTGACCTGGCGCAGCTTGCAGGACGAAACCGAATGCGATCCTAGTCGCAGCATTGGATGGAGGGCACAAACCAATGAACTTTCCCTATCTCACCCGCTTTCAACCGGTTCTCTTGAGCCTGTTTCGCTTCGTCACCGGACTGCTGTTGTTCCAGTACGGTGTCGCCAAGCTGTTCAAGTTCCCGGTGCTCCCCTACTTCGCTGACATCCCACCGCTGATCTATGTGGCCGGCGCGCTTGAGCTCGTGCTTGGCGCAACGTTGATGCTCGGCCTGTTTACCCGCCTCACAGCGTTCATCCTCTCCGGTGAAATGGCGTTCGCCTACTTCATGGGCCACATGATGAAGACCGGTACGCCCGTGGTCCTGCCGTTGCTCAACGGCGGCACCGCGGCGATCCTGTTCTGCTTTGCCTGTCTCTACATTTCCGCGGCGGGCGGCGGTGCGATCAGCGTCGATGCGCTGATCGGCAAGGAAAGCGACGCGCCGGGCGGCGCCTTCGCGCGGCGCTGACGCGCGCGCAACCGAAAAGCAAGGCCGGCACTGGCGTTTCGCCGGTGCCGGTTTCAGCGCGGGCCAAGCACGTTCCAGATCAGGACGAGGGCCGCGACAAGCAGCACGGACATGATGATGCGATGAACGAATCGGTTCATTGCCCGTCCAGCCAAGCTCGATCACCACTGAACTCAGAGATCGTATTTCTCCCGCAGAAATACGGGGGCCCGCCGTCGCATGGCGTTTTGCCTGCACGCTTTCGCATAGAGCTGCGAAGCCGCCCGCGCGCGACAGGCGCCGACGGGCCTATCTTCATGAATGGTAAGAACTTAGTGCTAGCGATGGGAATAATAACAAACATGTCATAGGGGCTGTGATGAATCTGTTGAGTCACCTGAAGATCCGCACCAAGCTTGCCAGCATGGTCTGCCTTGCGGCTCTCACAGTCACGGCCATCATCGCGGTATCGGCGGTCCTCAGCAAGAGCCGCATGATGGAGGACCGGGTCCAGCAGATGAAGACTGCGGTCGATCTGCTCCACGGCCTCGCCCAGACCTTCCAGGATGACGTTGCCGCCGGCAAGTTGACGGCTGATGATGCCAAGCTCCAGTTTCGCCAGCGGGCTCGCAACATGAAGTTCGGCGGCGGCCAGGGCTATCCCGTGATCTACAACCCCGACACGTCGATCCTGGTGAATGGCGCCAATCCGCAGCTCGAAGGCAAGATCACGGGCGCCAAGGACTCGAATGGCGTCTTGATCGCCGATGCCCAGCTGAACGCTGCAAAGCAGGCGCCGCAGGGTGGCGTCACCTCCTATCTCTATCCGCGCCCAGGGCAGACCGAGCCTGTTCGCAAGACGGTGTTCGTCCGTGAGTTCACGCCGTGGAACGCGACGATCAGTTACGGCCTCTATGTCGACGACATCGACGCCGACGTCCGCGCACTGACGCTGGAGCTTGGTGCGATCGGCATCGGCTTGATGCTGCTGATGGCGACGCTGTCCTGGTTGATCGCCCGCGACGTGCTCGGCGCACTCGACCGCCAGAAGACCCGCATGCAGGACATCGCCGAGGGCGCCATCGACAAGCCGGTCGAGGAGACCGGTCGCGGCGACGAGATCGGGCGCATGGCCGAGACGCTTGAAGTGTTGCGGCAGACCGCCATGACAGCGCGCACGCTGGAGACCGAGCAGGCCGCCAACAAGGCCCGCAGCGAGCAGGAGAAGCGCGATGCTCTGATCTCGCTTGCCGACCGCTTCGATGCGTCCGTCGGTCAGCTCGTCGGCATGATGGCTTCGGGCTCCGGCGAGCTGGAGGCCACCGCCAAGTCGATGTCCTCGACCGCGGAGGGCACCAACCAGCGCGCCGCCGTGGTCGGGTCGGCTGCAACCGAGGCCAGCCAGCGCGTTCAGACCGTCGCGGCCGCCGCCGAAGAGCTCTCCTCCTCCATCACCGAGATCAGCCGCCAGGTCGCGCAATCGGCCGACGTCACCGGCCGCGCGGTCGAGAGCGCACGCCGCACCGACACCATCGTTCGCGCCCTGTCCGACGGCGCTCAGCAGATCGAGCATGTCGCCGAGCTGATCTCCAACATCGCCGCCCAGACCAACCTGCTCGCGCTCAATGCCACCATCGAGGCCGCGCGCGCCGGTGAGGCCGGTCGCGGCTTTGCGGTTGTCGCCTCCGAGGTGAAGTCGCTGGCCAGTCAGACCGCGGAGGCCACCCGCGAGATCGGCGACAAGATCGCCCAGATCCAGGGCGCGACGAAAGAAGCAGTCGACGCCATCGGTGGGATCACCGCCACCATCGAGGAGGTCAGCCGGATCGCCACCTCGATCGGAGCCGCCATCGAGGAACAAGGCGCGGCCACCGCCGAGATCGCGCGCAGCGTCTCGCAGACCGCCGAGGCCACCAAGGAGGTCACCACCAATATCGGTGGCGTCAGCACGGCGGCCAACGAAACCGGCAACGCCGCCGGCATGGTGCTCGCGGCGGCCTCGAACCTCTCGAAGCAGGCCGAGCAGCTCTCGGGCGAAGTCGGGACGTTCCTGGCCGGCGTGCGCGCGGCATAAGCGGCTCTAACGTCGCGCGCTGCAACCGCTCGACAGCGGTCTCGCCGATCCCGTCGGGCTGTCGCCAGACTGCGACGACGGCAACTGATCATCGAACGGCGTGTTCTGCTTGCCCGTGTTGAACTCCATGATCTTGCGGGTCACGCCGGGAAACATCGCCGAGATCGGATTGACGCGCATCACAGGCGCGGCCGGCGTACCGATGACCTCGTAGGTCACGCCGATCAGTCCCTCTTTGTCGCCAGCACCCAAGAACAACCCGAGCACCGGAATCTGTCCGAACATGTTGTTCAACCCGTACATCGGCACGAAGGTACCGCTCATGCACACCTGGTTGCCGGGATAGTCGATCGAGCCCTCGATGGTGGCGCCGATCATTGGGCCCTTGACCACGCCATCGCGGACCGTGAGCGCGCCGTTCTGACGGATGAACTCGGCGCGGAGCGCGCTGAAGGAGACACCATTCCCGGTCCCGTTCGGCGCGCCGGCCGCCACGCGCTCGAGCTGTGCCTCGCCCTTCACCGTGAAGTCGCGCACGTTGATGAGGCCTTCCCGCGGCACCGAAGCATCGGCCGCGGGCGGCTCCATCGCCACCACTATCTGGCCGCCCACCGCCTTGGTGTAGGTGTCGGTGAACTTCAGCAGCGCCCCCGCGTCATTGGTCTGGAGATAGATCACTTCGCGGCTGCCCTGCGCGCGCCCGCCGCGCAGATCTGCCGCGACCGGCGTGTTCTGGCCGATCCTGCCACTCAGCGAGAACGCCTTGATGGTACCGCTGCGCTTCGACATCTTGGCATCAACGCTGCGCATCGCCTCGCCGTTGAAGCCTGCGACCGTGCCGAGCTTCACGTCGATGTCGAAATCGACGTTCTTCAGCTTGCTCTTGCTGTCGTCCTTGGAATTGCCTGAGATCGCCGACTTCAGGAACCCGCGGCCATCGAACACGTCACCACGCATCGTGCCGCGCACGACGCCGTCCTGGCCGCGCTCGACCTTCAGCGACGTCTTGTCGCCGTCTGACGGCGAGTAGACCGGGAAGTTCGCGTTCATCAGGTCGCCGTTCGGGTCGACTTCCAGCGAGCCCTTGATCGAGGCACCGCCGCCTTCGATGACGATGTCCTCGAGCCGCGTCGATTGCGCCGTCGGCACCACCTTGAATGTTGCCTTGCCGGCCTTGCCCGGCAGCTTGACCCAGCCGGGAAGGATGTTGTCGAGCTTGACCGAGGTCAGGTCGGCCTCGATGCCGAGCTTGGTGGTCTGGTCAGGGCCGCCTGCAATCTTGCCCGACACCTTGACGGGCACCGAGCCGCTGACGGCCGGGCTGAGGTCGAAGCCCAGGCGAGCGCGGCTGGCGTCATCCAGCGTCGTCTGCAGCTTGACGTCGGCATCGCCGTCGGTCGCCTTGCGATAGTCCAGCGAGGCCGCCTGCCCGTTGATCTTGACGTCGCCCTTGACTTGATAGCCCTGGTTGTTGGCGACGACCTTGAGATTGTTGGCCTCGAGCTTCTGGTTCATCACCAGCTTTTCGGCGCTGAAACCGTTGAGGTCGGCGGTGACGGCGTAGACGGTGTCCGCCTTGGTCAGCTCGCCCTTGACCGGCAGGCCGAGCTGGATGTTCGCCGTGAACGTGCCCTTGCTGGTGTTTGGATCGACAACGGTCGACGACAGATCGCTCAAGCGATCATTGGACAGCATTTCGGCTGCCGCGGGCACCGGACCATCGACGCGGAAGCGCGTCCGCGACGGCGACGGCTTTGGCGCCATGTCAGGCACCTCGAAGGTAAAGTCGGAGATCGTGATCTTGCGGCCCGCGGGCGTGTCGGCAATGCCTTGGGCGATATTCACCGTGGCCGTGCGTCCGGTCACGTGCGCCTTGAGGTCGGCATCGTGCACGACAGGCATGCCGTCGACGGGACGAACCGCGACGCCGCTCGCCACGATGTTGACCGACAGCCCATCATCGGGAATCGGCGGCCCCTTGCGCGGAAGGTTACGCGTCGGCGAGTTGATGCCGACCTCGATGCGCTGGAGCGTGCCGCGCTCGATCCGCTCGATCACCCATTGGCGCAGTTCCGGCACCACGAGCGTCGGCCACATCCGCTTCAGCGCAGAGGCCGTCATCGGCGTTCCTGCAAAGCCGAGCGTCAGGCGCGGCTCGCCGGAATAGTCGATTGCACCGGTGCCGGCGACACCTATCTCGCCGTTGCTGATATCGGCCTGCGTCAGCAGCATGCGCTTGTGGTCGGTGTCGAAGCGGAAGCCGATCGCGATCCGGTTGAAGACGAGCGGCGGCTCGTTGTCGATGCCGCCGAGCAGGATCGAGCCGCCGCTGAAGCCGAGCTGCCAGTCGTTCACGGTGCCGTTGGGCGGCTCAAGATGGGCGAGCAGCGTCAAACGATTTGCGCCCGAGAGGATCTTGAATGGCGCGACCAGCACCCGCCGATTGGCATCCCATTCGATGTTGATCTCGGCCTGGTCGATCGCCATCGGATAATCGGGCGTGTCGGTGTCGATGATGTTACCCGCGCCGATCGTGACCTTGCCGCGGAAGAACGTCGGCACGCCGTCGCGGCCGAGTTCGCCCTTCAGCTCGCCTGTCAGCGGAAGATCGGCCGTATAGGTCAGGTCCTTGACGCGCAGCGCCAGCAGGATGTTGGAGGTCGAGACCTTGTCGGCGCGGATATCGACCGAGCGCACCCCATTCTCGCTTGGTCCGATCGTGGCGCGCAGCGACCACGGGTGCGCGCCCTCCTCGCCGAGGCTGAGCGTCACGCCACCATGGCTCGGCCGGCGCAGGCTGAGCGTGATGTTCTCAAACGCCCATTTGCTGCCGCGCTGCTGATCGTCGACGATCAGATTGCCGTTCTTCAAACCGATCTCGTTGAGGTTCTGGCCGTCGAGACCGGTCATGCTCAGACTGTCGAGCCAGTCGAGGCCCTGAAGAATTCCGCTCTGCGCGGCGGCTTGAGGCGCAGCCTGAGACGCGTCCGGCGTTGCGGGGGCCATCCCGAACGGCGGCGGCGGGACACCGTTGCGCGGGAATGTCGGCGGCAGGCCCGCTTCCTTCTTGGACGCGACGCCGGTGGCGAGCGGTTTCGCCGTGTCGCCGGCGGAGACCGTGACGGTGCCGTCGGGTGCAATCCGGATCGCGAGCTCGGCATCGACCAGGTTGAGGCTTTCGGCGCGCAAGCGACCGGTGAGAAGCGCGGCGCCCGACAGCCTTACCTCGGCCTTGGGCGCACTGGCGACGATGGCATGGTCATGGTCGCGAACGATGATGTCACGGATACGCACGGCGATCCTGATCCGGCCGGTACGCTCGATCTGGGTGCCGCCGACCTCCACGGTATTGCCGTGACCGATATTGTCCTCGATGGCGGCGGCAAGCCACGGCGTTGCCATGTCGAGATTGATGGGACCGGCGCCAAGTCGCCACCACAATGCGCCAAAGCAGCCGACGAAGATGACGATCAGGCTGACGAGGACGATGGACATCCGCCGCAACCAGCGGCCGCTCGGCAGCACCCGCCGGAACGCGGAGAAACTGTCACCGACGCGAAAGTGCGAGCCGGAACGCGACAGCAGGCGGCGAGCGCGATGCCCCGCCTCTTCTTCCTGGTCCTGATCCCAGTCGGCCTCGTCCCATTCCGGCTGCTCGTGATGGCCGCCGTGCCGATTGTGATCCTGGGGCGACGTATTCCTTGCCATTGCCTCTCGATACAGGCGCCCGTCGTAGGATTGGGCGCCGCCGGGACCGCCGCCATCGACGGGAATCGACGCTCCCCGCCCCGGCATTGCCGCCATACCTCTGATGTTCCTGCTGTTCGTCATTTCGCCCCGGGAGCGCGTTCAACGAGCAGTGGGGTGGTGCGTGGAATTCCTTGTAACCATACTCCGTCGCCGCCAAAATTGCCCAGCCGAGGGCGCGAATCCGGCACACCGGACGAGAGCTGCAATACCGCTTTGGTTGACCCGCCGAAAGCGACGAAAGGAAGGCGTATGTCCAAGAAATCCCGAAAGAAAACGTCCAAAACGCCCTCCGCCAGCCCGACGGCTAAAAAGAAGACCCCAAAAGCAGGGGCATCTGGTCAAACACGCAGCGCGAAAACACTGCCGGCATCGGCGAGCAAATCAAGCAAGACAGGCGCAAAGTCAGCATCGCATAAGGCCGCATCGAAACGGTTAAAATCTTCCGAAAAGGCCTCCAAGCCCGCTGTGTCGTCGTCGGCCGCTTCAGCGACGTCCCTGACCGAGGGCCAGAAGGCCCCGTCCTTCCGCCTGCCTCGCGACGGCGGCAATTTCGTCAGCCTGTCGGATTATGCTGGCCAGAAGCTCGTCCTGTTCTTCTACCCCCGCGCCGACACGCCGGGCTGCACCCGCGAGGCGATCGACTTCACGCGACTCAAGGGCGACTTCGCGGCGGCCGCGACCTCCGTGCTGGGCATTTCGGCCGATCCGTTAAAGGCCCAGGAGAAGTTCCGCGACAAACACCGCCTCGGCATCCCCCTGATCTCGGACGAGCAGCACGAGATGCTGGAGGCCTATGGCGCCTGGGGCGAAAAATCCATGTACGGCAGAAGCTTCCTCGGAATTCTTCGCACAACGGTGCTGATCGGGGCCGACGGCAAGGTGGCGAAGATCTGGCGCAATGTCAGGGTCGATGGCCACGCCGACGAGGTGTTGGAGGCGGCAAGAAGTCTTTAACCAGCCCGTTAAAATCGAGAGATCCCGTTTCCGGAAAATTAACCATGACCAGCCCAGATTGCTGCGGCAGTTAAGCCGCAAGGAACCGTTCCGACCGGCGCGGGAGTGCCGATGTCGAAAAGTTCTGCCCAATATTCGCAGTACCCCCAGCATCATCCCCACGATCACGGACGGCCCCTCCACCGCCGGCCTGCTGCCGCGGTAGCTGCGGCGATACCCCTGCCCGCGGCCGACGACGCCTACACCATCGTCCATCACGGCAAGCAGGTCCGTCTTGGGCCCGTGGTGTTCTGGATCGTGGTCGGCACCGTCGTCCTGCTCGGCCTGTGGTCGGCCGCAACCGCCACCTATTTCGCCTTCCGCGACGACGTCCTGACCCGGCTGATCGCCCGTCAGGCCGAGATGCAATACGCTTATGAGGACCGCATCGCCGAGCTGCGCGCCAAGGTCGATCGCACCACAAGCCGCCAGCTGCTCGACCAGGAACAGTTCGATCAGAAGCTCGACCAGATCATGAAGCGCCAGACGGCGCTGGAGTCCCGGGCTACCGCGCTTGGCGCCATGCCCGACGTCACCGGATCGATCCCCCGCGCGACGCCGCAGCGGGGCGACACGAACCAGACGATGCAGGGTACGCCAAAACCGTCGCCGATCAGCGACACCGTGATCTTCGTGGCGCCGCCAGACCGCGAAGCCCGGCTCGAATCGCGCGCTCCGGCCGTCATCGCTCCGCCAGCCAATCAATTCGCCAAGAACCAGGGCTTTGACAATGTCCTGGTCCGGCTCACCAACTCGCTTGATCAGGTCGAGCGCCGCCAGGTCGCGGCGCTCAGCGCCGTTGAGGAAGGCATGGATTCGCGCATGCGCCGGATGCGCGGCGTCGTCAGCGACCTCGGCCTGAACCTCGCGAGCCTCGAGGCTGCCGCGCCGCGCGCGCCGATGGGCGGACCGTTCGTGCCGGTGAAGCTCGCTGCCAATGCAGGTCCCTTCGAGAAGCAGCTCTATCGCATCAACACCACGCGCGCCGAGATGGACCGGCTCAATCGCACGTTGGCGCAGGTGCCCTATCGCAAGCCCGTCGTCGGCGAAGTCGAATTCACCTCCGGCTTCGGCGTGCGCAGCGATCCCTTCCTCGGCCGGCCGGCGATGCACACCGGTCTCGACTTCCGCGCCGCAACCGGCGATCCCGCGCGCGTCACCGCCAACGGCAAGGTCGTCTCGGCCGGTTGGTCCGGCGGTTACGGCCGCATGGTCGAAATCGATCATGGCAACGGATTGTCGACCCGCTACGGCCATCTCTCCGAGATCAACGTCAAGGTCGGCGAGATCGTGAGGATCGGCCAGGTCATCGGGCTCGTCGGCTCGACCGGCCGTTCGACCGGCCCGCATCTGCACTACGAAACCCGCATCGATGGCGAAGCCGTCGATCCGCAGAAATTCTTGCGCGCCGGCGTGAAACTGAGCGCGGGCTAGGTTTGTCGGACGCGCGGCGCCGACAAGCCGCGAAGCGAGAAATCACAGCATTCACGGGCGATCCGCGCGATCTGCCCGGCCAGCGGATCGACAGCATCGGCACGCGTCACGGCAAAGTATTTGATCGGCGGAATCGGCGGCGACGTCCTGATCGTGCGCAGGAGACCGATTTCGATCTCATGCCGGAAATACTGCTCCGTCAGAAAGGTGATGCCGAGCCCGGCCACGGCCAGCGCCGAAAGGACGCTGAGACTGTTGCACTTGACGACGCGATTGAGCTTGATCCCGCTCGCACCCAGCCAATCGAGAACGAGCTTCTGCAAGCCTGATCCTTCCCCCTGGGTGAGGATCGGGTATCGCGCGATCTCATCCAGCCCGGCTTCGTTGGCCTTGGGGCCAACGCCGGGCGCCGACATCCATTGCAACCTGACGCTGTCGAGCGGCAATGCATTGAAGTCAGCACTGGCCGGCGGATCAAGACCAATGACAAGATCCAGACGACGATCCGCGAGCTTGTCGAGCAGCACGACGCTGGATTCAACTTCAGGTTCTGGAATGACCGCCGGATAGG
Organism: Bradyrhizobium sp. BR13661; assembly: GCF_029892425.1. Taxonomy (GTDB): domain Bacteria; phylum Pseudomonadota; class Alphaproteobacteria; order Rhizobiales; family Xanthobacteraceae; genus Bradyrhizobium. The sequence goes on along the minus strand of NZ_JARXWB010000007.1, from coordinate 152,380 downwards.
CTTCCTTCATCGCAACGATCAGTTTCGGCAGCCAGGTCAGCGCCACGAGCTCGGTAACGCCGAACCGGAATGCACCGCTGAACGCCAACGGGCCTGCCGCGATCTGACGCATGCGCGCCTCGAGCTCCAACAGCTCTGCTGCGAGCTCAATCAGGTTTTCGCCGCTGCGCGTCAGGCTGATCGTTCGGCTGTTGCGATCGAACAGCGTGCTCCCGATCGCGGCTTCGAGCTCGGCGATGCGCTTGGAGATGGTCGATTGCGCCAGGTTCAGCCGGTCCGCGGCGTCAACCACCCCACCCAATTCGGCAATCCAGTAGAAGGCTTCAACCTGCTTCAGCGTCAGGCTCACCATGCTCGCGGCCCCCATCCATCGAAAAAAGCGATCCGATAGATAGAAAAATATTCACTTTTCTTCAAGTCTACAGCGAGGCAGGTTTCCTGGGACATCTGCGCTCCGGCGCACAACCCCTCGGTCTTGCCCATGCTCCTGCCCGGCCATCGACTGCTCCCCTCGTCAGCCGCCGTTCCACCCGGCATCATCGCCGACTTTGCCGCCGCGCAGGTCGCGATCGTCTCGGACAACATGAACCGGCTGCACGGCACACGCGCGCTCCGCCCGTTTCACGGCAGCGCGCGCATGATCGGCACTGCCGTCACCGTCAAGACGCGGCCGGGAGACAATTTCGTGTTGCACAAGACCTATGAACTGCTGCGGCCGGTCGATGTCCTCGTGGTCGATGGCAATGGTGATCTCAACCAAGCGCTCGTTGGCGAGATCATGATGACGCGCGCCAAAGCCATGGGGGTTGCCGGGTTCGTCATCGATGGCGCTGTCCGCGACGTCGGCGCGTTCGCCGAGGCCAGCTTTCCCTGCTTCGCACGCGGTGTCACGCATCGCGGCCCCTACAAGTCGGGTCCCGGCGAGATCAACGTGCCCGTCTCGATCGATGGCATGGTGGTGATGCCGGGTGACGTCATACTCGGCGACGCGGATGGCGTCGTCGCCTTCGACCGATCCGTTGCTGCAGAACTGCTCGCGCGGGTCAAACAGCAGGAGACCCGCGAAGCCGGCGCGCTCGCCGCCATCCGCGAAGGCCGTTTCGACAATTCCTACATCGGCACGCAAGGGATCACGTCATGAGCGGGGTTGGCGCCATCGCCCTCGCCCCGAGGGTTCAGCGGATCAAGCCGTCGCCGAGCATGGTCGCGCGGGAGCGGGTCCGCCAGCTCCAGGCCGAGGGACGTGACGTCATCGATCTCACCGCCGGCGAACCTGATCTGGACACGCCGAAGCACATCCGCGCAGCAGCCGCCGCCGCGCTCGAAGCGGGCGAGACGCGCTATACGCCGGTCAATGGAACGCCGGCGCTCCGTAAGGCCATCATCGAAAAGTTCGCGCGCGAGAACGGCGTTTGCTACGCCATGAACGAGATCTCGGTTGGCGGCGGCGCCAAGCAGGTCATTTACAATGCGCTTGCCGCCACGCTCGGAGCTGGCGACGAGGTCATCATCCCGGCGCCCTATTGGGTCTCCTATCCCGACATGGTCGAAGCCTGCGACGGCACGCCCGTCATCGTGAGCTGCGGCGAGAACGCAGGCTTCAAGCTGTCAGCCGAGGCCCTCGCGCAAGCGATCACGCCCAAAACACGCTGGCTCATCCTGAACTCCCCGTGCAATCCCACCGGCGCATTCTATTCCGCGACCGAGCTGGCTGCACTGACCGAGGTGCTGCTGCGGCACCCCCATGTCGCGGTCATGACCGACGACATCTACGAGCACATCCGTTTCGATGGCGGCGCAACGCCGTGCGTCGTCGGCATTGAGCCGCGGCTGAAGGAACGGACCTTGCTGGTCAACGGCGTCTCCAAGACCTACGCCATGACCGGCTTCCGCCTCGGCTATGGTGCAGGGCCCGCACAGCTAATCGCCGCCATGAACACGATCCAGTCGCAGTCGACGTCCTGTACATCATCGATCAGCCAGGCGGCAGCGACCGCAGCACTCGAAGGCGATCAGGGCTTTGTCGCAGAGGCCCGCGAGATGTACCGCCACCGCCGCGACCGGGCAGTAGCGATGCTCAACGACATCCCCGGCCTCTCCTGCCTGCCGCCGGACGGCGCCTTCTACGTGTTTCCGTCTTGCGCTGGCCTCATCGGCAAGACCACGCCCGAGGGCAAGATCCTGAAGACGGATCTGGACATCGTCATGCACTTCCTCGATGCCGCCGGCGTCGCCGTGATCGATGGAACGGCCTACGGCATGCCATCCTATCTGCGCATGTCGATCGCGACCTCGTTGCCCAAGATCGAGGAAGCCTGCACGCGGCTCGCGCGAGCCTGCGCGGCCCTACGCTAACGGCTGGATGAAGGAGAGAGCCATGAGACTATCGCAAGTTGCCGTCGCCGCCGGGCTTCTGATCCTCACCGGCGGCGTCAACGTGGCCAAGGCCGACGAGCTCGCTGACGTGAAGGCTCGCGGCAAATTGGTCTGCGGAACGCTCGGCACGGCCGAGCCGTTCAGCTTCCAAGATCCGAAGACGCGGGAGATCGTCGGATACGACGTCGACATGTGCCGCAAGGTCGCGGAGTCGCTCGGTGTCACGCTCGAGCTCAAGCCAATGGCCGTCGAGGCCCGTATCCCCGAGCTGACACAAGGCCGCGTCGACGTCCTCGCCGCCAATCTCGGCTGGACCAAGGAGCGCGCGCAACAGATCGACTACAGCTATTCGTACTTTGTCAGCCAGCAGAAGATGCTCGTATCCGCCGATTCCGGTATCGCCACTCTCGAGCAGCTATCCGGCAAGCGGGTCAGCGCGCTCAAGGGATCATCTTCGGAACAAGGCGTCAGGCGCGTCATTCCGACGGCAGAGATTGTGACCTTTCAGGATTCGGCCTCGGCGTTCCTTGCGGTTGTTCAGGGAAAGGTCGACGGGCTCTGCGCTTCGGAGCTCATCCTGGTCAAGCTCCGCAAGCAGGCGCCGGCCTCATCCCCCATGTCGATTGTCGAGAAGTCGGTCTTCGTCGAACCGTGGGGCCTAGGCATCCGCAAGGGTGAGACAGCCTTCAAGGACCAGGTCAACAAGGTGCTGACCGAGCTGGACGCATCCGGCGAAGCAGGCAAAATTTTTGCCAAATGGTTCGGTCCCGATACCGCCTATGGCATGAAGGTCGATTTCAAGATCGAGGAGATCAAGGGCTGATGCCTCGGCGCCGCGTGACACCGACCTTCGGGAGCGCATGACCAACCAATGGGCTACGTCTTCGACCCGGCCGCAGTCCTGACCGGCCAATATCTGGACTGGTTCATCTGGGGGATAGCGACGACCATCGCGCTGACCCTGGTGGCCTGGCTGCTCGGAATGACTGTCGGGATCATCCTGACATTGGTCCGCATGCTCCCGTTCAGACCAGTCGAATGGCTGGTCGCGGGTTACGTCGAATATCATCGCAACGTTCCGCTGCTGGTCCAGATCATGGTCTGGTATTTCGGCGTCCCGGAGATCCTGCCTCGCGCCATCCGCATGTGGATCAACAACCACCACGGCGAATTTCTGTTCGCCACGGTGGCTCTGGGCCTCGCCAGCGCGGCCTATATCACCGAGGATCTGCGCAGCGGAATTCGTTCGATCCCGAAGACGCAATATGAGGCCGCCCGCTCGATCGGCTTCAACTATCTTCAGGCGATGAGCTACGTGATCCTGCCACAGGCGCTGCGCATCGTGATTCCGCCGCTGATCAACCAAACCCTGCTCCTGTTCAAGAACACCAGCCTCGCCATGGCGATCGGCGTCGGCGAGCTGACCTATCGGACGCGCGAGGTCGACAGCTACACGTTCAAGACGTTCGAAGCGTTTGCGGTTGCAACCATCATCTACCTTGCGATCTCCTTCGGAATCATGGCGCTCGGCGCCTTCGCCGACCGGCGGCTGAAGCTCGAGTTGCGCTGATGCTGGAGATCCTGAAGGACAACTGGCTTCTGTTCCTGATCGGGCAATATCCGCACGGCCCCGTCGGCGGCCTTGCCATGACGCTGTTCCTGGCGGTGCTCGGTCTATCGCTCAGCTTTCCGCTGGCGGTTGGCCTCGCGCTGGCGCGGCTCAGCTCGCATCGTTGGCTGCAGGCACCGGCGACTGCTGTGGTCTACACCGTGCGCGGCCTCCCGCTGATCATGTTCATCTTCTGGACTTATTTCGCGCTGCCGCTTTTGATCGGACATACGGTCGGAGGCGTCGAGACGCTGCTGTTCGCGCTCGTCGTCTATGAAGCGAGCTATCTTTCGGAGATCATTCGCGCTGGAATTGAAGGCCTGCCAAAAGGCCAGACGGAGGCGGCAAAGGCCCTTGGCCTCGGCTATTTTCCGACCACTTTCAGGGTGATCCTACCGCAAGTCCTGCACAACATGATGCCGAGCCTGGTCAGCCAATTCGTCTCCACCATCAAGGAGACGTCGCTCGGCTACGTGATCAGCGCCAACGAAGTCACCTTTGCGGCGAGCCAGGTCAACAACCAGCTCATGACGCAGCCGTTTGAGGTTTATGGTCTGCTCGCGCTGACCTATTTCACGCTGTGCTTCACCCTGACATCGGCGGCGCGTTGGCTGGAACGACGGCTGGCCGCCGAGCGCGGTGAGCTCGGCGTTCAGCCGGCGTGAGGGCAGCCATGATTCGCTTCGAAGCCGTAGAAAAATGGTTTGGCCAACACCAGGTGCTCGCTGGCGTGTCGGGCGAGGTAAAACACGGCGAGGTCGTCACGCTGCTGGGCTCATCCGGCTCTGGCAAATCCACGCTCATTCGAACCGTGACGCGTCTGGAAGGCATTCAAGGCGGCAAAGTTCTGTTTGAGGGTGTTGACGTCGCCGGACGCGGCGTCAACATCAACCGCTTGCGTCAGCGCGTCGGATTCGTGTTCCAGGCCTTCAACCTGTTTCCTCATCTGTCGGCACTCGACAACATCACGCTGGGGCTGACGCGCCTGCGAAGGATGCGCAAGCCTGCGGCGAGGGAGCGCGCGATGACCGAGCTCGACCGCGTGGGGTTGGCCGATAAGGCCGACGCCACGCCATCGCGGCTATCAGGCGGACAGCGGCAACGTGTCGCCATCGCACGTGCGCTGGCAATGGATCCCGATGTCATGCTGTTCGACGAACCGACCAGCGCGCTCGATCCGGAAATGGTCGGCGAGGTGCTGCGGGTGATGAAGACGCTCGCGCAGAACGGCATGACGATGGTTGTCGTCACACACGAAATCGGATTTGCCCGCGAGGTCGCCGACACCGTCTGGTTTCTGGACAAGGGCCAGATCGTCGAGAGCGGTCCACCGGCCAAGGTCCTCGATGATCCCAGTCACGACCGGCTGCGCGCCTTTCTCGCGAGAGCGCGTTAGAGCACCCTCGCTCCCTCAGCGCCGACCACCGCCCATCCCGCCTCCGGGACCACCGAAGCCACCACCACCCATGCCGCCGCCGGGGCCCATCGGGTTTCCACCGGGCGCGCCAAGACCGCCGGGACCTGACGGACCGCCGGGGCCTGACGGACCGCTTGGTCCTGACGGCGCTGAGCCGGGATGGCCACCGGGATTCGATCCCGGCGAGGACGGCGAGCCTGGTGCGCCGGGCTGGCTATTGCCTGGCGCCGTCGGGCCGCGATCCGGATGCATGATCGAACCGCCGGGCGACCGCGTGGGCGTGCTGCCGCCGGGCTGAGGCGCACCTGGTCCCGAGCCAATCGTCTTGGTCGAATCCACCTGCAGACCGCGCGAACGATCGAACACGCCGTTGACCACCATGCGTGCTTCACCCGCTGCCGGACCAAAGCGCGAGCTGTCACGCGCGACGAGCCCCGAGCCGAATTGCAGGCCCGAGCCTGCGCGCTGCACATAGGCCTCGATCGACAGGCGGCTCGCACCGACGAGATCCGAAAAATCGTCGATGCGGGTGTGCGCGGCCTGCATCGCGCCCTGGCTGGTGCTGCCCTCGATCTGGACGCGCTGGCCGACCAGCAGCGGGTCGACGCCAGCAAGCTTCAACCCGCCGATACGCAAACCATCGGGCCCGCGCTCGACCAGACCCGTCACACGTTCGGTGGTGATATGGCGCGGCTCGACCAGACTTGCGACGATCACGCCGTCGGTCCGGCGCAGACCATACACGGCCACCTCCGTGCCTGGGCGGAGCTTGCTGTCCTTGCCAGCCACGATCTTCTGGCCGAGGACCGTCAGCTCGTTGCCCTTGACCTGCTCGATCGGCCCCGAGACTTCGCTCGCGATCGCGATGTTGCGGGTGACCAGTGTGCCGTCGGCTTGCCGCATCGCGACCACGCGCGCCAGCTGGCCGATGCGCAGCGCCTTCGGGCTCGCCGCCTCGCCGTCGATCCGCACCGGCACGTCGCTCGCATAGGTGACGCGCTCGCCGTTGACGTAGATGCTGCCGAAACGCTGGATCACGCCGACAATGCCGGTGCCGCCGATGCCGTGATCGTCGCCACGCGTGATTCCGGTGCCGCCGATGCCATGATCATCGCCACGCTTGACCTGCGCACGCGCGAGCGCGGTGCCGGCAAGCCAGAATCCGGTGAGTAGCAATCGGCGGGAAATCAGCGGCGGCCGGCTCATGAGGAGCTGCCCTCCTTGCCGCCGTCCTTGCTGACCGCCTCGGCGTCCTCATCGGCGTCTTCGCTGTAGATGTAGATGCCGAAATTCCAGCGGGCATCGCCCCCCTTGTCCTTGGCGAGCGCGCGATGGGCCTCCCGGTTGGCCGTCTTGAGCGCATCCATGGCGAGTTCGCGCGAGCGCGCCTCGAGGCGCTTCGCCAGCTTCGGCGAGATGTTGTTGTAGTGGACCGCGCGTTCGAGGAAGCGCGGCGCCGGCCCCGACACGTTTTCGGCGGCAGCGGCGATATGGTCGTGCAGATTGCGGCCGAGATAGTGCCATTTGCTGTCGTCCGCACCGCTCGGAACGAACGCCGCCTCAACCAGTTCGATCTCATCGGCCGCGTTGATGGTGACGAGCTTGCGGTCGACCCACTCGTCGAGCACTGCGCGCGGACGCACATCCTTGGTGACGGACGCGACCAGTTGCTCGAATGACGGCGAATCGCCTTCGGCCGTGCGCGGCAAGGCCATCGGCTCGCCTTTCGCATCGGTGAATTCGGGCGACGCGAGCCAGCGCGCAATCACGGCGCTCGTCAGCGATATCGCCGCCGGCGTCTCGTTCACCGGCGCGCCGGCACCACGCAGCCGCGCCACCTCCTTGCGGTGGATGCCCGTGAGCAGGCTGACGCGGCTGTCGGTCTGGTCCTTGCCGTCGAGTGCGAAATCATGCTCGGCGACGTTGACGAAGAGCTCGCGAAGCAATTGCGCCAGTGCCGGAAACGTCATGCCGCTGCGGATACAGAGCCGTACGAGCGGGCGCAGCAGCCGCGCGAGCGGCGCATGCAACTTCGCTGCGGCATTCGGCTCAGGTGCCGCTGCTTTGGGCCCGGACTTGGCAATCATGTCTGAATTGTACGCGTGACACACGTGGGACACAATCCCACATTTTTCCAAAACGCGATTGACGTGGTAAATTTTCCCACATATACGAAACACCACTGAGGGCGCGACGTAAAGGGACACACCACCCATGGCTGACCGCTTGGTCCGCATTTCCAGTTCACCGCGTGCTGTGCCGTTTCCCCACCGGAATCGTGCCGGCGCGACCATGCCGATGCTGCTGCGCGGCGTGATCTTCGTCTCGGTGCTGTCAGCACCGTTCATCGCAGCCCTGCTCGCGGGCTGACGCCACCATGCATCACACCAGCGAAACCTCGCCCCGCCCGTCGGTGCTGCACATCTTCAAGATCTATTATCCCGACCTGTTCGGCGGCACGCTGACGGTGATCCGGGACATCTGCGCCAGCCTGAAGGACGCCTTTGCGTCCGCCGTGCTGGTCTGCTCGCAATCGGCCGAGCAGCGCGAGATCGTCGTCAACGACGTGCCGGTCGAGCGCGTCCGCTCGTTCGGCAACGTGCTGTCATTGCCAACTGCGCCCACCTATCCCTGGAGGCTGTGGCAGAAGATCGCCGAGCACGATCTGCTGGCGCTGCATGCCCCCTTCCCGCTAGCCGATCTCGTTTTCGCCCTCGGCTTCGGGCGCAAGCGGCCGCTGGTCGTGCACTGGCATGCCGACATCGTCACCCATGCGGGCCTGCGCTGGTTCATCGAGCCGTTGATGCGGCGGACATTGCGCCAGGCCAAGGCGATCATCGTCTCGGACCACGTCCTGATCGAGACCACGCCGCTGCTGCGCGAGTTCGAGGACAAATGCCACGTCGTGCCGTTCGGCATCGACACCAGCGTCTATGACTGGCCGAAGATCGATCCGCACCACGTCAACGATCGCGGCCGCCTCGTGCTCGCCTGTGGCCGGCTCGTACCCTACAAGGGGTTCGACGTGCTGATCCGCGCCGCCGCTATCGGCAACTTCGAGGTCTGGATCATCGGCGAAGGCGTCGAGCGGGCCCGGCTCGAGCAACTGATCCGTGAGCTCGGCCTCGGTGAACGCGTCAAGCTGCTCGGCTCCGTCAATGATTGCGAGCGCATCAAGCTGATGTGCCTTTCCGACGTCTTCGTGATGCCGTCCGTCACCAATGCCGAGACCTTCGGCCTCGTTCAGCTCGAGGCCATGGCCGCCGGCCGCCCCGTGGTGAACACGGCGCTCGACACAGCGGTGCCACGCGTTGCCCGTCACGGCATGGAGGCGATCACCGTGCCGCCAGGCGATCCCGAAAAGCTCGCCGAAGCCATTGACGCCCTGATCAGCGATCCCGAGCGCCGCCGCCGCATGGGGCTTTCCGCGCGGACCCGCGCCGTGAGCCGCTATTCCGCGACGACGTTCAAGCACGGCATGGAAACCGTCTACCGCTCGGCTGTTACCGCGCCCTCCGACCAGCAGGTCCCCGCGCACGAACAGCCGCAGGTGACAGGCTGGTTCGAGAGCATTCGGATCGCAGCAGCGCTGGCCTGGTCCGACATGCGCCACCGCTACGTGCGCTCTCTGCTGGGTCCGTTCTGGATGTCACTCCAGATGGCGATCGTGGTCGCGGTGCTCGGCTCGGTGATCGGCCAGATCTCGAATGCCGGTATGCTCGCACGCTTGCCGATGCTTGCGCTTTCGATGACGGCCTGGACGTTTCTCAACAGCGTCGTGCTCGATGCGACCACGGCTCTTCAAAACTCCGCGAGCCTGATCCGCGACCGTGCGCTGCCGCCAGTGATCTTCCTCCTGCAATGCACGTTCCGCCAGGGACTGTTCGCCCTGCACAATGCCTGCGTCCCGCTCTCGCTCTGGCTGCTGCTCACGCCGCACGATCTCTCCGGCGCACTCGCCGCGCTTCCGGGTCTCCTGCTGTTCGTGATCTGCACCTTCGCGCTCAGCCTCGTGCTCGGCGCGCTGGCGACGCGGTATCGCGACCTCAAGCCGATCATCGAGTCCACGCTGATGCTCGCCTTCCTCGCCTCGCCGGTGATCTGGTCTTCCGACATCATCAATCACCGCTCGACCGTGATGCGGCTCAATCCGCTGACCCATCTGTTCGCGGTGTGGCGCGAGCCGCTCTCGGGCGGCCATGTCGACGCGACCAGCGTCATCTATGTCCTGGTGGCACTGGCGCTCCTGCTCTGTGCGAGCGTGCTGACGCTTGTTCATCTGCGCAAAGCGGCCTTCTGGATCTGACCGATGGCCTCGATCAGCCTGCGCAATGTCTGTCTCGACTATCCCCTCTACGGCGCCTACGACTTCTCGCTGAAGCGGCGACTGCTCGGCCGCCTCATCCGCGAGAAAGGCGAGACGCGGATCATCCGCGCCGTCGACAATGTCACGATCGAGGCCGAGGCCGGCGCGCGCATCGGGCTTGCCGGCCCCAACGGCTCCGGCAAATCGACCCTGCTGCGGCTGATCGCCGGCGTCTATCCGCCGAGCAGCGGCAGTGTTGCGATCAGGGGCACCGTCGTGCCCCTGATCGGCCTCAATGCCGGTGTGAACCTCGACTTCATTGCCGAGGACAATATCGCCCTGCTGCTGCGGATCAGCGGGCGCAAGCCGACGCGCGCCGTGATCGACGATATCTGGGCTTTTACTGAACTCGAAGAGCGCATGCAGCGGCTGCCGCTGCGGATGTTCTCCTCGGGCATGCTGATGCGCGTGCTGTTCGCGACCGCGACGGCCTTCCCGGCCGATATCCTTCTGCTCGACGAATGGCTGAGCGTGGTCGACGAGCATTTTGCCGAGAAGGCCCAGCAGCGGCTTCTGAGCCTGGTCTCGCAGGCCGCGATCGTAATTATCGCCTCGCACGACCAGCCGCTGCTGCGCCGCACCTGCACTAGCATCATCAATCTCGATCATGGCCGCATCGCCTCGACCATCACGGTGGAGCAGCCCTCGGCTCTTCCCTTCGACTCCAACGAGATCAGCGCATGAAGCAAAACATCCTTGTTGTCTCGGAGGCTTTGGGCGAGCCCAACCACAAGCGAGGTATCTTCCATTTCACCCGCGAGCTGATGCGTTCGCTGGCCGCAGAAGGCCATGAGCTCACGCTGCTGGTCGAGACCAACAGGCGGTACCGCAAGCTCCGCCAACGCGAGCGGCGCACGAGGCTGTTCCCGCCGCAGGCACGCAACATCGAGCTGCTCGCCCTCTATCGTTTCCTCGACGAGATCAACATGGCCGAACCGCTTGCACGCAACGGCCTGCGGCGTACGCTGGACTGGCTCCGCCACAAAGCCACCATGTCGGTGTCCCCGGACTATGTCGTCTGTTTCCTGCGGGCGATCGGCCTGCGTGGCCTGCACGCACGGCTGATCGAGAACCGGACCGCAGCGCTGGAATACATCCCGCCGGATCTGCGCCACCTCGAACTGTTCCGCGACTTCCAGCTCGAGCCCGGATTCTACAGCTATCAGGACTCCTCGGCCTTCCTGCTGCTGCCGCCGCCGCGGATCGATGCGAGTGATTATGACGTCATCGTCATCGACACGCCGACGCGGGTCGTCGTGAGGCGCAGGCCGGATGCCAAGGTGATCTGCGTCGTGCACGATCTCCTGCCGCTCACCGATCTCAAGCTCAGCGACGTTGCAACGCGGCTGTTTCTGTCACGGCTTCTCACCAGCCTCAAGCAAGCCGACGAGCTCGCCTTCGTTTCGAACTATAGCATGATGCGGTTCAGGGAGCTGTTGCCGCAATTTGCGCACCTGCCGGCGCGGGTCGTGTATCCCCGCACCCGGTTCGACGCCCCGGATGTCCTACACCTGCCAGCCCCGTCGGGGCGTCCGGGGCGGCCGAGCTTCGTCGTCGTCGTTTCGAACGAGCCACGCAAGAACGTCGCCACGGTCATCCGCGCCTTCCGCAACATTCCCCAGGCCGATCTCGTCGTGATCGGCTATGCCGGCGAGATCAGCCGGATGCGCAATCTGCCGCCGAACGTTCGCTTCGCCGGCTACGTCGGCGAGCACGAGAAGGCGGCGCTCGTCGCGGAGGCTCACGGCCTGATCATGCCGAGCTTTGCCGAAGGCTTTGGCGTGCCGATCATCGAGGCGCTGGCCGCGAACACGCCGGTACTCTGCTCGGACATCGCGGTGTTCCGCGAGGTCGCGGGTGAGCTCGCCGACTATTTCGATCCGTTCGCGACGGAGTCGATCGTGGCCTCTGTCACCCGCGTGCTGGCGCGGCAGGAGGAATGCCGCGCCAGGATCCGGGCGCGCCGCTCCGAGCTTACCGAGCGCTTTGGCTACGAGACCCAGGCCCGCGATTTCCTCGGACGCCATGCGCCGCCGGAGCGCCAGGTCGCGGCGCAATAGGTATGGTCGTCGAATCCGCGGCCTGCGCGGGCCCCGCCGCCCGGACCGCGCAAGGTTCGGCGGCACTGATCAGGGCAGCCGATGTGCTCGCCGCACTGATCGCGGCGTCGCTGCCGTGGTCGACCACGGCGCCATCGATCTTTGTCGGGCTTTGGCTGCTCGCGGTGACGCCGACCATCGACTGGCGGGACTATCTGCGCCAAATCGCGCAGCCGGCTTACGCCCTGCCCTTCGTCATCCTGCTGCTCGCGCTTGTGGGCTCGCTGTGGTCGGACGGCAACTGGGCCGACCGGCTGCATGCAATCAAGCCGGTCGCAAAGCTCGTGCTGATCCCGCCACTGCTCTACCATTTCAGCCGGTCGGAGCGCGGCTTCCTGGTTTGCGCGGCCTTTCTCGGCTCCTGTGCGCTGCTGGCGGCATTCTCCTGGATCGTGCTGCTCGACCCCGCCTTGAAGCTGACCGCAACGGCGTCATCGGGTGTTCCGGTCAAGAACTACATCGACCAGAGCCAGGAGTTCACGCTCTGCGCCTTCGCGCTCGCACTGCCTGCGCTGAGCTTCTGGCGTGGCGGAGGCATGATCGCGCTGGCGGCCTGCCTTGCGCTGATGCTGCTGTTCGTGACCAACATGGTCTTCGTCGCCGCCGCCCGCACGGCGCTACTCTGCATCGCGGTGCTGCTGGTGCTGTTTGCGTGGCGGCATCTGAGCCGACGCGCGGCGCCGCTGCTGTTCGCGAGTGCCGTCGCCGCAAGCGCCCTGGCCTGGACGGCATCACCCTATCTGCGCCAGCGGATTGCCGATATCGCCGTTGAATACCAGCACGGACGCGACGACATCAGCCGCGCCTCGACCGCGCAGCGTCTGACCTATTGGCGCAAGGCGGTGGACGCCTTCGCCGAGGCGCCCCTGCTCGGCCATGGCACCGGGTCGATCAAGCGGCAGTTCGAACGCGCCGCCTCGAACGAGAGCGGCCTCGACGCCGAGATCGTCAGCAATCCGCATAACCAGACCCTCCACGCCGCCGTGCAATGGGGATTGCTGGGCGTAGTCCTGCTCTATGCGATGTGGTTCGCCCACCTACGCCTGTTCACGGGCAATGATCTTCCCGCCTGGATCGGACTTGTCGTCGTCGTGCAGAACATCACGAGCTCGCTCGTGAACTCGCATCTCACTGATTTCCACGAGGGCTGGATCTATGTGCTCGGCGTCGGTGTCGCCGGCGGCATGGTCCTGAAGACGAAGGTGGCCCTCCAACCGTGATTATTGGCTACGCTCGTGGCCGACCTCGCCGGTGATGACCTCGCCGAACGGCTCCCAGGCTTGCCCGTTGAAGCGCATCAGCTGCATCTGCTCGATCGGGAAGTAATCGTCCGGCGACGTGTTGACCATGATGCCGGGCATCATCAGGTCACTGTGGAAATTCTTCAGGTTCGCCGCCTGCTTCATGACGTTGTCGCGCGTCAGGTTGTCGCCGCACTGCTTCAATACCTGCACCATCGCCTCGGCCTGCACATAGCCGTAGACATTGTTGGCGTTGGTCTTGTCGCCATCGGGATAATATTTGTCCATGAAGTCGCGCCACTTCACCACCGCCGGATCCTTGTCCCAGGTCGGATCGGTCGGTTCCTTCAGATAGATCGTTGAGATGATGTCCTTGGCGTATTCGAGCCCCGCGGGCTTGAGCACCGAGGCGACCGAGGTCGCGGTGTTGGCCAGAAAGAACTTCGGCTTCCAGCCGAGCTCGCCGACCTTCCGGATCGCCTGTGCGGAGCCCTTGGGCGCGGCCCATGAGAAGAAGATGTCGGCGCCGGAATCATGCAGCGCCACGATCTGCGAGTCGATCGAGGGATCGCTGACCTCATAGGATTTGTCGGCGATGATCATGCTGGCCTTCTCGCCGAGGCCGTCCTTCAGGCCCTTGAACTGGTCCTTGCCCGCATCGTCGTTCTGCCAGAACACCGCGATCTTGCCGTTGGGGAATTTGTCGAGGATGTACTTTGCATAGATCCGCCCCTCGCTCTGGTAGTTCGGCTGAAAACCCATGGTCCACGGAAAGTTCTTGGGGTCGCCGAACTTGGTGCCGCCGGAGGCGACGAACAGCTGCGGCACCTTCTTGGCGTTCATGTATTTCATGATCGCGGAATTCGAAGGCGTGCCGAGCGCCTGGAAGATCAGCAGCACCTCGTCGCTCTCGACCAGCTTGCGCGCCTGCTCGATCGCCTTTGGCGGCGAATAGGCGTCGTCATAGCTGATGAAATTGATCTTGCGGCCATTGATGCCACCCAGATCGTTGATCATCTTGAAGAACGCGGCCTCGGTCTTGCCGATCACACCATAGGACGACGCCGGCCCGCTATAAGGCATGATGTTGCCGATCTTGATTTCGGTATCGCTGGCGCCGGGATCGTACTGCTTCTGCGCAAAAGCCGGTGTCGTGATGAGCACGCCGGCAGCAAGCATGGCGAGGGTAGCAAGGCTGTTGCGACGACCCGGCATCGTTCTCTCCCCAATTTTGTAGTCTTGTTTTGAGGAGAGTGTCGCAAGGCGACTGGCCGCTGGCAAGCGGAAGGATTTTCCGCTGGGTGAAACTGCGGCTCAGGAACTTACCCGACGCGCTGCAACATTCTAAGAGCCCGTCCGTCGATGACGATCAACGCGCTGCCGATCACCAGAGCCCCGGCGATCTCGCGCGCCGAGATCGACTCACCCAAGACCAACCATCCCAGCAGGATCGCAGTCACAGGAATAAGCAGCGTCACCAGCATGACATTGGTTGCGCCAGAACGCCGCAGGATCTGGAAGAACACGATGTAGGCGAGCGCGGTGGAGAGGCTAGCCAGACCAAGCACGGCAAGCCAGGTCGCAATGCCCGGCATAGGCAAGCGCCACGGCTGCTCCACAGTGCCGGCGACAATCGCCATCATCACTGTCGACGCCATCAGTTGAAACGTCGCCGTCCCGAGCGGCGGAGAGTCCTTGAGTAGCCGCCGCGCGGCGAGCGCCGCCAAACCATAGCTGAGCGCGCCGCCGAGACAGAGCAGAATGCCGAGGCCCTGCCCCGCTCGTGTCTCGATGCCCCAGCCGCGCAGGATGATGACGCCGGCGAGCCCAAGCGCCACGCCGGCCACCCGACGCATCTGCAAGGCCTCCTCCTGGGCCGCCGCCATCACCAGGACGGTAAACAATGGCGTGGTGGCATTGAGGATGGACGCAAGTCCGCTCGGAACGAAGGTCTGGCCGATCACGATCAGCGAGAACGGAATGACATTGTTGAGCAGCCCGATCACGACGAACGGTATCCAGCCTGCAATGCCCTTGGGAAAGCTGATCCCGTACATGCGCCGGAGCGGCAACAGCATGGCCGCACCGACGACAACGCGCAAGAACACCAGCGTCAACGGCGGCAGCTCCCGCAACGCCGCGCCATTGAAGAAGAACGAGCCGCCCCAGAGGATCGACAGCAATGCGAGCAGCGACCAGTCTCGCGCGTCGATCCTGATATCGTTCGGGGGCATCCGTCTCACCTCAGCGGCCGAACCTGCCGCCTAGACCAGCGTGACAAATCTCGCCACCCGATTTCCGACAAAGACGCGGCTCACGCGGATCGGCGCGAGCGGGCGTCTCCCGCGATGTCAGCGATCACCGCCCCAATCACCAGTACCCCGCCAATGAGCGCATGCACGGCGGGCACCTCGCCAAACCCCACCCAGATCCAGAACGCCATCAGCGGCGTCTCCAGCGTCGCGATCAGCGACGCCTGGCCTGAAGGCAGCAGGCGCGAGCCGAGCATGTAGAAGGTCAGGCCGAGCGCGACCTGGAGACAGCCGAACATCGCGAGGATCGCGAGACTGTGGCCACCGACATGAGCAATGTCGTGAGCGAACGGCAGGCTGACGAGGCTGCCGATGAAATTCGACAATGCTGCCGCCGCCACCATCGACGTCTCGCGATGGCGTCGGACCACGACGGTCATGGCCGAGATGGCGAGCACCATCAGGCAGCTCAGCGCCACGCCGCTGAAGTCGGCGCCGGCCCTGATACCGCCGACGGTGATGACGACGCCGGCAAACGCAACGAAGCTCGCAATCAGCGTGCGCCATGTCGCGGCCTCGCCGAGCCAGAGCCATGCAAGTGCCGCCGCGACGAACGGCTGGGTCGCGATCAGTACCGCGACGTTCATGACATTGGTCATCTGAAGCGCGGGGATGAACGAGATCATGCCGATGGCAGACAACGAGGCGACGAGCAGGCCGCCACGTCCCGGCACCACCAATTGCCGCAGCGCGCCCGGTCCCTGCATCAGAACGAGAAGCAGCGTGACGAGGCACCCGCCGAACAGGCCGCGCCAGAACAGGATGGTCCAGGGATCGAACGGCAACAGCCGCGTGAAGAACGGCGCCGTGCTCCAGGCAATCGCGGCTGCGGCGACGAGAGCAATGCCGAGACCGCGCTCCGATCGAGGCTGTCCCATATCAAGAATTCCCAGCTAAGACGGCTTCTTCGGCCGCGACACCAGCTCGATCATCTTGCCTTCGTCGTCATCGGGCATCGCGGCTTTGGCCTGCGCATAGGCCTCGACAGCGGCGCGCGACACCAGCGGCTTGTCGGCCAGCAGGCTCTCCGCCAGCTTCACGGCATAGGCGGCATCCTTGTGCCGCAGCGCGGCCGTGAATGTCGCGCCGCTGAAGTCGCGGGCGACCATGCGCTTGGAATGGCGCTGAACCTGCGGGCTCGCGGCGACGCCCGCCTGGATCGATTCCAGCACCAGATTCATGTCGAGCCCGGCCTGCTCGGCGATCGCGAGGCCCTCGGCCAGACCCGCGATCTGGATCGCGCCCATGAGATTGTTGATGAGCTTGTAGACCGTGCCGGAGCCGACCGCGCCAAAATGACGGATGGTCGTGCCGATCGGCTCCAGGAACGGCCGCGCGCGTTCGAGATCGGCGCTATCTGCGCCGGCGAGCAGCGTCAACTTTCCCGCAGCTGCCGCATCCGGCAAGCCCGTCACCGGGCAATCGATGTAGATCAAGCCGCGCGCCTTGAGCTCGCGGCCCATCTCGCGGGCGTGGTCATAGGAAACCGTGGAGCATTCGATCGCGATGGCGCCCGCCTTCGCCGTCTTGGCTGCGCCATTCGGCCCGAGCCAGACCGCGCGCGAGGCTTCGTCGTCGGCAACCATCGTCACAACGGCGTCGGCGTCGATCGCGGCGTGCTCGGGCGACGTCGCCCACTGGGCGCCGCGTGCGATCAGATCCTCCGCCTTGGCTTTGCTGCGATTCCATAGCGTCACCGTAAAGCCGGCAGCGAGATAGCGGCCGGCCATGCCATGGCCCATCCGCCCCAATCCGATGAAGGCGACGCGGGTCATGGTCAGTCCACGTCCTCGATGTCAGCACCAGGGGTGCCGAAGGCGCGCTGCGCCAGCGTTGCGGCCATGAAGTCGTCGAGCTCGCCGTCGAGCACGCCTGACGTGTCGGAGGTCTGCACGCCGGTGCGCAGGTCCTTCACCATCTGATAGGGCTGCAGCACGTAGGAGCGGATCTGATGGCCCCAGCCGATATCGGTCTTGGCGGCCTGGTCGGCGGCGGCCTTCTCCTCGCGCTTCTTCAGCTCGATCTCGTAAAGGCGCGCGCGCAGCATGTCCCAGGCCTGCGCCCGGTTCTTGTGCTGGGAGCGGCCGGCCTGGCAGACCACCGCGACGCCGGTCGGGATGTGCGTCAGGCGCACCGCGGATTCGGTCTTGTTGACGTGCTGGCCTCCGGCGCCGCCCGACCGCATGGTGTCGGTACGGACGTCGGATTCCTTGATGTCGATCTTGATGCTGTCGTCGATGACGGGAAACACCTGCACGCTCGAGAACGAGGTGTGCCGCCGCGCGTTGGAATCGAACGGCGAGATGCGCACCAGGCGGTGCACGCCGGCTTCGGTCTTCAGCCAGCCATAGGCGTTGTGGCCGGAGACTTGGATGGTCGCGGATTTGATGCCGGCTTCTTCGCCCTCGGACTCTTCGAGGTATTCGACCTTGAAGCCGTGGGTTTCGGCCCAGCGCGTGTACATGCGCAGCAGCATCTGCGCCCAGTCCTGGCTCTCAGTGCCGCCGGCACCGGCATGGACTTCGAGATAGGAATCGAAGCGATCGGCCTCGCCCGACAGCAGCGCCTCGAGCTCGCGCCGCGCCACTTCCTTCTTGAGGGTCTTGAGGGCCGCTTCGGCCTCGGCCACGACGCCGGCATCGCCCTCGGCCTCGCCGAGCTCGATCATGCCGATATCGTCTTCGAGCTCCTGCTCGACCTTGCCGATGCCCGAAAGCGAATCCTCAAGCGAGGTCCGCTCCTGCATCAGCTTCTGGGCCTTCTGGGGATCGTTCCAGAGGTTGGGATCTTCAGCGAGCTTGTTCAGCTCAGCGAGGCGTGCCGTCGATTTCTCGACGTCAAAGATGCCTCCTCAGCAGCCCGACCGACTGCTTGATCTCTTCTACCAACCGTTCGATTTCGGCGCGCATATCGTTCTCTGATCTCGCGGAATCCCGCGTACAATTGAGAATGGGGATGTAGCGGCGGCGGCTGCAAAGCGCAACCGCCGGAGCTTCACGTCAGTGCCGTTATCCGAAAGGCCTTAATAGAGCCCGCCGGTGCCGGGCCGCATGAAGAAGCCGGAATCCGGCGCCTGCTGCGGCGGTCCAGGCATGCCGCGGCCGTCGGCATCAGCAACACCAATGACGGAGTAGTTATCCGGCGGCGCCGTGCCCGGCTTGAAGGCTTCCAAAATCGTTCCGCCGGTCTCGCCCGGGCCGGCGCGCATGCCGGTCTTGGCGACGACACGGATCAGCTTGATGCCGGCAGGCACCTTGAACGGAACCGCGGGCTTGTCGGCGAGCGCGAGCTTGAGGAAGTCGCGCGCGATCGGCGCGGCCAGATGGCCACCGGTCGCGGCGTTGCCTTTGCCGAGCGGACGCGGCTTGTCATAGCCCATGTAGATCGCGACAGCGACGTCAGGCGAGAAGCCGACGAACCAGGCGTCCTTGGCCTCGTTGGTCGTACCGGTCTTGCCCGCGATCGGCTTGCCGACTTCCCTCACGACGGTCGCCGTACCGGCCTGCACCACGCCTTCGAGCAACTCGGTGATCTGATAGGCGGTCATGGAATCCAGCACCTGCTCGCGGCGGTCGATCAGCTGCGGCTCGGCCTGATTCTTCCAGCCGCCCGGTGCGTCGCAGCCGCGGCATTCGCGCTGGTCGTGCTTGAAGATGGTGTGTCCGTAGCGGTCCTGGATTCGGTCGATCAAGGTCGGCTTCACGCGGCGACCGCCGTTGGCGAGCATCGAATAGGCCGTGACCATGCGCATTGCCGTGGTCTCGCCGGCGCCGAGTGCGTAGGAGAGATAGTTCGGCAGCTCGTCATAGACGCCGAAACGGCGCGCATATTCGCCGATCAAGGGCATGCCGATGTCCTGCGCGAGACGCACGGTCACCGTATTCAGCGACTGCCGCAGCGCGTTCCGCAGCGTCACCGGTCCCTGATATTTGTTCACAGAGAAGTTTTCAGGCCGCCACACACCGGCGCCCTGCCCCTGGTCGATTTCGATCGGCGCGTCGAGCACGACGGTCGACGGCGTGTAGCCGTTGTCGAGCGCGGCTGAATAGACGATCGGCTTGAACGACGAGCCGGGCTGTCGGTAGGCCTGCGTGGCGCGGTTGAACTGGCTCTGGTCGAACGAGAAGCCGCCGACCATCGCGAGCACGCGGCCGGTCCAGGGGTCCATCACCACCATCGCGCCCGATACTTCCGGGATCTGGCGGAGCCGGTACTGGCCTTCGACCGGTTGGCCCTCCTTGCTGTAGAGCGGATCGGCATAGATCACGTCGCCGGGCTGCAGGATCTGCGCCACCGAATTCGGCGTCTTGCCCTTGAAATTGCCCTGGGTCGGCCGCGCCCAACGCACGCCGTCGAGCGTGATGAGACCGGTCTCGCGCTGCTTGCTGACGGCACCGCCAAGCTCGCGGTTGGGCTGGAAGCCGATGCGCGCCGACTGGTCGCTGGTCTCCAGCACCACCGCCATCCGCCAAGGTGAGATGTCGGAGAGCGACTTGATCTCGGCGAGCTTCACGCCCCAGTCACCCGAAATATCGAGCTTGCTCATCGCGCCGCGATAGCCTTGCTGCTCGTCATAGTTCACGAGACCTGAGACCATGGTCTTGCGCGCCATGACCTGGATCTTCGGATCGAGCGTGGTGCGGACCGACAGACCGCCCTCGTACAGCTTCTTCTCGCCGTAGCGCTCGAAGATGTCGCGGCGGACCTCCTCGGCGAAATATTCGCCGGCGAAGGTGTGGGCGCCGTTAGAACGGCTGGTGACGGCCAGCGGCTCCTTGCGCGCCTTGTCGGCGTCGGCCTGCTTGATCCACCCATTCTCCTGGAGACGGTCGATTACGTAATTGCGGCGCTCGATGGCGCGATCACGGTTGCGAACCGGATGCAGCGTCGCCGGCATCTTCGGCAGCGCCGCGAGATAGGAGGCTTCGGCCACGGTGAGCTCGTTCACCGACTTGTCGAAATAGACCAGCGAGGCGGCGGCGATGCCGTACGCGCCGAGGCCGAGATAGATTTCGTTCAGATACAGCTCGAGGATCTTGTCCTTCGAATAGGTCTTCTCGATGCGCATCGCCAGCAAGGCTTCCTTGATCTTGCGCGCGAACGAGACCTCGTTCGTCAGAAGGAAGTTCTTGGCGACCTGCTGGGTGATCGTGGACGCACCCTGCGGACGGCGGTTGGAGCCGAAATTCTGCAGATAGAGCACGCCCGCGCGCGCCATGCCGGTGTAGTCGATACCGCCGTGCTCGTAGAAGTTCTTGTCTTCGGCGGCGAGGAACGCGTTGATCACCAGCTTCGGCACCGCCTGGATCGGCAGGTACAGACGCCGCTCCTTGGCGTATTCGCCGAGCAGCGAGCCATCGACCGCGTGCACGCGGGTCATCACCGGCGGCTCGTAATCCTGAAGCTGAGAGTAGTCGGGCAAGTCCTTGGAGAAATGCCAGATCAGGCCTGCCACGGCACCGACACCGACAAGGAACACCACCGTACCCGCAGCGAACAGGAAGCCCATGAACCGCACAAGCAAGCGCATTATGTCTTTATCCGTTCAATCCAGGATCAGCCCAATGCGCCCAAACAGGCGCTATCCTCACGTCGCGAATTCACCGGCTCAACTCAATACAATTCAATGCCGGACCGAAAGACGCTTGCCGAACGGGATTCTCGCCGATTCCGGAACCCCCTGCGTTGTTTTTATAAAGCGTCCGCTGTGGCCAAACTAGGGCTTAACGGCGGAACCGGCATGCCCTTCTCAATTGCTGGCCCCCGCCGTCGCCAGCCGTTTGGCCAGGAACGTGTCGATCGCCTGGGCCATCGAGCCCACCGCCTTGGACCGCCAGCCCTCGGACACGAGGTGCTCGAGGTCGCCCTTGTTGGAGACATAGCCGATCTCGACCAGCACCGAGGGCACATCAGGGGCCTTCAGCACCCGGAAGCCGGCCGACTTGAGGGGATGCTTGTGCATCCGCACGGTCGTCTTCATTTCACCCATCAGCAAATGGGCAAAACGGTTTGAAAAGGTGCGGGTTTCCCGCTGGGTCAGATCGATCAGGATGTCGGCGACGTCGGTCGGCTCTTCGGCCAGGTTGAAGCCGGCGATCGCATCCGCTCGGTTTTCGGCGTCCGCCAGCCGCTGGGCCTCGGCGTCGGAGGCCTTGTCCGAGAGCGTGTAGATCGTCGCGCCCTGGGCGTCGCCCTCGGCCTTCGGCAGCGCATCGGCATGGATGGAGACGAAGAGCGCCGCGTTCAGATTGCGGGCGACCTTGGGCCGGTCGTTGAGGGGAATGAAGGTGTCGTCGTCCCGCGTCATCACCACGCGGTACTTGCCTGATTTTTCCAGCCGGTCGCGCAACGCGAGGCCAAAGGCCAGCACCAGGTTTTTCTCGCTCTCGCCGCTCGACTGGGTGCCGTTGTCGATGCCACCGTGGCCCGGATCGATCACGACGACGGGGCGGCCGTCCGAGGGTGCTGCGGGTTTCTGCAGCGCCGGTTCAGGCGCGGCGGGAACCGTCGCGGGCGGGGTGGCGGCGATCGTCGGCCGCAGATCGGGCCGATTCTCCGGAGCGGGTGTCTGCACGAAAGCTGCGCGCTCGACCTCCTCAAGCTCCAGCACCAGCCGGGCCGGCTGGCCGTTGGCCGCCTCGAGCACATAGGAATTGGTGATCTTGGCGGGCCCGGTGAGGTCGAACACGATTCGGGAGCCACCGGGCATCACCAGCCCGTAGCGGAAGGCCTTGACCAGCCCCCGCCCGGCTCCGGTGCCCGGAGCCAGCTGAAAATTGACCTGGGGAACGTCGACCACGACCCGGTAAGGGTCGGCGAGCGTCGTGGCGCGGAAGGAGACAGTCTGATCTAGGTCGAGAATGAAGCGGGTCTGCTTGCCGTCACCGGCCAGGCGCGCTGCCGTGGCGACAGGAAAATTCGCTGCTGCAACAGAGGGTTGCGGCGGGCTTTCCGCTGCGCTCAGGCGCGAGGAATCGGCACATGGGGATGCTGCGGCGCACAGAAGCGCAAATCCCAGCAAAACTCGTTGATTTGTGCGGCTCGCCACCGATTCCGTGCCTCCGAGCAGCCTCTTTAACGCAATAGAACCACAGGGTTAATCGATCCTTAATGACGGAAACGCAAAACTCTCCGACTGTGACCGGCGTGCGACGCTCCCTTGCACGGATGCCCCATTCCTCGTATGTACGGATTGCTGACGGCCAATAATTTCCGGTTGTGTCGCATACAGCCTCCCGGTGCAGCGCCGGAACTCTCAAGGTTTGGGAATTCCAGCGTTTTTCCGTTCCCTTCAAAGACCAGCGCGGTGCGCGGCAGCGAGGCGGAACGGGGCAAGCCCCGGCGGCGGACGGTTTCCGGTTACCACGCTGTTTCCGGAACAGTTTTGACAGCGACGCAGCCAGTTACCCGCTCCCTTAATCCTGAGGGCGCGGTTCTTGATCAGGGCGAGCGCGCACGCGCCATGCCTGGCCAGCAGCAAACGATTAGGGGCGGCCCCGCCGCCCAATGTTTCATACGGGCCGACGCTTGATGCGCCAGACTGTGCCGACGAATTCTGAAGGACCTTTCGCGACGCTGCGGAGTGAAAATCCCGCGCGCCGCTTCGGTCCTGAAGCTTCCGATTCGGCAAGGCGCGAGAGACGGCGTTTCGGCCTTCCCCTCACCCCCGAATCAGGTGGACCGTCGCGTCACCCGGCAGCGCTCTTCGCGCCCACGGTCGATCGCGCCCGCCGCCTCCAAGAGCCAAGACATGCCCAACAAGATGTTGATCGATGCCACCCACCCGGAAGAGACCCGGGTCGTCGTGGTCCGCGGCAATCGCGTCGAAGAGTTTGACTTCGAGACCGCGCAACGCAAGCAACTGCGCGGAAATATCTACCTCGCCAAGGTCACCAGGGTCGAACCCTCGCTTCAGGCCGCTTTCGTTGAATATGGCGGCAACCGCCACGGCTTCCTCGCCTTCAGCGAAATCCATCCCGACTACTACCAGATCCCTGTCGCCGACCGGCAGGCGCTGATCGAGGCCGAGGAACAGGCGCATCGCGAAGCCGAGGAAGAGAGCGAGAACCGCTCCCACGGCCGCCGCCGCTCGCGCCACCGCAACGCCCGCCGCCGCGGCCATGGCGAGCGCGTCCGCAGCGACATCGTCGAGGGTCTCGACGCAGGTAGCGATCCCGCGGCCCGGCCGGTCGAAGGCCAGCCCCATCAAGAGTACGCCGAAGGCGCGCCGCATGAGGGCGAGTTCCTGCACGCCGATGCCGAGCATCACGGCGAGCACGAAGGTCACGAGCATCACGACCACGATCATCATGACCATGATCATGCCGATCACGGGCATGACGATCATGAGGATGAT
Source organism: Bradyrhizobium sp. BR13661 (assembly GCF_029892425.1). GTDB lineage: Bacteria > Pseudomonadota > Alphaproteobacteria > Rhizobiales > Xanthobacteraceae > Bradyrhizobium. The sequence continues at coordinate 128,604 of NZ_JARXWB010000007.1, read as the reverse complement.
GAGCACAGCCACGATGATCATCATGATGACGAGCACGCGCACGACCATGACGACCATGGTCATGACCACGAGCACGATCATCATGACCATGAGCATCATGCCGACGAGACGCCAGCGCCCGTCGCAACGTTCAGTGCAGAACCCGTCGTTGCGGCCGAGACTGTTGCAGCGCCTCAGGATGCCTCCGCCGCCGAAGCACATGGCGAAGCGTTTGCCGAAATCGTGACTTCGCTCACCGAGCCGGCCGATGCCATTTACGCCGCCGGCGAAACGGTCGAGGCGCCGCATGGCGAGGCCGCGGATGCTGCCGAAGAAGACGACGACGAGGATGATGAGGACGGCGAGGAAGCCGAAGAGGAGGTCGTCGAATCCGTTGGCGGTGACGACGTGCTCGAGGAAGTGCCGGAACGCACCTTCCGTCCGCGCCGCCAGTACAAGATCCAGGAAGTCATCAAGCGCCGCCAGGTGATGCTGGTGCAGGTGGTCAAGGAAGAGCGCGGCAACAAGGGCGCGGCGCTGACGACCTATCTGTCGCTCGCGGGCCGCTATGCCGTGTTGATGCCGAACACCGCGCGCGGCGGCGGCATCAGCCGCAAGATCACCAGCGCCCAGGACCGTTCGCGCCTGAAGGAAGTGGTGCAGGATCTCGACGTGCCTGAGGGCATGGGCATCATCCTGCGCACCGCAGGTGCCGCCCGCACCAAGCCCGAGATCAAGCGCGACTTCGAGTATCTGATCCGGATGTGGGAGACGGTGCGCGATTTGACGCTGAAGTCGCAGGCCCCGACCCTGGTTTACGAGGAAGGCTCGCTGATCAAGCGCTCGCTGCGCGACCTCTACAACAAGGAGATCGACGAGATTCAGGTCGCCGGTGAATCCGGCTACCGCGAAGCGCGCGACTTCATGAAGATGCTGATGCCCGCCAATGTCAGCGCGGTCAGGCAGTATCGCGACGGCCAGCCGCTGTTCTCGCGCATGGGCGTCGAAAGCCAATTGGACGCAATGTTCTCGCCGACCGTGCAGCTGCGCTCCGGTGGCTACATCGTGATCAACCAGACAGAGGCGCTGGTCTCGATCGACGTCAACTCGGGACGGTCGACCCGCGAGCACCATATCGAGGACACCGCGCTCAAGACCAACCTGGAAGCGGCCGAAGAGGTCGCCCGCCAGCTCCGCCTGCGCGACCTCGCCGGCCTGATCGTCATCGACTTCATCGATATGGACGAGAAGCGCAACAACCGTGCAGTCGAGCGCAAGCTGTCCGATTGCCTGCGTCAGGATCGCGCACGCATCCAGGTCGGCCGCATCTCGCATTTCGGCCTGCTGGAAATGTCGCGCCAGCGCATCCGCGCCAGCGTGCTGGAATCCTCGACCGATCCCTGCCCGCATTGCGGCGGCACCGGCCATGTTCGCTCGGTGTCTTCGGTGGCGCTGCAGCTGCTGCGTGGCCTCGAAGAGATCCTGATGAAGGGCGCGACCCACAATCTCGTGGTCCGCACCCGCACTGACGTCGCACTCTATGTGCTGAACCACAAGCGCGGCCATCTGCGCGATCTCGAAAACGGCTTCAAGGTCACGCTGTCGGTCATCGCCGACCCCAGCGTCAGCGGGCCGCAGGCCTATGTCATCGACCGCGGCGAGCAGGTACATACGCTCGAAGCCGCCAAGGCGCTGCTGGCGGCACAGGCCGCCGCAAGCCCGCCGCCCCAGGCCGAAGAGGTCGATGACGACGAGGACGGTTTCGACGTTGAGACCGAATCTGAGGTCGAGACCGACGAGACTGAAGGTCTCAGCGAGGAGCAGTCCGCAGGCGAAGCCACACCCGAAGGCGATAGCCAGCGTCGCAAGCGCCGCCGCCGTCGGCGCGGTCGCGGCGGACAGCGTGAAGGTGAGCTTCGCGAGGATAGTCCAGCCACGCTTCCCGAGCCAGCCATGGTCGCCGGCGAAGGCGAAGAGGATAGCGAGTCCGAGCAGGATGGCGAGGAAGGCGAGGAACAGGCCGCCCGTGGCGAGCAGCAGGGCAGCGGCGAGCGCCGGCGCCGGCGTGGTCGCAGGGGCGGTCGTCGCCGTCGCGGCGGCAACGAAGACGGTCTCGCCGGATCGATCAGCGACGAGCTCGGCGGTAATCCGCCGTCGGAAGCGACCGACGCGGTGGCCGATTTCGATGGCTCCGGCACTGAGACGGCCCCGTCGATTGCGCATTCGGAGTACATCGCCCCGATTGAGCCGCCGACGTCTCGGCCCGAGCCTGAATTCCACCACGCACCGGCTGAAACGCCGGTCCAGCCCGCCCCTGCGGCTGCCGTGGCGGAGGATGAGCCCGTCGTCGACGAGAAGGCGGCCCGTCGCCGCTCGACCGTCCGCGAGAAGGTGAGCTTCCTGTCGAGCAGTCCGAGCGAGCCGGCAACTCCGGTCGCGGCAGCGCCGGAGCCGGCAACTCAATCCGAGCCGGCTCCCGAGCCCGCACCGGAAGCGGCAACCGAAACGCCAGCCGCACCGCGCCGCGCCGGCTGGTGGTCGCGCCGTTTCGGCGGCGGCGAATAAGCCGAACATCCAATGCAAAACGCCCGGTCAAGAGCCGGGCGTTTTTCGTTGTGAGGCTCGCTCGATCGCTACGACGGCAGTTCGTCGTCGCCGAGCGGCGCGACGTCACGCGATGCGATCTCGCGCAGCTGGTCGTAAAGGTCGGGCGCCTCGCTGGTGCAGAGACAGACGCCCTTGGCGGACGCCGCCTCGCCGGCGTTGAGGTAGGCGTGGCCCATGGTGCTGTCGAGATAGATGCCGTCGCCCTCACTCAGGATCTCCGGCGCGTAGAACTCGGTGTGAACGGCAACACGTCCGCTCGTCACCAGAAAATACTCTTCGCCCGCGTGGCGCAGCATCGGGCCGAATTCGTCCAGCGAGCGCGCGCGAACCTCGGCGACGATCGGCACCATGCGTTTGCCGATCAGATCGGTGCATTGATAGGTGTAGGTGTAGAACTTCGTATTGATCAGCTGCCCCTGCCCGGCCCGGCTGATGCTTCGCCGCGCGGTGACCGGCCGGCCCGCTGCTGGCGCCGCCACCGCCGGATTGAACAGCTCCGCGATCTCCATCTTCAAGCCGGAGGTGAGCTGAAGCAGCTTGTCGTACGTGAGCGACATCAGGCCGTTCTCGACCTTCGACAGGGTCGATAGCGCCATGCCCGTCCGCTCCGCGACCTGCTTGAGCGTCAGGCCTCGCGCCTGGCGGGCGGCCTTGAGGCACTGGCCGAGCTGGGAATTGGCACCTTCTGATGGCGTGATCTCGCTCATGCAGCAAGCCTATCACGGCACCAGAAAAATTGTTGGTCGATCCATCTAATCCTTTCGGCCAAAACAGCCCGCTGCACCGCGGTTTGGCGGCCCTCTGGGCACTCATGCCAGGATTTGTGCATGAAATACCCGAATTTGACAAATATTGGTGCGCCTGCCTTACTTTCCGATATGCTAAATCGTTTTCATATTCTGAAAGGGATTGGCCGTGTCCGACCTGTGCGATTCCAGCGCCGTTGAGCTGCGCCGCCTGCTAGCCACCAAGGCGATCTCGCCCGTCGAGGTGCTCGATGCCTGCCTGTCCCGCATCGCCGCCGTCAATCACGCCGTCAATGCCGTCGTGACGCTGGATGAGCCGGGTGCCCGCACTGCTGCAAAACAGGCCGAGGCCGCCATCCTGCGCGGCGAGGATCGTGGCGCGCTACACGGCCTGCCCGTCCTGATCAAGGACACCCAGGACACCGCCGGGATGCGCTCGACCTATGGCAGTCCGCTGCTGCGCGACAACGTGCCGGCCGCCGACCAGGGCTCGGTCGCGCGGCTGCGCGCGGCCGGCGCCATCATCTTCGGCAAGACCAACACGCCGGAATGGGCGGCGGGCGGCAACACCCGCAATCCCGTGTTCGGCGCGACCGGTAATCCCTTCGATCCCGCGCGATCGGCGGCCGGCTCCTCCGGCGGCTCGGCCGTGGCACTCGCCTGCGGCATGGCCCCGCTCGCCTCGGGCTCCGACACCGGCGGCTCCTTGCGCAATCCGGCCGGCTTCTCCGGCATCGTCGGCATGCGCCCGTCTTACGGTCTCGTGCCCAGCGAGAAGCGCATCTTCGGCTGGTCGAACCTGTCGACCGACGGGCCGATGGCGCGCAATGTCTCTGACACCGCATTGATGCTGTCGGTGATGGCGAGCGACGACGCCCGCGATCCGCTTGCCTACACCCTGCCCGGCGAACCCGTGCGGGCGCGTGCCGAGCGCTGGGCCACACCGCGTCCCGCAGATCTCGGCAAGCTGCGGCTCGCCTTCACCGAAGATTTCGGCTTCGCACCGACCGAGCAGGCGATCCGCCGCGTGTTCCGCCACCGCGTCAGCAAGCTCGCGCATTTGTTCGCCGAGAGCCGCGAGGCGACGCCGGACTGCACTGGCGCCGACGACGCTTTCGCCGTGTTGCGCGCGGCCATGTTCCTGGCGACGCATGGCAAGAACTACAAGGAGCGGCCGGAGATGCTCGGCCCCAACGTGCGCGCCAATGTCGAGGAAGGCCTCGGCTATTCGCTCGAAGACCAAGCCCGCGCATCGACGACGCAGACGCGGATCTACCGCGCTTATCAGAGCTTCTTCGCCGGATGCGACGTGCTGATCAGCCCGACCATCACGCTCAGCCCGCGACCCTGGTCGGAGCTCTATCCCGCCGAGATCGACGGCGAGCCGACCAAATCCTATTTTCATTGGCTCGCGCTGGCCTATGCCGTGACGCTTCCCGGCCATCCCGCGATCAGCATTCCGCTCGGGCTCGACGAAGCGGGCCTGCCGTTCGGCCTCCAGATCGTCGGCCCACGCGGTGGTGACGCCATCGTGCTCGCGGTCGCCGCGAGTATCGAGGCTGCATTCGCAAACGACGCGCAGATGTGCCGGCCGGTGCCTGACCTGGCGCGGCTTGCCGCCGCACCACCGCTATCGGCCGCGCCCGGCTTCCTCACCTGGGAATAGGCCAAGCGAGCAAGTTTGCCGGGTCGCCGGCTCATCGGAGACGCGCATGACGGAATTGTCGAACCGCAAGACCAGCATCACCGCCTTCGTCCTGCTCTACATCGCCTATTGCATCTCCTACATCGACCGCGCGGCGATCTCGCTGGCGCTGGCGCAGATCGGCAAGGATTTCAATCTTCAGGCTGCCGATCTCGGCATCGTCATCAGCGCGTTCTTCCTGGGCTATGCGGCCATGCAGGTACCGGGCGGATGGCTCTCGGACCGCTTCGGCTCGAAATATGTGGTCATTGTCACCATCGTGATGTGGTCGCTGTTCACAGCCTTCACCAGCCTCGCCTGGTCGCTGACCTCGCTGATCGCGATCCGCTTCGTCTTCGGCATCGCCGAGGGCGGCTTTCCGGCGGCGAGCATCCGCGCCATCGCCGAAGTGTTCAAGAAGGACAGCCGGCCGAAGATGGCGGCCCTGCTGGTGTCCTCGAACTATGCCGGCAGCATGGCCGCACCGCTCATCATGGCCCCGCTGATCCTCTGGCTCGGCTGGCGTCACGCCTTCAACACGATCGGCATTGCCGGCATTGTGTTTGCGGTGGCCTATTTCGTTTTTGTCCCGCATTTGCGCAGCGCCGACCAAACCGCTGCGAACGCGGCAGCGAAGGCCGAGAGCCGCGCGCCGATGCGCGAGCTCATGAAGAATCCGCTGCTGTGGCAGCTGATGGTGGTGTGGTTCGGATTGAGCTGCGTCAACAAGGGCCTGGACTCCTGGATGCCGCTCTATCTGCTGCAGCAGCGCGGGCTCGATCTCAAGACCGTCGGCGTGGTTGCTCCGATCCCGTTCGTGATGGCCACGATCGCGACCGCAATCGGCGGCTGGGTGATGACGACATTCTTCGCCGAGCGCGAAAAATATCTGCTGATCGGGAGCTCCGCGTTGACCGGTATCTTTCTCTACGCCATGTACAAATCGGAGACGATCACGATGTTGATCGTCTACCAGTCGCTGGTCTACTTCTTCAAATCCTTCGTGCTGGCTTCCGTGATTGCGCTCCCGACCAAATTGCTCCGCGACGACCAGATCGGATCCGGCGTCGGCATGGTCAATCTCGGCGGGCAGAGCGCGGGCTTCGTCGCGCCCGCGGCCATTGGCTTCATCGTGACCGGAACCGGATCGTTCGATGCAGCCTTCGGCTTCCTGGTCGCGATGACCGCGATGTCGGTCGTCGTTGCCGCGACCATCAATACGGCGCAGCCCAGGCTCGTGCCGAAACCGGCCTGACAGGAGTTCTGCCGATGCAAAGCGCAATCATTCTCGGCGGCGGCATGGTGGGCGTCGGTGCCGCCTTGCATCTGCGGCAGCGCGGCTGGATGGTCACGCTGGTCGATCGCAGGGAGCCCGGCCGAGAAACCAGCTATGGCAACGCCGGCATGATCCAGGCCGAAGCCGTGCGGCCCTATCCGATGCCGCGCGACCTCTCCTCGCTGCTGAAGATCGCGACCGGTCGCACCAACGACGTGCGCTACAGCTTTTCGTCGCTGCATCAGCACATCGAGCCCCTGCTGCGCTATTGGTGGCATTCGGCACCGAAGCGGCACCGCGAAGCCATCGCTGCCTGGGCCCGCCTGATCGCCTACGCGACGCCCGAGCACGACATTCTCATTCGCGAGGCCCATGCCGACAATCTGATCCGGCGCGCCGGATATCGCGCGGTGTTTCGCGACGCGGCTGCGATGGATCAGTCGATCAAGGACGCGGAAGCAGACCGCAGCGAGTTCGGCGTGAATTTTCGGGTGCTCTCGGGCAGCGAGCTGAGCAAGGCAGAGCCGATCCTGCGCGACGATCTTCCAGGCGCGATCCACTGGCTCGACACCTGGACAGTGTCGGATCCCGGCGCGCTGGTGACGGCCTATGCCGATCTCTTCGAGCGCCTGGGCGGCACCATCGTGCTCGGCGATGCGCAGTCGCTGCAGCAGACCGCGACCGGATGGTCTGTGAACACCGACAATGGCCGCATCGATGCAGCCAACGCCGTCGTCACGCTCGGGCCGTGGTCGCCGGATCTCCTGAACAAATTCGGCTACCGGATTCCGCTGGTGCGCAAGCGCGGCTACCACATGCACTACACTGGCGGCGCATCGCTCGATCTGCCGATGGTCGACAAGGGCCAGGGCTACGCCATGGGGCCGATGGCCAAGGGCATCCGCATCACCACCGGCGCGGAGCTGACGGGCTCGGATGCGCTGGCAACGCCGGTGCAGCTCGCCAGCGCGGAAAGCTCCGCCCGCGAGCTGATCGACCTCGGTAAGCGCGCCGAGCCGGATCCGTGGTTCGGCACCCGGCCCTGCACGCCGGACATGGTGCCCGTGCTCGGCCGCGCCCCGCGCCACCCCGGCCTTTGGATGAACTTCGGCCACGGCCACCAGGGCTTCACGCTCGGACCCGCCACCGGGCGCCTGCTCGCGGAGATGATGAACGGCGAGACGCCGTCGATTGATCCGACGCCGTACCGGCCCGAGCGGTTTTAGCCCCCTGTTTTCGCGGCAAGCACCGCGAGCGCGGCGGTCAGGCGCATCAACGGATCGTCCCATTCGCGGGGGCGGCGCTGACGGAACAGCCGCATGGTCGGATACCACGGGCTATCCTCGCGATCGCGCAGCCAGCGCCAATCGAGCGCATAGGGCGTCAGCATCCACACCGGACGGCCGAGCGCACCGGCAAGATGCGCGACCGAGGTGTCGACGGCGATGACGAGATCGAGCGCCGCGACAGCCGCTGCCGTGTCCGCGAAATCGCCCAGCGCAGGCGCGAGGTCGATGACGGTCTCGCGCAGTGCAGTCAGGACGGCAGCGTCTTCATCGCGCGGCTCCTTTTGCAGGCTGTAGAGTTGCACCCCCGGCATGATGAGGCGCGGCAACACCGCCTCGGCCGTGAGCGAGCGCTGCCGGTCGCCCTTGTGCCTGGGATTGCCGGCCCAGACCACGCCGACCTTCAGCCTGATCTCGCGACCGAGCACGGCTCGCCAGCGCGACAGCCTCGCGGGATCCGGATGCAGATACGGAACGGCGGCGGGCAGATTGTCCAGCGTCGTGCCGAACAGGCGCGGCAGGCTCATCAGCGGCGTCTGCAGATCGAATGGCGGCAGCGCCTCGCCACGCGGGATCACGGTGACATCTGGCAATTGCCGCAGCAGCGAGGCGAGCGCGGGCTGCACCTGCAGGATGATCTTGCCGCCTTTCCCCGTCACCATCGGCAGATAGCGCACGAAATGCAGGGCATCGCCGAGGCCGTATTCGGCGAAAACCAATAAGGTGCGCCCGGCGAGCGGCTCGCCCTGCCATTCCGGCTCGCCGAAGACGGGATCGCCGTCCGACAGCGTCTTGCATTTGCGCCGCCACCGGTAGGCGTCGAACCCCTCGGCGAAATGGCCGTTCATCAGCAGGAAATGCGCGTGGTTGTACTGCGCGAGCGGCTGCTCCGGATCAAGTGCGACGGCGCGGGCCGAGACCGCGAGCGCCTCGTCGAGCTCCCCGGCATTGCGCAGCGCCACCGCGAGATTGGCGTGGCCCTTGGCATAGGATGGATCGGCCGCAACCGCACAGCGATGCGCAGCGACCGCATCGGCGACGCGCTCCTGCTTCTCGAAGATGATGCCGAGATTGGTCCAGGCCGGCGCGTGATCGGGCTTCAGCAGCAGCGCCTGCTCGCAGGCCGCAACGGCGGCGCCGAGTTCGCCGAGATCGGACAGGCAGGCGCCGAGATTGGTCGCGACCACGTGGTCGGCAGGATCGCGCGCGAATGCCTGCCGGTAGATCTCGGCGGCCTCACTCAGATGGCGGGCTTCATGCAGCACCAGGCCGAGCAGGCGCAGCGCCGCGACATGATCAGGCGCGAGCGCGATGGCGCAGCGGTACTGGACGATAGCCTCTTCCAGCAACCCTTGGCGATAGAGCGCCGCACCGAGATTGCACAGCAACCCGACATCATCAGGTGCGAGCTCCAAAGCACTGCGATAGGCGTCTGCGGCATCACAAAACCTGTTCTGGTCCGCAAGCACGTTGCCTAGATTGAGCCAGGCGCCGCGATAGGCAGGCTCGCGCGCGATCACGGCGCGATAGGCGTCTTCGGCCTCGATCGGCCTCCCCTGCTCCGCGAGCGCGACGGCGAGGTTGAAGCAGGCGCGCGTCAGATGTGCATCGAGCGCGAGCGCCCGGCGATAGGCGGTCTCCGCCTCGGCGAAGCGAGACAGCTCGCCCAGCGCCACCCCAAGCTTGTTGTGCAGGCCGGCATCATCGGGCCGTCTGCGCAGCGCGCGCTCGAACGCGGCCACCGCGCCCTCTTGTTCACCCTTCACCGCGAGCGCATCGCCAAGCGTGACCAGCGCCGGCGCATGATCAGGGTCGATGCTGAAGACCCGGCCGAGCAACGCCGCACCGTCAGCGGCGCGGTCCGTGACGAAGGCGGCAATCGCAGACAAATGCAGCGCCGGCACATGATCCGGCTCGGCCTTCAGCACCTTCGCGCAGAGGAGTTCGGCATAATCGTGCCGTCCCGCCGAAAAATGCTCGGCCGCCTCCCGCATGATCATATTTACAGTCGCATTGCGCACGATTCCGCCCGTCCCTCGACATCAGAGATGCCAGTTGAACGCGCGAGGCCGCAAATTCCGTCAGTCGACCTGCGTGGCAAGGCACGCCATTGCCGAGGAAGGCGTGTCGTTCAAGGTGATTGCAGAGGTGATCGGCAAACGGCTTGGCGTGCCGGTGGTCTCGAAATCGATCGACGAAGCCGAGGCACATTTCGGCTGGTTCGCGCGCTTTGCGGCCGTCGACGTCCCGACGTCGAGCGCGAAAACCCGCGCCTTGCTTGGCTGGCAACCGAAAGAAAAAGGGCTGATCGAGGATCTCGACCAGCCCTATTACTTCCAGGTCTGACGGCGCATCGCGCCGTTAGATCCGGGTCAGTCCGTCGTGACCGCGGTCTCCATGTCGGTCGGATCGATCTGCTGGCTCAGCCGCGCGTTGAGCTTGTCGCGATCGAGCTCGCCCTCCCACCAGGCGACGATCACGCAGGCCACGCCGTTGCCGCAGAGATTGGTCAGCGCGCGGCACTCGCTCATGAACTTGTCGATGCCGAGCACGATCGCCATGCCCGGCACGAGGCGCGGGTCGACCACCGCGAGTGTCGCCGCCAGCGTGATGAAACCCGCACCGGTGATGCCGGAAGCGCCCTTGGACGTCAGCATCGCCACGACCAGGATCGTGAGCTGCTGGCTGAAGGTAAGGTCGTAGCCGAGCGCCTGCGCGATGAACAGTGTCGCCAGCGTCATGTAGATGTTGGTGCCGTCGAGGTTGAACGAATAGCCCGTGGGCACCACGAGGCCGACCACCGACTTCGAGCAGCCGAGACGTTCGAGCTTCTCCATCAGGGACGGCAGCGCGCTCTCGGAGGACGAAGTGCCGAGCACGATCAGCAACTCGTCCTTGATATAGGCCAGGAACTTGAAGATCGAGAAGCCGGCCAGACGCGCGATGATGCCGAGCACGACGAAGACGAACAGCGCGGCGGTCAGATAGAACGTCGCGATCAGCCCCATGAGGTTGAGGATCGCCCCGGTGCCGAACTTGCCGATGGTGTAGGCCATCGCGCCGAAAGCGCCGAGCGGCGCTGCACGCATCACGATGGAGATGACCCCGAACACCGCGTGCGCCGCGTCGTCGATGAAGCTGCGGATCACATGGCCGCGCTCGCCGAGGCCCATGATGGCGAAACCGAACAGCACCGAGAACAGTAGCACCTGCAGGATCTCGCCCTGCGCGAAGGCGCCGACCACGGTGTCGGGAATGATGTGCAGGATGAAGTCGACGGATTTCTGCGCCTCCGCCTGCTTGGCGAAACCGGCGACGGCCTGCGCGTTGGCGGCGGCATTGCCGAAGCCTGCGCCCGGCTTCACGACGTTGCCGATAATGAGCCCGATGATCAGCGCGAAGGTGGAGACGACTTCGAAATAGACCAGCGCCTTGACGCCGATGCGGCCGACCTTCTTGGCATCCTGGATGTGGGCAATGCCCGACACCACGGTGCAGAAGATGATCGGGGCGATCACCATCTTGATCAGCTTGATGAAGCCGTCGCCGAGCGCCTTGATCCAGTCATTGGTGGCGATCTGCGGCCACAGCCAGCCGACGATGGCGCCGAGCACGATCGCGATCAGCACCTGGACGTAGAGAACCTTATACCACGGCTTGGCCGTAGCAGGTGCGGCCGGCGCGCCGGCCATCGTTGTCGTCGTCATTGTTTTTTTACTCCCCCCTCAAACTCAGAGCCAGCCAAGATCAACTTGGCCGGCTCTGTCAATCGGAACCATTCCGCATGGTGAAATCTACCTGCGGCGGCCGACCATCCGGCGCGCTGCCGGCATCAGCGCGGCCCCAAGCGCGTTCTTGACAACCGAGGCCGCGATGAACGGCACGACACCGACCAACCATGCCTTGTCCGAGCCAAGGCCGATGCCGTAGGCCAGCCAGCCGAAACCGGCGATGAAAATGACGACATGGCCGACCGCCATCGCCAAGAACAGCAGCGCGATGTTGCGATCCCAGCCCCGCTCGGCCAGCCAGCCGGTGATGAACGCAGCCGCCACGAAGCCGTAGAGGTAGCCGGCGGTCGGGCCGAGCAGCGGTGCGATTCCACCGACCGGACCAGCAAACACCGGCAGCCCGATCGCGCCCTCGGCGAGGTAGGCGACCATGGTTGCGCTGCCAAGGCGCCAGCCATAGCCAGCGCCAATCATCAGCACGACCAGGGTCTGCAATGTCATGGGCACGTAAGGCAGCGGCAGGCTCACCTTGGCCGACAGCGCCATCAGCGCGGTGCCGAGCGCGATCAGCACGACCGCGCGCACGGCGCCCACGGCTTCACCCGGCCGGGTCGGCCACATCACTGCGGCGAGAGGGGAATGGGCGGCGGCAGATTGGACGGTTCGGTCAGACAAGATGCACTCCGGAGGTATCGCGAAAACTGGCGGCTATTTAAGCCAGTGAGCGATCCGGTCAACCGCCTCCCGCATCTCATCAGCCGAGCGCGCATAGGAGAATCGTATGAACGAGCGGCCATGGATCGGATCGAAATCGACGCCCGGTGTTGCCGCAACATGGGCCTTCTCCAGCATCTGCTTGGCAAAGTCGAGACTGTCCGAGGTGAAGTCCGAAACATCGGCATAGAGATAGAATGCGCCGTCCGCTGGCAGGAACTTGGCCAGCCCCGCCTTGGGCAATCCCTCGATCAGGATGCGGCGGTTTTCCTGATAGCCGTGCTTGATCTCCTCCATCTCGGCCGTGCCGTCGAACGCAGCTTCGGCTGCGATCTGCGACAGCGACGGCACCGAGATTGAGAGGTTCTGCTGCAGCCGCTCGATCGGACGCACCAGCACATCAGGCACAACCATCCAGCCGACGCGCCAACCCGTCATGCAAAAATACTTCGAGAACGAGTTGATCACGAGTGCGTGCGGCGACAGCTCCGCCGCCGTCACTGCCGGAAACGCGTAGTCGAGCCCGTGATAGATCTCGTCGGAGATGAAGCGGATGCCGGCATCTTCCGCCGCGGCGATCAGGCCGGCGAGCGCCTCGCGGGACATCATCGTACCCGTCGGATTGGCGGGGCTTCCAACCAGCACGCCCTTCAGCGGCGCTTTGCGATGGGCGGCCAGCAGCGCCTCGCCGGTCAGCGCGTGGCGCGTGTCATTGGTGGTCTCGATCAGCACCGGCTCGCAGCCGAGCGCGGTGAGGATGTGGCGATACGGCGGATAGCCGGGCACCGTCACCGCCACGCGATCGCCCGGCTCGAACATCGACAGGAAGGCCAGGATGAACCCGCCGGAGGAGCCCGTGGTCACCACGATCCTGTCGGGGCTGACGGTGCAGCCATAGGCGTCGCGATAATGCCGCGCGATGCGTTCACGCAAGCTGGGAATGCCGAGCGCCGAAGTGTAATCGATCCGGCCGGTCGTAAGGGCCGTCTGCGCCGCTGCGATCGCGGTCTTCGGCGCGCCCGCCGCGGGCTGGCCGACCTCCATGTGAATGACATGGCCGCCGGCGGCCTCGATCCGGGCTGCCGCGGCCATCACGTCCATCACCATGAACGGGGGAACATCGCTGCGGCGGGAGGGTTCGAGCCACGGCTCCACCCGGTTCCTTAGTGTCGCATCGTGCATTGATTTCTGCTATTTCGCTGGCAAAACAGGGCGCTTGCGCCCCAGACTAGCCGCATTATACGGCTCATAAGGGCATATCGCGTATCCGGTCCGCCGCCAATCACCAAAACCAATCACGAAACTGCATCCAGCTTCGCTTGCAAGCCCGTTTGACCCAGACCGTTTGATGTTGCTCCAGATCGCATTGCGCAAGAAGGCCTCTGCCCTCACCGCCCTCGTCACGGCGGCCGCGATCGCGCTGCTGCCGATCCCGGCGACGCAGGCGCAGGAAGGCCGTGGACCGCCGGTCCTGCGCGATTCCGAAACCGAGCAATTGCTGCGCGAATATACCCGCCCGATTCTGCGCGCCGCCGGTCTGGAGAAGCAGAACATCCAGATGGTGATCATCAACGACAGCTCGTTCAACGCGTTCGTCGCCGATGGCCGTCGCATCTTCGTCAATTGGGGCGCGATCCTGCAGTCGGAGACGCCGAACCAGCTGATCGGCGTGCTTGCCCACGAGACCGGGCACCTGGCCGGCGGCCATCTGGCCAAGATGCGCGAGCAGCTCGCCAGCGCCCAGACACAGATGATCATCGCCATGCTGCTCGGCGCCGGCGCGCTTGCCGCAGGTGCCAGCCGCGGCTCCAACAGTGGCAATAACGGCCTCGCCAATGCGGGTGCGGCCGCGATTGCCGGACCGCAGGAGATGATCCGCCGTTCGCTGCTGTCCTACCAGCGCCAGCAGGAGGAGAACGCCGACCGCGCCGGCGTGAAATTCCTGACCGCGACGCAGCAGTCGCCGAAGGGCATGTACGAGACCTTCAAGCGCTTCACCAGTGAAAGCCTGTTCGCGGCCCGCGGCGCCGATCCCTATCTGCAGTCGCACCCGATGCCGGCCGAGCGCGTCGCAGCGCTCCAGGAATTCGCCAGCACCAGCCCCTATTGGGACAAGAAGGACGACCCCGCGCTGCAGCTCCGCCATGACATGGTGCGCGCCAAGATCTCCGCCTTCATGGAGCGGCCGGAGGTGGTCTATCGACGATACCCCCAGACCAATGACAGCCTGCCGGCGCGCTATGCCCGCGCCATCAGCACCTATCTGCACGGCGATTTGCGCAGCGCCCTCACCCAGATCGATGCCCTGATCGCGGTGCAGCCGAACAACCCGTATTTCTACGAGGTGCGCGGCCAGGCCCTGCTGGAGAGCGGCAAGCCGGCCGACGCCATCGCCCCCCTGCGCAAGGCCGTCGCGCTGTCAAACAATTCGGCCCTCATCGAGATGTTACTTGGGCAGGCTCTGGTTGGAACCGATAATAAGACCTACACGGACGACGCCATCAAGATTCTCCGCGCCGCGGTGGCACGGGAGCCGGAAGCTCCGATCGGCTTTACCCAGCTCGCGATGGCTTATGGCCGGAAGGGAGACTATGCCGAGGCGGACCTTGCTTCGGCCCAGGCCGCTTACTTGCGCGGCGACAACAAGACCGCTCGCGAGCTTGCCACGCGCGCGAAAACCCGTTTCGCCGTCGGCACGCCCGGATGGGTCAAGGCCGACGACATCGTGGCGTCGAAACCGCCGCGCAACTAGCCCGAACCGCCATCTTGACGTCACGACACCACGATTTAGTCCGCCGCGACGTTTTTTTCGAAACCTGCTCTGGATAGAGGATTTGCCAATGCCTTCGCTGCGCCTGCTTGCTCCCGCGCTGTTTGCGCTCGCCATGTTTGGCGCAATGGGACCGGCTTCGGCCGAAAGCTTCTCGGATGCCCAGCGCACCGACATCGAGGCGATCATCAAGAACTACCTGGTCAGCCATCCTGAGGTCCTCGAGGAGGCCATGACCGAGCTCACCAAGCGCCAGGCGGCTGCCGAAACCGAGAAGCACGAGGCCAGCATCGCGCAGAACTCGGATGCGATCTTCAATTCGCCGCGCCAGGTCGTGCTCGGCAACAAGGACGGCGACGTCACCTTCGTCGAGTTCTTCGATTACAATTGCGGCTACTGCAAGCGCGCGATGACCGACATGCTCGACCTGATGAAGTCCGATCCCAAGCTGAAGGTCGTGCTGAAGGAGTTTCCGGTGCTGAGCCAGGGCTCGGTCGAGGCCGCGCAGGTCGCGGTCGCCGTGCGCATGCAGGATCCCTCCGGCAAGAAATATCTCGACTTCCACCAGAAGCTGCTCGGTGGCCGTGGCCCGGCGGACAAGGCCCACGCGATGCAGGCCGCCAAGGACGCCGGCCTCGACACCGCGAAGATCGAGAAGGACATCGCGAGCTCCGAGGTGCGCACCACCATCGAGGAGAACTTCAAGCTGGCTGAGGCGATGGGCATGAACGGCACGCCGAGCTACGTGATCGGCAAGCAGATCGTGGTCGGCGCCGTCGGCCTCGACAGCCTCAAGGAAAAGATCGGCGTCGCCCGCTGCGGCAAAGCGACCTGCTGATCCCGCGTTTACAATTCACGCATGCCAGGAGGCCGGCTGAAAAGCCGGCCTTTTTCGTTGACTGAAAATTGGCGTGAATCCGGCGCGACCGTTCATCCCGCGTTTAAGAAACAAATGCCGGGGAACAGCAGATGTTCCGGAACAAGTGACACCTCCTCTCGTTGTCGGCGCGGGCAATGACGCAGAATAAACACGTGAGGAGAGATTCAATGTCGAACCGCTTTATGATCTCGGTTGCCGCGCTCGCGCTCGTCGCCGGCGCCGGTCTGGCGAACGCACAAGGCACCATGAAGAACGACAGCGGCGGCGCCGGTGCGCAGCCGATGCAGCACGCGCAGCCATCGGGCGGCGCCGCTGAACGCGGTGGCGCGATGGGCAAGGAAGCGGCGCCCGAGAAGGGCACGGTGGGTCAGGCCAGCGGCTCCAGCACTCTGAAATCAGGCGAAGAGAAATCGTCCGGCGCGATGGAGAAGTCAGGCACGGCCGAGAAATCCGGCGGCATGGAAAAGTCCGGAGCGATGAACAAGAACGCGGCTGACGAGAAGGCCAGCACAGCGAAGGGTGAGCACGCCCAGAGCGCGCAGGACAAATCGACCCAGGACAAGTCAACCCAGGACAAGTCGAAGAGCATGAGCTCGGACAGCTCGACCAAGTCCAACAGCAAGGACATGAAGGCCGAGGACAACAAGGCCGGCACTGCGGCCAAGAGCAACAATGCCGAGAACCCTCCGGCTGCGACCGACAGCAAGTCGCAAACCACGACCGGCAATGCCGCGACGTCGGCGACCGCCGCCCCGCCGGCGGAGAAGCGGACCCAGATCGTGTCCGCGATCAAGTCCGAGAAGATCGAGGAGACGACCAACGTCAACTTCAACGTCTCGGTCGGCGCAACCATCCCGGCGAGCGTCCACTTCCACCCGCTCCCGCAGCGGATTGTCGAAATCTACCCGGAATGGCGTGGCTATGACGTGATCTTCGTGCACGGCCAGTACATCATCGTCCGTCCGCAGACGCGCGAGATCGTCTACATCATCGAAGGCTAACCGCCTCGTGAGATCCGAATGAGCCCTTGCCGAGAGATCGGCAGGGGCTTTTGGCCTTTGGGCTGGCCTCCCCAGCCGGCCCAGGCCGACAGCCATGATTACAACTGGTTAACAAGCAATTTCCGTAGCTTCCACACAGGTTTTTGCATACTGGGTGAGGTGCCTGAACCGGTCCGGCAGGCCCTTCAAGGCTTCCCCTCACGCGCTTTGTTACCTATAACCCCCGCCACGCCGAAACACCTTGCCAGGACGGGAATGGCCGAACCAGCTACCGACACGATCCTCGTTCTCAACGGGCCGAACCTCAACATGTTGGGGACGCGCGAGCCCGAGAAGTACGGCCATGCCACGCTGGCCGACGTCGAGGCGCTGTGCCGGGAGACGGCGGCAACCTTCGGCCTCAAGGCCGATTGCCGGCAGTCCAACCGCGAAGGCGAGCTGATCGACTTCATCCACGAGGCGCATGGGCGCAAGATGAAGGGCATCATCGTCAACGCCGGCGGCTATTCGCACACCTCGATCGCGCTCCACGACGCGCTGCTCGCGGTGCAGATTCCCACCGTCGAAGTGCACGTGACCAACATCCACGCCCGCGAGAGTTTCCGTCACCATTCCTACACCGCGCGCGCGGCCTTCGCCTCGCTCTGCGGCTTCGGCATCGAGGGCTACCGCCTCGCCATCCAAGGCCTTGCGGCCAAGCTCGGCATCAAGCCCAAAGCCTGACGCTCCCTCTTCACCCAGAACATTCGGATCAAAGAACATGGCGCGCCAGCCAGACGACAAAGCAGCCGCAAAGTTTTCCAGCGACGATTCCGCGCTCGTCCGTGAGCTCGCCCTGCTGCTCGACGAGACCAGCCTCACCGAGATCGAGATCGAGCGCGCGGGCCTGCGCCTGCGCGTCGCCCGCAACATCAGCGTCGCCGCGACCATGCCCGTTCCGGCGGCGCATGCGGCTCCCGCGCAGGTCGCGGCACCGGCCGCGGCCCCTGCCGCTTCCGGGACAGACATGTCGAAGCATCCGGGCGCCGTGACCTCGCCGATGGTCGGCACCGCCTATTGGGCGCCGGAGCCCGGCGCCAAGCCGTTCGTCGAGGTCGGCGCGAAGGTGTCGGTCGGCCAGACCCTGCTGATCATCGAGGCGATGAAAACGATGAACCAGATTCCCTCGACCCGAGCAGGCACCGTGACGCAGATCCTGGTCGAGGACGGCCAGCCGGTCGAGTTCGGCGAAGCGCTGGTCATCATTGAGTGAGGGAGTGGCGAATAGCGCGTAGCGAATAGCTACTCGTTCATTTGCCATTCGCTATTCCCCATTCGCCCCCGAGGCACCATGTTCGACAAGATCCTCATAGCCAATCGCGGCGAGATCGCCCTTCGCATCCTGCGCGCCTGCAAGGAGCTCGGGATCGCGACCGTCGCCGTGCACTCCACCGCCGATGCCGACGCCATGCATGTGCGTCTGTCGGACGAGAGCGTCTGCATCGGCCCGCCGCCGTCGAAGGACAGCTATCTCAACATTCCGGCGCTGCTCGCGGCCTGCGAGATCACCGGCGCGGATGCCGTGCATCCCGGTTACGGCTTCCTGTCGGAGAATGCGCGCTTCGCCGAGATCCTCGGCGAGCACAACCTGCAATTCATCGGCCCCAAGGCCGAGCATATCCGCCTGATGGGCGACAAGATCGAGGCCAAGAAGACCGCCAAGCGGCTCGGCATCCCCGTGGTGCCCGGCTCCGACGGCGCGGTTGGTCCCAACGACGACGCGATGGCGATCGCGAAGAAAATCGGCTTCCCCGTGCTGGTGAAGGCGGCGGCCGGCGGCGGCGGCCGCGGCATGAAGGTCGCGCAGACCGAGGCGGATCTCCTGATCGCGCTGTCGACGGCGGCGAACGAGGCGAAATCCGCCTTTGGCGACGCTTCCGTTTACCTGGAAAAATACCTGCAGAAGCCGCGTCACATCGAGATCCAGATTCTCGGCGACGGCCGCGGCGGCGCGATCCATCTCGGCGAGCGCGACTGCTCGCTGCAGCGCCGCCACCAGAAGGTCTGGGAGGAAGGCCCCTCGCCCGTGCTGGCTGCGGCGGCGCGCGCCAAGATCGGCGAGACCTGCGCGAAAGCGATGCGCGAGATGAAATATCTCGGCGTCGGCACCATCGAGTTCCTGTTCGAGGACGGCGAGTTCTACTTCATCGAGATGAACACGCGCATCCAGGTCGAGCATCCCGTCACCGAGAGCATCACCGACATCGATCTCGTGCTGGAGCAGATCCGCATTGCCGCCGGCGGCGAGTTGCCGGCCAAGCAGAGCGAAATCCAGATCATCGGCCACGCCATCGAGTGCCGCATCAATGCGGAGAACCCGCAGACCTTCCGCCCCTCGCCCGGCCGGATCTCGCAGTACCACCCGCCCGGCGGGCTCGGCGTGCGCATCGATTCCGCTGTTTATCAGGGCTACCAGATCCCGCCTTATTACGACTCGCTGGTCGGCAAGCTGATCGTGCACGGCAAGACCCGCGCCGAATGCCTGATGCGGCTGCGCCGCGCGCTGGACGAGATGGTGGTGGAGGGCATCGAAACCACGCTGCCACTGTTCCGCGACCTGGTGCGCCAGGACGACATCATCAACGGCGACTACCACATCCACTGGCTGGAGCAGTACCTCGCCGGCAAGCCGGAACCTTCAGCGAAATAACTCGTCGGCCGACGGAACCCTTTGGCCCCAATCGCATTATGGACCGTTGGGGACAGTTCCAAGGGGCTATTTTGCACTTCACTCCGCGTAACAAGATGAGACCGTCGTGACGGCTGGAGAACAGCGGCGACGCGCATTTTGGCAGATCCTGCTGTTCACGGCGGGATTGCTCGTATTGACCGTGATCAGCGCCGGCTCCGTTTATCTCGTGAACAAGGCACGCGACGACAACAAATGGGTGATCCACACCATCGAGGTGGAGAACCAGGTCAATAACCTGCTGCTCGAGATCCGGCGCGCCGAGAGCGGCGCGCGGGGCTTTCTTCTCACCAGGGCCGCGATTTTCAAGACCGATCACGACAAGGCCGTCGCGGCCGTCATTCCCGCCCTCGACAGGGTCAAGGGCCTGACCGCCGACAATCCGGAGCAGCGTGACAATATCGAGAAGCTGAGCTCGGTGATCGAGTCTCGGCTCGGCCAGTTCTCGATGGAGATGGATCTCCTGAGCCAGGGACAGGCCGACAAGGCCGCCGCGCTCGTAAGCGAGGCCGCCGCCGCGGACACCACGGCCACGATCGGCCAGATCGCGACTGCGATGATGCAGGAGGAGGAACGGCTGTTTCGGCTCCGCTCTGCCAATGCCGACCGCAGCCAGACCCTGGCCGCCTCGATGACCGGCATCGGCTCCGGCCTCGTCGTCGTCCTGGCATTGGTCTCGATCTGCCTGGTGCGTCGCTCGGCCCGTGCCCGCGATGACGCCGAGACCCGCCTGCGCGACGCCAACCTGAACCTCGAGACTACCGTCGACGAGCGCACGGCAGACTTGCGCGAAGCCAACGACGAAATCCAGCGCTTTGCCTATATCGTCAGCCACGACCTGCGCTCGCCGCTGGTCAACATCATGGGCTTCACCAGCGAGCTCGAAGACTTGGGCAAGGACATCTTTCGGCGGATCGGAGGTCTCACGGGCGTGCCAGCAGACGGTCCACCTGTCGAGGTCGCGGACATTCCGCTCGATGGTCCCGACAAGCAGATGTCGGCGGATTTTTCCGAAGCGCTCGGCTTCATCAAATCCTCGATCGCGCGGATGGACCGGCTGATCTCGGCGATCCTGAACCTCACCCGCGAGGGGCGGCGCGAGTTCCATCCCGAAAAGATCGAGACTCGCGACCTCGTCGAGGCCATCGTCTCGTCGATGGCGCATCAGGCGGCCGAAGCGCGGGCCGAGATTCACATCGCGCCGCTGCCTGATATCGTCAGCGACCGCCTTGCACTGGAGCAGATCTTCTCCAATCTGATCGACAACGCGATCAAATATCTCAAGAACGGCGTGCCCGGCGAGATCACAATCCGCGGGCGCACCAAGCTCGGCTACGCCATCTTCGAAATCAGCGATAACGGCCGCGGCATCGACGCGAGGGATCACCAGCGGATTTTCGACCTGTTCCGCCGCGCGGGAACCCAGGACAAGCCCGGTCAGGGCATCGGCCTTGCCCATGTGCGTGCACTTGTGCGCCGCCTCGGCGGCACCATGTCGGTATCGTCGGAACTGAACGCGGGCAGCACCTTCACGATCACACTGCCCATCTCATGGAACGCCAGCAACCGGAACGCCGATAAATGACCCAGCCTGTCAGCATCATCATGATCGAGGACGACGAGGGCCACGCCCGGCTGATCGAACGCAATATCCGCCGTTCCGGCGTCAACAACGAGATCATCTCCTTCGCCAACGGCACCGAGGCGATGAAGCATCTGTTCGGCGCCGACGGCACCGGCCTCGCCCAGAAGGGCAACGCGCTGCTGATCCTGCTCGACCTCAACCTGCCCGACATGAGCGGGATCGATATCCTCAAGCAGATCAAGGAAAACAAATATCTCAAGGCCTCGCCCGTGGTGGTGCTGACCACGACCGACGACAGCCAGGAGATCAAGCGCTGCTACGAGCTCGGCTGTAACGTCTACATCACCAAGCCCGTCAATTACGAGAATTTCGCCAATGCCATAAGGCAGCTCGGCCTGTTCTTCTCGGTCATCCAGGTCCCGCCCGCCGCCTCATGACCCAACAGCGCACGCCAACACTGCTCTACATCGATGACGACGCCGCGCTCGCGCGCCTGGTCGATCGTGGCCTGACGCGGCGCGGCTACAAGGTCATCCATGCCGCCAGCGGCGAGGAAGGCCTCGAGCGTATTCGCAACGCCGGCGCACAGGGCTGCATCGATGTCGTAGCGCTCGACCAGTATATGCCCGGCCTCGACGGGCTCGAGACGCTCGAGCGGATCATGGCGATCCCGGATGCCCCACCCGTGGTGTTCGTCACCGCCTCGCAGGATTCCAGCATCGCCGTCACCGCACTCAAAGCCGGTGCCGCCGACTATCTCGTCAAGGACGTCAAGGGCGACTTCATCCCGCTGCTGCATGTCGCGGCCGAAGGCGCGCTGCGCCAGGCCGAGTTGCAGCGCGCGCGCGAGGAAGCCGAGGCCGAGATCCACGCCTCGCGCGACCGCTACGCCGCGCTTGCCGCCGAACGCGAGCTGTTGCTGCGCGAGGTCAATCACCGCGTCGGCAACTCGCTCCAGATCATCGCTTCGTTGCTGCACCTGCAGGCGAGCTCGGCCGCTCAGGACGAGGTCAAGGCTGCGCTGACCAACGCGATGGGCCGCGTCGCCGCCGTCGCCCAGGTGCACCGCCGCCTCTACACCTCGCAGGATCTGAAGAGCGTGGTGCTGAACCAATATCTGGAATCCCTGCTCGAGGATCTCAGGCGTTCCGCCGAAGGCAACCGCATGTCGCGCCTGACGGTGAAGGCCGAGCCGATCGAGATCGACCCGGACCGCGCGGTCGCCGTCGGCATCATCGTCAACGAGCTGGTGATGAACGCCGTGAAATACGCCTATCCCGACGGCGCCGGCCCCATTCATGTCGAGCTGACCTCGCAAGGCGACGATCTGCTGCTGTCGATCACCGACGATGGCGTTGGCAACAACGTCAAGGCCGATCCGCGCTCCACCGGCATGGGCCAGCGCATCGTCGCGGCCATGGCCTCGAAGCTGGACGCCACGGTCGAGCGCGATCCCGACCATTCCGGAACCCGCATCACCCTGCGGTTCGGCCGCGACCCGGTGGTATCGGGCAAGGCGAGCAGCGCAGCGGCGGGTTGATCCCCCATCGCACGCGCGTCGCGATCCTGCTATCATTGCGCACCATGACTTCGCGCGACTCCGCCTCGTCTGAAATCACGCCAGCCGTTCTGCTGCGCGCCTATGCCTGCGGCATCTTTCCGATGGC
Source organism: Bradyrhizobium sp. BR13661 (assembly GCF_029892425.1). Classification (GTDB taxonomy): domain Bacteria; phylum Pseudomonadota; class Alphaproteobacteria; order Rhizobiales; family Xanthobacteraceae; genus Bradyrhizobium. Next base: position 105,950 of record NZ_JARXWB010000007.1, on the reverse strand, counting down.
CGAGAGCGCCGACGACCCGACCCTGTTCTGGGTCGAGCCGGAAATGCGCGGCGTGATCCCGCTCGATGGTTTTCGTGTCGCCTCGCGCCTTGCGCGCACCGTGCGCTCGGATGCGTTTCGCGTCACCGTCAACACCGCGTTCAAGGCGACCATCGCGGGCTGCGCGGCGCCGCAGGCCGGGCGCGAGGACACCTGGATCAACAAGCGCATCCGCGACCTCTATGGCGGGCTCTACGACCTCGGCCATTGTCACAGCGTCGAGGCCTGGCAGGGCGATGACCTCGTCGGCGGTCTGTATGGCGTGAGCCTGGGGCGCGCTTTCTTCGGCGAGAGCATGTTTCACACCGCGCGCGATGCCTCCAAGGTCGCGCTGGTGCATCTGGTCGCGCGTCTCATCCATGGCGGCTTCGAGCTGCTCGACACCCAATATGTCACCGAGCACCTGAAGAGCTTTGGTGCGGCCGAGATCTCGCGGCGGCGCTACACCAGCCTGCTCGACAAGGCGCTCGCCGGCGAGCCCGGTGATTTCCTGCGGCTGTCCTCAGGCGATGCGATCCCGGGCGCGCGCGCGCTCGAGATCATCGCCTCTCGGCAATAAATCAGCCTTATCGGCTACCGAACCCGGGGGATTTGGCCTAGCGGCCAAACCCCGGGATACCGAACAGACCCGGCCGCTGCTCCGGCGGCGGAGGTGGCGGCGGCGGAGCCGGCTGCTGCGGCAGAGGCGGCGGCGGACGCTGCTGCACGGCCTGCTTGGGTGCGGCCTTCTTCTGTGCCGGAGGCGGCGGTGGCGGTGTGGCCGGCTTGGTCGCGGGATCAGGCGCCGCGGTCGCAATCGTCTGCTGCGGCTCTTTGCAGTCGGTCAGCCAGATATCGTAGATCGGGTGCTCGACGCCGTGCAGGCCAGGGCTTGCCGCATACATCCAACCGGAGAAGATCCGCTTTACCTCGCCCTGCAAGGTGATCTCGTCGACCTCGACGAAGGCGTCGGTGTTGGCCGCTTCCGTCGCGGGCCGCGTATAGCAGGCATCGGTCTTCACGCGCAGCGCACCGAACTGCACGGTCTCGCCGATTTCCTCGTCGAAATTGATGATGCGGCCCGTGATCTTGTCGAGGCCCGAGAAGGTCGCCTTCTTGTTCACGATCTTCTGGGCCGGCGGCTCGCTGACGACCTCGTCGCCCGGCTGGAGGCTGGCGGGGGCCTGCGGCACGGCGCCCTGCTGCGTCCCGCCTTTCTGTTGCGGCTGGCGCTGTCCGGGGGCACCGGGAGCAGCACCCGGCTGAGCGGGCGCGCCGGGCGGAGCAACGGCAACGGCGGGCGGCTGCGGAGCAACGGGAGAGCCCGGCGGCGGTGCCAGCGGCTGGGTCTCGACCGGTCCCGGCATGGCATTGCCCTGGCGCGGCATCGGGCGCGACGGCAGCACACGGCCCTGCGGCGGCAGCTCGGGCACCTCTTCGTCATCGTCAGGGGTCGGCTGCGGTTGCGGCTGCCCGCCACGGGGGATGGTCCCGGGCGGCCGCAGCGGCGGCGGATCGGAGAAGATCGTGCCGATCTGCGCCTGCGCAGGCGTCGCAACCGTCAGCGCGGTAGCGGCAAGCAGCGCCGCAAGGCCCGTCAGGGTAAAGGTTTTGAACATCTCGCGCGGCTTCAACAGCGAATCGGGCTTGTTGGACATTCTATAGGGGATACCGCCGCTCGCAGGCCATCCGGTTAACACGGCGAATACGGCGGGGAAAGGGCGGCATCCCTGCCCTGCCCGCCGCCCGCTGGCCAGACCGGCCCACGGATGGGATAGTTGGGAGGCTTCTCCCCGGGGCCGAAGCGGGCATCCCCCGAAAATCACGTCCAACGACAACCAGAACCTCAAGGGTCCCTCCCCCATGCCCGTCGTGCTCGATCCCGATGCCGCCGCCGTTTACAAGGCCTTCCAGGAGGCCGGCCGCCCCGCCTACGAGACACTGACCGCCGCGGAAGCGCGCGCCTACTACCTCCAGGCCCGCTTCGTCTCCAATCCCGAGCCGCCGGAACTTGCGCGCGTCGCGCCGCTGTCGATCCCGGCACCGCACGGGGCGATCCCCGCACGCATCTACGTGCCGAAGCAGTCGCACCTTAAGGACGGGCTGGCGCCTGCGCTGGTGTTCTTCCATGGCGGCGGCTGGGTGATCGGCGATCTCGACAGCCACGACGTCGTCTGCCGGCAACTGGCCGTCGCGGGCGCACTGATCGTCATCGCGATCGACTACCGGCTCGCGCCCGAGCACAAATTCCCCGCCGCCACTGACGATGCGATCGCCGCCACCAAATGGATCGCCGCGCACGCGCGCGAGCTCGGCATCGACGCCGCGCGACTCTCGATCGGCGGTGACAGCGCCGGCGGCAATCTCGCGGCCGTCGTTGCACTGGCGGCGCGCGATGGCGACGGCCCCGAGATCGCGGGCCAGGTGCTGATCTATCCCGCCGTCGATTTCGCCATGATGCATGGCTCGCACAGCGAGCCCGAGACCAGCGTGCTGCTGACGCATTCGGTGATCCGCTGGTTCCGCGACCACTATCTCAACGGCACCGCCGACATTCACGACTGGCGCGCCTCACCGGCACGCGCCGAAAGCCTCGCAGGCCTGCCGCCGGCCTATGTGCTCACGGCCGGCGCCGATCCCCTGCGCGACGAGGGCGACGACTATGCCGCGCGCCTGAAGCAGGCCGGCGTTGGTGTGACCTACCGGCACTTCCCCGGTCAGTTCCATGGCTTCTTCACCATGGGCAAATTGCTGCAACAGGCCAATGTCGCCGTGAGCGAAATCGGCGCTTGGCTCAAGGCACTGGGCTGACAACGCCATCCGAACGATGTCTGCGCTTCGAACGATCCTCGCCGTTCCCCTCCGCGGCCTGACCTGGCTCGGCGGCCAGGGCACGCGTGCGGTGGCCTCCGTCGTGTTCATTGCGATGGCAGTGCCGCCGCTCGGCATGTTGCTGCGGCCCTACATCACGGAGGCGATCCTCTGCCTGCTCTGCATCTCGTTCATGCGGGTCGATCTGGTGGCGCTATCAGGCCATCTGCGCCGGCCGGGGCTGGTGGCGACCGCGACGGCCTGGACCACGATCGGCGTGCCTGTCATCGTTGGCCTGGTCACACATGCAACGGGACTCGTCGAGCGCGCACCCGGCCTGTCGCTCGCCCTGATGCTGCAGAGCATGGCCTCGCCGATGATGGCGGCCCCAGCGCTCGCGGCGCTGATGGGGCTTGATTCCACGCTCGTGCTGGTGACGCTGGTGACGGCAACCGCGATCGTGCCCTTCACGGCGTCGCTGTTTGCGAGCCTCTTTCTCGGCAGCATGCTGAGCATCTCGCCGCTCACGCTCGGACTGAAGCTGCTCGGCATCCTGGCAACTTCGCTGCTTGCCGCGACCCTCATCCGCTGGCTGTTCGGTGCCGAGGCAATCCAGCGCCACAAGCAGCCGATCGACGGCCTCAACATCATCATCCTGCTGATCTTCGCGTCCGCAATCATGGGCGACGTGGCGCACGATCTCGTCGTCCAGCCGATCGTCACGATCAGCATCGCGGCGCTCGCCTTCGTGGTCTATTTCGCGCTGCTCGCCATCACGACCCTGCTGTTCCGCCGCATCGGCACCGAGCGCGCGCTGGCGGTTGGTCTGATGGTGTCCCAGCGCAATCTCGGCCTCATGCTCGCTGCGACCGCCGGCGCGCTGCCACCCACCACATGGCTCTATTTCGCGATGACCCAGTTTCCGATCCACCTTGCGCCCTACATGCTGATGCCGATCGCGCGGCGGCTGACGGCGCGTGAGAAACGTCACAGTTGACCGCCGCCTTAGCTGGCACACTGACTGACGGCGCAACCGACCGATAACGGGTGCAAACATGCGATGGCCTTACGGGTACCCGACGCGCGCTGACGTTCTGGGCGTCCTGTTCGCCCTGGTGCTGGTGTGCCTCTGCGCATTTGTTTACGTCCAATATCCCCTCTTCCGTCAGCCCTCCGGATTTGGTCCCGACTGGACTTGCCAATCCATGCCCAAGGGCGATCCGGTCTGCATCAAGAAGCCGGGTCGCTGAACACGCGCTCAAAGCATCGACCAGCCTTGATGTGCATCAAACGGTCGGCTATCGAAGCGGCTAGTGATTGAGGCCTTCCTCACTGGCCAGCGTCGGAGCAAGACATGGTGCGACTTGCTATTAAATTTTTGATCATCGCTGGTCTTGGCGCCGGTCTTGGTGCCACGGCTCACGCCGAAGACGCCGACGTCGGCAAGGGAGAATTCCAGTCTTCGTGCGCGAGCTGTCATGGCACGGATGCGAGGGGCAAAGGACCGGTCAGCAGCCAGCTCAAGGTGCCGCCTCCCGATCTCACGGTCCTGGCCAAGAACAACAACGGCGAATTTCCCACAAGCGCTGTCTATGGAATCATAGAGGGATCGAAAACAATTCCCGCTCACGGCAATCGTGAAATGCCGATCTGGGGCGAACGTTTCAACCCCATCGTCAACCTGCCGCACTATGTCGACCCGTCTTATTGGAAGCTGGCCGGACCGGATCAAAGCCCTGAGGTCGTCGTGAAAAAGCGCATCCTCTCTGTGATCGATTATCTCAGTCGTATCCAGCAAAAGTAAAAGCCGTCTCGCTCTGACTGCCTGGATGGAGCATTTACCGTCACGCGTCTTGTTGCTCGCACTTGGGTTCAATTCCCGCTGACCGGCGGATCAAGTTCGGGGAATGATGCCTTCAGGCGAGGCCCAGCGAAATCCAGAAAGGCACGGAGCTTCAACGGCATCAGCGTTTGAGCGCCGTAGACAATATGCACCGGTAGCAGCTGCGGCTCGAACGGACGCAGGATCAGACGAAGCGCGCCGGCAGCGACAGCCTCGGCAACCTGGTACGACAGCACGTGAGTGATGCCGGCGGATGCGATTGCAGCAGTAATCGCGGCGTCCGCCGTATTCACGGAAAACCGCGGACGGATCGGCAGGATCTTCGCCTGTTTCCCGCGCCCGAAATTCCACAGATTGTTCGAATATACGCCTTCAAACATGATGCAATCGTGCTGTTCGAGCGCCGCTGGCGTTTCCGGCGTGCCCCTCGACGCGAGATATTCCGGACTCGCGCAGGTGACCCAGCCAACCTCTCCAATTCGGGTCGCGATCATGCTGCTGTCCGGGAGCAACCCGATTCGAATAGCGGCGTCGACTTGGTCATCGACCAGATTGACGAAGCGATCGGCTAAGACCAATCGCGCGTTGATATCGGGATATGCCTTGAGAAAGTCGAGCAGAACCGGTTCGACATGAATGCGACCAAACACGACCGGCGCAGTAATCGTGAGATGACCGCGTGGCGCACGATATTCGCCCGAGGCGACACGCTCGATGTCATCGATGTCGTCCAAAATCCGCCGACTGGCTGCAACATAGGCGAGACCCGCTTCGGTCAGCGCGAGCTTGCGGCTGGTCCGGACCACCAGCTGCGTGCGCAATCGCACTTCGAGCTCCGAGATTTTTCGGCTGACCGTCGCCAGAGGCATGCCCAGCGCCCGCGAAGCCGCCGAAAGACTGCCGCCATCTACTGCGGCGACCAAGGCCGCCATTGCATCGAGTCTATCCATAGATGTTTCCAAATTTGGAATGTTGCTTCCAACAAATAGCGTCTATTCCCAAAAATGGAAGGAACTAGGTTCCTGGCACTGTCCATGTCCCTTTTGAAAGCCAAGGAACCTCACGATGTCCCGCATTCCAACGCCAGCCACGATCGCTGAAGCCCCCGAAAAGTCCCGCCCCTTGCTGGAAGCCGTAAACAGCCAAGTCGGCTTCGTGCCCAACATGTTTCGCCTGATCTCGACAAGCCCGCAGGCGCTGGAGGGCTACCTCGGTCTTTCCGGCGCAATCGGCAAAGGGGCACTGCCGGCCGCGACCCGCGAGCGTATCGCGCTCGCTGTCGCCGAGGTGAATGGCTGCAGCTATTGCCTGTCGGCACATACTCATTTCGGCAGGAATGCCGCTCATCTCGATGACGCCGAGATAACCGCAAACCGCAGCGGGAGATCGAACGATCCGAAGGCCGACGCTGCGGTCAGCTTTGCCGCAAAGGTGGCGCGCGCTCGCGGCCATGTCGCGGAAGCGGATCTCTCGGCGGTGAGGCTTGCCGGCTACACCGATGCACAGGTGATCGAGATCGTGCTCCACGTCGCCCTGAACACCTGGACCAACTACGTCAACGAAGTGTTCAAGACCGACATCGACTTTCCCGTCGTCGAGGCTCGGGCGGCCTGACCGCACTGCCGCCGATCGAACAGGCCGGGTGTCGGCGGCGTGACCGACACCCTTTCCCCTTCAGACACACAAAAAAGAGACCATGACAATGCGTTTCAGCCCTCTCGCCGCGCTCGTCGCCGCGATCATCTCCTCCACCGGCCCGGTTGCGATCATCGCGCCGGCGCACGGGCAAACACCGGCCGCCACGACCACCACGGTCGCCGCAACCCAGGTCAGATACGGAACGATGCAAGTCGACGGCCTCAACATCGCCTATCGCGAGGCCGGCGACCCCAGCAATCCGAAGCTCGTGTTGCTGCACGGATGGCCATCGTCATCGCATCAATACCGCGATCTCATCGTTGCACTGGCTCCCCGGTTTCACGTCGTTGCTCCCGATTATCAGGGGTTCGGCAACAGCGACCGGCCGGATCCCGCGACCTATCACTATTCGTTCGAAGCGATTTCCGTGACGATGGAGAGGTTTCTCGCCGCCAAAGGTTTCGACCATTACGGCCTCTTCATGCAGGACTATGGCGGGCCGGTCGGCTTCCGCGTCATCGGACGCAATCCGAGCGCTCTCGATTGGCTGATCATCCAGAACACCAATGCCTATGAAAGCGGATTCACCCCGGCCTGGGACGCATTCCGCAAGGCGCTATGGGTCAATCGATCTGCCGAAACCGAAGCTCCGCTCGCGGCGTTCAACACTCACGATGGCATCAAGGGCGTCTATCTCGCGGGCGCAGCTCACCCCGAACTGATCAGCCAGGATGCCTGGGAATCGGACGATGGATTCATGCGCAAGCCAAACGGCCTGCGGCTGAACCTCGACCTGTTCTACGACTACCGGACCAACGTAGAACTCTATCCGAAATGGCAGAAATTCCTGCGCGATCGCCAGCCCAAGACAGTGATTTTCTGGGGCGAGCGTGATCCGTTCTTCACCCCGGAAGGCGGCGAGGCCTATCTGAAGGACTTGCCCAAGGCGGAAATGCACCGGCTGAATGCCGGTCATTTCGCAACCGAAGACAATCTGCCTTACATCTCCGAGCACATCATTTCGTTCTACGACAAGAATGTGAGGTCGAAGAAGTAGCTGCGCTGCGCCAACACCGCGCGGGCGACGGTCGCCAGCGAAGCTGATGGCGACCGTCGCGCTTTTTCAACGAACGCAAGCCAGACGACTATCCCGGACCAGGCGTCTGGGGCTGTTGACGCGCGCTACCCCGCCCGTGCCGCGCGCCGCAGCGCCTGCGGCGGCTGGCCAAAAGCGCGGATGAAGGCGCGGCGCATGCGCTCGGGGTCACCGAAACCTGTCGCTTCGGCCACGCGCTCGATCGCCTCGCGCGAGGACTGCACGCGCTCGCGGGCGGCCTCGATCCGCAACCGCTCGATCGCCTTGGACGGCGTCGTGCCGGTCTCCGCGGCAAAGGCCCGCGCGAAATGCCGCGCGCTCATGCCGGCGCGATCGGCGAGGTTTTCCACCGTCAGCGGCGCGTCGAGATTTTCCCGCGCCCACGACAACAGCCCGCCGAAGCGGCCGTTCGGCGTCTTCAATTCCAGCAGCGACGAGAATTGCGACTGGCCGCCACTGCGGCGATGGTAGAGCACGAGTTGGCGCGCGGTCGCCTGCGCGACCTCCTCGCCGTGATCGTCGGTGATCATCGCGAGCGCGAGGTCGATGCCGGCACTGATGCCCGCCGAGGTCCAGACATTGCCGTCGCGGGTGAAGATCTGGTCCGGCTCGAACTTGACCCTGGGATAGCGCGCGACGAAATCGCGCGTCCGGCCCCAATGCGTGGTGGCGCGGCGGCCGTCGAGCAGGCCGGCTTCGGCGAGAACATAGGCGCCCGAGCAGACGCTGGCGATCCGCACGCCGCGCTTCGCCAGCCGCTGCACGAAGGCGATCGTCGTCTTGCAGCGCGCCGCCACTCCCACGCCCTCGCCGCCCGCCACCACCAGCGTCGTGATCGCCCGCGCCGACTTGAAATCCTGCGCCATCATCTCGACGCCCGACGAAGAGCGCACCGGCCCGGCGTTCAGCGCCAGCACGCGGATCGCCGACGGCTTGCCAGCATAGCGTCCGCCGACTTCAAAGGCCGAAATCGGGCCGGCTGCATCGAGCAGCTGGAAATCCGGGAAGATCAGGATGCCGATCATGGTCATGTCCGAAAGAGAGGGAATTACGCCATTTTGGACAACAAGGCATCATGCCAGATTGGCCCCGTCAAGCACTTCATTGGAGACTCTCATGTCCGCACCGCTTCAGATCGGTCTTCTGGTGTTTCCGCGCGTCACCCAGCTCGACTTCACCGGGCCGCTGCAGGTGTTTTCGTCCGTCCCCGGCGCGACTATGCACCTGATCTGGAAGACGCTTGATCCGGTGCCGAGCGATTCCGTGCTGATGCTGACGCCAACGGTGACCTTCGCCGATTGTCCGCAGCTCGATGTGATCTGCATTCCCGGCGGTTTCGGCACCGATGCCCTCCTCAACGACGAGGAGACCCTCGACTTCGTGCGCAGGCAGGCTGCGGGCGCCAAGTTCGTCACGTCGGTCTGCACGGGATCGCTGGTGCTGGGCGCGGCCGGGCTTCTCAAGGGCTACAATGCCGCGACCCATTGGAGTGCGATGGAGATGCTGGCGCTGTTCGGCGCGACGCCGACGAAAACGCGCGTCTGCGTCGATCGAAACCGCGTCACGGGCGGCGGCGTCACCGCGGGAATCGATTTTGCCTTGACGCTAGTCTCGCTGCTGGTCGACCGCACCACTGCGGAAGCCATCCAGCTTCGCCTCGAATACAATCCCGCACCGCCCTTCAATGCCGGCTCGCCTGAGACGGCGCCGGCCGAGGTGCTCGCGCTGATGAAGGAGCGCGTCGCGCCATTCCAGGCGCGGCGCCTGGACGCCGCCAGACGCGCAGCCGAGCGGGTGATGTAAACGCGGCTCTCGTGTCCCGGACGCGGTGCAGCGTGCAACGCTGCTCCGCGGAGCCGAGACACGAGATACCCCCAAAAGAAAGAAAAAGGCCGCTCGGTTTCCCGAGCGGCCTTTCCTGTCTCACGGCGGCGCACATTCTCATCGGGCGATGTCGGAGCTTCCAGACCGGGGGCCTATCTCCCGATCGAGTCCTTCCTCGGCGGCCGCTGCATCTCGGGACAGTCGCGAACTGTTGCCCGAACCGAACGCGATGGTCTCCCATCTCCGTAAGATGGTTCATTGAGCCGCATCGCTCGATCAGGCGCAACGCCGACGCCAACAGCATCCCCGCTGATCCCGCTGTCCACAGCGAGATCATCAGGATGCGTGTGCATCCAATCCGGTAGTGAGGTGATGAAGAGAGCTGGGGCTAGCCAGGTGTCCAGGGCTGGTAGTCGCCGGTCGCCTTGGGGCGCTTGCCGCTGCCAAGTGTCGAGCCGGGCGGACGATAGGCCTTGGCCGTACCCGTTGGATTCGGCTGGTGCGGCTTCTGCCATTCACGCGGCTGGTAGTTCTCCTCGGTCGGCGGCACGTCGACGACGTGATGCATCCAGCCATGCCAGCCTGTCGGGATGCGGCTCGCTTCCGCATAGCCGTTATAGATCACCCAACGTCGCTCGAACCCGAGCGTCGGGTCGATCTTGCCGCCGCGGGTGCGGTAGTAGCGGTTGCCCTGCTCGTCCTCACCGACCAGCTCTCCGAACCTGGAGGTCCAGAGTTGCGTGCCAAAGGTCTGGCCGTTCCACCAGGTGAAGAGCTTGAGGAAGAATTGTTTCATGCGGCATGGGCCCTGCTTCGTGGGGTCCTGATGCCATCCGGACGGCCAAATGTCCAGTTCGGCCGCCGCGGCCGTGCCCCGGCCCAAACGCGGTGACACCCCTCGGCCGCCGCGGAACGGGCGCGATCCATTCATGCCGGGTACAGGCGCGCCATGGAAATCTGCACCTCATGCGCAAACCGGCGTGATCCCAGGAACTGTAACCCTTTCAAGGGATTTGCTTCCGGGAAAGGAGTTTGAACATGAAAAGTCTGAGAGCTTTGAGTGCGGCCGCAGCGCTGGCACTGGTTCTTCCGATCGCGACCCCGAGCTTCGCCCAGGGCCACGGTGGCCACGGCGGCGGAGGCGGTGCTCACTTCGGCGGTGGCGGCGGCGGCGTTCACTTCGGTGGTGGGCGTACCCACATGGGCGGCGGCAGCTTTGGCGGCGGCCCCCGGTTTGGCGGTGGCGGCGGTAATTTCGCAGCCAGCGCGGCAGTGCGCCCGAGCGGCGGACCCGCCTTTGGCGGCGGTGGCCGCAACTTCGCAGCAGCCGGCGGCCACTGGAATGGCGGCGGCGGCAACTGGCACGGCGGCGGCTGGCATCATCGCGGCGGCGGCTTCTGGCCCGGCGTCGCAGCAGGTGCCGCGATCGGCGCGATCGGCTCGTCCTACGCCTATTACGGCGGCGGCCCGTACTATGGCGATTCCTACTATGCCGACGACAGCTACTATGATGACGGTCCGACCGTCGCCGTCGTACCCGACAGTGGCGACGCGTCGGCCTATTGCGCCCAGCGCTACCAGTCCTACGACCCGGCGTCCGGCACCTATCTCGGCTATGATGGCCTGCGCCATCCCTGCCCCTGAGGCGGCCTGAATTATTCGAGAGCGGCGCCGGATCTCGGCGCCGCTCTTGTTTTGCCGGTGCAGGCGCCTGAACAGTCTTCACCGACCGCGCAGATTCGTCTCAACCTTTCATTGAAATCCGACGAAATTCACCTGCAGCCCGGGCTGCCGACATCAGGAACGCGCAGAGGCGCTATGCATTGCGCCGTGCATATCTATTTCGGTCCAATCCAAATTGACCCGGCGCACGATTCGCCTATATCACCAGTCGCTGTGGGGACTTCGATCTACTGGGAAATGTCATGCCGCGTATCCTCGTGGTAGATGACGATCCGATGGTCGGCGCGACCATCGAGGTCCTCCTTCTACGTCAGGGCTTCGACGTCACGCTGACTGACGGCGGCGAAACGGGGCTTGCTGCGCTGGAAGCGCAGACGTTTGACGTGATGCTGGTTGATATCTTCATGCCGCATATGCGCGGCTTCGAATCCATCCGCATCTTTCACGAGCGCGCCCCTGCGATCCCGTTGATCGCCATGTCGGGCTACGCCTTTGCCTCTTCCGCCTCGCCTTCTCCGGACTTCCTGCGCATGGCGCTGGAACTCGGTGCGACACGCTGCCTGCGCAAACCTTTCACGCCCGAGGCGCTCCTGACCGCGGTCCGGGAATCCCTCAGCGAGAGCGCACCGCCGAAGGACCAGAAAGAAGCACCTTGATCCCTTCGCAGCGTGTCATTCTCGGTGCTGGACTTGCAATCCTCCTGCTCATCACCGCCGCCTCGATCGGCCTGGACGTCAAGTCGCGGTCGGATGCGGCCTGGGTCAACCACACCGTCGAGGTGCTGAGAAAGATCTCGGATCTGCGCGCGCTGATCCGCCGCGCCGAAAGCGCCGCGCGCGGTTACGAGATCTACCGGAGCTCGAGCTTCAACGACGAATTCCAGGCGGCGCATGCCCAGATCGCGCCCGCCCTCGCCGACCTCAAGCGCGGCTTGCGCGACAATCCCGATCAGATCGCGCTGCTCGAGGCCACTGGGCCGCTGGTGCTGCGCCGGGTCGACATCGCCGCCGAGGCGATGCGCCTGCGCGCGGCGAACGATGCGGCGGGGATTGCCGCACTCAATGGCAAGGCCGAAGGCCGCGGCCTGATGGACACGGTGATGAGCGCTCTCGACCGCCTGAGTTCAGGGGAGGAACGGCTGCTTAGCGTGCGATCGCAGGATTCACGCCGCACCAGCATCGTCCTCCTCGGCATCGACGTGATCGGCGCAATGGTGATCCTGTTGCTGGTCGTGATGATGATGCGCGAGAGCCAGCGCACCACCGTGCAGCTTCAGAGCTCGCTGCACGAGACGCAAGCCGCAAAGGAGGCGCTCGAAGCCGCCGTGGCCGAACGCACCGAGCACCTCGTCACCGCCCATGACGAGCTGCGCCTGTCGGTCAACGTGCTGCAGAGCACGTTCCGCAGCATGGCGGAGGCCGTGCTGGTGATCGACAAGGAGGGCACCGTGCTGCTGTCCAATCCGGCGGCCGAGCGGATGCTGCTGCATCGCACCGGCATGAGCCTTGGCAATCTGCGCACGCTGTCCGACGTACTCCATGGCGACGGCGTCACACCGCTCAAGTCCGATGAGCTGCCGTCGGTGCGCGTGCTGCGCGGCGAGGAGTTCGAAGATCTCGAGATGATCGTGCGCCCGTACAGCGGCAACGGCGCGCGCCATCTGATGATCAGCGGCCGGCCGATGCGCGACGGGCAAGGCAACATCTCCGGCGCGGTGCTGGTCTATCACGACGCCACCGCCTCGCGCGACACCGAGCGGCAATTGTATCAGTCGCAGAAGCTCGACTCGATCGGCAAGCTGACCGGCGGTGTCGCGCACGACTTCAACAACATGCTGACCGTGATCTCGGGCAATACCGAGACTTTGGTGGCGGGCCTGAAGGGGCAGCCCGAGCTGCAGCGCACCGCGCGCCTGATCGACGATGCCGCCGCGCGCTGCGCCGAGCTGATCCAGCACCTCTTGGCCTTCGCGCGCAAGCAGCCGCTGCAGCCGCGCGACGTCGACATCAACAGCGCCATCTCCGATATCGCCAAGCTGTTGCGCCCCACGCTCGGCGAGCAGATCCAGATCGAGACCGTGCTGGAACAGGGGCCGATGACCTCGCACATCGATCCGTCGCGCCTCACCAACGCGGTGCTCAACATGGCGATCAATGCCCGCGACGCCATGCCCAACGGCGGCAAGCTGCTGCTCGAGACCCATCACGTCGTGCTGGACGAAGCCTATGCGCAGGCCAATGCCGACGTCCGGCCCGGTCCCTACGTCATGCTCGCGGTCAGCGACACCGGCACCGGCATGCCGCAGGGCGTGCAGGAGAAGGCGTTCGAGCCGTTCTTCACCACCAAGGAGTTGGGCAAGGGCTCGGGCCTCGGCCTCTCCATGGTCTACGGCTTCGTCAAGCAGTCCGGCGGCCACATCAAGATCTACAGCGAGGAAGGCCACGGCACCACGATCAAGCTCTATCTGCCGCCGGGCCAGGGCACGACGGAAACGACCGCCTCGCTCGCGCCACAGGCCGAAGGCGGCGCCGAGACGATCTTTGTCGTCGAGGACGACAATCTGGTGCGCACCTTCGTCACCGCGCAGCTGCAGAGCCTCGGCTACAAGACCGTCGCCGCCGCCGACGGCAAGGCGGCGCTGCAGCTGATCGACACCGGCCAGGCCTTCGACCTGCTCTTCACCGACGTCGTCATCCCCGGCGGCATGAGCGGGCGCGAGCTCGCCGACGAAGTGGCCAAACGCCGGCCGGGTGTGAGAGTGCTCTACACCTCCGGCTACACCGACAACGCCATCGTCCACCACGGCAAGCTCGACGACGGCGTGCTGCTGCTGACCAAACCCTATCGTCGCAACCAGCTGGCGGACATGATCCGCAAGGCGCTGAATGGCGGCGCGATGGCAGCCGGCTAGTCTAGCGCGTCGCCAGCACGACCGCCGCCAGCGTGAAGACCAGCCCGGCGATCTGCCCTGCCCCGAGCGGCTCGTGCAGCGCGAGCGCGGACGCCACCACGCCGATCACAGGCACCGCCATCGTCCCGATCGCGGCGACCGAGGCCGGCAGGCGGGCGAGTGCCGCGAACCAGCTGACATAGGCGATGCAGAACTGCACCACGGTCGAATAGACCAGCAGCCACCAGCCAACCGGCGTCACCTTGTCCAGATGCGAGGTCTCGACCAGGAGGCCGACGATCGAGATCGGCAGGCAGCCGATGCCGATCTGCCAGGCCGCGGCCGTGATCGGCGGCAGATGGATCGGGTACTTCTTTGAGAACACCGTGCCGATTGCAAAGCCGAGCGCGCCTGATAGCGCCATGATGATCCCCGGCAGCTTCTCGGCGCTGGCGGCAATGCCGTTGCCGCCCATGATCGAGGCGAGCCCGGCAAAGGCCATCACCAGCCCGAGCGTGCGCAGCACCGTCGGCCGCTCCCCGAGCACCGGCCAGGCGATCAGCGAGGCCCAGACCGGCATGGTGTAGGCGATCAGCGCGGCTTCACTGGCCGGCAGCCAGAGCAGCGCCAGCCCCATCAGCACCATCCAGCCGGTGACGTTGAGCATGGCCGCCGTCATCAGCCGCGGCCAGATGGCGGACGCCACCTTCAGGCTGTCGCCGCGCACCAGCGCGAGTGCCGCCAGCAGCACGGCGCCGAGCACGCCGGTGACGCCGCGGAGCGTCAGCGGCGGCAGCTCGCCGATCAAAAATTTCGTCACCGGCCAATTGAAGCCCCAGCCGATCGAGGTGATCGCAAGGAACATCAGGCCGGCCGGGGCGATGCGTGGCCGCAGCCCCGGTCTGGTCGAATCAAGCATGTGGGTAGTCCGGCAAGTCAGAGCCTCAGCTTGGCCCGGATTCGGCCCCCGCGTCACCACCCCGGCGGGCATGCCTGCCCTCAGCTTCCGTACCACTACGTGAGTCCCGCTGACGCAATCCCGTTGCCCAAAAATATACCTGCCCTGTGAACAGCGGGATGAAGGGTCCGTAGGGTCACGGGATGCAAATTTTTTCGGTTGGGAATCCCTGAGGACTCACTGATACTTGGGCACACAATAGGTGAGGCCTTGCCCCCTGTTATCCCCCGCAATCCACCATATTTAGTATTTGATTCAGGAACTCGCACTAGTTCTTGACGGGCGCAACGGAGAGTCCTAGCTTTCGGTCCGTTCGGCGCGAGTGAGTTTGCGTCCCGCCGGCACTCCCCCAAAGGGTCCGCAGAACTGCACTCCGCCAAGCCAGACGAAGGCAGCGGGACGAGGGCTCGTCTGCCCTGTCGACGGGGACTTTTCGGGCGCCAGAACGGGCCGGCAACAGGCTCGGAAGGCATAGGTAGACGTAGCGGCGTTGTGGGGCGTTTGAACGCATGTCGGGCTCATCCCCTTGGGGGCGGACGGACCTGGACATGCCGGCGGATGAGAGGTGCACGCACCCGACATCCCCGGGAGAAACTGGGCCGGAAACCACCGGCTGAACTGCGGTGCCTTTGGGCCGATAAGGCCTGGGTGGAAACGCGAAACGAAATAGCGACCCGGATGCCTCCAACGAGAGGCCGATCCGGTCAAAGATAAGGACGGGGCAAGACCATGCGGATTGAGCGGCGCCACACCACTTCGGGACAGTCACCTTATGCGGGAATCGAATTCCGGCTGACCACGTCGGAGATCAGGAATCCCGACGGCTCGGTCGTGTTTAAAATGGACGGCGTCGAGGTCCCGACCGCATGGTCGCAGGTCGCCTCCGACGTGCTCGCCCAGAAATACTTCCGCAAAGCCGGCGTCGCCGCGCGCCTGAAGAAGGTCGAGGAGGAATCCGTCCCCTCGTTCCTGTGGCGCTCCGTGCCCGACACCGATGCCCTTGCCGCCCTGCCCGAGAAAGAGCGCTTCGTCAGCGAGCTCTCGGCCAAGCAGGTGTTCGACCGCCTCGCCGGCTGCTGGACCTATTGGGGCTGGAAGGGCAAGTACTTCTCGTCCGACGAGGACGCGCAGACCTTCTACGACGAGCTCCGCTACATGCTCGCCATGCAGATGGTCGCGCCGAACTCGCCGCAATGGTTCAACACCGGCCTGCACTGGGCCTATGGCATCGACGGCCCCGGCCAGGGCCACTATTACGTCGACCCCTTCACCGGCAAGCTGACCAAGTCCAAGTCGGCCTATGAGCATCCGCAGCCGCACGCCTGCTTCATCCAGGGCGTCGGTGACGACCTCGTCAACGAAGGCGGCATCATGGACCTCTGGGTCCGCGAAGCCCGCCTGTTCAAATACGGCTCCGGCACCGGCTCCAACTTCTCGCGCCTGCGCGGCGAAGGCGAGAAGCTGTCGGGCGGCGGCCGCTCGTCCGGCCTGATGAGCTTCCTCAAGATCGGCGACCGCGCAGCGGGCGCGATCAAGTCGGGCGGCACCACGCGCCGCGCCGCCAAGATGGTCGTCGTCGACGTCGATCACCCCGACATCGAGACCTATATCGACTGGAAGGTGAAGGAGGAGCAGAAGGTTGCCGCCCTCGTCACCGGCTCCAAGATCAACCAGAAGCACCTCAAGGCGGTGCTGAAGGCCTGCGTGAACTGCGAAGGTTCGGGCGACGATTGTTTTGACCCGGAGAAGAACCCTGCCCTGCGCCGGGAAATCAAGCTGGCTCGCCGCTCGCTGGTGCCCGATAACTACATCAAGCGCGTCATCCAGTTTGCGAAGCAAGGCTACAAGGACATCCAGTTCGACGTCTATGACACCGACTGGGATTCGGAAGCCTATCTCACCGTGTCCGGCCAGAACTCCAACAACTCGGTCTCGCTGAAGGACGACTTCCTGCGCGCCGTCGAAACCGATGGCGACTGGAACCTGAACGCCCGCACCTCGAAGAAGGTGACGAAGACGCTGAGGGCGCGCGACCTCTGGGAAAAGATCGGCTACGCCGCCTGGGCGTCGGCCGACCCGGGCCTGCACTTCAACACTACCATGAACGACTGGCACACCTGCAAGGCGTCCGGCGACATCCGCGCGTCGAACCCGTGCTCGGAATACATGTTCCTGGACGACACCGCCTGTAACCTGGCGTCCGCGAACCTGCTGACCTTCTACAACACCGAGACCAAGCAGTTCGACGTCGCCGGTTACGAGCACCTCTGCCAGCTCTGGACCATCGTGCTCGAAATCTCCGTGATGATGGCGCAGTTCCCCTCGCGCGCGATCGCCGAGCTCTCCTACGAGTTCCGCACGCTCGGCCTCGGCTACGCCAATATCGGCGGCCTGCTGATGACCATGGGTCTCTCTTATGACTCGAAGGAAGGCCGCGCGCTCTGCGGCGCGCTGACCGCCGTCATGACCGGCATCACCTACAAGACTTCGGCCGAGATGGCGGCTGAACTGGGCACCTTCCCCGGCTACAAGAAGAACGCCGCGCACATGCTGCGCGTCATCCGCAACCACCGCCGCGCCGCACATGGTGAGGCCTCAGGCTACGAGGCGCTCTCCGTCAACCCGGTGCCGCTCGACCACGCCTCGTGCCCGCAGGCAGACATCGTCACCCATGCGAAGGCTGCCTGGGATGCGGCGATCGAGCTCGGCGAAAAGCACGGCTATCGCAACGCCCAGACCACGGTGATCGCGCCGACCGGCACGATCGGCCTGGTGATGGACTGCGACACCACCGGCATCGAGCCCGACTTCGCTCTGGTGAAATTCAAGAAGCTCGCCGGCGGCGGCTACTTCAAGATCATCAACCGTGCGGTCCCCGCGGCGCTGCGCGCGCTCGGCTATCGCGAAGCTGATATCGCGGAGATCGAAGCCTACGCCGTCGGCCATGGCTCGCTGTCCAACGCGCCCGGCATCAACGCCTCGACCCTGAAGGCCAAAGGCTTTACCGATGAAGCCATCGCCAAGGTCGAGAAGGCCCTGCCGACCGCCTTCGACATCAAGTTCGCCTTCAACAAGTGGACCTTTGGTGAAGACTTCATTCGCGACCAGCTGGGCATCGGTGCTGAAGCCATTGCGGCTCCGGGCTTCGACCTCCTCCAGGCCGTCGGCTTCACCAAGCGCGAGATCGAGGCGGCCAACGTCCACATCTGCGGCGCGATGACGGTGGAAGGTGCTCCGCATCTGAAGGCCGAGCACTATTCGGTGTTCGACTGCGCCAATCCCTGCGGCAAGATCGGCAAGCGCTATTTGTCGGTCGAGAGCCACATCCGCATGATGGCGGCAGCTCAGCCCTTCATCTCGGGTGCGATCTCCAAGACCATCAACATGCCGAACGACGCGACGGTCGAGGACTGCAAGTCCGCCTACATGCTGTCGTGGAAGCTGGCGCTGAAGGCCAACGCGCTCTATCGCGACGGCTCCAAGCTCAGCCAGCCGCTCAACTCGCAGCTCATCAGCGATGACGAGGACGAGGACGATGCGGTCGAGACGCTCTACGAGAAGCCGATGGCGGCGCGCGCTGCCCAGGTCTCGGAGAAGATCGTCGAGAAGCTGGTCGAACGCATCGTCGTGATGCGCGAGCGCGAGAAGATGCCGGATCGTCGCAAGGGCTACACCCAGAAGGCGGTCGTCGGCGGACATAAAGTCTATCTCCGCACCGGCGAATATGACGACGGCCGTCTCGGCGAGATCTTCATCGACATGCACAAGGAAGGCGCGGCGCTGCGCTCCTTCATCAACAATTTTGCGATCGCGGTCTCCCTCGGTCTGCAATACGGCGTGCCGCTCGACGAATATGTCGACGCCTTCACCTTCACCCGCTTCGAGCCGGCGGGCCCCGTGCAGGGCAACGACAGCATCAAATACGCGACCTCGATCCTCGACTACGTCTTCCGCGAGCTCGCGGTGAGCTACATGTCGCGCTTCGATCTCGCCCATGTCGATCCGACCGAGTCGAACTTCGACGCGCTCGGCAAGGGCGTCGAGGAAGGCAAGGAGCCTGACGAGACCCAGCACGCGACCAAGCTGGTCTCGCGCGGCCTCACCCGCTCCCGCACCGACAACCTCGTCGTGATGCGCGGCGGCTCGGCCGCGGTCGTCTCCGGCAGCGACAACGCGCCATCAGGCGGCAGCAAGGTCACCTCGCTCGCCTCGCACGGCGCGAGCGCCCGGGTCGGCGACGTCCTGGAAGGCGCGGTCGCGCTGAAGCAGGAAGTCGCCCACGACCTCTCCCCCACGGAGAAGCTGGAAGCGCTCCAGTGGAGCAAGGCCGGCAGCGCCGCAACGGTCGCGGCCCCCAGCAAGGCCGAGCGCCGCGCGGAAGCCAAGGCCAAAGGCTACGAAGGCGAGATGTGCAGCGAGTGCGGCAATTTTACACTCGTGCGGAATGGTACGTGCATGAAGTGCGATACTTGCGGAAGTACAACCGGGTGCAGTTGATTATGCCGACTGACGAGATCGAGGCGGTGAGGTCTAAATAACACCTCCCCGATTTCGTTATGCCGAACCGAAGTCCGCTTCGTTCGGCGAAGTCGCCGACCCGGCGCTGAAAGCGCCGGGTCCTCAAAACAAGGTTCGCGGCGGGCTTCGGCTCCGCCGCGAAATGGCTCAATGAACGAATCGTGAATCAACTTGCGGGACGTACGGTGAAGAGTTCGGTTGCAGAATCCCCCGAGGAAGCGCCTCCGGCCGCGAAGGCCAAGCGCAAGCAGATCCCCGTTCGGATCCAGAACATCGTGTGGGGCCGCGCGGCCGGCCGCTGCCAGTACGCGGGCTGCAACGGTCTCCTCGTCGGCGACGAGATCTCGGGCGCCGCCAACGCGAATAAGGCCTACATCGGGCACATCGTGGCCGACTCGCCGGAAGGACCGCGCGGACATCCCGTTCGCTCCTTCCAGCTGGCCCACGATCCCGACAACCTTATGCTGGTCTGCGACGTCCATCACCGCGTGTTCGACCGCGAGATGGTCGACGAGCATCCTGAGGACGTGCTCGTCGACATGAAACGCCGACACGAAGCCCGCATCCGGACTGTCACCGGCATCGACGAGAATCTCGGCAGCCACGTCATCCGCTACGCGGCGAAGATCGGAGCGAACGAGTCCCCGGTCGAGAAGGGCGCCGTCAAGTGGTCCATGATCCCGGACCGCTACCCGCTCGACGACGGATGGATCGACCTCGACCTCGTCACCCTCGAACTCCGCGACGACGATCCCGCCTACTGGCCGACCCACGTGAGAAACCTGCGGACCGTGTTCGCCGAAAAGGTTCGCGGCCGGATGGAAAGGCAGGAGATCAAGCGGCTCGCCGTGTTCGGCCTGGCGCCGATCCCTCTTCTTTTCGAACTCGGGCGCCTGATCTCTGACATCGCGACCGCCGACGTCCGCCAATTGCTGCGCGACCCGAAGGGCTGGAAGTGGGATGTGGGGGCGACGCCGGCGCGGTACGAACTCCACCGCCCGGAACGAACGATGGGTGCGGTCGCGCTCAAGCTTGAGATCAGCGCTCCCGTCGCCGACGAGCGCGTCGCGAACGTGCTCGGGCCCGAAGCCGCGGTCTGGTCGATCGCGGCCGAGGGCGCGAACAACGATATCGTTCGTCGCCCCGAAGACATCGCCGCCTTCGCCAAGCTGTTCCGCAAGACGCTCGACGACGTCAAGCTCGCGCACGGCGAGACCGTCACGGTCCACGTCTTCCCTGCCGTGCCCGTGTCCATCGCCGTCGAGGCGGGCCGGTCCTGGCAACCGAAGGCCCATCCATCGCTGAAGATTTACGACCAGAATTGGAAGTTGGGCGGCTTCGCCCTCGCCCACCACCTCGAACACGCCGACTGATCCAAGGAGACCGACATGAATATCCACGCGCGTCCCACCGTGACGCCCCAGGCCGAAGAGACGCTCGAGGACTTGGCGGAGTCGCTCGCCATCCCCGATAGCACCTACGAAAAGGCCGAGGGCAGCTACAAGTCGCTCGGCAAATTTCTCAACCGAGAGAAATCCAGCATCCGCCAGTTCGATCCTCAGGTCCACGTCCAGGGATCGTTCGGTCTCGGCACCGTGATCCCGCCGGTCAGCGACGCCGAAGACTACGACGTCGATGCGGTCTGCGAATTCCGCAAGCTGACCAAGGCGCAGACGACGCAGCACGATCTCAAGACCCTGCTCGGGAACGAGATGGTCGCCTACGCCCGCGAGCGCAACATGAATAAGCCGGTCGTGCCGCACCGCCGCTGCTGGCGCCTCGAGTACGCCGACGGCGCGCAATTCCACATGGACGTCACGCCCGGCCTGCTGAACGGAGCCGAGCAGCGCATCTTGCTCAAGGCGCACGGACTGGACGACCGCTTCGCCGACACCGCGATCGCCATCACCGACATCGACCATCCCGCCTACCGGATCCTGTCCTCGGATTGGCCGCGTTCGAATCCGCGCGGCTACCTGAAATGGTTCGTTGGTCGCATGGAGGTGATCTTCGAGGAGCGGAAGCGCGAACTCGTCCGAAAGGGCATCCGCGCGGGCACGGAGGACATCCCGGTCTACGCCGTGCGTACCCCGCTGCAGTCGGCCGTCATGATCCTCAAGCGGCACCGAGACATCATGTTCGTATCGCGCTCCGACGAGCGGCCGATCTCCATCATCCTCACGACGCTCGGCGCCCACGCCTACAACGGCGAAGCCAAGATCTCGGACGCGCTGTTCTCCATGCTGAACGGCATGCAGCGCCACATCGGCCGCACCCCCGACGGCCACTTCCTGATCGCCAACCCAAGCGATCCCACCGAGAACTTCGCCGACAAGTGGCGAAAGCATCCGGAACGCGCGGCGGCATTCTTCGAGTGGCTCGAACGGGCGCGCCGCGACTTCGCTCACGCCGCCGAGCTTTCGAACAAGCAGCTCATCACCGAGACCCTCGCCAAGTCGGTGGGGTCCGGCGTCGCCGACCGCGTCAAGAAGCGGTCCGCCTCCCGCCTCGGCATGCCCACGGTGCTGACCTCCGGCCTGGTTCGCAGCGAGGCCGAGGCGCGTCGCGCGCCGCCGCGGCTCGAAGGAGACCGCCGCAATGCCTGATGCGGGCCATCCTCTCGTCGCACGCTTCGACGCGGCCGTCGCCGCGGTCGAGGCGCGCTGGGAGGAGCTCGGCTGGCGCGCTCACCACCTGAGCCGGAAGGAACTGTCCGCCTACCGAGGGCGCGGTGCCGTGAAGGGTTGGCGCTTCGGCGCCGACTTCACCGGTGGCCAGCGCCGCCTGGACGTGATCGTGATGTCCGGCTTTCCATCGACGCCTGCCCGGATCGCCATCGTCGACCGGCCGTCCTTTCTGACTTGGCCTCATGTCGAGAAAGACGGCGTCCTATGCCTCTTTCCCGACACCGCCACGATCTCGGTGGACGATCCATATGACGGCGTCGCCGCTCTGCTGCAGGCTGCGTTCACGATGGTCGAGGACGCTATCGCCGGGAGACTCGACGAAGATTTTCGCTCCGAATTCCTCACCTATTGGCACCACTCGGAACGGGGCACCGTTCGGACCGTCCTGTCGCTGCTCCAGCCGATCGGACCGTCCCGCCGCGTCCGCATCTGGGAGGGCACCCAGGAAACAGTGATCGCCGAAAATGACGACCAGCTCGCCAAATGGCTGCGGAACGCGTCCCCGAAGCTCGGCGCCTCGAAGATCGTTTCGCGCGCGGGTGCCTTCGTCTGGCTCGACCGCGTGCCCTTGCCCTCGGAATATCCATCCTGTGCCAAAGACGTCTACGCGATGGCGGCGGATGCCGGCGCGGCCGAACTGCTCGACGAACTCGCGCGCGAGGGGCTCCAGCACACGTTCGTCGTCTTCGGTGCGGCCACCGCCGACGGTCCCGCACTGGCAACCGCCGTCGTGAACCGCCCCGCCATATTGCGGGGGCGCGATCCGCTCGCTGCGGGTTTCCGAGCGTCCGCCGTGCCGGAGCACGTGGTCCGCGCCCGCCTATTCGGCGGCAGTCCGTGCGACCGCAACTCGGTCGAACGGGCCGATCCCGCGTGGATCCACGGACGCGACCGCGATGCGCGCGTACCGACGCTTCGCCAAGCGACCGTCGCGATGCTCGGCTGCGGATCTGTCGGCTCCCCCGTGGCGCACGCGCTCGCCCGCGCCGGCGTCGGGAAGCTACTCCTCATCGACAAACAGAATCTCAAGAGCGCCAACGTCGGCCGGCATACTCTCGGCGTGCGATCAATCGAAGATCCCAAGGCGCCGGCGCTGGCACGGCAGATCCGGGTACTCCTGCCCCACGTCGAAGCCGTGTCCTACGTGGCCGACGTGCAAGACCTCCTGTTGCGTGAGGACGATCCTCTTGCGTCCGTCGACCTGATCGTGTCGGCGATGGGCGACTGGCCTGCGGAATCCCTGCTCGACGCGTGGCACGCCGCTCAGGGCCGTCACGTGCCTATCGTGTACGGATGGACCGAGCCGTTCGCTGCGGCCGGCCACGCGATCGTTATCTCGGCCCCGGGCGACGGTCTGCGCGCGGGCCTCGATGCCTACGGGAGCCCCCACCTGGTGGCCGCGCGGTGGGCCGAGGATCCTCGGCGGCACGAACCGGCATGCAGCGCCGCATTCGACCCGTACGGGCCCGTCGAGCTCGGATTCGTCACGTCGATGATCGCCCAAGCCGCGCTCGACGCTCTTCTCGGCGAGATCCGCTCCGGCACACACCGGATATGGCTGGCGAGGCGCGCCGCGGTCGAGTCCGTCGGCGGCTCCTGGAGCGACGAGCTCCGCGCGGTCGCTCCGAACTCGCTCGAAGGCGCCACGATCGTAGAACGGCGCTGGGGACGGGCCGTCAGGATCCTCGCCGCGTGATCTCGTTCGACATCGGCCAATCCGAGCAGCGGATCGTGTTCGCCGAGGGCGTGCTCTCTCACTTCGACCGGCATCGGCAGACGCGCTTCTGGCACCGCGAGGCCGGAGGGCTCCTCTTCGCGCGTCTCGCGCTTCCGACCATAGACGTCTGCGCGATCACCGGCCCCCGTCGGTCCGATCGTCGCGGCCGCTGTTCGTACTGGCCCGATGAGCGGGCGGAGCAACGCGAAATCGAGACCATGTTCGGCCGAGACCTGCACTTCGTGGGTTGCTGGCACACGCACCCCGAAGACAGGGCCTCACCCTCCCACGTCGACACGCGGAACATCTCGGACTGCGTCCGGCGTTCGGAACACGCGCTGAACGGCTTCCTCATGGTGATTGTGGGGCGGGACCCGTTGCCCGACAACCTATTCGTATCGGTCTGCGACCGCATAACCGTCCACCGACTGGAGCGCAGCGGATCTGCTTAAGTTCCTGCCGCAGGCGGAATACCTGCGCTGCGTAGTGCACGAAGATCTGGAGGTTGACGTAGACCTGCTCGCGCGGGCCAACGGCAAGCCGGTCGACGTCAAGGAGCTCCTTCGGATGGAGCGCGACAGCGGCACCACCGACATCCGCAACCTCGGAGGCTGTCGCCGACCTGCTCGACGGGCCGGTGGGCCGGTTCGTGAAGGAGGATGGCGAGATCGTGGAAGGACACTGACGAGCTTCCATCGCTCCGATCTACTGCTACCATCGCCCTTCAGTCCCCAAGGTCCCAAGGAAGATCGCGCTGCGCGCCAGACGGGCGCGTGCTAAATTCCGCCCCCACGGTTTCCACGGTTCCCCAGGGATTCGATGTTTCAGGACAGCAGCAGCCTGGCCGCGATGGCCGAGGCCTTGAGCCAGTCGCCGGACTACCGCGTGCTGCGGCGCTTGGTGGCGCGGCCTCCGTTCACGCCATCTCCGGACCAGGAGACCAAGACCGCGATCATCCTGGACACCGAGACGACGGGTCTCGACGCGCAGCGGAGCGAGATCATCGAATTGGGGATGGTGAAATTCGACTACACCCCCGATGGCAACATCGTCGGCGTCAGAGACACGTTCTCGGCGTTCAACGAGCCCTGCGATCCAATCCCCGCCGAGATCACCGACTTAACCGGCATCAGCGATGAGTTGGTCGCCGGTCACCGCATCGACGACGTCGCGGTGGAAAAATTCGTAGACGACGCGGTTGTAATTATCGCGCATCACAGCCAATTCGACCGCGGGTTTGCCGAAAGATACTGGCCGGTGTTCGCACAGAAGGCATGGGCCTGCAGCGCGACCGAAGTCGAGTGGCGCAAGTACGGCTTCGAGGGCGCCAAACTGGGCTATCTGCTGCACGGCGCCGGCTACTTTCACCAGGCCCACCGCGCCGTCGACGATTGCAACGCCTTGCTCGAGATCCTATCGCTCAAGCTGCCTACCATCGACCGCCCAGCGCTCGCCCTGCTGCTGGAGAACGCGCGGAAGAGAACAGTCCGCGTATGGGCGGAGCAATCGCCGTTCGAGCTCAAGAATGTCCTCAAAACCCGCGGCTATCGATGGAGCGACGGCAGTGACGGAAGGCCCAGGAGTTGGTACGTCGACGTCTGCGAGACGGCCCTGGCAGACGAGATCGCTTTTCTCCGAGGCGAGATCTACCTGCGGGACGTCGAACCGCGGACGCAGACGCTGACCGCCTTCACGCGGTTCTCGGCGAGAGTTTGAGGACGGGATGCGCTACATCGAGATCGAACAGATCGGCAGCCCGATCCGCCGCCGTCGAGACCAGCGCGAAACGCTGATCGGGCTCAAGCTGAACAAGATCGGACGCGTTGCATGGCCGCCCGACACGCCGGCGACCCGGGGCATGATCCACAAGGTCCGGCACCTCGTGAAGATCACCCACGATCCGGCGGCGCCCAGGGTCTCGGCGGGCGCGCCGGCTCCGAACGAGGCTGCCGACATCCAGCTGCTGCGTGACCTGATCTGCGATGCCGCAGGCATCGTGCTCGAGCCCTACGACAAAGCCGCCCTCAACGCCGGCAAGACGCCCGACTTCAAGCTGATGAGAAACGGCGAGCTCGTCGGTTACTGCGAGGTCAAATCCTTGTTCGACTTCGAAGTCCTGGAGGATCCGCCCGAAGGCGAAATGGCGGTCCGCAGGAACGTCCCCTTCTATCGGAAGCTGGGGCAACGCGTCATCGGCGCCGTCCAGCAGTTGGAAGCCGGAAATCCGGAGCACGACAAACCGAACGTGATCGTGTTCGTAAGCCACACGCCGGAGATCGAGCGGCGCGATCTGATCGCGACGATCGCGGGCCTACCCGTCCAGGGCGGGCCGCCGCTCTTCATGCTGGGCAAAAAAATGCAGGGACAAGTTTGCGACGCTGCGCGCAAGATCGACATCTTTCTCTGGATCGATGCGACCGCCCGGACCTGCCAACACCTCACGTCTCCGGACGCCAAGCATCGCGCCACTGCGCTCGAAATGTTCGGGCTGGCCGGCTAGGTCAGCGCTTCCGATCGTTCACGCGGCCCCCTCGATCGAGATACTCCCTGGCTATCTTCTCGAGCAGCAGCGACGCGGTGGTCTGCTGCGCAGCGGCTGCCACCTTGATGTCCTTGATCACGTCGGCGTCCATGACGGCCAGGAATTGCTTCCGGTTCTCGGCATTCGGCGGGAGCGGCCGTCCGGTCTTCTTCTTCGCCTTGTCTTCGGTCATCTACTCGTTTCCGCCATCGCCACGCCCTAACGTCCACCACCTGTAGTGCTTCTGTCCAGAGTCACCCCCACATATCAACAAAGATATATATTTATAATAACTATGTTGCCATTCGCGGAGAGACCTGCCATTAGTGTCGAGCGTCTGGAACAAAACAAGAACCCGTATCGAGCGTCACATGTCCCGTTTTGCGTTCGCTTCTCTCACCGGGCCTGATGCCTTCGCATCCGCCAAGTGCGTTCGATCCATTCCCTCCGTCGGCGGCCTCGTCAAGGATGCGCTCATTCAGGCTACGCTCGCCGCGGAAGTTCGGGCAATCGACTACGTCGAAACGACGATCGTTTCCGGCCAGGCCGTGGCATTGGACGCGATCGTCCTCGCCCGGGCCGACGGGCGTTTCCACCTCGACGTCGTCGCCGCGCGCCCATTGCGGACGATCGAGCAGGAAGGCCTCTTCCTCATCGGACTCGAGGATCTCGGTCTGCGGTCGCTTGTGCTGACGTCGGCCCACATCATGGAGCAGCCGCGTTTCGCGACCGCGCGCGCGATCTGGCGCTGCCGCAACCATCCCGTCCCCTTCGACTTGCGCTGCCGAGTTCTCGGTCATCTCGAAGACGTCGGCCCCACGAAACTGGGGCGGCTGCTCAAGACCGTCGGAGCCGAGCCCGATGGTGGCGCGGCCATCTTCGCGCTGGCATGCGCGGACCGGCTCTGCATCGACCTGGACGAGCGCACGCTCGGGCCCGATACCATGGTCATCGCGAGGCGCCGATGATCCGGCCCAGCAACCCGGAGCCCCAGGACGACCTGCCCGCTCCGGAGGAAGCCTCCGAGGAGCGCGCGGCGATGTCTCCCTTCCGCCGTCCGTCGGCACCGCTCGCCCTGTTTCGCGCCGTATTCGAGACGACGCTCGACGCCGCGCAGCGCGCCCTCCTCGAAAACTCGGTGAATCTCGCGATCGTCTTTACCGTGCCGAGCGCGGCGTGGGTGAAACCGGCCGAGAGATTCTGCGCGTCGCTGAGCCGATCGTCGTGGTTCTGCATCGCGAGGGACGGGACCGACCGCTTTCGGCACAAATCCTCGCTCGGAAACGACGAGGTCGCGTCGGCGCTCGGCAGGGGCTGCTGCACCGTGGGGATCGCACCATCCATCGATCTCCTGCCGGCGGCGCTGCTCGCGGCTGCGGACCATTCCATCTCCATCGCCGGCTTGAACGGCAAGGCGCTGTCGCGCGCGATAGAACTCTTCACCGGCGACAGCGCAAAGCTGCCCGACGACAATGTGTGCGCCGGGCTGGATTTCGACGAGATCGCCACCGCCTTCCGCCCCGGCTCGGACGCCGAAGCGATCGTCGAGCGGCTGACTAGGGCGCGCGACCGCGGCCCCGTCGCCACGGTCGCCGCACGTCTGCCCGACCTCGAGGCCGCGCACGAACTCGGACCTCTGAGGACGTATGGTCTCGAGCTCAAACGGGATCTGGAAGCCTACCGCGCCTCGTCGCTGCCATGGACTGACGTCGGCCGCGCGTTCCTGTGCCACAGCGAGCCTGGCTGCGGGAAGACCTACGGAATCAAGCTGGTGATGGACGCGTGCTCGGTTCCGATACTGCCGATGTCGATCAGCGAACTTTTCACGAAGAGCGCCCACCTGGACGAGGTCATCCGAGGAATCCGCGAAGTCTATGCAAAGGCCGCCGCGATGAGCGCTGCGACCAGCGACGGATCGGGCGGTACTCCCCGCCCGGTCTGCGTCTTATGGGACGAGTGTGATGCCCTCCCCAATCGTGCAACCTTAGATAGAAGAGGGGCCGACTACTGGCGGCCTGTAATCACCGAGTTCATGCTCTCGGTGGATACGGCTCTCGCGGGCCCCCGTCGGACCAGCAACGGAACGGAAGGCGGTGCCATTATCCTGGCCGCCGCGACCAACTACCTCGCCGGCGTCGACGCCGCGCTGCGCCGCCCCGGCCGTTTCGAGCGCATCCTCGAACTGGGCCGACAGGATCGTGCCGGCGCCGCCAACGTTCTGCGCCACCATTTGCGCGGCTCGCTCGGTGAAGCGGACATCGAAGCCGCCGCCCGCATCGCAGAACGGCTGACCTCGGCCGAGATCGCGGGGCACGTTCAGACCGCGCGGCGCAGCGCGCGCCAGGCAAATCGGGCACTACACGTCGACGATCTGGTGGCAGCCATGCTGCCCGCCAGTCCGATGACGATGGAGAAGCTGTTCCGGATCTGCATCCATGAGAGCGGTCACGCGATCGGCAGCCTGGCCCTGGGGTACGGGACGCTGCTGTCCCTCTCCGCATCCGAACGCGGCATCTCGCTCGGGCGCACGGACATCGATCCTCCCGACGACGACCAGTTCACGCGCGCAACGATCGAAGATCACGTGACCGTGGACCTGTGCGGCCGAGCCGCCGAGCGTATCTTTCTGTCCGCGGAGGGCGTGGGATCCGGAGGCGAGCAAGGCGACGTCGCGACCGCCACCCGCTTGATCGCCGGCCTCCACGCGAGTGCCGGTCTCGGCGACAGCATCGCCTACCTCGCAAGCTGGGAAAACGCGCTGCAGGCGGTCCGGGCGGACCGCGGTATCCGCCGCGCCGTCGAGCGCGACCTCCGGCGCCTTGAGACCCGCGCGCTCGACATCATGCGCGTCAACCGACACGTCCTGCTCGAACTCGCCGAGCTGCTGATGGAGCAGCGCCACGTCGACGGCGACGAGGCGCGCGCAATCTTCGACCGGTGCGGGACCCCCGCAGATCAAATCCTCATCGCAGATTGGAGGCCGCCTCATGCTGGCAGTTACCATTGACCAGGTGCCGGACGGAGACGAGAGCCGGCGCCGTCCGCTCGCCGCCATGCGCATCGAACGGGTCTCCGGATCCCACTCGATCTGCGAGTACGAGGTGTGCTCCGTCGAGAACCGGGACGGTCTCCTCGTGACTTCGGCAAGCTGCGTGGTCGAACGTCGGAGCCTGGAGAGCGACATTTGGTCGGTCGTCGAAAACGCCTGCAGGGTCATCGTCGCCGCCGAAAAGGACGGTCCCTGAGCCGAAATTCGAATCCTTGGAGCGGCAAAATCCGTTGACGCAACGAAAGCAATTTTCAAGGACTCGTCTGTTTTAGTTAATCATTTCAGATATTTAGACTAAAATTTACGGTCGACTCTTAGCGATTCCTTCGGTATGAGCGATTTCGGAAAGTTCCATAACCTGGCACAAGAAAGGAGAAGGCAGTCGCGGGAAAGAAAAAGGGCGGGTCGCCGTTGGAAGCGCACCGCCCTCTCGATGGACCGTCAAAAACCCGAAGGCTTCGCCGAACCACCTGACGATCGGATTCTAGCCCACGGGGTCCGATAGGCAAGCGTCTTCGTCGCTCGTTTGACAGTTCCGGACAACTCGTTCGCCACCTCAACCGCCGATCCCAATTCGGCGGACGGCGGCGTGCGGCCCGACGACGGCCGAGAACATGGCAAGCGTTTTCCGTCCCAATGCCGCAAAACTAATCAAGGCGGGCTTCGCGAGATACAAGGACGTTCCTGTCCTCTTCGACCGCGCCCTGCGCTACATGCGAGATCACTCCCGCTATCTGCGGGAGCGGGCAACGCTGGCCTATCGTCCTCTCGAGGACCGCGGCGACGTGCCGTCGTTCAACACCCTGCGGAGGATCGCGTACTCGCTCGCCAACTTCGCCAAGTGGACGGATTCGCGCGGGTTGGATTGGCGCACGGTCGACTACGACGACGTGCTCCGCTATCAGCACGACCAGTTGAGCGGCGCGTGGTCGAAGAAGCGCGAAAAACTGGAGCCCGAAACCGCCAACGGTCGGACCGACGAAGTCGTCCACTTCCTCCGTTGGGCCCATCTCGAAGGGCTCCGTCCGGCGTTTGAATTCAAGACGAGGCTGCAGGAACGCCGTTTCGGAGGGAAGGTCAGGACAATCACCGTCCGCGTTCGCCGCGCGAAGGCGTCCGTCTCTCCTCCCGAACTCGGGCATCTGCCGAAGCCCGAGGAGATAAAGGCGTGGCTCACCGCGGTCAGGGTGCGTCGAGGCGAAGCGAAGCAGTTGGTCAGCCGCTTCGCTCTCGAGACCGGCGCGCGCAAGCAGGAAATCGCCCAAGTCAAGCTGTCCCACTGGCCGAGCGAAGATAAGATCGACGCCGCGATCCGCGCCGGCGACGCGTTCGTAAGCATGCGCCTGCTGGACGGCACCAAAGGCGGCAAACCTCGAAGCATCAGAGTTCCGATTGCGTTCGCCATCGTGGTGCGTGCCTGGCTGCCGAAACGCGCGACCTACGCCTATCGATACTTCAAGAGGACGGGCCGCAGGACCGACCGCCTCTTCCTTTCCGATTCAGGGGAGCACGCGGGGACGCCGCTGAGCGGCGACACGATCTGGAAGATATTCCACGAAGTAGAACCCCGCCCGGAAGGCTGGACCACCCACCACGCAAGGCACGCGCATGCCTGCTACCTAGTCCTCTACGCGCTCGAAAACGAAGCCAAAGCAGCCCGCTCCACCATCGCAGGGATGGGCATCGGCTGGATCCGCGACCGCTCGAAGCATTGGCTAGACATGATCCGGAGCCAGTTCGGCCACGTCTCGGAAAAGACGACCGAACTCTATCTCCGCTGGATCATCACCAGCACCGGCCTCTCACAGCTTGCCGCAGGGTGGCACGATTACCTGAACTCGGAGGATGCTTCGTGACCGAAATCCGCGTCATCGAGACGGACGAGTCCGACCCGCTCAGGTTCTCCATCAAGTTCGACAATGGAGAACGCCATGAAGTCGATCTGCGGGAATTCGCGGAAGGCGGCCTGCTTGAAAACCTGCCCGAAAGAAGCAGGCATGTCTGGGGCGGCGACTTCGCTGGACGGCCGCAGTTCGCACGCGAATTTGCCGAGATGGTCGAGGCCGAACAACCCCGGCTTCCGACGTTAAGCCAATGGCGCTGGGGACTGCGCGTGCTCTTCCGCTTTCTGGATGCGGACGCTGCAAAAGGGGGACGCGACGTCACGCGGCTCGATGACGTCACCGACGCTCACGGATTGGCGCTTATCGACTGGCTGGGCCCCGACCATCAGCTTGCCTACGGCCGCGCGAAGTCCGTCATCGATGCCATGTGCCTGAGGCACTCCCGTCCCAAGAAGTTCTGGCCCGCCCGGATGAAGGACGACGTCGTTCAAGAGCAGCTTCTCGGCCGCGAGGCCGCCCGCGCCTTGTACAACGCTCTCAAGTCCGAGGCCCGCGAAATCAAGGCGATGTGGCGGGAAGGCGCGGCGCTCGCAGACCTCGGCGGACCGCTGGAACGCGGAACAAACGCCGACGATCATTGGGCCGAGCCGCGCAATCGCGCGTGGCTGGTTCGTCAAGCGACGTCGGACGTGCTCCCGACGCGAGACGATCTCAAGGAACTCGGCATGTACTGGTCCCTTGTCCGCCATCCCGGCCCGGGGCCCCGATACCTCGCTCCCCTCATGGGTGAGCGCGCCGAAAAGGGATGGACGGCAGCGCTTCGCTGGCAGCACCCGGGCTACCACGACATCATCATCTTTCTTTGGCTGTTCTTGCTGACGACGGGATGGAATCTTTCGACCGCCCTTTCGATCGACGTGTCGCGTCCGGAGAGATGGTTCGAACCCCATCCCCAGAATCCCGCGTTCGCGGTGATCCATTCGTGGAAGGCTCGCAGCGAGCGCCACCAGTTCACCCTTTCGATGACCAAGCCGGAATGGCACCCGTACCAGTTACTTCTGTATGTAATAGAAAAGACAAAGGTCCTCCGGAATTCCGTCGAGGTCGACCTCGGCCGCGCCAAATCGCTGCAGTCCGAGAATCCCACCGACGAGGGGGCGGCCGAAGTCGCGCGACTAGAAGCGACCGTCCGTTCGCCTTGGCTCTTCCTGACAGCGAGACACATCGGAGAGGTGATCGCTCTGGAGCACTCGGACGCGTCGCGCTTCGGAAAGATCGCGCGCGAGGTGGCACGTCGTCACAACCTCCTGGACCGCTATCCCGAGCTCAACAATCTGACCACGTCCGACGCCAGGGACGCGTGGATCGGGTACGCCTACATCAAGAGCGGTTTTCACGTCCTCCTCACCCAGCTCGCGGCGCAGCACCAGAACCTCTCGACGCTCCGTCACTACCTGAAGTCCGTGCTCTACCGCATGCACAGCGAAGGCGAGGTGCGCAAACTCCAGGCGGCGGTCTTCGGCGAGATCGTGGAGGGGCGCATCATCGACCCGACGCGACTGCGGATCCTCATCGAACATGGCGCGATCACCGAGGAGCAGGAGCGGCGGCTCAACGACGTTCGGCAGAGGACGCG
This sequence comes from Bradyrhizobium sp. BR13661, assembly GCF_029892425.1. Lineage (GTDB taxonomy): Bacteria > Pseudomonadota > Alphaproteobacteria > Rhizobiales > Xanthobacteraceae > Bradyrhizobium. Next base: position 73,217 of record NZ_JARXWB010000007.1, on the reverse strand, counting down.
CCTCGGGATGGGTTGCCTGGATCCTACGTCCCCTCCGCGCGAGATCGCGCCGGACCACCGGCCAGGCTCACTGTGCCGCGTCCAGCGATGCACGGGATGCAGTCACGGCATGGTCTTCGCCGACAGCCTGGGGCTCCTCGCCCGCGCCTACGCCGAACTGATCCAGATCCGGCGCCAAATCCCGCTCGCTGCGTGGCTCGGTTCGTCGTTCGAGGACGAATTCTCCTCGATCGAGGCCACGCTGGAGCACTTCGACGCCGAGGAAGTCCGGCGGCACGTCGAGGCATGGACGTCGAAATTCGTCAACGGAGAGGCAAGGATCCATGACACCTACCCCAGCTACTGAATTCGTCGTTCCGCTCGCCTGGCGATCGAGAACCCTGTCCGATCTGGGAGACTTCAAATACCTCGCGGAAAAGGACTGGAACGAGCTTCAGTGGCTTGAGATCTTTCCCGGCTGTCCGCTCAACTCTCCGAAGCTCGTCATGCCCGAATGGTGGTTTCCTCCCGGGGCCACGCGGCGCGCCTCGTTCTTCACCTTGGATCCGTCGGAGGCGGGCGTGCCGGCCGAACCGGCAGCGGCTCTCATGCGCGACGAGGCCATCCGTCGCGCACTACTGGCCCTCTGGCTGCCGCTCATGATGTACCGGGGCGTCGGCCAATACAGTCCGACCACGTGGATCTCCTACTCCGGCCATCTGCTGAGGATCGCCAGATGGCAGTTCGACAACATGCCGTCGCCAGTCCCCGTCTTCGGAGATCTCACCGCTCCCATCCTTCTGACACGGATGTTTCCCGACATCGGGCGAACCGACCATTCGCGGAAGACCATCCTCCGAATCGTCGATACCCTGATCGACGCCGGCCGCCGCGGGATCATCTCGGACTGGCCCCGCATCTACGAACGGCCGCAGGAAGCCGCGGACGCGCCCACCATCGAGGAGGTCGTGCGCGGCGCCCCCGAACTGCTCAAGGCTGAGTCCGTCGAGGAAAGCAACTGGCAAAGCTTCTCCGACGAGTTCGTGTCGCGATTCATCGGTGCCGCCATATGGATCATCGATAATCTGGCGGAGCAAGCGATCGACCTTTGGTTGACGCTTCGCAATCTCCCCGCGGAACTCGAGATGTCGTCGGCGCATCCCACGGCGATCGAAGCCCGTTCGAAGGCCTTGAACGACTTCGACTGGCGCGACAGTAACGGTTCCCCGATCAAGGCCCTTCCCTTTTCACTTCACTATCAAAACGGGCCTTCCGAGGCCTGGCCGCCCCGGCACATGAAGGATTTCAACAGGGTCATCAGCCTGATCCAGGCTCTAGTGGTCTCCTTGGTGGCATTCTGCACCGCTGCCCGGCAGAGCGAGATCGCAGGCGCGAAGGACACCGAGCTTCAAACGAGCGGAGACCGCTTCCACTCGCGGACCTACAAGATGGTCGGCCAGATCGGCGGCGCTCCCCGCGACTGGCCGCTGCATCCCGTCGCGGTCCGCGCACTCGTCATCCAGCAGAAGCTTTCGCGCAGCCTCAGGCCCGCGGGCACCGACCACCTTTGGACCATGCTTTTCGGCGGAGCGAAGGTCGGTCAGCCCCTCCTGAACCTGACCGAACCTCTCGTCAGCGCGGTCGAATTCTTAGGGCTTTCCCATCTCACCGGCGCCGATCGCGCGCATCTTCACCGCTGGCGGCACACCGTGGCGCGGCTGATCGCCACCTCCATCATGAGCGCGCCTCAAGTCCTACTGGACCTGCTGGGTCACGCGAATTTCGAGATGGTGCTGACCTACATGTGCTCGGATCCGGACGTCGTCGAACGCGCCCTGAAGGTCGCTAGGGAATACACCTTCGCGGTCTCGGGTCAGGCCGTCGAGGAAACCATCGAAGGTCTCACGTCGGGTCCGGCCGCCGTCCCGCTGCAGGAGGGGTTGCTGGCCATGGCCATGCGCCGAGGCGACACCGAATTCGGCACGGCGTCGATGCACGAAACGATCGAGGTGCTGACCTTCGACGCCAGAACGTGGTCGATGGTGCGGCCCGGCGTCATCTGCACGAAAGGCGTCAACCAGTTCGGACCATGCACGCGCGGGCGCGGTGCGCCGGATCCCGCCACGTGCCGAACCAACTGCGACCATCGGCTCGAGATGGCCCGAGCCAAACGGGACTGCAACGAGGCTCTGGCCTCCCTTGCGTATGAACGGGCGCACGCGCAGTCCGCCGGGGAGAGCATGCTCGTCGCCCATCTCGACGGCATCATCGTTTCGGAGCTCGGCAGATGGGAGGACGTTCGCATCCAAATGCTGTCCGCGCACCCGGACCTGCGCACCCTCTGGGAGACGCGAGCATGAGCGCCAAGACGCCGGCCCCGAAAAGAGCGACGTCCGAGCACGGCGCTCAAGTCTCGATCGAAGGCAGGAAGGTCGCGGCCCAACGACATGCCGGCGCCCGGGACCGTATCGCCGCCGCGATGACCAGCATCGAGAAGGCCATGATCGCGAACGACGGGATCTATCCCGAAAGCCGGGACGGCAAGGTCACGCAACAGACCGTCTTGGCCGTGGCGAAGCTCAGCCCCGCCTACTTCGGAAAGACGAGCCGTTCCGGCATCGCGTCCCTGAACAGGGACGTCAAATCCTGGTTGGAGAGGATCGGCAAGGTATCCCCGGGCAACGTCGCGGCGATCCGGAGCAAGGTCACCGCGAAGGCGGTGGCCGCGCGCGCCGAGACCGACGAGGTGAAGCAGCGTTATGCCGAAGCTGAACTCGAATATGCGGCCACCCTGCTCGACCTGAAGAAGGCAACCGACAGGATCCGCGAACTGGAGAAGGAGAACCAGACCTTGCGGAAGCAGATCGGCAACGTCATCCCGATCGGTCAGGGGCGGAAGCGATGACCCGCCGCAACGTCGTCGAATCCATTCTGACGGTGCTCGATCCCTATCTCGAACGAGTCGCGAAGGACTGGGCCGCCCAACCGGACCACGATCGTTACCCCACCCTACCCCTCACTCCCGCGGGCAACGTGAACGCCAGCGCCATCGTCCGCGCACTTGGGTTGGACCAGCACGACGTCCAACACTTCCACCGCAAAGAGGAGCTCAGGAATCCGGTCAACGTGATCGCCTCGGTCCAAGGCGTCCCGGGCATCAAATCCCACTTCCAGCAGGACGAAGCCTATGCTGGAGCACGCATCATGATTGGACGCAACGCGAAGGAAATTTCGGATCTGCGCCGCAACCTGTCCGAACGCGAAGCGGTGATTTCGTCGCTGCGAGCGGAGAATGCAAGGCTGAAGGCCCGCCTCGACTTGTTCGAGCGGACTGGCGTGCTTTTCCGCGTGGGCAGGTCGGAATGACGCTCATCGTCGTCGAACGCATCGTAAGCCGGCGCGAATTCGGCTCGATCTTCGCGGGCCGCGACGAGACGGGCGCCCTCGTCCGCATCAAGGCCGGCAAGGACGCGATCATCGGCGTTCCCGAAGTCGGGGAAGTCTGGTCGGTCGAGGGCGAGACGGAGGTGACGGCTTGGGGACGTCAGATTAAGGCGACTCACGCTCTCCGGTCGCTTCCGAACGGCAGGCTGATGGTAGACTACCTCTCGGGCTCGGTGGTCGGCATCGGGCCTACGCGCGCCCTCCGGCTTTGGGAGCACTTCGCAGACCAATTGCCGGAGGCGCTCGACGTTGGCGATATCGACCTCCTCGCCTCGGTCATGGAGCCCTACCGTCCGGTTCTCGGACCGCGACTCGCTGCCGCGATGGTGGAAGCCTGGAAGAAGCAGGCTGGACTGGGTCGCCTAGTCGAGTGGCTCTCCGCCGTCGGGATCGGCGAATTGCGGCTGGCCAAGAAAATCTACTCGCTTCTCGGCGACGACGCCCCCGACAGGCTTGCCGAAAACCCTTGGTGCCTGGTCCCACTCATGTCGTGGACGCACGTCGACGAGCTCGGACTCAGACTGTCGCGCGAGGCCGGCCATCCCGCTCCGTCGCGTCTGGACAACCGCGTGGTAGGTGCCGCCGACTCGGTGATGAAGGACGTGATCGCGGAGGGGTCCACGGCGATCATGCGCTCCGACTTCCGGACCGCTCTGAGCCGGAAGCTCGGCATCCGCGAAACCGAGGCCGGACCGGCACTCGAACTCGCTGTGCATCGGCACGCCGCGATCGTCGGATGCTCCGACACGCTGCGTGCGCCGGGTTGCGCAGCCATGGAAGAGAGGGTGGTCCGCCGGTTGGACGGCATGCTTCGAGCGCCAGTACCTGCGGTCGGCCACGAAGCGGACTTAGACTCCCTCTCGCCCGAGCAGGCGAACGCGGTCCGAAAGATACTATCCACGGCGTTCGCGTGCCTCAAAGGCGGCGCGGGTGTCGGCAAGACGCACGTGACGAAGGAGGTCTGCCGGGTCTGGGCGGCCGCTGGAGGAAATCTCCTGCTCATGGCCGTCGCGGGTAAGGCGGCGCTGCGATTGTCGCGGGCCACCGGTCGTCTCGCGCGCACTCTGTTCCGCACCATCGCAGAGCTCGATGAAAGAACCCGCATCGCGGAAGATCTGGCCGGAGAACCGGAAGCCGGCGAGCGCGCCAAGCTCGAAGCCCGGCAGCAGGGGCTGGCATTCGCCGACGAGAACACACTGGCCATCGTGGACGAGTCCTCGATGCTGGATTTGGCCAGCCTCTACAAGCTGCTCGATCGACTTCCTTCCGGCTGCCGGCTGCTCATGATCGGTGACGAGTGTCAGCTCCCGCCCGTATCGTTCGGGCTCGCATTCCATCGGATCGTACGGGACGCGAACGTCACCGCCACGCTATCGACGGTCCGGCGCCAGGCGGAGGGATCCGAAATCCCCGCGGTGGCCGGGATGCTGCGACGTCGCGAGATGCCGTCGTTCAGACTTTACGACGGCAGCCGGCACGGCATTTTCCTGCTGCCGGCGGATTCCCCGACAGCCATCGCGAACAACGTCGTCGCTCTCCGCTCGGAGCTCGCCGACGCCGGCGACATCTTAGCCGTCACTCCGGTCAACGAGGGCCCCGTCGGCGTTGCGGGCCTGAACCGCCGCCTCCACGAAGCACACGTTGAGAGGACCGGCCTTCAGGAACTCAGGGGACCTTTGGGCGAAATGTTTTCCGCGGGAGAGCCGCTGCTCTACCGGAAGAACGACTATCAAAGGGCATTGTGGAACGGCTCGACCGGTATCGTGCGCCGGATCGATCGACAGCGGCGGCAGTTGACAGGCATGTTCGAAGGCGAGGAGCACCTGTTTGAAACTGACGACATGGTTGACTTGTCGCTGGGCTACGCCCTCACCTGCCATAGATCGCAAGGCAGCGAAGCTACGAACGTCATCGTCGCTCTGCCCGTATCCAGACTTCTCGATCCTAGCTGGCTCTATACGGCGGTCACCCGCGCCCGTTCTCTCGCCATCCTGGTCGGCCGTCCGGAGACCATCGAGCAGGCCCTGAGCCGCCCCTACGCCGACCAGAGACGTCTCGTCGGCCTCAGATGGCCGCTTGTCGTCTGACGAAGGCCGCCAACTTCACTCATCTGATCCCCGGTGTCGCCGTCGCGGCGATGCCGACCGCACCGACGCACGCAGTCCGCAAGGGCGTAGAGCGCTTGCGCGTCCCTTGCGGACGAGTACGGCTGTGCGAGAGGTCTGAGCCCGACGAGCGATCCGGGGATCTTGATCTGATCCCTGGCGAGCCCGAGCATTCAGATGATGTCTTATGCCGACTGACGTCTTACGGCATAACGTGGTGGCATATGCCGTATGGCAACGCACTCTACATACACACTAAAATGTCGATGCCAGTAATATAACATCGAAAGCACGACGGGGTGTTCGTGAGGGGTTTGTTCTCGCGACTGCAGCGAGCTCGGTTTGTTCAAGTCTAGGAAAAGGGCGGCCAAATGGCCGCCCTTTTTTCTATTTCCCACTTTTCCAAATCAACCGACTATGACAACTTTAGAGTGCGCGGCCAATTAGGACAAAATCTCCGATGCCGAGCGTGACCGAATCCCTGATCACATCGTCTTATTGAGAACGAAATGAAATTTGCACAAGGAATACCCGGATTTTTGGCACAGCCTAAGAGAGCCGCGAAAGGCAAAATCTATCGGGGACGGTTTGCTTGCCAGAACCTTCAATGGACCGGATCTCAAGCCGACCTGATGGGGACTTTCACTATTACCGCGGAAGAGCTGGCCGATGCAGCAGCAAATGATCTGTTATGGACTGATCAAGACGTCCAGCGCGGAATTCAGCCCGGCGTCGATCCACCCCCTCCGCGCGAATTGAGCTTAGCCGAAGGCTATCCAGATCCGAAGCGATATGTTTTCCAGACAGAAAACGCAGACAACATCGCTGAGAAGCTGCTCCACGGAGAAAAACTCTTTCTCAATCCACTCGTCTGGAATCTTCGCCCCTCTCATTTCCAAGTTTATTGGGATCACCGTGAAGACTCATTGTTCATCTACTCAGGTAGAGTCTATCTGCCGGACTCGCATCATCGCCAGCAAGCGATCATCAAAGCGGTCAACGTTTGGCGGGCATCCCCCAAAGAGTATCCTCGATTTTCCGGGGGACGCGAATTCAAAATCGAACTCTATTTCTTGAGTCGAGAAGATGAAGGGAATTACTTCTTTGACAAGAACCAGCGCCCAAAGCCAACCGCCAAATCCAAAGCATACGATCTGACAACACTCGACGATCTATCCCTTCTTGCCAAGAAGGTGATCGACGATACTCCTGCGCTGCAGGATAACGTCAATCGAGTCACAGATCGCCTCACTGCAAAGAACCCGCAGGTAGTGACCCTCTCAACATTGCGGGAGATGATGAAGTCGTTTGCTCCAAACGAAGAATTGGACCCGTCCGAGCTAGATGGCCTCGCGGCCATCGCTTCAGAGTTCTATTCACTGCTCGCCAACGTAAGACCCGAACTAGGAAAGCTCGATCGTCCTCAACGCCGCCAAACTAGGGATACTTCGCTCTCGGACGCGGCGGTAATGATGCAAGGCTACGCATCCGTCATGAAGGAATACAGCGACGATCTCGCGAAATATGGAACTGAGAGAGGACGCAACCTATGGAAGAAAAAGCTAACTCGGCTTTCTGCAAACAATAAGTACTCCTATGGCACTTGGTCTGGAGACCTGTTCGCCAAGCGGAATCCGCTTTGGCGGGACATTGGCATCGTAAAGCGCGGAAAGGACGAATCGAAACTTACTGTGCTGAACACTGGAGCGGCAAGATCCCAATGTGGTCGGATCTTACGTCAATTGTTAGCTGTCGAGCCTACGCCTAAGGACCTTAAGTTCCTGCGGAGCTCTTGAGACCATGCCAGCCAATCGCGAATCTCTGCTTGCGGGGCGAAATCAACAGCCCCTTGATCTTAAGGAAGTTAGAAGAGCCCTGTCAGCATTCATCGGCTTTGAGCCGAAGGCGCCAGTACGCCATGAACCAGGTGCCCGGACAAGATTTCGCGTGGAGCTCGGCGAGGGCGAAGAAGAAGTCGTTGAGATCGTTTTCGGATCCGACATATATCCAGGGCCTGGAATTGCCGATCCCAACTCATCGCTAAGCATGGAAGCAGCGGCAGCACACGAGCTAACGCATTGGAGACGATGGACGGACAAAACTGAACTAGTTGAAGACGATCTACTTGAGATAGACGAAGCCCTCACAAGTCTGGAAGCTGCAATTCGATACGGCGAAAAGCTTTCACCGCACGATATACGGCAACTAATTGCCGACGCTATCCAGCGTCTACAAATCTACAGCGGAAAGAAGCAAGCGGTGCGTTAGTTCTGAGCATCGAGTTACGAAGTTGCAGTGACAGTGCACTTAATTGCGCCGTTTAGCGCCCCAGCACTCCGCTGAATCGAGTCCCCCCTACCGCGGCGAGAGGATTGCTTCCGCCCAATCTGAAAGACACTAGCGGCGCGGACGACCGGTTCTGAATGGAAAGACGCCGGTCACGGGCAGGAACTTGCCTTGCCCGGCATTTCAGGCTGAGGCATTGTCTGGCATCAATAACATGCCGCTAGGACGGCTGACCGGGAGTTCGACAATGGGCGCGTTTTTCACCAAGACCATCCGCCAGGTGTTGCTCATTGCGGCTTTCGCGGTCGCCTGCGCTGTCTCGACGCCAAGCTTTGCTTGGACGGCCGCAACCAAGGATGCGTGCGTTGGCGACGCGTTCCGTCTCTGCAGTTCGTCAATTGGAAATGACAAGGCGACTGAGGCATGCATGAACAAGCAAAGCGCCAGCCTCAGCGCCGGTTGCAAAACGGCCGTGGAAAAAGAACGTGCCGCCCAGAAGACGATCCCCGCCGCAGCAAAATAACTGGAATTGTAGTCCAGCTCTCAGGATGGGTTGAGCCCTTCCCTACTCCCTCGCCTTCCGAACCGCCTCCTCCAGCTTCCTCCGCTGCTTGTCCCAACGCGCCTCTTCCGCCCCGGCACGTTCATCCAGCGCGGCACGCTCCGCTTCGATCTCGTCCGCGCGCGCCTCGTGATCTCGCCTGGCTTTATCCAGCGCCGCCTGGGCGGCCGCGACCGCCTTGTCCCGACGTGCGCGCGCCTTGGCGCGGGCGGCCTCTTCCTTGCGGCGTGCGTTCTCGCGTCGCGCCTCTTCCCTCTCGAAGGCCGCGGCGGCCGCGCGCGTTTGCCGATCGTCGATCTCGGGCTTCGCCGCACGCCGCGTCGCACGTTTGGCCGGACGCGTCTTTGACTTGAGCGTTGACTTGGGCTTGGGCCTGGATCGCGATCTGGATGCCGGCTTGCCCTCGTCATCAGCGAGATCGGTCGGCAATTTGGCGTGCTCGGTGAACGGGCCGTCCGATCCGACCGGGCGCCGCAGCACGATTCCGGGTGCTGCCATGGTCGCGGCGATGATATCGGGGTCGTCGGTCTCCTTCGCGATGCCCTGATGGAACAGGTTGGACCGGGCGCCCCAGGCGTCCAGCGCCGCCTTCATCGAGGGAGCGGCGACCGCCTGGTCGTAGAAGCCGAGCGAGGTCTGATAGGTCTTCAGCTTTCTTGATGGGCTTCTTGGCATGTCGCCTCGCTGGTTACGAACTTGTGGCCGAAATTGCCTTTGCGGTCGAGCCCTTCCCCCGTAAACTCAGGACACCGCCGGCATGGTTCCGGCTGGCCCGGTAGAAGCGGAGTGAAGTTATGCCCAAACCGGAAAGCTTCCCGATCGAGAAGATTTTCGTTCCCACAAAGCAGAGGAAGGCCATCAAGCCGGAGACCGTCGCGGAGATCGCGGAAAGCATTCTTGATATCGGACAACAGGCGCCCATTTCCGTTTGGCGCGACGGAGACCGGCTCGTTCTGGTCGAGGGACTGCATCGGTTAGAGGCCTGCAAGGCGCTCGGCGAGGCGACCATTCTCGGCGTGCTTGTTACGGCCGAGCTTGCTCACCACAAGCCGCAGCTCGCCGAACGACCCGAAGTCGAGGCGGAGCGCATCAAGATGGCGCGATTGAAACAGCTGCGCCTCGAGAAGGAAGCCGCAGAGGCATCGACTTCTGCCTTGAAGGGCGTCAGGCAGACGGAATCGCCGCGCAGCCGTCCGGCGCTAGGCGTCCGCGACAATCCGAAGGCATCGCCCACCCGGACTGCGAAATCGCCCGCGAAATCATTGTCGGCCTGGATCACGCAGCAAAAGGGCAGCGGCGGCCGCTATTGATGGCGGCTCCGGAATGACGATGACGGCGCACTGATCCTGATCCTCATCCGGGCGACATTCTCTGCGCGCCCCTACGCCCGCAGCCGATACCCGTCCGGATCCTTCCCGCGCAGCCGCCGCCAGATCACCTGAAAATTCACCTTGTTGATGACCACGATGAACACTTTTCGCAGGTGGCCCGGCGGACAGGTGATGGGGCGCACCGCGTGCCAGGAATGCTCGGTCCGCTTGAACATGAAACTCTGGTTGCCGAGGATGGTTGACATCGCCACCTGCGGCATGTCGTCGAAGCCGGGCGCGCTGTGCGCGGGCCGCGTGCCGCCGTCGTCCAGCACCACGGTCTGGCCGCCCCAGGCGGGATCCCAATCCTCCGGCGTATTGAGATAGAAGATGTGCGATCCGATCTTGCGGCGTGCATCGGTGTGCGGCGACACCGAGCCGCCGCTCGCGGCGAAGTGCCAGTGCATCGACAGCACGAAACGCTCATTGGGTCCGAGCCCGTACATGCAGCGCAGGAACGTCGCATAGTCCGGCCCGTTCAGCTCGGCGATGAAATCGCGCCACGGCGGCGACAGCCTGTCGTCGAGGACAGGGTTATATTGCAACGCGTAGCGGTCGTGGCTCTGCTGGCCGTAACCGCGGGACTGGCCGAACTCCTGCTCGAACAAATCGAGCGCCGGCAGCTCCGCGCACAGGCGGCGAAAGCCCTCCTCGCGCACGACGCCCTGCATGCCGGCCCATGGATAGGGATGGCGCCCGAGGAAAGCGGAGGCCTCGCCGGCAATGGCGGCCATGCGTTCGGTATCGAGATAGCTCATGAGATCTGCCCGCAGATGATGCCTGCGGAGACGCTCGCCCGTCGGGCGACGCACTGTCATTGATCCCGGTCAACCCGCGATCTGCGCTTTAGCGCCCTCAAGGGGCGCTACGAACGGTCGCTACCACCAATACGGCCAGCGCCAGCCTTCATAGCGAACGTACGACGGCACGAATGGCGGGCCGTAAGGATCGACCTTGTCGTCTTCAGGCCGATAGCGATAGCGCGGAACGACGTTGTAATCCCACGGCGTCGGCCTCAGCACGGGCGCCGTCACGATAAGCCGCTCTTGCGGGACGACGACGGCCTTTCGCGTTCGGGCTTCGGCACCTGATCCGCCAAGCAGCGTCAGGGTCGCTCCAAGCGCACAGGCGACAGTCATGATCTTCATGCGTTGGCCTCCTTTACCGGAAGAGTGCTGAAGGATCCGAAGCAAGGCAAGTCAATTTGCGCTTGATTGACCCCCTCGCATGGACCGCGATCCGGCGGTCATTCTTGCCGCGAGTGTGTTCCCGCCGCTACATATCCCGGCGACAGCCTGTAGTACTTACGAACCATGGTTCGTCGATTTGATTGGGGATGGCCGTGAAGAAGACCCTGTGCCTCGCCGCGGCCGTTGCTGTTCTCGGCCTCTCCAGTGCCCAGGCGGCCGATCTCGCCGCCCACCCCTATCTCAAGGCTCCCCCGCCCGCCGCGGTCTACGACTGGACCGGGTTCTATGTCGGCGGCAATCTTGGCTACGGCTGGGGTGAGAACACCAATCCGAGCCTCAATCTGGTCAATCCCGGAAACGTCGGCAACATCACGGGATTTCTCATCACCGGCCTTCCCGGCGCCACCACCAACGGAAATCAGTTCCCGAACCTCAATCCGAACGGCGTGTTCGGGGGACTTCAGTTCGGCTACGATAAGCAGTTTGGCCACTGGGTGCTCGGCGCCGTCACCGATATCCAGGCGGCGGATTTTCACGCCAGCCGCACGATCACGACATCGGCCATCGCCACCGGCGCCAATGCCGATGAAAGCCTCTCAGCGCGGATCAACTGGTTCGGAACGCTCCGCGGCAAGGCCGGCTACGCCGTGAATGACTGGCTGATCTACGGCACCGGCGGCCTGGCCTATGGCCGCACCTCGAGCAGCATCGGCTTCAGCTGTACGCCCGGCGGCGTCGCCTGCTTCGGCATCAATTTCCTCGGCAACAGGGCCGAGACCCGGGTGGGCTGGAGCGCGGGCGCAGGCGTCTCGAAGGCTTTCGGAAACTGGAACGTTGGCATCGAATACCTGCATGTCGATCTTGGGCGCTCATCGGTCACGGCGGTCGACCAGCTCGGGTTCGCGGTCTTGAGCACGACGAACCTCACGGAGAGCCAGCGCTTCGCCATCGACTCCGTCCGTCTGACGGTCAACTACAAGTTCGGCAGCACGCCCGTTATCGCGAAGTACTGAACTCGTCATTGCGAGCGCAATGACGTTGGCGGTGCAGTTTGCCCACCATCTACAGTGTGCTCGTGACGGTGGGCGCGCTGACGTTTTGCCCACCCTGCGAGACTTTCGCTTCGGCTAAGCTGCGTGCTGGCCGGCAGCTTGCGGCGGGTTGATATCCCCAAGGCACACATCGCCCTGATGGATCGCCAGGATATTGATGCCGAGCGTCATCAACTGGTAGCCATTCTCCACCAGCCATTGCTCGAGCTGCTGCAGATCGGTCTTGATCTTCTCGATCAGCAGGATCGGCCGATACGACCTGATCGTCTGCTGCGCGCCGGCGAGCGCCTCCATCTCCATGCCCTCGATGTCGATCTTGATGAAATCGACCCGCGGCAAATTGAGCTCGTCCAGCGTCATCTTGCGCACGAGGACCGTGTTGTTGGTGTAGTCGATCTGCTGGCCGATGAATTCGTTGCACGGGCGCGGCCGCAGTTCCAGGCTGCCGAAGCTCGACGGCGTAAAATAGTCCGGATTCGGAATTTGCAGCGTGCCTTGCTCGGACGATACCGCCGCGTGCACGGCCAGCGCATTGAAGCAGTTGTTGATGGCGATGTTGCCGGCGAGCGCATAGTAGATGCGTTCCTGCGCCTCGATCGCGATCACCGAGCCCCAGCCGGTCATGGCGGAGGCCCATTCGATCGTGTGCACGCCGATATTGGCGCCGCAGTCGATCGCGATCACGCCGTCGCCATGGTGCTTGCGTCGCAGCGCCAGCAGTTCGAGCGCGATCTTGACCTCGCCGGGATCGAAGGCGGCCGTGTTGAGGATCTGATAGCCCACACCGTAACCGCGATCAGGGCCGACCATGCGATAGTCAAACCGGTTGACGATCATCGTGCCATGGTTGGACGAGGCCATCACAAAGGCCAGCTTTTGTCCCGCGATCGGCATGGTGGAATCTCCTTGAGCCCAAAGCAGATTCCAGCATCGCTGGGAGTGCTTATGCGAGGCTTGCCCCGCGGCGCCGCGTACGGCGATACCGGACCCGAATGATCTCACAATCGTGAAGGCAAATCGGAGCCGCGTCGTGAACCGCCGGCCCCCTCGCACGCCAAAGATGCAGATGGGCATATTGCTTCTTCCGGGCGTTGCGCTCCAAAGTTGCAAAGCACAGTTGCGGGGCGCGGGTGGCCCAGGAGCACTGTCCATCTGATCTGATTGATTAATTTTGCGCGTTTGCAGCCAAATGTCATTTGCTCATGGAGGGATACCATGCGTACGAAAATGCTTGCTGCTTCCATACTTTTCCTGGGTTGCGTGTCTGGGACGACGGCTCAAGCCGGAGTTCCGGATACGGCCGAGAGGATTGCTCTCGCTCCAGCCACCAGGGGGTGGCTCGCCAAGGAAGCGGAGGAGCTCTTGATCATGCTGAGAATCTGGAAGCCACGCCCCCCCGAGCCGCCGCCAACGATAGGACGGCTGGACACCATGCCGTTGACGCCGCCAGGCGGCTACCACAACCCATTCGAAACGCAGGGCCTCAGCCGATCGAATGATATCCTCCGCCCACTTCCTTTTCCCAAGCACGATTTGAATTTGTCTGCGCCAGCCCAGGATTCCACGGCCTCGACCACCACAACGACCGACAAAAAGAGCACGCACGATTTGCTGTGGGGGACGTCCACTGTTGGCGGCGGCGCGACCTACTGCGGCCTCTCGGGCAAGTGCAAACCCTAAGCACAACATCGGCAATCGAACGTACCAATGACGATCTCCTGCCGCACGAGATGCTGAAATGGCGGATTGGGGCTGGAACCTGGTCTCCGTCATCGGTGCAGCCATCGTCGCGTTTCTGACAGCAGGCCGCTTGAGAAGGCAGCATGCCGGCGAACTCTATTTGATCTGGTACATCAATTCGCTGTTCTTCCTGCTTTTCCTTGCGCTGGAAATCGTCGCAGCAAAAAATGGTGCGCCCCTCACCAGGGTCTGCGGCCCCTACGAAGCCATCTGCGCTTCGATTCACGACTACCTCACCAACGCCAGGGACGAGTTGATCCTCGTTGGCGCCATCGTCGGCGTCTTTATCGGTCCCCAATTGCTTACATATTTGCTGGCCGGGATATCCGGGGCCGCGATCGCACCAAAGTTCGTCTGGCACATCGAGCAGTTCGTCGTCTGGAGTTTGATCAAGTTCATTGCGGCCCTCGCCGGCATTCTTAGCGCGACGCCGTTTGCCAAGCTGCTGACCCAGCGGCCGTTTGAAATTTCAGCGTTTCTTCCGGGCCTCATTCTCATCACCACCGCATTTGGTGGCGCAGCCGCGCATTTCGGCCTGCAAGCCAAGCGAGAGGCAGTGTCTCGCCAGCTTGTCGGACCGAAGCCCAGCTGGCCCATTCGGCAAGCCGTCAGGCTCCACAACTACTTTACGCGGAACGCCCGCGAGGGTTAGTGAGCGTGGCCCGCACCAGATTGCGCTTCGCTTGATACGGGCTACATGCATACCTCCATCTCCACCCGACCGCCCGCCAAACAGGTTCACCTCATGACAGTGCTCCGTATCGCCGCCTTCTCCGACGGCAACCAAGGCGGCAATCCCGCCGGTGTCTGGATCGGTGAGGCCCTCCCCGATGCCGCGACCATGCAGGCGATCGCGACTGAAGTCGGCTTTTCCGAGACCGCTTTTGCGGCGCCCGCAGGCGAGGCCTGGCGCGTGCGTTACTTTGCGCCATCGATGGAGGTGCCGTTCTGCGGCCACGCCACCATCGCGCTCGGCGCCGCGCTCGCGCATCGCTACGGCGATCGCACGTTCGAGCTGCGTCTGAATGATGCCGTGATCTCCGTGTCGGGCCAGCGCGACGGCAACACCATCGCAGCCGCGCTGCAATCGCCGCCGACACGCAGCGCGCCGCTCGATGCGCGCTTGAGCGATGAGCTGCTGGACCTGTTTGGCTATTCAAGCAGCGATCTCGACGCAAAGCTCCCGCCGGCGAAAATTCACGGCGGCGCCGATCATGCCCTGCTGGCGTTGACGTCGCGCCAGGCGCTGGCGCGCATGAGCTACGACTTCGAACGCGGCCGCGCCTTGATGGCGCGCGAAGGCCTCGTCACGATCGCACTGGTGACATCAGAGACGCCGCGCCTGTTCCATGCGCGCAACGCCTTTGCCGCCGGCGGCGTGGTCGAGGATCCCGCCACGGGTGCGGCGGCGGCTGCGTTCGCAGGCTATCTGCGCGATATCGGCTGGCCCCATGGTGGCGCCGTCGACATCGTCCAGGGCGAGGACATGGGCGCGCGCTCACTGATCCGCGCCGAGATCGACGAAACCAAGGGAAGCTCGATCCGGGTCTCGGGCACGGCGCGGTTCATGGAGGGCTGATTCAGGCTGCCCTGGCGCCTCGGCGCGTCAATGGCCTTGGAGGCTCAGGATGTAGTCCGAGAGCGCATCGGCCTGGTCGGGGGCGATCACGATGTTCGGCATGTCGTGGTGGCTGGTTCTCCAGAACACCTTGAGTGAGAGCGCGGTGGTGCCGTTGCGATCGGCTATGGCCTGGAAGCTGGGCGCAAGATCAAAAAAACCGGACATGCGCGGTTCGACCGCATGGCATGGCTGGCACCAGGCCTGCGCGAGGCGATGTCCTGCAGAGATCCTGCGCAAGGAAGGCGCTGATGCGCCGGCGGCCGTGTGGACGACGCTGAAGAGAAACAGCACCGACAAGGCGATCAGGACCGCAAGACCGATGTAGATTCGAACGCTGCGCGACATCGTTATGACCTCGCCTTCGTTTCGATGGCTTGGTAAGCGTAGGTCGGCCGGAGCGCCGGCCATTTGATTTGCCTCAAATGGCCGGCGCGACGCCCATAGGAAGAGATTCAGCGCAATCTCTCGGGAAGGATCACCATGAACGGTAACAGGTATTACGGCGTCCGCGTCGAGGGCGCGAAATACGGCGTCGGCTTCGGCTCGGCGCTCGCCATCGCGATCTCCTACACCAACAACCACTCCATTCTCTGGGCGATCATCCACGGGATCCTGGGCTGGCTCTACGTCATCTTCGTCGCGCTGTTTCACTGACGCCGCGCGACGTTCCCCTGCTCCACTTTCGAGATCGAGACACTATGACCGACACCACCAAATGCCCCGCCTGCCAGTCGCCGCATGCCTACCAGGATCGCGACCTCTGGGTCTGTCCGGAATGCGCCCATGAATGGAGCGCTGCGGGCGATGCGGCCGCGCCAGCGCCACAGGAGGCCGGCGTGCGCGATGCCCATGGCAATGTTCTCAACGACGGCGACAGCGTCATCGTGATGAAGGACCTCAAGGTCAAGGGCTCGTCCTCGGTCGTCAAGGGCGGCACCAAGGTCCGCAACATCCGTCTCCAGGACGCGACCGACGGCCACAACATCGCCTGCAAGATCGACGGCATCGGCGCCATGAACCTGAAGTCGGAGTTCGTGAAGAAGGCGTGAGGCGCAGGGCTATGGGCGCGTGCCTACGGCGCCGATCCGCGCACCTGCCGACCCTGCCATCATGCGCCTGTTTTGCCCGACGGAGCAAGCGAATTTCGGCAAGACCGAAAACAAGGCCGAAAATCCTCAGGTCTTTCAACCCCATCCCTACGGTGCATGGGGTTGTTTTCGCGGTAGCTGCTCAGAAGAAGCCGGGGCTGAGATCGAGCCCATAGGTCAGGCTCAGCACGAACACGAACAGCGCGGCGGCTGCGAACATCGCGAGATGCCGGACAATGAACTCACGCGGCGACGGGGCGGCAACAACGGCTTTCTGCGCAACGGGCATGACGACTCCAGTATGAAAAACGATTCTTGGCCGCCAATACGCGGCGCCCGCATCAAGCCCCGCGATCTTCAAAGCAACTATTAAAAAGATCACACTCGTCTTGAACCGCCGTACACAAGTCGGCCAAAAGAAAATGGCCGGGACGAGCCCGGCCATTGCGATCGAAGCTGAGCACCGAGCTCTCCGCTCAGTGCGATATCAGTCCTAGCGAGCGGAACCCGTGGTCACGTTCGCAGTCTGCTTGCGCGGCGTCAGGACGCTGGCCTGGAGCGCCGTCACGCTTGTCGCAGGCGCCGTCATTTGCTGCTCGACACGGGCCGCACCGAGCACGCGGACCTGCACGGGCGAAGCCGGAATGCCGTTGGCCTCATAGGTCGGCAGCTCGGCGGCGAAGGTGGCAGTCGAGCCCGCGATCATGAGGGCCGCAGCTGCAATCGAGAGAGTCTTCTTGTTCATGGTGATGCTCCAAAAGAGTAGTTCGGAGCCCATGTAGCCTCGATTTGCTGCGTTGCGACATGTTCTATCGCAATGCAACATCCCAAACTTTGCATAGCGCTATGTTTAACGCGACGGCCTATTTCAACGCCGTCGCCAGTGATTGCAGCTTGGCGACAAGATCGGTCCCGAGCGCATAAATCACTTCGATAATCGCCAACGCGATCCCCGCTGCGATCAGGCCGTATTCGATGGCGGTGGCGCCGGATTCATCGGTCGCGAATTCCTTCAACAGGCATTTCAATTTCACAAGCATGTCCTTCCCAGATCTAACCGGATGTTGCCGGTACGAAGGTAATGCACCTTCACAATCCAAGATTGAGTGAAGTCGAATAAATCAATTTAATACGCATATCGCGCCATTCTGCTCGCATTCCTGCCCATCGGCGCGGGAACCCCAGTTGCATTCGGGCAACACCGGCTCGAAAAGCCCGTTTTATGAGATTTGCGCCATTGCGCCGCCACATCGTCCTCCGAACAATTGACCCGCCGCGTGCTTGGCTGTGCAATCTGGTTCCTTCGCGAACCTTGAAGGCAGGGATTTGGAGGCAGGGATCATGAATGATCGGCGGTCTCTTCTTGTGGCTGTGACGTGCCCCTCGGCCGTGATGGTCGGCTGGCTCGCGCTCTCCCTGTCGGCCTATGCCCCAGCCTTGATCGAGAACAGCGGCGCCAACGCCGCCGCGGTCACCCGCGCGAAAGATCTCACCCGTCTCGACCTCGCCGACATTCCGCGCGCCGCTGCGGTCGACGATGGCATCGCCCTGACCGCCGACATCGCCGCGGCTGCGACGCCGAGTGCCGCGATGGTCGAGGCGTCGCCGCCTCAAACACCCGCGCCCATCGTCCAACTCGCCTCGGCCGATCCGACCGAGGTCCTGCCGTCGGCAGCGCCCCCACCTCAGGTCGCGCCTGAACCCGCGCCCGTCGCCACCGAGGCGAGAGCCGAGACTGCAGCTGAAGCGGGGCCCGCGCCGGAGCCCACCATCAAGCTTGCATCCGCCGATCCCGGCGATGTCGTGCCGCAGGACGCGCTATCGCCCGCCGCGCTCGCGAGCGGGCCTGTGGCCGAGAGCAAGCCTTCTCCGTCCGCCGACACCGTGGCCGTGCTCGACGAATGCTTCGTCATGGACGCGTGCATCGACCGCTATCTCTGGGCGCTCTATCAGCGCACGCCGAAGGAAGACTCGATCAAGGTCGAAGACCGCCGCGCCGTCACCATCAAGCGCAAGGGCAAGATGGTCACGGTGATGCGCAGCTTCACCAAGCTGGTCGACGAGGATTTTGCCTGGAAGGATCCGAAGGCGGCTGAGCACGCCAACATGGCGCTGATGGATTACGTCATCGGCGGCATGGACAAGGGTTTCAAGCAGAAGCTGTTTCGCATGCTGCTCGCGGCGGACGCCGCTGGTCTCTCGCCTGGAATCACCAGCGCCTTCCGTGACGACTACCGCCAGGAGATCGCAAGCGGCCTGAAGGCGGCCTCGAACCGCTCCTATCACGGCGGCAGCCTTCGCGGCGGCTACGGCCACGGGCTCGCGGCCGACATCGTCAGCACCCAGGGCAACAACCGCGCGCAGCGATGGGCCTCGACGGAAGTGCTGTGGAAGTGGGTCGATGCCAACGGCAAGGCGCTCGGCATCGGCCGGCCCTATCTCGACCACGACCCGCCGCATGTCGGCCCGATCGACGGTCCGGAATACATCTCCAAGCGTGGCGTTGCGACCGACCGCAAGGAAGCCGCCAGCGCCAAGTCGAAGAAGACCCACGCAGTCGCCAGCGCCAAGTCACCCAAGGCCCAGGCAAAGGCCCAGGCCGCGCGCGAGCAGAAGAGCCCGGCGAAGCCACAGAAATCGGCGCAATCGGGCGCGAAGCGGGCGACTTGAGCCGGTCTTTACGTGCCTGACGCCGGCAGCGGCACGAGGTTCATCTCGACCGATCCTGCTTGCTGGGTACGAACGAGCACGGCAAAGATGGTCTCGACTGCAAGCCGCACGGCCGCCTCGATTGCTGTGCCCTTGGCGAGATGCGCGGCGATCAGGCCAGTGAGGAGATCGCCGGTGCCATAGGGGCGGATCGGCAAGCGCGGCGTCGCAAAGCGTGACAATCGTCCGTCGGCGCAGAGGATCGTTTCCACCTGCCCGGCCTGCGTATCCGCCAGCGTGCAGCCGGTGGCGACGACGTCGGTCCGGCGCTCCCCCGCAAGCGCCGCCGCCGCACTGCGCAGGCCCTCGATATCGGCGATCTTGACGCCCGAGAGCAGTTCGAGCTCGAACTGGTTCGGCGTGATCAGATGTGCCGCCGGCAACAGGTGATGCCGCACCACGTCGAGGATCCCGTCGGCGACATAGACCCTGCCATCATCGCCAATCACGGGATCGCAGAGATAGAGGAGCCTGGAATTGCGCGACAGCGCACGCTCGACGAAATCGGCGATGACGACGGCGTTGTCGGGTGAGCCGAGATAGCCGGTGACCAGCACGGCAGCCTCATCGACGAGGCCCCGCTCCTCGACGCCTCTGAGCAGATCGGCGACCAGCTCGGCATCGAGCACCCGCCCGCGCAAGGTCGGATAGCGCGGATGGTTCGACAGCAATGTGGTGGGCACGGCGGCGACGTTGACACCTTCCGCCTGGATGGCGTGGACCGCCGCGCTGTTGCCGACATGGCCGTGGACCACCTGGCTTTGGATCGAGATGACGAGCATGCAGAAGTCCGTAGGGTCGCAACACAAGCATAGCCGATCTGGACGAAGGGCGACGCGAGGCTACCCCATGCCGCCACAGAATCCGAAGCGATATTGGGCTGCAAACACAGATGTCAGGAATGTCTCCCGCGTCGTGCAAGCACGTCAAGATAGGCGCAGAACATATCGGCCAGCCCATCGGCGTGACGGGTGATCTCCGCCTCGCTGCGCGCTGTCTCCGAGAAGCGCTTGCCAACTTCAGCCAGTGTCGTCTTGATCAGCTCTCCGGCGAGGTCGCGCGTTGCCTCCGAGGCCTTTGGCAGCGCCTCGCGCATGAAGGCTGCAACGATCCCCTCGCCCGCTGCCCGCGCCTCCTGCGCCTCGGGCGCATCGCGATAGAGCGGCGCGGCATCGCTGAGCGCGCCGCGGATCGCCGCCTCCTCGCATTCCGAGCGGATGAAGGCGTCGACCAGCGCGCGCAGCCGCACCGGAGGCGGCCTCGTCCGGTCCGCGAGAATGCCGCGCAGGAGCTCGCTCGTGCTTCGCCACTCGTCGCTCTGCAGGCGGAACAGGATCGCCGCCTTGTTTGGAAAATATTGGTAAAGCGAACCCACGCTCACCCCGGCCCGTTCCGCGACGCGCGCGGTGGTGAAGCGCTGAGCTCCTTCCTTCGCCAGAACCTGAACTGCCGCATCCAGAATGGCCGCCACCAGCTCGTTGGAGCGGGCCTGCTGCGGCTGTTTTCGTGTGGAAACTGAACGGCTTCGACGACCGGCCATAAGGCTCCCTGGGAATGCGAATAGGAAATACGACGAATTAGTCGTATTTCAGCTCGCACGCAAGCCGCGCCCTGCTGCGAACCCCGGAGACATCAAATGACCACCCCAACCATTACGTCGCTGGCACCGCTGCTGGATCGCCTGTTCGATCAGGACGAAACAGCCCGCGACGTCATGCGAGCCGCCTTCACTGACGTGACCGACGCCGACCGCGTCAGGATGATGCGGAGCAAGACCGGCTACCGCGATCTCTACGCACGCCTGAAGGACGCCCCGCTCGCAGTCTCGCGCGAGACCGGCCACCTGCTCTACATGCTGGCGCGGAGCTCACGCGCCAAGGCGATCGTCGAATTCGGCACGTCTTTCGGCATCTCAACCCTGCACCTCGCGGCGGCGTTGCGCGATAACGGCGGCGGCCGCCTCATCACCAGCGAGTTCGAGCCGTCCAAGGCGGCACGGGCGCGCGAAAACCTGTCGGCCGGCGGGCTGATCGACCTCGTCGAAATCCGCGAAGGCGACGCGCTTGAGACACTCAGCGCTGATCTGCCAGACCAGATCGATCTCGTGCTGCTCGACGGCGCCAAGGCGCTTTACCCTGATATCCTCGATCTGGTCGAAGACCGCCTCAAGCCCGGCGCGATCATCGTCGCCGACAATGCCGACCACAGCCCGGAATATCTGGCGCGAGTGCGCAAGCCCGGCAACGGCTATATGTCCACGCCCTTCGCCGAGGACGTCGAACTCACCGTGCGGATCCACTAGGACGCATCGAAAGCCTCTGCGATAACCCGGAGCCGCCGCGCGATTCACCGCGTGGCGGCTTCGTTTTGTTACCCTCGAGCCATCGGGTTCTCCCCATGTCGCAGGCGCGTCACTCACACGTGATACCTGGTCCCGGCCAAAGCCATGTTACGCGCTAAACATACCTACCGCGCGGTATCTTTTGCGCGTCCCGCACGAGATCGCCATGACGTCCGCTGTCACCTCCTATGCCGCGCTTGCCCTTGCCATCGTCTTCGAGGTGACGGCGTCCGCCTTCCTGCAGCAGTCCGCGCAGTTCACGCGCCCCTGGCCGACGCTGGCGATGGTGCTGTTCTACATCGCCTCGTTCTACGCGCTGTCGGTCGCGATCCGGGTCATCCCGTTGAGCATCGCCTACGCGATCTGGGGCGGGGTCGGCATCATCCTGACCGCCACCGTCTCCTTCGTCCTGTTCCGCCAGATGCTGGACGCCGCAGCTTTCGTCGGCATCGGGCTGATCGTCTCCGGGGTCGTCGTCATCAACCTGTTCTCGCAAACGACGGCGCATTGATGCCGGCGAGCGCCTACACCCGCGCCAAGCAGCCCGAGCAGGTCCGGCGCGCCCTGCTCGATCACGCCGCCGCAATCGCCTTGGACCACGGCGTCGCCGGAGTGACCGTGCAGGCGGTGGCAGCGGCCGCTGGCGTCACTAAGGGCGGGCTGTTTCATCATTTTGGAAGCAAGCAGGCGCTGATCGAGGGGCTATTCGCCGACCTGCTCGCCTGCGTCGATGCCGAGATTGACGCGGCCATCGAGGCGGACCCGAAGCCGCGCGGCAGTTTTACGCGCGCTTACGTCAATGCCGTTTTCACCGGAAAGGCCTTCGGCTTCGCAACACCTTGGGCGGCGCTGAGCATGGTGGTCGTCACCGATCCATCGTTGCGCAGGCTTTGGAATGACTGGATGAAGGCGCGCCTGAAGCGGCATCGCGCCACTGACGCCGCGCTCGAACTCCACATCGTCCGTCTTGCGGCCGACGGCGCCTGGCTGTCCTTCGTCACGACAGGACAGACCCGCATGAGCGCCGATCTGCGCGCAATGCGTCGCCATCTGATCGCGCAGACCCATCGGCGCGGGTAGCCAGGATCCGGACCGACATCTAGTGGGCTTGTACCGGCTTGGGCGGGCGCGGCTTGGATGACTTTGCGCGCGGTTTGGCTGCGGCGCTCGGCGGGGGTTCGTCGACAGACTGCAGATAGGCTGCGAGCGCCTTGGCGGTGTCAGGACCGGCCGAATAATGGTCCTGGAGGAACCAGGTGAGCGTCAGGCTCATGCGCCCCTTGGCCAGTCCGCGCGGGCTGCGGTGGCAGGCCGAGCAGCCGTCGGCAAAGAGCTTTTCGGGCGATTTGCCCGCGTCGAGATTTTGCGCGGACGCGAGCGGCGCCGTCAGCACGACGCTCGCTACAGCCATGCTCCCAAGAATCGTCTCAAGAATCACCAGAGGCGCGATAACCTCGCGCCCCGGTCGAAACAGCGATCTCAATGTCGTCCCCTAGCCCCTGCTGCGGTCACGCCGCCAGCAACTGGTCGAACTCCGGCGGCGCGTAGGCCTTGCCGTCCTGATCGGTAATGACGACCCGCCATCCTTCGCTCGCCCAAACTTTTCCCTTCGCCACGATGAGCAGCCGGCTCTCGCGGGAAAAACTGTACTTCTCATTGTCGCGTTCTGCGATCATTTTATACGCCAATGCGCATCCCCTTGCGTTATCCCGCACCCGTCCTCGTCGTGACAGCGGCCTTTGGCGGCAATTCGCCGGGAGCGTGGCAATTTGGTGCCATCCACGGCGGCATTGTGCGCCGACGCCGGTTCCAGCCGGCGACCGAGGTCATTCGTCTGCCGCCTCATGAATGTGATTCTGCTTGCCGGGAGCTTGTTCGCCGCCACGGCCAGGCTGGGCCCATCGCCGCCGCGACGGAACCGATCATGCCTGCAATGCGCGCCTAGTGAACGCGGATGACGTGTGGACGGCCAAGATCAATCAAACCCTGCACGGCCGACAGACGGTCGTCCAGGGCGGCAATGGTCAACAACAAATTGTTGCGCCGCTCGTCGAGTAGACCCATCTCGGCGCCGGAGAGCTTGGTGCTCGCCCGCTCCTTGTGGATGCCGTCGAGGGATTTGCGCAAGCCGGCAATCAGACCGGCGAGTTGCTTGGCCTCTTTGGTCATCGAACGCTTCGCGACATTCTGGCGGCGCGACTCCGCCTGGTTCTGTCTCATCTGCATCCTCCCGTGCCCCGCTGCCCCGAGTGGATGCTTACAGCTTTGAATAGACATATTACGATCGATGAAATCTGCCCGCGAAGAACCTTCTCAAATTGTACGCGCACGGAACCCGCGTCAGATCCCGACAAAAAGCCCGGCACGAAGGCCGGGCTTTTCAACGACGCTAGTGTTTCTCGCGGCCGCCGCCTGGCGCGCCGCCGCCGTGTGGTGGCGCAGCACTGATGTGCGGAGCACCGCCGCCGCCTCCACCCGGATGCGGCATGGCGGGTGCAGGTGCGGCCGCACGCGGCGCCGGCATCTGCGCATGAGCATTCATCGGCGCACCATGACTGACATTCGGCTGAGCGACGTGCGGCATCGCAGGCAGGGCCGCAGGCGCAGCCGACATGCGCGGTGCTTCATGTGCACGCGCCATCGGTTGCGCGCGTACCGCAGCGCGGCTTGCGGCCTGTTCGTGCATCATGCGCGCCTGCGCGTCACGGGGATTGCGCTCCTGCACGGCGGTTCGCTCATTGACGAAACGCTGGCTCCGCTCGGCGCGGTTACGAGCCACGCCGACTGCGGCATCGCGCTTGGCGCTTGTCGAGTCGCGGGCCGTCGCAGCATCACGCCCGGAGATTGCGACGTTGCCCTTGGCGTGTCCATCGCGTCCCAGCGCGACCGTAGCGTCCCGAGTCGCAGCGCGCCCGATGCGCGCGGCGCGCGGGTCGATCGTCATCTGCGTCGCAAAGCGCTCATGCGAGGTCCAGTAGCTATTCCAGTAGGCGTGGCGGTGATACCAGGGGCGCCCTTCATAGTAACTCGACCAATAGGAGCTCAGCACGAAGGGAACCACGGGCACGTCGACCTCGTCGGCGTAGTCGGGCAGATAGACGTAGTGGTTGCGGTAGAGATATTCGAGATATTGCGACGACACCCAGCCGCGGTCGTCGGAGAAGCTCACGTCGCACCAGGCATTGCCGCGCAGGCAACCATGGATGTTGACGCGAGCGCCTTCGGGAACGCGGTCGACCAGCGGAAAGCCCGCACCCGGGCCGGCGCGCAGTCCTGTCGAGACGGTGACGATTCCGGGAGCGGCCAATGCGGCCGTCGGCGCGAGCAGCAATGCTGCAACCAAAGCGGTTCTCAATCTCATGACGAAGTCCTCCTCTGAGAGGCGGAACGCGCGAGCGGAATAAAGCGTTCCGCTCACGATCGTCGTATCAGCCAAAAGATTGAGAGCGGCTGCGCACGCAGTTCAATATTCATCCGCCATTCATCGGCGGAGCAAAGCGTTAATTCACCTGCAGCATGAAGCCGTCAAAATATGCCGCGAGCGCAGCAAAGTCGTTGAGCGGCAGCACCTGCGCGACATATTGATCGGGCCGCACCACGACCATGCAGCCGACCTTCCGATCGATGCCGCGCATGGAGAAAACGTCGTGGCCGCTCTTGAGGTCCGGACAGAACATCTTTTCGTAGTCGAGCAAGCCGTAACGTCCCTTGCATGGCAGCAACAGTGTCGGCATCGCCTCGATCGCGAGCTCGCGATGATCCTGCTGAAACACAGCGCGCAGATCGATCACGGCATCAATGTCTGCTCCTGCGTGCGTATATCGCTTCAGCGGTGACTCCCTGGCTTCCGCAAGGAAATTGCACAGCGCGCGAACGGCTGACCCGGCCGCCGCCGGATCCTCCGCGCCGGAGAACGCGTAAAGGCGGAAACGGCCATCGGCTTGCGCCGCGTGGCCAAGATGCACTGGCTTGGCATCTCCAAGCCGGATGACAGGCGCGGAATGGAAACGCTTGCCGATGACGAAGCCTTGCGCGAGATGCTGATGCGAACCTTCGCCGGTGAGGATCGACGGCGTGTAGTGCGTCGCCGTGCCCGCCGTGTAGCGTCCGTGCCTGACGAAATAGTCCTGCGTCTTGGCGGCATCGGCACCGCCGGCCTTGGCCGCCGAAGCCAAAATCCCTGCCCATTCGCGATCGAAGTCGATCAGCTCCTTCGCCACCGCCTGCCGCTCAGCCGAATAGGAATGCAGCAGGTGTGGGGCACACTGCTTGCGCAGAACGGCCGCGAGCTTCCAGCCGAGATTGAAGGCGTCCTGCATCGAGACGTTCATGCCCTGCCCCGCCTTCGGGCTGTGGGTATGGCAGGCATCGCCGGCGATGAAGATGCGGGGCAGCCGCGTGCCGATCTCGGCTTCCGGCACATCGTCGAACTTGTCGGTGAGACGCTGGCCGATCTCATAGACCGACCACCAGGCGATCTCCTTCACCGCAAGCTTGTGCGGAGCAAGGATCCGTTGCGCTTTAGCAATGACATCATCGGCGGTGATGTTGCGGTTGGCAACCCGCTCCCCGACGTCGAGTTTTGCCAGCTCCACATAGATGCGAACCATGTAGCCGCCCTCGCGCGGAATGATCAGCAGGCTGCCGTCCTTCGCCGACTGGATCAGGCTCTTGAAGCGGATGTCCGGGAAATCGGTCACCGCAAGCACGTCCATCACGCCCCAGGCGTGGTTGGCGGAATCGCCATGCAGCTCGCGGCCGATCGATTTGCGCACCGTGCTGCGCGCGCCGTCGCAACCGACGACATAGCGCGCCTTGATCGTCTCGATCTTGCCCTCGTTCGCACCCTCGCCACGTTCGAGGCGCACCGTCACGGCATGATCGGCGGGGCCTGTGGCAGGATCAACCTGGAGGTCGAGCAGACGCCTTCCGTAGTAGGGCTCGAGCTTGGCCTGTGATCTACGCATGACGTCGAGAAAGCCGTCATGGATGCGCGCCTGGTTGAGGATGACGTGCGGGAATTCCGACAGCCCGTCCTCGACGTCCTGCACCCGGCCGCTGCGGACGATCTTCTCCGGCGCCCGCTCATCCGGTTTCCAGAACGTGGTTTCGTTGACCCAATAGGCTTCCTTCAGCACGCGCTCGCTGAAGCCAAAGGCGTGGAACATCTCCATCGTGCGACAGGCGATGCCGTCGGCTTGGCCGATGGCAAGCCGGCCCGGCTTCTGCTCGACGATGCAGGTCTTGATGTCGGGGAATTGCGCGAGCTGGGCGGCCAGCGTCAGGCCGGCAGGGCCACAGCCGACGATGAGGACATCGACCTCATCAGGCACCGCGCCCGCAGCGCCTGCAGCCTGAATGCGTTCCGCGGGATCGGCAATCTCGGGATCGCCCGGCTGGAATCCATTGAGATGGAATTGCATGAGCACCTCTCCCGTTGATGTCTTTTCGATATTGCTCAGTATGCTGACTATCAGTATACTTGTCAATGACCGTGCACCGTCCCTGTGTTCGAGGAGAATTCGGTGAGAGACAACAACGACATGCCCGGGCATCTTGCACGGAGATTTCAACAGATCGCGGTGGCGGTATTCCTGGCCGAGGTCGGCGAAGCCGGCTTCGACCTCACCCCGGTGCAGTACGCGGCGCTCGCGACCATCAAGGCCAATCCGGGACTGGACCAGGTCACGCTCGCAGGACTGATCGCTTATGACCGCACCACCATCACCGGCGTGGTCGATCGCCTGGTGCAGAAGGGCCTCGCCGAACGCCGCGCCAGTCCCCGCGACCGCCGCGCCCGCGAGCTCGAGATCACCGATGAGGGTCGCCGCGTCCTGCGCAAGATCACGCCAGCGGTCGAGTCGGCCCAGCAGATCATGTTGCGCGGCCTCAGCGCGAGGGAAGGCGAGGAACTGATGCGGCTGTTGCGCAAGGCGATCGCCGCCGGCAACGAGCTCAGTCGCGCACCTTTGCGCGATATGCAGGCATGACTGCCCCCTTCATGCGTATTTGTCGCAATGCGACGAAACCTGGAACTAACCTTCTTCTGTTACGGTTGACGCCAATTCTGCGCTTAACGCGCCATTAACTTTGCCGGTCTGGAGTTTTGGATGTTCAGGTTCGTCATTGCGGCCACAGTCATCGCGCTGTCGACCGGTCATGCGCTCGCGAATGGACATGGCGGCGGCGAGGCCCCTCCTCCGCCGAAGCCTGAAGCGACGACCGCGCCTGCGAAGGTGGTCCTCACCAAGCAGGGTCCCAAGCTCGTCGATCTCAAGGGTATGACGCTCTACACTTACGAGCGCGACACCACCGGCAAGACGTCGACCTGCAACGGCAAGTGCACCGAAAGCTGGGTGCCGCTCGCCGCGACCGCGGAAGCCAAGGCGATCGGCGACTTCACCGTGATCGACCGCGAGGACGGCAGCAAGATGTGGGCGTACCGTTATCGCCCGCTCTACACCTCGCCGGCGGACAAGGCGCCGGGCGATGCCAACGGCACCGCCACGACGCTGCAATGGCGCATCGCGCGGCCTGACAATTAAGGCGCGAACGGCGCGCGCCCGCCGCCGCCCGCAAGCCTGGCGTGGGCCGCGGAATCGACCGAGGCGTAGTTCACCTCTGGATTCCAGTGCAGCGCCGCGTACACGACCAGTCCGGCCAGGACCGATCCGTAGAAGCCGAGCGTGGCCAAACGCCATTTGCGCACGATGCGGCGGTCGTTCTCGTCAAATTGATCATTGAAATTTTGCATGATGCCTCCAATGGCAACGAGCCATTGAGGCATAGCGCAACTGCAGCAAAACGCCTGTGAAGCAATTCACCTTTGGCTGCTAAAAGCAGGTCAGCACCTCTGGCTCACTTGCCGTCGAATTTCGACGGGACCTGCTTGAATACCGGCAAACTCGGATTCACCGGGAGCGGCCTGATCTCAGACGTTACCACCACAGGCCCTGTCGCAAACCAGAGCGCGGCAGCCGCCGCAATCACCATGCCCACACCAATCGCAGCAACGCTTTTCATGTGTCCACCCGGCGCGCCTAGTTGCTGAGGATGACGTCGTGCTGGTGCCGCGACGGATGATCGGCACCGACCAGCGCGTTGGGATCGGTTGCGATCACCGCCTCGGGCAGCGGCAAAGGCTCGAGGCCGGCGAAGCGGCGATAGAGCGCCCCCATGACCGCGCCGCAGAATGCGGCCGGCGCCGCCAGCACGGCGAGCAGCGGCGCCACAAACGCGAGCAGCAGCGCGCAGGCGAATGCCGCAACGCTGCCGATCACCGCATATTGCCAGGCGCTGCGGCGGTCCATGGCCCGCGCGACATGGTGCACGCAGAGCATGAAGATGGTTGCGGGAATAACCGAGATCGTCAGCATCACGAGGAATGTCTGGGCCGGGATCACGGCTGCGAAGATGTGGGCGGTGCTCTTGTCCGCAAAGCCGTTCATCAACAGCGGCAGCAAGGTGTAGGGCAACAGGGTTGCGAGCACCGTCGGCATGACTGCCGCGATCGCGATCCCCGCGACCGACGTGCGCACCCGCACCGGCCCATCGAAAACCAAGGGCGGCGGCGTTTCGGACGCGCTGGCCGCGGCAGGTGCGCCGACGGCGCGTGCGACCTGGCTGAGCCCGGCGAATTGACCATAGAGGAATCCACCAATCATCCCTGCAATGGTCGGCAACAGGCCGATCGTCATCACCGTGCCGTCGCCAGGGGCTGCGAGCTGAATGTGGTTGCGCATCGCGATGCCGTAGCTCGCGGCGGCCATGACGCCGCCCATGAGCCCGTAAGCGAGCCGGCTCGAGATCGTCCACTGCCGCAGCACGAGATGCCCGGCGAACAGGAAGGCGGCATTGATCGCCATGCGGCCCGCATAGAACATCAGGATCTGATCCGGCGCGGGCACGCCTTCGGGATCGGTCACCTGCCCGCCTGCGACGGCAAACACCATCAACACGGCTTCGACGATGGCGAGCGGAATGAGCGCAGCGAACAGCGCGCGCGGCGAATTCTTGACGAGATACATGCGAGCAACCCCTTGCTCGCTGCACGTTAGACGCGAAGCATTACGGCCTGCGCAAGACAATGCCTAAAATTGTCGGCAAGCGCCGCGCGCTTCACCCGCGCCAGCTCGGCCCCGCCTCGATCTGGGCGTTCTGCCCCGGCGGTAGCACCACGACGGTCGCGTTGAGCTTCACCCGGTCGAACAGATCGATCACGTCCTCGTTGCGCATCCGGATACAGCCCGACGAGATCGCCTGCCCGATATATTCCGGCTGGTTGGTACCGTGGATGCGGTAGAGCGTGTCCTTGTTGCCGGCATAGAGGTAGATGCCACGTGCACCGAGCGGATTGGCGGGACCGCCAGGCACGCGCGCCGGATACGGCCCGAGCCGCGCCTGGATTTCTGGGGTCGGCACCCAGTCCGGCCATTCCGCCAGACGGCCGACACGCGCGACGCCCGAAAAGGCCATCGCCTCTTCGCCGACCGCGACGCCATAGCGGATCGCCTTGCCATCGGGCAGCACGTAATAGAGGTAGCGCGCATCGGTATCGACCAGGATCGTGCCCGGCTGCTCCTTGCGCGGATAATCGACGATATGGCGGAGATACTGCTCAGGCACGCTGGCCTGGGCGTAAGGCGTGTGCGCCAGCAATTGCCGATCGCGCGGCGTCATGCTCGCGTCGGTCGATGGCGAGAGAGTCGTCTGCATGCAGCCGCCGAGCGGCAGGAAGGCAACGACGAACAAAGCGAGTAGAGATCTTGGCACCGCCGGCCCCCGATAGCGGATAGCAGCGCCCCCAGCAGGGCTGAGATGCTGCCCAAATCGTGCTGAAAACATGGCAATTCGCAACACGTGCCCGTGTTCGGCACAGCCGGTTCCATCACCACATCTGGCGGAAGACGGTCGCGATCTCTCCACCCCCTCGCCTTGCTTTGGTCAAACCCGGCTGGACTCGTGCGGCATCGGGCCAGTCCCAGGATTTGGATCGGCCCACGCAACAGATCGGCTCGCGCCAATGCGAACGACCAAGGGGTCAAAGGAGCTGGGATGCTTGCGACGTTGAACAGCCGGTAAATCGTCGACGAGATCGTGAAGGACACCATGAAAGACAACGATCCGCATGACGCCGTGCAAATTTCGCCTGACGTGGTGATGGCCTCGCGCGTCGGCAGCGACGCACCAACGCTAGCGCCGGAGTTCACGACGCGTCCGGAGCCGAAGTTCGCGGTCGAGCCCAAATTCGATCTGGAGCCGAAAGTCGGTCCCGTTCTGGAGCCGCAAGCAGAGGCGCCCACGGTCGATACCGCCGTGCGGGTGACGGCGGACGATGGTCGCAACCACGCGAGACGATCCGCCGCGAGCAGGTGGCTGCGCGGTGCATTCCTCACGTTCCTGTTCGCAGGCGGCAGCGCCGCTGCCACCATCGCCTGGGAGAAGCACGGCGACACCGCGACGCAGGCGCTCGCCCGATGGACACCGGTATTGGCATCGCTGCTGCCGTCGACGTCGCAGACCGCGCCTGTCGCGGCCACGCAAGCCGCCCCACCCGTTGCACAGGATCAGGCGGCCGATCCGTCGCCATCAGCACCGGCAGCACAGAGTGCCGCTGCGGCACCTGCGCCTGCCGCAGCTCAGCCCGATGCCGCGCCAGCGGCGGGCTCGATGACGCGCGACATCGCCGCGATGGCGCAGCAGATCGAGCAGCTCAAGGCTGACATCGCCGAGTTGAAGGCAGGTCAGGAGCAGATGGTCCGCGAGATGACGAAGCCCTCGGCACCGAAGCCGATCGCTGAGGCGAAACCGGCGGCCAATCCCGCGCGCGTGTCGGCGCTGCCGCCGCGCGCTCCGGGGCCGATACCGCCGCCTGTTCGCAAACCGAAGCCCGTGGTGTCGCACACCTACATGCCGGCTTACCCGCCCACGCCGCTCGTACCTCCGCCGCCGTCACAAGCTGCCGCTGCGCCGCCGCCGGCGGCACCACCGGTCGCGACGACGCAAACAGTTGCCGATGACGACGGACCTGTCGTGCGTCCGCCGATGCCGGTGCACTAGAGCTGCATCAATCGACGATGCGAGCTGTCCGACTCGATGTGATGATGTGAGTCCGTGCGACTACGGTGATGTTACTACGGTGGTGCGTCATTGCGCACAAAGAGAGAAAAGGCCGTCGGGATCTATGCCGCCGGCCTTCTCTTGCAGCTGCCGGTTCCCGGAGCCCGGTTCTGCTGCAATTCCAATGCCTCATGATCAGGCCGGCATATTTAATAAAATCTTAAAGCACCCGAACGCTGCACATCATTTCTGCGCCATACGCACAGAGATTGCGCGCTCCGTTCATCGGTTGGATATCGACTCAGTGTTATCATTCAGCATGTCTTGAAGACTTCCGTTGAAGCCTTCTTTTGGAGATGGATCGTCACACCGGGGAATTCGGATGCCGTATTATTCCTTCGATCTCGTGGTTGGTGAAGAGTTCAAGAACCAGGGCGGAATCATTCTCGAGGATATCGAGGTCGCCTCCGATCGCGCCGTTCAATTGGCGAGCGAGCTGTCGCAAGTGAAGCCTGAGTTGCAGCGAAAGGGTTGCGCGGTGCGCGTCACCGATCGCGATCACAACGAGGTCTATCGCACGCCGCTCGATCCCGTGCCGGCCTGGCGGCGCTAGGCACCGCACGAAGGGGCGACAATCGCGCCCGGCGCCATTGCGAAGCGTCCCGCGGGACGCTAGCCTCCTTGGAAAATGAGGAGGACCCAGGGATGCGCGCCCCTTTGCTGATGGCAGGCCTTTTGCTGATCGCAACCTCAGCCCGAGCGGCTGACGATCATACACGCTCGAACTACGTGACGATGGTCTTGCAGGCCTTCGCCGCCAAGGTCGAATGTCCTGGCACGGATGTGGTCTATCAGGACCTGGTGCAGAAGGCGCAGCAGATGCAGCTGCCCGACGGCACCACCGAGCAGGTGCGCAAGGCAATTGCCTGGATGCACACCGGCGGCAAGATGGGTGAGAAGCAGTCGGACGACATCATGGCGGAGGTCGCGGTCGCAACGCAGACGACCGATCTCGACCAGCGCCGGCTCGGCATGAGCAATTGGTGCGAAAAACAGAAGACCAACCTCGCCGGCCTGATCCGCAGCAAGGGCGGCTAGCGGCCTTTTCCAAGTTTTAAGCAAGCCGCAGCGAGACCCTCGACGCGGCAAATTATTGTCACATTCCTCGGCAGCATGCGGCTTCTTCGAACAGGAGACCCCCATTGCGGAATGCCTATTTCATTTTCGCCGGTGCCCTCGCGATCGGTGTCGCGCTCACCGCTCCCTCCGTCGCGAGGAACAACCAGGCCCAGAAAGGCGACGACAAGTCCGTCTCGTCATCCTGTAGCGCCTATCAGCAGGCCGCGGACGGTTCGTGGGAGCAGCTCCCCTGCAAGGAGACCGGTGAGCGCAGCCAGCCGCAGACCCAGCACAAATCCGGAACGCAAGGCGCCGACCGGGGCGAGCGTTAGACCCGGCCGAGCACTCCACTTGATCAGGTGACGGACGGTCCCGCGCATCAACTCTGATGCGGGCCGCGCATGATCTTCATGGCGTCGGCGATATGACGCCACTCCTTGACCTCATCCGCATCGCCGCGGCCCTCGCAGGCTTGCGCCTGTTCAGCGGCCTTCGCAATCGCAGCGAAACCGTGCTGTTCCAGCATCTGCCGGGCGACGGTGTGAACCTGGACCTCGGACATCATGGGCGCTCTCCGGTCTTGGAAACCGCGGCGCATTGTTCGTGCTGTTCCGCGGGTCTTTGACAACGATCTCACCGCAGGTACCGTTCCCGTCGCACGCAAAGCAAAGGCGGCCCGCTGTGCCCAGCGGACCGCCTCTCACCCACCCCAAAATCGCCGGCCGGGTACCCCTACCCGACCGCCACTTTCTTGCGCTCGAAATCGTTGGGCACCTCGATATCGACTTCGAGGGTCGAGACCTCGTCGCCGCGCTCGAGCCGCACGATCACCTTGGTCGGATCCAGCGTGACGTGCTTGGAGACGACGGCGAGAATTTCCTCACGCAGCACACCGAGCAGGTCGGGCTGGCCGCGCAGCCCGCGTTCATGCGCAAGCAGGATCTGCAGCCGTTCGCGAGCGACGGGAGCAGAAGCCTTGTTGCCGCGGAGAAGCCGGAGCAGACCCATGCTCATGCAGCCCTCCGTCGCAGCAGGCGATCCATGAAGCCCTTGCGCTCGGTCGGCACCTGCATCGGCACGGTATCGCCGCAGAGCCTTCGCGCCGCGTCGATATAGGCCCGCGCGGGTGCGCCTTCGGCGTTCGACAGCGTCACCGGCGTGCCGACGTTCGAGGCGCGCAGCACGTCCTGGCTCTCCGGGATGATGCCGAGCAGAGGCGTTGCGAGGATTTCGAGGATGTCGTCGATGGTCAGCATCTCGCCGCGCGCGGCGCGGGAGGGATCGTAGCGGGTGATGAGAATGTGCTTCTCGACGCGCTCGCCCTTCTCGGCCCGCACGGTCTTGGAATCGAGCATGCCGATGATGCGGTCGGAATCACGCACCGAGGAGACTTCCGGATTGGTGACGATCACGGCCTCGTCGGCAAAGCGCATCGCCATGGAGGCGCCGCGCTCGATGCCGGCCGGGCTGTCGCAGATCACCCAGTCGAAGCGGCTGCGCAGATCGGCGATGACCTTGCCGACCCCCTCTTCCGTCAGCGCGTCCTTGTCGCGGGTCTGCGAAGCCGGCAGCAGCCAGAGATTCTCCAGCCGCTTGTCCTTGATCAACGCCTGCGGGAGTTTGGCGACGCCCTGCACCACGTTGATGAGGTCGAACACCACGCGGCGTTCGGCACCCATCACGAGGTCGAGGTTGCGCAAGCCGACGTCGAAATCGACGACGACGACCTTGTCGCCGCGTTGCGCGAGCGCAGCGCCCAGCGCGGCGGTGGTCGTGGTCTTGCCGACGC
Organism: Bradyrhizobium sp. BR13661; assembly: GCF_029892425.1. GTDB lineage: Bacteria > Pseudomonadota > Alphaproteobacteria > Rhizobiales > Xanthobacteraceae > Bradyrhizobium. The sequence goes on along the minus strand of NZ_JARXWB010000007.1, from coordinate 38,763 downwards.
CGCCCTTGCCTGATGTGACGACCAGAACTTTGGCCATTGAAATATCCTCCTTAACTGGTCAGTTCAGCGCTGTAATTCGCATGGTGCTGCCCTCGAGCCAGGCCTGGGCAGGCCGGCCGCGCAAGGCCGAATCGATATCGTCGGCAGTCTGGTAAAATCCATCGATTGCAAGCAGTTCGGCCTCGATCTTCTGACAATAGATGCGCGCGCTCGCGTGACCGTTGACGCCCGCCATGGCACGGCCGCGGAGCGCGCCGTAGATGTGGATGGAGCCGCCGGCGACGACTTCGGCGCCGGAGCCGACCGAGCCGAGAATGGTGACGTCGCCTTCCGGGAAGATGACGGTCTGGCCCGAGCGCACCGGGCTTTCGAGCAAGAGCGAGGTCGGCTTGGTCTCGACCTTCGCCTCGGGTTTCCTGGGTGCGGCCGGCTCGATCACGCAGCTGCGTCCGCCCGACAGCAACGGCGGCATCGCCGGCGTCAGCCGCGCCTCCTCCACGCCCTCGATGCCGAGCACGCGGATGTTGCGGTCCTGAAGGCTGGTGAGAAGATGACTGATGCCGGACTGGCTGAGGTCGACCGAAGACAGATCAACCACCACGGGTCGGCCGGCGAAGAAGCCCGGCGAGCGCGCGATGGTGGTGTCGATCTCCTGGAGCCAATCCTGAATCGGAACCGTCGGCACGAACACGAAGGCCACATAGGAGCGCCCGCGCAGGCGCACCATCTGGCGTTGAGGTTTTGCTAGGGCCTCCATGGCGGCCGACTCGTTCCCTGTTATTGAATGGTTAACGATGCGGCCGATATGGTTAATGGCTGGTTAATTTCCCCGTGGGGTTACGTGGGTGGGTCCCCGTGTCCCGGACGCGCTGCAACGCGCAAGCGTTGCTGCGCAGAGCCGGGACCCAGAAGGCGACACGGTACACTTCCTCGACATGGGCCCCGGCTCTGCAGCGCACCGTCAAGGGACGCTGCGCTGCGTCCGGGGCACGAGTGGAGAGTGGGCAACAAGCCGCCCCCTACTTCTTCACCTTGCTCGCATCCATCTTCACGTTCGGGTCCAACATCTTCGTCGTGAACGCCGTCGTCACGTCGAACGGCTTCTCCATGCCGAGATAGGTCTGGACCAGATCGTAGTCCTTCTTCATCCGCTCGCCGTCGATCCAGCCGAGACCCTTGGTGGTGGTGAACTCGTCCGTCATCAGGTATTTGATGCGCTCCCACTGGCGTTCCTGGTTCTCCTTGTCGAGACCGGAGACCTGGTCGAGCAGCGCCTTCAGGCACGGCGTGACGTCGGCGACGCAGGCCGCAAAGGCTTTCTGCGTCACGCGCACCAACTCTTCGACGAGCTTGGGATTCTTCTGGAGATAGGCGCCGTTGACGATCAGCGAATTGCCATAGGGGTTGAGCCCGATGTCCTTCCAGTTGACGTAGCCGAGGTCCTGCCCGAACTCGATCACCTTCAGATCGTGCTCGTTGTAGAAGTCGCTGATGATGTCGACGGTGTGGCTCTTCAGCGCGGCGATCTTCGCGGTCGGCCCGATATTGACGAAGCTGACGGCATCAGGCGCGATGCCGGCAGCCTTGGCAAACGCCGGCCACATCACGCGCGAGGCATCGCCTGGCGGATTGCCGATCTTGTGGCTCGGAAAATCCTTCACGCCGTTCACGCCATAGCTCTTCAGCCAGTAGAAGGTCTGGCCCGTGTTGGCGTAGATGCTCATCAGCGCGACGTCGTCGGCGCCCTTGCTCTTGGCCACCAGCATGGTGGCGAGATCGGCGATGCCGAAGGGCGAACCGCCGGAGCCGACCTTGGCGGCGGACACGCCGGAGCCCTTGCCGACCTCGATGGTCAGGTCGATGCCCGCCTTCTCGTACCAGCCCTGCGCCTTGGCGTAATAAAACGGCGAGTGGTCGGCCGTCGGCGTCCAGTTCAGGATCAGATTGACCGCCTCGCCCGCGCTCGCCGGCACCGCCGGCAAACCGAGCACGAGCGCCACAACAGCCGCCTGCAAACGCTTCATCGCCTGTCTCCTCATTGCCGCGACCCGGCTTGTCGCTCTCCCCATGTGAGGTTACCAATGCAACAAGCTGCCCTCAACTTGTCAACTGTTTGGTTGGAAATGCCCGCAAAACGTTCAGGCGACACCGCGCCGCAGCGGCGCGACCCCGTCGCCACCCGCAAGAAGCTGCTGACCGCGGCGCGCCAGGAGTTCGCCCGGCACGGTTTTGCGGGCGCCCGCGTCGACGAGATCGCGGAGCGCGCCGGCGTCAACAAGCAGCTGGTCTACCACTACTTCGGCGACAAGGACGCGCTCTACCTCGCCGTGCTCGAATGGGTCTATGAGGACATCCGCGAGCAGGAGCGGAGGCTCAATCTCGAGGGCCTGCCGCCGGACAAGGCGATCCGCCGCCTGATCGAGGCCTCGTTCGATCATCTGGCCGCAAACCCCGACTTTATCGTGCTTTTGAACGACGAGAACCGCGGCGGCGCCCGCCATGTCCGCGGCTCGACGCGGCTGGAGGCGATGCATTCGCCGCTGGTGAAGAGCGTCTCCCACATCCTCCATGAAGGCGTGCGCGCCGGCATGTTCCGCAAGGGGATCGACCCCGTCCAGCTCTACATCTCCATCGCGGGCTTGAGCTATTTCTTCTTCTCCAACACCCCGACGCTGTCGGCGATCTTCGGCAAGGACCTGTCGAGCCGCACCGCCCGGCGCGCCCGGCGCCGGCATGTCGCCGACCTCGTGCTGCAGTCGCTCCGGCCGTAATCAACCAACTGGTTGAAACTTGCGCCGAGGCCGGTTAGGCTCGGCGTCGCGGCAGCGGAGCCGAAGCAACAGGGAGCACACGGTGGCAGGCGACGGAGCGAGGCCAGCGCGCAGCGTTGCGATCGTCCTGATCGTGCATCTGGCCGTGCTCGTGCTCTGGCAAGTCGCGGTCGACGCCTTCCACGTGCCGAAATTCATCCTGCCCTCGCCGCTCGCGACGGTGCAGACGCTGGGCACCGCGAGCTATTCCTGGGGCGCCAATACACTGGTGACGGCGGTCGAGATCCTCGGCGGCTTCGCGCTCGGTGCCTTCGTCGGCGTCGCGCTCGCCGTGATCTTCAGCTGGGCGCCGCTCCTCAGCCTCGTGCTGCTGCCGCTGTTCGTCACGCTGAACATGATCCCGAAGGTCGCGCTCGGCCCGCTCTTCATCGTCTGGTTCTCCTACGGCATCGTTCCGAACATCCTGATCGCCTTCAGCATCTGCTTCTTTCCGATCCTGCTCACCACTGCACGGGGCTTGCGCGAGGTCGAGCCTGATTTGCTCGATCTCGTCAAATCGCTGCGCGGCTCGCGCTGGACGCTGTTCCGCAAGATCCAGCTTCCGGGATCGCTGCCTTACGTGTTCTCCGGCATGAAGGTCGGCGCCATCCTCGCGGTCGCCGGCGCCATCGTCGGCGAATTCATCGCCTCCGAGCGCGGGCTCGGCTACCTCATGATCCAGGTGCAGTCGTCGCTCGACACGCCCGCGATGGTGATGGCTGTCGTGCTGCTGACGCTGCTCGGGGTCGCCCTCTACGGCCTGGTGCTGGTCCTCGAACGCATGTTCGTGGTCGGCGACGCCAGGCAGACCTAAAAGGACCTACCGATGCTGCTCACCCGCCAGACGCTGCCGAAGACGATCCCCGACATTGCGGCCCTGGACGATCTCCTCTGCCGTCCGACCCAGGCGCTGATCGACGATCTCAAGGAGGCCGAGGGCGACATCATGATCCTCGGCGTCGCCGGCAAGATGGGGCCAACGCTGGCGGGGCTGGCGAAGGCGGCAGCCCCGGATCGCCGCGTCATCGGCGTCGCCCGTTTCAGCGACGCGAGCGTCAAGGACTGGCTGCACGCCCGCGGCGTCGAGACCATCAATTGCGACTTGCTGGACCAGGCCGCGATCAAGGCGCTACCGAAGGCACCCAACATCATCTTCATGGCCGGCCGCAAATTCGGCGCCGAGGGAGATCTATCGCTGACCTGGGCGATGAACGCGCATGTTCCAGCGCTGGTGGCGCAGGCGTTCCCGTCGTCGCGGATCGTAGCGTTCTCGACCGGCTGCGTCTATCCGTTCGTGCCGGTCGACGGCAAAGGCTCGACCGAGGACATGGCGCCGAACCCGCCTGGCGAATACGCCCAGTCCTGCGTCGGCCGTGAGCGCATGTTCGAGTATTTTTCGCACAAATTCGGAACGCCGGGCCGCCTGTTCCGGCTCAATTACGCGATCGACATGCGCTATGGCGTGCTGCACGACATCGCGACGAAAGTTCTGACGGGCACGCCGATCGACGTGAGCCTCGGCCACGTCAATTTCATTTGGCAAGGCGATGCGTCCTCGCAGGCGCTACGGTGTCTCGCCCATTGCACCGCGCCGACCTCGCCGATCAATGTCAGCGGCCACGAGATCTTGGCGGTGCGCGATCTCGCAACAAGATTCGGGGCCCGCTTCGGACGCGCGCCGGTGCTGACGGGCAAGGAAGAGCCGACGGCTTGGCTGACCGATACGTCGCGCGCCGTGGAGCTGTTCGGCCTGCCGATCGTCGACACCGAGCAGCTGATCGCCTGGACCGCCGACTGGGTCTCCCGCGCCATGCCGAGCCTCGGCAAGCCGACCAAATACGAGGTGCGCGATGGCCGCTACTGACGGGCCTCCCGTCGTCAAGCTGGGGCCTGAGGATGCGATGGCAGGACTCGTCCTCTCGACGGAGGCGCGCTGGAACCAGACCGAAGAGGACTGGCGCATCTTCCTGCGCGACGGCGTCGTGTTCGGCATCCGCACCGGCGTCCTCCTGGTCGCAACCGCTGCGCTGCTGCCCTACTCCGGCAACAACGCCTGGGTCAGCATGGTGCTGGTGACGTCCGGTCATCGCCGCCGTGGCCTCGCCACGCGTCTCGTCGGTGCCTGCCTGGACACCGCACGCAGGAACGGCCTGACCAGTTGGCTCGACGCGACAGCGGACGGCGTCGCCGTCTATGGACCACTCGGATTCACGCCGACCATGCAATTGCGCCGGCTGAAGCTGGCGAAGCCTTCGCAGGCACCCGCCCCAGCGCCCCCGGCCGCAACGCTCGACGCGCTTCGCGCAAGGGACCGGCGGGCCACCGGCTTCGACCGGAGTGCGCTTCTGACGGCCTTTGCAGGGCGCTCCGGGTCGCGCATCGCTGCAACACGCGGGGCGATGGCGCTGATCCGCGACGGCAGGACCGCGCGGCATATCGGACCGCTGTTTGCTGACAACGCCGCGGAGGCGCTGGCGCTCGTTCATGCGATTGCGCGATCCGAGACCGGTCCGCTGCTGATCGACGCGGTCGCCCCGCAGGCCGCGTTCCTGGAAGGATTGACCGCATCGGGCTGGACCATTGAGCGTCCGTTCCAGCGCATGCGGCTCGGCCCCGCCAGCGCTGGGGCTGAAGAAATGCCATTCGCCGTCGCCGGCCCCGAATTTGGATAGAACATCATGCACCACAGCCAGATCAACAGCGACGTCCGCAAGCTGATTGCCGAGGGCACCGTGATGCCGGCGCATCCGCTGGCGCTCACTGCCGAGCGCCAGCTCGACAGGAAACATCAGCGGGCGCTGACGCGCTATTATATCGACGCTGGCTCCGGCGGCCTTGCGGTCGGCGTGCACACGACGCAGTTCGCGATCCGCGACGTCGGCCTGTACCGGCCGGTACTTGAGCTTGCCGCTGAAACCGCGGCGAGCTGGACCAAGCGGCCGCTGGCGATGGTCGCGGGACTTGCCGGTCCGACCCGGCAGGCCATTGCTGAAGCGCGCACCGCGCGCGACATCGGCTATCACGCCGGCCTGCTCAGCCTCGCCGCGATGAAAAGCGCCTCCGAGGACGAGATCATCGCTCACTGCACCGCTGTCGCCGCCGAGATCCCGCTGGTCGGGTTCTACCTTCAGCCGGCGGTGGGCGGCGTCATCCTGTCGAGCCGCTTCTGGCAGCGCTTTGCCTCGATCGACAATGTCATCGCGATCAAGATCGCCCCGTTCAACCGCTATCGGACGCTCGACGTCCTGCGCGGTGTCGCAGCCGCCGGCGCGCTCGAGCGGGTCGCGCTCTACACCGGCAATGACGATCACATCCTGCTCGACCTGATGCTGCCGTTCGATCTGCGCGATAAGGGAGTCATCACGCGCACTTATTTCAAGGGCGGCCTGCTTGGCCACTGGTCGGTCTGGACCGCGAGTGCCATCAAGCAGTTCGAGCGCTGCAAGGCGGCCCGGCATAAGGACAGCGTGCCGGCCGATCTGCTCGCGCTCGATGCCCGCGTCACCGATTGCAACAGCGCCTTCTTCGACGTCGCCAACAATTTCCACGGCTGCATCGCCGGTTGTCACGAGGTGCTGCGGCGTCAGGGCCTGTTGCAGGGCCTTTGGTGCCTCGATCCGAATGAAGGCCTCAGCCCCGGCCAGAAGGAGGAGATCGACCGCGTCACGCGGGAGCATGCCGATCTCGGCGACGATTCCTTCGTCACGGCCAATCTGGACAAATGGCTGGCATGAGCTCGAACCCCTTCATCAGCCTGCAAGGCGTCCGGAAGATCTACCGCAGCGGCAGCGCCGAATTTCTCGCGGTGTCCGACGTCACAATGGACGTGCAGGAAGGTGAGCTGGTCTCGCTGGTCGGCCCGTCCGGCTGCGGCAAGACCACGGTGATGAAGATTCTTGCGGGTCTGCACAACGCCGACGGCGGCACGGTGAAGATCGGCAACGCCAACAGCCCGTTCGATCCCACGCGCGACATCGGCATGGTATTCCAGCAGGCTCTGCTTTTAAAGTGGCGCACCATCCTGGACAATGTACTGCTGCCAGCGGAAATCGTCGGCCTTCCCATGAAGGCCGCGCGCGAGCGGGCGCGCGATCTGCTCAATCTCGTCGGCCTCGCCGGCTTCGAGCAAAAATATCCGCAGCAACTGTCGGGCGGCATGCAACAACGCACGGCAATTGCACGCGCCTTCATCCACGATCCCAAGCTGATCCTGATGGACGAGCCGTTCGGCGCGCTGGATGCGCTGACGCGCGAGCAGATGAATCTGGAGATGCTGCGGATCTGGCGCGAGAGCGGCAAGACCATCGTCTTCGTCACGCACTCGATCCAGGAAGCCGTTTTCCTGTCCTCACACTGCGCGGTACTGACCGCGGGACCTGCGAAGATGGCCGACTACTTCCCGATCGACCTGCCCTTCCCGCGCGACCTTCCGCTGAAGACGACGGACGCGTTCGGCGCGTATGCAAGGCGGATTTATGCCAAGCTCGGGCTGGGCGCGGCGTAGGTGCCGCGCCCTCCTCACGATCAGGTCTTATTCCGCATCTTGCCGAGCACATAATTGTCGTAAAAATTCTCCGCGATCTGCGTGTAGAACAGCAGCTCCTTCTGATACGCGTCGTGGCTTTCCTTGGTGCGCTTGAACAGGTCGCTCTTGGCGGCAAGTTCGTTCAGATGCTCCTGGGTCGCGCTGTAGCAGGCCTCCATCACCGGCTGCGGGAATGCCTTCAGCTCAGCGCCATTGGCGATCAGCCGCTTCAGCGCTGCCGGATTCACGCTGTCGTATTTCTCGAGCATCCAGGCGCCGGCTGCGGACGCGGCCTGGTTGACGACGGCCTGGTACTGCTTCGGCAAGCTGGCCCACTTCTCGTCATTGACGATCATGTGCAGCATGGCGCCGCCTTCCCACCAGCCCGGGAAGTAATAGTACTTGGCGACCTTCTGGAAACCGAGCTTCTCGTCGTCATAGGGACCGACGAACTCGACCGCATCGAGCGAACCCTTCTCCAGCGCCGCATAGATATCGCCGCCCGCGAGCTGCTGCGGCACGACGCCGAGCCGCGCCAGCACATGGCCGCCCATGCCGGCGATACGGAATTTGAGGCCCTTGAGATCGTCGACGGTCTTGATCTCCTTTCGGAACCAGCCGCCCATCTGGGTGCCGGAATTGCCGCAGAGAATGGCGTGCGTCTTGAACGGCTTCAGCGCCTCGTTGGCGAGGTCGGCGCCGCCGCCGAAGTACCACCAGGACTCCTGATGGCGGTGGTTCATCCCGAACGGCGCGCCGGTCGCGTAGGCGAGTGCCGGCTCCTTGCCGATGTAGAAATAGAGCGGCGTCTGCGCCATCTCCACGGTGGCGACGCTGACGGCATCGAGCGCCTGCAGACCGGGAACGAGCTCGCCGGCGGCAAAGGTCTGGATCTGGAATCTGTTATCGGTGGCCTCAGCGACGTATTTCGCAAAGGTCTGCGCCGTGCCGTAAATAGTGTCGAGCGACTTCGGGAAGCTCGAAGTCAGGCGCCATTTGATCTCGGGTGCCGACTGCGCGATCGCAAGCGCAGCAACCAGCGTCGTCGCGCCGGCGACCGCGCCGCCCTTGAGGAATGTACGGCGTTTCATAATGGGGCTCTCCCTTAAGTAAGTTTCAAATGAACGGCCTTGTACCCGGCCTCGGAGACCGTTTGCCTGTTCCTATGGCGGAGTTCAAGCTGGCAGGAAGCCGCTTCAGAGCAGCTTCGCGCTCACGAACAACGCGCGCACCGCGTTGGTCGCCTGGACCGCGAGCATGGCGTTGCCGGCCGCACCCTCGAGCGCGTGGACGGCGTCGTCATGCAGCGAGCGGAATTCCATCCACTCGACCGATTTGAAGTTGGTGAGGAATTGATAGGCTTGGCCGACGGTCGCGATCGCCAGCGTGTCACCGTTCAGCTTGATCTTGAACGTCGTGCGCAGCGGGGTCTCGGAGCTTGCTGGATCACTCATGGGCTGCTTCTGGACGACAACGGCTTAACGAAGGGAAAACGGCAGCCCCGCCGCACCTGGCAAGGATCTGGCAAGGATCTGGCAAGGATCAGGAATCGGTGCTCGCGCGCTGCGAGGCGGTCGCCGCACCGCTCAGGCTCGGCACCACGACGAGGCGGTTGAACTCGCCATTGTCGAAAGCCTTGAGGAAGCGGTCATAGTCCTTGATCGAGACACAGCCGTTGGAATCGCCGCGCGGCCCGAGCATGTAGGTGTGGGTGAGCAGGCCGACGCGGCCGAGCGCGCTGGTGCCGTCGGTCGGGGTCATGCGCAGCGCGCGAACGCCGTGGAAGAGTTTTTCGCGCGGCTTGAGGTCATACGTCGCAGGCGGGGTCGCACCCACCATGCGCTGGTCGACATGCTCGGGATCGTCCATCAGCGCGCCCATGCCCGAATGGGCCTCGATCGCGACGCCGCTCGGCAGGTAAAGCGCCTTGGCGGAGATGTCATACACCGCCGTCTTCGAATCGTAACCGAGCGCTGCGAGATCCGGTGCCCTGCCCAAGAGACCGTCGCTGGGGTTCAGCGAGGCCAGCCTGATCTTGTCGGTGAATTTCTCGAAGAAGTTGCGGTTGTCGACCCTGGGATTGGCGTCGGCAAAGGCTTGGCTGGAGGCAATCTGGGCGCTGAGATCTGCCTGCACCGGGCGCGAGCGCGGCATCGGCACGGCGTCGGCGCGCTGCGCGCCCCTCGCCGGCTCTTCGGTCGCAGCCTGGTCGTTGTCGGTCAGGGTTGAACGCCAATCGTTGCCCTGGAGCTTCTGGGCGAGCATCGCCTTGGCGTCGCGCAGCTTGAGCTGGACCGCATTGAGCGCGGAGCGCTCCATCGTCCGCAGACCAAGTTCGCGCGCGGGCGGATTGCCGGACAGCGAGGCGAAGCGGTCCTCGAACGAAGGTGTATTGGACGGCGGCAGCGCGGCGGAAACCAGCGGCGTGGAATCGCCCATGTCCGCGACCCACGCGGCTGCGCCCACCGCCAGCGCGATGGCAGCCATAGACAGCAAAATCGTCTCGGCGCGCCCAATACGGCGACGCGACAACACCCTCTCGGCGCGTGCGCGGTCGGAAACCATCAGATCCCCAAATCGACCCCCGGGGGGCCCAACCCCCACCCGGAGACTCCTATACCAGCTAGCATATTGGGAGCCAAAAGTTAGGCATAATCACGGCCGACAAGCGCGAGTGAGGTATCATATAACCGTATTTGCCGATCTCAAATGCTTTGTCGGAGCCCCCGACCGGGCGTTTCGCGCCGGGAATCCTGTCAACCCTCGATCGAAAGATTTGGCCGGCGCACCTGCCGGCGCGCACAGCGTAAACCCGCGCTTAACAGGCTCCCCTTATTTTTACGGAGAAGATCATTCTCCACCCGCGCCAATTGCCGGACAGATCATGAAAATCGGTACGCTGCTGACCACGGCCATCGTCTCGCTCTCGACCGTCGGCGGCGGCCTCGCCGTCTACGTCGCCGTCACGAAATACCAGACGATGGAGCGGATCACGGAGGCACAGGGCCGGCTCGCGATCGTCCGCGCCGTCAGCGACATCCCGCGCTATCTCAACCCCGAGCGCGGCTTCGCCACCAACATCCTCTACGGACCCGCAACGGTCGACCCGGCGCAGCTCACCGAACACGACAAGCTGCGCAAGCAGACCGACGGCGCGCGCGACAAGATGATCGCGCTGCGCAAGGAGTTGCCCGGCACCTTCGACGACGGCAACAGCATCGGCAGCAACATCGACGGCATCAATTCGAAGTTCACGGGCTTGCGCGAGGCCATCGACAAGGCGATCGCGGGACCGGCGGACGCGCGCAAGGATGCTGCCAGGAAGATCGTCGCCGACAATGCCGTGCTCAACAACGGCGTGACGGCGCTGCTCAACGAGCAGGTGCGCCGCATGGCGATCCTGAATGGCGATGCCTACCGCCAGGCCAATTACGCCAACATGGCCATGACGCTGCGCGACATCGGCGGCCTCAATGCCAGTCTGCACAAGAACCTGGTCGGCTCGAAGAAGGTCGCGACCGATGCCGAGAAGGCCGACGTCGCCCGCATGCAGGGCCGCAACGACCAGCTCGTGACGTCGCTGATGGAATTGCGCGGCAATCCGACCACGCCCGCCAACGTCGCTGCGTCGCTGGAGACGCTGAACTCGGCCTATGTCGAAGTTTTCGGCCGCGAGCTGAAGCTCGTCAAGGACGGCGCGGCGAGCGGCAAATACGAAATCGACGTCGAGACCTTCTACACGGGATCGCAACGCGGCCTGGGGTCGATCATCGGCGTCCGCGACGCCTTCTACGACAACGCCGAGCAGATCCTTTCCGGCGCATCCGCCGCCGCGCGCACCAGCTTCACCATCGCACTTGTCGGCCTGCTCGCCGTGCTGATCGCCAGCGCCGGCCTCATCGTGATGGTCCGCCGCCGCGTCTGCGCCCCGATCGTCAGCCTGACGACGCGGATGTCGCGGCTCGCCGACGGCGACGTTGCCGAAGAGATCCCCGGCGCCGAACGCTCCGACGAGATCGGGGCGATGGCCACAGCCGTCCAGGTGTTCAAGGACAACATGATCCGCGCCGACAGGCTCGCCGCCGAGAAGCAGGCCGAGAACGACGGCAAGATGCGCCGCGCCCAGGCGCTCGACGAACTGACTCGCGCCTTCGAGGCCAAGGTCACCGAACTCGTCGGCGGCCTGTCGCAGGCCTCCTCCACGATGGAGAGCACCGCGCAGTCGATGACCTCGACGGCCGCCCAGACCAACAGCCAGGCCGCAATCGTCGCCGCCGCTTCCGAGCAGACCTCGACCAACGTGCAGACGGTCGCAAGCGCCACGGAAGAGCTTAGTTTATCGATCGCCGAGATCGGCCGTCAGGTAGCGCAAAGCACGGAGATCGCGGCCCGCGCCGTCGACAACGCCCGTCGCACCGGCGACACCGCGCGTGCGCTCGCCGAGGGCGCGCAGAAGATCGGCGATGTCGTGACGCTGATCCAGAGCATCGCCGAGCAGACCAATTTGCTGGCTCTGAACGCCACCATCGAGGCCGCCCGTGCCGGCGACGCCGGCCGCGGTTTCGCAGTCGTTGCTTCCGAAGTGAAATCGCTGGCCGGCCAGACCGCCAAGGCCACCACCGAAATCTCCGAGCAGATCACGGCGATCCAGACCGCGAGCGACCACACCGTGACCGCAATCCGCAATGTCGCCGACGTCATCGCCGAGATCGACCAGATCGGCACGGCGATTGCCGCCGCCATCGAGCAACAGGGCTCGGCGACCAGGGAGATCTCCCGCAGCGTTCAGGAGGCCGCCCGCGGCACCCAGGAGGTCAACGCCAACATCACCGGCGTGCAGCGCGCCGCCGACGACACAGGTAGCGCCGCCAGGGAAGTCCTGGGTGCTGCCGAACAGCTCTCGACCCAGTCGCGCGACCTCGCCGGCCAGTTCGACCGCTTCCTCGGTGAAGTCAGGGCGGCGTAGGCTGCGCGTTCAATACGGCGGCGCCTTGCGCGCCCGCTGCGCTTTCGCCGCCTCGATCCACCAGGTCAAATCATCGGCGAAACGCGGGAACGAACGCTCGAGCGCCTTGCCGCCCTCGCCGATCGGCTCGCTTTCGGCGGACAGCGTCTGCGCGATCGGCCCGACGCCGATGGTGCTCGAGATCACCACCATGCCCATTTCCGACAGCGTGCCGTGCCACGCGGTCGAGGCGCGCGCGCCGGACAGGCGGCCGGCGGAATAGCTCACGATCGCGGCCGGCCGCCAGAACCACTCCTCCAGGAAGTGATCCGTGAGGTTCTTCAGGCCAGGCTGAATGCCCCAATTATATTCGCCGGTGACGAAGACAAAGCCGTCGGCACCGCGGATCTGCTCTGCCAGCTTTTCCAGCGCTTCGGGCGCTGTGCCCTTGGGATATTCCTTGTACATGCGGTCGAGCATCGGCAGACCGATCGCCTTGGCGTCGATGAACTCGACCTCCTCGCCGCGACTCCGTAGGCGATTGATGACGAAATTCGCAAGGCGGATGCCCATGCGGTCGGAACGGTAGGAACCGTAGAGGACGAGGATGCGGTTGCTCATGGCTGGGAGGCTAGCACGAAACCGGTGCCCATCCCCAATCGCTTTGTCGTGCTAACGCCGGCGTCCACGCTCCAGGGTTTCCGACGGCGTCTCGCCGAACTGGTCGCGATAGCTCCGCGAGAAATCCGACAGGTGCCAGAAGCCGAACGCCAGCGCGACGGCCTTGACGCTGTCGGCGCCGGCGAGCAGTCGCTGGCGTACCAGCCAGAGCCGGCGCAGGCGCAGGAAGCGGTGCAGGCTCATGCCGCGATAACGCCGCACCACGTCATGCATGGTGCGGACCGACAGGCCAAGCTTGCGCGCGACCTCCTCGCTGTAGATGGGCTGGGCAGGATCGTCCGACAGCAGCGCACGGATCTCGCGAAACATCCTGAAGTTCCGCTCGTCATTGGGCCACAGCGTCCAGCGCGACGGAACGATGTCGGCCATCGCCGCATCGACGGCGCCGATCAGGGATTCCCGCATGGCCGTCGCCTTCAACAACACCTCGGCCGCGTCGATCGGCTCGGACGCGGCCGCCACGACCTCGGTGACGACGCGCCGCAGCCGGTTGAGCGCCTCCGTGCTGGTCTCGAACAATTTGAAGCTCGACCGCGCTTCCGGCCAACCGCGATCCGTCATGCGCGGCCTGAAAACGAGCGAGGCGATCTGCCGCTGCGTCTCCTCGACGGTGTTGTAGGCGGCACCGCCGTCGCCGACGACGATGACGGAGCGATCTTGCTGCGCGCCGTTGAAGCGAATGGGCACCTCGCTATCGTCCATCGTAAATCCGATCGCGGTGCAATCGGCAACGAGTTGCGCATCGACCACGCGCGGAAAGGCGCGCGTGACGTTCACGTCGCAGCCGGGCAGACGCAGGATGATCTGCTCGGCAGAAATCCTCCGCACGAACGGCGTGAACTCGACATTCAGGCCGCGGATGGAACTGCGAAACTCATCGACGTCCGAAAAGCGAAATATCCTTGGCGCCAACCCGGGCGCATCATCAATGCTGGTCATGATAAAATGAAAAACAGCGTCCTGAAACGACGCGCATCCGGCGACAGGACCGGATCTATTATCCCCCGGTTGCCCCACTACCCAAGAAAATCATCCTAACCTCTCGCGATCCATTGGCGAGGACGGAATTCAAAGGACAGGCTGACGGCGCGTATCCTGCCAAATTTCGATATCGTTTCCAGGGACGCCAGCGGTGCACCGATACCTGTTCGCTAAAGCTATATAGTTCACATTAACAACTTTGGCGCGAAATGAAGGACGTTCATTTGTCCTATTTTTTCCGTACAGGCCCTGCCATGATGGCAAACTCGCCTGCCGATATTTTCGGCGAACTGGAAGATGCGGTCGCAGCCTGCCCTCCGGAGCGCTCGGCTCGTATCCTGTCAGGGATCGTTCGCCTGCTCACATCCGGCCGCGACAAGCCGCAGGAATTGCTGGTCAATGTGGTCGATGGCGTCTTGCTTCGGCTAATCGGGCGCGTCCCGCCTGCCGCGCTCACTCAGCTGAGTGAGGCACTGGTTGGACTCTATGTTGCGCCGCAAGATACGTTGCGGCATCTGGCATTCCACGATGATCCGGAGATCGCATGCCCCCTCCTGCAGAAATCGCCGGCGCTCTCAACCGACGATCTGGCGACGGTTGCAGCGTCATGCAGCGAGGCACATCAGCTCGCGATCGCGTCCCGTGACGGGGTCGAAGCGGCTGTCTGCGAAGCGCTCGTCGCGCATGGCGCGCGCGCGGTCCGCCTTGCCCTGATCAAGAACCCCGGCGCCAGATTCTCCGATGCGGTCCACGCGTTGTTCATCGAGAACGATGCGGCGGACGACGAGATCACCAAGGCGCTGGCGCTCAGGCCCGGAACGCCCGACCTGGTCTTGCGCAAGCTGCTGTCGGCTTCACCGGGATCGAAAGCCACGGCCAAGCCAAACGCCTCCGCGCAGACGCCTGCGCCAGCTCCGCCGAAACGGCCGCCCAATTCGGCCGATTATGCCAGCGCGCGGCCGGAGATCATTGCGCTCAACCGCGTCGGCAAGCTCAACGATTCCACGGTGAACCGCTTTGCGATCCGCGGTGAGACCGCCAATCTGTTCACCGCTTTGTCGGTGCTGTCAGGGGCGCCGATCGAGATCGTCGAGCATGTCATGGCCGACGACGACTGCGAGGGCCTCGTGATGGCCTGCCGGGCGTCGCGCCTGAACTGGACCACCACGCTCGCGATCCTGAGCAACCGCAGCGGCACGCGCCTCTCTTTCGCCCAACGCGAACGCGCCCAACACATCTTCGAAACGCTTCTCTTGTCGACCAGCCAATGGACGGTGCGCTGGGGGGAAATAGCAGCCAGCGCCTGCACAAACGATCCGGGACATCGCGGTGCGAAAATGGGGAATAGCCGATGAGATTCGATGGCCGCAAGGACCCTCGCGTAAAAATGGACCACCGGCAACCCGTCAATTTGATGGGCTCGGACGGCACCTGGCGGCGCAGTTGTATGCTGCTCGACGTGTCGAACACCGGCGCCAAGCTTGAGGTCGAGGGCACGCTCGACGTCCTCCAGGCCAAGGAGTTCTTCCTGGTGCTGTCGTCGACGGGGCTCGCCTACCGGCGCTGCGAGTTGGTCTGGATCGACGGCACCACGGCCGGCGTGCACTTCGTCACCGCCGACGGCAAGAAGAAGCCGGCGGCCGCAAAAGCAGCTGCCGCGCAGAGCGCCACCGCGACCAAATAGGTTCAAGACATCATCAATCTCGTTCAACTTCAGCATCGCCCATGTCCACAGTGCCGAATGCGCGAACCATAGCCGGCCCGATCAAAGGCGACGGCAGCCCCCGGGCGGCGCAATCGACGCGTCCCTTCGTGCATGTGCTTGCCGATACCTCCGATAAACTGTCCGCCATCTGCTCGGCGCTCGAACAGCAATTCACCGTGGCGGGCGAACGGCTCGACGCCGAGGCCAGGCTGGCGCAAGTGCCGTTCGCGATCGTCATCCGCGCGGAGTTGCGTGACGTCGACAACATCGCAGCGATCAAGAAGCGGTCCGCCAGGCTGGCCAAGGCTACCAAGCGCATCTTCCTCGTCGAGCACTCCTCACACGTCTGCATCTCGCAGGCCTATGCGCTCGGCGCGACGCTCGTTCTTCCCGGCCCGCTCAACAAGACCAGCCTGCTGGCGGCGCTGGCTGATCCAGCCGAGCCGGCAAGCGGGTCAGCTCAGCCCGACAACGCCGTTCAGACAGCGGCGACCGCCATTGCGTCGATGTTCACGGCTGTCACGCTGGGTCAACCGCTCGACGTTGACGGCACCAAGGAGGCCGGCCGCAAGATCGCAGAACGTATCACCGAGCACGGCCTGTCCGAATGGCTCACGACCGTCCGCCGTCACCATGAGGGAACCTACCAGCACTGCCTGCTGGTGACCGGCGTCGCGATCGACTTCGGATTGAGCTTGGGCGTCGGACGAGCCGATCTCGAGCGCCTGTATTCGGCGGCCATGTTCCATGACATCGGCAAGGCGCAGATCCCGCTCGCGATCCTGGACAAGCCGGGCCGGCTCGATGCCGACGAGCGCGCCATGATCGAAACGCATCCGGCAGCGGGTTACGACTTCCTCAAGGACCACGAGACGATCTCGCCGGAAATTCTCGATGCGGTCCGCCACCACCACGAATATCTCGACGGCAGCGGATACCCGGACGCGCTGGCCGGCAACAGCATCAACGACATCGTGCGTATTCTCACCATCTCGGACATCTTCGCTGCGCTGATCGAGCACCGCCACTACAAGCCGACGATGCCGCGCACGGAGGCCTACAATATTCTCTGCGGGATGACCGGAAAGCTGGAGAAGGCGCTGATCACCTCCTTCAAGGAGGTCGCACTCTCGAGGTAACGTGCGCCCGCTCTTCGACAGGGAACGACGCCACGCGCAGATAAATCCTCGAGTACGTGCTAGTGTGTGGCCCGGTATTTGATGCGGCGCGGGATCGAGCGACAGGCCAGCCCGTCCGCGAGCAGCTTCATGTCCTCGTGTTTGCCGCTGCGGATCAGCCTGCTGAACTCATCAGGGGTAAAAGGAAGGCTCGGATCATCGTCGATCGGGCGCCGCATCCGCGGGCCGAAGAACCATCGAACCAGGCTAGCCAGCCGCCGCATGTCGATTCCCTCGCGCCAGCATCAAACCTACGAGTCCACGTATTGTTCCTCCTGCACGATCGAGATTGCAAGAGGCCGCAGCGAGTCCGCACGAAAAAATATCGCAAGGGAATAATCTCCTCCGGCCTTCTCCAAGCTAATCAACGAAGTCAGTCAGCGAAGCCGACATAGCGCACGAACTCGTCGTTGAATCCCAGCGACCTCACCTCCTCAAGCGGCGAGCCGGTGAGCACGTGGACATGCCAGGGCTGGGTGTTCATCGACGACGGCGCACGCTTGGCGCTCTCGATGATCGCTTCGATCACCGTGCGCTCTACCTTCTCGTTCTTGAAACCGCGCACGCTGCGGCGCGACTGGACCAGCGTTTCGAATTCCACCTCAGGACCTCCCTGCCCGTTCCTTCGCCGGCACTGCAATCCCAAGGTGTCGCCGGTTGCCGATGTGGCGCGCCAAATCTATGCTAACGGTCGAGCAAGACCAAGAACCCCGTGAGGACCCGATCATGGCTGCAGCGCGCGATGCGCGTGTCGGCTTCACTGCTGCCGGCGACGTGTTCGACCGGGTCGCGAAATTTGGCGGCGATGCCAGGCGCCAGCCTTGTTTCAGCGTGCAACTGGCGCGCGGGGTCTGACCGTGCTGCGCTGCAGATTATTGCGTCAGCTTCCTGTCAGCTTGCTCGCCGTGCTGCTGCCGGTCGCGGTCGCCACTGCAGCACCGCAGACGGTGTATTTCCCGAGCGCCGACGGCCGCACTGCGCTCACGAGTTATGTGTTCCTGCCGAGAACACCGGGCCCCTGGCCCGCCATCGTCATGCTGCACGGACGTGGAGGCCCTTACTCCAGCAACGACAATGCCGATTGCAGCTTTGTCGGCGCCGGCAGGGCCTCGCCCTGCAATGCAGGCACCCTATCGAAGCGCCATACGATGTGGGGCGAATATTGGTCGGCACGTGGCTATCTGGCTATTTTGCCGGACAGCTTTGGTCCGCGCGGCAAGGCGCACGGCTTCGGCCGCTTCTCCCATGACAACCCCGATCGCGCTGACGTCAACGAACTGACCGTGCGCCCGCTCGATGCCGACGGCGCTCTCAATTATCTTCAGAGCCGGGGCGACATCATCGCCTGGCAGATCTTTCTCCAGGGCTGGTCCAATGGCGGGAGCACCGCGCTGAACGTGATGATCCGGCAAGGAAGCCAGCAGGGAAACCGGACGGGTTATCGAGGTGCGCTCGTATTCTATCCAGGCTGCGGGGAGACCGCATTGCTCGCGCCGACCATCTCCACCATAGCTCCAATTGCCATGTTTCTCGGCTCTGACGACGAAGAGGTCTCACCCCTGATCTGCCAGCACGTTGCCGAGCGATCGCAACAGGCGGGTACCCGGATCGACGTCACTCTCTATCCTGGCGCGACCCATGATTTTGACGAGCCCTCGTCCCAGCGGCAGGCGACGCCTGGGAATCAGGCCGCCATGAACGACGCCCTCGTCAAGGCCGCGGCCCGGCTCGATAGTTGGAAAAATTGAGCTCCATGCCGACGCCCCTGCTTGATTGCGCCATGATTCCGGGCTCCAATCCGCATGCCATTTTTGGTTTAGGGAGACACCCAATGATGAAACGAATTTTCCTGGCTGCGGTCGTTGCCACCTTTGCAGCAGGCTCGGCGCTGGCCGATGACACCTGCGAGAGCAAAGCCGTCGGCAAGGACGGCAAGGCGCTCGCCGGCGCAGCCAAGACCTCGTTCTTGAAGAAGTGCAAGGAAGACGCCTGCACGCCCAAGGCCGTGGGCTCCGACGGCAAGCCGCTCGCCGGCGCCGCCAAGAACAGTTTTATGAAGAAGTGCGAGATGGGCGCGTAACGTCTGAGCATTCGCCGCTCCTTTAACGAGCAATCAGCAATCGAACGTCGCGGGTGGCCGGGCAGAAGCGCGTCTTCGCGCTAGATGTCCCGGCCATTTGCGTTCCGGCAGTCGGAGCAAGGACGCGCCGAGCGCGCAAAATCAAATCATCGCTACCCTAGACAGAAGACCGCTGCTGACGGATCATGGCGTGCTGAGCGAAGTGGGGCGCATCACCGAGACTTTCCAGGCAACGGAGATCGAGATGTCGCAAGTTCGAGTGCGTGATCACGTAGTGGCGGCCATGAGCGTGCTGTTCGCACTGCTCATCAGTTTTGACGTGGCGCACGCGCGAGGCGTCGGTCTGCCCAACGTCATGGTTCTGGCCACCGGCGGCACGATCGCCGGCACCGGGGCGAGCAGCACCACCGTGGTCGGTTACACCGCAGCCACTGTCGGCATCGAGACCCTCCTCAACGCCGTCCCCGAATTGAAAACGGTGGCCAACGTCAAGGGCGAGCAGGTCTTCCAGATCGCCAGCGAAAACATGAACAATGACTACTGGCTGAAGCTCGCCAAGCGCGTCAACACGCTGCTCGCGCAGGACGATGTGGACGGGATCGTCATCACGCACGGCACCGACACGATCGAGGAGACCAGCTATTTCCTCGACCTCGTCGTCAAGAGCAAGAAGCCAGTCGTGATCGTCGGCGCGATGCGGCCCTCGACCGCGATCAGCGCGGACGGGCCGATCAACCTCTTCAACGCGGTGATCCTCGCGGGCAGCGAGGAGGCCGTCGGCAAGGGCGTGCTCGTCGCTCTCAACGACCAGATCAACGCGGCGCGCGAGGTCACCAAGAACAACACCTCGACGGCGGACACCTTCCGCACGCCTGAGCTCGGCTTTCTCGGCTACATCCAGGGCAACAAGCCTTACTTCTATCGTCAGTCGACCCGCCGGCACACGGCGGATTCCGAATTTGACGTGTCCAACCTCGATGTCCTGCCGCAGGTCGATATCGTCTACGGCTATGCCAACATGAACCGCGTCGCGGTCGACGCGTTCGTTGCGGCCGGCGCCAAGGGAATCGTACATGCCGGCGTGGGCGACGGCAGCCTTGCCCGGCCCGCTGTCGAGCCGGCTCTCGACGAAGCCCGCAAGAAGGGTGTGGTGATCGTCCGCAGCAGCCGTGTCGGCAACGGCATCGTCGCACGCAATGGCGAAGCCAAGGACGACGAGCACGACTTCGTCGTCTCGGATACGCTCAATCCGCAGAAGGCGCGCATCCTGCTCATGTTGGCGCTGACCAAGACGAGCGATACCAAGGAAATCCAGCGGATGTTCTATACCTATTAGACCATCCGCTCATTCCCGCTTGAAGCGGTAGTCGAAGGCGGCGCCGAGCGGCTTGATCAGGCCGACCGTCGGCGCCGGAAAATGGATCGGCAGGATCAGCGTGTCGGTGTCGGCGACGGAAGCGAAGAACTTCCGCCGCGACACCGCCGACTGCTTCGCATCCCAATCGGGCCTCGCCGACCAGTCCGGCTCGCGGCACTGGATCTGGTGATGCATGAGGTCGCCGGCAACCACGGCGCGCTGGCCTTTCGAGAAAATGTTCACGCAGCAATGGCAGGGCGAATGGCCCGGCGTCGGCGTCAGCGTGACGGTGTCGTCCAGCGCGTAGTCGTCATCGACGAGCAGCGCTTGGCCCGCTTCGACGATCGGCAGGCAATTGTCCCGAAACACGGTGCCGGGCGGGTTGTTGCCCTTGGCATGCTCCGCCTCCCAGGCCGCGTACTCGCCCTTGTGAAACACGTATTTCGCGTTCGGGAACGTCGGCACCCAGCGGCCGTCGCGCAACGTCGTGTTCCAGCCGGTGTGATCGATATGCAGATGCGTACAGAAGACGTAGTCGATCTGCTCGAAGCCGATCCCGAGCGCGAACAGTTCGTTGCGCCAGCGCTCCTTGCCGGGGAAGTCGAACGGCGGCGGATGGCCCTTGTCCTCGCCCGTGCAGGTGTCGACCAGAATCGTGTAGCGCTGAGTGCGCACGACAAACGTCTGATAGGTGATGACCATCATGCCGCGCGCGGCGTCGAACACCTCCGGCTCCATCGTCGGCAGATGCTGCCTGAACACGGCGTCGTCGTATCCCGGAAAAAAATCCTGCGGCCGGCGCCACGGCCCTTCCCGCTCGATCACCGCATCGATGGTGATGTCACCGATCGTCAGTTGCTTCACGCGCCCCTCCCGATTTTTCTCAAGCGTAACGAACGAGTTCGCAGCGTTCAAGGCGCGAGAGCACGGGCCCGCATTTCCGGGTTCCCTGCACGCACGCAGCAGTGAGTTTGATCGGACTCTTGCGACGGAGATCGCGCAGCGATGCAGACGCGTCGCTCAAGCCTCATACGCGCGTCGGCGGCCGCGCCAGATACTCGACGTGTCATTCCAGGCGATACGCGCGAGGAGAGTAATGTCTGCGGTATCAACATGCGCCTGAACCTGCTAAATGGCCCTTTGTACGTTTGTCTGGGTGACATTGCCGGTTGGCTCAAACCGCCATGCGCGGGCGTTTTCGCCCCAGCCGAAACGGGTTCGGACGGTGGTCATTCTCTTGGCACTCGCAAGCGGTGGTGCTAGCCTTACTTTCTTGAGGAGAGGTGCTAATGGATTTGCAGTTTGAAGGCGGCGACTTGTTTGTTCATCCGACTGCGGTAGTTGAACCACGGGCGGTAGTCGGAGCCTTCACCAAGGTTTGGCTTTTCTCTCACGTGGACAATGGAGCTGTCGTTGGCGAGAACTGCAGCCTAGGACAGAACACCTACGTCGCGCCTGACGCGATCGTTGGAAACGCATGCCGCTTAGGCAATTCCGTTTCCATCTTCGGCCACGTTGAGCTTCAGGACTTCGTGTTCTGCGCTCCTTACATGGTGTTCACGCATATCGCGTTTCCGCGAGCTGCCGTGAACCGCCATGCGGTCTTCAAGAAGACGCTGGTGAAGACTGGAACAACTTTTGGTGCCAATTCAACCGTCGTTCCGGATATCACGGTCGGCATGGGCACATTCCTTGCCGCTGGCTCTACCTTGACTAAGAGCACGAAGGATTGGTCTTTTATGGTTGGCTCACCAGCTCGGCATATTGGCTGGGTCAGCGCATTTGGAGAGAAGATACCCCTCCCCCTTTCAGGAGAAGGCGAATGGCGTTGCGATCATACAGGAGATGTTTACTGCCTGTCCGGCGACAACCTCACTAGGCTGGCTGGCCCTACTGACATCCTCAAATATCAACATGGAGCCAAGCTAAATCGTATGGCCGTCCTCTAGAGAACACGAAGTAGGTAAGTCACGGCGATCGTCCGCTGGATGGTCGGGTGGTTCTGTCCGCTAGTGTTGCTCGCGGTAGGAGATCGAGACTTCGATGGATGGGCGCTGAGAAGCGCCCATGTCGCTGATGGAGCAACTAGCTCCGCAATCCCGGCGCTTCCTGGCCCGTGCGCGCGACGTATTCCGTGTAGCCGCCGCCATATTGGTGGATGCCCTCAGGCGTCAGCTCCAGCACGCGGTTCGACAGCACGCTGAGAAAATGCCGGTCATGCGAGACGAACAGCATGGTGCCCTCGAAATCGGACAGCGCGTTGATCAGCATTTCCTTGGTGGCAAGGTCGAGATGGTTGGTCGGCTCGTCCAGCACCAAAAAGTTCGGCGGATCGAACAGCATCTTGGCCATCACGAGGCGCGCCTTCTCGCCGCCTGACAGCACGCGGCAGCGCTTCTCGACGTCGTCGCCGGAGAAGCCGAAGCAGCCGGCAAGCGCGCGCAAACTACCCTGCCCCGCGGTCGGAAACTGGTCCTCCAGCGACTGGAACACGGTGCGCTCGCCGTCGAGCAGATCCATCGCGTGCTGGGCGAAATAGCCCATCTTGACGCTGCCGCCCACGGCCACCGTGCCCTCATCAGGCTCGCTTGCGCCCGCGACCAGCTTGAGCAGCGTCGACTTGCCGGCGCCGTTGACGCCCATCACGCACCAGCGCTCTTTGCGGCGGATCATGAAATCCAGCCCGTCATAGATGCGCTTGTTGCCGTAGCCCTTGTAGACATTCTTCAGCGCCACGACGTCCTCGCCGGACCGCGGCGCCGGCAGGAAGTCGAACGCAACCGTCTGGCGGCGGCGCGGCGGCTCGACCCGCTCGATCTTGTCGAGCTTCTTCACCCGGCTCTGCACTTGGGCAGCGTGCGAAGCGCGCGCCTTGAAGCGTTCGATGAACTTGATCTCCTTGGCCAGCATCGCCTGCTGGCGCTCGAACTGCGCCTGCTGCTGCTTCTCGTTCAGCGCACGCTGCTGCTCGTAGAACTCGTAATTGCCGGTGTAGGTCGTCAGCGAGCCGGAATCGATCTCGACCACTTTCGAGATCACGCGGTTGATGAACTCGCGGTCATGCGAGGTCATCAGCAGCGTGCCTTCGTAATCGTGCAAAAACTTCTCCAGCCAGATCAGGCTTTCGAGATCGAGATGGTTGCTCGGCTCGTCGAGCAGCATCACGTCAGGGCGCATCAATAGAATCCGCGCCAGCGCCACGCGCATCTTCCAGCCGCCCGAGAGCTTGCCGACGTCGCCGTCCATCATCTCCTGGCTGAAGCCGAGGCCGGAGAGCGCCTCGCGCGCGCGGCCGTCGAGCGCATAGCCGTCGAGCTCCTCGAAGGCATGCTGCACCTCGCCATATCTAGCGATGATCTCCTCCATCTGGTCGGCCTTGTCGGGGTCGGCCATCGCGACCTCGAGTTCGTGCAACTCGGCCGCGACTTCGCTGACGGGACCTGCGCCATTCATCACCTCGGCCACGGCGCTGCGGCCGGACATCTCGCCGACGTCCTGGTTGAAATAGCCGATGGTGATGCCGCGATCGGTCGAGACCTGCCCCTCGTCGGGCAACTCCTCACCGGCGATCATCCGGAACAGCGTGGTTTTTCCGGCGCCGTTGGGGCCGACCAGGCCGATTTTCTCGCCCTTGTTGAGGGCGGCGGAGGCTTCGATGAACAGGATCTGGTGGCCGGCTTGCTTGCTGACGTTGTCGAGGCGGATCATGACTGTCTTTGGGGGAATTTTGCGTTGCAGCGTAATAGGCCATGCCGGCCCCCAGGGGAAGCCCGGCGGCGTACGGATTTCGCCCGTCCTGACAAATCCTTAGCAATTTTCAGCCAGAAGCGCAGACGGCGCCGTGCGGCGATTCTGACGGACGTCTGCCGAACTGACGCTTGGAATGCTTCCGGGAGGAATACCAATGAAAACCCGATTTGGCCTGGCCATGGCCGCCGCACTGATGCTCGGCGGCAGCGCGACGGCCCAGACCCTGCCCGACTACATGGCGCCGATCTCAGGCAAGGCCAACGCCGCGCCCGGCGATGTCGCCACCAGGGACGTGCTGGCGCTGAACACGACGATGTTCGACCTCTATGGCGACGCTGCAAAAGTGTTCCAGAAGAACATCCTGGACAAGCACCCCGTCATCCTCGGCCTGTTCTCCGGCGCCGGCGGACGGCTGATCCTCTATCGGCCGGGCCAGCCGCCGCTCGATGCGCCGCAGGTGCCGATTGTCTATCAGCTGCTCAAATCAGTCGGCCACAGCACCATGGCGCTGGCCGAGGTGGTCGGCCCCTATGTCGACAATCCCGACAACAAATCCTGGCGCGGCGCGATGCTGGCGTTTCGCAGCCGGATGCAGTCGGCGCTCGACAGCCTCGACGCAACGCCGATGCAGGCCGACTGGCGCGACAACAACCGCACCATCCTGAAGAACAACATCGCCTTCATGGACGAGTGCCTTGCGAACGGCGCCATTCCGTTCGCCAAGCTCGAGGCATTCGGCAAGCAGCAGGCCCCGTTCCTCGCCAGGAACGTCGCATGGGCGGCGCAGACCCAGGTCACACACTGGATGGGCGTGCTGGCCGACTGGAAGGCGCAGCTCGGTCCCGACTGGGAGAAGACCTATGCTGCAAGCAACACCATCTATGTCGCCCGGCAGAACAACGTGATCTTCAGCGTGCTCGCGCAGTTCTTCGGCCCCGACGCCATCAACACGCGCTTGCTGCTGATCGAGACGGTCTCCTTCACGACCACACCAGCCGACATGCTGGAATCGCTGACGCGGATCATCGCCGATCGCTCGGTCGGCGCCTTGTTCTTCGGCAATTATCATTTGATGGACTACGAGTTGATGGGAGGCGACGCGCGCGCCGCGATCATCGCTGAAACAGGAAAGCGCGGCATGACGCCGTTCCTGCCGCCGCTGGTTCCGTTCGGCTCAAAGCAATGGCCGACCTTGGTCACGCCGGGCCCCGGTCCCGCGACGATCGCCGACCTCAAATAGAAACATCGAAACACAAGGCGGCTGCATTCAGGGGCAGCCGCCTTCATCTCTCGTAAACGGCCGCTCTGTTCTATTCGCCGACAGGCGAATCATGACAGCTTCACGCCAGCGTGGGTGCGTAGTTGTGGCGGTGGTGCCGCAAGCATCGTGTGCCCGAGAGAACCTTGTACAAGGATGAGATCATGCGGCCTTCGCGACGCGAGTTCGTGAAGTTGATATCGGCGGGTGGCATCTCGGTCAGCCTGTCGCACCTGGCTTCGGCGGCAAACGCGCCCTTCGCAACCCATGAGACGTTGCCGGGACGCGGCAATTTCAATCCCGCGACCAAGGGCGCAGGCCGCGTCGATGGCGTCGCCAAAGTCACCGGCGCAAAGCTCTACGCCTCCGACTTCCGCGCCAATGACATGCCGGGATGGCCGCAGACCACCTCGCACGCGATCCTGGTCCGCGCCAACGACGCCACGCATGTCTATACCGGCATGGACCTCGCCCGCCTCGCAGGCCCGCTCAAGCCTTCCGTCATCGTCACGGCGAGCGATCTCGACCGTATCGGCACGCAAGTCCCGGAGTTCTACGCCGGCGATCTGTTCTGCCCGCCCGGCAAGACGCCGCTCTATCTGGGCCAGCCGGTCGCGCTGCTGATCTACGAAAAATTCGACGCCTTCGACCAGGCCCGCCTGGTGCTGCGCGACGGCACATTCGTAAAATTTGGTGAAGAGACCGGGCCCGTGATCGCGCCCGATTACGGCTCCTACCGCTTCACCCGCGTTGCGGGTCCCTCGCCCGACAAGCCCGATGTCTATTCGCCGATCCAGGCCGGCTGGGTCTCACCGAAGAAGGTGCAGAACGCAGCACTTCCGGTGTGGTCGCCGCTCGCGAAGGACATGCCTGATGACTACGTCAAGGCCGCAAAGCTCGGCGACCAGATCCGCGCTGAATTGGCCGCGGACAATGCCTCACTGCTCGTGCTCGACCGCGAGTTCGAGACGCAATCGGTCGACCCGATGTTCCTGGAGCCCGAATGCGGGCTCGCCTGGTACAACGGCCAAGGGGGCAATCTCGAGCTGGTGCTCGGCGTGCAATCTCCTTACGAAGCCGCGGAATCGCTCGCGCATCTGCTGGCCAAGGCGCACGCGCCCTACAAGCCCTCGCATATCAACGCGCAGTTCGCCCATGTCGGCGGCGGCTTTGGCGGCCGCGACCACACGCCGTTCATTCTCTACGTCGCGCTGGCTGCGATCTGTTTCCCCGGCAAGCCGGTGCGGCTGGCGCATGACCGCTACCAGCAATTCCAGGGCGGCATCAAACGCCATCCGATCAAGATGCGCTCGCGCATCGGCATCGATCGTTCGACCGGCCTGATCAAGGCATTCGCCGCCGATCACGTGCTCGACGGCGGCGGCCTGCAGAACTTCTCCGCCAACGTCGCGGTGGTCGCCGCAACAGGCGCGATCGGCATCTACGATATCCCCAAGGTCGACGTCACCACCACGGCGCTGCATTCGCGCGGCGTCACCGCCGGCTCGATGCGCGGCTACGGCACGCTGCAGACCATGACCGCGCTCGAAGCGCTGATCGACGAAGCGGCCTCCGAGCTCAAGCTCGACCCCATCGAGTTTCGCCGCCGCAATGCGCTGAAGCAGAACGGCCGGACCATGACCGGCAATCCCTACATCGTCTCGGTGCGCACGCCGGAAATTCTCGACAAGCTCGAAAAGCATCCGATCTGGCAGCAGCGCAGCGACCTCAGGCAAACCTCGGGCGACCGCCTGGTCGGCACGGGTGTGGCCTGCGTCACCAAGGATTACGGCTCCGGCGCAGACTGCTCGCTCGGCCGCGTCGAACTCGGCGCCGACGGCAGAATCGCGATCTTCTGCGACCATGTCGAGATGGGCAACGGCATCGGCACGGCGCTGGCGAACCGCGTCGCCGGGCATCTCGGCACTATTGCCGACGAGGTCTCGGTCGCCCGCGTCGACAGCTACGAGGTGCTCGGGCTCGTCACCTCGGGCGATCCCTACACCATGGACCAGAAGACCCAGGACGCCGCGGAAAAGAATCCGCGCTGGGTGCCTTCGATCTCCTCGGCGACCTCGGCCTCGATCGGCGCCCATGTCGGCACGCACTCGTCATCCGAAGCCGCCCGCGTCATCTTCCGCTTCGGCCTGTGGCCCGCTGCACTGGAGCTGTGGCGCATTCCGAAGACCGACGCGCGCGCCAGACAATCCGCAAATGCGAGCTGGCAGAACGGCCAGCTCACCATGCCCGGCCTCGAACCGCTGGCGCTCGCCACCCTCGCCGCAACCGCGCATGCGCGCGGTTTCGTCACCGGCGCCGTCGCGCATAGTTTCTCGCGCTGGGCCTGGTCGCGTGCGCGCTTCCCCCTGTTCGGCGAGCAATATCGCGCCGAGATCGACGCGCTTGCGATCCGCCGCGGCAACAACAAGTTCGAACGGATCAACCGCTCAAGCGTCAAGTTTCCGCCGACCGACAACAACCGCATCGGCACCGCCTACACCTCGATGTGCGGCACGCTCGTCCGCGTCGAGATCGAACGCGCAACCGGCGCGGTCCGCATCGCCAAGGCCTACAGCGTGTTCGAATGCGGCACCGCGCTCGTCCCCGAAGTGGTGATGGGCCAGTCCCATGGCGGTTTTGCCATGGGCGTCGGCTACGCGCTCTTGGAAACATTGCCGCCGTTCGAAGGCGGCCCCGGCAACGGCGAATGGAATCTCGGCCGATACCTCGTCGCGCGCGGCTCGGATCTTCCCTTGCGCGATCTCGAGATCGAGATGCTGAGGCCGCTCACGGCAGACGAAGCGCCCAAGGGCATGGCCGAGGTCGTGATGATCCCGATCGTGCCGGCGCTGATCAACGCCATCCACGACGCCACCGGCCATCGCTTCCGCGCGCTGCCGGTGACTGCCAATCTCCTGAAGGGAGTGCTCGCGTGACGACCCTCAGCCTCACCATCAACGGCCAGAAGCACGGCCCGATGGACGTCCGCGACGATCTCTCGATGAACGATCTCCTGCGCGAGATGCTCGGCATGACCGGCACCAAGTTCGGCTGCGGCGCCGCGCAGTGCCTGAGCTGCGCCATCATCGTCGACGAGCCCGACGGCACGAGCTACACCAGCCCGACCTGCGTCGCGCCCGCCGTCAATTTCGACGGCAAGTCGATCCGCACCGTCGAAGGCCAAGCCAAGGGCGGCCAGCTCTCGGCCCTGCAGCAGGCCTTCATCGATCACTTCGCGTTCCAGTGCGGCTATTGCACATCAGGCTTTCTCAACGAGGGCCAGGTGCTGCTCGAACGTCTCGCGCGCACCCCCGTCGCTCGCGATGCGCTGGAGCAGACGATTGCGGATGCGCTCGACGGGCATCTCTGCCGTTGCACCGGCTACATCAAATACCACGAGGCGGTGCGCGACGTGATCCTCGCCGATTCCAGCCGCTATCTCGTCGCCACCAAATGAATGCGCCAGCGATGATCAACGCGCGCTTCAAGATGATGGTCGCGGTGGCAGCCCTCACGAGCAGCCTCTGCGCAGGCTACGCCGCCTCGGACACAATGAGCCACGGCCTCGCCTCGCCAGAAAGTTTCGCCAACATCGTCGACACCGAAAAACGCTCGGCCGCGATTTTCACCGAGCTCGGGAAAGTGCTGACGCATCCGCGCTGCACCAACTGCCATCCCGCCGGCGACAGCCCCCGCCAGGGCGACACGCCGCACCCGCATCAACCATTGGTGACTCGCGGCGCCGACGGCCACGGCGCCGCGGCGATGCGCTGCCACACCTGCCACCAGAAGGCCAATTTCGAGCCGGGCCGCATTCCCGGCCATCCCGAATGGCACCTCGCCCCGCGCGAGATGGCCTGGGAAGGCAAGAGCATCAGTGAGATCTGCGAGCAGATCCGCGACCCCGCCCGCAACGGCGGCCGCAAGGTCGAAGACCTGATCGACCACATCGGCAAGGACACCCTTGTCGGCTGGGCCTGGAAGCCCGGCTTCGGCCGCTCCCCCGTGCCGGGCACGCAGGCCCAGGCCGGCGCGCTGGTGGAGGCGTGGGCGAAGACGGGAGCCGCGTGTCCGGCGCCGTGATGGCGCATGACGGGATGCTGCGCGCTCATCAGCTTCGATTTCCAAGGGGGCGCGAAAGTTTTTTGGTCGTCGTCAACCGATATGACCCGGCTGCAACGTCAATCGCAGGGCCTTAATGCTGCCGGCTTGAGCTGCCCCTAATGGGCGCGCCGGATAGTAGGGCGTTTCGACCTTGAAGTACGTACTCCCACGACGTCCGTCGAATGTGTCCCAAGAGTCGGTCATGACTTTTCGGACATAGCCAAATCAGAAAGGTAGCGCCGTCAGATGGCCAACACGGTCAATTCGAGCGATCAACCCTCCGCGGCGATACCGCCCGACAATGTGAACAACAAGCTCACCTTGGCCAGCCCCGATGACCCGAAACTGCGTCATGTCTCCGTGGCGGGCGGGACCTACACGATCCTTGTGAGCGGAGAGGATACAAGCGGCCGCTACTGTCTGGTCGACATGCTCATTCCCCCGGGCGGCGGCCCGCCGCCGCATCGTCACGACTTCGAGGAGATGTTCACGATCCTGGACGGCGAGATCGAGCTGACTTTCCGGGACAAGGTGCATAAGGCGAGTGCCGGATCGACCGTAAACATCCCGGCGAACGCGCCCCACGCCTTCAAGAACAATTCGGACAAACCGGCACGCATGCTCTGCATGTGCACACCAGCTGGGCAGGACGAGTTCTTCATGGAGGTTGGCGATCCCGTCGATAGCCGTAACGCGCCACCGCCGAACCTCAGCAAGGCCGAGCAGGTGGAGCGCATACAACGAGCAAAGGCGCTTGCGGCGAAGTATAAAACAGAGCTCTTGGTGTGAGGCACGCCGCTCCCATCGGCTCTCGGTGACGCTCTCGCGCGAAATGTCCCGGGAAGCAGCCGCCTGCCCTGCCGTGACGAACTCCGCCTCACCTTTCTCGTAGGACAAAAGTAACCACTCGCGACGGACAATGGCGCGCTTTTTGCGCCACTGGCAGGTCGTTAAGTGAAAGAGAATAGATCGCCTCCGTCTGGCAGCCGCGATGGATGGCTGGATCTCTTGCGCGCGCTGGCGGTCAGCCTCGTGCTCGCCTCGCATGGCAGCTGGTTCTTCGAGCATCCCGAGGACAGCGTCTTCGCCAATGTCACGGCAACGCTCGGCGTGGAGATCTTCTTCGTCCTCTCCGGATTCCTGGTCGGGGGCATCCTGTTCGAACAGGTCCAGTCCGGCGCGCCCTGGCAGAGCTTGCTGCCAACCTTCTGGGCCCGCCGCTGGATCCGGACATTGCCGAGCTACTATTTGTTCCTCGGGCTCAACATCCTGATCTACCAGAATTCGGGGCTCCCGCCGCTGGCTCCGTACTTTGCTTTCCTGCAGAACTTCGCGCATCCCATTCCGGCGTTCTTTCCGGAGTCCTGGAGCCTCGCCATCGAGGAGCTGTTCTATCTGTTCTTTCCGCTCATCGTGATGGCCTTCAGCAAGCTGCATGGTCGCTCGACGCGAACCTTCATCGCGGCCGGCGCTTTCGTCTTCCTGATCTCTCTCGCCACCAGGATCGGCGCCGTCATCCTGTTCGAGCCGACGATGGAAGCGGGAATCCGGAAGGTCGCGATCTTCCGGCTTGATGCCATCATGACCGGCGTGTTCGCCTATATCGCAATGAGGTGGATCAGGCCGTCACACAAGCCGGCGCTTTTGGTGGCGGGCCTGATGATCCTTGCCGTTTCGATTCTTGTTCTGGCGCAGCCTCAAGCGGAGCTCGATCACGGCTTCTTCGCCAGAACATTGCTGTTCAACCTCGTGCAGCTGTCGGTCGCCCTGCTCATCGTCGCCGGCGTCGGCCGTGTCCAGCTCCCCTATCGGACAGCGGCAGGCGTGACCGCCTTGTCGAAATGGTCGTACGCGCTCTATCTGATCAACCTTCCCGTGATCATCGTGATCCATTCGTTCTGGCGACTGGAGCCGCACGCCTCGGTGGCGACGTTCATCTCGGCCGTTCTCTATGCGAGCATCTGCCTGGTCCTCGCCGCCGGGCTCTATCATTATTTCGAACGGCCGATTCTGAGCTGGCGGGACCGAAAGACGTTAGCGACGGCGTAGACCTAATACCGGCGAGTGTTCACTAACGGTCCCGATCAGCGACTAAGGATTTTGAGAACGTCTTTGGTTGACCTGCTTGCAGGCTTGGCGGGCTGCTTGCTTGGAGCAGCCGCACTTGGCTACGCAGCGCTGGCGATCGGGGTATCGTTTCTCGGGCATGTCCCAGGAGGTATCCACAGCGATTGGACCCCGTCGTGCTGCTCGCAATCCTGGTGTGCGCCGTCGCAGGTGGCGTGGCAGGAGCCAAAGGAGCCGTCCGCCTCGTCAAATCGCGGCGGCTGTAGGTTAAGTCGGCGGCTTACACGTCCGCCATCACGTCGGCGAAAACATCTCCACGAACGCCCGGATCGTGCTCGAAACCTTGTCCTCGGAGACGTGCCAGGCCGCACCGTCATCGGCCGCGTAAAAATCGCCGGCATTCGATCCGGCCCATCGGAAGATCTCGAACGACGGCCAGTAGAAGATGTTCTGGATATCAGAATTGTTCACCACCTCATGAGCGGTCAGCCGCATGGTGCTCTTCGACAGGCAGTCGGCCTGCACGGCGGACTCGAATTCGAACGACGCCTGCAACGGCACCGGAGACACCGTGACGACGATCTTGATGTCGGGCGCAACGCTTCTGACGAAATCGAGGAGGTAGAGAACGTTGTCGACGTTCTCCTGCACGCTCGTGGTCCGGTACAGGTACTTCTCCGCAAGCGCCCGAGAATTCAGCGCGGTCGGGCGCGGCAGGACGAAGCTGCCGGTGTCCCTGTCGAAGAAGGCGGGCGCGACACCGAGGGTCAGGATGAACACATGGCTGCTCTTGATGGCCTGGAGCGTGTTCTCTTTGCTCCAGCCCGGCGGCAGCAATTCGACGAACCTGCCCTTGATGGTCTCGTCGATATCAGCGTCGCGAAGCCAGTCCACGAACACCCGGTTGGCGAAGGTCGTGTTGATGTACTCCGAGATCTCCATGTGGTGGCTGGTGTAGCCGCTCTCGATCAGGTTCTTGGAGAGATTCCTGGCGAAGCACGATCCCATCGTGAAGAAGCGCGTGCTCTTGTCGATGAATTTCGGCGCGCTGTTCAGATTGACCGCGATATGGTTGCGGATCAGCTTGCGAAGATCTCCGGTGAAATCCGAGGTCTCGGGATAGCGACCGACCTTCTTGCTGTCCTTTGCACTGCCGGAGGTCGCCTTGTTCAGCTGCGACCTGGCAAATTTCAGCGTCTCCCTGTTCGCCTCGGTGTCGAATCCCCTGGGATCGAGCTGCATCGCCTTTTGAAGGCTCGCAATCGACTCTTCGAAGGCGTTGCACCGCGTCAGGACTTCGCTGAGATGAAAATGGTCGTCGGCGCGATTTGACGCGCGGGCAAGCTTCCGAAGCAGGTCGATGGCCCTGTCATTGGGCCCGATATTGCTGCACCTCAGCGCCGCGCCCCTGACGAGGTTCAGATTGTCCTCGGTCGGCGTGTTGAGGATCTCGGGGTGGTCGTCCAGGATCGACAGCAGCAGATCGCGCGCCTCGGCGTGCTTCTTGTGAGTGCCGTCCTCGATGAGATGCGCGTAGATGAAGCGCGCGTTGACGTCCTTGCTGTCCAGCTGCAGCAGCTTCCTGAAGGTCAGCTGCGCGCTGATATAGTCCTTGTCCTCGATATATTTGTTGCCGAGCTCGGTGAGCTGACCTGTCAACACCTCGAGCTTGCTGGGAGCGGAGGCCTTCGCGTTCTTGCTCAAATTGCACCCTTGGTTGCCGATGGCATGCATTGCCGGGCCACGCATGTACAAACGCAACTGGGATGGGTCGAAAGGCCCGCTGATTGGACGCCAGCAGGCGCCGATTCGCGTAAAGAGAGTGTTAACCAAATTGGGGTGCCCGCCCCCCCTGGCAGACCGTCCAGGGTCGCAGGACGGCCAGCTGCCCAAGGTGACCGGGCCTGTCCGGCCTAGCCTCGGTCGCAGTAGCTTTGGCTGCTTGTCACCGACATGGCCTGGCCGAAACTGGCGGGCCGCAAAATGGACATTGCTCGAATTCCGACGTCGGCACGGGCAACCAATAGCAGAAGCGGTCAGCCCAAATTTCTTTTGCAGTCTTGAGATTGATGACAAGTCGGGTTTTTCGATTGCTGGACAGGCACGGCTGCCATCTGCCGAGCCGAAGAGAATTGAACGCGAGCTCTCTTTCGTCCTTCTCCATGCGTTTCACAAATCTGACTCCCGACCGACATCCTGCCGCAACTCACGCTGGCGAAAGTCGTTGGGCGGATCGGAAAACCGTTCGAACCCAACATTCCCCGCTACCAACCGCAACTTTCATTTTTGGAGATAACCATGAAAAACCACACGGGGCGGTACAAATCGTTGTGCCTCGCGACAACCGTCATTTTTACGGCGGGAAGCATCGCACCGGCCTTTGCCGGAGCAACTACGACACCGATCGAGCACGTCATTGTCATCGTCGGTGAAAACCACACCTTCGACAACCTGTTCGGCACCTACAAGCCGAAGGCCGGCCAGACCATCGACAATCTCCTGAGCAAGGGAATCGTCAACGAAGACGGCACGCCGGGTCCGCATTTCAAGAAGGCCGAGCAGCGCATCGGCCGCGACGAAGTGCATTACAACGCCGAGACGGCATCCGCAGGCGCGTATGCGACCTTGCCGCAACCCTACACCACCTGGGCCTCCCCACTAGCTACCGGCCTGCCGCAGAACGTGCTCGACACGCGCTTCCCGGCAAACCTGCCCAACGGTCCGTTCCAGATCAGCAAATACGTGCCGTACGCCGCCTATACCGGCGATCCCGTGCACCGGTTCTTCCAGATGTGGCAAGATATCGATGGCGGCAAGAACGACAAGTTTGTCTGGGTTGAAGAGACCATCGGCACGGGATCTAACGGCGCTCCCTTTCCGGCGGGCGGGTTCAATCCCATGGAAGGCGCCATCTCCATGGGGTTCTACAACATGAACCCCTTCACCGACGCATCCGGCAAGGCACAGCCGGGTGATGCGCTATTCTTCAAATCGCTCGCCGACCAGTATGCCATCAGCGACAATTATCACCAGGCGATCATGGGCGGCACGGGCGCCAACTTCCTGGCTCTGGTGACCGGCCATGCGGCGTTCTTCACCAATCCGGACAAACTGGACGGCTCAGCCGCGGTTCCTTACGCCAATCAGATCGAGAACCCCGATCCGGTTTCAGGCACCAACAACTACTACAAACAGGACGGCTATGGTGGCGGGTCCTACGTGAACTGTTCCGACCCAAATGCGCCCGGCGTCGCCTCCGTCACCGAGCAGCTCTCCAAGAACGGCGTTTATCACAGAAATTGTGCGCCGAACCATTATTATCTCGTCAACAACTACAACATGTACTGGAACCAGAACAGCAGCTCACCCATGGCGCTGGGCTCGGACAAGTTCACCCTGCCCCCGCAAAGCGCCCCGACGATTGCCGACGTGATGACGGCGAAGGGCATTTCTTGGAAATACTACAACTCCGACCGCGGTAACGACACGACGGTCTTCAAAACCTCCGTCGATGGCGTGCCGCTGCCGTTCCATTTTTATTGCGGCATCTGCGATCCGCTGACCGGCTTTTTCAGCATCATGAAAAGCCCGTCCGAGGAAGCCAAGCTGCAGAACTACGGCGCGTTCCTGAATGACGTTCAGAACAACACCCTGCCCGCGGTGTCGTTCGTCCGCCCATTCGAGGCGCTGGCTGGTCACCCCGCAGATTCGACATCGGATCTCTACGAGTTGTTCCTCAAGACCCTGATCAATCGGGTCAAGGCCAACACGCAGCTCTGGGCCAAGACCGCCATCATCATCACGACCGACGAGGGCGGCGGCTACTACGACTCCGGCTATGTGCAGCCGGTCGACTTCTTCGGCGACGGCACGCGCATTCCGTTCATCGTCGTGTCCCCGTTTGCCAAGACGGGTTATGTCGATCATACCTACTACGATCACGTCTCAGTGCTGAAATTCATCGAACGTAACTGGAATCTACCGCAAATCTCGGCCGTCAGCCGCGATCACTTGCCGAATCCGATTCATGACCGCGACGACAATCGTTATGTCCCGCTCAATCGTCCGGCGATCGGCGATCTCATGAACCTGTTCACATTCGCCGAGGATCACGACGACGGTGATGGCGATCACGATCACGACCGCGGCCGTGGCCGGGATCGCTAGTCAAGGCTGACTCAAGGTGCGGCGCTCCGCACCCAAGCCATCAATCATGACAGCCCGCCGCGGTCGCCGCGGCGGGCCGCAGGTGGGTGGATCAGTCGAACGACGCCCTCGCAGATCCGGATGACCGCGTGGCTAAAGGGCTGCTCGCTCATCCCTTACATTTTGCTTCATTCCTCCATAAAAGCGCGTCTTCCAAGCGGCACGCCCTTGCGGCGGAGAAATGTCGTAAGCCGTGGTCGTATGGAAAATTCGGTAACCAGTCTGCGATTAGCCTTTCGCAGGAATAGGCGGCATGGCAATCAAAAATTGATTTGAATCCGCGTCTACCGGCCAAGGCGTCCATGTCCCATGTGGGTCAATCGCTGCCCTCGGCAGCTGGCACGGTCTTGGTCGGGTCATCCCTCGCAAGCGGACATCGCCGCGCTCTGGCGTGAGGTCAGCCACGGGCCACAAGCCGACTTGTGCACGCCTCGATTCAGGTCGATTCCAGTCTGCGGCAATTTAGGGGATCGAGACCTCGATGTGGCAGTCATTTGATCAAGGACGAACGATCGGACAATCCGGCTCAGAGGCGGGTGTCATTCTGCTCGATGAGGAACACGGTGAGGGGGCTAGGATCACCCTCGAACGTGACGGCGGGGTTGCGCCGTTCGCAATCACCTGCGGCATATACGATTGGATGGTGCACACTCGCTTTTTCTCCGACAAGGAGGATGCGCTTCGAGCCTACGAAGACATGAAGAAAGCACTCGACGTCATCATTCAATCCATACCGTTCAAGAGCGACCCGGACTACGACACGAAGATGAAGGCCACCACGCGAGCGATCGGTGAATTTGTGGAGCTCTATCCGTGATTCTCACTAGCGACCGCGAGTCAGGTTCGGGTCAAAATGCGAAGAACTCAGATTGAGCAAATCTGGTCGGCTCCACTGCAATGAGCGGACCTCCGACAGATCTGGCTCAACTTCGCAGATGGGCCAGAAGCGGTCCTCATACAGTCGCCGTTCGCTCACTGTATATGTCGAAATCAAGCTCGATGTTGCGGTCGGCCGCGAACTTGAGGATGTCAGCAGGTATCGAAAATCCCTGATTTCTAGTTTCGAGGTGGAGACCAAAGCTCAGGCGAACTTGTGCCCCCGCAGGTAGCTGTTCCCAGACTGCGGGCGCTTGAGGGAAGCGGGCGATAATTGCTCTAACCGCTTCCATAACGTCCCATTCGTCGGTCTCTTCCGACGTTAGACGAACCGTCCAGGAACCGAATCTAGCAGGAGGTGCGTCTGCCCTCGCCGAACGCGGTAGGCCTTTGACTTGTGAATGGGTCGGCTCGACCCCAAGCTGATGAGTGACGTGCTCCGGATGGAGGTCATCCGCCCGAACGGTCAGCGAAATCGAGAACCAAGAGATCGGCCCCCCAAACCATACCGCGTCTGGAGGTGCGTCTTTTGGCGGTTGCGGACGTGGACGCTTCATTTGTCTACCGATCCCAAGCGGCACAAAGAACGGACTGCAACAAAGTTGCTGCCCCGGTTGCATAGGGCAACTTTATCTACTCTGTGTGCGGCGGAATGTTCAACTTTGAATAACCGATTACGAGGACCGCTTTCGGGACACAAGTGGGCCTCAGACGAGAAGACGAACGCGCACTACAGTGTCATTGCGATCAAAGTCGAGTTCAGGGTGCTCGGCAAATATCTCTTCCGCTCGAACGATGGCTCCTACTTCATCCGCCGCATGAAGGTTGACAACATGCAGCTTCTCTCCGTCACGTTCCCAGGTGACTTCGTACATCTTCATGCCGGACCGAAACTCGAAAGCCATAATCGTCCCTTCAAGGGTAGACACTATCATAGCCGACACAGCGCCCACACCAACATGCCGGACTTCCGGTTTGGGTCAATCGCGACGGTTTGACCCGGTTTAAGTTAAGCCCGGTCTACGCCTGACAGCCGACATATCCTCGGCCGTGGATGCGGCAGCGATGGGCCACAAGCGGTCGCAACTCACGGACTACAAAGCTCGTTAAGCGAAGTGGATCAAATCTACCAAATAATGTGCAAGTACGACCGGCCATAGCGCACTTGATCGCCGCAGCATTAACATGAAGAAAATGCCAAAGATGGTCGCGGAAAGAACATTGCCAAGGCCGGACCACCAGTGATATGCGCCGAACAAAACTGACGTGGCGAGAACGGCGAATGTATCGTTACCAAGATAAGGCCGAAATCCATGCCAGATGTATTGGCGGAAGAAGATTTCTTCGCTGGCCGCAACCAGCACCAAACCAAAAGTAAGATCGAACGATTTTAGCCATCCAGTCGAGTTTGGATATACGCCGAGAACGGTTGCAGGGAATGCAGCATCGAGAAGATAAAGCGGCAACTGGAGAAAACGATCCAACAGGCAAATTCCGAGTATCCAAAGGACAATTTCAAATCGGTAAATTTGACGTTTACTGGTTCGAAATGCTGCGACCCGAGCAGAAGGCGTAGCCGCCAAAACAGTGAGAGCAGCAATCCGACCCGCGTAGTCCCAGAGAAGCCAACTTGCCGCTTGATGTTGATGCAGACGGACAAGTTGTGACGCAACTAGCGTCGTGATGGCTAGGACGAGAGACCAAATTAATGAACGCGGAACAGGGCGACTAGACCCACACTCATTTGAGAGGCAGGAGGAATGTTCTTTCATGGTCGCCTGACGACGTGCGGAAAGTATTTTTCATCCCACTCGTCGGTCCTGAAATAGACTTTGCCCCACTCAAGCACCCGGTCACCCTCGCGATAGGCCTTAGTGGCGACTTCAAGTTCTGCAAAGGGTGCAGGGCTTAGATGGCAGTGCTCGTTCTCGATTGTTAACGCTTGCAGCCTCTGGACGAGGAGGTCACGCCGCTCAGGATTGAGCCACATCTCAAACAGGCCATCGGCAGTCAAACTTAAGGTGATACGAGGTGGTGCCATGGGATTTCCGTCCAGCCTTGGGCGCTCGGTTGCATAAGCCGAACATATCTACCTTTCGCGCGATCAAATGCTCAACTTTGAATGAAGCGCCCCGAGTCCGCTGAGGGTCTTGGTTGTGTGCAAACGCACAGGTCGGGAGCGGCCGTTGCCGCCAATCATTGCAGTCGGCCGATGTCGTCGGGTCCGATCGTCAATGACT
>NZ_JARXWB010000006.1 GCF_029892425.1 Bradyrhizobium sp. BR13661 | reverse complement strand
CATTGCCGTCGCCAGGAAGCTTCTAACCGTGCTCAACGCAATGATGCGCGACCGAAAACCTTATATGATCGCCCCATCGACATAACAGTTGCCGGCTCTGCGCAGCAGCGTAAGAACGCTGCAGCGCGTCCGGGACACGAGGGCGGCGAATCCGGCTACACTGGTCCAATTCCCGGAGCCCTGCCCTTGGCCTTTCTCTTCGTCCTCAGCGTCGGCCTGATCGCCGGCACGATTTCCGGCATCGTCGGCACGGGCTCGTCGATCATGCTGATGCCGGTGCTGGTCTATGCCTACGGACCGAAAGAGGCCGTGCCGATCATGGCGGTCGCGTCCGTGATGGCGAATTTTTCGCGGATTGTGGCGTGGTGGCGCGAGGTCGACTGGCGGGCCTGCCTCGCCTACTCGGCGACGGGCATTCCGGCTGCGGTGCTGGGCGCACGGACGCTGCTCGCCCTGCCCTCGCACGCCGTCGATCTCGCCATCGGCATCTTCCTGATCGCGATGGTGCCGGTGCGGCACTGGCTGGCGCGGCACGACCTCAAGGCCAATCTCTGGCACATGGCGATCGGCGGCGCGGTGATCGGCTATCTCACCGGCATCGTGGTCTCGACCGGTCCGCTCAGCGTGCCGCTGTTTCTGTTCTACGGCCTCTCCAAGGGCGCCTTCCTGGCGACCGAGGCGGCCGCCTCACTTGGCCTCTATTTCGCAAAATCAGTGACGTTCGAGCGCTTCGGCGCGCTGACACAGGAGGTCTTCATCAAGGGCCTGGTCGCGGGCTCCTCGCTGATGTCAGGCGCATTCGTTGCCAAACGTTTCGTGCTGCACCTGAAGCCGGAGATGTTCCGCATGGTGATGGATGCGATCATGATCGCGGCCGGGCTCTCGATGCTCTGGAACGCAACGCAGCCCTAGAGCATGATCCAGAAACGTGTTCAGCGGCTTTCTGAACAGATCATGCTCAAACAACAATCCAAAGCGTTTCAGGCGGCGAATTCGGGCGCGATTGACGGGCTGTCGGCGAGCACGCGGTCGTCGCCGTTGCCGGCTTCGGCAAGTCCACGCAGCACGGCGTCGAGCGGCTGCGGCCTGTGATACAGAAAACCCTGGCCGAGCCTCACGCCCATCTCGCGCATGGCCTGCGCCTGCTCGGCCCGTTCGATGCCTTCGGCGACCAGGGTAAGCCCAAGCGTGCCCGCCAGCGAGGCGATGACGCCGACGATCGCCTTGTCCTCGGCACTGTCAGGGATCTCGCGGATGAACGCCTTGTCGATCTTGACCTTGTCGAGCGGAAAGCGCCTGAGATGAGCGAGCGAGCTATAGCCCGTGCCGAAATCGTCGAGCGCGATCGTGGCGCCGAGGCGTCGCAACCGCCGCAGCGTGTCGGAAGCACTGGCGATATTGTTGATCAGCGAGCCTTCCGTGATCTCGAGCTCGAGCGACGAGGCCGCCACACCGAACCGCTCGCACGTCTCGCGCAGCTCGGCAGCGAGCGAATGATCGGCAAGCTCCGACGGCGGCAGATTGATCGCGATCCTGATCTGCGACCTGCCGGACGCGGCGAGCTGCTGCAGCGCGCGGCAGGCATCGGTCAACACGTAGCGCGTCAGCCGCGCATTGTTGCCGCTGCGTTCGATCAGCGGCAGGAATTCGCCCGGACCGATCACGCCGTGCTCGGGATGACGCCAGCGAATGAGCGCCTCGAGCCCGATGACGTCCTGGGTCACGAGATCGACCTGGCTCTGATACCAGACTTCGAACTGGCCCTCGGAGAAGCCTGTCGGGATCGCAAGCTCCAGATCCCAGCGGCGGCGATAGTCGCGCTGCAGCGCTTCGTTCAGCACCGCGACGGTGCCCGGCGCCTTGCTCTTGGCGTGGTAGAGTGCGATGTCGGCCAGCGCCGGCAAGTGGGACAATTCAGGATCGTCGGCTCGACGCACCGCAAGGCCGATGCTGGCACGCGGCACGACTTGCTTGTCATGCAGCAGGATCGGCGCGGAAATGGCCTCGAGCAATTGCCGGGCGAAAGCCTGTGCGGCCGCTTCATTGCCGACCTCAGGACGAATGACCACGAATTCGTCACCGCCGAGCCGCGCGACCCAATCCTCCGGCTCGACCGTGGCACGCAGTCGCTCGGAGATATGAACCAGGAACTTGTCGCCGGCATCGTGACCGAAGGTGTCGTTGATGCCCTTGAAATCGTCGAGATCGATGAAGCTGAACGCAATTAGCGCGTCCGGCGAGCCCACATCGCAGCTCAACGTCACCAGACGTTCGGACAGCGAGCGGCGGTTGGGCAGCCCCGTCAGCGGATCGTGCGAGGCCATGTGGCCGAGCCGGTCGAG
Source organism: Bradyrhizobium sp. BR13661 (assembly GCF_029892425.1). Classification (GTDB taxonomy): domain Bacteria; phylum Pseudomonadota; class Alphaproteobacteria; order Rhizobiales; family Xanthobacteraceae; genus Bradyrhizobium. The sequence continues at coordinate 358,501 of NZ_JARXWB010000006.1, read as the reverse complement.
CGCACCCGACGTCGTGTGCTGCATCGCGTTGAAGGCCTGCGCGAGCTGGCCGAACTCGTTCGACGATGTGACGTCGGCCGGATAGGCGCGGCCGTCCTGCTTGCTGCGCTGGATCGCCGACATCATTGCGGCCAGCGGCTTGCCGATGAAGGTGTTGGCCGAGATCCGCATCGCGATGACGGTCGCAACCGTCCCGAGCAGGCCGACCACCAGAAGCAGGGCGAGCCTGCTGCCGGTGTCCGCATAGAGCGTCGCATAGGAATAGGCGATCGCGATTCGGCCGGCCTGAACGGAGATGTTGCCGTTGCTATAGCCGATCGGACGCGAGACTTCAGCGAGAGCCTGCACGGTCGGCCGTGCCACCACGCTGGCGATCGCTGTGCCGGTATCGTCATAGACGGCGGCAGCCGCGATGGTCTCATCGTGCATGATCTCGTTGAGCACGCCCGTGACCTGGTCGTAGCGCATCTTCCAGAGCGGCTCGGCGATCAACTCCGCCCGACTCTCGGCGACATGGGTCATGCGGGCATCGAGTTGCTTGATCTGCGACCAGAAGCTCGAGACCTCGACGCCGGCCGAGGCAAGCAGCTGCACCAGCAGCAGCACGGGCACGGTCGCCCAGATCATCGCACGGACGACCGAGCCCGATGAGGCTGAATTCGTCGGACCGTTCATCTTGTCAGCGCCGCCCTGCATCATTCACCGGCGCCGCTCGGGGGCGACAGGGAGGAGATCAGCGCGTCCACCGAGAAGTCGTATTGACCGCAATGGTCCGGCTTTGCCCTGAACCGCGCAAAATCGATCCGGTCGAAGTCCCGGGCCTTGATCAGCGCGGCGACGGAGCCGAGATTGTCACGCGTGATCGCCGACGTCTTGACCTCGACATGCGGCGAGTTGGCGGCGAAGTCGCAGCCGTCGGTATAGTCGCGCAACAGCACGATCGACCAGCCGCCAAGCAGGAAGTGACCGCCATCCGTCAGCAGCAGACGACCGGCCTTGATTTCGCGCAGTGCGCTCTCCGACCAGTTGAGGCCGACCACCTGGATATCCTCGCCCGGTGCAATGCCCGCCGCCTCGACAGCCTTGAGAGCGCCCAGCGCCATCGGATCGTTGCCAGCCCAGATCCCTGCGGGGCGGATGCCCTTGCGCTGCGCCCAGCCGAGATAATTGGCCGCGACCTGCTCCGCTTCCGACTGGGTCCAGTTCGCGAACAGCATCCGGTCCACCACGACATCAGGCGCGGCCGCGACCGCCAGCTGAAGGCCGGCATTGCGGGCGATCGAGGCCGGCGTAATCTCGTCGCCACCGATCCCGAGCAGATGGATCTTGCCGTCGGGGCTCTGCCATTTTTCGTTGCGCGCCGCGCCGATCAGCGCATTTGCCATCCGAGCGCCGGCCGTCGTCAGATCGGCCGTGATGTCACCGAGCCAGTTCTTGAGCTTGGCTCGCGCCGGACCAAGGCGCCTTGCGTCTTCGCCGATCAACGAGTTGGACAGCAGAAGCGTTTTGATCCCCGCCGCCTCGGCCGCCTCCAGAACCGGAACGGCGGCGGACTCCTCGTTCGAGAGAATGAGAAAGTCGGGCTTGTCGGCACGTGCGACCGCGCCGAGGCCGAGCTCCTGCATGGTGCGGTAATTGCGTTCGCTGGTGAGCACCTCGACGTTGGCATTGAGCCTGCGGCCGGCGGCCTGCATGGTCTGCGCGACCATGTCCCAATAGACCTCGCCGGTCTTGCCGGGGTTCACGAAGACGATGTTGAGCGGCTTTGCATCGGCCGCAACGGCGCAGCCGGCCGGCGCAACCATGCCGCAGGCGATGCCCACAACGAGCCATATGCGCAAGATAACAGTCATTCGTTTTCGCCACCCCGTCCTGGTGCCGAAACTGGACCCGCGTCCGCTAACATTTGGCAAAGTCCGGTGTGGAGCGGCGGCGTAGAGCTAACAAAGGGTGTATCGGCTGCGGGGGATTGGGCTCATGGAAGCGCTCACGGCCGCCCGCGCAGCCCACCATTCCGTGCTATCAGCGCATTTGTAACCTCCGACTCACCATACCCATGGCCAAGAACACGCTTTCCTTCGTCTGCCAGAACTGCGGCGCGGCCTATAACCGCTGGCAGGGCAAGTGCGAGTCCTGCGGCGAGTGGAATACGCTCGCCGAGGAAGACAGCAGTGGCAGCGTGCCGGTCTCGATCCGCTCCAAGCGCAAGGGGCGGACGTTTGCGCTGGAGAGCCTTGCGGGCAAAAGCCCGGAGGCGCCGCGGATGTCTTCCGGGATGACCGAGCTCGACCGCGTCACCGGCGGCGGCTTCGTCCGCGGCTCGGTGTTGCTGGTCGGCGGCGATCCCGGCATCGGCAAATCGACGCTGCTGACGCAGGCAACCAGCCTGATGGCGCGCGCCGGGCACCGCATCGTCTATATCTCGGGCGAAGAGGCCATCGCCCAGGTGCGGCTGCGTGCCGAGCGGCTCGGATTGTCGGATGCGCCGGTCCAGCTCGCGGCGGAGACCTCGGTCGAGGATATCGTCTCGACGTTGTCCGAAGGCGCCGTGCCCCGGCTGATCGTGATCGACTCGATCCAGACGATGTGGACCGACACGGTGGAATCAGCGCCCGGCACGGTGACGCAGGTGCGCGCCTCGGCGCAGGCGCTCATTCGTTTCGCCAAGAAGACGGGCGCCGCCATCATCCTGGTTGGTCACGTCACCAAGGACGGCCAGATCGCCGGCCCCCGCGTGGTCGAGCACATGGTCGATGCCGTAATGTCGTTCGAGGGCGAAGGCTCGCAGCAATTCCGCATCCTGCGCGCGGTCAAGAACCGCTTCGGTCCGACCGACGAGATCGGCGTGTTCGAGATGACGGGTCTTGGCCTGCGCGAAGTCACCAACCCGTCGGAGCTGTTTCTCTCCGAGCGCGATCTCGGCACGCCCGGCACCGCAGTCTTTGCGGGCATCGAGGGCACGCGGCCCGTCCTGGTCGAATTGCAGGCGCTGGTGGCGCCGACCTCGCTCGGCACCCCGCGCCGGGCGGTGGTCGGCTGGGACCAGAGCCGGCTCTCGATGGTGCTGGCGGTGCTGGAGGCCCATTGCGGCGTCAAGCTGTCCGGCCACGACGTCTATCTGAACGTCGCCGGTGGCCTGCGCATCCACGAGCCGGCGGCCGATATGGCCGCGGCCGCCGCGCTGGTGTCGTCGCTGGTTAATGCGCAGTTACCCACCGATGCCGTTTATTTCGGCGAGATCTCGCTCTCTGGCGTCATCCGCCCGGTGGCGCAGACCCCTGCGAGGCTCAAGGAAGCGGCCAAGCTGGGGTTCAAGCGCGCGGTGCTGCCCGAATCGGCCCGCGGCGGCGAGGCGAGCGGTGATGCCGGACTGACCCTGAACGCGGTCAACAGCCTCACAACCCTGGTCGCGGAGATCGCCGCCAAGGGCTCCCGCCGCGGCGACTCACCCCCACCGGCGGAGAAAAATGCCACACCGGCAAGATTCCGCCGTGGAGAGGGTTAGCTGGAGGTGACGCCAAGCGCCCCCGCCGCTATACAGCCGTCACAAAAGCAGCATGGGATTGCGTGGTTGCGGCCTTGCCGGGAACGTCGTCTGGCCTTCAGTTAGGGCGGCGGCCAAACACCGATTCGCTGAGCACCCTTTGAGCGTACGAGCGGACCAGACCAGCCGATGCCAGTTACACTCCTCGACCTGATCCTGCTCGGTGTGATGCTGATCTCGGGCCTGCTCGCCATGGTCCGCGGCTTCATGCGCGAAATCCTCTCGATCGCTGCCTGGGGCACCGCGGCGATCGTGACCCTGTACTCGTTCTCCAAGCTGCTGCCGACCGCGAAGACCTATTTCAACAACGACACGATCGCGAGCGTGGTCGTGGTTGCCGGTGTGTTCATCGGTACCCTGGTCGTGGTCTCCGTGATCACGGTCCGGATCTCCGACATGATCCTGGATTCGCGCATTGGCGCGCTGGACCGCACTCTGGGCTTCCTGTTTGGCCTCGCTCGCGGGCTTTTGATCGTCGTGGTCGCCTTCCTGTTCTTCACCTGGCTGGTGCCGGACAAGCAACGCCCGGACTGGGTCTCGGGGGCCAAGTCGCGCGTGGTGCTCCAGGGAACCGGGGATTGGCTGATGTCCCTCTTGCCTGACGACCCCGAGAACACCATCTTGAAGAGATTCAAGAAAAACAAACCAGATGATGATCAAGCTGATACCGACCAGCAGCCTTCGGGCACTGGCGACGGCTACAGCAAACCGGCTCGTGACAGCCTGAAGAAGCTGATCGAGAAACCTGCGGCGCGTTGATTTAGCCCTAACGAGAGGCGCGGACGAGATGCGACACCCTGACCAGGACGCCCATACCGATCTCGATCCCGGCTCCGCCGCGCTTGAGCTTCAGGACGACCTGGACGGAGATACGGTGCGCGAGGAGTGCGGCGTCTTCGGCATCTACGGACATCCTGACGCGGCGGCCATCACCGCCCTCGGCCTCCACGCCCTTCAGCACCGCGGCCAGGAAGCCGCCGGCATCGTCTCCTACGACGGCGGCCGCTTTCATTCGGAACGCCGCCTCGGCCTCGTCGGCGACACCTTCTCCCGCCGCGAGGTGATCGATCGCCTGCCCGGCACCATGGCGGTCGGCCACGTGCGCTACGCCACGACCGGTGCCACCATCCTGCGCAACGTGCAGCCGCTGTTTGCCGAGCTCAATGCCGGCGGCCTCGCGGTCGCCCACAACGGCAACCTCTCCAACGGACTGACGCTGCGCCGCGAGCTCGTCAAGAGCGGCGCCATGATGCAGTCGACGTCCGACACCGAGGTGATCCTGCACCTCGTCGCGCGCTCCAGGCGTAGCCGTTTCATCGAGCGCTATATCGACGCGCTGCGCGAGATCGAAGGCGCCTATGCGCTGGTCTCGCTCACCAACAAGAAGCTGGTCGGCGCGCGCGATCCGCGCGGCATCCGCCCGCTGGTACTGGGCGAGCTCGACGGCTGCCCGATCCTGACCTCGGAGACCTGCGCGCTCGACATCATCGGCGCGCGCTTCGTGCGCGACATCGAGCCCGGCGAAGTCATCGTGTTCGACGAGAACGGCCAGGACATCCACAAGCCGTTCCCGCCGATGGCGCCGCGCCCCTGCATCTTCGAGTACATCTATTTCTCTCGACCGGATTCCATCGTCCACGGACGCTCGGTCTACGAAGTCCGCAAGTCGTTCGGCGCGCAACTCGCGCGCGAGAGCCACGTGCCGGTCGACGTCGTCGTGCCGGTGCCGGATTCCGGTGTGCCTGCCGCGATCGGCTACAGCCAGCATTCCGGCGTGCCGTTCGAGCTCGGCATCATCCGCAACCACTATGTCGGCCGCACTTTCATCCAGCCGACGCAGGCGATCCGCGAATCCGGCGTGCGCATGAAGCATTCGGCCAACCGCGCCGCGATCGAGGGCAAGCGCATCATCCTGATCGACGACTCCCTGGTGCGCGGCACCACCTCGAAGAAGATCGTGCGCATGATGCGCGATGCCGGCGCCAAGGAGGTGCACTTCCGCCTCGCCTCGCCGCCAATTCTCTATCCCGACTATTACGGCATCGACCTGCCCGACCGCGGCGGCCTCCTGGCCGCGACGCATTCGCTGGAGGAGATGCGCGACCTCATCGGCGCCGACTCGCTCGCCTTCCTGTCGATCGACGGCATGTACCGCGCGATGGGCGAGCCCGGCCGTGACCCCGCCAATCCGAAGTTTGCGGATCACTGCTTCACCGGCGTCTATCCGACCCACCTCACCGACCAGACCCAGACCGAGCCGCAACCGCGGCAGCTGTCGCTGCTGGCGGAGGCGAGCTGACGCGAGGGCGCGCCGATGCAGACGATCATCGCTATTCTCTGCGGAGTGCTTTTGGTCGGCTTCATTGTCTTCGCCTTCAGGCAGGGTATGAAGGTAACACCCAGCAGGTCGGAAAACGGAACGAACAACGATATTAAGCAACTGACTCGCGACAACTAAAGGTGAGACAATAATTGTGTCATGCCGGGCTTGTCCCGGTTACGCATGTCTGTAAAACCGCCGCGAAGACGTGGATACACGGACATGACAAAACCCCTCGCCAACCGCATCGCTCTCGTCACCGGCGCCTCGCGCGGCATTGGTTTTGCTACCGCCCTCGCGCTGGCGAAGGCCGGCGCGCATATCGTTGCCACCGCGCGCACGCAAGGCGGGCTCGAGGAGCTCGACGACGAGATCCGCAAAATTGGCGGCAGCGCCACGCTGGTCCCGCTCAACCTCACCGATTCCGACGGGATCGCGCGGCTCGGCGCAGGCCTGCACGAGCGCTACGGCAAGCTCGACATCCTCGTCGGCAATGCCGGCGTGCTCGGCCCCTCCTCGCCGGTCGGCCATATCGAGCTCAAGACATTCAACGACGTCATGGCCGTCAACGTCTCCGCGAACTTCCAGCTGATCCGCTGCATGGAGCCGCTGCTGAGGCAGTCCGACGCCGGCCGCGCCGTGTTCGTCACCGCAGGCGCCGCCACCAAGGCGACCGCCTATGTCAGCCCCTACGCCGCCTCCAAGGCCGCGCTGGAGACGCTGGCGCGCGCTTGGGCGCAGGAGACCGCGAACACGGCCATCCGCGTCAATCTGTTCAGCCCCGGCCCGGTCCGCACCCGCATGCGCGCGACCTTAATGCCCGGCGAGGATCCGGCGACGCTCGACACGCCCGAGCAGGTCGCCGAATTTATCGTGCCGCTTTGCGCCCCCGACTGGACCGAGACCGGCAAGTTCTACGATTACAAGACGCGCAGCCTGATGAGCTTCCGCGCGCCGGCATAGGACGCGCTGAAATAGCGTCTCAACGCATTTGCTCAAAGGTTAACCGTCGGATGACGCTACGACTCAGCGTCATCCGGCTTTAGGCGCATTGCCGCCGGCTGTAGGACAGGCTACGGAATCCGCCGGAACCAAGGCTCCGTAAGAGAGCCACCCGCATATTTGACAATGGAGGAAACCTTTTATGACGACGACGTTCGCGCGCCGCTCCGCGGCCTTTCTTGCCTGTGCCGCCGCTTTCGGTTTTGCATCATCAGCCAACGCCCAGGACAAGACTGTCACAATCGGCGTGCTCAACGACATGTCCAGCCTCTACGCCGACATCGGCGGCCCCGGCTCCGTGGCGGCTGTCAAGATGGCGGTCGAGGATTCGGGCCTGCTGGCAAAGGGCTGGAAAATCGAGGTCGTCAGCGGCGACCATCAGAACAAGCCTGATGTCGGCGTCAACATCGCGCGGCAGTGGATCGACACCCAGAAGGTCGACATGATCACCGACACGCCGAACTCGGGCGTGGCGCTTGCGGTCAGCAACGTCGCCAAGGAAAAGAACGTGGTCCTGCTCAACAATGGCGGCGCCAGCGCCGACCTGACCGGCAAGGCCTGTAACGCCAACACCATCTCCTACACTTACGACACCTACATGCTCGCCACCGGAACCGGCAAGGCGCTGACCAAGGCCGGCGGAGACACCTGGTTCTTCCTGACCGCGGACTACGCCTTCGGCGCCGCGCTCGAGCGTGACACGACCGCCGTTGTCACCGCAAATGGCGGCAAGGTGCTCGGCGGCGTCAAGCACCCGCTCAACACCTCCGACTTTTCATCTTTCCTGCTCCAGGCGCAAAACTCCAAGGCGAAGATCGTCGGGCTTGCCAATGCCGGCGGCGACACCACCAACTCGATCAAGCAGGCAGCCGAGTTCGGCATCGTCGAAGGCGGCCAGAAGCTCGCTGCGCTGCTGCTCTTCATCAACGACGTCCATTCGCTCGGCCTCAAGACCGCGCATGGCCTGACCTTCACCGAATCCTTCTACTGGGATCTGAACGACAGCACCCGTGCCTGGTCCAAGCGCTTCCAGGAGAAGGTGAGCAATCACGCGATGCCGTCCATGACCCAGGCCGGCAACTATGCCGGCGTAATCCACTATCTTAAGGCGCTCGAGGCCCTTGGCGGTAATCCGCATGACGGTGCCAAGGTCGTCGCCAAGATGAAGGAAATCCCGACCGACGATCCGCTGTTCGGCAAGGGCCCGCTCCGCGAGGACGGCCGCCGCATCATCCCGGCCTATCTGTTCGAGGTGAAGAAGCCGGAGGAATCGAAGGCCCCGTGGGATTATTACAAGCTGGTCTCGACCATCTCGGCGGAAGACGCTGCCAAGCCCCTCAAGGACAGCGAGTGTCCGCTGGTGAAGAAGTGACCGCATAGCGGTCATCCCGGGGCGATGCGGAGCATCAAACCATGGTGCGCAATTGCGCCCCCGAGGATCTCGGGATTCCGGGTCTGGTGCTAGCGCACCAGCCCGGAATGACGACGATCAGCGAGCGTCTGAGCCGCAATCGCGACCGCTCCGCGCCGGATTGGCGCAGCGCCTTGCGCTATCGCCGCCGGCCTCGCCGCTCACGACGGTCGCTTGCGCTTGTGGGCGAACGGATTGGCCTTCTCACGCAGGGTGATGCGCACCGGCGTGCCCGGCAGGTCGAAAGCCTCTCGCATCGAGTTGACGAGGTAGCGCAAGTAAGATTGCGGGATCGCGTCCGCACGCGAGCAGAACAGGACGAAGCTTGGCGGGCGCGCCTTGGTCTGGGTGATGTAGTTGAGCTTCAGGCGGCGGCCGGAGACGGCCGGCGGCGGATTGGCCTGGACTGCCTGCTCGAACCAGCGATTCAGCGCCGAGGTCGGCACGCGCCTGTTCCAGAGCGCGTAGGCATCCTGGATCGCCTGCATCAGGCGATCGATGCCCTCGCCCGTCAGGCCGGAGACGGCAACGATCGGCACGCCCTTGAGCTGCGGCAGCCAATGATCGGCATCGCGGCGCAGACCCGAGATCGCGCCGCCGCCCTTGGTCTCCATCAGGTCCCATTTGTTGACGGCGAGCACGACCGCGCGGCCCTCGCGCTCGATCAGGTCGGTGATGCGCAGATCCTGCTCCTCGAAGCGGTTCTGCGAATCCATCATCATCACGACGACTTCGGCAAAGCGCACTGCGCGCAGCGCGTCCGCGACCGAGAGTTTTTCGAGTTTTTCCTCGATGCGCGAGCGACGCCGTAAACCGGCCGTGTCGAACACGCGAAACTCGCGGCCCTTCCAGTTGATCTCGACCGCGATGGAATCGCGCGTGGTCCCGGCCTCCGGGCTCGTCAGCAGGCGTTCCTCACCGAGCAAATGATTGATCAGCGTCGACTTGCCGGCATTGGGCCGGCCGACGATCGCCACCCGGATCGGGCGCGTCGCGGCCTCTTCCTCGGAGAGCGGCTCGTCGTCATCGGCCTCATCTTCCTCGACGGGCTCGGGCATCAGCTTGGCAAGCGCGTCGTAGAGCTCGCCCATGCCCTCGCCGTGCTCGGCCGAGATCTGGATGGGATCGCCGAGCCCAAGCGCAAAGGATTCCATCGCGCCGGCGTCGCCATGCTTGCCCTCGCTCTTGTTGGCGATGAGCAGGACCGGCTTGTTGGCCTTGCGGGCGAAATCGGCGAAGGCGCGATCGGTTGGCGTCAGGCCGATGCGGGCATCGATGACGAAGAACAGCGCGTCAGCCTGCGCAATCGCGGCTTCGGTCTGCTCCTGCATGCGCGCCGTCAGCGAGCCCTTGGCGCCCTCGTCTAGGCCGGCTGTGTCGATGATGGTGAATTCGAGATCGCCGAGCCTGGCGTCGCCTTCGCGGCGGTCGCGGGTGACGCCCGGCAGGTCATCGACGAGCGCGAGCTTCTGTCCAACCAGGCGGTTGAACAGCGTCGACTTGCCGACATTGGGCCGGCCGATGATGGCGATTGTAAAGGACATTGGTCATTCGTGCGCCGCGAAGGCTGCGCCTGTCAATTCGGTGAAAAATATCAGCGCGAGAAACTGCCGCTGGGCATTGGTGCCGGGAAGGCCCCCTGGGTCTGCTGTTGCTGGGTGGTCTGCGCCGGTTGCGCCGGCTGCTGTGCAGTTTGCTGGTCCGGCGGCGGCGCGGTGGTACGTTTGCGAACGATCTTGTGCTTGGGCGGCGGGGCGGTCGGCGCCGGTGCCGCCTCGGGCTGGGCCTCGCCGTCGACCTCGCCGGCCGGCGCTTCAGCTGGCGCGACCGCGGTGGCGGGCTGCTTGGCCTTCTTGCCCTTGGCGGACTTCGACGATTTTGCGGGCTCAGCCGGTGGCGGCTCGACCGGGAGCGCCGCTACGGCGGGCGCGTCCTGCTGTTGCTGCGCGCCCTTGTACATGTCCTTCGGCACGCCCTGCTCGAGGCCCGGCACGCCCTCGGGGAAGACGGGCTTGCGGTCGCCCGGCAGCTTCTTCTTGGTGTCGAGAAAGTCGAGCAGATCGCTCGGATCGAATCCGCCGCTGGAGCAGCCGCCCAGAAGGCCTGTGAAGGCGATCAGGACGACGGCTGCGATCAAACGTGGCGTGCGGCGCATATCGATATCTCGTCTCAGCTCTCGGAACCGTCAGCTCTCAAGCTTCAGCTTTTGGCGACGGGCGGCAGCAAGGCCTGCAACGCCTCTGCGCGCGAGCGCAGGCCGGGCGGCGTTTCGCCATCCTCGGCGATCACGTCGAGCCATTTGCGAGCCGCAGTTATGTCGTTGTTGCGCCAGGCCGACAGCGCCAGCAGTTCGCGCGCGGTGTGGCGGAAGGTCGATTTGGGCTCGGCAGAGGATTCCAGCCGCTGCTGCATGTCAGCATAGGACGCGCTGTCCACCATCAAGCTGGCCGCGCGGATCTTCGCCAAATCCTGCCACTCGCTGCCGACGCCTCGGTCGGCGGCGATGTCGTCATACATCTTTGCCGCAACCTTGGGATCGCGGGCTGACGCCTCGGCCGCGGCACGGAGCCGTGACAATGTGCGGTAGCCCGACGGGGCCTTGGCAGCGAGATCCGCAAAGGCCGTCTCGGCCTCCGAATGCTTGCCCTGCTCCGACAGTTCGACAGCCTTCTCGAAGGTCCCGCCGGCCTCGGCGGCCTTCTTGGCCTCCAGGTACTGATAGCCGCGCCAGCCGCCGACGGCCGCGACGATCAGGACCATCAGGGCGACGAAGTAGAGCGAATACTTGTCCCACAGCTTTTTGAGCTGTTCGCGACGTACTTCCTCGTCGACTTCGTCAAATAATTCAGACACTTAAGACAATCCCATGCCCGGCCGGGTGCGCACGCCAGATCGCGCGCGCTTAAAGCCCATCCCCACGTGGCGTGCGGCGATACCCTATCGATATGGCGGTGGCAAGGCAAAGCAAGGCCGATCAAGGCGTTAACGCGCGATCCGGGATAGTCCGGAGACGCCGGAGCCCCGCCGAGTCCCTACCAGAGCTCCCGCAGCTGTCGTTTCAGCACCTTGCCGTTGGCGTTGCGTGGCAGCGGCTCGGAGGTGATCGCCATCGTCTCCGGCACCTTGTAATCGGACAGGCGTTCGGCGCACCACGACCGCAGATCGTCGCTGCCGACCTGAGCGCGCGTGACCACGACCGCATGGACGCGCTCACCAAGTACCGGGCACGGCTTTGCGATGATCGCGCTCTCGACCACGGCGGGATGTCCGGCCAGTACGGATTCGACCTCGGCCGAATAGATCTTGAGCCCGCCGCGGTTGATCATGTCCTTCTGCCGGTCGAACACGCGGACGAACCCTTCGGCGTCGACTGAGCCGAGGTCGCCCGAATGCCAGAAGCCCGCGGTGAAACTCTCGGCCGTCGCCTTCGGGTTGTTCCAGTAGCCCTTGATGACGGAGGCGCTCCGGATCCAGAGCTCGCCGATCTCGCCGGACGGCAGCTCGCGCCCATCCGTTCCCATTGCGATGATCCGCGCACCCGGACACGACAGGCCGACACTGTCGATATGGCTCGCCGTCAGTTCGCCCGGCATGATCGTGGAGGGCGACGTCGTCTCGGTCGCACCGTAGCAATTCGCAAGCTTGAGGCCCGGAATCGTCGCCTTGAGCTTCTCGATGGTGGCAACCGGCATCGGCGCGCCGCCGAAGCCGCCGATCCGCCAGCTCGAAAGATCATAGCTGTCGAAATCCGGCTGCAGCAGGCAGAGATTGTACATCGCCGGCACCATCACCGTGTAGGTGACGCGCTCGCGCGCCGCGAGCTTGAGGTAATCGGCCGCCTTGAACTCCGGCATGATGATCAGCGCGCCGCTGCAGCAGACCATCGTCGTGATGTTGGCGACGACGCCGGTCACGTGGCCGAGCGGCACCGCCGCAATCGAGCGGTCGGCCGAAGTCAATTGCAGGCAGGACACGAACACCATCGAGGAATGCACGATGTTGCTATGGGCCAGCATCGCGCCCTTCGGCTTGCCTGTTGTACCTGAGGTGTAGAGGATCATCGCAGTGTCCTCTTCGTTCACCTCGACCGGTGCCGGAGCCGAGGCATTTCCGGCAAGCATGTCGAAGCGCGACAGAGCCGGATCATTGTCGATCGCAATGCGATGGATCACGTCGGGGCTATCCGCCGCCCCAGGCAATCGGTCGGCAAGCGCCGCCTCGTGGATCAGGATCTTGGCGCCGCAATCGGCGAGGACATAGGCGATCTCGGGCTTCTGCTGACGCGTGCTGAGCAGGACCGTGACAAGCCCCTCGTGCGCGGCAGCGAACAACAGCAGCGGAAACTCGATGCGGTTGCCGAGCAGGATCGCAACGCGGTCCCCACGCTGCAGACCGAGCTTTCGAAACCCGGAGGCAATCCGGGCAACCTGCTCCACCGTTTGCCGCCAGCTCAGCCTGGTATCGCCGCAGACGAGGGCTTCGCCGCTGCCGTTGCGGGCAGCGGCCTGCGCGATCATTGCCCACAAGCTGGAAGGCCGATCAATGAACGCCGGCACCACACGATCGCCAAAGCGCGCCTCGAGCCGCATCGGCGGAATCTGAGATTGCGACCAGTCCATCGGAGGGTCCTCGTGTTGTTGCTTTTGTTACCTTCCGCGCATGGGCACGCGGGCGCCATCTTGAGCTGATCGGCTAGCCCATGACGGGAACACCGATCACGACGGGATGGAACGCAAATGCCAACGCCAGATAGGCAGCGATACCGACCGCGATCGCGATGAGATCGTTGGTCACGCCACCCACCGGAATCGGCGGACCGCCGCTATCGGTACGATGCTTCAACGAAATGCGGTCATACACGCCCCAGCCGAGGAACGAGCCAAACAGGATAATGGAGCCGAGATCGCCATTGGCGAGCAGATGCGCCGCCGCCCAGAGCTTGAGGCCGGCAAGCATCGGATGCTTCAGCGTCGCGTAGATGCGGCCACGCAAGTAGGATGCGACCACCAGGATCACGGCAGGAAGCATCAGCGCGACCGTGATGTGCCTGAATGCAACCGGCGGCTCCCAGACGGAGATCATTCCGGCGGCGCGATAGTGGCCAAAGCCCCAGACGATCAGCGCCAGTCCCGCGAGCGAGACCACCGAATAGAGGATCTTGTAAGTCCCCTCTCCCAGACGTGCGATCGCCTGCGCGCGCGCGTCTCGCTTTGTTGTGAAAACATGGGCGGCGAAAAACAGCACCAGCCCCAGGATCATGACCAGCAGACCCACGACATCCTCCCCTCAAGCAGCGCCCCTGCCTCTGAGGTATCATCGATTGGGCGGCTGCCGCAACCGATGCGCTATCTGCCAAGTCCGCGATTATCGACGTACCGGATCGCGATCGGGCGCCCGGCCAGCGCGCCGCCGAGGCCATCGGTGAATTTCAATGGCAGGCAGGCGTTCAGCGAAGAATTGATCGCGCTGAGATAGGTCGTCCTTGTATCGGCCGGGACGCCTGCGGTCGCGTATGTGAGGCGCGGCGGGCCGATCAGACCGCCCGCCCTGTTGAAACTGAATCGCACCGACATCTGCATTCCCGACCGTGCGTTGTCCGATGGCGGCGCCCAGCAAGTGCGCAGTTCGGCGAAGAGGTCGCCGATCGTATCGAGATCGTGGTCCGGCTTCTGGTATTTGGCGCGATCGGCGTCTGATGGGACGCTTTCGATTGTCAGCTGGAGGTTCTCACCATAGGGATAGTCGATCTCGGGAATACAGGGGCCGGGCTCGAGCGGACTGCAATAGGACGGCGTACAGGGCCGGCCGTCGAGCACACTACACGGCTCGTGCGCAAACGGGATCGGATTGATCTGGCGACGCTGCGCGTCGGCGGCGACGATTGAGATCGCCAACAGCGTAAAAAGGAGGATGCCGCGCCACATGCTCTGAGCCTGCGATGTCACATTCGTGAAACGTGGCACGGTTCTGGAAAGCGTCAAGCCGGCGCACGTTCACATGCTCGCGCGCAAGAGAATGCGGCGCCCTACCCCTTCTTCTTGACGTCCTTGACGTTGGTGAACTCGATCCCTTCGGCCCGCTCCTTGGTATAGCCGAGATAGAATTCGTTCCGTGCCAGATACACGGGATCGCCATCGACGTCGTCGGCGATGCTGGATGTGTTTGCCGCGATGAAAGTGTCGAGCTTCTTGCGGTCCTCCGAGGAGACCCAGCGCGCGAGCTGGAACTCGCTCACCTCGAACTCGACCGGCAGCGAATATTCAGCCTCGAGCCGAGCCTTGAGCACATCAAGTTGCAGCGCGCCGACCACGCCAACCAGAGCCGGCGCACCGTCGCGCGGACGGAACACCTGCACGACGCCCTCTTCCGACATCTGCTGCAGTGCTTCCTTCAGCTTCTTCGCCTTCATCGCGTCGGTGAGACGGACGCGGCGGACGATTTCGGGCGCGAAGCTCGGCACGCCGACGAAATTGAAATCCTCGCCCTCAGTCAGCGTATCGCCGATCCGCAGCGTGCCGTGATTGGGAATACCGACGACGTCGCCGGCAAAGGCCTCGTCCGCGACCGAGCGGTCCTGGGCGAAGAAGAATTGCGGGCTCGACAGCGGCATGCTCTTGCCGGTGCGCACCAGCTTGGCCTTCATGCCGCGACTGAGCTTGCCGGAGCAGAGGCGCGCGAACGCGATGCGGTCGCGATGGTTCGGATCCATGTTCGCCTGGATCTTGAACACGAAGGCGCTCATGCGCGGGTCGGTCGCTTCGACCTTGCGCTGGTCGCTATCTTGCGCGCGCGGCTCAGGCGCGAACTTGCCGAGGCCTTCCAGGAGATCGCCGACGCCGAAATTGCGCAGCGCGCTGCCGAAATAGACCGGCGTCAGGTGGCCCTCGCGGAACGCATCGAGCTCGAACGGCTTCGATGCCTCGGTGACGAGTTCGAGTTCGTCCTTCACGGCAGAGGCGTCGAGATTGGCATTGAGCTTGGCCAGCTCGGCGATCTCGATCTGCTGCGCCGCACCGGTCTTGGCGCCGCCGCCTTCGAGCAGGCGGACGCCGCCATTGATGACGTCATAAGTGCCGAGGAAGTCGCGGCCGCGGCCAACCGGCCAGGTCATCGGTGTGGTGTCGAGCGCCAGCGTCTTCTCGATCTCGTCGAGCAGCTCGAACACATCGCGGCTCTCGCGGTCCATTTTATTGATGAACGTGATGATCGGAATGTCGCGCAAGCGGCATACCTCAAACAGCTTGCGCGTCCGCGCCTCGATGCCCTTGGCGGCGTCGATCACCATGACGGCGGAGTCGACCGCGGTCAGCGTGCGATAAGTGTCTTCCGAAAAGTCCTCGTGGCCCGGCGTGTCCAGCAGGTTGAACACGAGCCCCTCGAACTCGAAGGTCATGACCGAGGTCACGACGGAGATGCCGCGCTCGCGCTCGATCTTCATCCAGTCCGAACGTGTGTTCCGCCGCTCGCCCTTGGCCTTGACCTGGCCGGCGAGATTGATGGCGCCGCCGAACAGCAGCAGTTTTTCAGTCAGCGTGGTCTTGCCGGCGTCCGGGTGCGAAATGATCGCAAAGGTGCGCCGCCGTGACACTTCTGCGGCAAGCGGAGAACGGGCCGGCGATTCGGCTGTGGTGGCGATGTCGGACATGGCGGGAGCGTTTGGCAGGGAAAATGGGCCCAATCAAGCTTCATTTGGTGATTGCGGAGCCATTCGGCCAGCCCCATATCGGCCTTGGCCCTACTGGCCTTGGGGGAGGACGACCTTCCTGCTCACCAGCATCTTTGCCTAGCGGGGACGACCCTGCAATGAATGGAGGGTCGTCATGGCCTGGAGCATCCTGTTCGTTGCCGGTCTTCTCGAGATCACCTGGGCGATCGGCCTGAAATATACCGAAGGCTTTTCCAGGCTTGTTCCGTCCGCCATCACGCTTGCCGCGATGGCCGGCAGCGTCATCCTGCTCGGTTTGGCCCTCAAATCGCTGCCGGTCGGAACCGCCTATGCGGTCTGGACCGGGATCGGAGCGGTCGGCACTGCCACGCTCGGGATTTACCTGTTCGGTGAGCCCGCCACCGCGCTCCGCCTCGCCAGCATCGGGCTGATCGTGGCCGGCATCGTCGGGCTGAAGCTCGTTACTTGAAGAGCTGGACCGCCCACCAGCTCAGCGCCGCGACGATGGCCGAGGCCGGGATTGTGATCACCCAGGCATAGACGATCGAGCTCGCGACGTTCCAGCGGACCGCCGAAACGCGCCGGGCTGCACCGACGCCGACAATGGCGCCGGTGATGGTGTGGGTGGTCGAGACCGGAACCCCGAGGAAGGTTGCCATGAACAGGGTCGCGGCGCCGCCGGTTTCGGCACAAAAGCCCTGCATCGGCGTCAGTTTTGTGATGCGCAGGCCCATGGTGCGGACGATGCGCCAGCCTCCCATCAGCGTGCCCAGCGCCATTGCCGCCTGGCAGGACAGCACCACCCAGAATGGCACCGTGAATTCGCCGCCGAGCTGGCCTTGCGAATAAAGCAGCGCCGCGATGATGCCCATGGTCTTTTGCGCATCATTGCCGCCATGGCCGAGCGAATAGAGCGAGGCGGAAGCGAATTGCAGGATACGGAAAGCGCGATCGACTGCAAACGGCGTCGAGCGCACCGAGAGCCATGACACGATGGCAACCAGCATCATCGCAAGCAGGAAGCCGACCAACGGCGAGAGCACGATCGCCAGCACGGTCTTGGACAGGCCGCTCCACACTGCCGCTGAAATCCCCGCCTTGGCCATGCCGCCGCCGACGAGGCCACCAATCAACGCATGCGAGGACGAGGACGGGATGCCGAGCGCCCAGGTCACGAGGTTCCAGACGATGGCACCGACAAGCGCTGCGAAGATCACCTGCGCATCGACGATCGCGGGATCGATGATGCCGGTACCGATGGTCTGGGCTACGTGCAGGCCGAACACCATGAAGGCGACGAAATTGAAGAACGCGGCCCAGAACACCGCGAATTGCGGCCGCAGCACCCGGGTCGAGACGATAGTCGCGATCGAATTTGCGGCGTCGTGCAAGCCGTTCAGGAAGTCGAACAGCAGCGCGACGGCGATCAATCCGATCAGGACAGGGAGACCCAACGCAACATCCACGGCGCGGCCCTGCCCTAAACCTGCTCGATGACGATGCTGTTGATCTCGTTCGCGACGTCGTCGAAGCGATCGGCCACTTTCTCAAGATGGTCGTAGATCTCGACACCGACGATGAAATCCATCGCGTTGCCATTGCGGTGCTTGAGGAACAGCTCCTTCATTCCGATGTCGTGGAGATCGTCGACTCGGCCCTCGAGCTTGGTCAGCTCTTCCGTGATCGCAGTCAGCATCGCAACGTTCTTGCCGATCGCCTGCATCAGCGGCAGCGCGCGTCCGACCAGATTGGCGCATTCGATCAGCAGCGCGCCGATCTCGCGCATCGGCGGCTCGAAGCTGCGGACCTCAAACAGCATCACCGCCTTGGCCGTCTGCTGCATCTGGTCGATGGCATCGTCCATCGAGGTGATGAGGTTCTTGATGTCGCCGCGGTCGAACGGCGTGATGAAGGTGCGTCGCACCGCCGTCAGCACCTCGCGGGTGACGTTATCAGCGTCGTTCTCGAACTGGCTGACGCGCTGGCAATAGACCGGCGTTTCCTCGCCGCCTTTCAGCACGCCCTGGAGTGCGATTGCACCCTGGATCACGGTTTGGGCGTGGCGGTCGAACAGGTCGAAGAACCGTTCTTCCTTGGGCAGGAAAGCGCGAAACCATCGTAGCATGCGGGTAGTCTACCGGTTGGAAATGACAGGCCCGATTGACCTGTCATAAAACCGTCATAGACCATTTTCGATCTGCGGGCGCGTCATCTCGCACCCGTGGGGGCGGATCATCCACCGCTTTCGCGCAATAGGGAAACTGACCTTAGATCAATGCGTTAAAGCGAGCGCCGGAAGTAATGCGCGAATTCTCCGATGACGCCGCGTCGGAAGGTGAGCACGCAGATCACGAAGATCGAGCCCTGGATCACTGTCACCCATTGCCCGAAGCTCGCCAGGTATTGCTGCATGGCGATGATCGCGAAGGCACCGACCACAGGCCCGAAGATGGTGCCGAGACCGCCGACCAGCGTCATCAGCACGACCTCGCCGGACATCGACCAGTGCACGTCAGTGAGCGAAGCATTCTGTGCAACGAACACCTTCAGCGCACCGGCAAAGCCTGCCAGCGTCCCCGACAGGATGAACGCCAGAAACTTGTACTGATCGGTCCGGTAGCCAAGCGAGATGGCGCGCGGCTCGTTCTCACGGATCGACTTCAGGACCTCACCGAACGGTGAGTTGATGATGCGATAGATCAGCAGGAAACCCGCAAGGAAACCGACCATCACCACGTAGTAGAGCACCGTTGGCTTGGACAAATCGAGCACGCCGAACATGTGCCCTTGCGGAATGCCCTGGATGCCGTCCTCGCCGTGAGTAAACGGTGCCTGGAGGTAGATGAAGTACAGGAGCTGCGACAGCGCCAGCGTGATCATCGAGAAATAGATGCCCTGGCGGCGGATCGAAATGTAGCCGGTGATGATCGAGAGCGCGAAAGCCGCGGCAATACCGACCAGAATGCCGAGCTCCGGCGGCAGCGCCCACACCTTCAGCGCATGCGCGCTGCAATAGCCGGCCGTTCCCATGAACATCGCATGGCCAAAAGACAGCAGTCCGCCATAGCCGATCAGAAGATTGAAGGCGCAGGCGAGCAGCGCGAAGCACAGCGCCTGCATCACGAAGAACGGGTAGATGCCGCTGAAAGGCACGGCGGCCAGCAACACCGCCATCACCACGAACAAGATCATCTCGTCGCGCATCGCGCGCGGGGTCACCGGCAGCGTGTCGTCCGTCAAGGCTGTCATATCAGGCTGCCCTTCCCGTCAATCCCGTTGGCTTCACCAAGAGCACCAGCACCATCAGCACGAACACGACGGTGTTGGAGGCCTCGGGGTAGAAATACTTGGTCAGGCCCTCGATCACACCGAGCGCGAAGCCGGTGATGATGGAGCCCATGATCGATCCCATGCCGCCGATCACCACCACCGCGAAGACTACGATGATGAGGTCGGCGCCCATCAGCGGCCGCACCTGATTGATCGGCGCCGAGAGCACGCCGGCGAGCGCGGCGAGGCCCACACCGAGGCCGTAAGTCAGTGTGATCATGCGCGGCACGTTGATGCCGAAGGCGCGCACCAGCGTCGGATTTTCAGTGGCGGCGCGCAAATAAGCGCCAAGCCGCGTCTTCTCGATCAGGAACCAGGTGGCCAGACACACCACCAGCGAGAAGATGACAACCCAGCCGCGATAGACGGGTAAGAACATGAAGCCGAGATTCATGCCGCCCTTGAGCTGATCCGGAATGGCATAAGGCAGGCCGGACGACCCGAAATAGTTCTGGAACACGCCTTGCACGATCAATGCGATGCCGAAGGTCAGAAGCAGGCCATAGAGATGGTCGAGCCCGGTCAGGAATTTCAGCATGGTCCGTTCCAGGATCATGCCGAAGATGCCGACGATGATAGGCGCCAGCAGCAGCGCCCACCAGTAATTGATGCCACCGAGGTTCAGCAGGAAATACGCCATGAAGGCGCCCATCATGTAGAGCGCGCCGTGGGCGAAATTGATGATGTTGAGCATGCCGAAGATCACGGCGAGCCCGAGACTGAGCAGCGCGTAGAACGAGCCGTTGATCAGTCCCACCAGTAGCTGTGCGTAGAGAGCCTGCATCGATCCAGCACCCAGTCCCTTCGGCGTTCCCTAGAGTTGCCCGTCGGCTGGCAGCCGGCGGGCTGTTGGTCTTACTTCTTGAGCAGCGCGCACTTGCTCTCGGACAGCGGCGTAAAGGCCTGGTCGCCCGGCACCGCGCCGACGAGCTTGTAGAAATCCCACGGTCCCTTGGACTCGGAGGGCTTCTTCACCTCGAACAGATAGGCGCTGTGGATGGTGCGGCCGTTGGGCTGGATCTCGCCCTTGCCGAACAGGTCGTCCTCCGTCGGCATCGACTTCATCTTCTCGACGATCTTGACGCCGTCATGCGGATTGCCGCCGAGCGCTTCCAGCGCCTTGAGATAGTGGCGCACGCCCGCATAGACGCCCGCCTGCACCATGGTCGGCGGAGCGCTGTTCTTCATCTTTTCGGCGAAGCGTTTGGAGAAGGCGCGGGTCTGGTCGTTCATGTCCCAGTAAAACGTCTCGGTGAAGTTGAGGCCCTGCGCGGTCTCGAGGCCGATCGCCTTGACGTCGGTGAGGAACAGCAGCAGCGCTGCGAGCTTCTGACCGCCCTTGCCGATGCCGAACTCGGCCGCCTGCTTGATCGTGTTGGTGGTGTCGCCGCCGGCATTGGCAAGACCGATGATCTTGGCCTTGGACGCCTGGGCCTGAAGCAGGAAAGAGGAGAAGTCCGGCGTGTTGAGAGGATGCTTGACCCCGCCGACCACCTTACCGCCATTGGCGGTGACGACCGCGGTGGTGTCACGCTCCAGCGCTGCACCGAAGGCGTAATCCGCGGTCAGGAAGAACCAAGTGTCGCCACCGGCCTTCACAAGCGCCTGGCCGGTGGTATGGGCCAGCATGTAGGTGTCGTAGGTCCAGTGCACAGTGTTGGGCGAGCACTGCGCGTTGGTCAGGTCCGAGGTCGCCGCACCTGAATTGATGTAGACGCCGTTCTTTTCCTTGACGACGTTGTTGACGGCGAGAGCCACGCCGGAGTTCGGCACGTCGACGATGATGTCGACCTTGTCGACGTCGAACCACTGCCGCGCGATCGCGGTGCCGATGTCGGGCTTGTTCTGGTGATCGCCCGAGATGACGTCGATCTTCCAGCCCTTCGCAGCGAGGCCGGAATCTTCAACGGCCATCTGGGCTGCGAGCGTCGAGCCGGGTCCACCGAGATCGGCGTAGAGACCGGACTGATCGGACAGCGCACCGATCTTGACGGTCTTGTCCTGCGCGAAGGCTGCGCCAGCGGTGGTCACCGCCAATGCCGTGCCGAGCAACAACGAAGCAATCGACCTTTTCATGTGACTTCCCTCGTGAATTTTCTCTTCGCCGTTTCTCTTGGCCGCTCCACTTTGGGCCGTCCTAAACGCCGAGATAGGTGTGCAGCTTGTCCATGTTGGCGGCAAGCTCCGCATTCGAAAATCCGTCAATGATCTTGCCGTGCTCGACCACGTAATAGCGGTCGGCAACGGTGGACGCGAAACGGAAGTTCTGCTCGACCAGAAGGATCGTGAAGCCTTCCTTCTTCAGCCGCGCAATGGTGTGGCCGATCTGCTGGATAATGACAGGCGCGAGACCTTCGGTGGGCTCGTCCAGCATCAGGAAGCTCGCGCCGGTGCGCAGGATGCGCGCGATCGCAAGCATCTGCTGCTCGCCGCCGGACAGCTTGGTGCCCTGGCTGTTGAGCCGCTCCTTCAGGTTCGGAAACAGGTCGAATATCTGCTCGAGCGGCAATCCGCCCGGGCGTACCACCGGCGGCAGCAGCAAATTCTCCCGCACGTCGAGACTGGAGAAAATCCCCCGCTCCTCCGGACAGAACGCGATGCCCATGCGCGCGATCTTGTCGGACGTCGCCCGAATGATGTCCTGATCGTTGAATTTGATCGAACCGGCGCGCTTACCGATGATGCCCATGATCGACTTCAGCGTGGTGGTCTTGCCAGCGCCGTTGCGCCCCAGCAACGTCACGACCTCGCCCGCCTTCACGTCGAAATTGATCCCGTGCAGGATGTGGGACTCGCCGTACCAGGCTTGCAGGTTGCGCACCTCGAGGATGTTGCCGCCGGTCGCAGCCTTCACTGGTGCCTCGGCCATTGCAGTTTCAGGCATGACCGGCTCCCAGATAGGCTTCCTTGACGCGCTCGTCCTTGGTGAGGTCGGCGTAATGGCCCTGCGCGAGCACCTGCCCGCGCGTCAGCACGGTGATGATATCGGAGAGATTGGCGACGACGCTCAGATTATGCTCGACCATCAGGATGGTATATTTCGCGGAGATGCGCTTGATCAGCGCCGCGATCTTGTCGATGTCCTCGTGGCCCATGCCTGCCATCGGTTCGTCCAGCAGCATCATCTCCGGATCGAGCGCCAGCGTGGTCGCGATCTCGAGCGCGCGCTTGCGCCCATAGGGCATCTCGACCGCGGGCGTATTGGCAAACTCGCTGAGGCCGACATCGTTGAGCAATTCCAGCGCGCGGTTGTTGAATCGGTTGAGCACCGATTTCGAGCGCCAGAAATCAAACGAGCTGCCATGCTGGCGCTGAAGCGCGACCCGAACGTTTTCCAGCGCGGTCATGTGCGGGAACACGGCCGAGATCTGGAATGAACGAACCAGCCCCATGCGCGCCACATCGGCCGGCGCCATCGCGGTGATGTCCTGTCCCTTGTACAGGATTTTTCCGGCAGACGGTTTGAGGAATTTGGTCAGAAGGTTGAAGCACGTCGTCTTGCCGGCCCCGTTCGGGCCGATCAACGCGTGGATACTCCCACGGCGAACCTTGAGCGCGACGTCGCGGACGGCGAAGAAGCCCGCGAACTCCTTGGTCAAGCCTTCCGTTTCGAGAATGAACTCATCGGCCAAACAGATTTCCCCCCGCCCGCGCAAACAGCGCGTGGCTGTCCTTGTTACTTCGGCTTTCCGGAGGCCTTGGAGCCTTCCCGGAACGCCGCCTCCGGGCGCGGAATATGCCGGAGGTGACGGGGGTTAGGCAAGGCGGAAAGCTGAGCAGGTCAGGCCTTTGACCGGGAGTCTTATGCTCCCTTAGTTGGAGGTTTTCAGACGTCGCCCGCCGGCTTCCCGGTTCGCAAGACACCGGTCATCAAGCCGTCGTTAACGGTCTTTGGTCCCGCGCGCCAGCCTTCATCAAAAATTTTCCCGCTCCGGCGATGATGCCCGGGTTTCGTTCTCCGGGAATTGCATTTTGGATTTCGCCAGCGCCGCTCCCTCCGTCGTCAAGTCGATCAAGCAGCGTGACCTGCTCAACACGTGGCTGCGACTTTATGCGCGCCAGCAGATTGCGCCGGCGATCTGGGAGTATCAGCCCGCGCGGCTCGAGGAAGAGCTGTCCGACCTCATCTATTACACGGTTGACAATTCGACGCCGACGCCGCGCCTGACCATCCAGAGCGAGGGCACGCGTATCTCGCGCGCCTACGGCCATACCGGCAAGGGAGTCCTGCTGGAGGACTATGTCGGGCCGCGGCTCGCGCCCTTCGTGATGCCGGTTTATCGTGAGTGCGTCGCGCGCGGCCTTCCGGTCTACAGCGTCGCCGACGTCGACGACATCTACGGCCGCGTCGTCGCCTATGAACGGCTGCTGCTGCCCTTCTTCACCGACGACAAGGTCAGCCACGTCATCGCCTCGCTCAAGACCTTCTGCGAGGATGGCGGCTTCGAGATCAAGAATCTGATGCGCGGAAATGACGCGCCGCCGCGTCCGAAACTGCGCACGGTGATCGACCGCGACCTGTTTCACCGCGCTCCGGGCCGCATCGCGGCTGCCGAAATTGTCGAATTCGCCGATCAGCCCAGTGGTCCTGGTATCACCGCCGAAATCATCGAGCTGAACTAGCCCTTGCGCGATTTTGCGCTGATTTCCTTGTCATAGATATCGGGCTTGAAACCGACCAGCAGCTTGCCACCGATCTCGAGCACGGGCCGCTTGATCATCGATGGTTGCGCTAGCATCAGCTCCAGCGCCTTCTTTTCCGTCAGGCCTTCCTTGTCCGCATCGGACAGCTTCTTGAAGGTCGTGCCGGCACGATTGAGCAGCGTCTCCCAGCCGAGCTTGTCGCTCCATTGCTTGAGCTTGTCCTTCCCGACGCCCGCGGCCTTGTAGTCATGGAACTCGTAGGCGACGCCATGGGTATCGAGCCAGGCGCGCGCCTTCTTCATGGTGTCGCAGTTCTTGATGCCGTAGATGATGTTGGGCAAGACGATCCTCGCGCATGCGTCGTGACGTGCTATGGCGTTGTACGAAACTCCTGATCGCGCGACAATATTGCGAACGACGCTTTCGACATCCCTGAACGGACCGACCATGCACGTCACCCACGATCCCGCCGCATCAGCCTCGCCAACCATCGACTTCAACACCTTCCTCGCGGTCGATATCCGCGTCGGCACCATCGTCGATGCCAAGCCGTTCCCCGAGGCGCGCAAGCCGGCCTGGCGGCTGTGGATCGACTTCGGCCCTACTATCGGTGTGCGCAAGAGCTCGGCGCAAATCACCGAGAATCATCCGCTCGAAACGCTGGTCGGACAGCAGGTCGCCGCGGTCGTCAATTTCCCGCCGCGCCAGATCGGACCTGTGGTCTCGGAGGTGCTCACGCTCGGCTTCCCCGATGCCGACGGCAAGGTCGTGCTGATGCAGCCGAGCAAGCCGGTGCCGAACGGCGGGCGGCTGTTCTAGCCGGGCAGCTTACGGCCTCTTCGGAATATTGAGCCCTCGCTGAACCGCAGGACGCGCCAGTCCGCGTTCGAGCCAGGCACCGACCGACTTGAACTCGGTAAATGCAACGAGATCGCCGGCGCCGTAGAAGCCGATGAGGTTGCGTACCCAGCCGAGCATGGAAATGTCGGCGATGGTATAGTCGTCATCCATGAACCATTGCCGGCCGGAAAGATGCGCCTCCATCACACCAAGCAGGCGCTTGGACTCATTGACGTAACGCTCGAGCGGACGCTTGTCCTCGTAATCCTTGCCGGCAAATTTGTGGAAGAAGCCGACCTGGCCGAACATCGGCCCAATGCCGCCCATCTGGAAATGCAGCCATTGAAGTGCCTGGTAGCGGCGCGCAGCGTCCAGCGGCAAGAGCTTGCCGGTCTTCTCCGCGAGATATTGCAGGATCGCGCCGGACTCAAACAACGGCAGCGGCTTGCCGCCAGGGCCGTTGGGATCGAGGATCGCCGGGATCTTGCCATTGGGATTCAGTGAGAGGAATTCGACCGTCTTCTGATCGTCCTTGCCGAAGTCGACGAGATGGACCTCATAAGGCAGCCCGATCTCCTCCAGCATGATCGAGACCTTCACACCATTCGGTGTCGGCAGCGAATAGAGCTGAAGCAGCTCGGGGTGCTTGGCAGGCCACCGCTTAGTGATCGGGAAGGCGGACAGATCAGGCATCGGAACCCCGGCTTCGTGCGTGACATGCCGTCTAATCTAGACGCGCGAACGAACGGTGCAAGGCCAAGCTGTCAAAACTACAATGGCCGCAGCAGATGATTGACGACGTAGACCGCTTCCCTTTGTGCGCGTTGTTCTACGAAAAGCTGCCCGGTGATGAGCAATGCTCCGGTGAAAACGAGCGCGAGCATCGCTGTCGCGAACTGGCTGGCATCACGCATCGCGCGAGCTTCTCTCCATCAGGTTCGCACGGGGAACGCGGGACGACCAACGCCAGTTCCTGCATGGTTCAAATAATTTGCCTGTTTTTCCTGCACCTGCCCCTCCGCCGGCGAGTCAGTAATTGATTTCCATCCGCAGTCGGCGTGGATCGATCTCCTCTCCTCCAACACGCTGCGTGCTGTCGCGCGCCGCGACCGCGCAAGCGCAGGCGTCGATCAGATCATCGCGGCCAATGCCGGTGCCATGACGCTGGGTCAGCCACTTTGGCAGGCGCGTGAAGCCGCGCTGGGCCAGCAGCGCGATGCGCTGCTCGCGGCCGTCCAACGATGTTTTTCTTGCAAGCCGGCGTTGCCCTACGAGATTCCAGAAGATCAATTCGGGATGCGCCTCGCCGATCGTGTCTTGCAGTGCCGGCGTCATGATCTCATCGACCTCGCGGATCTTGTCGGCGATATTCCAGAGCTGGGCCGACACGCCCTTCCCTTTGCCCTCGTGCTCCCAATAGTGCCTGTTGGCCGCAGCCATGTCGGGAAATGTCCAGAGGTCGCGGCGGGCCCCGAGAAACACCGCGGGGCCGACCATCTCGCGCGCACGCAAATCGCATTCCCTGTAGCCGCTCGGCTTCAACCCGATCGGCATGTCGATCATCGCGCGTGCATGTGGCATCGCTAGCAAGCGCGTGAGGCCCGGCGAATAGTCGAAGCCGTGCCCGCCACGATCATCGATCCACGCGGCGACCCAGCCGAAGCGAAATCCGTCGAGGCCGAGATAGGTGTTCACGTGTGCGCTTCGGTCTCCAACCAACGCTTGTTCATCCAGCCTCCTTATGCCGCGCGAACAGCCGCTGCGCCAGCAGCGCGTGGCCGAGCGTACCGCCAGCGCGCACTGCTGCCGCAATCAACGACGCTTCCGCGACTTCCTCGCGCGTGGCACCGGCTTTCGCGGCCTGCGCCGTATGGACGTCGAGGCAATAAGCGCATTGCGTGGTGAGCGCGACCGCGAGAGAGATCAGCTCGCGATATTTCGGCGGGATCAATCCGTCCTTGCGCTCGACCGCATGGTTGAACGCGAGGAACGCGTTGGCCTCGACCGGTGCAAGCACGACAAAGGCCGGGATCGATTTCAGATCTTCGGGTGTTTGATAATCGGCCATGGCTTACCTCGTCAGATATTCGCGCATCAAGGCGCGGGCGCGATGCAGGCGCGCCTTTACGGTTTGCCGCGTCGCGCCGAGCGCTTCGGCGATTTCATCGATGGTCATTTCCTTGACGTCGCGCATCAGCGCGACATCGCGATAGTGCGGCGGCAGCGCCTCGAACGCCGCGGCGACGTCGAGCCGTAAATCAGCCTCAGGACGCGCGAGCAACTTGGCCTCCGCCTCGCTTTCGTCGATCGCCGGCGCAAGGCCCGCCTTGCGCGCGAGCCGCAGGCATTCACGGCGGACGACGCTGAACAACCAGGACGAAAAGGCGAGCAGCGAGCGGATCGAGCCGACATGGCGGAACAGGATCCAAAGCGCCTCCTGCGCTGCGTCCTCGGCATCCGCCGAGCTGCGGCAGGTTGCGCGTGCATAGCGGCGAATATCTGGCTGCGCCGTCTCGAGCAGGCGAGTGATCGCCTGGGGATCGCCGAGCCGCGCTGCCTCGAACTGGTCGGGCGATATCGCCGCAGCACTCACGACACACCTCCCCGCCCAATGCCCGCCATCGCGCACATCGGGCAATAGCCGACGAGACCGGTCAGCGCGAAACCGGCGCCGGCAAATGCAACCAGCCATGCCGCGGGGCCGGTGAGATAAACCAAGGCCGCAACCGTCACGCCGATCCCTGCGGCAACCCGCACCGCCTGGTGAAGGCCACCAATGTTCTTCCTGTAAAATGCCATCGCATCCTCCTGATCGAGCCGAGGCGGAATACCTCGACCAGTAGGAGGGCCCGATGGCGCGAAAGGATTCGCTGGGCCGAACAATTTTTCCGCGCTCAGGCTCCGACCGCCTGGTACGCCAGACGCTTGAACTCGAAGAAGAACGGATTCCAGAAGCCCATGTGGCGCTGGGCCATCAGGACGCCCGCGGTATTGGCCGCAGGGCAGATCCACCAATGGGTGCCCGCGAGCCCTCCCCACTGGAATTCGCCGGCGGAGTTCGGTGGATCGAATGGCGTCGGGGCAAAGGTGACGGCGCCGCCAAGGCCAAAGCCCTTGCCTGGTATCGGGCCGAGATTGGCGAAGCGGATCGTCTGGCCCTCCGGCAGCTGGTTGGTCATCATCTGCCGCAGCGTGTCAGGCTTCAGCAGCGCATCCGGCCCGGGCACCAGCGCCTTCACCAGGGCCAGCATGTCAGGCAGGGTCGAAACCAGCCCGCCGCCGCCCGACAGCCGCGGGAATGACCGCCGATAGGCCTGAGGGTAAGGCAGATTCTCGGCTCGCGTGAGGCCAGGCTTCATCGGATCGAGCACGTCGGCGCCGGTGTAGTGCGCAACCAGCCTGCCTTGCTGCGCTTCGGGCACCGCGAAGCCGGTATCGGTCATGCCGAGCGGATCGAAAACTCGTGCCTTGAGGAACGCATCGAGCGGCTTGCCCGAAACGACCTCCACAATGTGGCCGAGCACATCGGTCGCCACGGAATATTCCCAGCTGGTGCCGGGATGATAGGACAGCGGCAGATCGGCGAGCTGGTCGATCATGTCGGTCAGCGGCGTCAGCGGATTGAGCACACCCGCATCGTTGTAGCCTTTGAACAGCACAGATCCCGGATCGAAGATGCCGTAGCTGAGACCGGACGTGTGCGTCAGAAGCTGGCGGATCGTGATCGGGCTTATCGCCGGTTCGACATCGGCAAGGCTGGAAGCCCCCTGCTTCAGCACTTTGCGATTGCCGAGCTGCGGCAGAACTTTTTCGATCGGTTCATCCAGCCCAATGCGGCCCTCCTCCACCAGCAGCATGATCGCAGAGGTGACGAAGATCTTGGTGTTGGAGAACGCCCGGAAGATATGGTCGGGCCGCAGCGCCGTCTTCGCCTCGCGATCGGCAAAGCCGACGCATCGCTGGTCGACGACATCACGGCCACGCAACACCGCCCATGACACGCCGGGAATGATCTCCTGATCGACGTAGCGCTGCATCGCAGTCCGCGCCGCGGAAAAATCTGGTGTCCTGACGTCCATGGATTGGCTCCTCCCCGAGATGATTGCGATGGATATAGCAACGAATCGGCCGGGGGGAAGCCCGCACATGCGAGGCTCCGGCCGAACCGGCCATCCCGCTATTTTTGTTTCGCCACGTGTTCGTCTCCGCGCGAGCAACACAACGAAAACACCAGCAATCCCCGCGGCAAGACCTCGTTAATCGCGCGACCTTTAGCCTCACAGCCATGTTCAGCGTATCTTCAACTCCATCAAGGGTGACCGGCAATGACCTCGATCTCCGCAACGACCACCAATTCCTACTCCCCACTCGACCGCCTTAAGAGCGAGCTCACCAAGGAAGTCTCGGCGGGCACCATCTCGTCGAGCGACGAGTCCGCGCTCTCGTCTGCGCTCAACGACATCGATTCGGCGATGAAGAGCGGCGCATCGAGCTCGAGCTCCTCGTCGCCGCCCTCGGCTGACGAGATGCAGTCCAAGATCGACGACCTCATCCAGAACGAGGTGTCGAACGGCAAGCTGACCAGCAGCCAGGCCAGCGAGCTGAAGAACGTCTTCGCCAATACGTTCTCCGGCAGCGCCGGCGGGCCGCCGCCCCCGTCGGATGGCAGCAGCGCCTCATCGAGCACCAGCAGCACGGACTCGACGTCTTCGACCTCCTCGTCGGATTCCTCGTCCAGCTCGTCTTCGGCCACCACCGCAGAGCTGATGAAGGAGCTGATCTCGCTGCTCCAGAACGCGACCAGCCAGTCGACCTCCTACAGCTCCAGCGGCAACGCTGCGTCCTCCAACGCATCGAGCGCGCTGCTCGTCGACTATTCGACGTGAGGATCAAAGCGCGACTTCATCGTCGCGCTCTGGATTCTTGTTTGAGCATGATCTCCGCGCAAACGCGTTCCGCTGATGTCGCGAGGGAAAACCGCTTCGTACTTTTCCGGATCATGCTGCGGTCCGGCGCATGCCGCCGGGCCGTCACCCCTGCTTCATGAACGCCGTGACGTGCAGGCGGCGACGGAGACGCATGCCCTGCCGCTCGTAGAGTGCGATCGCGGAACTGTTGTTCGAAAACACGTGCAGGAACGGAATTTCGCCGCGCGCCTCGATCTGGCGCGCGACGGCCGCAAGCAGCGCCTGCGCGTAGCCGCGCCCGCGATAATCAGGATGGACGCAGACCGCGGTCATCTCGACGAACTTGCCCGGCTTCATCCGCTCGCCGGTCATCGCGACCAGCTTGCCGCCGTCGCGAATGCCGAGGAACGTCCCGAGCTCATGCGTGCGCGCGGCGAACGGGCCGGGCTTGGTCAGCGCTACGAGCGACATCATTGCGGGCACGTCAGCAGCCCCAAGCCTCACGATCTCGGCGTCACGCAACGGACTATCGGCGGGCGAGCCGATCATCTGATCACCGCTCTGTGCAATCACGACGTTGAACCCAGCGGGGACCTCGACCGGCTCCGGTGTGAACAGCGCGGCAACCTGCGAAGGCGCCATGAGATCGCCGAGCGCAGCAAAGCTTGCCGCCGACATGTCCACCATGTCGGCGAACGGTGTCATGTCCACGGGATAGCGCAACGCCCGAGGGCCTCCCTCCGCCAGATGCTTCTGGCTCGTCGTCAACGCGCTCCAGATCGGACGATCCAGCAACGCTTCACTGCTGTCGGACACCGGCTCAGTCCTTGTCGAAGCTGACGATGACAGCGGCGTTGGCAATGAGGATAGGATCGTTGGCCACTTCCGTGGCCGAGGGAATTTCGAGGCCGCCCTTGACTGCGGTAACGGTCACGGTGCCGTAGGGAAGCTCCTTCGCAACCGCCTCCTTGTCGACAGCCTCGGGATTGGGCACGCCGATGGTGACGTCGACGAACATGTCGTTCGCGGTCTTGCCGATCATCCGGAAGAAGCCAAGGCTCGAATGCCTGATGGCATCCGACACGGCGCGCTTCGCCGCCTTGGTGGCGTCCCGGCCGTGGACGTCGACGCCCATGCCCATCTCGGTGATACAGCGAACGCGAGTCATGTCTTATTCCTGTGGTTGGTTGGATGCCGAGTTTCCGTGATTGGGGCGCGCGAGACAAGTGCGGCCGCTCCTCTGGTGTCCCGGACGCGCTGCAACGCGCTTGGCGTTGCAGCGCAGAGACGAGGCCTCACACCTTCGCCTTCTCATGCGCGCGCAGCTCCTCGACCAGCACCCGCACGTTCTCTGAATAGTCGATCGGGATCGAGACCAAGTGCACACCGCCCTCCTTGAAGGCGGCCTCAAGGGTCGGACCAAAGCTTTCGATGCTCGCAATACGATGGCCCTTGGCACCGTACGCCTTGGCGTAAAGCGCAAAGTCGGGATTGCCGAAAGTCATGCCGTAATCGGCGAAATGATCAACGGCCTGCTTCCAGCGAATCATCCCGTAGGCGTTGTCCTCCAGCACCAGCACGACCAGATTGAGCTTGAGGCGAACCGCCGTCTCCATCTCCTGGCTGTTCATCATGAAGCCGCCATCACCGGCGACCGCAAGCACGCGACGGTCGGGGTAGAGCATCGCGGCCATCATCGCCGACGGCAGGCCGGCGCCCATCGTCGCCAGAGCATTGTCCAGCAAGAGCGTGTTGGCGACGCGCGTGCGGTAGTTGCGGGCGAACCAGATCTTGTACATGCCGTTGTCGAGCGCGACGATGCCGTTCTCGGGCATGACCTGGCGGATGTCGTGCACGATGCGCTGCGGTGTCGGCGGCCAGCGCGTCTCGGTGGCGCGATCGGCGATGTGGTTGAGGATCTGCTCCCGCAATGGCAGCAGCGCCGCCGCCTGCGGCAGCTTGCCTTCGAGCCGGTCGGCCAGAAGCTCCAGGCTCGGGCCGACGTCGCCGACGACCTCGGCATCGGGGAAATAGACCAGTTCGACGCTGGCCGACGTGTAACTGACGTGAATGACCTTCGGTCCTGATGGACCCATGATGAAGGGCGGCTTCTCGATCGGGTCATGGCCGATCGCGATGATCAGATCGGCGGCGTCGATGGCATCATGGACATAGTCGCGCTCGGACAGCGCCGCAGTGCCCATATAGAGATTGGTGCCGCCGGGCACGGTGCCCTTGCCCATTTGCGTGGTGAAGAACGGAATGCCGGTCCGCCGCACGAAGCTCGCGATGCCGTGGGTGGACCGCGGCCGGCTGGTTGCCGCGCCCATCATCACCAGCGGACGCTTTGCGGCCAGGATCATCCCGGCGGCCCGGTCGAGCGCGGCGCGATGCGCGACGGGGATCTCGATCGGGTGGATCGGGATCACCGGAACAGCCTCGACCTCGTCGCCCGCAATGTCCTCGGGCAATTCGAGATGTACCGGTCCCGGCCGCTCTTCCATCGCCACGCGGAACGCATCGCGCACCACGGTCGGGATCGAGGACGCACTGACGATCTGCCGCGACAATTTTGTCAGCGGCTTCATCGTCGCGACCACGTCCACGATCTGGAAGCGCGCCTGCCGGCTGCTCATGATCGGCTTCTGCCCGGTGATCAGGATCATCGGCATGCCGCCGAGATTCGCATAGGCCGCGCCGGTGGAGAGATTGAGCGCGCCGGGGCCGAGGGTCGAGAGACAAACGCCGGGCTTGCCGGTGAGCCTTCCATGGGTCGCCGCCATGAAGGCAGCGGCTTGCTCGTGGCGCGTCAGGACCAGCTCGATTTTGGAGGTGCGTAGCGACTCGACAAGGTCGAGATTTTCCTCACCGGGCACGCCAAAGATGCGATCGACGCCTTCGTTCTCAAGCGCCGCGACGAACAGGTCCGATCCCTTGACTTTGCGTTCCTGCCCGCTCATGTCGCCTCCCGCTTGCTGCTCCCGTGCTTCGGGATCGGCGGCATGGTAGCCCATCGCTGCTTCGAGACAACTCACAAAGAGTGGCACATCTGCATCAACGGCGTCATTGCGAGCACAGCGAAGCAATCCAGAATCTCTCCGCGGAGACAGACTGGATCGTTGCACTCACTTCACCTTCAGCGACAGCTCCGTACCGCCCTTGAGCGGCAGCGTCATCGACACGAAGCCGTTGCTGGGGTCACGAATGTAGGCGAGATAGTCGGGCTCGCCGTTATCGTTCATCGCGTAGCCGCCGATGAGCAGCTGCGGCGCCACGATCTCGATCACTTCGCGGGCAAGCGAGGGACCGCCCTCGCCCGGCCAACCGTCGATCAGCACGAAATCGACGGGGCCGCCGAGATCGTTCAACGTCTTGCGGGCGTCGCCTTCGCGGATCTCGGCATACTCGGCCAGTCCCGCTTCAGCGAGGTTGCGTTTGGCGGCCTCGACCTTGGCTGGCACAATCTCGGAGCCGATCACAGTGCCGCCGCCATTGTCGCGGAGGGCAGCCGCAAAGTAGAGCGTCGACATGCCGACCGAGGTTGCGAACTCGGCGACGCGCGTGGCGCGCAGGCCGCGGCACAACAGGTAGATCAATTCGCCCTGCTCGGGGTGAATCGAAAAGCCCTGCTCGGCATAGGCGTGAGGATCGCGGTTGCCGAAGGCGCCGCGCGGGCCACCACCGGAAGGCCGCTGCCGCGCGCCTTGCAGACGCGCGATCACGGCGTTGACGCGCGGATCTTGAATCGGGCTGTGCGGCTGATCATCCATGACTGGCATCCCTTCTCGTTACTTGCCGAGGATTTCCGCGGCCGCACGCTCCAGGATGCCGGCGACGCGACGCGCCTCGGCGGAATCGCTGCCGTGCTTGCTGCGCAACGCGCGCTTGAGGTTGTGGCGGGCGCGGTGCAGCTCGTCGGAGGCATCGGCATCGAGATCGCTGACGCCGGCGAATGCCTCGCGCACCTCGTCCATACGGCGACCGATCCGCGACAATGCCTGGAGGATCGCGTCAGCGGTCCCGCGCTGCTCGGCGAGGAAAGCCTCGCCCTGCGCCGTGATGCTGTAGAGCTTGCGGCCGCCATCCTGCGCAACGCTCGCATGGCCGACCTCTTCGAGATAAGTCAGCGCCGGATAGATCACGCCGGGGCTCGGCGTATAGAATCCCTCGGAGCGTTCCTCGATGATCTTGATCAGCTCGTAGCCATGTGCGGGCTTGTCGGCGAGCAGCGCCAGGATCACCAGCTGGAGATCCTGCGAGGACAGCCGCCGTGCGCCCGGAAACTCGTCGCCGCCGCGCCCGAAAAAGCCATGGCCGCCGCGGCCGAAGCGATGCCGCCCGCCATGCCGACCCACGGCGAAATGGGCGAAGTGCCCGAAGTGGAAGTCTTTGTGGTCTCGGTGTTTGCCGAACATATCGTACGTCTCCTTCTCAAAATATATCTTACGATATAGTTTGCGATAATTCAGACGCAAATCACGGGTCCGTGATCGGCTCTCGGTAAGAACAGCGACGACCGGCCGCTATTCGGCGGCTTCGCTGTGCGGAACGCCCTGCTCGACCTCGAGCTGGAGAATGTCGTTGAAGCGGTTGAAGGCACCGCACAGCGCGATGCGCCAGGTCAGCTCGACGATCTGGGCCTCGGAGAAGTGGGCGCGCAGGCGAGCAAAGATCTCGTCGCGCGTTCTGTTCCAGTTGTTGGTCACAGCAATGGAGTATTCGACGACGAGCTTGTCGAGCTCATCGAGTTCAGGGTGATCCTTGTACGCGACGAGGCGCGCGGCGCCCTCCTCCGACACGCCCTGCACCGCGAGCTTGGGCGCGTGATGCGAGACGCAATAATCGCATTTGTTGAGCAGCGACACCGTGACCAGCGCCAGCTCGAGATGGCGCTTCGAGATCATGCCCTCGCTGGCGAGATCGACCAGCAGCGACCACATGTGCTTGAAGATCGGCGCGCGATGCGCCATCACACCGGCCTGATTTTCGAACGCACCATAGGTCGTCATCTTGTCCCACAGCGGGCGCAGTGCTTCCGGCAGATCGTCCCTGGTCTTGATCGACAAGCGCGACATGACATGTCATCCCCTCTTGGAAGGCGCATGCTGCCACAAGGGCGGGCTCGCGCGCTACCTTGTGATTGCAAACGCATGACACCCAAGACATTCGAAACACGCTGCCTGCGCCTGCCCGCTGCCACCAAGGTGGTGCAGTGGGAAGGCACTTCCGTGTTCAAGGTCGGCGACAAGATGTTCGCGATCAGTGGCGGCTTCACGACCGGCTCCGGCGGCTACATGATCAAGGTCTCGAACATGGCCTATGCCATGCTGATCGAGCACGGCCTGGCGCGGCCCGCGCCCTATCTCGCGCGGGCCAAATGGGTGCAGCTTGTCAGCAACAACGCGCTGTCCGATGCCGAGCTGACGGCCTATCTCGCACAGGCCCATGCGTTGATTGTCGCAAAGCTGACGCGGAAGGCCCGCAAGGCGCTCGGGCTTGTGGCGCAAGAAGCCGGGCCCACATGACGATCTCCACGTGCAGCGGATGATCTGCGCGCCGGATCAGTTTCAGAGCTTCGCCTCGGCAAAAATGCCCGAGATCCAATCGAGGAAGACGCGCAGGCGCAGCGCAAGCTGGCGGTTTTGCGGATAAAGCGCGGAGAGCGGCGTCGGCGACGGCGGGTGATCGGCGAGCACCTCGACCAGCGTGCCGCTGGCGAGGTCCTCCGCGAAGCGATAGCGCGGGGCCTGCGCGAGGCCGAAGCCGAGCCGGGCGAGATCAGCCATGGTGTCGGAATTGTTCACCCGAACCCGGCTCGGCAGCACGATGTGGCGCAGCGCGCCCGCAACTGAAAATTCGAGCGGCAGCACATCGCCCGTCCGCGACGAGACGAACGCGACCATCTGATGGCCGTCGAGCGCATCCGGCGTCGTCGGCAAGCCGTGCTTCGCAATGTAGGACGGACTCGCCACCGTGATTTCCGCGATCGTCCCGAGGCGGCGCAGAATCATGCCGCTGTCGCCGGGATCGCCCGATCGGATCACGCAATCGACGCCTTCGCGTACGAGATCGACCAGCCGGTCGCCCTGCCCAATCTGCAATTGGAGCTGCGGATGCCGCGCCAGGAAGGCTGGCAGATGCGGCAGGATGAAGGTGCGGGTTAGCAAGGGATGCGCATCGATGCGGAGGAGACCGCGCGGCTCTGAATCGCGCATCGCTCCTTCCGCTTCCTCGACCTCCGCGAGGATGGCGACACAGCGGCGGTAATAGTCCTCACCGTCGAGCGTCGGCGTGACATGCCGCGTCGTGCGCTCGAGCAGGCGCGCGCCGAGACGCGCCTCGAGACCGCGCAAGACCTCGCTCGCGGTCGAACGGGGAATACCCATGTCCGCGGCGGCAGCCGTAAAGCTCTGCCGCTCGACGAGGCGGACGAACAGGCGCATGGCGTCAAAACGGTCCATGGCGATTGTTCACCACAGCCGACAGGTGATGGCAAGTTCACGATGATTATCCGAGGAGAGCGATCAGCTATCTCACGAGCCGAAAGCACGACGGAGGTCCACATGACCACTCAACAGCAGCGCGCCGCCATCGTCACAGGCGGTTCCCGCGGCATCGGCGCGGCCATCGCCCGCCGGCTGGCGCAAGACGGCATCGCAGTAGCAATCAACTACGCCACCGGCAAAGCGGCTGCCGATGCGCTCGTAGAGCAGATCCAAGCCGCCGGCGGACGCGCCCTGGCGGTGCAGGCCGATCTTGCCGATCCAACGACGGCGGAGCAGCTGTTCGATGCGGCCGAGAATGCCTTCGGCAAAATCGACATCCTCGTCAATAATGCCGGAGTGATGGAGCTCGCCCCGCTCGCCGAAATGAGCGATCAAGCGTTCGCCCGGCAGATCTCGATCAACCTCGAAAGTGTGTTCCGATCGTTGCGCGAAGCGGCGCGGCGGCTCTGCGAGGGCGGCCGCATCGTCAACTTCTCGTCCAGCGTCGTCGGGCTGTACCAGCCGACTTACAGCGTCTATGCCGCGACCAAGGCAGCGGTCGAAGCCATGACACACGTCCTCGCCAAGGAGCTCGGCAGCCGGCGCATCACCGTCAATGCGATCGCGCCCGGACCGGTCGAGACCCGGCTGTTCCTCGACGGCAAGAGCGAGCAGCAGGTGCGCGCCATTGCGGCAATGAACCCGTTCGGCCGGCTCGGCCAGCCCGACGAGATCGCCGGCATCGTCGCCTTCCTCGCAAGCCACGATAGCGGTTGGATCAACGGCCAAATCATCCGCGCCAATGGCGGCGTGATCTGACGCGGCACAGATTTCACACGGAGAGACCTCATGCCTTTCGCCAACATCAAGATCCCGCAAGCCGCGCTGTCGCGGAGCCAGAAGACCGAGATCGTGCACCGCCTCACGGCACTGTTCGTCGAATATTTCGGCGAAGCGGCGCGGCCGCACACGATGGTCCTGATCGAGGAAGTCCCCGACGGCGGCTATGGCCGCGCCGACGAGGTGTTCGTCGTTCCCGACGCTTATCGCGCCAGCGACGCATGACGCAGCGGTCACTTCGTCAAGTTGACCGCGACGCGATATCTGACTAAAGTCAGATAATGCTCGATCCCGTCTCCCGCGTCCGTCGCTTCAACCGTGCCGTGACCTCGGCCGTCGGCGCGCTCGATACATCCTTTCTCGGGCGCGGGAGACCGCTGGGGGCGGCGCGTGTGCTCAATGCGATCGGGCACGGACGGTCCGATGTCGGCGAGATTCGCGACTATCTCGGCCTCGATTCCGGACTGATGAGCCGGCTGTTGCGCAGCCTGGAGGATGAAGGGCTGATCGAGACACACGCGCATGAGGACGATGCGCGGCGGCGCGTTGCCAGCCTGACGCGCGCGGGCAAGCGCGAGTTTTCGGCCTATGAGGCGATGTCGAACACGCAGGCCGAGAGGTTTCTCGCCCGCAATTCGCAACGCGAGGCGCTGCTGGCGGCGATGGATCTGATTGCCTCGGCGCTGACGCGGGACCGTATCGCGCTCACGGAGATGGATCCGCAAAGCGACGAGGCACGCCATTGCCTCGGCGAATATTACGCCGAGCTCGGCCGCCGCTTCAAACAGGGCTTTGACGTCTCGCTGTCGCGTGATCCCGATGCCAAGGACATGCGCCGTCCGCAGGGCAGTTTCATCGTTGCGATGTCGGACACGCTGCCGATCGGCTGCGTCGGCCTGAAGGGCTCAGATCACGGCTATGCCGAGATCAAGCGTCTCTGGGTCGCCCCCTCCGCGCGCGGATTGGGGCTCGGCAAGCGCCTGATGAACGCAGCCGAGGACGCCGCACGCACGCTCGGCATCGCGCTGCTGCGATTGGACACCAACAGCGCGCTGCCGGAGGCCGGTCAGCTCTACCGCACCACCGGCTGGCGCGAGATCCCGCGTTTCAACGACGACCCGTACCCGGACCTGTTCTTCGAAAAACAGATCCGGGCCTAGGCTCCGTCAGGCCGCAATCGGGGCTGGCTCCGGCTGGCTTTGCGGCTTCGGGAACGGACGGAACGTCATCGCCATCAGGAACGCACCTAAGCCCATCGCCCAGGAGCCGATGTAAAGCCAGGCGTAGCTGGAGAACGCGTCGTAGATCAGGCCGCCGGCGAGCGGACCGGTTGCCATGCCGAGGCTGCCGGCCATCGCCGTGCCGCCGATCACGGTGCCCATCATCTTCAGCGGGAAGTTTTCGCGGATGATCACCGCATAGAGCGGCATGGTGCCGGCATAAATAAAGCCGAACACCGTCGCGACCAGGTAGAAGGTCGTGAGCTGATGGGCGAAGACATAAGCGAGTGCGCCGAAGGACTGCGCGAGCAGGCCCGAGACCAGCACGCGCTTGGCGCCGAACCGATCGCCCATCAGGCCGAAGGCGATGCGGCCACCGAGGCCGGACAGTCCCTCGACGCTGTAGATCGTCACCGCAGAGATCAGCGGAATGCCGCAGCTCACGGCATAGCTGACGGTGTGGATGATCGGGCCGGAATGGGTGGCGCAGCAGAAGAAATTGGTGGCGATCAGGATCAAGAATTGCGGCGAGCGTAGCGCCTCTCCCACCGTCATCTCCGACTGCGGGCCGCCGGCGCCTGCGGCCGGACCTTGCGGATGCGCCAGCGCCGGCGGACGGCGCACCAGCAGCGCCACCGGGATCATGATCACGGCAACCACCAGCGCCACGATCTGCATCGCCGTGCGCCAGTCGTGATGCGACACCAGCCAGGCCGCGAGCGGCGCCATCGTCATCGGCGCCACGCCCATGCCGGCCGACACCAGCGAGACCGCAAGGCTGCGATGGGTGTCGAACCAGCCGGTGACGGTCGCCATCATCGGCGCGAAGATCGCCGCGCAGGAGGCGCCGACCAAAAGGCCGAACACGAACTGGAACACGATCAGCGAGGTCGCGTGGCTCGCGGCGAACAGGCTCAGCGCCAGCACGGTCGATCCGGTCAGCACCACCGGCAGCGGTCCGAACCTGTCCGTCAGCGTGCCCCAGATCATGCTGCTGCACGCCATCGCCAGGAAGCCGATGGTCATCGCGCTGGAGATGCCGGTCACCGACCAGCCGGTGTCCCTGGCGATCGGCTGCAGGAACACCGGCAGCGAAAACATGCCGCCGATGGCGACGCAGCCGAGCACGCCGCCGGCGGCGACGATCACCCAGCGATATCTGGACGCAGTCATTGTTGTCTCCCGTCAGGTCTGTCTCACGTGGAAGACGATTGGAGAGGCCAAAAGCAGACGGGGCGAGCCTACTTTATTTCGCAGACCCTCGCGACCGCAGACGGCGCACAGTTCCACGGCAAGCGCCTCTGGTGCGCTCCGCTCGCACTGCCTACGTGCTGGCGGTAGATGTCAGGACGGTCCCGCATGCCCAAAATCGATGTCGCCAGCGTCCCGGCCCGCAAGGGCTCGGGCTATCCCGCACCGTTTGACGCCCCCTGCGCGGATCGCATCCGCAAGCGGCTCGGCAATGCCGGGGGCCTCACTGATTTCGGCGTCAACCTGATGCGCCTGCCGCCGGGCAACTGGTCGAGCCAGCGGCACTGGCACTCGCACGAGGATGAGTTCGTCTATGTCCTCGAAGGCGAAGTGGTGCTGATCGAGGACGATAGCGAAACCGTCCTGCGCGCCGGCGACTGCGCCGCCTTCCCGAAAGGCAGCGGCAACGGCCATCACATGATCAACCGCTCGGATACGGTGGCCGTCTATCTCGAGGTCGGCTCGCGCGCGCCCGAGGACCTCACGACCTGTTCGGACATCGACATGATGAGCGCCAATTCCGACGGACGGTTCGTGCACAAGGACGGCACGCCCTATTCGGACTGACTGTCTCTTTGTTTTTCGATGCCAAGCGTCAAAAACAACCCCATGCACAGTAGATGGCCGCAGCGAAATCAATGAGTTGCGATCCCGATCATGGGCGATGCCGGTGACACGCGATTGAGAGCCGCGATTTGACACGTCGGGCAAAACACCGGCCGCGCGATCGCTTCGGCCCTCACGCAGAGCGACGTCAACGCTCTGTTCGACTGCGCCGCCAGCGCGACGAGAGCATAAGGTGCCTCGTGTCGCAGGACATTGGCGGTGGGGCGCCGGGCGAGAACAGGAAGCAATCCGACGTCCTTGGGCGGAGACAGTCCGGATTGCTTCGTCGCAAGGGCTCCGCGGACGATATCCCGGCCCGTCATCTTTCGGTGCAAGGCATGGAGTGCAACATCACCCCAATTGAGCTCGCCTGTGCTGACGCCAATCGCTGACGGTGAGCCAGACGGCCGAGACCAGGAAGTAGATCGCACCGACACCGGCATAACCCGCGACATCAGCGATCGACGGCACCGCGGGCGTCGTGGCTTGAAAGATGAAAAAGCCGCCTGCGAGCGCCGACTGAGCGCCGCTGAGCACCATGGCCCATTGCGCGCCAAAACTCTTCCAGCGCCGGATGGCGGTCCCCAACTGGAGCAATCCGGCCAGGATCGCCCAGGCACCGAAGACGCCGAGCACCCAGTTCATGCTCGTCTGCAAGGCAGCGATGACTGCGATCATGGTCGCCAGGCTGACGAATACGTTCAGCGCCTGCGTTCGGTTTTGCGCGAGGCCACCGCTGCGCAAGGCGTCGACGAAATTGGCTGCGGCGTCCCATGCCGGATAGAGCACGAGCAAGGCGCCGGCGATCGCCGGAGAGGACGGTGCGACAGAAAACGCGGCAACGACCCAGGCAACGGAAAACGCCGCGCGGATGAAATAGTATTGTTTGAGCCATTGCCCGCGATCGTCACGAACGAGATCGATTTGAGC
This sequence comes from Bradyrhizobium sp. BR13661, assembly GCF_029892425.1. Taxonomy (GTDB): domain Bacteria; phylum Pseudomonadota; class Alphaproteobacteria; order Rhizobiales; family Xanthobacteraceae; genus Bradyrhizobium. The sequence continues at coordinate 317,505 of NZ_JARXWB010000006.1, read as the reverse complement.
CATTTCTTTCAATCCTTTACCTACTAGTTGGTAGTTTGATGTCGCAAATTGCGTTCCCCAGGGGGGCGTTGTCGTCTCGCCGATCTCTCTCAGTGCTTCGCGGACAGCCGCTCCAGCAGCGGCGCGGTGATCACACCGAACATTTTGGGATCACCATAGGCACGCGCCGACAGCATCGCGCCGTGAATGGTCGCCATGAATCCTTCAGCTTCGACCTTGGCTGAGTTGGAGAGGTGAAGCCGCCCCTTCCGCTTGCCGCGCTCCATCACCGAGGTCAGCCAGGACGCGAGCGCGCGGAAGTGGGCGCGGACTTCGAGCGCCACCTCCTCCGGCAGGATCGGCAGTTCGCTGGCGAGAAGCGCGCAGACGCAGAAGGGCGCCGTTGCGTCGGTGATGCACGCTTCCCAATATCCGACATAGGCTTTGAGCTGGTCGCGCGGGTCCGGGATATTGCGCTCGAGCGCCGACAGTCCCGCCACCGCTTCCTCGCGGTAGCGCGACACGAGAGTGCGAACCAGATCGACCTTACTGGCGAAATGGTGATGGATGCTCGGTTTGCGGATGCCGACAACTTCGGCCACGTCAGCGTAGCTGAAGCCGTTGTAACCGCCCGCGATGATCAGCGTGCGAGCACAGGCCAGGATCTCGTCGGCGGTTGAGGAAGGATTGGTCATGGGGTATAGCTACCTTCTAGTTGGTAGATCGTCAAGAACGAGGTGTTTCACTCCCTCGTGAGTGCTAGGGAGCCTCACATGGCCATTCGCCCCATCGTCCGCTATCCCGACCGCCGGCTCGCGATGCCGGCCCGCCCCGTCACCGCCTTCGACGACGGCTTGCGCGCGCTTGCGATCGACCTGCTGGAGACGATGCGCGCCGCGCCCGGCATCGGCATCACGGCGCCGCATATCGGCGTACCCTTGCGCGTCGTCGTGCTCGAGCTCGACGCCAAGGCGGGAGCGCAGACCTACGTCAACCCGCAAATCGAGTGGGCCTCGCCCGAGATGATCCTGCACAAGGAAGGCAGCGTGTCGATGCCCGGCGTCAATGACGATGTGCAGCGCCACGCCCGGGTGCGGATCAGCTATCAGGATCTCGACGGCAACATGCAGAGCGAGGAATCCGACGGCTTGCGCGCCGTCTGCCACCAGCATGAGATCGACCAGCTCGACGGCATGTTCTGGATCCAGCGGCTGTCGCGGCTGAAGCGCGAGCGGCTGGTGAAGAAGTTCGAGAAGATGTCGCGGGGGTGAACACCTCTCCCGTAGGGAGAGGTGAAACCGAGATCGCCGGGCGATCTTCGCTTCTAACGGAGCGCTGCCGTCGTTTAGGCGCCCTATTTCAGCGGCAAGAACAGCTCCGCGACCGTCTCGTGCTCCGGCACGTCAGGAAAGAAGCTCAGCCGCTGGCAGTAGAGCGGAAAGTCGCGCGTTTCCTCGCCGCTATCAGGAAGCCAATCGCGATACAGAAAGAGCGCGGCAGGCTCGAGATTGTCGGTGTAGCCGACGACGCGCAGCACGGCGCAGCGGCCGCCGGGGATTTCGCCGGCCTTGATCCCTTCGCCATTCGCCCCGATCGGCTGGTCGGTGCCGACGCAGAGGTCGGTGCTGTAATCGGCAGGCGATGCGGGATCGCGTTCGGATCGCCAGACATTGAAGGTTGGGCTTGTGCTGGGGTGCAGGCCGCGGGCCTTGCGCCAGGCGATGAAGCGCTGGATGGTCGCGCCAAGCGTCGCCGGGCTCCCGCGATGCTCCATGATCGCCACCTTCGTGGTCGGCACTTCGCGGATGGTGACGTTGGCGGCCGTATAGTCTGTCTTCATGAGCTTGCTCCTCGCGATATCCAGAGGCCCGAAGGCCGCAAGCCACGGTTCCCACACCGGCGATTTCCGGAACGACGACGGCGATTGCCCGAACCGTTGCCGAAAGGCGCGGGCGAAGGCATCGGGCGCGTCATAACCGGCATCCATCGCGATCTCGGTGACATCGAGGGCATCCATATGGGCCAGCTGATATGATGCGCGCTTCATGCGGGCCAGCTGGACATAGCGATGCACTGACAGACCGAAGGTCGCCGTGAACTGCCGGTGGAAATGGAATTTCGAGAAGGCCGCAACGGCGCTCACCGCGTCCAGGTCCAGATCCGCGTCGAGATGCCGGTCGATATGATCCAGCACCCGCCGCATCCGGGCCTCATAGTTCTGCAATGCCGCCGTCATCGTCCCTCCTCCGTGGCGGATGCAGTTAGGCCGGGATGGCCGGGGTGTGCTCGACCGATCTTGCGGTTTGGCTGGAACCGGTAGCCCGGATGGAGCAAAGCGCAATTCGGGACGGACCAACCGCTTCGCGCGACTGCCGATGGGGCGCCCCCCGGATTACGCTTCGCTCCATCCGGGCTACGAAGCGCCCCGTTGCAGTCCCTCGTGGCGGAGCGATAGCCGCTCGACTGATCCTGCAAGCTCCGATCTCGATCAAGCTGCCTTGGTCGGCTCGGACATCGTGATCCGGTTCCTGACGCTAGGACGCTGCTGCATCCTTGCATACCATGCCAAAAGAGCCTCGCACTCCACCGGCACGCTCACGAGTCCCGCGAAGATCAAGCCGCCGATGAGGGTGATATCGGCCATCGTGAACGCCTCGCCGGCGACGAACGGCTGTTCTCTCAGAATGCCGTCAAAATAGTGCATCCCCCTGAGTGCCTTGTCGCGCTGGCGGAATCCCCATTCGGGATTCTGATAGATCTCGACATGAGGCCCAAGACCCGGCGTGGCGTGATGGAAATAGACACTGATGGCATCGAGCACCTCCAGTTCGGCGCGCTTGCTCATCATATGAATCACGCCCTTTTCGCGCGGGGTCCTGCCGGTCAGCGTCGGCGCGCCATCGAGCGCATCAAGGTACTCGGTAATTGCCGTGCACTCGCCAATGAAGGTCCCGTCGTCGAGTTCGAGCACCGGCAGGGTGCCGGAGTAGTTCTTGGCAAGGAATTCGGGCTTCTTGTGCTCGCCCTTGTAGAGATCGACCAATACGAACTGCACTTGCGACTGCAGGTTCTTTTCAGCCAGGGCGATACGAACGCGGGCCGGGTATGGACCCGTTGGCCAATCGTAAATCTTCATCACGACTCCTATTTTGTCTACCTGTCACTTGGTAGGCCCGATATGAAGACTTCCCATCCTGGGGGTCAAGCCCTACCTGTCACTTGGTAGATAACGAAGCAGTGAGGCATTGAGGTGAGTTCAAGCGCTCGGGAGGCCATCCTGGCGGCAGCAAAGCGGACCGCGCAGGCGCGCGGCTATGGCGGCCTGAATTTCCGCGATCTCGCTGATGAAGTCGGGATCAAGGCCGCCAGCATCTACCACCATTTTCCAAGCAAGGCCGATCTGGGCGTAGCCGTCGCACGGCGCTACTGGGAGGACACCGCCGCCCAGCTCGAGGCGATGCTGGCAGAAACCGCCGATCCTGTCCGCTGCCTGCGTCGATATCCCGAAATGTTTCGCAAAGCGCTCGAGAACGACAATCGCATGTGCCTCTGCAGCTTCATGTCAGCGGAAATCGAGGACCTGCCGGACGCCGTCAAGAAGGAAGTGCTGGCATTTGCCGACGTCAACGTGGCGTGGCTGAGCAAGCTGTTGGTGGCTGCTAGCCTGGTCAGTTCGAGAAAGAGCGAACAGCGGGCCCGCGCCATTTTCGCCGCCATCGCCGGCGCGCAGCTCTTCGCCAGAAGCCGCTCCGATATTTCGCTCTACGACTCGACGATCGACAGCTATCGCGCCGCGGGTCTTCTGCCAGCGTAGATGGCGCTGACGTAAGACCACGGTGCACAGCAACGCCCTGCTCCCATTCGATCGTCAGTTTCGCTGCGCTCTACCAATCCTACGGGCTCTCAAAACACCTCACTCAACCGTAATCTTGGCTTTCGTTGCTGAACGCTTCTTGGCAACTCGCTCGGGTTTCGCGGAATTTGTTGCAACAGATCCTCGACGCCTCGTGCTCAACAACGTGAGATGCCTCTCTCCTCTTTCGGTCAGCGTCACACCTCGAAATAGGCTTCCATCTGCTTCTTTTTTCTCGGCGAACGTCAGCAACCCGAGTTCCTTGAATTGGAGGATGCAGGCATCTAGCTGGCTGCCCTCCATTCCGATCTTCCTGCCTTGAACGCGATCTACAATTTTTGATCTAATGTGCGCTTCTAAGCTGTCTTGAAACGGATATGTGCCCGCATCGTTATATCCGGTTCCTTTTCTCACGATGTAGCCGTAGATCGTTGGCCCAATAACCTTGAATACCTCATCCCAGGTCAGTACGATGTTTTCACAGACAAGCTTTTTGTCCTGGCTCTGGAACGTGATTGTTAGCTCACATGGGTCATCACCTTGAGCCAACATATCTTCAGGCACTTCATCTCCAAGAATTGCTCGGTCGCGAAGCTCCCTCTTGAGCTCGCCGACAAGATTTCGCGCCGCTTCAAGCTCGTCACTCAGCTTGCGCTCGCGAACCAAATCTTCTTCTGAGCGTGCCTGGTCTGCACGAACCCACCCCGTTCTCGGTCTAACGCGAGCCTCCGCCATAAGGCTCTTCATAACAGCCATACCAAGCTCAGTAGGTGTCGAGTACTTTCTGCACGTTCGAGACATTACCTTTTGTCGGAAGGCGTCAAGCTGCTTTCGGCCCTTCTCCGTTTTCTCGGCGTTATTTAGAGATATCTCACCCACGTTATCTCGAACAAATCCAAGAACCGGTATACCTCTCGCGACGGCGTAGTCGTATTCCATTTCCGTGAAGCTCGTTCCCTCCGGCCCGACGCTTCCATAGCGACCCGCGACAATAACAATGTAGTAATCGCATTCCTCAATGACGCGCTTTATCAACTCCCATTGCGAGTCGTCGGAAGCCGGAAAGAGCTCCATCCCAGAGGGAAAGCAACCAGCCTCCAATATAGCCTGAGTGGCCTGCTGACGTTCGGCCCGGAGATCTTCATAGGTTGAAGAAACAAACACCTGGTACCGAACCGGAGGGTTCATAGTTGGCCTTTTCCAGTTGTTCTAGGAAACGTTAGAAATCATTCCCACTCGATCGTCCCAGGCGGCTTGCTGGTCACGTCGTAGACCACCCTATTCACGCCCTTCACCTCGTTGATGATGCGCGTGGCGGTCTCGCCCAGGAATTTCATGTCGAACTGGTAGAAGTCGGCGGTCATGCCGTCGGTTGAGGTGACGGCACGCAGGCCGACCACATAGTCGTAGGTGCGGCCGTCGCCCATGACGCCGACGGTCTTGACGGGGAGCAGCACGGCGAAGGCCTGCCAGATGTCGTCGTAGAGGCCGTGCTTGCGGATCTGGTCGATGTAGACGGCATCGGCCTTGCGCAGGATGTCGAGCTTATCCTTGGTGATGTCGCCGGGGCAGCGGATGGCGAGGCCGGGGCCCGGGAACGGGTGGCGGCCGACGAAGATTTCGGGCAGGCCGAGCTCGTAGCCGAGCTTGCGCACCTCGTCCTTGAACAGCTCGCGCAGCGGCTCGACGAGCTTCATGTTCATGCGTTCAGGGAGACCGCCGACATTGTGGTGCGACTTGATCGTCACCGAGGGGCCGCCGGTGAAGGAGACGCTCTCGATCACATCAGGATAGAGCGTGCCCTGCGCGAGGAAGTCGGCGCCGCCGAGCTTCTTGGCTTCCTGCTCGAACACCTCGATGAAGAGACGGCCGATGGTCTTGCGCTTTGTCTCGGGGTCGGTGACGCCTTCGAGCTCGCCGAGGAACTGCTTGGAGGCGTCCACGTGCACGAGCGGGATGTTGTAGTGGTGGCGGAACAGGTCGACGACGGTCTTGGCCTCGTCGAGGCGCAGCATGCCGTGATCGACGAAAACACACGTGAGCTGGTCGCCGATGGCTTCATGGATCAGCACGGCCGCGACGGCGGAATCGACGCCACCGGAGAGACCGCAGATCACCTTGCCCTTGCCGACCTGGGCGCGGATTTTTGCGATCTCCTCCTCGCGGAAGGCGCGCATGGTCCAGTCACCGGTGAGACCGGCGATCTTGCGGACGAAATTGCGGATCAGCTTGGCGCCATCGGGCGTGTGCACCACTTCGGGGTGGAACATCAGGCCGTAATATTTGCGCGTCTCGTCCTGGATGATGGCGAAGGGCGCGTTCGGGGAGGTGCCGGCGACGGAGAAGCCCGGCGGCATCCTGGTGATGCGGTCGCCGTGGCTCATCCAGACCTGGTTCTTGCTGCCTGACGACCAGACGTCCTCGAACAGCTTGCTCTCGGCCTTGACCTCGACATCGGCGCGGCCGAATTCGCGGTGGTGGCCGCCTTCGACCTCTCCGCCGAGCTGGGCGGCCATGGTCATCTGGCCGTAGCAGATGCCCATCACGGGCACGCCGGAGGCGAAGATCAGCTGGGGGGCGCGGGGGGAGCCTGCCTCGTGGACCGACTCCGGCCCTCCGGAGAGGATCACCGCTTTGGGCTTCATCTCCTTGAAGGCCTCTTCGGCCTTGTTGAACGGGACGATCTCGCAATAGACGCCGTCCTCGCGCACGCGACGCGCGATCAGCTGCGTCACCTGGCTGCCGAAGTCGACGATGAGAATCTTGTCGTGCGCCGAGGCCACGGAGGGCGTCGACGCTGAGCGGTCGTTCTGTGCTGCTGTCATGGCAAGCAAATACGCGACGGGGGGCCGCGCCGCAACCGCGCGAGTGCGCGCGCCCACATGCTTCTTTGGGCGTGGACAAATGGATATAGGTAAGTATTATTGACCTAATATGCCTCGCCTGCCAAACAGGGGCCGATCAGGGAGAACGCCATGACCAAATTTCATCAGCCATCCACGCTTGCCGCGCTTGGCCGCACCTGGGTCGAGGCCTGGAACGCGCGCGATCTCGAGCGCGTGCTGACGCTTTACGACGACGCCACCGTGATGACCTCGGACCGCATTCCGGCGATGGGGTTCGACGCCAGCGGCACCGTGCGCGGCAAGGACGCTTTGCGGGCGTATTGGAGCAAAGCGCTCGGGCTCCTGCCGGAGCTGCACTTCACGTTGATCGAATTGTTCGTCAGCCCTGACAGCGTGGTGGTGTTTTACGAGAACGAGCGGGGTAAGAGGATCTGCGAATATCTGCGGGTGAATGATGCGGGGCTGATCGTGCAGGGCTCGGCGAATCATTTGCCGCATTGAGGGCTGCTATCTTCTCCGTCATTGCAATGACGGAGACTGTAGAGGCAGCTTGCGCTAACAACTCTCCGCCGCCTCCGCCATAGGATTTCCCATCATGAAGCTCCCCACCTCGCCCTTCACCGTCACCGACTGGAGCAAGGTCGAGGCGACCACGCATCCTGGCGAAACCGGCGAAGCCAAATGGCGCACGCTCAACATCGGCGATCTCCGCGTGCGGATGGTCGAGTATTCGCCGGGCTATCTCGCCGATCATTGGTGCGACCGGGGCCACGTGCTCTACGTGCTGAAGGGCGAGCTCGACAGCGAGCTGCGCGATGGGCGCAAGTTCAAGCTGACGCCTGGCATGAGCTACCAGGTCTCGGACTTTGGCGACGCCGCGCATCGGTCGTCGACCGCGGTGGGCGCGACGCTCTTCATCGTGGACTGATGGAACTATCGTTCAGGAGGCGTTTTGCAGCGCAAAATAGCAAATCTTACCCGGCTCGCCACGAGCGCGTGCCGCCTTGAAGTTGCCCCAAAAAATCGCTAGATTGTGAACATCGATCCTTGGCCGAACGACTGGGCCGCTCCGTCTCATTTCCAATGGGCGAGCACGTTTCAGGTATTTCTCCAAAATCGACCAATCGGGACAGTGGGCGCAGACTGCGCATTTGTCCCCCTGAGTGCATCGTCAATTGAAAGGAAATGACTATGGCAATGGGCACCGTGAAGTGGTTCAACAACCAAAAGGGCTTTGGCTTCATCCAGCCGGATGACGGCGCAAAGGACGTCTTCGTTCACATCAGCGCCGTTGAGCGCGCTGGTCTGTCGACCCTCAACGAGGGCCAGAAGGTCTCCTTCGACATCGTTGCGGACCGCCGCAGCGGCAAGTCCTCGGCCGACAACCTCCGCGCCGGCTAGTTGACCCCGACATTCGCGATCTGACCGCGGACGTACCGGCAGATCGTTGAGTTCGAAAGACCCCGCGACCGGGATCCGGTTCGCGGGGTTTTTGTTTGCGGCCAAGCCGTCATTCCGGGGCTCGCGAAGCGAGAGCCCGGAATCCATTGATCCTCAGATTATGCCGCCCGATGGATTCCGGGCTCGCCCTTCGGGCGCCCCGGAATGACGACGGAGCGGAATCAGCCCGCCTTCTTCAGAACCGAGACGAAGAACCCGTCGGTGCCCGTGCGGCGCGGGGTCATCAGCCAGCCCTCGTCCGATCGGAGTGCGGCTTCTGCAAACGCCTCGGCCTTGTCCCAGAGCACGCTTGCGGTCTGTTCCGGCGGCACCACCGCAAACTCCGGATGCCTCGCGACGAAGGCCTCCACCTGCTCGCCGTTCTCCTCAGGGAGGACCGAGCAGGTGATGTAGGCGATGCGGCCGCCGGCCTTCACCAGCGGAACCGCGCGCGCGAGCACCTCGGCCTGGTCCTTCAGACGAATCTCCAGCGCGCCCGGGCGCATGCGCCATTTGGCATCGGGGTTGCGGCGCCAGGTTCCGGTTCCCGTGCAGGGCGCGTCGATCACCACGAGGTCGGCGGTCGTGCTGATGTCCTGGAGCGGATCGGCCTCGCCCTTGGGCGTGCGGACGTCGGCATTGTGGACGCCCGCGCGCGACAGGCGTTCGTGGATCGGCGCGAGCTGGCGCTTGTCGCTGTCGGTGGCAATGAGCCGGCCCTTGCCCTGCATCAGCGCTGCGAGCGCCAGCGTCTTGCCGCCGGCACCGGCGCAGAGATCGATCACCTGCTCGCCGGGTTTTGCCGCGGTGAACAGGGCCGCCAGCTGCGATCCCTCATCCTGCACTTCAACGCCGCCCTTGATGAAATCCTCTTCGGCCTGGATGCCGGGGTTGCGTGCATCGGCCGAAAGCTCGATGCGCAGGCCATTTGGCGACCAGGGCGTCGGTTTCGCATGAAGATGAGCAAGTGCCTTCAGCACCTTGTCGCGATTGGACTTTAGCGTGTTGACGCGCAAATCGAGCGGCGCCCGGCTCGCCATCGCCGCCGCCTCCGCGGCGCGGTCCTCGCCGAACACTTTGGCGAGATGAGAATCCAGCCACTCCGGATAGTCGCCGGCAATCGCGGCGGGCGCGCCTTCGAGGGAGCGCGAGCTGAGGGCGGCCTGCTCGGCCTCGGTCAGCGGCTCGGGCGCGAAGCGGCTGCCGTCGAACAGAGCGGCCATGGTCGCGATGTCCATGTTGCGCTCGAGGCGCAGCATGCCGATCAGCCGCGCGCGGGCGGTGTCGGAATCCATCAGGAAGGCGCTCGAGGCATAACGGCGCAGCACGTCCCAGACCAGGCCGGCAATCGCGGCGCGGTCACCGGAGCCGGCGAAGCGGTGCGCGGTGCCCCACTCCTTCAGCGCCTTCGCCGCGGGCACGCGGTCCTTCTCGATGGTGTTGATCACTTCGATGGCTGCGGACAGCCGGGCAGCGGGAGTCATTTGAATCTTTCAGATCGGGATTGGCGTGCAAGCGCCTAGATCAGCAACAGGATTTTCAGGGCGAAGTAGATCCACATCGCCAGCAGCACGAGGACGCCGGCGAGCCAGACCGTCGAGCGCCGGCCAAGATCGTTCGTGGTGACGAACACGCCGGCATGGGCAAAGCGTGTCACCACGAACACCCAGGACATCAGCACGATGAAGAGATCGGCGTGCCGCAGCGGCAGCGCCAGCGCGATCAGGGCGTAGAACAGCACTGGCAGCTCGAACTGGTTGCGGTAGCAATTGGCGATTTGCGTGGCGCCCTTGGGCCAGTTGGGCTCACCCAGAGCGATGTCGCGGATCTTTGTCTCGCCAGAAACCAGCGCATTGCGGCGCCCAAACACCATGCCGATCAGCAGCGCGAAGGTGAGCCCAATCTGCGCGAAGACCGGCAGCAAAACCATTTGAACGGACATCGGAACTTTCCCGAAAATGGCGCGAACGGCGCGCGAGGCGATCACCGCTACACGGTGCGGTCGAATTCGACAACGCCGGACTTGGCCAAACGAAACAATTGCGCTGGCCGCGCCGTCGCTTTGCTGACGGAACCGGTCACGGGCTCGATCATCCGGAGCTCGTCAACCTTGCGGCGAAAGGCGCTGTCGTTGAGCGAGCGGCCGAGCGCGGCCTCATAGGCGCGCCGCAGCTCCGGCAGCGTGAATTCCACCGGAAGCAGGAAGGCCGGCAGCGACGAATAGGCTGCACGGCGCCGGCAGCGCTCCAGCGCGCCGGCGACGATGGCGTCATGGTCGAACGGAAGCCCCCTCGCCTCAGCAACCGGCAGCATTTTCAGCGACGCATCGCCCCGCGCGGCGAAATCCGCGCGCGGCAGCAGCGCGTAATAAGCGATCGACGCCGACCAGCCGCGCGGATCGCGCTTCCCGCCCGAAAACGTCATCAATTGCTCGAGCACGCGCACGGAAAGCCCGGCCTTGTCGCGCAGCACGCGGACTGCCGCGGCATGAGTCGACACGTCCTCCTCGGGATGAACGTAGCCGCCGACCAGCGCGAGCTGTCCGGCGTGCGGGGCCTTTTCGCGCGCCTGGAGCACGACATGGATGCGGTCATCGTGCAGGGTCAGCAGCACGACATCGACGGTGAGAATGGGGCGGATCAGTTCGGCGGCCATAGGGCATCCTAGCTCGCGCGAATAGCAAATTGCAAATAACAAGTTGCAATACATGGGCGACGGGCCCAGGCTTCGTCAAGGCGATGGCAATCATCGTTTGAGACACTGACGTAAAGAGAGAGGCCAACATGATCGTCGTCTGGCGTGTCGTGAACAGTTGCAACCTTGCCTGCGGATTCTGCGCCTATGACAAGCGTCTCGGCTTTCCGCGCAGCCAGGCTGCGCCCGCCGAGATCCTCCGCTTCGCCACGGTGCTGGCCGAGCATCAGGCGCAAACCGGAGACGGCGTTCTTCTGAGCTGGCTCGGCGGCGAGCCGCTGCGCTGGCAGCCCCTGCAGGCTTTGACCCACGCCGTGCGCGGGCTTGGCCTCGAGGTCAGCGCGACGACCAACGGCACCACGGTCGGCAGCCTGGCGCTGCGCCAGCATCTTTGCGAGACCTACAAGGAGCTGACCATCAGCGTGGACGGTTTTGCCGCCTTCCATGACCCCTCGCGAGGCTGGGCGGGCGGTTTCGAGAAGCTGCGCCGCTGGGTGCCTCAGCTGGCGCGTGAGGCGCGCGTGCACGGTTCGAGACTGAAGCTGCGCGCCAACGTCGTGCTCATGCACCAGAATGTCGGCGAATTCGCCACGCTGTGCGATGAGCTTGCCGACTGGGGCATCGTCGAGATCACCTACAATCAGCTCGGTGGCCGCGACCGGCCGGAGTTTTATCCGCAGCACCGTCTCACCGGCGCAGATGTCGATGCGCTGGAACGGGCTCTGCCGGCAATTCGCCAAAACCTCGCTTCACGCGCGGTCATGCTGATCGGCGGCGAGCACTATCTGGCGCGGATCCGTGCGAGCACGCTGGGCCAGCGGATGCCGGTCAGCGATTGCGATCCTGGACAGAGCTTTCTGTTCATCGATGAGAAGGGCCAGGTCTCGCCGTGCAGCTTCACGACGCAGGACTACGGCATCGACATCGGCAGCCTGCGAAGCGCCGCCGATCTGGCCGCCCTGCCCGCCCGCTTCCGCCTGTTGCAGCAAGCCGCACGTTCCCGGGAGTGCGACGACTGCCTGAGCACGCAGGTCTGCGGCAAGTTCAACGCCGCGCGCCGTAAGGCACCGGCCATGGCGGCCGCGGAATAGCGCTTCAGAATCCAAGGCAGAATTTCGGCCAATCCATTTGAACAGCCACCGCAAATGCCGCCGGTGCCACAGCGCCGGCAGCCTCGTTCGCGGCAAGGGCAGCGATCGTCCGCGAACGACTTGAACCGGCATTCCCGATCTTGCGACCAACTGCCGATCGGCAAAGCGATTTTGCCCCCCGGAGCCGGCGAAGACCGCCATGAACACCCTGTCCAGCCTTTGGGCCGAAACCTCCGACGGCCAGCTCGGCCTCTGGATGTCGGCGCTGTCAGGCGTTGCGGCGGCTCTGGCCGTCGCGCTGGCGCTGACGGTCTATTTCCGCCTGAGCTACCGGAGCTGGCGCGATGTCGTCAGGCACGGATTGGCCCTGTTCGCTGCCATCGCCCTGTTCGCGTTCGTCGGCTACGACATGCGCCATGCCGCGCTCGCTTTTCTCGGCGTCAACCCGTCGAAGCCCGCAGTCGAGTTCGAGATCCGCATGCCCCGCGAGACCCTGACCACGGCGGCCACCGACCCCCAGATCGAGCTGCACACCGACCGCAACCAGACCCTCGCGCTCGTCGACGGCGTCAGCGACCTTTCTGACGGACGCGCGGTGCTGCGCGGCGCGGTCGCGCTCAACTATCGCACCACCGACCGAATGCTGGTGATGAACCTGCCCGGTAAAGGCACATTCGAGTTCCGCCTGCGTCTGCCCGCCGAGCCGCATCGCAGCGAGCAGTTCGGCCCCTGGCATCTCGCCGATCGCATCGCCTCGCCGGTCACTGGCGGCGTCGCGCAGCAGGACGCCTATTCGATCCGTTATCGCGTGCTGTGACCGATATGCCCCGAGCAAGATCTCGCGCAACGGCCGCGCTCACTCTCGCGACTATCCTTTGTTCTGCGCCGCTGAGACCGGTCATCGCTGGACCAGCCGACATCGCGGCCTGCGACCGGCTCGCCGCACATCCCACCGATGTGGACAGGCCTGCCGATGTGAAGGGCAATCTCGACATCGCCGATGTTCCAACAGCGCTGAAGGCCTGCAAGGCGGCCGCAGCGGCGCCCGATGCGCCGCGCCGGATCTGGATGGAGCTCGGCCGCGCCTATGAGTTCAATCGGCAGATGACCGAGGCCGCCAGCGCCTATCGCAAGGCCGCCGATGCCGGCAGCACAGCCGCGATGACCGGACTCGGCGTGCTCCTGATCAACGGCAACGGCCTCAAGAAGAACATCGCCGAGGGACGAATGCTGATCGAGAGAGCGGCTGAAGCCGGCGATGTCGACGGCATGACCAACCTCGCCTCGCTCTACGGCGCCGGCGTCGGCGGCAAGACCGATTTCGGGATGGCGCGCAAATGGTACGCCAGGGCAGTCGAAGCGAATTCCAGCGAAGCCATGTATCAGCTGGGATTAATGACCCAGGACGGTGATGGCGCGGCGAAAGATGACGTCGCCGCCAAGGCGCTGTTCGAAAAGGCCGCTGCGCTCGATCATGCCGACGCACTCGAGCGGCTTGGCGCCTACGCCGAAGCCGGCCGCGCCGGGGCGAAGGATGCGAGGGCCGCGATCGCCTATTACAAGCGCGCTGCCGCTCTCGGCAATGAAGATGCCGGCAGGGCGCTGGAACGTCTGCGTTGTCCGTTCGCGCTTCGGGATCGCGACGGCAAATCCGCCGGGCGGATTTGCTTTGACGGCGGATAGATCCGCTCTCGTCTGCTTTAAACGTTGTCCGCTTTAAACTTTGTTTCATCGCGGATCTTGCGCAGATGTCATCGTTCCGACGTTTGGCTAGATGATACTTTGCGCATGTCAGAATTTCGCCTCGTCCAGATTTCCGACACGCATCTCGGCCGGCGCTTCCCCGGCCTGATCGCGAACTTCCAGGCGGTCAGCGAGCACATCGACGCAAGCCGGCCTGATCTCGTCATCAACACCGGCGACGTGTCGTTCGACGGCCCGAGCGACCGCGACGATGTCGAGTTTGCGAAGAGCCTGCACGCGGCCCTTCCGGTCGAGTGCCGCTACATCCCCGGCAATCACGATATCGGCGACAACCCGACCGCGCTCGGACCTGCGCCCAAGCCGCCGATCGCGGAAGCGCACCGCCAGCAATTTTGCGACATCATCGGCGAAGACCATTGGTCTTTCGAGGCCGCCGGTTGGCGCTTCATCGGCCTCAACTCGCTCGTCATGAATTCAGGCCTCGCATTCGAGGCCGAGCAGTTCGACTGGCTCGCTTCGGAGATTTCACGCGTGAACGGCAGGCCGGTCGCGCTGTTCATCCACAAGCCACTGTTTCTCAACCTGCCCGACAATCCTGAACTCCCGGAGACGTCGATCCGCTACGTGCCGCAGCCGGCGCGTGCGCGCCTGATCGAGATGTTCTCACGCGTCGATCTCCGCCTCATCGCCAGCGGTCACGTGCACCAGCGTCGCGACTTCACGTTTCGCCAGACGCGCCACGTCTGGGCGCCGTCGGCCGGATTCAAGATCAACGATCAGCGCCAAGACCGGATCGCGATCAAGGAGACCGGCCTCGTCGAGTACCGCTTCGCCCCTGACAGTTTTGAAGTCCGCCACGTCCGCGCCGCGGGCCAGGTCGACGTCGATATCGAGGAGCTCTTCGCCCAGATGGGCGGCGCGCATTAGCGTGCGGTTCAGGCGACGCTCTTGAGATCCTGCTGGATTGCAGCGAGCAACGATTGCAGCGCATCGCTGGTCACCGGCTTGGCCGCCGGATCATTGGCAGGCGCAATTCTGGTGGGCTCAGCCGCCTTCACGACCGGACGGTTCGGAAAGCGCGGCGGAGGCGCCGGCATCGCGGCTTGCACGAAGGTACCTTCGTCCTCGCTGTGCACGAACTTGCCGTGGATGACGTCGTCATGGCGGCCCATGACAAACATGGTCGCCCAATAGCCGGCGGCCAGAAGGATTACGCTGAAAATACCGATCTCTAACATCGCAACGCCCTAAATATGCGCGATGATTCAATGCCTTCACCCTGACGTCAATGAACCCTCGGTCACACAGGCGGGTTTTTGCGGGAAGGTGTTGCCGATCGGTTACATTTTGTTAACCACCGGTGTCAGGAGTGTGACACCGGTGCAACTACGAGACGTCCCAGACCTATCGGAGACGGTTCAGCCTGGCAGGTCTAAGCCTTGTCCGGCCCGACCCGGACCAGCTGCTTGCCGAAATTGGCGCCCTTCAGCAGTCCCATGAACGCGCCGGGAGCGCTCTCCAGGCCCTCGGTGACGAACTCCTTGTACTTCACCTTGCCGTCGCGGACCCAGTTGGACATGTCGCGCAGGAAGTCGCCATGGCGCGAGGCGAAGTCGGAGACGATGAAGCCGCGGAAAGTCAGCCGCTTGGTCAGCGTCGCGCGCATCATCGCTGCGGCCCATTTCGGCGGCTTGGCTTCGGTGTCGTTGTAATGCGCGATCAGGCCGCAGACCGGCACGCGCGCGAAGGGATTGAGCAGCGGGAACACCGCCTCGAACACGGCGCCGCCGACATTCTCGAAATAGACGTCGATGCCTTTCGGGCAAGCATCCTTCAGCTTCGCCGCGAGATCAGGATCACGGTGATCGACGCAGGCATCGAAGCCGAGCTCCTTCACCACGTAGTCGCACTTGTCCTTGCCGCCGGCGATGCCGACTGCGCGTGCGCCCTTGATCCTGGCGATCTGTCCCACCGCCGAGCCGACCGCGCCCGAAGCACCGGCGACGACGACAGTCTCGCCGTCTTGAGGCTTGCCGATGTCGAGCAGGCCGGTATAGGCGGTCATGCCGGGCATGCCGAGCACGCCGATCGAGGTCGAGATCGGACCGAGCTTCGGATCGACCTTGATCAGACCCTTGCCGTTGGAGATCGCGTGCGACTGCCAGCCAGTCCGGGCACGAACGATGTCGCCCTTGGCAAAGTCCGGATTGTTGGAGGCCGTGACCTCGCTCACCGCTTCGCCTTCCATCACACCGCCGACCGGCACCGGCGCGGCGTAGGACGGACCCTCGCTCATGCGGCCCCGCATATAGGGATCGAGCGACAGCCAGATCGTACGCAGCAGCACCTCGCCAGCGCCGGGCGCCGGCACTGCGAATTCCTCCAGACGAAAATCAGATGATTTGGGCTCGCCGACGGGACGTGCGGCGAGAACGATGCGTTTTGCTTGGGACATGGCTTCCTCCGGATTTTCTTTCAAGCCGGACGGAAGCGGAGGCAGCGAGGCGCGTCAATACAAAAACGGTGGCGCCACATACTCACCGTCATCGCCCGCGAAGGCGGGCGATCCAGTATTCCGGAGGCGATTGTAATTGAGCCGAGACGCCGCGGCGTACTGGATGCCCCGGTCAAGCCGGGGTATGACAGCGGAGCGCGCAATAACTAACCCCCGCCCGGATAGTTCGGGCTCTCGCGCGTGATGGTGACGTCGTGGACGTGGCTTTCGCGCAGGCCGGCGCCGGTGATGCGGACGAACTGGGCCTTGTCGTGCAGCTCCTGCATGTCCTTTGCGCCGACATATCCCATCGCCGCGCGCAGGCCGCCGGCGAGCTGGTGCATGACGTGGCCGACCGCGCCCTTGTAGGGCACCTGGCCCTCGATGCCTTCAGGGACGAGCTTGAGCGTATCCTTGATGTCCTGCTGGAAATAGCGGTCGGCCGAGCCGCGCGCCATTGCGCCGACCGAGCCCATGCCGCGATAGGCCTTGTAGGAGCGGCCCTGCCACAAAAACACTTCGCCCGGCGTCTCGTCGGTGCCGGCGAGCAGCGAGCCGACCATGGCGATGTCGGCGCCGGCGGCGAGCGCCTTGGCGAGATCGCCGGAGAACTTGATGCCGCCGTCGGCAATGACGGGAATGTCGGCCTTCTTCGCCGCCTCCACCGCATCCATGATCGCGGTGAGCTGCGGCACGCCGACGCCGGCGACGATGCGCGTGGTGCAGATCGAGCCCGGACCGATGCCGACCTTGATGCAGTCAGCGCCCGCGTCGATCAGCGCCTGCGTGCCTTCGGTGGTGGCGACGTTGCCGGCAACGACCTGCACGGAATTGGAGAGACGCTTGATGCGGTTCACCGCGTGCAGCACGTGGCGGGAGTGGCCGTGCGCGGTGTCGACGACGACGAGGTCGACGCCGGCATCGATCAGACGTTCGGTGCGCTCGAAGCCGGTGTCGCCGACTGTGGTGGCGGCCGCAACGCGCAGGCGGCCCTGCGCGTCCTTGCAGGCGAGCGGATGGGCGACCGCCTTCTCCATGTCCTTCACAGTGATCAGGCCGACGCAGCGATATTGTTCATCGACCACGAGCAGCTTCTCGATGCGATGCTGGTGCAGCATCCGTCGCGCTTCGTCCTGGCTCACATTCTCACGCACTGTCACGAGCTTCTCGTGCGTCATCAGCTCGGAGACTTTTTGCCGGCGATCGGTCGCGAACCGCACGTCGCGGTTGGTGAGGATGCCGACCAGCTTGCCGGGCGTGTTCTTGCCCGCGCCGGTGACGACGGGAATGCCGGAGATGCCGTGATCGCTCATCAGCTTGAGCGCATCGTCGAGCGTGGCCTCGGGGCTGATGGTGAGCGGGTTCACCACCATGCCCGACTCGTAGCGCTTGACCTGCCGCACCTGTGCGGCCTGCCCTTCGGGATCGAAATTGCGATGGATGACGCCAAGGCCGCCGGCCTGCGCCATGGCGATCGCCATGCGGGCCTCGGTGACGGTGTCCATGGCCGAGGCCATGATCGGGATGTTGAGCGGAATGGCGCGGGTGACGCGGGAGCGGATGTCGACCTCGCCCGGCATGACGTCCGACAGGCCCGGCTTCAACAGCACGTCGTCGAACGTAAAAGCTTCGCGGATGCCTTGAAGTTGCACCGTGGCCATATGCCAACTCCTTCCTGCGGCCCTGCCGCAAATGAGAATGGATGAGCGCCACCCTCGGCGTACCTTGCGGCATCGCCTTGAGAATCGGAGCCCATCGGTGGGGTTGACGCGGGTCGATAGCACGGCCGCGTGACGAATCAAAGGAAATCGGACCGCTGGCCAGCCATGCACAGGCATTTTTGCGCAAATTCAGCGGGGGAAAGCCCATCCACGCCGTCATTCCGGGGCGCGCCACTTGGCGCGAGCCCGGAATCCATCGAGCCGCAGGGACGCTGCCTGATGGATTCCGGGCTCGCGACTTCGTCGCGCCCCGGAATGACGAGGGAGCGCCAGCCGGCATCTAGGTGCTATGCGCTGATCCGCAATGGCCCCGGCCGGATGGCGGTGATAAGCCGCAATTCTCGCTGTTCCTCGTGATTTCCATTACCAATCCGTCATGGTCGACAAGCAACGCACCATTCCGCTGATCGTGGCCACTGCTCTCTTCATGGAGAACATGGACTCGACCGTGATCGCCACCTCGTTGCCGGCGATCGCTGCCGATATCGGCACCAGTCCGCTGACGCTGAAGCTCGCGATCACCTCCTACCTGCTGTCGCTCGCGGTGTTCATCCCGGCGAGCGGCTGGACCGCCGACAGGTTCGGCGCGCGCATGGTGTTCGCGATCGCCGTCGGCGTGTTCATGATCGGCTCGGTCGGCTGCGCCCTGTCGGGCTCGGTGACC
This sequence comes from Bradyrhizobium sp. BR13661, assembly GCF_029892425.1. Classification (GTDB taxonomy): domain Bacteria; phylum Pseudomonadota; class Alphaproteobacteria; order Rhizobiales; family Xanthobacteraceae; genus Bradyrhizobium. Next base: position 299,019 of record NZ_JARXWB010000006.1, on the reverse strand, counting down.
GATTTCGTGATCGCGCGCATCCTGCAAGGCATGGGCGGCGCGATGATGACGCCGGTCGGGCGCCTCGTGCTGCTGCGCTCGGTTGACAAGAGCGCATTGGTCAACGCGATGGCCTGGGTGACGGTCCCTGCCCTGATCGGTCCCGTGATCGGCCCGCCGCTGGGTGGTTTCATCACGACTTACGCGTCGTGGCACTGGATCTTCCTGATCAACATCCCGATCGGGCTGCTCGGCATCTTCATGGCGCTGAAGTTCATCGATCCCATCAAGAGCGAGACGCAGGAGAAGTTCGATCTCTACGGCATGGTGCTCGCAGGGCTCGGGCTTGCCGGCATCGCCTTCGGCCTGTCGGTCGCCGGCCTCAATCTGTTGCCCTGGAGCACAATCGCGGCCCTCGTCCTCGGCGGCTCGATCTCGATGACGCTTTACGTGATTCACGCCCGCCGGACCGGATCGCCGGTGTTGGACTTTTCACTGCTCAGGCTGCCGACGCTGCGCGCGGCCATCATCGGCGGCTTCATGTTCCGGCTCGGCATCGGCGCGCTGCCCTTCCTGCTGCCGCTGTTGATGCAGATCGGTTTCGGGCTGTCGCCGTTTCATTCCGGCCTCGTGACCTTCTCCTCCTCGCTCGGCGCCATGGGCATGAAGACGCTGGCAGCGCGTCTCATCCGCGCCTTCGGCTTCCGCAACCTGATGACGGTGAATGCGATCGTCAGCGCATTCTTCCTCGGCGTCTGCGCGCTGTTCACGGTGACGACGCCGCTTCTGATCATCATGGTGATCCTGGTGGTCGGCGGCTTCTTCCGCTCGCTGGAGTTCACCGCGATCAACACCGTGGCCTATGCCGACGTCGAGAGCCCGCAGATGAGCCGAGCCACGACGCTGGTCAGCGTCAACCAGCAGCTCGCCGTCTCCGCCGGCGTCGCGGTCGGTGCCGCCTCGGTGGAGACGACGATGTGGCTGAACCACGTCAGCGAGCTCAACGCCACCGTGTTCATGCCGGCCTTCATCGTGGTGGCGCTGACCTCGGCGGCCTCGAGCTGGTTCTTCTGGCAGATGCCGGCCGATGCCGGCCACGAGATCTCCGGCCGCAAGGCGATCGAGGTCGCGAGCCGCAAGGGCGCGGCGAAGAGCGCCGCGAGCGCCGCCGTCAAGGCAGCGACGGAAGACACGCAGGACATGCGGGATCAACGGCTGGGGTAATCAGGCCTAGGATTGGAGCGGCATGAGCGCATAGCCGACGCCGCGCACCGTTGCGATCGGTGCCGCCGTTCCGTCGTACTGCATCTTGCGACGCAGCCGCACGATCAAATTGTCGACCGTGTGCTCGCTGATCTCGCGCGGATCGCGATTGGAGATGACGTCGAGCAGGAAATCGCGGCTCAGCGGCCGCGTCATTTGCGAGGCAAGGGCCGCCAGGATGTTGAATTCGCCCGAGGTCAGCTTCACCATGCTGCCGTCGGGCCGAAACAACTCGCGCCGGACCGGATCGAGAATCCATCCGTCGAAGGTAATGATCTTCTCCTTGGTCCGCCGCAACACGCTGCGGATGCGGGCGAGCAGCGTGCGCAGATTGATCGGTTTGGAGACGTAGTCGTCGCCGCCGGCCTCGAGCCCGGATAGGACGTCCTCATCGGAATCGCGGCTGGTGACGAAGATCAGCCCGCATTGCTCCCCGAGGCGCAATTCACGCGCAAGCGCGATGCCGTCGGCGTCCGGCAGATTGATGTCGAGCAGGACGATGTCGGGCCTGAGCGCTGCGAGCCCCGCACGCAGCTCGCCGCCGGTCGCCATGCCGTGCGCAACCATGCCCTCTTCCCGGAGGAACGAGGTCAGCATCAGCCGGATCTCCGGCGCGTCTTCAACCACGAGGATGATCGTCGACATTGGCCCCTTCGAACGCGCTGTTGATTGCCGCCGGCACCAGCCTGCTCTGACCGGCGACATCCAGGTCCCGCAGGACGAGCCTGATTTGCCGCCTGAGCGCTCCAACGGCTTCGTCCCGGTCGCCGCGCCTCACCCCCGTGGTCTTCGCCGCCATCAGCGCATCATCGGCGCGCGTGGCGAGTTCGGGCATGCGCAGATTCGCCGCACTCCCCTTGATGCGGTGGGCGATGCTTGCAAGATCCTTTGGCGTCAGATCGCCGCGCGCCAAGTCGCGGTCCAGTTCCAAGAGGCTGTGCGCGAACAACCCCTGCAATTCATTGATGCGATCACGCTCGAAGACCTCTTCGAGCGCGAACGATCCGTGCGCCTGCGGAGGCGCCAGGAACGCCTCGATCTTCCATACGATGTCGTCAGTCGCAAGCGCGGGCGCCAGCGCGAGATCGGCGCCCTCCTCCAGCAGACCCACGGCTTCGCCGTCAGTGGGAACGCCGACGATGAACATGCCTTTGCCTTCCCCTGCGGTGCGCTGGCGCAGCGACCGCAGAAATCCCGACGGCGGAGCGACCGCCACCAACGCCGCGAATTCCCGCGCGGACACCATCGTGCCGGCGGCTTCGAACGATCGGGCCGGGAAAACACGAAATCCGAGTTGCTGGAGCGCAGCGTGCGTCGCCTTGCGTTCGTCGCCCACCACGAGAACGTCGCCGCCGGCATTCAGGGATACGCTCGGGCCGGATACGGGCCAGCGCCGGGATAGCAGCGCCGCCTCGATCGCGGCATGCAGTGCCGCGACATCGATCGGTTTCGCCAGATGTCCGTCCATGCCCGCGGCGCGGCATGCGGCGACATCCCCCGACATGACATTGGCCGTGAGCGCAACGATCGGCACCTGGCCGTGCGGAGCCGCGAGGGCGCGGATTCGGCGCGTCGCCTCGAGCCCGTCCACGTCAGGCATCTGCATGTCCATCAGGACCGCGTCGAACCGCGCGCTCTGCACGAGTTCGATCGCCTGCTCGCCGGACTTGACCAGCGCGATCCTGTGGCCCGTTTTTTCCAGAATCCCGCGCGCAACCATCGCGTTGACGGGAAGGTCCTCGACCAGCAGCAGATTGAGCCGCCTGACCTGCGCAGCCGCCGCGTCGATCGCATCGCGCTCGACCGGCTCACGGGTTGCCGGCAGCGGCAGGCTGAAGCGAAAGCGGCTGCCCTGCCCCGGGGTGCTCTCGACGTCGATCTCGCCGTTCATGCCATCGACGAGCCGCTTGCAGATCGCAAGTCCGAGCCCGGTGCCGCCGAAGCGGCGCCGGATCGACGCATCGGCCTGCCCGAATGCCTGGAACAGGTGCGCCCGTTGCTCCGGCGTGATTCCGATGCCGGTATCCGACACGCAGAATGTGATCCGCGCCTGCTCGTTCGGTGCAGCTGCCGTGACCTCGATGCCGACGTTGCCCTGGCTCGTGAATTTCAGGGCGTTGCCGATCAGGTTGAACAGGATCTGCCGCACCCGCGATTGATCCCCGAGAACCCATTGGGGCACCAGCGGCGAGAGCACCAGTTGCAGGCTCAATCCCTTCTCGCGAGCGCGCGGCGTCATCAGATTGACGATCTCGCGCAGGCTCTGCCTGAGATCGAACGGCGCGCGCTCGTAGAGCTCGGCCTGCCGTTCGAGCTTGGAGATGTCGAGAATGTCGTCGAGGATGCCGAGCAGCCCCTCTGCCGACGATTTGATGATCGACAGGCGCTTGCGCTGCACTGGCGGCAGCGGCTCATCGAGCGCCAGTTGCGCCATGCCGAGGATGCCGTTCATGGGCGTGCGGATCTCGTGGCTCATGACGGCCAGGAAGTCCGCCTTGACGTTCGCGGCCGCTTCCGCCGCATCCTTGGCCTCGCGCAAATCGAGGTTGACCTGCCGCTCACGCGCAATGCGCAGATATTCCTCGCGCCGGAGCCTGTTAAACTGGGTGCGCGCCACGGCGCCGACGACATAGCCGACCAGCACGACCAGCATGATAATCGTGAGATCGAGCGGGCTCTCCGGATCCGGCCTCAGCACGGCCCAGAACAACAGGCTGACGATCGGCGCATAGGCGCTCATCAACGCAACCCAGCGAAATCGCCCGGGGACGCATAGGTTGAGCGCGATGGCAATCAGCGGCAGCAGCAGGCCGCCATGACGGGTCAGGCTCGGATGGTTGAAGACCAGCGCGTTGAGCGTGAAGAACGCAAGCTGATGCAGATGCGTGATCACAACGATGCGCGCGTAGCGGTTCGTCCGCAATAGCGCCAGCACGGCGGCAACCGCGGCGAGCGCGATCAGGACCCGCACCTCCACGAAGAACGCCAGCCGTGGGCCGGTCAACGTCAGGACATCCAGCGGCACGAAGGACAGGCTCGCGACCGTCTCGGCGAGGACGCACAACAGGGCCATCGCGCGCGCCGACTGCCAGACGCTCGCGGCGAACGCCTCCTCTGTCTTGCCGTCGCGAAACTCGCCGGTCTTGCCGATCAGTCCAGGAAGGTCAAATTCTACCGCCGGCATCCCGGCCTATCCTCACACTCGTCACTTGCGGCCTTCAATTGCAGAAGTGATCGGCTCTCGTCCAGAGCCAATGTCGATACAGCGTCGCCGCTTCAGGCTGGCAGGATTTCGGCTTAGCACGACCCCGCCATCCCAAAGATCAACCCGCGTTGATGGCCGTTTCCGTCTCTTTCGCCTACGAGCCATTTCCAGTCGATCCCAGATACGTCCGACGTCGCGCCGCCTGGACTTACGGCCGTCGACCGGCCGCGCCGTCAGTGCCGTACCGCATCACGGTCAGTCTTCGGCAGGGATGCGGACAGGTTGGGGATTGGGTATGATTTTCTTTGGTCTCGATACACGCGCGCGTCTCGGCGGCGTCGCACAGAATATCGCGGCGGCGATCCGGGCTCTGTCCCGCCTCCTCGTGCTGCTCGCACTCGGTCAGGCAATAGGTATCGGCTCGGCGTTCGCGGCGACCAGCTGCGCCGACATCAACGCCGGCGTCTTCAATTTAGGCGGAGCCGACAACCAGTCCGCCACGGTGTCGCTGACCGCCGGCGACGTCATCACGCTGAACTACACCTTTGTCGTCGACACGACGTTCTTCTACAGCATCGAGCTTGGCGTCGGCGGCCATTATGCCGACGGCTCCGGCACCGTATCGGGCTCGCTGCATGTCACCGTGACCACGACGGGCACACAGACTTTCAGCTGGCGCTCCCTGAGCGAAATGGTGCCGTCGCAGATCGATGTCACCGTCGCTTGCACGGCTGCGCCCAGCCCAGGCCCCGTGGTGACCAGCACCAATCCGGCCTCGGGCCCGGTCGCCGGCCAGCAAACCACAATCGTGATCGGTCAGAACCTCGCGGGCGCCACGTCGGTGAAGTTCGGCGGTGTCAACGTGCTCAGCTTTACGGTGCTGAGCGTGACGCAGATCTCGGTGGTGACGCCACCGCACGCAGCCGGCGCCGTCGACGTCACGGTCACGACGCCGCTCGGCTCGGCCACGGGCACAGCCATCTACCGCTATGCCGCGATGCCGGACCCGACCGCAGATCCGACGATCAAAGCGATGGTCGATTTTCAGGTTCACACCGTGCAGGTGATGGGTCAGCAACAGATCGACAATGTGCAGGACCGCCTGATCGAGCTGCACAATGACGACGTCCCCCTGATCAGCAACAGGGCCGCCTTCGCGCAGATCCCCTCGCCGCAGCGCCAATATGGCCCGCCGGCGGATGCGGGAGACCGCGCGAGCTCCACATCCGACATGGCGCAGACCCGGCAGACGCCGAAAGATGGGCAGGCCATGCCGGTGCCCGCGAATTCGGATTCATCGCTGCGCTACTGGACCGCGGGCTCGCTGCTGTTCGGTCGCGACACCACTTATGCCAAATACAATGTGTCCTCCATCGGGCTGACCGCCGGCCTCGATTCGCGCCTGACCCGAAACCTGAAGGTCGGTGTCGCCGTCGGCCTCGGCATCGATCATGCAACGATTGGCAGCGACGGCTCGCACATCAACGCCAATGCCTGGTCGACGCAGGCCTATGCCAGCTACCGCGTTGCGCCGCAGTGGTTCATCGACGGTATCCTCGGCTATGCCGCGGGCAGCCTCGGCAACTTTCGCTACGATAGCGCGGCGCGGGCCTTCGGCTCCGGACATCGCGGCGCCGAGGACCTGTTCGGCTCGGTGTCGGTGAGCCGCGAGATCAAGGTCGAGCGCTGGAAGATCGCCCCCTACGCACGCCTCGATCTGCAATGGATCAGACTGGACGGCTATGTCGAGGCCGGCGCCGGCATTTACAATCTGGCCTTCAACCAGACCTCAGCCGTCGATCTCGCGGGCGTGCTCGGGACAAGGTTCAGCCACGTGATGAACACTTCGGCCGGAGCGCTCAAATCGAGCCTCGAGCTCGCCTATCGTCGCAGCTTCAGCGGCGCCTATACGCAGCTGATCGCGTACAGCTTCGACCCCACAACCACCTACAGCCTGTTCGGTTCGGCGGAGAAGCGCGATCAGGCCCTGATCGGTCTCGGCTTCGAGCTGCAAGTGAACCGCTCGGTCAGCCTCGGCATCCAGCTCGATGAATTGATCGCCAATAATTCGCGGAACGAGCGCGGCCGGGCCCACCTCAAGATTGGGTTCTAAGGCCGCACGCGCCATCCGCGGGTCGCGGCGAAGTGAAATACGGATTCTGTTCATGCCAAGCTTGGAGAGTTACCGATAATGTCAATCGGAGAGCGAGAGGCGCGCGAGAGCATCATTCCGGCTCCGCTGCTAAGCGAGAATACGCTGCTGATGATCGCAGCCGCGGGCTTCGTCATTCTCCACGTCCTGACGGCCGTGCGCCTGCTGCCGCCCTCGGTGACGACGATCGCGGCTCCATCACTGGAACAGATGCTCGCGCATTATGACTGATGGCAACGAAGGTCGGTACGGCGGCGCAGATTCGTGCTACCCGCCACGAAACCCCGTCGCGAGCACATAGCGCTCCGACGAATCCTGTCGGCTTGCCGCCGGCTTCACGTGACGCACCGTCGCAAAATCGCGCTTGAGCTGCGCGAGCAGATCGGCGTCGGCGCCGCTCTGGAACGTCTTGGCCAGAAACGTTCCGCCGGGCTTGAGCACGTCACATGCAAAGGCAGCCGCCGTCTCGACCAGGCCGACGATCCGGAGCTGATCGGTCTTGCGGTGGCCGGTGGTGTTGGCGGCCATGTCGGACATCACGACATCGGCGCCGCCGCCCAGCATCGCGGTGAGCTTGTCGGGCGCGTCATTGTCCATGAAGTCGAGCTGCGCGAAGTCGACGCCGGGGATCTCCGGCATCTCCAAGAGGTCGATCGCGACGACCTTGCCCTTGCCGTCGACCGAGCCGACGCGCTTCGCGGCGATCTGGCTCCAGCCGCCAGGTGCGGCGCCGAGATCGATCACGGCCATGCCTGGCTTCAGCAGCCGAAACTTGTCGTCGATCTCCAAGAGCTTGAACGCGGCGCGCGAGCGATAGCCCGCGGCCTTGGCCTTGGCGACATAGGGATCGTTGAGCTGCCGCTCCAGCCAGAGCTTCGACGACAATTTGCGCTTGCCGCCGGTCTTGACCTGAACGTGCAAGCGGCCGGTGGTGTCCTTGGCCATCTCACCAGCTCCTGAGCGCGCCGTCCTCGCGCATCATCTCGACCAGCATGCCCTCGCGCAGGCCGCGGTCTGCGACACGCAGGCGCGGCAGCGGGAATGCGCGCCTGATGGCATCGAGGATGGCGCAGCCGGCGAGCACGAGATCGGCGCGCTCGACGCTGATGCAGGTGTTGTTGGCGCGGTCCTCGTAGCTCATGCCGAGCAGCTTGTTGATGGTCGCGGTGATATCGGCATCGTTCATCCAGATGCTGTCGATGCGGCGGCGATCGTAGCGCAGGAGATTGAGATGGATGCCGGCGAGCGTGGTCACGGTGCCCGACGTGCCGAGCAGATGCATGTCGGTGAGGTCACGGCCGTGCTCCGCGGCGAACGGCGCCACGTGGCTCGCGACCTCCTGCTCCATCGCGGCATAGATCTCCGGCGTCACATCGCGGCCGCCGAACTGCTCGGCCAGCGTCACGACGCCAAGCGGGATCGACATCCAGGCCTTGATGCGCGGCTGCGGATTTTGCAGGTCACGCTCGATCCGCACCAGCTCGGTCGAGCCGCCGCCGATATCGAACAGGATGGCGCCGCGTCCCCTGGGATCGACCAGCGGCGAGCAGCCGAGCATGGCGAGCGCGGCTTCGGTCTCGCGGTCGATCACTTCGAGCTCGATCCCCGTCTCGGCCGCGACGCGGCTGCGGAAACCCTCCGCGTTCGAGGCCGCGCGGCAAGCTTCGGTGGCGATCAGCCGCAGCCGCTTGGCCTTGCGCAGATTGATCTTGTCCCGGCAAATGCTGAGCGCGGCGATGGCGCGGTCGATCGCCGCCTCGCTGATGCAGCCCGTCGCCGAGACGCCCTCGCCGAGCCTGATGATCCGCGAGAACGAATCGACCACACGAAAGCCGTCGTGGGTCGGACAGGCGATCAGGAGCCTGCAATTGTTGGTGCCGAGGTCCAACGCCGCGTAGACGCCGGTTCCCGGCGCTTGCGCGCCGACGACAGGCTCCGTGGCCAACGCCACCGCCGCCATCGACCCCTCGAGCTCACCGTGCGGCGCAAGGCCGTCGCGGAGCCGCGTGTGGTCATTCATACAAACTGTCTTTCCACGACCCTCAGGGCCGATCCGAAATTGCTTTTTCGCCTGAAACATTAGCAGCGCGGCTGACATGCGCAACAACGCATCACAATGGGACCATGCCCATTCGTGCGTTGTCGTGAACGGGGCCGTGGGCTATTTTTGGAGGGTCCGGTCCCCCTAGGCGCCCTCCAAAACGCGCAATTGCCGGCTTTTCAGGTCAATTCCATGCAAGAACACACGAAATCCTCCACGCTCGAAAACGCTATTGCACTGCAAAAATACGGGGTCGGGCAGCCGGTCCGCCGCAAGGAAGACGACACGCTGGTCCGCGGCAAGGGCCGCTACACCGACGATTTCAACCTGCCCGGCCAGGCCCATGCCGTGATCGTCCGCTCAACCCATGCCCATGGCGTGATCCGCGGCATCGGCCTTGACGCCGCCAAGGCGATGCCGGGCGTGCTGGGGGTCTGGACCGGAACGGACCTGAATGCCGCCGGCTACGGCCCCTTCACCTGCGGCCTGCCGCTGAAGAGCCGTGACGGCTCACCCCTGCTGCAGACCAACCGCCAGCCGCTGGCGACCGACAAGGTGCGCTTCGTCGGCGACCCCGTCGCCTTCGTGGTGGCTGAGACGCTGGCGCAGGCGCGCGATGCGGCCGAGGCCGTCGAGCTCGATATCGAGCCGCTGCAGGCCGTGACGGACCCTGAGGAGGCGGCAAAGCCCGGCGCGCCGCTTCTCTATGACCACATCCCGAACAATGTCGCGCTCGACTACCACTACGGCGACACGGAGAAGGTGAACGCGGCCTTCGCCAGCGCCGCCCATGTCACCAGGATCGATATTGAGAACACCCGTGTCGCCGTGGTGTCGATGGAACCGCGCGTCGGTCTTGCTTCCTATGACAAGGCGACCGAGCGCTACACCATCCAGATGCCGACGCAGGGCGTTGCGGGCAACCGCGCCAACCTCGCCAAGAATTTGAAGGTGCCGAACGAGAAGGTGCGCGTCCTCACCGCCAATGTCGGCGGCTCCTTCGGCATGAAGAACGTGAACTACCCCGAATATATGTGCATCCTGTATGCGGCGAAGGCGCTCGGGCGCCCGGTGAAGTGGCTCGACGAGCGCTCCACCAGCTTCCTCTCCGACAGCCATGGCCGCGCGCAGAAGATCCACGCCGAGCTGGCGCTCGATGCCGAGGGCCATTTCCTCGCGGCAAAATTGTCCGGCTACGGCAATCTCGGTGCCTACATCACCGGCGTTGCGCCCAGCCCGCTTTCGCTCAACACCGGCAAGAACTTTTCCAGCGTCTACCGCACACCGCTGATGGCGATCGACATCAAGACGGTTTTGACCAACACCACGCTGATGGGGGCCTATCGCGGCGCCGGACGGCCCGAGGCCAACTACTATATGGAGCGGCTGATCGACCGCGCCGCCGACGAGATGGGCATCAACCGGCTGACGATGCGCAAGCGTAACTTCATCAAGCCGAACCAGATGCCCTTCCCGGCCTCGTCAGGCGTCACCTATGACAGCGGCGACTTCCAGGCCGTGTTCAACAAGGCGCTCGAAATCTCCGACCACGAGAATTTTTCCAAACGCAAGAAGGAGAGCAGGAAGGTCGGCAAGCTGCGCGGCATCGCCGTCGGCTCCTATCTCGAAGTCACCGCGCCGCCAGGCCCCGAACTCGGCAAGATCGTGTTCGATCCTGATGGCACCGTGCAGTTGATCACCGGCACGCTCGATTACGGCCAGGGCCACGCCACACCGTTCGCACAGGTGCTGTGTGCGCAGCTTGGGGTCCCCTTCGAGAGCGTGAAGCTGGTGCAAGGCGACAGCGACATCGTCCATACCGGCAACGGCACCGGCGGCTCGCGTTCGATCACCGCGACCGGTCAGGCCATTGTGGGGGCCGCAAAGCTCGTCATCGAGAAGGGCAAGCGCGCCGCCGCGCACATGTTGGAGGCCGCGGAGGCCGACATCGAGTTCGCCGATGGCGCCTTCACCATCGCCGGCACCGACCGCAGCATCGACATCATGGAGCTGGCCAAGAAGCTGCATGACGGCAAGGTGCCGGACGGCGTGCCTGACAGTCTCGACGTCGACCACACCAGCGATCCCATCGCCTCGGCGTTCCCGAACGGCTGCCACGTCGCCGAGGTCGAGGTCGATCCTGAGACGGGTGTGGTGCAGATCGTGCGTTACAGCGCGGTCAACGACTTCGGCACGGTGATCAATCCGATGCTGGTCGCAGGTCAGCTTCATGGTGGCGTGGTCCAGGGCATCGGCCAGGCGCTGATGGAGCACGTCCGCTATGACGAGAGCGGCCAGCCCATCACCGGCTCGCTGATGGACTACGCGCTGCCCCGCGCCGAGGACGTGCCCTACATGGAGGTCGGCGATCATCCGGTGCCGGCCAAGAGCAATCCGCTGGGCACCAAGGGCTGCGGGGAAGCCGGCTGCGCCGGCAGCCTGTCGACGGTGGTGAACGCGGTGGTCGATGCGCTCTCAGAGTACGGCATCAAGCACATCGACATGCCGCTGACGCCGGAGCGGGTGTGGCGCGCAATCCAGGCCGCGAAGGGCGCGGTGTAAGACCTGGTTTTCAACCTCACGATCAGGGCGGCGACCTGTCGGTCACCGCCCTGATTGAACATCTGCGCATTTCGCACGGGTTTTTGGCAGTGGCACCATGCTGCGTCGATTGAAGGTGATGTTCCATTATCTCTCCGCCGATGCGGCCGCGCGACGGAGCCAATTCGACCGCGCCATCGATCGGTTGAGTGACGTCATCGCCTTGGACCCTGGCAATCCCGCAGCCTATCATGACCGGGGCGTAGCTCAGCAGGGATTGGGCAACTACCGCGGATCACTCGACGATTTCGACAAAGCCATTGCCTTGTCTCCGCGGATGGCACGCGCCTACTCGAGCCGCGGGATCTCCTGGAAGCTGCTGGGCGACTTCGATCGCGCCATCGCGGATCAGACTCAGGCCGTTGCCTTGTCTCCATGGTTCGCGGAAGCCTACTCCGAGCTTGGCGTTGCCTATCTGTGCAAGCCCGATTTCTACAATGCTGTCCACTGCCTGACCGAGGCCATCCATCATGCGCCGAAGAATGCAGGCAACGTGAAGCAACGTGGCATCGCGCTCTACTGCCGCGGCGACTTCAAGGCCGCCATCCCCGACCTGCAACGCGCCTTCGATACCACCAACGACATCTACGCCCTGCTCTTCCTGCATCTCGCGCGCGCGAATTCGCGTGAGAATGCGTCCGCCGCGCTCGAAATCGACGCCGTCAAGGTAAGAAGCTGGGCATGGCCCTCCGCGGTTGTCGGACTTTTCCTCGGCCGGCTTTCCGCCGAAGAGACCATCGCGGCCGCGGGTACACCAGATGAGCGCGCCGAAGCGCAATTCTATCTCGGACAGCAGCACCTGCTTCGGGGCGATCACGCCGAGGCGAGGAAGGCACTAGAGGCGGCTACTCAGACATGCCCACCATGGTTCAATGAGCACTTGGCAGCCGTTGCTGATTTGCAGAGGCTAGGCTAGTCCGGCCTCGCCTACGCCGCCGCCTGCTCGCGCGGCTGGTAGATCGCAATGTGCTGGCAATGCGCAATCGGGGTCGTGCCGTTGGCGACGACCAGCGCGTCGAGCTCGACGAAGCGATGACCCTTCTTCTCGTAATTCGCGGTGACCTTGGCCCGCGCGACGATCTCGTCGCCGGCGCGCGCGGCTGACAGCAGCTGCATGCGGCTGCCGACATGAATCCACGGGCCGAGAATAGTGTTGTCGACCAGCACGCGGTTCATGACGCGCTGGATCAGGCCGGGATGGCCGAGCCCCTCGCGCGCGAAGATCGGATTGGTGTCCCTGATGTCGGCGAGATAGCCGGTCGCGTCCGGCCCGGCCCAGCGGCGCGGTGTCGTGCCGAGCCATTTGCCGACCTCGAAGAGGGCTGGGCTGACGGGCTTGCGTTCGGCAACCGCGGGCACCTCGACATAGTCACCGAGTGACACGGCTGGTGGCGAGCCCGGCAGCGAAGCAGTGCCCGTGGCACACAGCTCGGTACGGCTGAACACCTCGATCGTGAGCAGGCCGTTGTGCTCGGTCGCATCGACATCGGCCGTCTCGCCGTCGTAAACGGGCTTGACGAAGCGCGCCTCGACGAGCCCACGCGACAGGAATTCGCGGCCCCAGCGCGCCACCGGCACGTGCATCATGTAGGCGAAGACGTCGACGCCAGGGACGAGGCCGCCGGAAAAGCCGAAGCGGCGCGCCACCGTGTCGTCATGCATCTTGTTTTCGGACTGTTTGGCGGTGTTGTAGGCCTCGACGCGCCAGGTTTCGAGCCGGTTCGGCATGGGTCATCTTCCCCGAATTCTTGTTGTTTCGGAGCCAATCGTAGGCCCCCGGGAACACCGGTCAATCCCCTCGCCTTTGGAGCCCGAATGGGGTACCACGCGGCGAATGACCGACACCCCCACCCGCATCTATGTCGACGCCGACGCCTGTCCGGTAAAGGACGAGATTTATCGCGTCGCGCTCCGTCACGGCGTGCCCGTGAGCGTGGTCGCCGGCAATTTCATCCGCGTACCCCATGATCCCCTGATCGAGCGCATCGCGGCCGGCTCAGGCATGGATGCCGCCGACGACTGGATCGCAGAACGGGCCACGCCCGGGGACGTCGTCATCACCTCGGACATTCCGCTGGCAAGCCGTTGCGTGAAAGCCGGCGCCGACGTGATCGCGCCGAACGGCAAGCCGTTCACGGAGGAGTCGATCGGGATGACGCTTGCCGTGCGCAACCTGATGACGGATCTGCGCTCGGCCGGCGAAGTTACGGGCGGCCCGCGTTCATTCTCGCCGCGCGACCGCTCCGCCTTCCTCTCGGCGCTCGACCAGACGCTCCGCCGGATCCATCGCCGCCGTGCCGACCAGGCCGCAACGAGTCAAGGCTAGTCATGGCGCCGCCGCTGATCCAACTCAAGGACATCAAGTTGACCTTCGGCGGCACGCCGCTGCTGTCGGGCGTCGAGCTCAACGTCGCGCCATCCGAGCGCGTCTGCCTGATCGGCCGCAACGGCTCGGGTAAGTCGACGCTCTTGAAGATCGCGGCCGGCCTCATCGAGCCCGACGGCGGCACGCGTTTCGTGCAGCCCGGCGCGACCGTGCGCTATCTGCCGCAGGAGCCTGACTTCGGCGATCACAAGACCACGCTCGCCTATGTCGAGTCCGGGCTCGCCCCCGGCGACGACCAGCATCAGGCGCGCTATCTGCTGGAGCAGCTCGGCCTCACCGGCGAGGAGAATCCGCATAACCTGTCCGGCGGCGAAGCCCGCCGCGCGGCGCTGGCCTATGTGCTGGCGCCCTCGCCCGACATCCTGCTGCTGGACGAGCCGACCAACCATCTCGATCTCTCCACCATCGAGTGGCTGGAAAAGGAGCTCGACTCCAGGCGCAGCGCGCTGGTCATTATCAGCCACGATCGCCGCTTCCTGACCAATCTCTCGCGCTCGACGGCCTGGCTCGACCGCGGCAAGATCAAGCAGATCGATCGCGGCTTTGCCTCGTTCGAGAGCTGGCGCGACGAGGTGCTGGCAGAGGAAGAGCGCGACCAGCACAAGCTCGACCGCAAGATCGTCGACGAGGAGCACTGGCTGCGCCACGGCGTCTCCGGCCGCCGCAAGCGCAACGTCAAGCGCCTTGCCAATCTGCACACGCTGCGCGACCAGCGCCGCAACTATCGTGGCACCGCCGGCACCGCCAGTCTTGCAGCTGCTGAAGCCGAGCAATCCGGCAAGCTGGTGATCGAGGCCAAGGGCATCACCAAGGCCTATGGCGATCGCGTGATCGTCGACAATTTTTCGACCCGCATCCAGCGCGGCGACCGGCTCGGCATCATCGGCCCGAACGGCGCCGGCAAGACCACGCTGGTCAATCTGCTGACCGGCGGCATGCAACCGGATTCCGGCGCCGTGCGGTTGGGAGCCAATCTCGAGACGGCCACGCTCGATCAGCACCGCGAAAGCCTCGATCCCAAATCGACGCTGGCCGAAGCCCTGACCGGCGGCCGCGGCGATCAGATCATGGTCGGCGGCAAGCCGAAGCATGTCGTCGGCTACATGAAGGATTTTCTGTTCGCGCAGGAGCAGCGCGGCACGCCCGTTGAGGTGCTCTCCGGCGGCGAGCGCGGCCGCTTGATGCTGGCACGTGCGCTGGCGAAGCCGTCGAACCTGCTGGTGCTGGACGAACCGACCAACGATCTCGATCTCGAGACCCTCGACGTGCTGGAGGAGATGCTCGGCGACTACGAGGGCACGGTGATTCTGATCAGCCATGACCGCGACTTCCTCGATCGCGTCGTCACGTCGGTGATCGCGCCCGAGGGCAACGGCAAGTGGACCGAATATGCCGGCGGCTATAGCGACATGCTGACCCAGCGCGGCGCCGACCTGAAGCGCGAGACCGGCAAGACGCAAGCGCCCGCGGAGAAGAAAGAGGAGCGCGCTGCTGCTCCGTCGCCTGCTTCCAAGCGGAAGCTGAGCTTCAACGAGAAGCACGCGCTGGAAACGCTGCCGAAGAAGATGGAGACGCTGCAGGCCGATATCGCCAAGCTCCAAAGGGTCCTCGACGATCCCAATCTTTATGCGAAAGATCGCAAGAAATTCGACGACGCCTCCGCCGCCATCGCCAAGGCGCATGAAGAACTCTCAGCCTCTGAAGAGCGCTGGCTTGAACTTGAAATGCTTCGCGAAGAGATAGAACAGGCATAACCAATGACCACTCCCCTCGCCGCCAAGATCGCCCGCGAATACGGCACGCCCTGTGCCGTCATCGACATGGATAGGGTCGAGCGCAACATTGCGCGGATCCAGAAAGCCTGCGACGATGCCGGCGTTGCCAACCGACCGCACATCAAGACCCACAAGAACCCGACGATTGCGAAGATGCAGATCGCGGCCGGCGCCAGGGGCATCACCTGCCAGAAGATCGGCGAGGCCGAGATCATGGCCAATGCCGGCATCGACGACATCCTGATCAGCTACAATCTGCTCGGCGACGAGAAGATGGCGCGTCTCGGCGCGCTGAATGCCAAGACCAACATGACGGTTGCCGCCGACAATTCGACTGTCGTTGCCGGATTGCCCAAGGCTGCCGCTGCGTCAGGGCGTCCGCTCTCGGTCGTGGTCGAATGCGACACCGGCCGCAAGCGCGCGGGCGTCGAGACGCCGGCGGAAGCGATTGCGCTGGCGCGCGAGATCGCCGCGTCCAAGGGGCTGCAATTTGCCGGCTTCATGCTCTACCCCACCGAAACAGGCTGGAGCGATGCACAGAAGTTTTTCGACGAGGCGCTGGCCGGCGTTCGCGCACACGGGCTCGACGCAAAAATCGTCTCGACCGGCGGCACGCCGAACCTCCCCAACATCGGCAAGCTCAAGGGCGGCACCGAGCACCGCTTCGGCACCTATATCTACAACGACCGCATGCAGGTGGCGGCCGGTTCAGCCACCTGGGACGATTGCGCGCTTCACATCTATTCGACGGTGGTCAGCCGCGCCGCGCCCGAGCGCGGCATTCTCGACGCCGGCTCGAAGACGCTGACGACGGATACCGGCGGGCTCGAGGGCCATGGCCTGATCCTGGAGCATCCCGAAGCCAGAATCGCGAAATTCGCCGAGGAGCACGGCTTCCTCGACCTCTCCCGCAGCAACACGCGCCCCAATGTCGGCGACGTCGTACGCATCGTGCCGAACCACGTCTGCGTCGTCGTCAACATGATGGACGAGGTGGTGATGGTCCGCGGCGATGAGATCATCGGCACGTTGCCGGTCGCGGCGCGCGGCAAGCTGAGGTAAGAGCACGCTGCGCTCGCAATGACGGTGGTTAGCGCTTCAGCCACTCCAGCGCACCTCTGCCCGCTGCCGCGCCCGTCGCAAACGATGCCTGCAGCAAGTACCCGCCGGTCGGCGCCTCCCAGTCCAGCATCTCGCCGGCGGCGAACACGCCGGGCAATTTGCGTAGCATGAAATGATCATCGAGCTCGTCGAAGGTCACCCCGCCCGCGGTCGAGATCGCGCGCTCGATCGGGGCGACACCGGTCAACTGAACCGGAATCGCGTTCACCAGATGCGCGAGCTCCACCGGCGAAAGCACCGCCAGCGAACGGCCGGAGGCGATGGCCGCTTCCTGCATCAGGCCGATGCCGACCGGCGACAATTGCGCTGCCTTGCGCAGGAAATTTGCGAGCGATTGCTTGCCGCGCGTGCCCGACATTCGCGTCGTCAGCGCGGCGGTATCAAGATCGGGCCGCAATGCGATCATCAGCGTTGCCTGCCCAATGCCGAGCACGGCTTCGCGTAGCTCTGCCGAAAGCGCGTAGATCGCGCCGCCTTCGATGCCGCTACGGGTGATCATCGCTTCGCCGCGCACGGTGTGCGCGCCGATCGTCAGACCCACGCCCTTCAGAGGCTGCCCCTCGAAACGATCGCGGAACACATCGGACCATGCGACCGTAAAGCCGGAATTGGCCGGCCGGAATTTTGAGACGCAAACGCCCTTCGCAGCGAGACCACTGACCCACGCGCCATTCGACCCAAGTCGCGGCCAGCTCGCACCGCCCAGTGCGAGCACTGTTGCGTTAGCGGCGACGGCAAGGGAGCCATCGGGCGTTTCAAATTGCAGACGCCCCTCGGCATCCCATCCGGTCCAGCGATGCCGAAACGCGAACTGCACGCCAGCGGCATCGAGCCGGCGCAGCCAGGCGCGCAGCAAGGGCGAGGCCTTGAATGTTTTTGGAAACACGCGCCCGCTGCTGCCGACAAAAGTCAGCTGCCCCAGGCCTGCGCTCCAGTCCCGTAGCGCGTCGGGCGGAAACAACTCCACTGCAGCACGCAGGTGCGGCAGCGCTTCGCGGTAGCGCGACAGGAAATCCGCCAGCGGCTCGCTATGGGTAAGATTGAGCCCGCCGCGGCCGGCCATCAGGAATTTGCGGCCCGCCGACGGCATGGCGTCATAGACCGTGACGCTGGCGCCGCCTCGCGCCAGCACCTCCGCCGCCATCAGCCCGGCGGGACCGGCCCCGATGACGGCGACGTCAGTCAGAGCTTGATCCCCGCCCGCACTGCTGCCTGCGCGACGTATTTCTGCGTCTGCTCGAACGCGCCAGCGAGCGCCCTCGCCTTCGACATGTCGCTGATCTCGGCGAAATGCGCGGCAATAGCATCCGGCGTCCATTCGGACTCCGGCAGGTTGATACCTTCGCTCTCGAGGATCTTGATCACGGCGAAGGAGCCGGCGCCGGCGCCCATGATGGTACGGGTCGGTGCGTCCTCGCTGAGCATGTACTCGACCGCCGGTGTAATCGCGTTCGGCTTCATCAGCTGCAGCGCCTGCGGCGGCAACAGCTCTTCGGTCATGCGGGTCGCGGCCGTCGGCGAGATGATGTTGACGCGAATGTTGTTTTTGCGGCCTTCCTCGGCGAGCACATTCATCAGGCCGACCATGCCCGACTTGGCCGCGCCGTAATTGGCCTGGCCGAAATTGCCGTACAGGCCGGACGACGACGTCGTCAGCACGATGCGGCCGTAGTTCCGGTCGCGCATGCCGGCCCAGACCGCCTTGCAGCAATAGAAGGTGCCGACGAGGTGCACGTCCAGCACCTTCTGGAAATCGGCCGCTTCCATCTTGCCGAACGACTTGTCGCGCAGGATGCCGGCATTCGCGCACATGATGTCGACGCTGCCCCACTCCTTGGTGGCGCGCTCGACCATGGCGGTCACCTGCTCGAAATTCGAGACGTCGGCGCCGTCGGCCATCGCGGTGCCGCCGGCTTTGCGGATCTCCTCGACCACTGCTTCGGCCGGCGAGAGCGAGGCGCCAGTGCCGTCGCGTGCACCGCCGAAATCGTTGACGACGACTTTGGCGCCGCGGCTCGCAAGGCCCAGCGCATGCGCCTTTCCGAGACCATTGCCCGCGCCGGTGACGATGGCGACGCGTCCGTCGAACCTGATTGCCATTGTGCGTTTCCTAGATGTTAGACCGTCATGGCCGGGCTTGACCCGGCCATCCATCAAAATCGACAGGCTTTTGAGCAGCGATGGGTTGCCGGGTCAAGCCCGGCAACGACGCCTCAGGTCAAGCGAAATAGGTCAGGCCGAGCCACTCGGCGACCAGCGCGGGCTTGTCCTCGCCCTCGATCTCGATCGTCACATTGGTGCGGGACTGCAACTCGTTGGGCTTGCGAAGCTTGGCCTCGGCCAGCACGAAACGGCCGCGGACGCGCTTGCCTGAACGGACCGGCGAGATGAAGCGCAGCTTGTCGAAGCCGTAATTGACGCCCATCGTGGTGCCCGCAATCGCCGGCATCACTTCGTAGGACATCACCGACAGCATCGACATGGTCAGGAAGCCGTGCGCAATGGTGGTGCCGAACGCCGTTTCCTTGGCCCTTTCAGGGTCGACATGGATGAACTGGTGATCCTCGGTCACGTCGGCATAGGTGTCGATGCGGGGCTGATCGATCAGATGCCAGGACGAAACGCCGATCTCCTTGCCGACCATGGCCTGATAGGCCTCTAGCGTGATCGGCGGCGACTTCCAGATTTGGTTCACTTAGGTCTCACTTCTTGTTTTCGGCAGCTCCGGAAAATCCTCCTCGCGGAATTCCCGGCCGCGCAGCGGATCGTCGCGATCATTGTCGCGTTCGAGCCGTCGTAGCTGCACGCGGCGGATTTTGCCAGAGATCGTCTTCGGCAGCTCAGTGACGATCTCGAGCCGGCGGATGCGCTTGAACGGCGCAAGCCGCGTGTGCAGGTGCTTGAAGATGGACAGCGCCGTCTCCGGCGTCCGCTCCGCGCCCGACGTTAGCAGCACGAAGGCCTTTGGGATCGCGAGCCGGATGGGGTCCGGGCTTGGCACCACCGCTGCTTCCGCGACGAGCTCATGCTCGAGCAGGACGCTCTCCAGCTCGAACGGGCTGATGCGATAGTCGGAGGATTTGAAAACGTCGTCGGAGCGGCCGACGAAGGTGAGATAGCCGTCTTCGTCTTCGAAGACCACGTCGCCGCTGCGATAGAGCTCGCCTTCGGCGCCGGACAGTTTGCCGTCGTCGCCCTGATAACCCTGCATCAGACCGGCGGGCCTGTTAGCGCCGAGCAGCAGGGCCACCTCGCCCTCCTTGACCCGATGGCCATCGGCGTCGCTGACCTGCACGCGGTAGCCTGGCAACGGCCGGCCCATCGAGCCGATCTTGATCTTCTGGCCCGGCGAATTGCCGGCGAGCGCCGTGGTCTCGGTCTGGCCGTAGCCGTCGCGGATGGTGAGCCCCCAGGCCGCTTGCACCTGGTCGATCACTTCAGGATTGAGCGGCTCGCCGGCGCCGCAGACCTCGCGCAAGCTCACTTTGAAGGACGCAAGGTTCTCCTGAATGAACAGCCGCCACACGGTCGGCGGCGCGCACAGCGTGGTGACGCCGCAGCGGCCGATGGTGCCGAGCAGCCCCTTGGCATCGAAGCGCGGCTGGTTCACCACGAACACGGTGGCGCCCGCATTCCACGGCGCGAAGAAGCAGCTCCAGGCGTGCTTGGCCCAGCCGGGCGATGAGATGTTGAGATGGATGTCGCCGGGCTTCAGCCCGATCCAGTACATGGTGGAGAGATGGCCAACGGGATAGCTGCGCTGGCTGTGCCGGACGAGCTTCGGTTTTGCCGTCGTGCCCGAGGTGAAATAGAGCAGCATCGGGTCGTCGGCATTGGTCGGACCATCGGGCGTAAAATTCTCCGACGCCTGCGCAGCCTCGTCAAAAGCGAGCCAGCCGTCGGATGCCTCGCCCACAACGATGCGGGCCACGCCTTCGACGCCAAGGCTCGCAAACTTCGCGACCTGGTCCTGCGCAGCCACCACCGCCTTCGCTCTGCCGCGATCGAGCCGGTCGCGCAATTCATCGGCGGTGAGCAGCGTCGTCGCAGGAATAACGACGACGCCGAGCTTGATCGCCGCCAGCATCGTCTCCCACAGCGGAACCACATTGCCGAGCAGCAGCAGCAGATGATCGCCGCGCTTCAGGCCCCGTGCGCGGAGGAAGTTGGCAACCTGGTTCGAGCGCTTCGAGAGCGCCGCGAAGGAGAGTTTTGTCTGCTTGTCCTGCGCAGCATCGACAATCCAGAGCGCGGGCCGGTCCCTGGCGTCCGCATCCTTCGCGAGCTCGTCGAACCAGTCGAGCGCCCAGTTGAAAGGGTCAGGATCGGGCCAACGGAAATCCCTGACCGCTGTCTCGTAATCCGTACGGTTAGCAAGCAGAAACGCGCGCGCTTCCTGAAATGTCGTCATCAAGCTTTCCCGGCTAGCCCCCTAACGTGCTTGATAATTCCGGAAAAATCCACCCCGCCCTGGCCGGCTGCGTCGAAAGACTGATAGATCTCCTGCGCATGCTTGCCGAGCGGCGTGGCCGCACCCGCGGCCTTCGCGGCGTCCTGCGCCAGGGTCAGGTCCTTCACCATCAGCGCCGAGGCGAAACCCGGCTTGTAGTCGTTGTTGGCCGGCGAGGTCGGCACCGGGCCAGGAACCGGGCAATAGGTGGTCAGCGACCAGCACTGGCCCGACGAGGTCGAGGCAACATCAAATAGGGCCTGATGCGAGAGACCGAGCTTTTCGCCAAGCGCGAACGCTTCGCTCACCGCGATCATGGAAATGCCGAGGATCATGTTGTTGCAGATCTTTGCTGCCTGCCCCGCGCCGGCGCCGCCGCAATGGACGATCTTCTTGCCCATCTTCTCCAGCACGGGTTTTGCCGCCGCGAACGCGCTCTCCTCGCCGCCGCACATGAAGGTGAGGGTCGCGCCCTTTGCACCACCGGTGCCACCGGACACCGGCGCGTCGACCGAGAGCACGCCATTCTTGGCGGCAAGCGCATGCGCCTGACGGGCGCTCTCGACGTCGATGGTGGAGCTGTCGATGATCAGCGTGCCCTTGGTCATAACAGGGACGACCTCGTTCCAGACGCCAAGCACGTGCTTGCCTGCGGGGAGCATCGTGACGACGACGTCGGCGCCCTTCACCGCGCCCACGGCGCTGTCGGCAATGCCGGCGCCATCGGCCTTGGCCTGATTGCGGGAGGCCTCGACGAGGTCGAACGCCACGACCTTGTGGCCAGCCTTGACCAGATTGGCGGCCATCGGGCCACCCATGTTGCCGAGACCGATGAATGCGATCGTGGCCATTGTCGTTTCCTCCGCTCGTTCCGTTGATTAGTTGAACTTCAGCTCATTAGCGCCGATCTCGGCGAGATACGGCGCCAGCATTTGCGGCGTGACATCCTCGATTCGCGGCGGCGACCAGGTCGGGTTGCGGTCCTTGTCGATCACGGCGGCGCGCACGCCCTCACGGAAATCATCGCTGCGGAAAACTTCGCAGGCGGCCCGATATTCGCGCACCAGGCATTCTTCCAGGCTTGATGCGGTGCGCGCCAGCCGCAGCAGTTTGAGCGTCACCACCATGCCGCGCGGCGATTTTTCGTTGAGCGTCTTCAGCGTCGCCAGCGCGAACTCGGAGCCGTCGCGCTTGAGCGCGGCAAAGATGTCTTCCATGCGGTCGAAGCCGAACAAGGCGTCGATGACCGGCTCCTTGGCGGCGACCGGCCCCGCGGTCTCCCCCGTCGCAAAGCCGTTGATGAGCTTGGTCACCTCGGCCGCGGTCGCGCCCTGGCGAACCCTGGTCAGCGCCTCGCGCAGCTCCGGCCATTTGGCTGCGGAGACCACGGCATCCGCGAATTTCGCGTGGATCGCGTCGGGCCCGTTCATGGTCTGGCCGGTCAAGCCAAAGTAAGTCCCGATCTCGCCGGGCGATCGCGACAGCAGCCATGTGCCGCCGACATCGGGGAAGAAGCCGAGGCCGACCTCGGGCATCGCCAGCCTGGTGCGGTCAGTGACCACGCGGTGGCTGGCATGGCCCGACAGCCCAACGCCGCCGCCCATCACGAGGCCGTCCATGAACGCGACATAGGGCTTCGGATATCTCGCGATCCGCGCGTTCATGACGTATTCCTGGCGCCAGAACCGCGCGCCGAGATCGCCGCCCTCGCACGAGCTCTCCCAGAGGCCGCGAATGTCGCCACCAGCGCAGAGACCGCGCTCGCCGGCGCCTTCCAGAATGATCAACGCGACTTCAGGATCTGTCTCGAAGCGATCGAGCGCCGCGTCGATGCCCTCGGACATCTCCAGCGTCATGGCGTTGATCGCCTTGGGACGGTTGAGGCGAATCACACCTGCCGCGCCCTCGCGGCGAACGATGAGGTCGCCTTCTTCCACTGAACTCATCGCGCGCCCTCGATCAGTTTGCGCGCCACAATGAGCCGCATGATTTCATTGGTGCCTTCGAGGATCTGGTGCACGCGCAGATCGCGCACGATCTTCTCGATGCCGTATTCGCTGAGGTAACCGTAGCCGCCGTGAAGCTGAAGGGCATGGTTGGCGACCTCGAAGCCAACATCGGTGCCGAAGCGTTTGGCCATCGCGCAGAGCATGGTGGCGTCGGGGTCCTTGCGGTCGAGCGCGGCGGCAGCGCGCCACAGGAATGTGCGCGCCGCCTCGAGCTCGATTGCCATGTCGGCGAGCTTGAATTGCAGCGCCTGGAATTCGTCGAGACGCTTTCCAAAGGCTTTGCGCTCCTTCATGTAGGCGCGCGCCTTGTCGAGCGCCGTTTGGGCACCGCCAAGAGAACACGCCGTGATGTTGAGGCGGCCGCCATCGAGGCCGGCCATCGCGATCTTGAAGCCTGTGCCCTCCTCGCTCAACCGGTTGGTAACCGGCACACGGGCGTTCTCGAACATCACCGCGCGGGTCGGCTGCGCGTTCCAGCCCATCTTGCGCTCGTTGGCGCCGTACGACACGCCTGATGTCTTGCCGTCGATGACCAGCGTCGAGATTCCGCCGGGGCCGTCGCTACCGGTGCGCACCATCGCGACCAGCAGATCGGTGCCGCCCGCGCCGGAGATGAACTGCTTCTGGCCGTTGAGTACGTAGTGGTCGCCGTCGCGCACGGCGCGCGTACGCAGCGCCGCCGCATCCGAGCCCGCGCCCGGTTCGGTCAGGCAGTAGCTCGCGATCAGCTCCATGGAGCAGAGCTTCGGCAACCACTGATGGCGCTGGGGGTCGCTGCCGAAGGCATCGATCATCCAGCTCGCCATGTTGTGGATGGAAATGAAGGCCGAGGTGGTCGGACAGCCCGTCGCCAGCGCCTCGAAGATCAGCGCCGCGTCGAAGCGTGTCATAGCGGAGCCGCCGACGTCCTCGCGAATGTAGATGCCGCCCATACCGAGCGTGGCTGCTTCGCGCATCACGTCGACGGGGAAATGCTTCTCCTCGTCCCAGCGCAGCGCGTGCGGCGCGATCTTTTCCGCCGCAAACGCCAGCGCCATGTCGCGAACCGCGACCTGATCCTCGTTCAGAGCGAATTGCATCGCGCCCTCGCTCTAAGCGTTTAGATTTTTCGCATGATCTTGCTCGGAAAACCGGTGTCCACTTTTCCGGATCATGCGAGATTACTTCATCAGCGGGATCGAGAACTCCGCACCTTCCTTGACACCCGACGGCCAGCGCGAGGTCACCGTCTTGGTCTTGGTGTAGAAGCGGACCGAGTCCGGGCCGTGCTGGTTGAGATCGCCGAAGCCGGACTTCTTCCAGCCGCCGAAGGTGTAATAGGCGATCGGCACCGGGATCGGCACGTTGATGCCGACCATGCCGACATTGACCTTGGCCGCGAAGTCGCGCGCCGCGTCGCCGTCGCGGGTGAAGATGGCAACGCCGTTGCCGTAGTCATGCTCCGACGGCAGCGCCAGCGCTTCCTTGTAGTCATGCGCGCGCACGACCGAGAGCACGGGGCCAAAGATCTCTTCCTTGTAGATACGCATGTCCTTGGTGACGTTGTCGAACAGCGAACCGCCGAGATAGAAGCCCTTCTCGTAGCCTTGCATCTTGAAGCCGCGGCCGTCGACGGCGAGGGTTGCGCCTTCCTTGATGCCGATGTCGATGTAGCTCTTGACCTTCTCGACCGCCTCGCGCGTGACCAGCGGACCGTAATCGGCCGACGGATCGATCGAGGTGCCGATTTTGAGGCTCTCGACGCGCGGAATCAGCTTTTCCATCAGCCGGTCGGCGGTGGACTTGCCGACGGGAACAGCAACCGAGACGGCCATGCAGCGCTCGCCGGCCGAGCCGTAGCCCGCGCCGATCAGCGCGTCGACGGCCTGGTCCATGTCGGCGTCCGGCATGACAATGGCGTGGTTCTTGGCGCCACCGAAGCACTGGCAGCGCTTGCCGGTCTGCGCCGCGCGCTCATAGATGTACTGCGCGATCGGCGTGGAGCCGACGAAGCCGATGGCCTTGATGTCGGGGTCGTCGAGGATGGCGTCGACCGCTTCCTTGTCGCCGTTGACGACGTTGAGGATGCCGGCCGGCAGGCCCGCTTCCATCATGAGCTCGGCGAGGAGCATCGGCACGCCGGGGTCACGCTCGGACGGCTTCAGGATAAAGGCGTTGCCGCAGGCGATCGCAGGGGCGAACTTCCACATCGGGATCATCGCCGGGAAGTTGAACGGCGTGATGCCGGCGACGACGCCGAGCGGCTGACGCATCGAATAGATGTCGATGCCGGGGCCGGCGCCCTCGGTGTACTCGCCCTTCATCAAATGCGGGATGCCGCAGGCGAACTCGGCAACCTCGAGGCCGCGCTGAATATCTCCCTTGGCATCGGGCACGGTCTTGCCGTGCTCGCGGGCGAGCAGCTCGGCGAGCTTGTCATAATCGCGCTGCACCAGCTCCACGAACTTCATCATGACGCGGGCGCGGCGCTGCGGGTTGGTCGCAGCCCATTCCGGCTGTGCGGCACGCGCGTTCTCGACGGCGGCGCGGACCTCGGCCTTGGACGCCAGCGCGACCTTGGCCTGAACGTCACCGGTCATCGGCTCGAAAACGTCGGCGGTGCGGCCCGAGGTGCCCTTGACCTCCTTGCCACCGATGAAATGTCCGATTGAACGCATGGAATGGTCTCCTTCAGGCCAGCCTGTTCGCTTTGACAAATCCTATCGACCTGCATTTTATAGGATTCAAGTCTGAGATAATGCACCATAGATGTGCGGAAATGCTGGATCAAGGTCACATCGACTGGGACGACTTTCGCTTCGTGCTGGCCATCGTGCGGGGCGGCTCGGTGTCGGCTGCGGCCAAGCAGCTCGGCGTCGACCATGCGACCGTGATCCGCCGCGTCGACCGGCTGGAAAAGCACCTCTCGGCAAAACTGTTCGACCGGCGCAAGACCGGCTACCTCCTCACCGAAGCGGGCCAGCGCGTCGCCGACAGCGCGGAAGCGATGGAATCGACCATCGTCGCCAACCAGGAGCAGGTCGGCGGCTCGGTGGCGCGGCTGACCGGCACGGTCCGGATCGGTGCGCCTGATGGCTTCGGCACCGCCTTCCTGGCGCCGCGGCTCGCCCCTTTCGCCGATCGCTATCCCGACCTCGATCTGCAACTTGTGGCGACCGCACGGCTATTCAGTCTCTCCAAGCGGGAAGCTGACATCGCGATCAGCCTGACCATGCCGAAGGAAGGCCGCATCGTCGGCCGCAAGCTGCTGGACTATCGGCTCGGACTTTACGCGGCTCCCGCCTATCTTGATCGTTTCCCGAAGATCGCCTCGCGGGAGGTGCTGCCCCAGCACCGCTTCGTCGGCTACATCGAGGAGCTCCTGTTCACGCCAGAGCTCGACTATCTGCCGCAAGTGTCACCGCGCATCTCCGCGCGCTTTCGCAGCGCCAATCTGATCGCACAGCTCAATGCCACGCTCTCGGGCTTCGGCATCGCCGTGCTGCCGCACTTCATGGCGAGCGATTATCCGCAGCTCGTCGCGGTGCTGCCGGAGGAGATCTCGATTGTCAGGACATTCTGGATGCTGATGCACGCCGACAGCAAGGATCTCGCGCGGATCCGGGCAGTGGCGGATTACATCGGCGAGATCGTGGAGCGCGAGCGGGCGTTGTTTGCGGGGCGAAACGTCTCGGCCTAGTTCTGCTTTGCTTTCTTCGCAGCCGCCACCTTCGGCTCCCGCTTCGCTCCCTCCAGCACGCTGTCCTTGCCCGCCTTCAACACTTCGTCCGACAATTCGCTGGAGCCGGCGATGCGCGCCAGCAGCATGGTTCCGGCCATCGTCGCCAACGTCGCGATCGCCTGCTTGCGCGCGGTCTTGCGGGGAAGATTGGGGATGAAATCGGTCATCATCTCGACCATCTCGTCGAGCTTGCCGGCAAAGGCTCTTCGCGTCTTCGGACTCTCGCGGGCGATCTCAGCGCCGAGCGCCGGGATTGAGCAGCCATGGCCGGGGTCGTCCCGGTGCAACGCCGAGAGATAGGTCTCGACCATCTGGCTGAGCTGCTTCTCGGGTGCGACCTGATCGGATCGCTTGCGCCAGTGCTCCATGGCGCGATCCATGGCGTAGGCAAAGGCCTCGATCACCAGCGCCTCGCGGGAATCGAAATGCGCGTAGAAACCGCCATGGGTCAGCCCCGCTTCCTTCATGAGGTCGGCGACACCAATGCCGTGGGCCCCCTTTTCGCGGAGCCGCACTGAGGCCTTCTTCACGATACGATCGTGGGTTTCCTGCTTGTGTTCCCGAGAATAGCGCATGCGGATCTCATTGGATGTCGGAAATCATCTTATAACACGGATATCGCCCAAGCGGCGCATTAATTCCCGGTAAAGATGTTGCCGATCATGGAAAAGGTTGCAGTTGCATGGACCGCAAGTGCCCCCTTACCGTCGCGCACAAAGCCCTCGGCGTAGCTGGTCTGGCGGCCGAGCTTGATCACCTTGCCTTCGGCCGAGATCAGCCCTGACCGGACCGAGAGCGGGCGCAGGAAGGTCATTTTCAGATCAAGCGTCACCGACGACTGCCCGGCCTGCAGCCGCGTTGAAATCGCGCAGCCCATGGCCGTGTCGAGGAGCGCCGCAGCGGTCGCCCCGTGCAGGAGGCCGATGGTGTTTTCAAGGTCCTCGCGCGGCTCCAGTTCCATCACGATCCGGCCCGGCTCGACCACGGCCATGGTGAAGCCGATTACCTTGGCGAAGGGCGGCGGCGGCAGCCGGCCATCGCGGATGCCGAGCATGGCGTCCATGCCCGACAGGCCCATCGCCACTTTCGCGACGGGCGCCGGGACCTGCCATTCCACAACGCGTTCGCGCCGCTGCGCGGGTGTAAACAGGTCGAGTTCAGCGTGGTCTGTCATGAGGCGCCTCTTTATATGATGTAAGTAATACTACGCTGCGGGCTTCGTGCTGGCAACTCCAGCGCGGCCGCTTGACAAGCGGGACGTTTCGGCCCGGAAGTGGCCCTGACGGACGCACCTGGCGCCTGTGCACCAAACCTTTGAGATGCCACGATGGAAATGCTCAACAATCACTGCGGCGTCACGCGCGATGCGCGGGGCGTCGTTCAGGTCGCGATCTGCAACGCCGGCTCGCTCAACATTCTGGGCTCGCCCGTGACCGATGCGGTCCGCGAAGGGCTGCAACAGCTCGCCACTGACCGCAGCATCCGCGTCGTGGTGCTGCGCGGCCAGAGCGAGAAAAGCATGATCGGGGGCGCCGACATCAAGGAGATGGCGAAGCTCGACCAGACATCGGCCGAGGCCTTCATCAGCCGGCTGCGCGATCTCTGCGAAGCCGTGCGCCAATTCCCTGCTCCCATGATCGCACGCATGCCCGGCTGGTGCCTCGGCGGCGGGCTCGAGGTCGCCGCCGCCTGCGACTTCCGGATCGCCGCGCACGATGCGCATTTTGGCATGCCGGAGGTGCGCGTCGGCATCCCCTCGGTGATCCACGCCGCGCTGCTGCCGCGCCTGATCGGCTGGGCCCGCGCGCGCTGGCTGGTGATGACGGCCGGGAACATCGACGCAGCCACGGCGCTGGCCTGGGGCCTGGTCGACAGGGTTGCTCCAGAGGACGGACTGGATGCCGAGATCGAGCACCTCGTGACCGCGCTGCTCGAATGCGGCCCCGAGGCACTGCGCTCGCAGAAGGCGCTGCTGCGGCAATGGGAGGAACTTCCGTTGACCGAGTCGGTGAACCTGAGCGTCAAGGTGTTCGGCGAATCGTTCCTCACCGACGAGCCGACCCGGCTGATGCAGGCTTTCGTGAACAGGAAGCGGTAAGCCACCCTCGTCCGCTCGAACGACCAAATCTCATCCGAACCACGACAATTTCTCATGCCGGGTATGGTTGCATTTTCCGCACCGCATCATATGATGGATATAATCTTATCCATCATTGCTGGGAGTTTGTCATGGCCGAAGCCGCCGATCCCGTCGTCATCGTCTCCGCCGCCCGCACCCCGCTCGGCCGCTTCATGGGCGAACTGTCGCCGCTCCCGGCGCACAAGCTCGGATCCCATGTGATCAATGCCGCGCTCGAACGTGCCAGGCTCGCGCCCGAGAAGGTCGACGAGGTCTTGATGGGTTGCGTGCTCCCGGCCGGCCAGGGCCAGGCACCGGCGCGGCAGGCGGCACGTAGCGCCGGCCTGCCTGATGCCACCGGGGCCACAACGGTGAACAAGGTCTGCGGTTCCGGCATGAAGGCGACCATGCTGGCGCACGACATCATCCGCGCCGGCTCGGCCGAGATCGTCGTCTCCGGCGGCATGGAGAGCATGAGCAATGCGCCTTATCTGCTGGCGAAGGCGCGCGGAGGCTATCGCGCCGGCCACGACCGCATCATCGACCACATGATGATGGACGGCCTCGAGGACGCCTACGAAACGGGCCGCTCGATGGGTGATTTCGGCGAGGCCACCGCCGAAGCCTATCAGTTCACCCGCAAGGACCAGGACGCCTATGCGATGGAAACGCTGAGCCGCGCGCGCAAGGCGGTCGAGGGCGGCGCGTTCAAGGCCGAGATCGCGCCGATCACGCTGACCGAGAAGGCAGGTCCACGCATCGTCGCCAATGACGAGCATCCGCTGAAGGTCGATCCCGCCAAGATACCCGGGCTGAAGCCAGCGTTCCGTGCCAACGGCACGATCACGCCGGCGGCCTCGTCCGCGAATGCCGACGGCGCTGCCGCGCTGGTGCTGACCAGGCGCTCGCTCGCCGATCGTACCGGCCTTCCGGCCATCGCCGAGATCAAGGGCCACGCTACCCATAGCCAGGAGCCGCAATGGTTCACCACGGCGCCGATCCCGGCGATCAGAAAACTGCTCGACAGGGTTGGCTGGAGCGCTGGTGATGTCGACCTGTTCGAGATCAATGAAGCCTTCGCCGTGGTGGCGATGGCGGCCCAGCGCGACCTCGGCATTCCGCGCGAAAAACTCAACATCAACGGCGGCGCCTGCGCGCTCGGCCATCCCATTGGCGCCACCGGCGCGCGCCTGATCGTGACGCTGCTGCATGCGCTCGAGGCCAACAACCTCAAGCGCGGCGTTGCGGCGCTCTGCATCGGCGGTGGTGAGGCCACGGCGATCGCCGTGGAACGTCTCGCGCACTAAAGGCGAATGACCTGAATTGAGGGAAGTCTGTCATTTCAGACTTCCCGTTTTCGTGCCAGACTGCAACGATGACGCGGGTCTTCCGGAGCCCGCCAAACTGGATTGACGGGCAATGATCTCGAACTCGCTTTCGGCCGCGCTCGGTCGTCGCAACATCCATTATGGCTGGGCGATGGTCGGCGTGACCTTCTTCGCCGCGCTGATCAGCGCAGGTACGGTCGGCGCGCCCGGCGTGTTCATCGTTCCGCTTCAGAAGGAGTTCGGCTGGAGCACGGCGGAGATTTCATCCGCGCTGTCCATTCGCTTCATCCTGTTCGGGCTGATGGCGCCGTTCGCGGCCGCCCTCCTCAACCGCTACGGCCTGCGCAATGTCACGCTGACGGCGCAGTTGATCGTCGTCTCGGCGCTCGTGCTCTCGCTCGGCATGACGCAGGTCTGGCAGCTCGTGGCGTTGTGGGGCGTGGTGATCGGTATCGGCACCGGCATGACCGCGCTGGTGCTCGGCGCCACGATCGCGACGCGCTGGTTCGCGGCGCGCCGCGGCCTCGTCATCGGCATTATGACCGCGAGCGTCGCGACCGGTCAGCTCGTGTTCCTGCCGCTGCTGGCGAGCCTCACCGAACGCTACGGCTGGCGCCTGGCGCTCGGCTTCGTCTGCATCATGCTCGGCGTTTCCGCGACTGCGGTCATGCTCATCATGCGCGACCGGCCGAGCGATTTGGGCTTGCGTCCCTTCGGCGACGAAGGCAGCGAGCCCCTGCCCGCGCCGCCCGTGAACCACGGCTCGATCACGGCGGTAGCGCTTGGCACCCTGCGCGATGCCTCGAAGTCGAGTGCGTTCTGGATCCTGTTTGCGACCTTCTTCGTCTGTGGCGCCTCGACCAACGGTCTCGTGCAGGTGCATTTGATTCCGATGTGCCTCGACTTCGGCATTCCGCAGGTGCAGGCGGCGAGCCTCCTGGCGGCGATGGGCATCTTCGACTTCTTCGGCACCATCATGTCGGGCTGGCTGTCGGACCGCTACGACAACCGCTACCTGCTGTTCTGGTATTACGGCCTGCGCGGGCTCTCGCTGATCTTCCTGCCGTTCAGCGATTTCTCGTTCTATGGCCTGTCGATCTTCGCGATGTTCTACGGCCTCGACTGGATCGCAACTGTGCCGCCGACGGTGCGGCTGACCGCGCAGAAATTCGGCCCCGAACGCGCCAATCTGGTGTTCGGCTGGATTTTTGCCGGCCACCAGCTCGGCGCCGGCACCGCCGCGTTCGGCGCAGGCTTGTCGCGGACGCTGCTGGCGAGCTATCTGCCCGCCTTCTTCGTCGCCGGCGCGCTCTGCGTGTTCGCCTCGCTGATCGTGCTGGCCCTGTCGCGGCAGCCGAAGCCGCAAGCAAAGCCAGCGATGGCTTAGTATTTGATCGTGGTGGTGACGCCGAACACGGCGGCGTCGCCGATGCGCGACACTACGATCCGGCGGACTGTAGGCGATGCGACCGAACGCCGTCACACCGGGGATCGAGGCCGAAACGATCTTCTCGGGCTCGGACCCTGGCGGTCGCCAGAGCGTCTGCTCGACGACTGCGTAGATTCCGTAATTGCCGCGAAGTTTGGCCGGGATGCCGGACCCGGTTGGGTCTGCGAGCGAGAAACCGTCCGCGGTGAAGCGCTGACTGTCGAAGTCGCCGAAATGATACCAGCCGCCGGGCGTGATGTTGCCGGCGAGCGAGCTTCCGCCGACATCGAGATGATAGTCGAAATGAATCTGCCCGATAAACCAGGGCGGATCATTGAGGCGAAACGCCAGTCCATGATTGTCGCGTGTCTGCGGATCGCCGTCGCCGGGTCGTGCCGGATTGCCGTTGAACACCGCACCGAAGACGGTGACGTTGTCCGCAACCTGATCCTTGACGCGAATGCCGGGCACCGCGATCGGCGGTGCGGGACCGCCAGCCGGCAAGTTGCTTGCCTTGATGGCCGGCCAGCCGAACGTACCGTTGATGAAGAGATCGTCGGTCTCGCTGTCGAAGAACTCGACATCGGCAGCCTGCTGACCGGCCTTGATGTTCAGCCTTCCGTCAAAGAGGCTCTGCTCGAAATAGGCGTTGTAGAGCCGCTGGTCAGGCAGCGCCTCGATCTCGCTGATAGTGGCGAGATTGTAGATATAGTTGCGGGTTAGCCCCCGGCCATAGATCACGAACCCGTTGGCGTAGAAGCGGCCGCCGGTCCAGCCGACCAGCTTGTCCAGATCCGCATCGACCGACAGGTCGAGTCGGCCGAAATGGATGGCACCGCGCGAGACGCCGCCCGAGACATTGCCGATGTTGTCGGCAATGTATGTGGCGCCGAAATTGAGGCCCTTGTTGGCGAGCCCGTCATGCCACTCGTTGGACCCTTTTGGAAACAGCCAGTCGGCGGCGCTCTCGTCCTTGGCGCCGGCGAAGGCGCCCGTGCTGGCGAGCAGCATCGCCGCGATCACGAGCGAAGGTCGCAACAAAGAGGTCTGGGCAGGCCCGCTCACGGCTGATTTCGCCGGCTATGCGCTACTTCTTGAAGATGCCCATGCGGCGCATGAACAGATAGGCAAGGCCGATCGAGCCCACCATCAGCGCCGCCGCCCCGAGAAAGCCCTCGTCGACGTCGGTCAGCGGCAGCCCCTTGGTGTTCATGCCGAAGATACCGGTGATCAGCGTCGGCGGCAGCAACAGCGTCGTGACAATCGAGAGCGTGTGAAGGTGACGATTGCCCTCTTCCTCGTTCTTGAAACGCAGCTCCTCCTCGAGCAGGCGGCTGCGCTCGCGGAGCTCGACGATGTCGTGATCGAGACCGTCGAGCCGCTGGGCGAGCTTGCCGGCCTGAATGCGCAGGCCCGGCGACAAGTGATCGGTGTTCTTTTGATCCAGCCGATGGAACAGCACGCGCAGGCCGGTGAGCTGGCGGTGAAGCCTGACGCAGGTCCTGCGCAGCTTTCCAAGCGTCCGGCGCATCTCCGGCCTGGCATCGTCCGCGAGGATGCGTTCCTCGATGCCGTCAATCTCCTGACCGAGCCTGTCGGCCATCCGATCCAGCGTATCGGCGACCTCGTCGACGATCTTTTCGAGGAGATGGGCGACGTTGTCCACGCGGTAGCCGCCTTCCAGCACGCGGCGCGTCGCATCGGCCGAGCACAGCGCCCGATGCCGGCCGGAGACCAACAGATGCTCGGTCATGGCGAAGCGCAGGAACGCGGTCTCTTCCGTCGCGCTGTCGATATCGCGGACGAGATCGGAGAACACGCCGTAGAAGCAGTGATCGATGACGTGCAACTGTTGGAACGTGTCGTTCGATAGCAGGAGCTCGCGCGCCAGCGGTGGCAGCGTTGAGGCGACGATCCACGGGCGCACGCGAGCATCCGTCAAATTGAAATGCAGCCAGAGTCGTCCATCATGGCTGAACTCGATCGGCTCATCGATCGGCAGCGCCTCGGCACTGCCGTCACTATGCAAACGAAACGCCCACACCAATCCAGGAATGACAGGCGCGACATCCGATGTCGCGCTGACAAGCATTGCCGGCTCAGCCATGCTGACCCCACATCATTGCAGCCCAATCCCGGGGGCCGTTGATCGGCCTCCTCCGGGTCCTTCGCGTGCAGTCAATTGCGGCAGTGTTACAGCTTGATGATGGCGCGCCGCCCTACTCCGCGGCCAGCCCCGTCGCGGCCGCAGCCTCCTTGACGTAGTCGTGCACCACGCGACCGAACGGCAGCGTGAGGTCGGCGATGTAATGATGCGCGCCGATGCAGCGGCGGACCGGGAAATCCGCAACCGGCGCGTTGACATGAGGCACAAGATGCAGCCGGCCCGGCCCCATCCAGGAGCCCTTCGGCACGATGTCGATCAGGTTGATTGCGACGAGCTGGCAGACCTCGAGATGGCCGTCGACGCCGGGGATCATCTTCAGATTGATCTGCGTCTTCGACAGCGTGGCGCGGGTGAGGTCGCCGTTGCCGGCCATGCTCTCGTGCTTGTAGCCCATGGTGCCCATGGCGACGAGCTGGCCGGCATATTCCAGCGTGCCCGTCAGCGTGTCCTTGACGATCTCAAGCTTGGGGTGGGCATATTTCTTCGGGAAGCCCCAGATCTCGCGGCCGGCCGCGATCGGCGGATCATCGTCGAGATACATCTGCGAGACGAAGTTGACCTCCTCGCCGTGCAGCCGCGCCGGGATCACAAGGCCTGACTCGGTGTAGCTACCGAAGCCGGAGGAATCAGGCATCTTGATCCATTCGTAATGCACGATCGGCTGCTCGACCGGCTCGAGCGGCTCGGGCAGGCCGGCGCGGATCAGGTCCGGATCGGTCTCGTAGGTGATGACGAGGAATTCGCGGTTGACGAAGCGATACGGTCCGGCCGGATAGCTCGGCCCGGCAGCCGGCATGGACGGAAGCCTCAGCACGTCTTCCCTGCGCATCCTGATCTCCTCTCGTGATGTCTGTGATGCCCGGCAGCTTCCAAGCTTACGTAAATTGCTAGCCGCCGTCATTGACTGCGATGTGACCGATTTCCGTCAGGGACACGATCTCCCCGCCATTCCCGCCAAGACCAAGGTGCATTCAAAGGATGCATTGGCCTGCTTTGTCATCACACCGTCACCGCGCGACTGAATCCTCGACAGACAGGCAGGAGGCATCGCCATGGACGCTCGCACGTCGCAACCGACACACCAGACCCATCAGCCTCCCGCGCGGAGCTGGCGGCCCGAGCGCTGCGACCGTGTCGCGCTGGTCCTGCAAGGCGGCGGCGCGCTCGGCGCCTACCAGGCCGGCGTCTACCAGGCGCTGCACGAGGCCGGCATCGAGCCCGACTGGGTCACCGGCGTCTCGATCGGCGCGATCAACTCCGCCATCATCGCCGGCAACAGGCCGGAAAAGCGGCTCGATGCGCTGCGCGTGTTCTGGGAGCGCATCACCAACCGCAAGATCTGGCACTACACGCCGGACGGCGACATCTTCCGCCAGTGGCGCAACCTCACCAGCGCCTGGATGACGTCGGCGATGGGCCAGCCGGGCTTCTTCACCCCGCACCAGGTCAACCCCTGGTTCAGCCCGGTTGGCGCCCGGACCGCGACCAGCTACTACGACACGACGCCGCTGAAGGAGAGCCTGCGCGAGCTCGTCGATTTCGACCTCATCAACGAGAAGAAGGTACGTTTCGCGGTCGGCGCGGTGAACGTGCTCTCAGGCAACTTCATCTATTTCGACAACGCCCATGACGAGATCGAACCGGAGCACATCATGGCCTCCGGCGCCCTGCCCCCGGCGCTGCCGATGGTGCGGATCGGCACCGACCATTTCTGGGACGGCGGCATCGTTTCCAACACGCCACTGCAACATCTGCTCGACCAAGAAGACGCGCTCAATTCGTTGGTGTTCCAGGTCGACCTGTTCAGCGCCCGTGGCGTGCTGCCGCGCTCGATCCAGGACGTGATGGCCCGCCACAAGGACATCATGTATTCCTCGCGCACCCGCCACAACACCGACGTCTACCGCCGCACCCATAATCTCAAAGTGCTGCTGTACAAGGCGCTGGCGAAGATTCCGGACGAGCAGCTCTCCGACGATGATCGCCAGCTGAAAGCGAGCCTGTGCAACATGCCGGAGATCGCGATCCTGCATCTGATCTACCAGCAGAAGGCCTACGAGGGCGACGCCAAGGACCACGAATTCTCGGGCACATCGATGCGCGAACACTGGACCAGCGGCTATGAAGACACCAAGCGCACGCTGAAGCGGCGCGACTGGATCAAGATGCCGGAAGAAGGCATGGGCCTCGTCGTGCACGACGTGCACCGGGAGACGGAGAGCGCGTGAGCGGCGGCCCCAACGGCCCTAGCAACTCTTCTGTTGCAGGTGCTGGATGCAGGTGCAGGTCGTCGTTGCCGGATATTTCACATCGTAGTACGGAAAGCTCGAATTGGCCGGGCCGTTGGTCGAGCAACGCGGGAACAGGTAGTAGCTGTCGGACAGCGTCACGGTCCCGCTGATCGTGTAGCCGAGGTTCGGCGTATAGGCGTAGGACACCTCGCTCAGGATCAGCGAAATGTTGGCGTTGTTAGTGCTCGAACCGGCGGTGTAGGACGACAGGGTCATCGTCTGCCCGACCGGCCGTGCGCCGGTCGAGCTGGTCGACTTGCTCCATTGAACCGTCGCCTTGCCGCTGCTGTCGGTGGAGACTTCGGAGACGGTGATCGTGATCAGGGAATTGCCGTTGGTATCCGTAACGGCGTAAGGCGCCATGATCGCCGTCGACGCCTGAAGGATGCCGGCCATCTGGGACGACGTCACCTGCGTGTTCTGCGAGATCATGTCCGCGACGCTGTGCGCCGTCGCAGTCACCTTGACGTTCGTGGCCAGCCCGTTGCCGAGCTCGACGCCACCGACATAGAGCACCAGCATGAACGGAACCACGATGGCGAACTCGGTCGCCGCCACGCCGCGGTCGTCGGTCCACAGGCGCCGTGCGCGAAACGACAGGCCGGCAATCATCAGCTAGCTCCTGGCTCGTTCTGGAACGCGGCGGATGACATGATCAGCCGGTTGCCGTTGGAAAGATTGGAGAGGTTGAAACCGAGCGGCCCGAGCATGACGGGCCAGACATACATCACCCGGAGCACGACGATGTCGCCGGCATTGCCCGGGTTGAATTGCCAGGTATTCGTGATGTTCCCGTTGCTGTCGAACGTTAGCGTGGGCATCGCCGTATTCGTGGACGACCAAGCATTAGCGACCTGCATGTCGACCATCAAGCCGTTGCAAGTGAACAGGATAACCACCTGATTGCAGACGGCCTGCTTGAATGTCGCCGCCGTCATCTGCTGCGACTGGACCTGCCCGGTCATGACCAGGCGCGCCGATTGACGCACAACGGATTCAAGCAGCTCCTGGGCGAAGAACACCAGAAAAGTCTGGATCAGCGCAATGATGAGGGCGAGGAACGGCGCGCCGACGAGTGCGAATTCGACGGCCGTGGCGCCTTTGCTGTCTTTGACGAAGGCGGCGCAGCGATGGCGGCGTCTTGTCCTCGATGCGGCGTTCAGTCCGAACATCGTGCTTTCCTTACTGAACGAGGCTGGCCGTGCTGGACGCGACCTTGATGAAGAGGTTCGTCAGCGCCGTGGAAATGTCGCCACCGTTCTGCACGTCGGCGAACAGGCCGGGCGAGGCACAGGATTGCAGCCGCGTTGCGATCGTGCCGGTGGAGGACGAGGGATTGTTGAACTGCGAGATGCGGCTCTGATACCAGGAATCCGCCAATTGCAGATACTCGGTGTAGAGGATCGCGATGCGAATGCCGCGGTTCTTGATGGTCGTGCAGACCGTCGTGTCGAGCGGCTGCTGACAGCGCAAGGTCGTGCTGTTCGCCGTCGGGAGCGCATAGGTGGCATTGGGGTCACAGCTGCCTCCCGTCTTCGGGATAAGCTTGTCGTCGACGCCGTCAGTGACGAGAAAGATCACCTCTTGCGGCGTATCGCCCTGCTGATTGGTGCCGGTGCCGGGCGCAGGCATCAGGTTGTTGACGCCCGTCAGCCCGCCCGAGATATCCGTGCCGAAGTCGGTGGTATAGGTGCAGGCGCCCTTGCTGTCGACAACGGGGCAGTTCTGGTGGTCGACTGTCAGGAGCGAAATGTTGGAGATCTTGGTGCCGGCGGTGCTCGGGGTCGTCAGCGTCTGGATCGTATTCAGATTGTAGTCGAAGGTGTAGATCGCCGCCTTGTAGGTCGTGTTGTTGATCGCCGACATGCACTGCATGACGCCGCCCGTCGTGCCTGACTGCGGGCAGTTCCAGGGACCGACGAGCAACTGCGTGACGGCATTCTGCACGAGATCGATGCGCAGCGTGATGTTGTTGGCACGCGCGACTGTCAGATTGTCCTTGTTCGAAGAGCTTGGAGCCTTGTTGTTGGGATTCGCCTCATGGCAGGCAAAGGCGCAATTCGCCGCATAGGAAGGCTGGTTCTTCGTCGCGGCGATCATGTTGGTGATGTCAGTCTGCGTCGCTGCGAGCGCCATCGACGGAGAATCGTCCAGCAATAGATAGAAATTCATATTGGGCGCACTGGAAGCCTTCGCGGTCGCCGAGCCAGAGATCTGCCAGGTGTCCTTGCCGAGCACGCCGGGGAAATTGTTGATTGACTGAGCGGTGTACGCAACGGTGATGGTCCGCGAGAGCCCGGAGTCGGTGACATTGATCGTGGGCGTCGGGACCGTCGATAGACCGGGAAGGTTTGCCTTGGCCGCAAACACGGCCGCCGCGGTCGCCTGGACGATGCTGTCGTCGGTTTGCGTCAGCATCGCCGGCCTGACCGCCGCGATGGCCGCCGCGTCGGCGGCGGCGTTCAACTGTTCCTGCTTGCGCAGAGCCAGCGTGTAGTCGAGCGCCATGCCCAGCAGGAAGATGATGGGGACCAGCATGAGCGCGAAGATGATGGCGACGTTGGCCTTCCGATCTCTCGCGAAACGATGCACTATGCGGCGGAGCATGAACCTTGATCCTGATTACCGTCGCTGCGGTAAGACACTTCCCTGGATTCGCGCGGATGAACGTGACGGGCCGACTTCATCGTCGGTCACTTTCGCTCGTCAGCGGACGGAACTATGGGTTTGGGCTCGTTACTCAAAACTTACGGAAATTCATAAACACAGCCCGCATTGGATTGCGCTGTGTCAGATTGAGACCGCATCATTAATGGCGACTAAATGCGATCACCGGGATTCCGGCATCGCTGGTATGGGAAAACTGACGTCGGCGTCCACCGACTGCGCGCTCGGCATCAAGATGTGCCCGCAAGACGACGCATCAAGACTACTGCGTATCCTTGTTCAATTCGATCGCGACCTCCGACATCCAGGATCCCGGCGCTTCCATCAGGAATGACTGATGACTGGCCCTGGTCTGGATCGTCACCAGCGCAGCGACGGTGTTTCCCTCAATGCGCGCCTCGATCAGGCCGTCTTTGTTCGTGCCATAAACCTTGCCGCCTTGCCGGTATTCGTGCTCGAACCAGTTGCCCGAAAGCTCGGTGCCGTTCTGATCGATATTCGCAGACAGCACCATTTTGTACGCATCGCTTGCGCAGCGCAGGTCGAGGCTTACGGAACGACCGGGCTTGGTGATGTTGTACGCCACCTTGCAGCGAACCTTCTCACGCGGACCGTCCGATGGCTTCATGGTGCCGCTGCCCGACCATGTGCCGCCCAGACTGTCGAACACCGGCTCCCCGCGCGCCGGATTGACGCCTGCCAGCATCAGGCAGGCCGCGCCTGCAGCCAACAATATCGCCGAGGAATTCGGTCGCATCTGCGAATCCTGATCGTTGAGGTCCTGCAACCTCCTAGGCCGCGACGGGCGCAAGATGTTGGCGAAGATGTTGAAAGATGTTGCGGGAAATTGTCCCGGCGTTGCCGATATTGCCGTTAGACTTCACGGCCCAAACGTGGACAATGGGACTCAAGCGCTTCGCGCGCGCAGTGCACACCAAGATGCGCCAGAGGAAACGATATGCCGACCGCCTTCCCCTCGCCCGTTCCCACCATTCCGACCGTTCCCTTGACCGCCCAGCTCCGCGACGCATTGCGCGCGATCGTCGGTGAGAAGGGTTTCATCGAAGACGCGCACGGCATGCAGCCGTTCGTGACGGACTGGCGCGGTGTTCTGTCCGGCAGCGCCGGCGCCGTCATACGACCCGGCAGCACCGAAGAAGTCTCCGATGTCGTCCGGCTTTGCAATGCGCACGGCGTCGCAATCGTGCCCCAGGGCGGCAACACCGGCCTGATGGGCGGCGCCACGCCTTGGCCTGATCATACCGGCATCGTGCTGTCGCTCGGCCGGATGAATCGCGTGCTCGACGTCGATCCCGTCGGCTATGCCATGACGGTCGAGGCCGGCTGTGTGCTGCAGACGCTGCAGGAGACCGCAGCTGGTCACGACCGGTTCCTGCCGCTCAGCCTCGGTGCCCAGGGCTCCTGCATGATCGGCGGCAATCTCTCCACCAACGCCGGCGGCGTACAGGTGCTGCGCTATGGCAATGCGCGCAATCTGGTGATGGGGCTCGAGGTGGTGCTGCCCAATGGCGATATCTGGAATGGGTTGCGCGCACTGAAGAAGGACAACACCGGCTACGACCTCAAGCATCTCTTCATGGGCGCCGAGGGAACGCTCGGCATCATCACCAAAGCCGTCCTCAAGTTGTGGCCGGCGCCCAAGGACGTCAGCACGGCGTGGCTGGCGGTGCGCGATCCCCGCGCAGCGTTGGAGATCCTCTCCGAAGCGCATGCGGCATCGGAGGACAATGTCGGCTCCTGCGAGCTCTTGAGCCGCGCAGCCGTCGACCTCGTGATGCGCCACATTCCCGGCGTGCAGGATCCGCTCAAGGCGGATACGCCGTGGTACCTGCTGCTGGAATGGTCGTCCTCACGCCCACGGCAGGAGGGCGCCGATGGCATGTCCGAAAAGCTGGAGGCGTTTCTCGCCGACCAGCTCGAGGCCGGCCGCGTACTGGATGCCACGATCGCACAAACCGTCAGTCAATCGCGCAACATGTGGCGCATCCGCGAAGCCATGGCGGAGGCGTCGCGCGCCGAGGGACCGGGGATCAGCTACGACATCTCGGTCGCGATCTCCAAAATCCCCGAATTCATCGACAAGGGGCTCACGGCCACGCTCAAGATTCTCCCGAGCATTCGTCCCTATCCGCTGGGACACATCGGCGATGGCAATCTGCATTTCTCGTTCATGGGGCCTGATGGCATGGATCAGCAGACGCTGAACCAATACGCCGCCGCCATCACGCGCGCCGTGAACGATCTCGTCACGTCCATGGGCGGCTCGATCTCGGCGGAGCATGGCATCGGCATCGAAAAGCTCGACGAGCTCAGCCACTACCGCTCGAAGACCGAGCTCGAC
This sequence comes from Bradyrhizobium sp. BR13661, assembly GCF_029892425.1. Classification (GTDB taxonomy): domain Bacteria; phylum Pseudomonadota; class Alphaproteobacteria; order Rhizobiales; family Xanthobacteraceae; genus Bradyrhizobium. The sequence continues at coordinate 257,952 of NZ_JARXWB010000006.1, read as the reverse complement.
ATCATGCGTACCATCAAGCGCGCGCTCGATCCGCAGAACATCATGAATCCGGGCAAGGTGCTGCGGGTGTGAGGGAGCGCAATGATGGGGTTGAAAACGCGCGCCTCACTCGCGTTGCGTGCCCCGGACGCAATGCAGCGCGCCGCGCTTGCGGCGTGAAGCGTTGCAGAGCCGGGGCCCATCCCTCGGCAATCCAGCTTGTGGCTTGCTGGGTCCCGGCTCTGCGCGACAACGCTTGCGCGTTGCCGCTTGTCCGGGACACGAGAGCCTCACGGCCTGATCGAGAAATTCTCCGGCGGTCCCGCTTTCCGCAGCGGCTCGGCGAGGCGTGCGAACTCGCAGAGCAGCGAGCGCGTCTTCCTGGGATCGATGATCTCCTCGACCCAGAATTTTTCGGCCGAGCGGAACGGCGAGCGCAGCTTGTTGAGCCGCTCCTCGATCTCCTTCAGCTTGGCCGCCTTGTCCTCGGCCGCATCGATGTCGGCGCGATAGGCGGCTTCGATGCCGCCTTCAAGCGGCAGCGAGCCCCAATAGGCCGACGGCCAGGCATAGCGGATCGAGAAGCGATCGGCGGGCTGATGGACGACACCCGCAACACCAAACGCATTGCGCAGGATCACGGTGCACCAGGGCACGGTGGTCTGGTTCACCGCGGCCATGGCGCGGACGCCGTGGCGGATGGTCGCCGCCTTCTCGGCATCGAGGCCGATCATGAAGCCGGGGCAGTCCATCAGATAGACGATCGGCAGATGGAAGGTCTCGGCGAAGTCGACCCAGCGCACCACCTTCTGGCAGGCATCCGCCGTCCAGGAGCCGCCATAGTGAAAGCTGTCGCTGGCAAGCACCATCACCGCCCTGCCCTCGAGCCGCGCGAGACCGACGATGAGGGGCTTACCGAAATTGCTGGCGACCTCGAAGAACGAGCCCTTGTCGACGACCTGCTCAATGATCGGCCTGACCTTGTAGACCTGCTTGCGGTTGCGCGGCACCGCCTTCATCAGCGCTTCTTCCGCGCGCTCCGGATTGTCGATGCAAGGCAGGGTCGGCGGCAGCTCGTAGACCGACGACGGCAGATAGGACAGGAAACGCCGCGCGCAGGCAAAGGCCTCCTCCTCCGTGTCGACGGCATGATCGACCGCACCGGCCTTGGTCTGGATGTCGGCGCCGCCGAGCTCCTCTTTCGAAAGATTCTGGCCTAGCGCCTTCACCACCGGCGGCCCCGCGACGAACATCGCGGACTTCCGCGTCATGATGGAATAGTGGCTGGCGGCAAGACGCGCGGCACCCAAGCCCGCAACCGAGCCGAGGCCGAGCGCGACAACAGGCACGCGCGACAAATTCTCCGTTGTGAAGCGATACCAGCGGGTGCCGCCGATGCCGCCCGGCAAATTTGCTGCGCCCTTGGTCTCGATGGTCTTGACCGAGCCGCCGCCGCCGGAGCCTTCGATGATGCGGACGATGGGCAGACGGAAGTCGTGCGCCATCTCCTCCGCCATCAACGGCTTTGCCGAAATCGACGCATCGGCGGAGCCGCCGCGCACCGTGAAATCGTCACCGACCACGACTACGGTACGGCCGTCGACCTTGGCGCGGCCGAACACGCAGTTCGCCGGCGTCACGGTCTTCAGCTCGCCCCTGGGATCGTACTCACCGATGCCGGTGACGGCACCGATCTCGTGGAAGCTATTCTTGTCGATCAGTCTGTCGATGCGTTCCCGAACAGTCAGCCGGCCCTGATCATGCTGTCGCTTGACCTTGTCAACGCCGCCCATCTCCCGCGCGAAGGCTTCGCGCCGGGCGAGCTCGTCGAGTTCCGGCTTCCAGTTCATTCACTCCCTCCGAACTCATCGGCTTGTTATTGTTATGCACTGATATTGCGACCGGTTTGCGCGAGATGCGGTTGGCGAACGCGTCGCCTTCGGCGCCTTCCATCAGGCTGCCGAGCGAACGGCCGAGCGCGACCATCACCGGCGCGACTTCGGCATGCAGGCGCTGCTCGTCATACATCGCCGAGAGAAGGCCGATCGTGACGACGACGAAGGTCTGGTATTGCGGCGACCAGATCGGTACCGCGAGGCCATTGATGTGCGGGCTCCACAAGCCACAGGCCGTGACGTAGCCGCGCTCGCGCAGCGACTGCCTGTTGGCCTCAATGCGAGGCTTGAGGATCTTGGCGGCCTCGGGAGCCTCGCGCTCCATCTCGGCAATGTAGGCATCACCGACTTCGGGCGACAGCGCCGCGGTGTAGGCCGCGCCCGCGGCGGTCGAGGCCATCGAGATGCGGCTGCCCGTGCCCTCGTGAAGGCCGAGTGCGGCCGCCGAGCGCGCGAACTGCAGATAGACCAGATGGAAGCGATCCGGCACGACGAAGCCGACGGTGCCCGGAAGCTGCTCGGCCACTTCCTGCAATCGCTGCCGGATCATGCTGCGCAGCTGCGCGCCCTTCATCATCGAGGCGCTCATCGCCACCGCGCTCGGGCCGATGCGATATTTCTGGTCGCGTGGCAGATAGACCAGCTGGCCCATGCGCGTAAGCGTGTGCGTGAGACGCGACACGGTTGAGCGCGGCAGGCCGCAGCGATTTGAAATCTCGAGATTGCCGAGCCGGGCCTCATGGCCCTCGAAGCATCGCAACACGTCGAACGCGCGCGACACCACCTGGATCACGTCACCTTCACCGGCATCGCCAGCGAGTGCACCTTGCCTGCTTAACCGCTCCGAACGTCGTCCCATGTTCCCTACCGTTTGTTCCGCTGTGCGGAATTAAATTCCACATTGTGAACGACGCTACCTCAGGCATTCCGCGACGACAACAAAAAGGCGATGGCATGCCAGAAATTAAGATCGCACTGATGTCGCGGGCCGCATCTGCGCAACTCCCGTGCAAGTTGGAGGAACACTCGTCGATGGCGATGACGTTGTGGTCGTCGAAGCCATGAAGATGGAGATACCGGTGCCCTCGCCTGCGTCAGGCACCTTGAAATCACTGCTCGTAGAGATCGACGACCTCGTCGCCGAAGATCAGGCAATCGCGATCGTCGCAAGCTGAGCGCGCAGCCCTGCGGCTTTTCATCCGCGACATCATGAAACAGACAACACTGCAATGCCACGCGGCGTCTTGCGTCCGGACGCCACGACAGCGCGTCATCACGCGCCCGACGGTTGCGTGTATGCTTAATGCGTTGCACAAGGGAGGCGATGATAGCGCAACCGCCACATGCCTCCGCCTGGACCCGCTCGAAGCCGCCGCTGCTGCGGTTTCTCGACACATGCCTTAATGAGTTCTCCGCGGAGACTTCAGGCCATGTCGCGGATTACATTCCCGAATTGAGCAAAGCCGATCCTGCCTATTTTGGCATCAGCCTCGCCACGCTCGACGGTCATGTCTACGAAGTGGGCGACAGCCGCGTGCCCTTCACCATCCAGTCGATGTCAAAGCCGTTCGTGTTCGCGCTGGCACTCGACCTGCTCGGCGCGAGCAAGGTGGAGAGCGCGATCGGCGTCGAGCCTTCAGGTGATCCCTTTAACTCGATCCGGCTCAATGCGGAGAACCATCCATTCAACCCGATGGTGAATGCCGGCGCGATCGCGTGCACCGGGCTGATCCATGCCAGCAAGGGCGAAGGGGCGTTCGAGCAGATCAGGCTTGCGCTCAGCCGCTTTGCCGGGCGCGACCTTACTGTCGATGAGGCCGTCTACACCTCGGAGAGCCAGACCGGCGATCGCAATCGCGCGATCGGCTATCTGCTCAAGACCAATGCGGTGATCTCGGACAATGTGGCCGGCGTGCTCGACGTTTATTTCCGGCAATGCGCGGTGCTCGTCACCGCGCGCGACATCGCGGTGATGGCGGCGACGCTCGCCAATCGCGGCGTCAATCCGGTCACCGGCGAGCAGGTGCTGACGCCGTATGCGATCTCGCGCACGCTCTCGGTGATGACGTCGTCAGGCATGTACGACTATGCCGGCGAATGGATCTACCGCATCGGCATTCCCGCCAAGAGCGGCGTCGGCGGCGGCATCCTGGCCGCGCTTCCCGCCCGTCTCGGGCTCGGCAGCTATTCGCCGAAGCTCGACAAGCACGGCAACAGCGTGCGCGGCATCAAGGTCTGCGAGGCACTGTCCTCGCATTACGATTTGCACATGCTCAACCGCAGCGACGACGCCCGCAACGCCGTCATCGCCGACTACGACATCGGCAAGAGCCCCTCTCGCCGTGTCCGCCGTCAGCAGGAGCGCGACATCCTCGCCGCGCACGAGCAGGACGTACGGATCATCGAGCTGGTCGGCACGCTGTCGCTTTCGGCGGTCGACTATGTCTCGCGGCGGCTGGCCGAACGGCCGCGGCCGCAATTCGTGATCTTCGACCTGCACCGCGTCACCTCCACCACCCGTGCCGGCGCGCGGCTGATCGCCGAGGCCTTCGAGGACCTCGCCGCGCTGAACGTGACCGTCGTGCTCTCCGGCGTCAGGCGCGCGTCCAAGGAATGGAACACGCTACGCGAATGGACCGCGGAACTGAAGAACGTCCGCGATTTCTATCTGCTCGACACAGCGATCGAATGGGCGGAAGACCAGATCGTCTACCGCTATGGCGGCGCGATCGATTTTCACGAGACCACGGAACTGTCCGAGCAGCCCCTGCTCGACGGCCTCAGCATGGAAGAGCTGACGGATCTCGCCTCGATCTGCACTGTTAGGACCTATCAGTCCGGCGCCAAGATCCTCACCACCGGCGATCCCGCCGATGCGCTGTTCTTCCTGCGCAGCGGCGCGGTGCATGTCACCCTGCCTGACGGCGTCAGGCTGGCAACGCTCACCGCCGGCATGGCCTTTGGCGAGATGGCCCTGATCGAGACAACCCGCTCGGCCGACGTGTTCGCGGACATGGCTGCGACAGCGTTCGAGGTGCCACTGAAGGATTTCGAGCGCTTCCGCAAGCAGCACCCGCGCGCCTCCGAGCGTATCATGCGCAATCTGGCGCTGCTGCTAGCCGATCGCCTGATCGTCGCCAACACCAAGGTCGATATCCTGACGTCGACGTGAGCGGCTATCGGCTTGCCGCTTCGCTGATCCGCCGCTTGATCTTGGCAGCACTGGCTTGCAGCAATTCTGATGGCTGCTGGCCGGTCGCGGCGCACAGGCAGGCCCAATAGTAGATGACGTCGCCGAGCTCCTCGACGAGACCCGCCTTGTCGAGCCAGTCGTCGCGGAGCAGCTTCTTGATGTGTTCGGCGACCTCGCCGGCTTCACCGGCAAGGCCAAGCCCCAGGTAGGACAGCCGCTCGTTCGAGGGATGCGCATCGACTTTCGCAATGGTCGCAGCCCAGGCCGCATATTCATCGATCGTCATGACATCCCTCGCGAGCCTGGCCTGGATCAGCCCACCACTTCGGTGACGGGCTGGAGATCAATCTCGAATGTCTCGAGGAATTTCGAGGTCATGATGTAGAAGCCGACCGAGAGCTGCAGCTCGACCAATGCTGCCGGCGTCAGCTTCGCGGCGATCGCCTTGAAGATCGCATCCGTCGGCTTCTTCAGCTTGACGATCTCGTCGGTGAAGGCGAGCGCGGCCCGCTGGCTCTCGTCGAAGCAACTCGCTGCCTGCCAGTTCTCCAGAGCCTCGTTCTGCTCATCCGTGACGCCGACATTCTTGCCGATGCGCTTGTGCGCGATGATCTCGTACGGCGCCTCGCACAGAATGCCGGTGCGTGTGATCGCAAGCTCGCGCACGACAGGATCGAGTTCGCCCTTGTGGCGGATCGCGCCGCCGAGCCGGCAGTACTGCTCAAAATAGCTCGGCGAATGCGACATCATGCGGAAGATGTTGGCGTTGCGGTTCTTGTCGAGGATTTCGCGGGTGCGGTCGGACGCGTTGATCGGATCGCTGTAGGGGATGCGGGCCATAAGGGAATTTTTTCCTTGAGCTTTTGATGCTTGTTGTCGTTGTCGGAGCAAGTTCCAAAAAACTGTATTCGCGCGGCGACGCAGGAGCAACAACATCGAGTCAAAATGCCGCCGCATTGCTGATCGACCTTGGCACAGTCGATATTCGCCGCGTGGGGACTTGATCGCGGCGAATACTCGAAGTGGGGTGTTCCGAGTAAAACAATTGGCCGTCGGTGTGTGAGTAGCGCACAACGATGAGTCACGCCCAAGTCTAGGGAGAAAACGGCATGAAGGAAGCCACCAAGGGGGCGGCCTCGGAATCGCTCGCGCATGTGCTGGCGGTGATGGCAATGCTCGTCATCGCCAGCATCCTGTTCTACGCGCGTTAGTTTGAGTTTTGCAGTTTTCGTCATTCCGGGGTGGCTCTCGCACAGGCCAGGCCCAGAATACCCGTTCCAGGCTCGGTCCTTCGGACCGCCCCCGAATGACGGAATCCCCTTAAGTCTCCTTCGTGAAGAACGGCACGAGCTTACCGGCAAACGGCTTGAAGCTCGCAGTGACCGAATCGCCGATGGCCAGATCATTCTCGCCATGCGCCATCATCCGAAAACCCTCGGCACAATCGACCAGCAGGATGTTGTAGGGCACGTGCGCGCGGGTCTCGGGCGTGGCGGCGCGGCAGACCAGCGAGGTCGCGTAGACCCTGCCCTTGCCGCTGGCACGCTGCTCGCGGGGATCGGCGGCTCCGCAGGCCGCGCAGAAGGCACGATGAAAATACTGCACATGGCCACATGAGGCGCAGGTCTGAAAGGTGATCGCCTGCTCGCCCTTGGTCCAGTCTGCGAGACGCTCGCTCATCGCACCTGCTCCAGAAACATGCTGACATGGGACGACAGCACGCCGCCGTCGCCATGCAGCAACGCGATGGACGCGTCGCGCACCTGACGGGTAGCCGCCCGTCCCGTCATCTGCAAATGCGTTTCGACCAGATGCGCCATGGCGCCGCCAACGCCGCAATGGCCATAGCTGAGCAGGCCGCCATGGGTGTTGAGCGGCATCGCGCCGCCGCGGCTGAAATGGCCGGAGCGCACGCGGGCCGCCGCCTCGCCGCGGCCGGCAAGGCCGAGATCTTCCAGCAGCATCGCGAGCGTGATGGTGAAGCTGTCGTAGATCGCGGCGTAGCGCACGTCGGAGATCGCAAGGCCTGTGGCCTCCTTGGCGCGCGCGATGGAGATTTCGGCGCCAAGTTCGCTCAAGGCTGGCGCGGCGGTGACATGCTGATGCGTATGCGCCTGGGCGCAGCCACGGATGCGCACGCCGGCCTCCCCGGTCCGCTCGCGGCTGATGACGAAGGCGGCGCCGCCGTCGGACACCGGACAGCAGTCGAGCAGTTTTAGCGGCATCGCCACCGGCTTCGAGGCCATGACGTCGGTGACCGTGATGGGATCGTGGAATTGCGCGCCTGGATGAGTGCAGGCGTGAGCGCGCATCAGCACCGCGAATTCGGCGAGGTCCCTTTCGGTCACGCCGTATTCGTGCATGTAGCGCGTGGCGACCAGGCCGTAATAGGCGGGAATGGTCGGCCCGAGCGGCACCTCGTAGTCGGGGTGACCGACCTGGGCCAGCGCCTGGATCGAGGCGTCGCGGCTCTGCCCGGTGAGGCGGTTCTCACCGGCAACCACGAGCACATTGCGGCAGACACCTGACACAACGAGGTGATGCGCGAGCATGGTCATTGCAAGGCCCGTGGCGCCGCCGACTTGCACGGCATGGGCGTAGGACGGACGAATGCCGAAATGTTCGGCGAACACGGTCGCCAGCATGATGTGCGGCGAGACGGTGGAATAGCCGCAGAGGATGCCGTCGATCTCGGCGCGCTTCAGCCCGGCATCGTCGAGTGCGGCTTGCGCGGCCTTGCTCATCAGGTCGAGCGAGGACGAGCCTTCGTGCTTGCCGAAAGGCGTAAGGCCAACGCCGGTGATGAAGCTCATGACCTCTCCTCCTCGCCATTCCCCCTACTCCGGCGCCGATCGCGTGACGCCGTCACGGACCATGGCCGCGATCTCGTCGGGGGAGTAGCCGATCTCGCCCAGAATCTCCGCACCATGCTCGTTGAGCCGCGGCGCCAGGCGCACCGATTCGGCTTCGGTGTCCGACCAGGTCGCCGTTACCTTCATGCTGCGGATCGGCCCCTCGGTGGGGTGGTTCACGACGGGGAAGAAGCCGGTCGCCTCGAGGTGCTCATCATGCAGGATCGAGGCGAGGTCGTGCATCGGCATCACAGGCACATCGGCTTTGGTGAGCAGCTCGATCCACTCGGCCGTGGTGCGCGTTTCGAAGATTCGCGCGAGCTCGGCATAGACGACGTCGATATTCGCGGCGCGACCGGCGAAGGTTGCGAACTTGGGATCGGCGCGCAGGTCATCGCGGCCCGTCGCCTTGAAGAAATTCTCCCACTGCTTGTCGTTGTAGACGATGACGCTGAGATAGCCGTCCGAAGTCTTGTAGGGCCGGCGATCGCGCGAGAGGTGGCGGGCATAGCCGCCTTTGTCGAGCGGAGGCTCGTAGGTGAGCCCGCCCATGTGGTCGCCCATGACGAAGCCGGCCATGGTTTCGAACATCGGGATGTCGACGCGCTGGCCGCGCCCGGTGCGATCGCGATGGACGAGGCTGGCGCAGATCGCGCCGACCGCCGTGAGGCCTACGATGCGGTCGACCAGCGCGTTCGGCACATAGCGGGGCACGCCGTCGCCGGTCTGCGCCATCAATGCGGGGAGCGCGGTGGCGCCCTGGATGAGGTCATCATAGGCGGGCTTTGCGGCATAGGGCCCGTCCTGGCCGAAGCCGAACACGCCGGCATAGACGAGGCGCGGATTGATCGCGGAGACGACGTCATAGCCGAGTTGCAGCCGCGCCATCGCCTGCGGACGGACGTTGTAGACGAGGACGTCGGCGTCCTTCAGCAACCGCAGCACGGCTTCGCGCCCCGCCGGCTTCTTCAGGTCGAGGCAGATCGAGCGCTTGCTCCGGTTGGTGTTGAGGAAGACCGGGCCCATGCCGGTATGACGCATCGGGCCGATCAGGCGGGTAACATCGCCATCGAGCGATTCCACCTTGATCACGTCGGCGCCGTAGTCGCCGAGCATCTGGGTCGCATAGGGCCCCATCAGCACGGTGGTCATATCGACGACCTTGATGCCCTTCAGCGGCCCCATTCATTCGCTCCCGATTGCGCAGGCTCAAGGCGTCCTGCGATTTCGGTTCAGCTAAGGGCAGCAATGCCGCGTGCGCAAGGCCGGCCAGGGTATGGCCGCATGCGTCGCGCGGCCTGCTATTTCTTCTGACGGGATTCGCGGATTTTCATGAGGCGATCGAGCTCGTCGTTCTGCTGGTTGATGCGGTCGGCGATGCGCGACTCGCTCTGCTCGCCTGAAGCAGCGGCAGCCTGCTCGATCAGCTGGCGAATATTATCCTCGAGGATCGCGATACGATCGTTGAGGGCTTCGATAGAGAGTGAATCTTCGTAGTCATTGCTCATGATGCATTCCCTGCAAATCAATCAGAAGCATTAAGGCCAGCCGGAACCGGCCCACCATGATCTAACGCAAGGAAAAGGTGGGCCCGCATTTTCGCGCCTTTGCCCACCCGACAACACCTATTTCAATCGTTCGAGAACAGAGACGTAGTTGGCCACCGCAGCGCCGCCCATGTTGAAGATGCCGCCGAGCTTTGCGTTCTTGAGCTGCATGCCCTCGGGCGCCTGGCCGGCGAGCTGCATCGCGGTCATCACATGCATCGACACCCCGGTGGCGCCGATCGGGTGGCCCTTGGCCTTCAGGCCGCCGGACGGATTGACCGGCAGCTTGCCGTCCTTGAGCGTCCAGCCTTCCTTGATTGCGCGGGCACCCTGCCCCTTCGGCGTCAGGCCCATCGCTTCGTACTCGATCAACTCGGCGACGGTGAAGCAGTCATGGGTCTCGACGAAGGAGAGATCGGAGAGCGTCACGCCCGCCTGCTCCAGCGCGCGCTGCCAGGCGACCGTGCAGCCCTCGAACTGGAGGATGTCGCGCTTGGACATCGGCAGGAAGTCCTGAGCATGCGCGGTGGCGCGGAAGCCGATCGACTTGCTCATGCCCTTGGCGGTCTCGGCGTCGGCCAGCACCAGCGCAGCCGCCCCGTCGGAGACGAGCGAGCAGTCGGTGCGCTTCAGGGGACCAGCGACGTAAGGGTTCTTCTCGCTCTCGGCGCGGCAGAAGTCGAAGCCAAAATCCTTGCGCATCTGGGCGAAGGGATTGGCGACGCCGTTCTTGTGGTTCTTGGCCGCGATCAGCGCCAGCGCGTCGGACTGGTCGCCGTATTTCTGGAAGTAGGAGCTGGCGATCTTGCCGAACACGCCGGCAAAGCCGCCGACCGTATCGCCGTCCTCAGGCAGGTAGGACGCCTTGAGCAGGTTTTTGCCGATCTCAGGACCGGGCGTACGGGTCATCTGCTCGACGCCGACGACCAGCACGACCTTGGCCGCGCCTGCGGCGATCGCACGCAGGCCCTGGTGGACAGCCGCGGAGCCGGTTGCGCAGGCGTTCTCGACGCGGGTCGCCGGCTTGAAGCGCAGCTTCGGGTCGGCCTGGAGTACCAGCGAGGCGGTAAAATCCTGCGCCGAGAAGCCGGCGTTGAAATGGCCGAGCACGATCTCGTCGACATCGGAGGCCGAAATGCCGGCATCGGCCATCGCTTCATTGGCGACGCGGATGACGAGGCTTTCGACGGTTTCGGTGTCGAACTTGCCGAACGGCGTATGCGCCCATCCGACGATGCTGGCGGTCATGGTCTCTTCTCCCTAGGGGTCTTTTACCTGACCTAAATCTTAGCCTAGGGATGGCAAGACTTCACGCAGGTTTAAGGGCCTGGAGGGTGCGCTGGCAGATGGCAGTTATGCCGGCCCAGTTCCCGGCCTTGATCTCCGCCGTCGGGCACAGCCAGGAACCGCCGACCGCAACCACATTGGGCTCGGCGAGCCAGGTGGCGGCATTGGCCTCGCCGACCCCTCCGGTCGGGCAGAACCGCACGTTCGGGAACGGCCCGCCCAGCGAGCGCAGACCCTTGATGCCGCCGGCCTGCTCGGCCGGGAAGAACTTTGCGACATCAAAGCCGTGGGACAATGCCATCATCAGCTCGGACGCCGTGGCGATGCCCGGGGCAAAGGGCAAGGAGCTGTAGGCCGCGGCCTTGAGGAGATCGGGGGTCAGGCCGGGGCTGATGCCGAAGGCGACGCCGAGCTTCTCGACCCGGGTAAAGTCGGCCGGATTGAGAATCGTGCCGATGCCGACGACCGCGTCGGGGACCTCGGCCATGATCGCCCGCGCCGCCTCGATTGCAATCGGGGTGCGCAGGGTCACCTCCAGCGTGCGGACGCCGCCGGCCACCAGCGCCTGCGCCAGCGGCACGGCATCCTGGATCCGCTCGATGGTGAGGACGGGAATGACGGTCGCGGCCTTGAACAGCGCGACGAGATGGTTCTGTTGGGCAGACGTGGGCATAGGGCCTCAATTCTTAGCTAGGGCGTAGCGCAAGCCAGCCAAACCGGCAATGGTTCAACGGCTCTTCAGTTTCAACTCTCAAAAGGCTAAGCCGCCGCAGTCGCAGCGAAAAACGACTTTCTATTGGCATCATCAAGCGTTGCTCCATTGACGACAACGCAAAACAGGCTCTTGGCGAACTCGGCATTTTGCCTTGATCTGTTGTATTCGTCGATGCCGGCCGCCAACGCCCTACCAAGGGCCGCCATTTCAACCGGCTCATCCGCCAAAAACTCAGAAAATCCTGAAATCATCAGAACGAAGCTCGAGGCATTGAGCCAATCCAAATCTCCGAGGCATTCAGCAAGAGCGGCATAGTTCTCACCGAAATAGTATGGAAACTGGCACGCCGCCGACAATTCGTTGAACACGCCGTCCAACGTCCTCATCTTTTGGCCTCGAACAAACCGCACCGCCGCGGCTGGTTCGTCAATCGCCCGCTTCCAGCCATAATTGCAGAAGTCTGAGTCGCTCATTTCGACCACAGTGAGTGCTTCCTTGTATCTCACCATGGCTTACCCCGAGCATTGCCGACTACTTTGAGAAGACGCGAGGACGACGAGCACCTGCAACGCACCCGCCAGTTGCAAAACGTCTATTTGGCTTGGCGCGATGCCGCAGCCCGGTGCCGCTTCTTCGGCGGCATGGCATAGCCCGGAATGATGGCGCCGGGATAGCAGATCACCAGACTGGCGAGGCGATGCCCTGCCTGGGCGGCCTCGACCGGATCGGAACCGCCGAGCCGGGCCGCGATATAGGCGGCCGCAAAGCTATCGCCGGCCGCCGTGGTGTCAACGACCGGTTTTGTCATCGGTTCGGCGCGGACCTCGCTCGACCCGCCGGGAAAGCGCAGCAGGCTGACGGGCTCGGCAAGGCGGAACACCAGTTCAGGCGTCGGGATGCGCGCCATCAGTTGCTCAGGGCTTTCGCCCGGATAAAGCGCGAGCAGGTCCTCGGTCGAGGTCAGTACGATGTCGGCGGCCGCAAACGCTGTGGCAAACACTTCGCGGGCGACGTCGCGATCGGGCCAGCCGCGTGCGCGAAAATTGGTGTCAAATACGAAGCGGGTGCCGAGCAGGCGCGCGCGCTTGATCGCCGCGAACAGGCGGTCGCGCCCCGCTGCGTCGTAGATCGACAGCGTGATCGCTGAGAGATAGATGATATCGTAGCTCATCAGCGAGTTGAGCAGTTCGTCGGTCTCCGGCAGGCTCATCAGCTGCCGCGCCGCCGCGCTGTCGCGCCAGTGGAAGAACTGGCGCTCGCCCTTGGCATCAAGCTGGATCATGTAGAGGCCGGGCAGCTTGCCCGGCAGCCGCACGACGCGACGCGTGCCGACGCCCTCGGCATTCCAGGCTGCGATCATCTCCTCGCTCATGCCGTCGTCGCCGAGCGCCGTGAAATAGTCGACCTTGACCTCGAGCCGCGCCAGATACACCGCCGTGTTGAGGGTGTCGCCGCCGAAGCCGCGCGAGAACAAGCCACCGCCCTGCCCGGCAGACTGTCCGCCTTGAGCCTGCCGGAGCTCGACCATACATTCACCGATGCAAGCAACGCTCGCCATCGTCATATCCAGACTGTTCATCTCAAACGATCAGGCGACGAAATTGCCGCCCAGTTCGTCTTCGATGTGAATGCGGATGATGTCGTCAAACGTCTTTTCGGCTGTGGTGAAGCCGAGCTCGAGCGCCCGCTTGGCGTTGAAGTTGCGCGGCCAGCCACCGACGATGCCGACGATGAAGGGATCGGGCTCGCGCTTGATGCGGGCGGCAACCTTCTCGCCCGCAACGCGCTTCAAGGCCGCGATCTGCTCGCCGACCGTCGCCGACAGACCCGGCATCGTGAGATTGCGGCGCGGGCCGACCGTGGCGAGATCCATTGTGCCGGCGTGCAGCAGGAAGCCGACGGCGGAGCGCGGCGTGGCGTGCCAGTGGCGGACGTCCTCGGACACCGGGAGCACCGCTTCCTTGCCGGCGAGCGGCTCGCGCAGGATGTTGGAGAAGAAGCCCGATGCCGCCTTGTTGGGCAGGCCCGGCCGGATGCAGATGGTCGGCAGGCGGATGCCGATGCCGTCGAGGAAACCGCGGCGGGAATAGTCGGCCAGCAGCAATTCGCCGATCGCCTTCTGGGTGCCGTAGCTGAGCAGCGGGGTGTGGAAGAACTCGTCGCCGATGGCGTCCGGGAACGGGGCGCCGAACACCGCGATCGAGGACGTGAACACCACGCGCGGCTTGTAGCCGCCGCCGACGAGCCTGACAGCATCCAGCAGCATCCGCGTGCCGTCGAGATTGATGCGATAGCCCTTGTCGAAATCGAGCTCGGCTTCGCCGGAGACGATGGCGGCGAGATGGAAGATTACGTCGGGGCGGCCGGCGATCAGCTTTTCGGCCGCGCCCGGGACGGCGAAATCGCCCGAGACAGTCTCGACGGGGAAACCGGCCTTTTCCGGCTTCCTGGGCTCGACCACGTCATGCACGGTCAATTTGGTGATATCGCTCTTGCCGAGCCGGCCGTCGCGCAACAGCCGTTCACACAATTTGCGGCCGACCATGCCGGCAGCGCCCAGAACCAGGATGTGCAAGAACTTACTCCTTCTTATTGGCCGGAACGCGCCGCTCTTGAAACGTACTGTCGCGTTCTCAGGCGGGCTCCGCGATCATTCCTTCACGGCGCCGGTCATTGCCGACACATAATGCTCCACGAAGAAGGCGTAAAGGATAACCAGCGGCAGCGACCCCGCCAGCGCTCCCGCCATCAGCGAGCCCCAGCGGTAGATGTCGCCGTCCACGAACTCGTTGACGATCGCGACCGGCACCGTCTTGTTGCTGGTCGATTGCAGGAAGGTCAACGCGTAGATGAACTCGTTCCAGCACAGCGTGAAGCAGAAGATGAAGGCCGAGATCAGACCGGGGATCGCGAGCGGCAGCACGATCTTGATCAGGATCTGCCAGCGGCTCGCGCCATCGATCAATGCACACTCCTCGAGCTCGAACGGGATGGTCTTGAAATAGCCCATCAACAACCAGGTCGAAAATGGGATCAGGATGGTCGGATAAGTCAGGATCAATGCCATTGGCGTGTCGAACAGGCCATACTGGAACACGACTGTGGCGAGCGGGATGAAAAGGATCGACGGCGGCACCAGGTAGGCGAGGAAAATCAGCCCGCCAACCAGATTGGCCCCCTTGTAACGCAAACGCACGATGGCATAGGCCGCGAGCACCGACGCGATGATCGAGAGCACCGTGGCGCAGACTGCCACGTACATCGTGTTCCAGAGCCAGTGCGGATAGTAGCTCTCGAACAGAAGCTTGTAGAAATGCTTGAAGGTCGGATTCCAGGTCCAGAATGGGTTGTACCTGTCGAGATCGAGCAGTTGCTCGTCCGGTTTCACCGAGGTCAGCGCCATCCAGTAGAACGGAAACAGCAGGATCACGACGATGATCGTGAGCGGCAGGTACAGCGTCACGATCCGTCGCGGCACCGACTGCAGATAGCTCATGCCCTCGCTGTGATCGGCCGTCGGCGCCGAGCCCGACAGGACATTCTTGAGATCGATGGATCTGGTGGGCAGGTCAGTCATTGCTCTCTCCCTGCTGCCACTTGCGGCGCTGCAAGCCGAACCAGGAGATCATGATGGCCGCGAGCAAGAAGGGAATCATGGCGCTGGAGATCGCGGCGCCTTCGCCCAGCTGCCCGGCGATGATCGCGCGCTGGTAGGACAAGGTTGCCATCAGATGCGTGGCGTTGACCGGACCACCGCGCGTCATCGCCCAGATCAGCTGGAAGTCGGTGAAGGTGAACAGCACCGAGAAGGTCATGACGACCGCGATGATCGGGGTGAGAAGCGGATAGGTGATGTGGCGGAATCGCTGCCAGCTGGAGGCGCCATCGAGGGTTGCGGCTTCATAGAGCGACGGCGACACCGTCTGAAGGCCGGCGAGCAAGGTGATCGCCACGAACGGCACGCCGCGCCAAATGTTGGCGAAGATCACGCAAATGCGTGCCCAGGTCGTATCGCCGAGGAAATTGATGTTCTGGCTGATCAGACCGAGGTGTTTCAGCGACCACGAGATGATCGAGAACTGGGAGTCAAAGATCCACCAGAACGCCAGCGCCGAGAGCACCGTCGGCACGATGAAGGGGATCAGGACCATCGCGCGCAGAATCGCCTTGAACGGCATGTTCTCGTTCAAGAGCAGCGCGAGATAGAGCCCGATCGCGAATTTGATGGCACTGGCGACGGAGGTGTAGAGCAGCGTGTTGAACACCGCCAGCCAGAAGATGGAGTCGTCCCACAGCCACTCATAGTTCTCGGTGGCGATGAAATGCCCTACGCGTCCGATGCGGGTGTCGGTGAAGGACAGCCAGATGCCCAAGCCCAGCGGATACGCCAGGAAAAAGATCAGAAACGCCATGGCCGGCATCATGAACCAGAAGCCGAGCCAATTGCGGTTATGCTTAAGCTGATCCCAGGCGCTCGCTTCTCGGAACTGAGGCTTGGCCCGGGGAGCAACTGCGATATCAGCCATGCCCGACATCCCTGATCAGTGTGTTGACGAGCGGGCGGCCGAAACCGCCCGCTCCGTGACGTCAGCGATAGATGCGCTTCAACTGCCGTTCGGCTTCCGCCATCGCGCCCTTTAAGTCCTTCGAACCGGTGCAGTAGTTGGCGAACATGTCGACGACGATGAAGTCGGCGATCGCGGTCGCCGCCTTCTCTCCGACGGTGCCGATGCCGGACGCCGGCAGCGTACGTTTGGACGCCTGCGAGAACACCGCGTTCTTGGGATCCGCCGTCCAAACCGGCGCCGACTCATAGGCGTTCAGGGTCTGGGTCAGGTAACCCTGCGCGCCATCCAGCCACTTCTCGTAGTTCTCCTTCTCCAGCATGAAGGCAATGAAGGCCTTCGCCGCGTTCGGATATTTGGTGAAGTTGAAGGCGAGGATCGGCAGCGCGAGCTGCAATTCGGTCGGCTTGCCAACCGGGCCGACCGGCCACAAGGCGTGATAGGTGTCTTCGGTCAGCTCCTTCTTGGTCGGGTCCGTCTTCGCCGCGACATAGATCGAGATGCCATTGGCCGTGCAATAGAGCTCACCGGCAAGATAGGCCTTGTTGTTGGAAGAATCGTTCCAGGACGCGGTTCCCGGGATGAACGTTTCGGAGAGCGCCTTGCAATACTCCAGCGCCTTCGCAGTCTCGGGCGAATTGATGATGATCTTGTCGTTCTGGTCGACCGTGTAGGCACCGTGGCCCCACAGCACCCAGTGCAGCCAACCATTGGCGTCGCCGCTGGCGTGGCCGAGAGCGAAACCGGCAGGCGTGTTGTTCGCCTTGAGCGCCTTGCACATCTCGAGGAAGCCGGGGAAGTCCTTCGGGAACTCCTTGAAGCCCGCCTTGTCAGTCGCCGACTTGCGGTACGTCATGTAACCGCCGTTGGTCGCGACGGGAATGCCGAGCCAGTCGTCGCCGAGCTTGCAGGTCTTGGCGGCCGCATCCGTCCAGCCGCCATATTTCTTGCCGAGATAATCGGCGACATCATTCATCTTCAGCACTTTGGTGGGGAAGAGTTGCGGCAGCGTGTGCAGACCCCAGGCGAGATCGAGCCCGGAGCCGGTATTGGCCGCAACGGATGCCTTCGGCTGCACGTCCTCAAAGGACTCGCTGAAGACGTTCATTTCGGTGCCGGTCGCCGCCTTGAACGCCGCGACCATCGCGTTGAACGCATCGTCTTCCGCTGGCACGAAGCGCTTCCAGCGCATCACGGTCAGCTTGGCGCCCGGCTCGGCCTTCCATGGCGAGTCCGCCGCCCAGGCTTTCGCGAATTCGAACAGTGCAGGCCCAGTCAGTGCGCCGGTTGCAGCCAGCGCCGTTCCGCCTTGAAGCAATGCCCGGCGGGTAAAGTCTTGCATGTTGTCCTCCCAATGGCGTTTTTTATTTATTTAAGTCTGTCTTATGCGTTGAGCCGTTTCCCGGTCCCCTCGTCAAACAGGTGAACCACGTCGGGGTCGGGCTTCAGCTTGACCTTGTCGCCCGGATTGAACTGGTGACGCTCGCGGAAGACCGCCACGACCTGCTCGCCGCCGAGCTTCGCGAACACCTGGGTCTCCGAGCCGGTCGGCTCGACCACGACGATCTCGGCGTCGGCACCGTCGTCGGCAATCGTGAAATGCTCGGGACGGACGCCGTACACCACGGGCTTGCCGTCAGAGGCGGCCGGCGCGTTCTTGAGCGGCAGCTTGACCCCGTTCGGTCCCTCGAAGGTGGCAACGCCGTTGACGCGGATATGCCCCTTCAGGAAATTCATCGCCGGCGAGCCAATGAAGCCGGCGACGAACTGGTTTTCGGGCTTGTCGTAGAGCTCGAGCGGCGTGCCCATCTGCTCGACGATGCCGTCATGCATCACGACGATCTTGTCGGCCATGGTCATGGCCTCGATCTGGTCGTGGGTGACGTAGACGGTGGTGGTCTTGAGCCGCTGGTGCAGTTCCTTGATCTCGGTTCGCATGGCGACGCGCAGCTTGGCGTCGAGGTTCGACAAGGGCTCGTCGAACAGGAACACCTGCGGATCGCGCACGATGGCGCGGCCCATGGCAACGCGCTGGCGCTGGCCGCCGGAGAGCTGGCGCGGATAGCGATCGAGCAGCGGCGACAGCGCGAGGATTTCGGCGGCGCGCTTGACGCGCTTGTTGATTTCGTCCGAGCCCGCATTCCGCAGCTTCAGCGAGAAGCCCATGTTCTCGCCGACCGTCATGTGCGGATAGAGCGCGTAGTTCTGGAACACCATCGCAATGTCCCGCTCCTTGGGCTGGACATTGTTGACGACGCGGTCACCGATCGAGATCGTGCCTGATGTGATGTTTTCGAGGCCTGCGAGCATGCGCAGAAGCGTCGACTTGCCGCAGCCGGAGGGGCCTACCAGGACGACGAACTGGCCGTCCTCGATCGGGATCGACACGCCGTGCAGGACTTCAAAATTGCCGAACGATTTCCGCACGTCGCGGATTTGCACAGACGACATCTAGGCTCCCTCCTACGACTTAGACGACGCAACCGTGGCGCCGCCACCGTCTTGTTTTTTTGGACTTCGCCGACCCGAAGCCCTTCATAACAGGCGACATTGTCGGCAGTTTGTGCGGCTTTGGCAATTTGTCTTTGGTTAGTCGTTGCTGGTAGCGCTGTCAACGTTCCTTTGTTTGCGGGAGTGACTGTGTTAAGAGCAACAAATGGGTCGAAAGCGCACCAAGTCCGGCAAGATTCGGTTAGCGGAAGTCGCCGAGCTCGCCGGCGTCAGCCCGATTACGGCGTCCCGCTTCTTCCGCAATCCGGAGGCGCTGTCGGTTGCCAAGCGGACGCGGGTCGAGAGCGCGGCCCGGGAGCTCGGCTATGTGCCCAACCTTGCGGCACGCGCGCTGGCGTCGCAGCGCACCGAGGTGATCGGTGTCTTGATTCCGTCACTGACCAACAACGTGTTTTCCGACGTGCTGCGCGGCATCTATGACGCCTCCGAAGGCAGCCGTTACTCGATCCAATTGTCCAACACACGCTACAGCATTCTCCAGGAGGAGAAGCTGCTGCGTCTGTTTCTGGCGCAGAAGCCCGCGGGACTGATCGTCACAGGCATCGACCAGACGACGGAATCGCGCACGATGCTGGAGGCGGCCGATTGCCCGATCATGCAGATCATGGAGATCGGGCCCAATCCGATCGACATGATGATCGGCTTTTCCCATTATGATGCAGCGCGCGCGGCGATTGCGCATCTGTTCGACCAGGGCCACCGCAGGATCGGGTTCGTCGGCGCGCGCATGGACCCCAGGGTGCAGCGACGGCTCGACGGTTACGGCGCCGCCATGAAGGAAGCCGGCCTCCACGACCAAAGACTGATCGTGACGACGGCGACGCCGACCTCGGTCACGCTTGGCGGCGCGCTATTTGCCGATCTGCTCGCGCGCGAACCCGACATCGATGCGGTGTTCTGCGCCAATGACGATCTTGCGCTCGGCGTTCTCTTCGAATGCCGCCGCCGCGACATCGCGGTCCCTGACCAGATCGCGATCGTCGGCTTCAACGACCTCGAATTCATGGCCTCCGCGGTGCCGACGCTGACGAGCGTACGGACTAACCGTTACGAGATGGGCAGCACTGCTGCCGCGATGCTGATCGAGGCGATCGAGGGCAAGCGTCCCGAGCAGCCCGTGCTCGATCTCGGCTTCACGGTGATCGAACGGCAGAGTTCGCAGACGCAGCGTCAGGCGGCGAGCCCCCGTTCGCCGGAATGGGCGCCAGCCGTACAAAATGATAGCGTTACCAACGACCCGTGAGTAAGATTGCAACCATGAGGAAACGTTCGCCAGCAGGCGGGCCGTCATACCATGCTCGCGCTGCCGGGCAGCGCACCGATCGACATCCCAAACGTCGGCCCGTGCGTTTGCATTGAAGGAGAAACCAATGACAAAAATGCCAACCAATGGGCATGCGCCCGCCGGTAACGGCACCCGCCGCCATCTTCGCTCGCAGGATTGGTTCAACAACCCGCATAATCCGGGCATGACTGCGCTCTATCTGGAGCGCTATTTGAATTTCGGCCTCACCCGCGCCGAGCTGCAATCCGGCAAGCCGATCATCGGCATCGCCCAGACCGGCAACGATCTGTCCCCCTGCAACCGCCACCATATCGAGCTGGCCCACCGCGTCCGCGAAGGCATCCGCGAGGCCGGCGGCATCGCGATGGAATTCCCGACCCATCCGATCCAGGAAACCGGCAAGCGCCCGACCGCAGCACTCGACCGCAACCTCGCCTATCTCGGCCTGGTCGAGGTTCTCTACGGCTACCCGCTCGACGGCGTGGTGCTGACCACCGGCTGCGACAAGACCACGCCTGCCCTGATGATGGCGGCCGCGACCGTGAACCTGCCGGCGATCGTGCTGTCGGGGGGCCCGATGCTCAATGGCTGGCACAATGGCGAGCGCACTGGCTCGGGCACCATCGTCTGGAAGTCGCGCGAGCGGCTTGCCGCCGGCGAGATCGATTATGAAGAGTTCATGGAGATCGTGGCGTCCTCGGCGCCTTCGGTCGGCCATTGCAACACCATGGGCACGGCCTCGACCATGAACGGCCTTGCCGAAGCGCTCGGCTTCTCGCTGCCGGGCTGCGCGGCGATCCCCGCCCCCTACCGCGAGCGCGGCCAGATCGCCTATGAGACCGGAAAACGCGCCGTCGAGATGGTCTGGGAGGACCTCAAGCCCTCGGACATCCTGACCCGCAAGGCATTCGAGAACTGCATCGTCATCAACTCGGCGATCGGCGGCTCGACCAACGCGCCGATCCACATCAATGCGCTGGCCCGCCACATCGGCGTGGAGCTGTCGATCGAGGACTGGCAGAAATTCGGCCACGACGTGCCGCTGCTGGTCAACATGCAGCCCGCCGGCTTCTATCTCGGCGAGGAGTTCCACCGCGCCGGTGGTGTGCCGGCGGTGGTGCGCGAGTTGATGAAGCACAAGCGTATCCATGAGGACGCGGTCACCGTCAACGGCCGCGGCATCGGCGAGAACTGCAAGGATGCGCCCGCCCCCGACAACGACGTGATCCGGGCCTATGACAAGCCGCTGGTGAAGGACGCCGGCTTCCTGGTGTTGAAGGGCAATCTGTTCGATTCCGCAATCATGAAGACCAGCGTGATCTCGAAGGAGTTTCGCGATCGCTATTTGAGCAACCCCAAGGACCTGAACGCCTTCGAGGGTCGCGCCATCGTGTTCGAGGGTCCGGAGGATTATCACGGGCGGATCGACGATGCCTCGCTCGACATCGACGAGCACTGCGTGCTGTTCATCCGCGGCACCGGCCCGATCGGCTATCCCGGCGGTGCCGAGGTCGTGAACATGCAGCCGCCGGCGGCCCTGATCAAGCGCGGCATCCTGTCCCTGCCCTGCATCGGCGATGGCCGCCAGTCCGGCACCTCGGGCTCGCCGTCGATCCTCAATGCCTCGCCGGAAGCCGCCGCCAATGGCGGGCTTGCGATCCTCAGGAACGGCGACAAGGTCCGCATCGACCTCAACAAGGGCAGCGCCAACATCCTGATCTCGGACGAGGAACTGAAGAAGCGCCACGCCGAGCTCAAGGCCGCCGGCGGCTTCAAGCATCCGCCGAACCAGACGCCTTGGCAGGAGATCTATCGCAACACCGTCGGCCAGCAATCGACCGGCGCCTGCATGGAGCTCGCCACGCGCTACCAGAACATCGCCTCCGCATTTGGCGTGCCGCGGGATAATCACTGACGACTTCTGTCATTCCGGGGCGCGACGCAGTCGCGAGCCCGGAATCTATTCATCCACATACATCGCAGCACAATGGATTCCGGGCTCGCGCCAAGAGGCGCGCCCCGGAATGACCAATTCAAGGGAGAACAACAGCATGGCAGACCGCCTCAAGGGAAAGCGCGCCGTCATCACGGCCGCAGCGGCAGGCATCGGACGCGCATGCGCGCTCGCCTTCGCGCGTGAAGGCGCAACCGTCATCGCCACCGACATCAACGAGGCCGGCATCGCAGGCCTGACAAAGGAAGGCATCACTGAAGTCG
The DNA here is from genome assembly GCF_029892425.1 of Bradyrhizobium sp. BR13661. GTDB lineage: Bacteria > Pseudomonadota > Alphaproteobacteria > Rhizobiales > Xanthobacteraceae > Bradyrhizobium. Next base: position 235,906 of record NZ_JARXWB010000006.1, on the reverse strand, counting down.
CCAAGCTCGACGTCCGCAACACCGCCGACGTCAACGCCTTTGCAAAACGCGTTGGCAAGATCGACATCCTGCTCAACGCGGCCGGCTTCGTGCACCACGGCACCATCCTGGAATGCTCGGAAGAGGATTTCGATTTCTCGTTCGACCTCAACGTCAAGTCGATGCACCGGACCATCAAGGCGTTCCTGCCCGACATGATCGCGGGCGGCGGCGGCAGCATCGTCAACATCTCCTCCTGCGCCGCGCTGCGGCCGCCGGCCAATCGTTACGTCTACAGTTCGTCGAAGGCTGCGGTGTCGCTGCTGAGCCGCGCCGTCGCGCTCGACTTCATCACCAAGGGCATCCGCTGCAATTCGATCTGCCCCGGCACCGTCGAGACCCCCTCGATGCTCGACCGAGCGGCCGCGCAGGGGCCGCAGGGCAAGGAGATGTTCATCTCCCGCCAGAAGATGGGCCGGCTCGGCACCGCCGACGAGATCGCCAACATGGCGATCTATCTCGGCAGCGACGAGAGTGCCTTCACCACCGGCGTCGACCTCGTCGTCGACGGCGGCTACATGCTCTGACGCCCCAAGGGATCGGACAGGATCACATCCGATGAACAAGATTGATCTCAACGACCGCGTCGCCATCGTCACCGGCGGCGCGCAGGGCTTTGGCCGCGCCATCACCGAGCGCTTCGTCGCCTCCGGCGCCAGGGTCGCGATCTGGGATTTTGACGCCGCGCTCGCTGAGAAGACCGCCAAGGAAATCGGCGACGATGTTCGCGTCTTCAAGGTGGACGTCACCGACACCTCAGGCGTCGAGCAGGCGCGCGATGCGACGCTGGCCGCCTTTGGCAAGATCGACATCCTCGTCAACAATGCCGGCATCGCCGGCGTCAACAAGCCGGTCTGGGAGACCGATCTCGAGGAATGGCGGAAAGTTCTGCGCATCAACCTCGACGGCCCCTTCATCGTCTGCAAGGCCATCGTGCCCGTGATGCTCAGGCAGAAATACGGGCGCATCGTGAACATCGCCTCGATCGCCGGCAAGGAAGGCAATCCGAACGCCGCGCACTATTCGGCCTCCAAGGCCGGCCTGATCGCGCTGACGAAGTCGCTCGGCAAGGAGCTCGCCGCGCATGACATTCTCGTGAATGCGGTGACGCCGGCAGCGGCCAAGACCGCGATCTTCGACCAGATGACGCAGCAGCATATCGATTTCATGCTGTCGAAAATCCCCAAGGCGCGCTTCGTGCTGGTGGAGGAGCTCGCGGCGATGGCGGCGTGGCTTGCGTCTCAGGATTGTGCCTTCTCCACCGGCGCGGTCTTTGATATTTCCGGAGGCCGGGCGACCTACTGAGACATCGATGGTCCGCCCGCGGAGGCGAACCATGTCGCTCGGACGTCGGGATTTTGTGAAGCTCGCAGCAGGCGCAGGCGCGCTGCCGCTATTGTCGCGGGGCGCGCTTGCGCAGCTCGCGCCCAACCCGCCGAGCATCCATCCGCCCTCGCCGGCCGAACGCGCCGGGATGGGCCGGCTGGCGCAAGCGTTCATGGACAAGTTCGATGTACCGGGGCTCTCCTTTGCGATCGGCTATGCCGGCACGATCGTGCACCAGGCCGCCTTCGGCGTTGCCGACCGCGAGCAGAACGAAGCCACGACACCGCAGCATCTGTTTCGCATCGCCAGCGTCAGCAAGATGATCACCTCGGTCACGCTATTCCGGCTGATCGAGGAGAGCCGCGTCAGGCTCAGCGACCGCGTATTCGGGCCCGGTGCGCTGCTCGGCACCGATTACGGCGTGCCGCCCACCTCACCCGGCATCGACCAGATCACGCTCGAAAATCTCCTGACGCATACGGGCGGCGGCTGGACCAACGACGCCAGAGATCCCATGTTCACGCATCCGCACATGGACCACACGCAACTGATTACCTGGACGCTGGCCAACCGGCCGCTCGACCGGCCGCCGGGCCAGCACTACGCCTACTCCAATTTCGGCTATTGCGTGCTGGGCCGGGTCATCGAGAAACTCACCGGCCAGCACTATGCGGAGCACGTCCGAGCTGAAGTGCTCGGCCGTTGCGGCATCACCAACATGTCGATATCAGGCAACACCCGCGATCAGCGCCAGGCGGGCGAAGTCGCCTATTACTGCAAGGTCGAGAGTCCCTACGACATGAACGTCCGCCGGATGGATTCCCATGGCGGCTGGATCGCAACACCGACGGACCTCGTGCAATTCCTGATGCATGTCGACGGCTATGCCCGGCCGGCGAACATCCTGCGCCCGCACACGATCGAAATCATGACGACGGCGCCGAGCTACAGCCCCGACTATGCCAAGGGTTTTTGTATCAACAAGTCAGGCAATTGGTGGCACAATGGCAGCCTGCCCGGGACCAGCACGATCGCGGTCAGAACCCATGGCGGCTTCTGCTGGGCCGCCTTCACCAATGTGAGCCGGCCGAACACCAAGATGGATGACGAACTCGACGAACTCAACTGGAACATGGCGCGGCAAGTCAGCGAATGGCGGGTGGCCTGAGCCATGATCCGCGAAGGTGGATGCCTCTGCGGCGCAGTGCGGTTCAAGGCCGACGGCGAGCCGCTGAACGTGCGCATCTGTCATTGCCGCATGTGCCAGAAGGCGATGGGCTCGCCCTATTTCGCCCGCGCCCAGTTCGACCAGAAAAAGCTGACCGTCGAGGGCGACACCGGCCGCTATCAGTCGTCCGAAGCGATCGACCGCGTGTTCTGCACGACCTGCGGCACACGGCTGTTCTCCTGGCGACGCAACGGAACGCTGGCGGGCGTCGCGCTCGCGACCTTCGACGACCGCAACGCCTTTGCGCCGACGGAGCACATCTGGGTCTCGGAAAAGCTCGCCTGGGTGAAGCTCGACGATGGCCTGAAGCAATATCAGGGGACGATCCCGACCTGAGATCAGGGCGGGCTTGAAATGGTGATGGCCTGCACGCGCCGCCCGGTCGTCGTTGCCAACCAGATTCCGGCGAACACCGCAACGATCCCGGCCGCAAGATTCCAGCGCAGTGGCTCGTTCAGCAGCCAGGCGCCGACCAACGATGCCGTGATCGGGTTGACCGTCACCGAGATCGCCACGCGCGTCGGCGTGGTCCGCTCCAGCGCGAAGGCCCAGAGATAAAAGGTCAGCGCCGCACCGAAGGCACCGAGATAGAGCGCCGCGAGCCATTGCGGCGTGCCGAAATTTGCGACGGGCGCGAAGCTGCCGCGGAAACTCGAAAGCAGAATGAGGCAGACAGCGCCCGCGGCCATGCTCATGGTCGTAAACGCGATCGGGCTGGAGCGCCGGATCAGCGGCTTCGACCAGATGCCGTACAGCGCCATGCAGAGCGCAGCCGCCATCATCAGGAGATCGCCACGCCAGGCGCCTGATGGCGCCGCGCTCAAGTCAGAGAGAAGCGCGACGGCAACGCCTGACGTGGCCACCACGACGCCGATCGATTTGCGCCAGGTCAAGGCTTCGCTGCCGAGCGCGGCGCCAATCACCAGCGACAGCAACGGCAACGTCGACAGCGCGAGCGCGCCGCGCGCGGCCGTCGTGAAGATGAGCGATGCGTTGAACAGAATTGGAAACAGCGCGAAGAACAGAATGCCAAGCCCCGTCGCGGCCGCCCAGTCCTCCCGCTCCGGCCAGTGATCGCGACGCAACAGCGTGAGCGGCAGCAGCAACAGAAAGCCGATGCCGAACCGGAACGAGCCGATCGCCAGCGGATCGATGCTGCCGACGAGATAGCGCGTCGCGCCGATCGAGGTGCCGCCCAGCGCACTCGACAGCACCGCGGCCAGAATGGCGAGAATTTCGTTCACGATGCCTCCCTTCAACGTCTTGGCGGACAGCATAGGGGGCGTGCCGAAACTGGGAATGGAATTTCCGTCATGCTGGGATAACGTCTCGTGATGACCGTGCCCGACCTCGATCCAGATCTGCTCAAGGCCTTCCTCGCCGTCGCCGAGCATCGCTCGTTCACGCGCGCGGCAGAACAGCTCAACCGGACCCAGTCGGCCGTGAGCGTACAGATCAAGCGCCTCGAGCAGCGGCTCGGCACAAGACTGTTTCAGCGCGGCAGGGCCGGTGTGATGCCAACCGCTGCGGGAGACGAGCTGCGCACCTATGCGCAGCGCATCCTCGCGCTGCATGCGGAAGCGGTGGGCGCGCTGCGTGCGCGCAAGCCGGAGGCCGTCATCCGTCTTGGCTTGATGGACGATTATGGCACGATCGTCGTTCCGCCCCTGCTCGCGAGCTTCGCCAAGAGCCATCCGACTGTCAGGGTCGAGGTCGAGACCGGACTGACCGCGATGATGCCGGTCCGGCTCGGCGAGGCCTACGACCTGGTCATCGCCATGCATCCGGAAGGACGCGGCAACGGTGAGCTGTTGCGGCGCGAGCAGGCGGTGTGGGCGGCAGCGGCTTGCTGCCGCGCCACGGAAGAGCGCACCCTGCCCGTCGCACTCTATCCACCCGGCTGCCTGTTTCGCCAATGGGCCGCAGAGGCGCTCGATCGCGCCGGCCGGCCATGGCGGCTCGCCTTTGTCAGCCGGACGCTGGCGGCGGTGGAATCGATCGCGGCACAGGGTCTTGCGGTCACCGTGGTCAAGGCCGGCACCCTGCCGTCCCGCCTTCGCGCTCTCGGTCCGCGCGATGGCCTGCCGTCGTTGCCCGCGGCCGACATCCGCCTCCATCGCGCCCGCGATCTCTCGCGCTCGGCGGCTTTGCTCGCCGATCATTTGCAGCGTGGCATTTCGGAACCGGCCACCCTATGTTGACCTGAAGCGTTGCTGCACCGCCTGACGGTCGTCTGCAAGGCGACAGGCAGAAGCGGGCTGGATGCGACGTGAACATTTCCTACTATGACCTCTCGGTGTGGGTGCTGCCGGTCCTGCTCGCCATCACCTTCCATGAGGCCGCGCACGGCTTCGTCGCGCACCGTCTCGGCGACAACACTGCCTGGCAGCTCGGCCGGGTCAGCTTCAACCCGCTCCGTCACATCGACCCGTTCGGCACGCTCATTTTGCCGGCGATGCTGCTGTTTGCACATTCGCCGTTCCTGTTCGGCTACGCCAAGCCCGTGCCGGTGAATTATCGCAATCTCAACAATCCGAAGCTGGACATGGTCTGGGTCGCCCTGGCCGGCCCCGTCACCAACATCCTGCTGGCGCTGGCAGCAGGCCTCGCGCTCCATGCCCTCCCCTGGGCACCGGCCAACTCGGCGCAATGGATCTTCGACAATCTCAAGAATGCGCTGCTGATCAACGCGGTGCTAGCGGTCTTCAACATGATGCCGATCCCGCCGCTCGACGGCGGACGGGTCGCGGTCGGGCTACTGCCCCGATCGCTGGCCCTGCCCCTGTCGCGGCTGGAGCCGGTCGGCATGCTGATCCTGATTGCGCTGCTGATCCTGCTGCCGCTGGCGGGTTCCCAGTTCGGTCTAAATCTTGATGTTATTTCAGCAATACTGCGAACGTTGACCGGTTATGTGATTCAAGCTGTTCTCTTTGCTACCGGCAATGCGTAGTTGAGGTCGTACCCGTCATAGACACTTGAAGACAAAGCCGAAGGGCTAGAGGCCAACTTGGTCAAAGCTGCCGATATGCTGATCGCGCGACGCGCCGACACCCGTGCTCGCGCCGATTTCGCCACCTGGAAGATGATGGCCAAGCTGAACGGGTTGTCGGCGCTGCCCCCTGACGCGCAAGGCTTCCTCGACGGCTACAAGAAGCTGCTGGATCGGATGAGCGAGGCCGAGGCGACCGAAGCCGCCATCGTCGAGATCTACAAATCCTACTATCTGGACATGGGCGGCGGCGGGAACCCACCCGACGTCCGCACGCGGCCGGCCGAGCCCGTGGCGGACAATGTTACCGCCTTCCGCCGCCCCGCGCCCAAGCCAAAGAAGACCAGTTTCTTTGGGGCGACGGCAGTCGGAGGAACCCAGAAGCGCCCCCTCCCGGTGGCCCTCATCTTCGCCTGCCTGGTGGTGGTTTACGTCGGAATCAAGTTCTATTGGCGCTGAGCCGCCGCGTCCGCTACTTCTGCGGCTTCTTGAAATTCACCGGCAGGTTGAACGAGAACTGGTCGTCCGTCAGCTCGGCCGGCGGAATCGGCACGGGATCCGAGCGACGCACCATCGATATCGCCGCGTCGTCGAAGGCGGGATCGCCCGAGGACTCCGCCACGTCGACAGAAACGACATTGCCGCGGCGATTCAGGACCAGGTTGAGCTTGACCGTCGTCGTCTTGTTCTTGTCCTTGGGATAGCGCTTGTGAATCTCGAAATAGGCGCTGATCCGTTTACCCCATTCGGCCGTCAGCTTACGAATGTCCTTGCCGATGCCCTGGTGCGGAGCAGCCGCCTTTTCGTCCTCGCGTGCATTCTCGTCCAGTGCCTGCCTTGCCGATTCCTGCGCGTTCGGCATCTCCTCGACGGCCTGGGTCTCGACCTTGGCGACCTTCGTGGTCTCTTCAACCGGCTTCTTGGAGTCGTTCTCTGTGACGAGGCGGTCCGGGTCCTCGGCCTCCTGAGGGATTTCCTTCGGCAGGTCGGTCTCTTTCACCTCGGCCTGCTGCTGCATCTGCTGGGGCTGGTACTGCGAGGCCTCGCTGTCCGGTCCCGGCGGCAGATCCGTCTCGGGAAGCTTCGGTGAGGTCATTTCCACGGCGTATTCCGCGCCGTTGGCCCCGAGGCCATCATCGCCGTCGTCGGCACGCAGGTTGGCAAGCGCCAGCGCGGCCCCGCCGATATGCAGGCCGACTGCCACGACAGCGGCCAGGATCCACAAGGGCCGCGAGGATTTTGCCTCGAACACGGGGTCGGTCATCGCGCCGCCATCAGTGTTGAACCGCTCCTTGCGCCGGCCCAGCCGCCGCAGGAGGTGCTTCGAGCGCCACCAGCTTGATCCGAGAATAACCGCCGGAGCGCAGGATTTCCATGACGCCCATCAACTCGCCGTAAGGCACGGCCTTGTCGGCCCGCAGGAACACGTACTTGTCCTTGCCCATGTCGGCGATGGCATCGAGCGAGCTGACGAGGTCAGTCCGCTTGACCGCATTTTCGCCGATCGCCAGCGTCAGATCAGGCTTGATGCTGACATAGGTTGGCTTGTCCGGCTTCTTCTGCGGCTGCGCGCTCGACGTCGGCAGGTCGATCGGTAGATCGACCGTCGACAGCGGTGCCGCGACCATGAAGATGATCAGCAGCACCAGGATGACGTCGATGAACGGCGTGACGTTGATGTCATGCGTTTCCGAGAAATCGTCGTCATCATCGTTGTCGGTGAGCGAGACCGCCATGGCTCACTCCGCCGCGCGCGAATGCGCGCTGCCGTGGCTGCGATCGAGATCGCGCGACAACAGCCGCGCCGCAGCCCCCGAGGCGCGGCTGACGAGCTCGAGATAGCCCTTCGTGACGCGCGAGAAGTGATTGTAGATGATGACCGCAGGAATGGCGGCGACGAGACCGATTGCCGTTGCAAGCAGCGCCTCGGCGATGCCGGGGGCGACGACGGCAAGATTCGTCGTCTGCGACTTCGAGATGCCGATGAAGCTGTTCATGATGCCCCAGACGGTGCCGAACAGACCGACGAAGGGTGATGTCGAACCGATGGTCGCGAGAAAGCCCATGCCGATGCGAATGCGGCGCGCTTCCGCGCGCATGATCTCGGCGAAGCTGGAGGCCGCGCGCTCCTTGATGCCGCTGTCGCTGGAAAGCCCAGCCGACATCCGCGCCTCGCGCAGCGCAGCTGCCAGGAAGGACGGCAGGATGCCCCCCTTGGTGCCGAGCGCCATCTGCGCTTCGGCAAGCGAGCGCACCTCGGAGATCGTCCGCAGGGCCGAACGCAGCCTGCCGGAGGCGACCGACAGCTCGATCGACTTCGCGATGAAGACGGTCCAGGTCACGAGCGAGGCGAAGGCAAGTCCGATCATCACCGCCTTCACGATGATGTCCGCCGACATGAACATCACCCAGGGCGACAGCTCCTTCATGGCCGGTGCGATGCCAGCCTTCGGCGCAGCGTCAGGCGCCGGAGCCACGGCAGCCTCGGTCGCGGGCGGGCTCGGCATCGCGGCCACAGGCGCGGCAACCGAGGGAGCCGCAGTCGACTGCGCGGGCGCCGCGACAGGTGCCGGCACCGCGGGACGAGCCTGCACCGGGGCTTGCGTTTGTGTCTGGGCAGAAACAGGAATTGCGAGCCAGCTGGCCGTCAGCAGAACGGCTGCAACGAGGCTTGCCTGGAAAGATCTGATCTTCATACTTCGGCCCAGGTGCGAATGAGGTTGTGATAGATACCCGTCAATTTGACCGTTTCGGGATCGTCACGCCCGAGCCGTGCCACCAACGCCTGAATGGCGGCGTCGAGGTCAAAGATCATACTGCGGGCTTGATCGTCACGTATCATGCTCTGAAGCCAGAAGAAAGACGCAACCCGCGACCCCCGGGTCACGGGGGTGACCAGATGCAGGCTGGTCGAGGGATAGAGCACGCAGTCCCCGGCTGGCAACTTCACTTCGTGCGAACCGTAGGTGTCCTCGATCACAAGTTCGCCACCGTCATAGTCCTCGGGCTCGCTGAGGAACAGCGTGACCGACAGATCTGTGCGGATGCGAAGGCCGGTCAGGCGGTCGCCGCGGATCGCGTTGTCGACATGCAGGCCGAAATGGTGGCCGCTGTCGGCCGCATAGCGGTTGAACAGCGGCGGAAAGATCTGGAGCGGGATTGCGGCTGCGAGAAATCGCGGGCTCGCCGTCAGCGCCGAGATGATCCGATGGCCGAGCTTGCGCGCGACTTCGCTGTCCGGAGGCAATTGTTCATTGCGCTTGACCATTGCTGACTGCGCGCCCGCGGTCGACCGGCCGTCTTCCCATTCGCTGGCGTCCATGATGCGGCGGAACTCCGCCACATCATCCTTGCTCAGGACACCGTCTATGCATGTCAGCATGGCACCTCGTCATGTCTCCATCAGTAGTGAGCCGAGATCGTCAGATAAGCGGCGCGCCCTGGTGCTTCCAGCACGAAGGGCGCGGCGCTCTGGTACAGCGCGTCGTAGTAACGCTTGTCGAAGATGTTGTTCACCGCCAGCTTCAATCGCCAGTTCTTGTTGATCTTCGCCTCTGTGAACGCGTCAAATCGCCAATAGCCCGGGATCGACGTGCCCTGGTTGGCCGCGAGCAAGGTGCCGCCATAGATTTGCGAGCGGTACACCGCCTGCCCGCCCAGTTCCCAGATATCGTTGAACTGGTACTTCGAGAGCAGGCTGAACGACTGATGAGCGATGTTGGCGAGCGGCCGCCCGACATTCGACGCATAGAGCGTCGCGTTGGCCGGCGGCGCCAGCGATTTGGTCACTTCCGATTGCATCAATACGAGACCGGCAGACACGCTCCATCTGTCGGTGATATTGCCGCCCATGCCGAGATCGATACCGCGAATCCGGTACGCTGCACCGGCAGTGATACAGGACACTGTGGTCGCGGGAGCAACGGGCGCGTAAGTGCAGCCAAGTGGCGCTGCGGCAGCCGCGCTGCCGACATTCTGCGCCTCGCGCGCGTTTTCCTTCTCGGTCTGGAACAGCGCTGCCGTGACCAACAGATGACGATCGAACAGCTCCCATTTCGTGCCGAGTTCGATCGCCTTGTTCTTCTCCGGGCCGAAGATCTGGGTGTTACCGCCCGCCAGAGTGGGATTGATGCCGCCATAGGCGGTGCTGGTGCCGTCGAACTCGGCGCCGACAGGATTCGAAGACGTCGCATAGGCGACGTAGACGCTGCCGTTCGGCAACGGCTTCAACGTGAGCCCGAGATTGAAGCTCGGGATCAGGAACTCCGCCGACTGCTGACCAAAGGCACCGGCCGTCGAGTATCCCGATGTCTTGAGGCTGTAGTCGTCATAGCGAAAACCGCCATTGAGGATCAGCAAGTCGCGGTAGTTCGCGGAATCGACGACATATCCACTCGTGGTGTCGATGCTGATCTTGGTTGGTCTGCCTGTGAGGCCTCCCGGGATGGGAAACGGATTGTCGGTGGCTTGCGGATAAAAGACGCTCACGCCGGACGTCGATCCACCGCCGGTGAAAGGTGTTGTTCCCGTCGTAATCTCGGAGGCAAGCCCGGTGTAGCTATCGATCGACGATCGTTCCCTGTCATATTCGATGCCCGCAAGCAGCGTGTGCTTGAAGCCGGCGAGATCGTTGAACTTGTAGGTCGCCTCGGTCTGGTTGGCGAACACGTCGGTGGCCTGGTAGCGGCTCTGCGGGTTGGCCGTGAGCGTGTAGGCCGTGAACGGCGCTCCCGCAGCGAGCGTCGGTGACTCCGGCAATGTGCCGATATAGTTCTGCGTCGAGTGCGACTCCCGAATCTTGTTGCTGAGCATCAGGTCGGGCGTGATCTGGACCTCGGCGTTGACCGTGCCGATGTCCTGACCGGTCCGATAGAAGTCGCGGTTGACGAAGCCGTAGAAATTGTTGCGGTTGACGCCGAAGTCCGGGAACGGGCCACCTGCGGTCGACTTCGTGCTCGGCCGATAGTACGGCACGCCGAAATCGGGCATGCCCGTCAGCTCGGTATGAATGTAGTTGCTCGTGATCTTGATCGTATCGGTCGGTTTCCAGGTGGTCGCCACGAAGGCGCCATCGCGATTGTCCTTGACCCGGTCTCGCCCCGCAACATTGGCATCCTGGAACAGGCCTGCCGCACGAATCGCGAAGGTGGGATCGACGACCTGGTTGACGTCCAGCGTCACACGCTTGGTCTGGTCGGTGCCAAACGTGGTGTCCATGTTGTAGAAGCTCTTCTCCGTGGTGGCCTGCTTGGTGACGATGTTGATCGCGCCACCTGCCGTACCACGGCCGGCGAAAGACGAGGCCGGACCGCGCAGGATCTCGACCTGCTCGGTGAAGAAGTTCTCACGAACGCTGACGCCGGCATCCCGCATGCCGTCGATGAAGATGTCGTTGCGCGCGTCGAAGCCGCGAATGAAGAAGCGGTCACCGAAGGCATTACCGCCCTCGCCGGTGCCGAGCGTGACGCCGGCGGTGCTCAGGATCGCCTGCTTCAACGACGTGGCGCTCTTGTCCTCCAGCAACTCCTTGGAAAGCACCGTCACGGATCGCGGCGTGTCGACCAGCTTCTCCGGGAATTTCCCGGAGGCCTGCATGTGATCGACCTTGTAGGGCGCGGCTGGATCCGCGTAGGGATTGCGGTCGGGAGCACCGGGACTTGGGTTGGCGACCGGCGCCTGGGCCGCCTGCTGGCGCTGCGCGGCACGACGCAGCGCGTTGCGGGCGCGGACCTGATCGGGCGTCGGTTTTGCGGCGGTAGAGCGCGGCCGCTCCTTCGGCGCGTCGACATTCACGGGCGGCAGGTTCGTTTGCTGTGCATGTGCTCCGCTCGAGACGGACGCAACCGCAATCAGGCTTGCGACAGTGGAAACAGTCTTGCCGGCCGCACCATCGAAATTACCGACAAATGCTTGCCGTGCCGCGGTCGAACGCAACGACCGCGGAGCCCTCGCCATACCCATTCTACGCCCCATTCCATTGCTGCAGTGTGTCGCACTGTGACGATGCGACACGCTGGTGGTATCGAGCGGGGCAAACAGGGTCAACGCAATCGCGGCCATAGCAATCTTGAATCCATCCAGATCAAAACAATTCTAAATTCGAGTTTGAAACCGTTCTAAACTCGAGTTTGTAAGCGTTCTAAACTGGAGCAGAGTTTGTCCTTGCGATGCACGTTCATGCATCGCGATGAGCGCCAAAAGCGCGGGAACGCCTGCCGTGGGCAGGCATCCCTTGATGTAGCAGGCGCAATCAAAACTTCATCAGAACTTCGCCGTCGTGACGATGTAGAACGCCCGCCCCGGCGCGACCGCGACGAACGGCACGGCGCTGCGATAGAGCGTGTCGTAGTAGAGCTTGTTGGTGAGGTTCTGGGCGTAGAGCTTCATGGTCCAGTTCTTGTCGAGCTTCTTCTCGACGAACGCATCTAAGCGCCAGTAGCTAGGCAGCTCGTTGCCGGTGTTGGCCGCGAACGTGCCACCATAGACCTTGGAGCGGTACACCGCCTGGCCACCGACCTCCCAGTCACCGTCGAACTTGTACTTGGTCAGCATGCTGAACGACTGGTGGGCGACGTTGGCGAGCTGCAGGCCGAGATTCGAGGCAATGTTGCTTTGCGTGACCTTCGACTGCATCAGCACCAGGCCGCCGAAGACGCTCCAGCGATCGGTGATCTTGCCCTCGGCCTCGATGTCGATACCCTGGATGCGGTAGGCCGCATTCGAGGTGAGCACGCCGGCAGCATTGGTCTCGCGCGCGTTGTCCTTGGTGGTCCGGAACAACGCCGCGGAGACCAGCAGGTGACGATCGGCGAGCTCCCATTTCGTTCCGAGCTCGGCCGCCTTGTTGCGCTCAGGCCCGAGCAGGACGGCGGTGTTGGCGGGAACGCCGCCGTAATCGGTGCCGGTTGCATCAAGCTCCGAGCCGAACGGATTGGCCGAGGTCGCATAAGCGGCATAGATGCTGCCGATCGACACCGGCTTGTAGACCAGGCCGACATTGTAGTTGACCAGGTCGGAGTTCATTTTCAGATGGGCCGTGTTGGTCGACGAGCTCATGACGTAGCCGTCGTAACGGATGCCTCCGTTGACGATGATGGTGTCCCGCCAGTTCGCGGTGTCCATGGCGTAGACGCTGCTGGTGTTGACGCCATAGCGCGTCGGATTACCCGTCAGCGACGGCGTGCCGAAGGGAGCGTAGGTGTACTGGGGCGAATAGAGATTGACCCCCGAGACGGCGCCGTTGCTGGTAAAGCCGCTGCCGGCCAGTTCCGACGCGAGCCCCGAATAACGGTCGATCGAGACATTCTCGTTGGTGTACTCGACGCCGAACACCGCGGTGTGCTTGACCCCGCCGGTATCGAGTTTGAACGTGGCCTCGTTCTGGTTCGCCCACACGTCCACGGTCTGGTAGCGGCTCTGCGCGCTTGCCGTCGTGGTCCAGAGCAGCGGATTGACGTTGGTCGTCACCGGGTTCTGCGGCAGCGTGCCGATATAGTTCAACAGCGAATGCTCGCCGCGCACCTTGCTGCTGAGCGTGATGGCGTCGTTGACCTTGTACTCCGCAGTGCCGGTGCCGAAATCCTGTCGCGCGGTCTGGAAGTCGCGATTGAGGAAGCCGTACCAGGTGCCGCGCGGAATGCCGGCCGACGTCACCGGCACGTTGCCCTGCTTGTAATAGGGCACGCCGAAATCGGGCAGGCCGCTGAGATCAGTATGGACGTAGTTCGTCGTGATCTTGATGTCATTGGTCGGCGTGTACCTGGTTGAGAGGAACGCGCCCCAGCGATCGTCGGTCACGTAGTTGCGGCCGGCGACATTGGCATCCTGGAACAGGCCGCCAGTGCGCACCGAGAATGTGGGATCGACGACCTGGTTGACGTCGAGCGTGACGCGCTTGGTCCTGTCGGTGCCGAACTCGGTATCCATCCGCTTGAAGTTGACGTCACCGGCCTGCTTGGTGACGATGTTGATGGCGCCGCCGGCCGTGCCGCGGCCGGCATAGGACGATGCCGGCCCGCGCAAGATCTCGATCTGCTCGGTGAAGAAATTCTCGCGGATCGACACGGCGGGATCGCGGATGCCATCGATGAAGACGTCGTTGCGCGCATCGAAGCCGCGAATGAAGAAGCGATCACCGAAGGCGTTGCCGCCCTCGCCCGATCCCAGCGTCACGCCGGCGGTCGAGCGTCCGATCTCCTTCAGCGTCGTCGCGTTCTTGTCCTCGAGCACCTCCTTGCTGAGCACCGTGATCGTCTTCGGCGTGTTCAGCATCGGCTCGGGAAACTTGCCGGAGGCTTGGACGTGATCGACCTTGTAGGGCGCGGCCGGATCGGCATAGGGATTGCGATCGAGCGCACCGGCCGGGGCCGGCGTTGCGGCGGCGGCCTGCTGCTGCGCCTGCTGGCGCTGCGCGGCACGGCGAAGCGCGTTGCGCGCGCGGACCTGCTCGGGCGAGGGCTTCGAAGCCACAGGACGCGGACGCTCGACCGGTGCATCGACATTCACCGGCGGCAGGCTCGACTGCTGCGCCTGCGCGCCACTCGACACCGATGCCACCGCAATCAGGCCGGCGACGACTGATGTCGCCTTGCCGGAATTTCCGTCGAGCTTGTCTTCGTTTGAATTTCTTGCCGCGATCGCACGCAACGATCGCGGAGCCACCGCGAGCCCCATTGCAAAACACCCCATTCCAAATTCGTCGATGCGCAACATGCGCGACGAACGATGAGGCGGTGCTATCGACCGTAAAAAATCGGGTCAATGCGACGAGGCCTGCGCGAGCACTTGAATAGGTCTAGATCAAAGCGATTCTAACACTTCGATTTCGAAACAGCCGAAATGTCGCGCGACAGATTGATGCAGTCAGACATTTCATCGCTTGTCTTCGCGCATCGTCTCGCGCAGCCGTCAGTCGCTGCTCGGCGGCTTCATCAGCGAGAACAATTCGTCGACCGTGCGCTGCGCGGTCGCGCGCACGCGATCTGTGTTGTCCATGCCGGCGATGTTGACGCCGCCCACGACGGCCTTGATCTCGTCGCGGAAGTCGGTGAGGAAGCGCAAGGGATCGCGCTGCTCGTTGGCGACGCGTGCGATCAACCCCGTGATCAGTATCTGACACGCGATCAGCTTGCCGTTCAGCTCGTCCATTCCGTACTCCCGATGTGGCGGCGCTGATATGGACGAGGCTGATTTTGCTGACAACCGAAACGCGCCACAGGCGATTTAGAACCGTTCTCGCGAAGACAGATCCGGCGCGTTCGCGCGCGCCCTCGCACTGCGGCGCCCACGCCGCCTGCGAGCATTTCTTCTCGCCTGCACGCTCCTCGTTCGCAGCGGGAAAATGCAGCACTGCACACTGCTGCGTCACCCGTCTGCCTACGGGGTGCAAAGCTTTCCAATTGTTTAGGATTATCAACGGATAGTGCTGTTTACACTGGAACTTGGCGTGTATTATACAAGCCTTGCTGGAACCCCTTTGATTGCCCCGCAATTCGTTGTTTTGGGCATACAAGCCGATACGCTCACATATGAAAAAGTCACGGCCGATACTGTGGATTGTCATCATCGCAGCTGTGGCCGGTGGCGGCTATTACGGCTGGCAGCGATATCAGGCGCCCGACGCCGGGAACGCCCAGACCGCGCAGAAGGGTCCACCGCGCGCTTCCGCAGTGCCCGTCAGCATCGCGCCGGTCCAGAAGGCCGATTTCCCGGTTTACCTGACCGGCCTCGGCACCGTGCAGGGCTTCAACACCGTCCAAGTCCGGACCCGGGTGGACGGCCAGATCGACAAGATCGCCTTCACCGAGGGCCAAATGGTCAAGCAGGGCGATCTTTTGGTCGAGGTCGACCCGCGCCCGTTCCAGGCCGCCCTCGACCAGGCCAAGGCCAAAAAGCAGCAGGACGAGGCCAACCTCGCCAACGCCAATCTCGATCTTCAGCGCTTCACCAAGCTCGGCGAATTCGCGACGCGGCAGCAGACCGATACGCAGCGCTCCACCGTCGCCCAGCTCACCGCCCAGATCGCCGCCGACGATGCGTCGATCTCCAATGCCCAGACCCAGCTCGACTACACCCAGGTCAAGGCGCCGATCACCGGCGTCGCGGGGCTGCGCCAGGTCGATATCGGCAACATCGTCAATGCCTCGAACCAGACTGGCATCGTCAGCATCGCGCAGGTCGAGCCGATCACGGTGATCTTCACGGCGCCGGAGGACCAGCTGCCCTATATCAGCGAGGGCCAGAAGTCCGGCGAGCTGAGGGTGATCGCGTTCACCACCGACGGGAAAAAGACGCTGGCCGAAGGCAAGCTCGCGGTGATCAACAACCAGGTTGATACGACCAGCGGGACTATCAGGCTCAAGGCGGTGTTCGACAACAAGGAACACACGTTGTGGCCGGGACAATCGGTGTCGACACGCCTTTTGGTGCGGACCCTGAAGGATGCGACCGTCGTCCCCGATGACGCGGTTCTGCATTCGACCAACGGCCTCTACGCTTATACCGTCAGTCAGGACAACAAGGCCGAGGTTCGCAAGATCAAGGTCAGCTACGCCATCGACGGACGTTCGGTCATCGATGAAGGGCTGAGCCCCGGCCAGCAGGTGATCACCGGCGGTCAATACAAGGTGCAGCCCGGAAGCCTCGTCTCGACGACCGTGGCGAGTTCGGATCCGGTTCAGAAAAGCAAGGTTCAGCAGGAATGACCGAAGGCGGGATTTCGGCACCTTTCATCCGTTATCCCATCGGCACATCGCTGCTGATGGCCGGCATTCTTTTTGTCGGTCTTGTCGCCTATCCGCTGCTGCCGGTCGCACCGTTGCCGCAGGTGGACTTCCCGACCATCCAGATCACGGCCAATCTGCCGGGCGGCAGCCCGGAGACGATGGCCTCGTCGGTGGCGCAGCCGCTGGAGCGCCAGTTTGCCCAGATTCCCGGCATCGCGCAGATGACGTCGACGAGTTATCTGGGTACCGCTTCGATCACCATCCAGTTCGACCTCAACCGCAGCATCGACGGTGCCGCCAACGACGTCCAGGGCGCCATCAACGCCGCCAGCGGCCAGTTGCCGAAGAGCCTCCCCTCACCGCCGACCTATCGCAAGGTCAACCCGGCGGACTCGCCGATCCTGCTGCTGTCCGCGACATCAGACACGCTGCCCCTGACCACCGTCAGCGATTCGATCGACGCCCAACTCGCCCAGCAGATCAGCCAGATCTCCGGCGTCGCGCAGGTTTTCATCGGCGGCCAGCAGAAGCCCTCGATCCGCGTGCAGATTGATCCGGCGAAACTCGTCGCCAAGGGCCTGGCACTGGAAGACGTCCGGAGTGCGATCGGCATCACCACGGTAGATAGCCCGAAGGGCAATATCGACGGCGAGAAGCGCGCCTACACGATCTACGCCAACGACCAATTGCTGCAGTCCAAGGACTGGAACGACGTCATCATCGCCTACCGCAACGGCGGCCCGTTGCGGATCAAGGACATCGGCCAGGCGGTGACCGGGCCTGAGGACGCCAAGCAGGCGGCCTGGGCGAACGGCAAGCGCGGCGTGTTCCTGGTCGTGTTCAAGCAGCCGGGCGCCAACGTCATCGAGACCGTCGACCGGATCAAGGCGACCCTGCCCCGCCTCGTTGCGGCGATCCCGCCCGCGGTCAAGATAGAGGTCATCAGCGACCGCACCACGACCATCCGTGCGGCGGTCGAGGACGTGCAGTTCACGCTGCTCTTGACCATCGCCCTCGTGGTCATGGTCATCTTCGTCTTCCTGCGCAGCTTCTGGGCGACGGTGATCCCGACCATCACGGTTCCGCTGGCGCTGCTCGGCGCCTGCGCGCTGATGTGGGTGTTCGGCTATTCGCTCGACAATCTGTCGCTGATGGCGCTCACGATCGCGGTCGGCTTCGTCGTCGACGACGCCATCGTGATGCTCGAGAACATCACACGCTACATCGAGGAGGGCGAGAAGCCGCTCGCCGCCGCCTTCAAGGGCTCCAAGGAAATCGGCTTCACCATCGTCTCGATCTCGATCTCGCTGGTCGCGGTGCTGATCCCCCTGCTCTTGATGGGCGGCATCATCGGTCGCCTGTTCCGCGAATTCGCGGTCGTGCTGGCGATGACGATCTTCGTCTCCATGTTCGTGTCGCTGACCCTGACGCCGATGATGGCCTCGCGCTTCCTGCGCGCCCATGGCGAGGTCACCCACGGCAAGTTCTACCAGTGGAGCGAGCGCGCCTTCGACGCGATGCTGCGCGGCTACGAATCCGGACTCGACCTTGCCCTGGCCTGGCGGCGAACCACGCTCGTGGTCTTCTTCGCCACGCTCGCTCTATCGGTCTATCTGTTCATCCTGATCCCGAAGGGTTTCTTCCCGCAGCAGGACGTCGGCCTGATCACCGCGACCTCGGAAGCCTCCCAGGACATCTCCTTCGCCGAGATGCAACGTCGGCAGGTCGACCTCGGCCAGATCGTCATGGCGGATCCCGATATCGCCTCGATCGCGATGAACATCGGCGGCAGCGGCCGCGCCGGCAACAACGGCAACATGTTCATCACGCTGAAGCCGCGCAACGAGCGCGAGGCGTCTGCGCAGCAGATCATCGCGCGGCTGCGTCCCAAGCTCGAGAAGGTCGCCGGCGCCCGCCTCTACATGCAGGCGGCCCAGGACGTTCGCCTCGGTGGTCGTCCGACCCGCACGCAGTTCGAGTTCACCTTGCAGGACGCCGATCTCGGCGAGCTCAATTCGTGGGCGCCGAAGATCCTCGCCAAGATGCAGACGCTGCCGGAGCTGCGTGACGTCGCGACCGACCAGCAGACCCAGGGCACCACGGTCCAGCTCAAGATCAACCGCGACACCGCCTCGCGCTACGGCATCCAGCCGCAGCTGATCGACGACACGCTCTACGACGCCTTCGGCCAGCGCCAGGTCGCCCAGTACTTCACTCAGCTCAACAGCTATCACGTGATCCTGGAAATCCTGCCGGAGATGCAGGGCAATCTGGATTCGCTGAACAAGCTCTATCTGAAGTCACCGCTGACCGGCGACCAGGTGCCGCTGTCGACCTTTGCGACCTGGTCGACCGATCCGGTCCGCCCGCTTTCGATCAGCCACCAGGGCCAGTTCCCGGCGATCACGATCAGCTTCAACCTCGCCCAGGGCGTTGCGCTCGGCCAGGCCACCGAGGCCGTGCAGAAGGCGATGGCCGATCTCGGCGCGCCGGCGACGCTGAACTCGAGCTTCCAGGGCACCGCGCAGGCGTTCCAGCAATCGCTCGGCACCGTGCCGCTGCTCATCCTCGCGGCGCTGGTCGTGGTCTATCTGATCCTCGGCATCCTCTACGAGAGCTACATCCATCCGATCACGATTCTGTCGACCCTCCCCTCGGCCGGCGTCGGCGCGCTTGCGATCCTGATGGCGGCCGGCTTCGAGTTCAGCCTCATTGCCCTGATCGGCGTCATCCTGCTGATCGGCATCGTGAAGAAGAACGGCATCATGATGGTCGACTTCGCCATCGCCGCCGAACGCGACGGGAAGACACCGGAGGAATCGATCCGCCAGGCCGCGCTGCTCCGCTTCCGCCCGATCATGATGACCACGATGGCCGCGCTGCTCGGCGGTGTGCCGCTGATGCTTGGCCACGGCACCGGCGCCGAGATCCGCCAGCCGCTCGGCTACGCCATGGTTGGCGGCCTGATCGTCAGCCAGGCGTTGACGCTGTTCACCACTCCGGTGGTCTACCTTTACCTCGACAAGTTCTCGAACCTGTTCAAGAGCCAGTCGGTCGAGGACGACCACGAGACCTCGGGACATGGCACCGTCAAGGAAGCCGCCGAGTAAGCTTGCGCCGCGGCTTTGGCGACGCTACAGCGAGGCCCCCGGTTCACGCCAACGCGGTCTCGCCATGCCCATGCAATCCAGACTTGTTGCTCTCTTCGCCGCTGCCCTCATGTCGACAAGCGTTGCGTATGCCCAGCAGAGCGCCAAGAAGAACGCAGCTCCCCCTGCCCCGGCGACCGCGCAGCCCACGCCCGCGCCGACCCAGCCGCAGGCCCAAGCCCAGCCCGACGGCACGCCGCCGCAACCTGGTTGGATCGCGCGCTGCACCAGCGCCAGCCGCGACGCGCCGCTCGAATGCGCGATCGAGCAGAACGCCGTGCTGACCAAGACCGGCCAGACCATCGTCCTCATCAACATCCGCATTGCTCCCGACACCCGCACGCCGGTTGCACTGCTGCAGCTGCCGCTCGGCCTCAACCTGCCTGTTGGTGCCAAGCTGCAGGTCGACGAGGGCAAAACCGTCGATCTCCAGATCCAGACCTGCGAGAACCGCGGTTGCTACGCCTCGACGCCGATCGCGCCTGATATGCTCGCCGCCTTGCGCTCAGGCAAGCAACTGAAGGTCTCCTTCCAGAACATGGCGAAGGAAACGATCGCAATCCCGATGCCGCTGAACGATTTCGCGGCCGCCTACGATAAGATCAAGTAACGGAGCTCCCTTCGTTACTGCCGTGCCATCTGCGCGTTGCCGACGGCCTCGCCGTCCAGCGACTGGTCATCGTGCATGGTCACGGTGACGCGCAGCAGCCTGCCCTCGAATTCGAACGGCGACTCATAGTGCGACACCGGGCTGCCGCGGTCGCGGCCGATGTCGAGGCCGGACCACGAGATCAGCGTGTGGAAGCCGAGCTGGGTCTGGAGCGAGCCGGCCTTCTCGCCGTCGATCAGGAGTGTGTACTCGGTAATCCCGGTGCGCGAGCCTTTGGCCGGCGCCTCCTTGCGCACAAGACGCTCGACGTGAACACCGAGGCGCTGCGCGCCCAGCACCTTGCGGTCGGAGCGCACGATCTGGTGGCTGCCGCCGATGTTGAGGTCATGCACGAGGTGGCCGTCCTTGATGTAGAGGCTGTAGCCCGACGTCGCATCGCCGTGCGAGATCAGCACGCCGCTCGCACCAGCTTCCTCGATCTCGACATGCGCCTCGATCGTGTAACTGCGGCTGCGCACGTCGGGCGCCACGTCGGTCGGCACATGGCCCATGCCGTGGTGGAAGATGAAATGATGGCGCGCGCCGTGGAAGCGTGCGGCGTTCTCGGCAAAGCGCGGACCGAAACGGTCGTCGAGCGGCAGCACATTGTGCTTCCCGGCCTCGCCCCACCATGTCGCGATCATCTGCGTCAGCCGTTCCGGCTCCTTCGCAGCGAGATCGTCGGTCTCGGAGAAATCCCGATCGAGATGGAACAGCTCCCATTTGTCGTTCTCGAACGGCGTCCCCGGCGGATGGTATGCGACCGCCTTCCAGCCGTGCTGCCAGAGGCCGCGATGGCCGAACATCTCGAAATACTGCGCTGAGGTTTTCGACGGCGCCGAGGCATCGGTGATCGAGCGCGCGAAGCTCTCGCCTTCGAGCGGCATCTGACGACAGCCGGCGATTTCGGACGGCGCGTCGATTCCGATCAACTCCAGAAGCGTCGGCGTCAGGTCGCTGGCGTGCACGAACTGGTGACGCAACTCGCCCTTGGCTGCAATGCGCTTCGGCCAGTTGATGATGAAGGGATCGCGGATGCCGCCGCCATGGGTGTTCTGCTTGTAGCGGCGCAGCGGCGTGTTGGACGCCATGGCCCAGCCGTGCGGGAAATTGCTGTGGGTGTCGGGCCCGCCGATATCGTCGATACGGGCGAGCTTTTCCGCGATCGGCTCCGGCTTGAAGTTGAACGGCCCCATCGCATTGACGAAGCCGAGCGGGCCGCCCTCCTGGCTGGCCCCATTGTCGGACATCACGATGATGACGGTGTTGTCGCGAATGTCGGCCGTGTCGAGGAATGCGACCAGACGCGCCAGATGCCGATCGGAATGATCGAGCATGCCGGCGAAGGCCGCCTGCAGCCGCGTGAAGACGCGGCGCTCGTCGATGGAATGATCTTCCCAGGCCTTCACGCCGTCGTTGCGAGCAGGCATCCGCGTCTCCTGCGGCACCAGCCCCATCGCCTTCTGGCGCGCCAGCCGCCGTTCGCGCTCGACATCCCAGCCGTGCACGAACTCAGAATCGTAGCTGCGGATGATATCGACCGGCGCCTGATGCGGTGCATGGCAGGCGCCGAGCGCGACCCAGGTCAGCCAGGGAATGTCGGGCCGGTCGGCATGGTGATCGCCGATGAAGCGGATCGCCTGGTCGATCAGATCCTCGGTCAGATGATAGCCGTCGGCATAAGTGCCCGGAGGATCGATATGCGTGTTGTCAGAGACGAGCTCGGGCGCGTACTGGTCGGTCTCGGCGTCGAGGAAGCCGTAGAAGCGGTCGAAGCCGCGGCCCAGCGGCCAGCCGTCGAACGGACCGGTCGCGCCGCTCTCGGTCAGCGGCGTGACGTGCCACTTGCCGACCATGTAGTTGCGATAGCCGTGCACGCGCAGCATCTCGGCGAGCGTCCCCGCCTCGCGCGCGATCTTGCCGCGATATCCAGGGTAGCCCGAATCGAAATTGGCGAGGCACCCGACGCCGACCGAATGATGATTGCGCCCGGTGAGCAGTGCCGCACGCGTCGTCGAGCACATCGCGGTGGTGTGGAAGCCTGAATAGCGCAAGCCCTCCGCGGCGAGCCTGTCAATGGTCGGCGTCCTGATCGCCGAGCCGTAGCAGCCGAAATCGGAGAAGCCGACATCGTCGAACAGCACGATGAGAATGTTCGGCGCGCCCGCCGGCGGCTTCACGGCCTCCGGCCACCAGGGCTTCGACTCCGCAACCGTCTTGCCGACGGTGCCGCGGAACGGCGTGCCGCTGCCTGCGCTCATCTGTTGCTCCCTGTCCGGCCCTCGCGGTTGACCCGCGGCTCGTCTCATCCTAAAATATAATCCGAATTATGATTATCATTTAGGGCGAATGCAAGCGCGAACGCGGCCATCTTCCGACGACTCCCGATCCCGCGATTTCGACCTCCCGGGAGTCGCCCCGTCACGCCAGAAGCGCAGCCGCGAGACGACACTGGCCCTGCTCCGCGCCGGCGCCGAATTGCTGCGCACGCGAAGCCTCGCCGAACTTTCGATCGAGACGCTCTGCGCTGAGGTCAGCGTCACGGTCGGCGCCTTCTACAGCCGCTTCGAGAGCAAGGAGGCCTATTTCAACGCGCTCATGGCGCTGGCGACACGTGACGGCGAGCAACGGCTCGGCGAGATCCGACGCCCCTCGCCCGACACGGACCTCGACAAGCTCTGCCACATCATCGTCAGCGGCATCATCGTCTGGATGCGCCACCACGAGGGCGTGTTGCGCGCCGCACTTCAGCATGACGACACCCGCCCGGACAAATGGACGCCATTCAAGGCGCTGGCCAAGGCGACCACAGAACGTGCCACCCCTCTCCTGCTGCCGTCGATGGGGAAGGGCCGCAGGGCCGCCAAGACCCGCACCATGGCATTCGGCTTGCAGGTCGTGCTGGGCACGCTGGTCAACGCGATCCTCAACGATCCCGGACCGCTGTCGCTTCGATCGAAAGAGATGGAGACGCGCCTTGCGGGCTGCCTGCTGTTGCTGCTTCAGGCTGAAGTCGGTCATTCGCTTCCCCGATAGGTTAGCTGTCGAACGGCGGACACGGCATCGCGATCTCGCGGCCTGTTTCGCCCGAGTCATGCGCTTCTCTTCACACCCTCTCCGAAGAAAGGGCGCAGGGAAGACCGGGCGCCGGCTGGCACCCATAAGACCCCCATGCGAAAATGATGCACACGCAATGCACAGGGGAAACACAGGGCAACCGAAACTCGGCCTTCCCTGCGCGATGGTTTGACGGCCTATGCGCGCTCTCCCCGGAGACGAATTCCTCTTGTCTCCGTCACCTCAGCGAAATGCGCCGCATCACGCCGGTTGACGTGACGAGGCTTCGCGAAGGCTTGACCGTAGCGACGACGGCCAGGACCACACGGTTTCGCCGTACGCGAGCAGATCCCGCTTCGCCCGAAGGGGCTTCGCAGGACACGGCGCCGTTCGTACAACGCGGCTTGCATGCGGCTCACAGGGCTCGGCTCAATCCACTGCCCCGCCCTGCCACAAACATCCGCGACGGCGCTGCCCGCGTCCACCGCATCCCCAGCCCGCGTTCGTGACGACGTACGACCGCCCCTTTGGTGGGCTGGGATGTCAGACGCATACGACAAATCCGAATTTCGGTAAAGTGGAATATTTTTGCAACGAGGGATTGACGGCGCTTTTGGGTGTTTTGCCCGACGGGCCGATGAAGCCAGCACTACAATCCCGGTGATCGTGCCGCCCAGGCCTTGGTGGCCTGGCAGCTCTCCATCGCCCGGGCATAGGCATGGTGTGCCGTCGTGCGGGCGAGATAGTCCCGCTCGACAGAACCGGGAACGTAGTTGCCGGTTCGCAGGCCGAGCAAAAGGGCGTAGCTCACCGAGATGTCGGCGGCCGTGAACCGGTCGGCGGCGAGATAGGGGTGATCCTTGAGGCGACGGATAACCAAACCCAGCCGGCTCTCGAAGGTCTCGCGTGCCCAGCGGGTCACCCGGACATTCCGCTCGGCCTCGGGCGCGAATTGGCGGCCGACGATGACGGCATTCATCGGCCCGGCGAGCCCGGCCTCGCCCAGATGGAGAAATTGCAGATAGGACGCGAAGGCAGGATCATCCGGGTCGACGCCAAGCGAACCCGAGCCGTAACGCGCGAGCAGGTACTGAAGAATGGCGATCGACTCGACCATGATCGTCTCGCCGTCCTGAAGCGCTGGAATGAAGCCGGCTGGGTTGATGGCGAGGAAGTCGCGATCATTCTCAACCGCGAACAGATCGACCGGGCGCAGCCGATAAGCCAATCCCAACTCCTCGAGCAGCCAGACAACACGGAAGCCACGACCTTCGCCATAGACGGTGAGCATGGTTGAGACTTCCTCGATTGGATTGGATATAGCGGCCGGAGAGGCGTCACGGATAAAGCATGCGCTCAGCCCGCCATCTCACCCGCCTGCAGCAGCGTCGTGAAGCCGCCATAGATCAGGCGTTTGCCATCAAACGGCATGCCAAAGCTCTTGAACCGCTCGTCGGCCATAACCTTGGCATTGACGGCATCGCGGATCTGCCGGTCCGGATAGACGATCCAGGAGAACACCACGACCTCGTCCTCCTTCGCCATCACGGCGCGCGGAAACGACGTGAGGGTGCCATAGGGCAAATCATCGCCGATGCATTCGACGTAATCGAGCGCGCCATGCTCCATCCACACCGCGCACGCCGTTCGCGCCAGCGCCTTGTAGGCTTCGATGTTGTCCTTCGGCACGGCGAGCACGAAACCATCGACATAGGGCATCACGGATCTCCTTGGCTTGGGTCTCCCAAGGACGATGATGCGCGCGCCGATCCGACGCGCGAAGGCACATTTTTCCGGTGAGGCCAACCGTCGCGAGCGGTGACGCGCCGGACGGACGGATCAGAGGGAATTCAGACCTGCGGGACCGCCTGAAACCGGGAAGCACGATGACATCGTGTTGGCTGTGAGCTACGGGATCTGGTGGACGACGTCGGGGCCATGGACGATAGTTGAGCAGCTGATGATTTAGGCAGTTCAGAATGGAGCGAATGCGGATAGTTTTACTTTGTTCTCTTCAGCAATCTTGCTGAGTCTGGACACCATCACATCGAAGTCGGCCCTAGACTTCATCTGCGCAACTTCCGAGGCGATCGTTGCACGCTCGCGATCTGTTAGAAAGGGCCCAACAATGGTTTGGGATTGTTGGAGATAGGCGACTGTATTCATTATGTAGGTTTCACGAATGAGGGTTATCCAGCTGGTACCAGTTATCAATGCGATCGATCCGATGAGTAGGATAAAAGCAATCCGAAATAGTCTCACTAACCGGCGAAGGCGGTAAATCGCGCTATCTTCACTGAGAAGCTTTGCGGCCTGTACAAGATTAAAGTCGCGGGTTGCCCTGTGTAGTGTGCGGCCAGTCCAAGTCAGGGTAAACATGCTCACTAGTGCGAAGGATGAGCACATAAACATAGTAGTCAAGAATGAAGCGAAGATCCCCGCGCGGTCCAGTTGGCCCTTCGCGGCCTCCAAATACAAGCTGTCTCTGACTGATTGAATTCCTAGCGTTGCAACACTTAGCAGAAAGCTGCTAAGCCCATTTAACGTCGGCTTGAAAAGAATTTCCCAAAGCCCCGAGCCAAGCGCGCCCACAACAAGCGCGCCGACTATGGTGAGCACGGTGCTGAGTGAAAAATTTTTGAACACCTTATTCTCTCTTATGGCTTTAAGGTTTTTTTAGCGCCCTCAATTTGCTTACCAAGCTCGTGTACTGATACACGGCTTTCAGCAATTCCTTCGCTAACTCGATGGCGAGCGCAGCTTCGTCCTTGCCAATGGCGTCGTAGTTCTTCGCTTTGATGTGTGCCGCATCATTTCCGAGTAAGCGCAATTCGTCGGCCGCGTCCAAGAGATCCTTCGGCACAAGCACATTTTGCCCGAGCACTGCAAGCCGTGCCCTCAGGTCTCCTCCTGTAGCGTTTTTATCGTCGCAAAGGTCTTCGAGCACTCTCCGCACCATTAGGGCGCAAGCTTTGAAACAACCTGCGGCGTGGGCTTTGATCGCTTCTTCCAGCGAACTAAGGATCGGTGGAGGCAAATTAGTTGAGTCGAAATCGATAACTTCTGGAGGGAAGCTTTCGCAAAGCTCTCCTTGTCGGAGCACGACGTGAACCAAACTGCGACACGTGGGATTCGGGCATATGCGCACCCCAGCGGCGAATGGCACGGAGTTCAATCTACCATCTGCCATCCTCGAAGATTCCTGCCAACTTACGTCGCTACAATTGGCGGGGCCTGGAAACGCTCCGACGTGACCGCAGTGAGGACATCGCAATGTTGCGACCACCGGTGCTGCGTGAGTGGAGTTGTTGAGCTTGTGAGCTGTCATGGCGTCTCAAATTGAACAGTGACAATGGCTAGCAACGAATCAACGATCGATAGTGACACAGGCGCTCCGCACGCAGGACGCAGCTTGAATGCTATCCGACCTATTCACAGCCCTGTTGCGCCTCGTGTCGCGCCGAGCCGCCACGAGCCTACTTGAGGCACTGAATTTCCCCTGGATTTCAGCGCGACAGGCGCGACACAAAGATCGCAAAAATCAAACGACAAAAATGCGAAATATTGCAATATTTTGAAGGACTTAGGCGCTGGCTGGGGAACCTGGATTCGAACCAAGACAAACAGAGTCAGAGTCTGTTGTGCTACCGTTACACCATTCCCCAACGGAATAGCCGAACAAATTCAAGGGCTTATTGATTTGTCCGACTGCGGCCGGAAGCGCTGATAGCGCAAATCACGGCTCAGGCGTGCAGCCTTCTACCCGCTCAGCCCTGGGCTGGCAAGCGCGGCTGTGTATGGATCGCGGCCCGCTGGCTCTGACCCCACACTTCCGTGAAGGGCCGGTTCATTTGGCACGAGAGGAAGGATTTGAACCCTCGACGCACGGTTTTGGAGACCGGCATGTTGCCGCTACACCACTCTCGTAGATGGTACTGGCCTTCAGATTCGAACTGAATGCTCCCGGTTCACAGCCGGACCGCCCATTGCCATCGAGCATAGCCAGCATGGTCGCTCACGCGCGTGTCGATCGCGCCTGGCTGCCTTATGAGAGCAGCATCCTCGCCGGAGGGAGAGCGTCTGTTGGTAGCCGGTGAAGGAGTCGAACCTTCGTACCGGGATTCAAAGTCCCGCGTCCTGCCGTTGAACGAACCGGCTGGTGCTCCGTGACGGTTTCGATCCGTCTTCTTCGGTTTGAAGGACCGAGATGCTAGCCATTGCACCAACGGAGCATGATTAGAGCGGGCAGCGAGCAACGATCTCGCCTCCTCAGTTTGGAAGACTGGTGGACATCCATCTATCCCATGCCCGCATGGCGGAGGGCTGCTGGCACGATCAGCACGGGCGAACCCGCAGAACGCTTAGCAGGCGTCTCCAGGCCCCGCCTGGTTAGCCCTCCATATTGGTCTCGACGGGACTGTTCGAACGCCCACGCAACCGCTTATGTTTGAGCATGATCTTTTCGGAATACCGCTGCACACTTTTCCGGATCATGCCCTAGGAGGCGGTGGCTCTGTCCTGTTGAGCTACGTCGAGATGGAGTCCCGAGCAGGATTTGAACCCGCGTTTTCAGCTCCGCTACGGTCTCGCGACTTAGAAGATCGCGCCGGCTACCGGGACATGATGCAGGCCGGTTGGAGATGCAGGCCGGGATCGAACCGGCTCATCGTCAGTTTTGCAGACTGCGGCGTTCCCATTTCGCCACTGCACCATTGGCTGCCTCTCGCGGTTTCGAAACGTGGGTAGGGCGACGCCCTGCCATTCGAGCTAAGAGGCGATGTTGATGGGGCGCTTACGCCCCATCAATCCTTGAACGGGTCAAACTCGCCCTCGCCCGCCATTGCAACGGCGAAAGGCCGCAGCGTATGCAGGACGCGTACAGTGCCGGCGTGCTGCGCCAACACGTCGGGCAAGCGGCGATAGGCCATTGGGCTCTCGTCGAGGTCACCACCGATCAATGTGACGCCACGTTCGTTGAGCCACTGATCCATCTCGGAGCGCGAGAAGCGCCGCTTCGCCTCCTTTCGCCCGAACACGCGTCCGGCGCCGTGAACGGTCGAATAGAGAGAAGCCTTGGCCTGCGGACTATCGACGCCCTCGAGAATGACGGCGTCATCACCCATCGACCCGCCGACGAAACCCTTCTGACCTGGAAACGCCGGGGTCGCCCCCTTGCGAACCACCCACAAATCCTTGCCGTCGTGAGTCTCACGCCAGGCATAGTTGTGGTGGTTATGGACGCTCTCGGTCACGCTGCCGCCGATGATCTTCCGGACGCGCTCCACGACCCATTCCCGGCCCGCGTAGGAGTAGCGGCCGGCCAGTTCCATGGCCGCGATGTAGCGGCGGCCGAGTTCGGAATCCTCGTCGACCACGGCGGGCGGGACATGCATGCCGTCCTTGCCGCCGGCGGCCTTGAGGTAACGCGTCGCCGAAGTGTGCCCGAGGCCGCGGCTTCCGAAGTGGACGCCAATCCAGACGAAGCCTTCCTCGTCGCGCATGAGGTCGACATAGTGATTACCTGATCCAACCGTACCTAGCTGGCTAGCCGCCTTCTGGCGGTAGGATTCCATATCGCTCTCACGCCACGCATCGCCATCGTCGAACAACTCGTGTTCGGCCCGTTCGGCATTGGCACGGCCGACGCCGAACGAGATCACCTTGGCGACGTCGCGAATGATCGCGGGGACAATCGCCGCGATGTCGTCGAAGTGTGTGTCGAGTCGTACCGCCATGTTGCCGCAGCCGATATCGAAGCCGACGCCCGAGATGCTGATCTGTTTCTCGTAAGCGATGACCCCGCCGACGGGCTGAGCGTATCCGAGATGACCATCGGCGCAGATCACGCCGGACACAACATTGCCGACGGCCATGCAGTTGCGCATCTGGGCGATGGTCGCATCCTCGTGCTGCCCAAAGATCTTCAGCGGCGCATCCTGGAAGCGATCTTCCTGCGGACGCAGATGAGCGATCTCGTTTGCGGCCGCAATGGACTCGCGGGCAAGATGCTCTCTTCGCGCAGCGTCCCGATACGCGCACCAGGCAGGCTGTCCGCGGCCCTCGCCAACGCGGGAGTCCGGATCGACGCCGGCAGCCACACAAAGTTGTCTGGCTCGCTCTTGATAGGGATCTGATCTCATTTTCGCCTCCTGCGATAGCTTACTTCAAAATGGTCAGGATGGCAGGAGTTGAACCTGCACTGCAAGCATCCGAGGATTGCCGACTTCCGCAATCTTTCACCCTGATGGAGCACACGGCGTGAGTCGAACACGCATCTTCCGTCCAGTTACCTTTGTCCTGCTTCGTAGGCAGGAGGGCTACGTGTGCATGATGGTGGAGCCGGCTTGTATCGATCCCGCTCCCTCCGGTTGAGAACCGAAGATCGAGAACTGAAGATCCTGGCCAGTCAACGACGGCTCCCTATGGCTCCCGGAGCAGGAATCGAACCTGCCTGAACTGCGTTTAACAGACGCCCGCGTGCACCTTGCTCGCCTTCCGGAACCTGGTGGAGACTGAGGGTGTCGATCCCTCCCCGCGTTGCTTGCAAGGCATCGCTGCGCCCCGGCGCAGTCCCCGATCGTGGTGCTGGAAGATGGGCTTGAACCACCGACGCGCACGGCTTCAACGTGCCGCTCTACCACTGAGCTATTCCAGCAAGATGGTGCGGACACCGGGACTCGAACCCGGGCTGGAAGTGTGGCGCACTCCCCGACTTCCGTAATCTTTTGTCCGCGTGGTGCCTCGTCAGGGTAACGATCCCAGCCAGCGCATAGGCATCGGTTTTACAGACCGTGCTGCGTCCCTAGCAGCATACCGAGGCATGTTGGTTGCGGAACGCGGGAGTCGAACCCGCTATCGCCAGTGTATGAGACTGGAATGGTTGTCCGTTCCACTCGTCCGCAATAAAAGTGCGAGGCTTCCAACTCTCTCGCATGCGCGCTTTACGTCCGAGCTGCACAGAATTGGCGGTGAGCTGAGGTCCCGATCCCCAACGCTGTCGCGTCCATCCCGCTTCGAACGGGCGTCGGTCCCTGACCGATTAGCTCACCAATGTTGGCGGAGGGCTGAGAACACGAATCCCATGCGTTGCCGCACCATTCGCTTTCCAAGCGACGCCCAGACCTTCCGGGTTAACCCTCCATGGCGGATGCTCACTGTGTCGATCAGTCTCCGTTGCCGGGGCACGGTTTTCAGGACCGTTTGAGGGGCCGCCCTCGCAAGCATCCATGTTGGTGATCTCTCAGGGACTCAAACCCCGACCTTGGCCTTCGGAGGGCCGCGCTCTATCCAGTTAAGCTAAGAGACCGCTACTTCTTTTTCCCTTGCGGGAAGTATTTCGACATCGTCACCTTCTGAATCAGCCCATCGTCAGTCACGATCCCTGGAGATTTCAACGTTGCGCCATCAAGCGCCTGCTCCAGCGCCAGATAAGCGTTGCCAAGGTCGGGAGAAGACGGATTGACGAAGAAGACAGACAGATCGATCGGATGGTTCATCGGCGTAGCGATGCCGGCCCTCGAACACGCATCGCGGATGAACTCGCGATATTGCACAATCGTCCGGATGTGCATGCGCCGGTGTGGCGCATCATGTATCGCCAAGGTCAGCATTGGCGGGTGCATGTTCTCGGCATACTTCGCGATGATCTTCACTGGTGCACGTCCCAGGGATCGAACCTGGTCCTCTGGCTGTTATGAGCAGCCGGCCGTCCCATCTGGCTCGACGTGCTGATGGTCAGGGTGCGGTGATCCGCCCACCGTCATCCGGCTTCCAAGGCCGGTACTCTTCTCACGAGCTTCACCCTGGAAAATGGCGACCGCTGCGGGGAACGATCCCGCCTCACGTCATGGACAGTGACGCTGCCTCACCTGATGCATAAGCGGCCGTGTGTCTGCCGAGATTCGAACCCGGACTGAATGCCTTCTCGGGGCAACGCCTCTACCGTTGGGCTACAGACACGATGTTGGTACATCCTCGGAGAATCGAACTCCGCCCTCATGGGTTAAGAAGCCAGCGCACTGCCACTATGCTAAGGATGTATTCTACTTGTCAGACGGATCGACGTGCTTGACAGGCTTCTTCGTCGAAAGCTGCCGATCCAGCTCCTTCCGCTCTTCAAGAGACGTTGGAAGCTTGGTCGTCTTGATCTTTCGCCTCGTCGATCCGCCCTTTGCGGAATCTAAAATGAACTTGAGTTCGTCTGACTGGTGGACCGCCACGGTACTGCCCCGTGTTCTCATGGGTTAAAAGGCCAGCGTTCTACTTTCCTACTCGCGGTCCACTAGGACGCGCGTTTGAGGTGCTTCGCTGTTCTCTCTGCGCTCTTCTCTGCGACGCGGCGCAGGATCTCGGCGCTTTCGTCGGAAAGACGATGCACGCCGTCCGGCAACTTTTCGGTCATCGTCCTTCTCCTGTTGGTAGTCCCAGCCGGTTACGATCCGACGTCTTCCCCTTATCAGGGGGATGCACTTCCATTGTGCTATGGGACCATGATGGTGCGTCTTCGGTGAATCGAACACCGGGCAGCTTGCGTGTCGGGCAAGCGCTCTGCCACTGAGCTAAAGACGCGTGAATGGTACTCCGTCGCGGGATCGAGCCGCGTCTTGCCGGCGTGTAAAACCGGTGCCTTCCCATCTGGCTCACGGAGCATGGTGCCTGAGGCAGGAGTTGAACCTGCACCTGAACTTGTTTTGAGCAAGCGGCCTCTGCCGTTGGGCTACTCAGGCAATTGGTGCTCCAAGCAGGATTCGAACCTGCATCGCATGCGTTCTAAGCGCATCGTCTCTACCGATTGGACTATTGGAGCATGGTGCTGGTTGGCTGAATCAAACAACCGTCTCGACCTTACGAGGGGCGCGTCCTGTCACTGAACGAAACCAGCGAATTAATTCTTCTATGCTGGAGACCGGTCGCAATGACCACCAGACAAAGGACAGACTTATGCATGAGGTCTGTCAGCCAACGCGTGTAAGGCAGGGAGATTTGGAGTCGGTTTCCGCTTGCGCGGGGTCTTTGCTCTCTGCCTTTTCGGCAGAGGTTAGACCTGCTGCCGACTTACTTTTCCGATCCGATTCCGGATTCGGAGCGGGTATCGCTAAAGAGGCTATTGACGACGCACGGCATCGCCCACGGATACGACTGCCTTTGCAGTCGCCGTGCGGCGGCGGTGATATCGCTATGTAAAGCTATCTTCAGCATGGTCATCTCTTCAGTTCGGCCCGGGCTCCTAAGGGCCAATTCAGACTTCGTCAAGCGATTTTTTTGCTTGTGGCGGTGCTCCTGGCTTTCGCTGTGCTGAAGCCCACACACTTTGGCTCGGGAAAAAACGGATGTTTCAGCACCGTACACGGTTGCAGGAAGTTAGAACGCGACCTCGTACATCTCAAGGATCGCATCCCGGCTCAGATCGCGCGGGTTGTTGTCGAGCAGGCGCCTGATCGCGTGCGCCTCATCAGCCATGACGCCGAGATCAGTCTTGGGCACGCCGAGGGCCGACAGCCGCATCTCGACGCCGAGATTTTTGCAGAACGCGTAGGTCGCATCGAATGCATGCTTCGGATCGTTCTGCTCGGGCAAACCGAGCGCTGCGAGCACGGCCACAGTCTTTTCCTGCACCGCCGGCATGTTGAACGCCAGCGTGTGCGGAAAGATCATCGCGCAGGCAAGACCATGGGCAATGTGGTGCCGCGTGCCGAGCGGATAGGCCACGGCGTGACCGGCCGTGGTGTTCACCGGACCCAGGCAATAGCCGCCATAGAGCGAGGCCAGCGAAAGACCGGCGCGGGCCTCGCGATCGTTTCCATCGGCTACCGCGCGCTTGAGATATTGCCCGACCAGCCGCGCGCCTTCGAGCGCATAGAGATCGATCGTCGGATGCGCCTTGCGGCTGGTGTAGGCCTCGACGCAATGCGCCAGCGCATCGACGCCGGTGGCGGCCGTGATCTCCTTCGGCACGGTCATCGTCAGATCGGGGTCGACGATGGCGATATCGGCCAGCATGAAGCGGCTCTGCACCGCCTGCTTGTTCTGGCTGACGGGATCGGTGACGAGCGCGCGGGTGCCAGCCTCGCTGCCGGTGCCCGAGGTCGTCGGGATCTGCATCAGCGCGACGCTGCGGCCGGCGACCTTTTCCGGCCCGACGATGTCGGCAAAGGCGACGTCGCCCGTGCACATCACCGCGACCAGTTTTGCCAGGTCCATCGCGCTGCCGCCGCCGAAGCCGACAACGAGATCGGGCTTGATTTCGCGCGCCATCGCGACGACCTTTTCGAGGTTGGGCAGGTCAGGCTCTGGCTTGACCTCGCCAAACACCTTCACGGCCCCCGGCAGCGCCAGCGTATCGACGCGGCGCGCATTGAAGGGATCGGAAATCACCAGCGGCCGCCTGGCGCCGATCCGCTCGGCGAAGCGAGCGGCGGCTGTGATCGTGCCGTTGCCGAACTCCAGGATGGTCGGGCGAAGGATTTCGATGGGCGTGAAAGCGTTGGTCATCTCGGGCTCGATCTCAAGACTTGGATGCGGTGCTGCCGGCGGCAAGCCGCTCGGCGTAGTCGATGGCCTCAATCAGGCTATGCTCGTTGGCGATGCCCTTGCCGGCGATGTCGAAAGCGGTGCCGTGATCGACGGAGGTGCGGATGATCGGCAGGCCCAGCGTGATGTTGACGCCGGAGAGCTCCTGCCAGCGGCCGGTGGCCGGGTCGACCTGGAAGCCGAGCAGCTTGACGGGAATGTGCCCCTGATCGTGGTACATCGCGACAGCCGCATCGTACTGGCCGGCGCGCAGCTTGACGAAGATGGTGTCTCCAGGCACGGGGCCGACGACGTCGAGACCGTCGGCGACCGCCTTGGCAATCGTCGGCGCGGAGACGTCGATGTCCTGCCGGCCGAACAGGCCGCCTTCGCCGGCATGCGGATTGAGCGCAGCGATCGCGATCTTTGGCTTGGCGATGCCCAATCGCAAAAGCGCGTCGTTGGTGAGGTCGATCACCATGCGCAGCCGCTCCGGCGTCAGGCGCTTCGGCACGTCCTCCAGCGCCACATGAGTCGAGACGTGGCTGACGCGCATGTTGCCGTGGGCGAGCAGCATCACCGAGCCACGTACGCCGGTGAGATGCGCCAGCATCTCGGTATGACCAGGGAAATGATAGCCGGCCTTGTTGAGCGCTTCCTTGTTGAGCGGCGCCGTGACAATCGCCGCCGTGCGGCCGGCCTGGGTGAGACGGACGCCCTGCTCGATCGCCTTGTAGGCAAAGCGGCCGCCATCGGCGCTGAGCACGCCCGGCTTGATCGGATCGCCCTCAGCGTCGGCTTGCAGATAGCAAAGGTTTGGCCAGTCGCGATCGTCGGCCGTGACTTGCGGGATCGCAATATCAGCGCCGAGCGCGGCCTTTGCGCCGTCCAGCGCCGTGCCGCTGCCGATGATCAGCAGGCGCAGGTCGCCGGTCGCGATCCGCTCCTTCAACCCCACGCAGGCCTTGACGATGATCTCCGGCCCGATCCCGGCGGGATCGCCCATGGTGATGGCAAGATGACGAGAGGTCATGACGGTCTCTCCATGTTGAGCAAATGATTGTCCCGCAGCAGATCGCGCCACAGCTCGCGCGCGCCGAAGGCTCCGGATTTCGAGATGACGTCGACGCCGGCCCAGCGGCCGCCTTGCAGCGTCGAGCGCGGCAGACCCGGCACGATGCGTCCCGTGACCTCAAGCGCCTGCGCGCCGAGCGCAAGGCACACGGCCTTCAGCGTCTCGCCGCCGGCAACGATCAGCGTTCCCGGTGGATCGAGCGCGGCGGTCAGCGTCGTCAATTCATGCGCGATCCGCCGCGCTGCCTCGGCACGCGAGAGGCCGCCGGAAAGCGCGAACTTGACCAGGGCCACATGATCGTCCGCCAGCTTGCGCTGAACGGCCGCACCGCCCTCGCCTTCAGCCAGTGCAAGCGTTGCGTCGCCGCAGGCGGCGAGCTGGGATGCCGTGGCTGGCTGATCGGAGCCGAACAGCCCGAGCACCGGCCGCTTCAATTCAGCCGAATTATCTGCCCGATGATTGCGGGCGAGCGCGCCGGCCAAGCCGCCGCTGCCGCACCAGAGCACGGGTCCTGGCATGCGACGCCCCATCTCGACAACGCGATCGAGACAGAAATCGCTTTCGGCATCGAACACCTGGACGCCGCCCTGCGCCGGCGTATCGCTACCTGCCAGTCGCGCCTCGATGCCGTCCTGCTTCAACTGATCGACGAGATTGTCGCCGACCCGGTGCCAGTCACCCTGTTGAGTCCGCGCGAATTGTTGACCACCGACGGTGCGGCGCCCCTGATAGTCGAACGCAGGCGCGACCACGCAGGACGCCCAATGGCCAGTGCTCAGGCACGCCCCGAGCTCGGCGGCCCAGGCGCCGCGGAGCAGGCTGTCGACTTTCTTGTAGGCGATCGTGCCGTCGCGAAGCAGCGGCGCCAGCCGGGCGACAGTCTCGACGCTCTCCGCTTTCGAACGCTCGCGCGTACCGCTGTCGAACGCAAGGCTTTGCGAGCCTGAGGCCGCAGGCGCATCCGACCAGATCACATCAAACGGTCCGCACAGGCCGACAAACTCCGCCGCGGTGTCGAGCGCACCGGTGAGATCGTCGGCAAGCAGGCGAACGGTGATCATCGTTGTGCCGCTCTCGAGCCGAGCCCTAAGCAGCCCTCGCGAATGCTTCGGCATTCGCCAGCAGCTCTTTCCGTTGAGCCGCCGGGAGGGTCTCCAGCGGCGGCCGCAGGCGCTCCCAGCCGGCGTGACCGGTGCGCTCGGCGACCAAAGCCTTCAACGAAGGCATCTGCGCAAAACGCGAGACCAGTTCACGCGCCTTCACGATCCGCGCCTGCGCCGCCTTGAGCGCCGCGTCGTCGTCGCTGTCACGGAAATGCTTGAAGACATAGGCGAGATCGCGCGCAACGAGGTTCGAGGTCGCGGTGATGCAGCCCGCACCGCCCTTGCGCAAGAGCGGCAGCAGCAGCGGGTCGGCACCTGATAGCACCGAGAAGCCCTCGAAGCGCTCGACCATCGCGGTCATGTTGGCGAAATCGCCGGAGGAATCCTTGATGCCGACGATGGTCGACGGATAGGCCTTGCGCAGCCGCTCGATCAGCGCATGCGAGATCGGCTGCATCGACATCTGAGGGATGTGATAGAGCACGATCCTGAGCCTGGCATTGCCGATGCGCTGGATGATCTCGCTATAGGCGGCATAGACGCCGTCGTCGCTGACGTTCTTGTAGTAGAATGGCGGCAGCATCACCACGGTCTCGACGCCGACCGACAGGGCGTGACGCGTCAATGCGATGGTCTCGGTGAACGCGACGACGCCGGTGCCCGGCAGCAGCTGGTTCGGCTTGATGCCGCCGGCGATCACGGCCTCCAGCAGCGCGGTGCGCTCGGAGAGCGAGAAGGAGTTCGCCTCCCCTGTGGTGCCGAGCATGGCGATGCCGTCGCAGCCTTCATCCAGCAGGTAGCGGCAATGCGCGAGGAAGCGCGCATGATCGGGCGCGAGCTCGGCATCGAGCGGCGTCAACGCGGCGGAGAACACGCCATGCGGATGCAAGGACTGGGGGTGCAGCGATGATGTCGACAAAGCTTCCTCCGATCGTCAGATCGATGTTGTTCGGAATGCGAACATTTGTTATAATCTATCTTGTTGGTAGGAGCAGGCTGCCGCCGCGTCAAGGGCTGTGGCTGTCATGACAGGGCATTGAGACATGGCCAAGGTCGAAAAGAGGGCTTTGAAGCGGACATCGGAGACATCTGCGAAAACGCCCGAGCCCAAAAACCCCAAGAATAACCCCAAGAATTACGTCGCTTCCGTCGGCAAGGCCTTCGCGGTGCTCAAGAGCTTCACCAGCGAGGCTTTCGAGCTCACGCTGAGTGAAGTTGCCGCCCGCGCGGATCTCGACCGCGGGACGACGTTCCGGCTGATCCAGACCCTGATCGAGCTCGGCTATCTCCAGGCCGTGCCGCAGAGCCGCCGGTTCCGCCTTGGCGTCGCCTGTCTCGATCTCGGCTACACCGTGCTGTCGCACGGATCGTTGCGCACCATCGTCGAGCCGATGCTGCGCGATCTCGTGCCCGAGGCCGGCGATGCAGCCTCGCTTGGCATGCTCGATGGCGGCGATGTGATCTATCTCGCGCGCGTCAGTGCAGGCCTCGATCGTTACAAGATGGATCGCAGGCCGGGCGCGCGCATCCCCGCCTATAGCGCGGCGCTCGGCCATGTCATGCTTGCGCACCTCCAGCGCGACGAGCAGATCGCACGGCTGGAATCGCGTCCCCGCGTCAAGCTGTCGGAGCGGACGCTGACCGATCTCGATGCCTTGCTGACGCGGCTTGATCAGGTGAAGAAGAAAGGCCACGCCGTCTCCGACGGCGAGAACGCCTATGGGTTGCGCACGTTGGCGACGCCGATCCTCGACGCGCAGGGTTCCGTCATCGCAGGACTAAGCGTCACCGTGGATGCGATGCGCATGGATATGCCGACCTTCCGCGACCGGGCGCTGCCAAAGCTGATGCAGTTGACGGGCAAAGTGCAGGAGCTCGCGATCAAGTCAGGCCTGTCGAGCTGAGCGCGTCTTCCATCGGAGCGATGGCTATTCCGGCACGAGCGTCGCAAGTCCGGTCTCGATAATGGTGATTTCCTCACTCACCTGCGCGATGGTCTGCTTGGGATCGACGCCGGTCACCGAGACCAGTTGCCGAAGCAGATCCTGACGGTGAGCTAAAATATCTTCCAGCGCGTCGCGATCGTTCAGCCTCACATAGCCTTCGACGATCAATTCAACGGAACGGGACATAAGTACTCTCAATACGAGCTGATTTCCGATCCTCGAAAATATCGCGCTGGCGCAGGGCCGCGGGAATGAACTCGCGTCAACCTTGACAAGTAAGATTAATGGCCGTGCAACGGACTGCCTAAACAACGATACGATCGAAGTCCGCGGCGATCCGGACATTCGGAAAGATCATTGCCGCCTCGGCAAGGATCTCGTCGTCCTCATAGCGGCCCGACAGATGCGTGAGCACGAGTTGCTGCACGTTGTTCGCCGCAGCAAACCGGGCCGCCTCTGCCGCGGTGAGATGGCCATAGTCCCGTGCCGTCGACGCGTCCCGATCCAGGAACGTCGCTTCGATCACCAGCAGATCAGCGTTCACGACGTATTTGGACAGCCCCTCGGTGGTCTCGGTATCTCCGATCACGACCAGCTTCCTGCCACCGCTCGGCGGCCCCAGAACATCCTCGGGATCGATGGTCCGGCCGCCTTCGACGGTGATGGGTCGCCCCGCCGCCAGCTCGCCGCGCAGGGGACCATCAGGCACGCCAAGTGCGGCGAGACGATCGGCCAAGAGATGGCGGCGCGCGGGATTTTGGAAAACGAAGCCAAAACTATCGGTCCCGCGATGGCGGACCGGAAAACAGTCGATGTTGAAATCGCCGGCGTTGACGACCTGCCCTTCGGACAGCGGCGCGAACTGCACGGAAATCGGCGCCCGCCCCTCGCCCCACAGGCCTGCCAGCATGCGGATGACGAGATCGAGCGTGCCGGGCCCGCCGTGCATGGTCATCATTTCGGACGCCTGCCGTAGCCCCAATGTCGAGAACAGGCCGGGGATGCCGAGCACGTGGTCGAGATGACCATGCGTCAGCAGGATGCGATCAATCCGGCGAAGGCCGGCGCCGCTCCGCAGCAGCTGGCGCTGCGTCCCCTCACCGCAGTCGATGAGCATGCGCTGGCCCGCGACCTCAAGAAGAAGTGCCGGATGGTTACGCTCCCCGGATGGAACGCTGGCCGAGGTGCCGAGAAATGTCAGGGCGAACATTGCCTACTCTTGTGCGAGGTCGCAGGACTGATCGCTATGGAAGCCTTACACCCGCACCGACTGCGCCTCCACCGCCTGCACGGCCACATCAGCGACCTGCCGCAGTGCCTCGCGGTCGGAGCCGGAGGAGGCCATCACGCCCATGCCGACCGAGACTGCCGAAACATAGCGCGCGAGCGCGGCGGGATCGGACGTCTCGATGAGATCGCCTTCCGCCTTGGCGCGAACAAAACGGTCGCGGAGCTGATCTTCATTCTGCGCGCGACGCGCGGCGAGTTCGAAGGGCACGTTCTCGGAGCCGGTGCCGCAGGCGATGCCACCCTGCACGAGCAGGCAGCCGGGTGGATTGGCGGGATCGGTCTGCTTCTCGGCGATGCCCATCAGCATCCGCTCGGCGACATCGCGAGCGGTCGGCGCGGCCACCACCTCGTCCATCCAGGCGCCGCGCAATTTGGTGTAGCGGTCGAGAGCGGCCTTCAGCAGGCCTTCCTTGTTGCCGAAACAGGCATAGAGGCTCGGCGGGTTGATGCCCATCGCCTCCGTGAGCTGGGCAATCGTGGCGCCCTCATAGCCATGGCGCCAAAACACTTCCATCGCCTGATCCAACGCCATTTCAGCGTCGAATTCGCGGGGGCGTCCCATGGCCATGTCACTGATCTCCTCAGATTAGGCGTCGTCCCTCAACCTAACGCCAGAACCTATCTATTTGTTCTGTCTTTCTTTTCTCTTCCCGCTTCCCAATCTTGCGGTAAGCGGCTACAATTTTCTTAGTGAATGGTACATAAGTATCTTGCGCTGCGATATCCAGCTCCACATCTGTAGTGAACACTACATTTCTGGAGCGCGCAAATGCCCCCCTCCCAAAAAACCACTCGTCCCGGCCGTATCCGCCGCCTTCTCGGAGGCGTTGCTGTCGTTGGCGCCCTCGCCGCGGCCGGCTCGATGGCGACCGGCCATTATTTCCGTGCCGCGCAGGCGACCGCAACGGCGGCCGCAGCTGAACAGGCCGTCTCGGTGACGGTCGCTTTGATCGAACCAAAGCAAACCGTGCTGTGGGACGATTTCTCCGGCCGGCTGGAAGCCGTCAACCGCGTCGAGCTTCGTCCGCGCGTTGCCGGCGCGATCCTGGCGACCAACTTCACCGAAGGCGCGCTGGTGAAGGCTGGCGACGTCCTGTTCAAGATCGATCCCGCGCCTTACGAGGCCGAGGTCGACAAGGCCAAGGCCCAGCTCGAAGCCGCCAAGGCGCGCGTCGTCTTTACCCAGAGCGAGCTCGAGCGCGGCGCGCAGCTGGTCGGCAACGCCGTGGTCACGCGACGCGACTATGATCAGCGCGACAACGCCAACCGCGAGGCGATCGCCAATGTGAAGGCGGCCGAAGCGACGCTGCAGACCGCAAAACTCAATCTCGACTACACCGAGGTGCGCGCACCTGTGGACGGCCGCGTCGGCAAATTCGAGATCACCGTCGGCAATCTCGTTGCAGCCGGTACGGCCTCCCCGGTGCTGACCTCGCTGGTGTCGGTCAATCCGATCTACGCCTCGTTCGATGCGGATGAAGAGGTCGTGCTGCGCGCGCTGAACTCGATCGCGGACGCCTCCGGCAAGCGCGGCAATCTCGACCAGATCCCGGTGGAGATGGCGACCTCAGGCGGCCTCTCGGCCAAGGGCCACATCCAGCTGATCGACAACCAGGTCAACGGCTCGAGCGGCACCATCCGCGTCCGCGCGGTCTTCCCGAACGATGACGGACGCCTGATCCCCGGTCAGTTCGCGCGCGTGCGCATGGGCCAGCCGAAGCAGCAAACGCTGGTGATGATCGACGAGCGCGCGATCGGCACCGACCAGGACAAGAAGTTCGTGATGGCGGTCGGCGACGACAGCCGCGCGGTCTATCGGCCGATCACGCTCGGTGGCTCCGTTGATGGCCTGCGGATCGTGACGGCGGGGCTGAAGAACGGCGACCGCATCGTCGTCAACGGCTTGCAGCGTGTGCGTCCGGGCGCCCTCCTCAAGACCGAGGTGGCGGCGATGGGCGCGCGCGGGCAGCAGGCCTCCAACCACAGCAACCAGGACGTGGTGCAGCGCTAAGTCACGTCATTTCGGGGCGCGACGAAGTCGCGAACTACGGTGCGCAATTGCGCACCTGAGAATCTAGAAGTTTAAAAACTCCGATCACTTCACCTCGGGATTCCGGGTTCGCGGGCTTCGCCCACGCCCCGGAATGACGAGGGGAGCTGTCGGAGAACAGCGGGACATTGCCCAGGGGCAAAGCCATGAATCTCTCAAAGTTCTTCATTGATCGTCCGATTTTCGCCGGCGTGCTCTCGGTCCTGATCTTCCTCGGCGGCCTGATCTCGCTGTTCGCGATGCCGATCTCGGAATACCCCGATGTCGTGCCGCCCTCGGTGCTGGTGCGCGCGACCTATCCCGGGGCCAATCCCAAGGTGATCGCGGAAACGGTGGCGACGCCGATTGAGGAGCAGATCAACGGCGTCGAAGGCATGCTCTACATGTCGAGCCAGGCGACCACCGACGGCGCGATGACGCTGACGGTCACATTCCGCCTCGGCACCGACCCCGACAAGGCGACGCAGCTCGTTCAGAACCGCGTGCAGCAGGCCGAGCCGCGCCTGCCGGCCGTGGTGCGTCAGCTCGGCATCATCACCAAGAAGTCCTCGCCCGACCTGACGATGGTCGTGCATCTGCTGTCGCCGAACAACCGCTACGACATGACGTATTTGCGCAACTACGCAGTGCTCAACGTCAAGGATCGCCTGGCGCGGATCGACGGCGTCGGTGACGTCCAGCTCTACGGCGCCGGCGACTATTCGATGCGGGTCTGGGTCGATCCGCAGAAGGCGGCCGAGCACGGCCTGACCGCGAGCGACATCGTCAAGGCGATCCAGGCGCAGAACGTCGAGGCTGCCGCCGGCGTGGTCGGCTCCTCCCCCAACGTCAAAGGCATCGACCTGCAACTCTCGGTCAATGCCGAAGGCCGGCTCGCCAACGAAGAACAGTTCGGCGACATCGTGGTCAAGACGGGCACGCGCGGCGAAGTGGTTCGTCTTCGTGATGTCGCGCGCATCGAGCTTGGCGCGTCCGAATACGGCCTGCGCTCGCTGCTCGACAACAAGCAGGCGGTCGCGATTCCGATCTTCCAGGCGCCGGGCTCAAACGCGCTGGAGATTTCCGACCACGTCCGTGCGACCATGGCGGAGATCAAGAAGAACATGCCGGAAGGGGTGTCCTACCAGATCGTCTACGACCCCACCCAGTTCGTACGCTCCTCGATCGAGGCCGTCATCCACACCCTGCTGGAAGCGATAGCGCTGGTGGTGCTGGTCGTGATCCTGTTCCTGCAGACCTGGCGCGCCTCGATCATTCCGCTGCTGGCCGTGCCGGTGTCGATCGTCGGCACGTTCGCGGTGATGCACGTGTTCGGATTCTCCATCAATGCGCTCAGCCTGTTTGGTCTGGTGCTCGCGATCGGCATCGTTGTCGACGACGCCATCGTCGTGGTCGAGAACGTCGAGCGCAACATCGAAGGCGGGCTGTCGCCGCGCGACGCGACCTATCAGGCGATGCGCGAGGTGTCGGGACCGATCATCGCGATCGCGATGGTGCTGATCGCGGTGTTCGTGCCGCTCGCCTTCATCTCAGGCCTCACCGGGCAGTTCTACAAGCAATTCGCGCTCACGATTGCGATCTCGACCGTGATCTCGGCGGTCAACTCGCTGACCCTGTCGCCGGCACTCTCGGCGCTGCTGCTGAAGGGGCATGACGAGCCCAAGGACCGGCTGACGATCATCCTGGAAAAGAGCCTCGGCTGGTTCTTCCGCCGCTTCAACCGTGCCTTCACCTACTCCTCGAACAGCTACAGAGGCACCGTCTCCAAGGTGATCTCCGGCAAGGCCGCCGTGATGGGGCTCTACGTGGTGCTGGTCGGCCTCACCGCCTTCCTGTTCCAGCAGGTTCCGAGCGGCTTCGTGCCGGGCCAGGACAAGCAATATCTGGTCGGCTTCTCGCGCCTGCCCGACGGTGCAACGCTGGATCGCACCGAAGAGGTGATCCGCAAGATGAGCGACATCGCGCTGACCCAGCCCGGTGTCGAGAGCTCTGTCGCCTTCCCCGGCCTGTCGATCTCCGGCTTCACCAACTCCTCCAACGCCGGCATCGTGTTCTCGACGCTGAAGCCGTTCGACGAGCGCAAGGATCCCTCGCTCAGCGGACCGGCGCTCGCGGCCGAGCTGAACAAGAAATATGCCGGCATCCAGGAAGCCTTCATCGCGATGTTCCCGCCGCCGCCGGTCAACGGCCTCGGCACCATCGGTGGCTTCAAGCTGCAGATCGAGGACCGCGCTGGTTTGGGCTATGAGGCCCTCAACGATGCCACCAAGGCATTCATGGCAGCGATGCAGAAGGCGCCGGAGATCGCCGGCGTGTTCTCGAGCTTCCAGGTCAATGTGCCCCAGCTGTTCGCCGACATCGATCGTACCAAGGCGCTGCAACTCGGCGTGCCCGTGACTGAGGTCTTCAACACGCTGCAGATTTACCTGGGTTCCTACTACGTCAACGACTTCAACAAGTTTGGCCGCACCTACTCCGTCTACGTCCAGGCTGATGCGCCGTTCCGGGCGCGAGCCGACGACATCAGGCAGTTGAAGGTGCGTTCATCATCCGGCGACATGGTGCCGCTGTCGGCCCTGCTGACGATCCGCCAGAGTGCGGGACCGGAGCGCGCGATCCGCTACAACGGCTTCCTGTCCTCCGACATCAACGCGGCGGCCGCGCCCGGCTTCTCGTCGGGCCAGGCACAGGAGGCCGCGACGCGGATCGCGGCGGAGACGTTGCCGCCCGGCTTTGCCTTCGAATGGACCGACCTGACCTATCAGGAGTTCATCGCCGGCAATTCCGGACTCTGGGTATTCCCGTTGGCGATCCTGCTGGTGTTCCTGGTGCTGGCTGCGCTCTACGAGAGCC
Source organism: Bradyrhizobium sp. BR13661 (assembly GCF_029892425.1). Classification (GTDB taxonomy): domain Bacteria; phylum Pseudomonadota; class Alphaproteobacteria; order Rhizobiales; family Xanthobacteraceae; genus Bradyrhizobium. Next base: position 191,919 of record NZ_JARXWB010000006.1, on the reverse strand, counting down.
TGACTTTGCCGCTCTCGATCATCATGATCGTGCCAATGGGCCTGCTCGCGGCGATGTTCGGCGTCTGGCTTTCCAAGGGTGACAACAACGTCTTCACCCAGATCGGTCTGATCGTACTCGTCGGCCTCTCCGCCAAGAACGCGATCCTGATCGTCGAATTCGCGCGCGAGCTCGAATTCGCGGGGCGCACGCCGATCCGGGCCGCAATCGAGGCAAGCCGGCTGCGCTTGCGCCCGATCCTGATGACCTCGATGGCCTTCATCATGGGCGTGCTGCCGCTGGTGCTCTCGACCGGCGCCGGCTCGGAAATGCGGCGCGCGATGGGCGTTGCCGTGTTCTCGGGCATGATCGGCGTCACCGTGTTCGGCCTGTTCCTGACGCCGGTGTTCTATGTGCTGCTGCGGACCATCACCGGCATGAAGCCGCTGGTGCATCATGGTAGCGACATCAGCGCGGCGCCCGTGCAAGGCCTCAACCACGATGTCGCCGGCCACTAGATCAGGGTCATCCCTGAGATCAACAACAGAACGGGCACGGTCTTGCGAAAGACCGTCTCGTTGACCCGATGAAAGGCGATCACGCCGAGCGCAGACCCCGCGAACAGCGCCGGCAAGCTGACGGCCAGAGCTGCCACACTGCCCGCACGCTTCAGGCCTGGTCCCAACCCGTCTTCTCATTTCTCTCGGCCCAGACCGCAGCGCGATAGATCTCGTGTCCGCCATCGTCCCTGACGCGGATCCAGGCATTGCGATCGCGCAGATCGTCGCGCCAGACGAAGAGATGCTGCGCCATCTCGTCCGCAACCACGAAGGTCGCCTTGGCATGCTCGAACACCATGCCGCCGGGATCGATCTTCACGACATTGCCGACCAGGAGGTCGAAGAAGAAACGGCGCATTCAATACTCCACGGCTGCAATCACTCCGCCGCGCCCCTCCTGACAGCACTCGGCGTGGCGCCGTAAGCCCTCCGGAACGAGCGGTTGAAATAAGAGAGATCGCCGAAACCAACGTCGTAGGCGATCGAGCTGACAGGACGCTCGACGAATTCCGGTTCCCGTAGCATGCGATGGGCGCGCTTCAGGCGCTGCTCGATCAGGAAGGAGGAGAACGTCTTGCCGTCGGCCTCGAACAGGCGCTGAAGGTAGCGTGGCGTCACACTAAGCTCCTGCGCGACGCTGCCGACCGACAGATCGTGCCGCCAGCAATTGTTGACGATCAGAAACTTGGCCTTGCGCAGGCGGGCCGCCTTCGCGCCGTGCCGGCCGGCGCTTTCCCTGACGTCATCGGTTGGATCGAGCACGAGGGCCAGGAGATCGTGCAAATGCCCGGCGCCGAGTTCACGCAATGCCGGCGTCGCCAATGCGTGCTCCCGCACCAGCGAGGTGGCGTAGTCGACCAGCACCCCGATCTCGGCCTGCCGGTCCCTGATGACCTGCATCACGGCGTCATCGACGTCCATGATGATCGGCGCCAGCACCCGCCGCGGCACGCGCAGCGAGAAGCAGTCTCCTGCCACGAACCGTTCGAATGTCGTGGCGTCCTCGGCGCTGGCCAGCACGGCATCTCCAGGACCGAGCAGCAGATTCCGTCCCCGTCCCGTGACCCCGATGGTTCCAGACCGATTGAATACAAGCACGAGACTGTCGTCGCCGTCGTCGACGACGAACTGCCGGGAACGAACGAGCTTGGCGCCGAACAGCGTACCCAAGAGCAAGTGCGCATCGGGCAGCGAATGCGCAGTCAGGTTTGCGATGATCGGCTCACCGGCACGAATTTCGAGCTCGGCCTTCACTTCACCGCGGCAGTTGAAATCGCGCAGTCTCGTGACGCGTTCGCTTTCGGGAATGTCGCTCGACGAGACTTTGAGAACGGAAACATCATCATTGCTGGTCACTGCAATTCCTCCAATGGACGGACAGGCTCGGCCCCGCGCTGTTGTTTCTCCGCACTCGTATCCGGTGCCGCGCTTTGATGTGGTGGCGTGCATCGCCTCTCTCATGTCAGAAAATGCCTATACGAAAGTGTCAAATGACAAGCGTCATACGTTCGGAGGACGCGTGCCGCCTGGCCTTCACAATGGATTGGGATCGCGCAATTTGGGGGCGCGCGATGTGAACTGGATCACGCGGCGTCGTCTGGGCCGATCGGCTGCGCGAACGGAACGGCAAACCCCGCCGCAATCTTCACGAGGTCCGCCTGCCTGCCGGCGCCGGTCTTCTCAAACAGGCGACCGAGATGAGTTTTCACCGTCGTCTCGGCAATTCCAAGCTTTGCCGCGATATCTGGAACTCCGCCGAATTCAACAATGGCCGTCAGCACCCGCGTCTCGGACGGTGTCAGCCTGAACGCGGCAGCGATCGCGTTCGTTGCAAGTTGCGGCACCATCGAAGCTTTTTGCAGGAGAAGCACCGTGGCGACGCTATCACGCTGCAAGCTGCGCTCGTGCGTCAGCGCAAAGGCATGAGCGAGATAGTGTTCGCCATCGGCCGACGTCATGAGCTCGATCCGGCGGCGATCGGAGGCGCGGGTTCCGTCGCCAGCGACGATGTCAAACAAGTTGCGGAATATTTTGTCCGCCTGGGTGTTGCGAGCGAAGATGCGATCGCCGACCATCGCAAGCAGATTGCCGTCAGCGAGCATGTTCCGGCACGCCGCATTGGCATGAACAACCCGTCCCTCGGCATCGAGCAGGCAGATCGCCGTGCTCAGGCGGTCAAGGACCTCCGCGAGGTCGGCCGCCGTGTGCGAGCGGGCCCGGATCTGCCGGCCCATGACCCGCGAGCGCTGGATGTGCGGCGCAAGCAACTGCATGCGCTCGCGCATCGAATCATCGACCGTTCCGCGCGACCGTCCGCGCATGACCTGCAAAATTGTCGTGCGCGCAGTCGATCGCTCCAGCGCGACGGTTGCGAGATCGACCGCGCCCTGCGGTTCCACCCACTCGCGAAAGAAGCTTGTCGCCATGAAGTCCGAATAGGGCATGACGTCAGCGACGCCGATGGTCTGTTCGGCGGGCAGATCGAGGTGGCGATCGAGCAGAGGATCGAGCTCGACATAGCGGTCGCGGTAGAGCTCGCGGAAGCGGGAGTCCGTTCCATAGTGCTGGTGGATCTCGAGCGAGAGCCGGGCTGCATCCCGGGAGAGAATAGTCACGGCCGATCCGCCGACGAAGCCCGCAACCTGCTCGAGGGCAGCGCTTCGCTGCGCGGGGTCGAACGCCGCATCATAGATCTCGCCGACCAGCGAGGAGAACCTGTTCGCCCAAGGGATCGTCATCAGGCGAGCGATGATTTCGGCGACGGAAAAACGTCGGAGAAAAATGCTGGAATATCGAACATCGTCCTTGCGTAACGTCAACCGCAGGGTGCGGCTTGGACGTTTTCGCCAAAGACTAGGATAAATGCGAACAGCGACGGACTGTGTGCCGTGCATCACGCGCCCGCTTGCTGATGCCAGCGTCTCTTGCTCAAGTCGTGTTTGCCAATATCGGCAGTACCGACAATCTATTTCCGGTTCTCCTCACAGAACTTCAGTGCTGCGAGCGCTTCGCCGGCGCGCGGAATCTGCATCTCGATGCTGTCGTCGTCATCATCCTCGAAGTCGAGCGTGAGACGCTTCGCCTTCGACAGGCGGTCCATGATCGACTGATCGTATTCGAAGATGCCGCGCACGGTGGTCTTGTCCATGACCTCCCACTTCGCCTTCGACATGATGTCGGCGTCATCGGTGCCAACATCGGCGCGCAGGATCTCGCCGACCTTGTCCCATTCCCAGCCGTCATAGATCATCACGATCACGATGGCCTTGTCGGAATAGGTGATGACAATGACGTAGTCGCGGTTCTCGTCGTCCTTGTCCTTGTAGCCGCGGCTGGCGTTGCAGTGGGTGTCCTGGGTACGCTTCTCGATGGTCCAGTCACCAACCTTGGATTGTTGCGCGATCGTTGGCCCGGCACTCAAAGCGCCCACAAGCAGCGAAGCGGCGAGAAGAAATCGTTTCATATCAGCCTCCAGCGTTTCCCCTGACGAAGCTGACCATCTCTCCCCGCAAGCCGCAAGGGCTTCCCCGGCTCAAGCCGGCCGAACGGCGCGCGCCGCCTCATGCCCGCCGCGGCACGATCGCGATCGGGGTGAAGGTGTAAACCTCCTCGCCGTTCTGGTTGAACATCGTCCATTTCACCAGTGCGATGCCCTGCGGCTTGGACTTCGATGGCGTCAGGCCCATGACCTCGCCGACCAGATGCAGGCGGTCATTCGGCCGCACCGGAATGGTCCAGCGCAGCCCGTCGACGCCAGCACCGATCAGCGGGTGCGGCCCGAAGGGCCGGGCCTGGATTGCGAGGTTCATGGCGATCGCGGCGGTGTGCCAGCCCGAGGCAGCAAGGCCCTTGAACAGAGTGTCCTTGGCGGCCTCGTGGTCCAGATGCATCGGCTGCGGGTCGAACTCCGCGGCAAAACGCTTGATGTCGGCTTCGCTGACCACGACCTCCGGGGATTTGAAGCGCATGCCGACGGTGAGATCGTCGAACCAGGCGACCTGTGCCATGATTTTGCCTCGAAATGTGACGCGTCGCGCAAGCAATGCGCAGGGCCAAAGGGACGGATCGGTCCTGGGATGTAGCGGTTTCGCCGCGTGCAGGCCAGATCCCGGTTCCCCGCGAAACCCCTTTCCTATCTCGACGAAACACGCCTGAAACAGAGGGTTGGTTATCTGACAGTCAAAATCATACAGGGACGTGCGTCATGCAATTCTTTCTCGACCTGATCAGCGAATTTGCCTGCTGCCAGCATCTCGTCGCCCAGCCGCTTGGGGAGGACGTGCGATGATCGAGCTGATCTCCGTCCTTCTCGCCCTGTGCAGCATCGCCGTCTTTGCAGCGCATGCGCTGGATGCCTATCGCACCACGCACTTCTGACCACCGGTCACGGCGCCCGCTAGAACGGCCGCCGGTAGAAGTGCTCCGAATGCGTCGCCGGCGGAAACCGGTTGGCGAGCGCCAGCGCTCCCTTCTCGTCCGTCTCAAGCGCGATCTTCTGCGCCAGCATCACGTCGCCGGGCACCAGGAAGCCTGACGGGACGAAGCACCACCCCATCGTTGCATTGCCTGATGCGTCGACCTCGTGGACGTTGGCGGCGGTGCCGTAGTGAATGCGATAGCGCTTGCCGCTGTCGCAACCGACCACGTCAAAGTGCCGGTGCTGCTCGAACTGAGCGCGCTGCTCGTCAGACAGCCATTCGGACAACAGCCGCCTACCCCGCGCTTCCGGCGTGTTCTCGCCGAAGAAGCGCCGATAGAGCTCGCGGAGCGCGTGCAACCGCGCCCGCGCGGGCGCGCGGAGCCTGAAGACCGCGATCATGGGCCGTTCAGATCAACCGCCGACCAGGCGGGGAAAGAACAGCGTTTCCCGCGCAGTCGGGTCGAACGATTTGATACGCGTGACTTCGCCCGGCCCCGTCCGGTACGCGGCGGTAAAGCCCGCGCCGGTCAACTCCCGAAAGCGTTGTTCGGCCCGCGCCAACGCTTCGGCATTTTCGGGATCAAACTCGTGGCGTGTATCGCCAGTCTGATCCATCACGATCTGGGTAGCCATGTTGAGTTCTCCTCATGCCCAGCCCTGAACTTGATCTTAAGCAAACCTCGTGCCGTCGGTTCCTGAAAGCAACAACTTTCTCTCGCAAACAAGTCACGCCTTGCGGAGCAGCTCAACGCACGGCCGCCGCCCCGCCACCTCCGTCAATCTGCCGGCCCATCAACGCGATGGCCTTTTGATAGACGCCGGCCGCATTCCACGCCTGGATGGCGGCGAAATTCGGTTCGCCCGGCTGGTAACCGGCTCCCGCACGCCAGCCATTTGCTTTCAGGAAGTTCGCGGTCGAGCTCAAGGCATTGGCGGCGACGTCAAGGTTGCCGGTGCCATAGGCCAGGATGTTCTTGGGCATGAACTGGGTCTGGCCGACCTCGCCATGCATAGAGCCGCGGGTTGCGCCCGACAGCGCACCGCGGTCGACCAGCTTCAGCGCTGCATAGAGCTGCTCGGTAAAGAATTCGGGGCGGCGGCAGTCATAGGCTAGCGTTGCGATCGACGAGAGCATGTTCTGGTTGCCGCGCTGGCTGCCAAAGCCGGTTTCCATGCCCCAGATCGCGATCAACGGCCCCGGCGGCACGCCGTAGCGCTGCTCGATCGAGGCGAACATCGCGGCCTGCGACTGCTTCAGCGACCGGCCGCGCGCCACGATGGTAGTCGCGCCACGCTTGGCCAGGAACTGGTCGAGCGACAGCGAAAAACTGTGCTGGCTGCGATCGGCATTGATGGTGGCGCTCGCATAATTGGTCTGCAACAGCGCCGAGATCGCGGTCTGGCCGATGCCCTTGCCTTGGGCCTCCGCGCTGAATTCGCGCTTCCAGGCCTCGAAACCGCCCGGCCCGTTGCCGCATTGCGCGGCATGGGCGGCAGGCGCCAGGCATAACAGTAGCGCGGCCGCGCCGATCATCGCCGTCGCAACGGTCCTGCCCTTGGTCATTCCCCCGTTCCCTTTCCTCAATCTGCGCGACCGGCGCGCACGCTCGCATGATCCTACGTCAGCCGCGCCGGCTCAAGCCCCGACAGATGCAATCAATGCAGGCAATGTGCTTGACATGAATCAAAGGCGTATCAAGCGCCATCGGTCCCGAGCAGGAAATCCACCATGATGCTCTGGTGCTGCCGATACATGTCGGTGCCGGTCGCCGTGACGCAGCCGAGCTTCCGGGCCTCCGCGATGAAGGGCGAGACTTCCGGTTTTGTGATGACGCAGCCGCAATAGGCCGACGGCGCCAGCCGCGTGACGTCGACCGGCAGCGGGTCGCCGTCCTTCATTCCCGCGGGCGTCGCGTTGGCGATGAAATCGAAACCCGAGGGGTCGCTCGTTCCGACTCGCGCCTGTCCCTTGCCGAGCCCGTTGAGCTGACGGATCAGCGTATCCCGCCTCTCCACCGAACTATCGTGAATGGCGAGTTCGCGAACACCGCCCTCGATGAGTTCAAGCGCGATGGCCGAGCCGGCCCCACCCGCGCCGACGAGCAGCGCCCGCATTCCCTTCGGATCGATTCCTTTCGCCCGCGCTGCGCCGAGAAAGCCGAGACCGTCGACCATGTCGCCGTGCCACGAACCGTCGGCCCGCCGGCGCATCAGGTTGACGGTGCGCAGGAAATGCGCACGTTCCGTCGCGCTGGCGCAGATCTGGTAACAGGCGAATTTGTGCGGGATGGTCACGACGATGCCGTCGAGGTTCTTCAACCGGCTCGCCACCGAAAGAAAATCCGGCAAGTCCGCAACCGAGACCTGGACGGGCACCAGCATGCCGTCATGACCGCGCGCGGCAAACTCAGCCGAGACACCCGCGGGCGAACGCACCTGGGCGATGGGATCGCCGACGATGACGTAGAGCCGCGTTGCGCCAGTGGGGGCCGGAATCATGCGATCAAGTCAGGATGGGCGTGCCGTCGGCCTCCGCCCCATAGGTCAATTCCAGTCCGTCCAGATTGCCCTCCTTGCGCCACTTGTCCAGCAGCCGGAGAAACGCCATCGGCCCGCGCCAATACTGGCTGTTGCGCGCCGCGATCGGATCGAACACGCCTTCATTGTTGTAATAACCGGGCGTGCAATCGGCGAGATAGGTCTGGCGGCCGACCGCAGCCTTGACGACCTCGTCAACCCAGGCGTTCTCCGCCGCGAGCGTCGGCTCCAAGGTCCTTGCGCCGCGCTTGCGTGCCTCTGCGATCACATAGGCGATGTGCTGCGACTGCTCATCGATGATGTGCGGGAAGTTGGCGCTCTGGCCGGCCTGCACCGTCACGATCAGGAAGCAATTCGGAAAGCCGCGGCTGTAGAACCCGTGCATCGTCTTGACGCCGTCGCGCCAGCGCTCGGACAGGCTCTGGCCGTCGCGACCGTAAATCTCAAAACCCATGCGGCGCGCGTAGTCGGTACCAACCTCGAAACCGCTCGCGTAGATCAGGCAGTCCAGCTCGTAAGCCTTGCCGTCGACGACGACCGCATTCTCGGTGATGCGCTCAACGCCTTTGCCCATGGTGTCGACGAGATGCACGTTGGGACGATTGAACGTGTCGAGATATTCGTCGTGAAAACACGGCCGCTTGCAGAACGCCTTGTACCAGGGCTTGAGAGCCGCCGCGGCTGCTTCGTCCTTGACGATCGCATCGACGCGGGCGCGGATTTCTTCCATCTTGCGATAGTCGGCCTGCTCGATCACCTTCAGTGCCTCCTCCATCGAGGTCACCGGCTGCGGCTGGCGGCGCGGCGCCAGCAATATCTCGCCGAGCAGCCCGGTCCAGCCGTCCTGCACCAGATCCTGCTCGAACGGCTCGCCTGATATCACCGCGGTGAAATTGTCCATCCGCTCGCGCTGCCAGCCGGGCTTGAGGCTTTCAGCCCAAGCTGCATCGGTCGGGCGGTCGGCGCGCACGCCGATCGCGGACGGTGTGCGCTGGAACACGTAGAGCTCCTTCGCCGATCGGCCGAGATGCGGCACGCATTGCACTGATGTGGCGCCGGTGCCGATGATGCCGACACGCTTGTCGGCAAGGCCATCGAGATCGCCCTCCGCAGTGCCGCCCGTGTAGGCGTAGTCCCAGCGGCTAGTATGGAAGCTGTGCCCTTTGAATGTCTCGATGCCGGGAATGCCCGGCAGCTTCGGACGGCTGAGCGGACCTCCGGCGAGAATGACGAAGCGCGCGCGGATGCGATCGCCGCGATCGGTCTCGACCAGCCAACGTCCCTCGCCCTCGTTCCATTCCATGCGCGAGATGACGGTCTGAAACAGCGCACGATCGTAAAGCTCGAAGTGGCGGCCGATGCGACGGGAGTGCTCGTAGATCTCCGGCGCTCGCGCATATTTACGCACCGGCATGTAGCCGGTCTCTTCCAGCAGCGGCAGGTAGATGTAGCTCTCGGTATCGCAGGCAGCTCCAGGATAGCGATTCCAGTACCAAGTGCCGCCGAAATCGGCGGCCTTTTCCACGATGCGGAAATCCGTGATGCCGGCCGCGCGCAGGCGCGCGCCGCACAATAGACCTCCGAAGCCGCCGCCAACAATGACGACTTCCGTCTCTTCGCTGACGGGCGCGCGCGCAAATCCAGGATCGGCCCAGGGATCGTCGAGATAGCGGGCAAAGCCGCCTGTTGCCTGGACATACTGCGCCTTGCCCTCGGAGCGCAGACGCAGGTCGCGCTCGTCACGATAGCGCGCACGCAAGGCTATGATATCGATGCTAGGCGCACCGGCTGCACCGGTCTTGTGTCTTTCCGCTGACATCGATCTCCTCCACCGCGGCCGCTGCTTCGGCCTGCAATTTGCGTCAGTTAGCCCCGAAAAAGTGACGCATGCAATCGCCTCAGCCGCTTTTTGCGTGGACGTCGCGCGACGTTGCGCTACCCTGCATGCAAGTGCAAAGCGTCATGCAACGACATGACTTCACGGCGGTTGGCTTTTCGGAGGGGACGATGCAGGGATTGATGATGGATATGCCGCTGCTGATCAGCGGCCTGATCCAGTATGCCGCCGACTACCACGGCGAGGCCGAGATCGTCGCGCGCGAGATCGAGGGCGACATCCATCGCTACACCTATGCCGAGGCTCATCCGCGCATCAAGCGGATGGCGCTGGCGCTGAAGCGGCTTGGCCTGAAGCAAGGCGACCGCATCGGCACGCTGGCCTGGAATACCCACCGCCATTTCGAGATGTTCTACGCGGCGCCGGGCATGGGCTATGTGCTGCACACCGTCAATCCGCGACTGTTCCCCGAACAACTCGTCTACATCATCAACCACGCCGAAGACCGCATCCTCTACGTCGACCGCGCGACGCTGCCGATCGTCGAGGCAATCGCGCCGCAGCTGACGACGGTCGAAGCCTACGTCATGATGTCATCGCGCGAGCGCATGCCGGAGACGAAGCTTGCGAACGTGCATTGCTACGAGGAGCTGCTGGACAAGGAGGACGATGCGGGCTTCACCTGGCCGGAGTTCGACGAGAAATCCGCATCCACCATCTGCTACACCTCGGGCACAACGGGAAATCCCAAGGGCGTGATCTATTCGCACCGCGCCGCCCTGCTCCAGACCATGGTCTGCTCCGGTTTCGACTTCCTGCCGGGGCATATGGAAGGCGTGCGCGAGGTGATGATGCCGATGGCACCGCTGTTCCACGGCAATGGCTGGAACATGCCGTTCACCGCACCCTACTCCGGCTCGAAGCTGGTGCTGCCCGGCCGCAATTACGAGCCAGACAAGCTTTATGAACTGCTCGAAGGCGAGAAGGTGACGGTGTCGGCGGGCGTCCCGAGCTTCTGGCTGATCCTGCTCGACTGGTTGGGCCGCACCGGCAACAAATTCTCGACCTTGCGCGCGACACTGTCGTCGGGCTCGGCGCCCCCGCGCGCGATGATCGAGAAGCTCAAGCGCGACTACAGGATCGACTATGTTCAGGCCTGGGGCATGACGGAAGCGCTGGGCTGCTCGATGCCGGGCTTGCGGCCGGGCTCGGAGCATCTCAGCGAAACCGAATTCTTCGATCGGCGCCAGGTCTCGGGCCGCGCCTGCTTCGGCACGACCTTGCGCATCGTCGACGACGGCGGCACTGAGCTGCCCCGCGACGGCAAGACCGTCGGCCATCTGCGCGCCCGCGGCCCGTGGGTCGCCTCCGGCTACATGAAACTCGATGAAGGGCTCGACAAGGATGGCTGGCTGATCACCGGCGACATGGCCGTGATCGACCAATATGGTCATGTGACGCTCACCGACCGCTCCAAGGACGTGATCAAGTCGGGCGGCGAATGGATCTCCTCGATCCAGCTCGAGGACATCGCGCTGTCCCATCCCGACGTGCTGCAGGCAGCAGTGGTCGCGATTGCGCATGAGAAATGGCAGGAGCGCCCGCTCCTCCTGGTCGTCCGCAAGAAGGGCGCAACCGTCGACGCCAAGACCCTGCTCGACCACATGCGTCCCAAGATCGCGAGCTGGTGGATGCCCGACGCCGTCGAATTCCTCGACGAATTCCCGATGACCGGCACCGGGAAGGTGCTCAAATCGGCGCTGCGCGAGAAGTTCAAAGCCTATCGCGCCGGCTAGGCCGGCCCTGATCACGACAAGGCCTGCACCCCGCCCGTCGATCGAGGAGACGACAAATGCTCTACCCGATGTCGCCAAAAGTGGTCGAGCTCAAGCGCAGGCTCGAGAGTTTCATGGACCGGCACATCTATCCGAACGAGGAGCGGTTCTATCGCGAGGCGGAGGAGCTCGGGCCCTGGAAAGTCTATCCCGTCGTCGAGGAGCTGAAACCGCTGGCGCGTGCCGAAGGCCTCTGGAACCTGTTTCTGCCGGAATCGACCCATGGCGCTGGGCTCACCAATCTCGAATACGCCCCGCTGTGCGAAGTAATGGGCCGCTCGCATCTCGCACCTGAGGTGTTCAACTGCTCGGCGCCTGATACCGGCAATATGGAGGTGCTGGAACGCTACGGCTCCGATAAGGACAAGGAGCGCTGGCTGAAGCCGCTGCTCGCGGGCGAAATCCGCTCCTGTTTCGCCATGACCGAGCCCGCGGTAGCCTCATCGGACGCGACCAACATCGAGAGCTCGATCGTGCGCGACGGCGACCACTACGTCATCAACGGTCGCAAATGGTACACGACGAATGCGACCGACCCGCGCTGCAAGATCTGCATCTTCATGGGCAAGACCGATCCTGACAATCCGGATCGTCACAAGCAGCAATCGATGATCCTGGTGCCGATGGACACGCCTGGCGTCGAGGTGAAACGGCCCCTGCCCGTGTTCGGCTTCTATGGCGTGCCCGATCGCGCTTCGGAAGTGGTCTTCACCAATGTCCGCGTGCTGAAGGAGAACATGCTGCTCGGCGAAGGCCGCGGCTTCGAGATCGCACAGGGCCGCCTCGGCCCGGGCCGCATCCATCATTGCATGCGGCTGATTGGGCTCGCGGAGCGCACGCTGGAAAAGATGTGCCGGCGCGTGCGCAGCCGCGTCGCCTTCGGCAAGCCGGTCTCGGAGCAGACGGTGACGCAGGAGCGCATCGCCGAGGCGCGCATCATGATCGAGCAGGCCCGCCTGCTGACGCTGAACGCCGCCTACGCGATGGACACGGTCGGCAACAAGGTGGCGAAGGCCGAGATTGCGATGATCAAGGTTGCCGTGCCCAACATGGCCTGCCAGATCATCGACTGGGCCATCCAGGCGCATGGCGGCGGCGGCACGTCCAACGATTTCGGCCTGACCCAGGCCTATGCGACGGCGCGATTGCTGCGTTTGGCTGATGGGCCAGACGAGGTGCACCGGAACCAGATCGCGCGGTTCGAGCTGAAGAAATATTCGAACGCGTAGACGAGGCGCCTTTCTTCCTTCTCCCCCTTTGCAAGCCGGGAGAGGTGATAAGCGCGCCCTCGCTTCACTTCAACACATAGACGTCCGGGTCTGCGCTCGAGCTCGGGTTCTTGAACGCATTGCGCAAGGCTGCCGACATCGGAACATTGTAGTTGATGCCGTTCGGCGGCGTCGGCGATTCCAGCCACTTCCTGTACATCACCTCGATCTCGGGGCTTGCATAGAGCTCGGCGGTGGCGCGGTCGGCGAGCGCCTTGAACGGTGCGTCCTCCCGACGCAGCATGATGCCGAACGGCTCGGCCTTCGAGAACGTTTCCTCGCTGATCATGAACAGGCCTGGCTCCTTCGACCGCGCGATCGCCACGGCAAGCTGCACATCGTCGAGCGCATAGGCCTGAGCGCGGTCGGTCTCGAGCAGCAGGAACGCTTCGGCCTGATCCACCGCCGGCATGATCTTGATGCCGAGATTGCGCTCGGTATTGACCTTGGCGAGCTGGTTCAAATTGACCGAGCCGGCCACCGCCGTCACGGCCTTGCCCTTCAGATCGTCGATGGTGTTGATGTTGGCAGCCTTCTTGGCGGCAAAGCGCGTCGCGCTGAGGAAGTGCGTATTCGTAAAGGCCACCTGCTTCTGGCGGTCCGCATTGTTGGTGGTTGCCGAACAGTGCAGGTCGAGCGTGCCATTCACCATCAGCGGGATGCGGTTCGACGAGGTCACCGCGACATATTCGACAGCGATGTCGGGCATGGCGAGCTGCTTCCTCACGGCGTCGACGATTCTGAGGCAGATATCCATGGCAAAGCCGACCGGCTTCTGGTTGCCATCGAGATAGCTGAAGGGCACGGAGGCTTCCTGATAGCCCAGCGCGATTTTCCTGGTCTCCTTGATCTTCTGGAGCGTGCCCGTCAGATCTTCGGCTGACGCTGCGCCGGCAAGACAGGTAACGGCCAAGAGAACGGCGGGTAGACGCATCGGGAGGCTCCTGAAAAGGGGTGCGCCGCCATGCCGGGCGCGATCTAGCGCGTGATAGCCCAAGCCCTCGCCAGCCGCCAGAGCAGCCTGCGCCTACCAGCTATCGCGGCTTTCGATATGGCGGCAGCCCCTTGGTCTCCGCTACATTGCTGTCGTCCAGGACTCGCCGCCTTATCAGCCAGATCCCCTCCATGACCGCCCTGCCTGCCTTTGACCTGATCTTCCGCAACGCCCTGTTGCGATCATCCGCTGCACCCGTCGATATCGGCGTGAGGAGCGGACGCATCACCGCGATCGAACCCCACCTGGGCTGCGAGGCCGTCGAGGTCGACGTCGGAGGACGGCTCGCCCTGCCCGGCTTCGTCGACACCCACATCCATCTTGACAAGGCGTGCCTGCTCGAGCGCTGCGGGCACATCCATGGCACGCTCGGGGATGCCATTCGCGCCGTCTCGGCGATGAAGCGGGATTTCAGCACCGACGATGTCTATGCGCGCGGCGCAAAGGTGCTCGAACGCGCCATCGTGCACGGCACCACGCATATGCGCACCCATGTCGAGATCGACCCGCGCATCGGCCTCCGCAGCTTCGAGGCGGTCAAGGCGCTCAAGCGCGACTATGCTTGGGCGATCAATCTTGCGCTCTGCGTCTTCCCGCAGGAAGGCCTGACCAACGATCCCGGAGCCGAGGATCTGCTGATTCAGGCCTTGCGCGATGGCGCCAACGCAATCGGCGGCTGCCCCTATACCGACACCGATCCGAACGCGCATCTCGCGCGCATCTTCGACCTGGCCCAGGAGTTCGATCTCGACGTCGATCTCCATCTCGATTTCGATCTCGATCCCTCCTGGTCGCATCTTGACGAAGTCATCAGGCAGACCGAGCAGCGCAACTACGGAGGCCGCGTCGCGATCGGGCACGTGACGAAGCTCTCGGCCTTGCCCCCGGAGCGGCTGAAGGCCGCCACCGCGCAACTGGCGAAGGCCGGTGTTGCCGTCACCGTGCTGCCGGCGACCGATCTCTATCTGATGGGGCGCGAGGCCACCCACAACGCGCCGCGTGGGCTGACACTCGCGCACAAGCTTGCGGGCGACGGCATCGTCTGCTCGGTCGCGACCAACAACGTACTCAATCCCTTCACGCCGTTCGGCGACGCCTCGCTGCTGCGGATGGCGAACTTCTACGCCAACGTTGCCCACGCCGCCGTCGGCGATTTCGACACCTGCCTCGACCTCGTCACCGAGCTGCCGGCGCGGCTGATGAACCTCAGAGATTACGGGATCGCGGTTGGAAAGCCCGCCGATCTCATCGTGCTCGACATCAAGGACAGCCGTTTTGCCATCGCCGAGCTCCCGGATATCCTGATGGGCTTCAAGAACGGCCGGCAGACGTTTGAGCGGTCGCCCGCTAAGCTGCTGTCCCCGCGAAACTAGATCGCGCGGCCACAAACCGACCAACGGAGCAACCGGATGGCCTTCGACAAGATCTTCCTGAACGCGCGCTTCGACGGCGGAGCGCAGCATCACATTGCGGTCAGGGACGGCCGCATCGCCGCGCTCTTGCCGGCCGACGCTCCCGCGAGCGGCGCCGAGACTGTTGACCTCGGCAATACCCTCGTCGTTCCCGGCTTCGTCGAGGGTCACATCCATCTCGACACCAGCTTCTATGGCGATGCTTGGCGTCCGCACAAGCCGTGCACTGACGGATTCAACGTGCACGAACGCGTGGCCTTCCAGGCGGAGAACATGGCCGAGGCTGCGCCGATGGACGTGCGGGCGCGCAACCAGCTCGATCTCTGCATCGGCCACGGCTCGACGCAGATGCGCAGCCACGTCATGGTCGACGGCTCCGTCGGGCTGAAGTCGCTGGAGACGATTTTGCGCGTGCGGGAGGAATACAAGAGCCTGATCGACATCCAGCTCGTCGCCTTCCCCCAGAGCGGCATCCTGGCGAGCCCGGGCACGCCGCAATTGCTCGATGAGGCCATCGGGCTCGGCGCGAACCTGGTCGGCGGGCTCGATCCCGCGAGCTTCGATCGCGATGTCGAGAAGCATCTCGACGTCGTGTTCGGCGTCGCCGGGAAGCACGGCGTCGATGTCGACATCCATCTGCACGACATGGGCACGCTCGGCGCTTTCGAGATCGAGCAGATCGCCGCGAGGACGCGCGCGCTCGGCATGGAGGGCCATGTCGCCATCAGCCACGCTTACGGGCTCGGCGATATCACGGTGGATCAGCTCAAGTCAGTCGCCGACATCCTCGCCCGCTCCGGCGTCGCCATCATGACCAACGCGCCGGGCGCCCGTGCCTTTCCGCCGATCCTTATCCTGCGCAACGCCGGGGTCACCGTGTTCAGCGGCAACGACAACATCCGCGATTCCTGGTGGCCCTATGGCGACGGCGACATGCTGCGGCGGGCGACGACGCTCGGCTATCGCTCGGGCTTCAACATCGATGAGGAATTGCGTGTCGCGTTCGACATGGTCACCGCATCAGGTGCCAAGGCGCTGCGACTCGAGGGCTACGGTCTGCGCATCGGCGCGACGGCCGATTTCGTGACGCTGAACGCGGAACACGTTCCGGAAGCCGTCGTCGCGGTGCCGCAGGCCCGCGCTGTCTACAAGGCAGGTATGCTCGTTGCGCGCGACGGTAAGATTGTCAGGAAACAGCGCTGATCCCTACGGCTTTCTGGCCCGATTCACGCCAATTCGGCTTGAAATCCGAGTCCGGTAGAATCCCGGACCGTAGCTCCACGAATTGCGGGAAACGTGGCCCTAACCATAATCGGGCGCGCGCACTGACCATCTGCGTTCTCCGGGGAAGTTATGGATACGTTCAGCGCATTCAGCAGCATTGATTATCAATCCATCCGGGCGAAGACGCCCGCCGAGACGGCCATCAAGCGATTGAGCGGCATCGGCGAAGTGTTATCGGGGCTCGACATCGCCACGATCCACTCCCAGAACGACACGGCCCGCGCGCTGCGCACGCTCGATACTGCCGACAAGTGCATTCGCATGATCCTCACCGAGTTCAAAAGCGAACGCACCAAGGACGTCATCCGCGAAGCCACTCGCCTGATCGACTCGATCGAACTCGCCCGCGACGAAATCTCGGGCCTGCACCACGCCAGCGGCCTCCCGAGCTGAGCACTACCGCTTGATCTTCGCCAGGATGCGATCCGCCTCGATGCGCCAATCGGCGCTGCGAGCGAATTCCGTCGTCCCCTTCGTGCCGAACAAGCCTTCGTCGGCGAGATCTGCGACCCAGGCCTGACGCTCGGCCGTGCCCTGAGCCGACCAAGGCGTCAGCCCGGCCTCGCGTACGGTCTCTGCGACCTCACGCACCTCTTCGGCGCGGCGGCGGCCGTGCTCGATCACGCGCTGGAAGAAATAGGCGCCCTGCTTCTCCCAATTGATCGTGGGGAAGGTTTCAGTGAGCGACGCCAGCACCGCATCCTCGACGCCATAAGCACGTGCAGTGGTGAAGCTTTCGATCACCATGGCCTCGAGACCCTTGATCATGATGCTACGGCACATTTTAACGGCGGAAGACACGCCGAGCTTGTCGCTTGCAACTTTCGCCGCAAAGCCGATTGCGTTCAGCAATGGCTCCAGCTCCCTGGCGCCGGGACCACCAAGCAACAGCGGCACCTTGATCCGATAGGGCGGCACCGAAGTCATCACCGCGCCCTCGACATAGCGTCCAGCAGCGCCATCGATCAGCGCGGCGGCGCGCTGCTTGGCGCCCGGAGAGGCCGAGTTGAAATCGAGGAACCAGGTGCCCTGATTGATCGCCGCCGCGCAGGCTTTTGCGACGGGCACGGCCTGGCTCGCCGTCACCGCTGAAATGATGAAATCGGATTTCGCAGTCAGCTCGGCATGAGAGCTTGCGAGCAACACACCGAACTTGGCCGCATGCTCTTGCAGCGCAGCGCCCTGCCCAGCTCCGAGCTTGATGTCGTAAGCCGCGACCTTGATGTCCTGCTGGCGCAAATCCTCGGCCAGGATCCGGCCGACCTCACCATAGCCAACCAGCCCGATCTGCCACCGTTTCGGATCCGCCATCAGTTCAGTCCTCGTGTCGTCGCGTCGAACAGCTCCTCGACCGCATAGCGGCGCGGGATCAACCCCTGCTGAAACGCGTAGTCGACGATCAGCTCCAACGGCTTCCTGTTCGCCTCAATCCCGAACGGCAAAAAGTCGGGCGTTGCCGCTGGCCCCACCAGGTCCTTGTTCCGCTTGAGCAGATCATAGACGCCCGCGACCATTTCGGGGCGCGATTTTGCGAGGCTCTCGGTCACGACCACGAGATGATTGACCGGCACGACGCCGCGGCGGGCGTACCATTTGGCGGCCTCCGCCGCCGGGTCGGGAAACAGCGGCTTCAGATTGGGATTGTTCGAAGTCTCGCCAAGGACCGCGTCGACCTCGCCGTCGAGCAGCATCTGCAAGACCTTCTTGTCCTTTGGCGCGCGCTCGGTGGTGTCGACATATTCGGCGACATGCGGATCTTCGAACGTGACCCAGCGGATCTTATCGAGATTGACGCCGTAATCGTTGGCGAGAATGCCCCTGATCCAGGCGCCCGTCGTGGTCGTGAAGGAGCGGATGCCGACACGCTTGCCCTCGAGATCGGATGGCCCCAGCGTTCCGTGCGCGGGATTGTAGAGCGCATAGGAATGCTGAAAACGGCCGAGCATGGTCGCCGGCAGCAGCACCAGCGGCTTGCCGTGCGCCTTCGCCATCAGATAGGTGACGATCGCCATCTCGCAGACATCGAACGCCTGCTCGCGCACCATCGGCTTGAACGCCGTATTGATCGGAGTGTACTCGATGAAGTCGAGATCGAACAGGTCGGCGCGGAGCTCGCCGCTCTTCACCGCCTTGACGTGGGGGTGACTGCCGAGCACGGCCTTCAGCTTGAGACGATCCATCCACCCGCTCCCTCCCGGTCAGACAATGTTGCGAACGACGACCGGCTTCATGCCAGCTCCTCCTCTTTCGTTCGTCAACATCATGGGCTGCCCACGTCGTGCCGGCAGTCATTTCATCAAGCAGCGGCAGCCGCCGGTTCCTCGCCGTCGAGCACGCGCGTCAGGCGCTCACCATCGAGCGCACCTTCCCATTTGGCAATCGCGATGGTCGCGACCGCGTTCCCGATCAGGTTGGTCGGCGTCAGCCCTTGCGACATCAGCCGGTGGATGCCCAGCACGAGCGCGACGCTGGTCACCGGAATCGTGCCGGTGGCCGACAGCGTTGCCGCCAGCACGACAAAGGCCGCCCCCGCGATGCCCGCCGCGCCCTTGGAGGTCACAAGCAGGATCAGCAGCAGCTCGATCTGCTCGCC
Source organism: Bradyrhizobium sp. BR13661 (assembly GCF_029892425.1). GTDB lineage: Bacteria > Pseudomonadota > Alphaproteobacteria > Rhizobiales > Xanthobacteraceae > Bradyrhizobium. The sequence continues at coordinate 173,199 of NZ_JARXWB010000006.1, read as the reverse complement.
GAGCCCGAACGGCGTATTCGTCGCCTGCGCCAGGAACACCGAAGCGGCGGCGAGATAGAGACAGGTGCCGTCGAGATTGAAGGAATAGCCGGTCGGGATGACGAGCCCGACCACGCTCTTCTCGCAACCAGCCTTCTCCAGCTTGGTCAGCATGCGCGGCAGCACCGTCTCCGACGAGGTCGTGGCAATACAGATCAGCAGCTCTTCCCAGATGTAGCGGATCAGCTTCAGCAAGGAGAAGCCGCAGAGCCGTGCGACGGGGCCGAGCGCGACGATGATGAAGATCACGCAGGTCAGGTAAAATCCGCCGAGTAGCTTGCCTAGCGAGGCCAGCGAGCCAACCCCAAACTTGCCGACCGTGAACGCAATAGCCCCGAATGCGCCGATCGGCGCCGCCCACATCACGAAGCCGACGACGGCGAACACCATCTTGGCCGCGATGTCGATCAGGCTGACCAGCGGCGCGGCACGCTCGCCGAGCTGCACTAGCGCGAAACCGCAGAGCACGGAGATGAACAACACCTGGAGAATATTGCCCTCGGCAAAGGCACCGATGAAGGTCCCCGGCACGATGTTCATCAGGAACGGCACAAAGCCGATCACGGCGGTCTGTTTGACGTAGGGCTCGACCGCGCTGGCATTGATGCTGGCGGGATCGATGTTCATGCCGACGCCGGGCTTGAGCAGGTTCACCGCGACGAGACCGATGATAAGCGCGATCGTGGTCATGATCTCGAAATAGATGATCGCCTTGACGGCGACACGCCCGACCCGCGCCATGTCGGCCATATGGGCAATACCATGGACCACGGTGCAGAAGATGATCGGCGCGATCAGCATCCGGATCGCCTTGATGAAGGCATCCCCAAGCGGCTGCATTTTGGCGCCGGCCTCGGGACTGACAATCCCGAGCGCGACGCCGGCCGCCATGGCGATGAGCACCTGGATCCAGAGCTCCTTCCACCAGACGCGCCCGCGGGGCCTGTCGATCGCCGTTGCGGTCATTGGTCGAACCCGAACAGGCGCGCTGGGTTGTCGACCAGGATCTTTTGCTGGAACTCCACCTCCGGCGCGAACAGCGGGATCAGATCGACGATCTCGCCGTCATTGGGCATGACCTTGACGTTGGGATGCGGCCAGTCGGTGCCCCAGATGACACGATCAGGCGCGTTGTCGATCAGCGCCCTGGCGAACGGCACGGCGTCGTGGAACGGTTTGCCGGCGGCCGACGCACGTTCGAGGCCGGTGATCTTCACCCAGCACTTCTCGTCTTTCCTCTGAAGGTCGAGCAACGCGGTGAAGCCGGGATCGTCGAGACCTTTCGCGGCCTGAACGGTCCCCATGTGATCGATCACATAAGGCGTCGGCAGAGCGGTGAGAACAGGCGCGAATTCAGCGACCGTACCCGGCTCGAAATAGACATCGATATGCCAGCCGAGTTCGGCGACGCGATGCACGATGCGCTGGAACTTGTTCATGTCGCCGACGCCGCCGAGGCGCTTGAGGAATGCAAAACGGCAGCCGCAGATGCCGCCCTTGTCGAGCGCCGCCAGCTCCTTCTCGGCCATCTCGTCGCTGACATTCGCGATGCCCTTGTAGGCGCCCTTGCTCTGGGCGATGGCATCGGTAACGACGCGATTGTCGGTGCCATGCACCGTGGCATTGACGATCACGCAGCGCTCGACGCCGATCTTCTCGTGCACGCTGCGGAATGACTCCAGCGGGGCATCGGCCGTGTTATAAGGCCGCTTTTCCGAGTAAGGATAGCGGGACGCAGGCCCAAAGATGTGGGTGTGGCTGTCACAGGATTTCGGCGGCAGCTTGAATGACGGCGTCTTGGGATTTGGGTCCGGCGGATCGATCGTCGGGATCGACTTCTGCTCGGCCCCTTGCGCGCGCACTTCGCCCGCGAGCGCGGCGCCGGCCAGTCCGGTCAAGAGATGCAAGCACTCCCGCCTGTTCATTTCCCCAAACACCCCATCACATGTCCGCTTGCGAGCGGAGGCGCTGTTGCACGCCTCCCCTCGGGCGATTTCTTTCAAGTCTTGCTGCTTGCGGTCGTTCGCCGTCGGGCCGGCGCGGCCTGATCCAGCGCCGGCGCCTGGAACGCGGCGACGGTCGCCTGCACCAATTGCTCGATCGCATTGGCAGGATCGCTGCCGTCAGCCTCGCCGCGCGACAGGCGCGAGACCCGGTCCGGCGTCACCAGCGAGTAATAGAGTGCACCGAGCAGGAAGTGGCTGCGCCAGACGATGTCGGTGCGCGGAATGTGCGGCAGGCTGTCGTGGATTGCGTCGATGAAGGCGTGACTGGTGTCGTCAAAGGTCTGCGCGATGATTTTCCGCGCGACTTCGTTACCCTCCGCCGACATCACCGCACGCAGCCGCGTGAAGCGCGCCCCGCCGCCGGCGAGATCGCTGCCCGAGGTGAAGGCCGGTACCACATAGGCCCGCACGACGGCTTCCAGCCGGTCCTGGAGATCGCGCACACGTTTGGCCGCGGCGAGCAGCTCGGAGCGGCGCAAATTCATCGGCCCGCAATGCCTCCGGTAGATCTCCAGCAGCAGGCCGTCCTTGGTCTTGAAATGATAGGTCACGCTGCCGGGATTGGCCCCGGCGGCCTGCGCGATATCGCGCACCGAGACGGCGTTGAAGCCGTTGGTGGCGAACAGCTCCTCGGCCGCAGCAAGGATCGCCTCGCGCATGTTCGGCTTGCGGGCCGTTTCCTTGCTGGTGGGCTTGCGTACCATGTGATTTGTACTATCGTACAAAAGATCAGGTCTCGTCAACAAGAACCACGGGCAACGTCCTGAAGCGGCTGGGAAGACCGCGCGCGGACGCGAATGGGAGTGCTGGACTATGCTGGGTCTCGACAAGAAGATCGGCGCGTTGATGCTGGGCGCCGGTCTGCTGCTGACGGGCCATGTCGCGCAGGCCGCTGACACCTATCCGAGCAAGCCAGTGCATATTCTGGTGCCTTACGCGGCCGGCGGCGCGGTCGACGTGCTGGCCCGCACGCTGGGCCAGGCTCTCGCGAAAAGCTGGGGCCAGCAGCCCGTGATCGACAACCGCCCCGGTGCCGGCGGCATCGTTGCCTCGCAGGCGCTGACGCAAGCCGCGCCCGATGGCTACACCCTGATCCTGGTCGCGAGCGGCCATCCGCTCAACCAGTTCATCTATCCGAGTGTGCCCTATGACACCTTCAAGGATTTCACCGCGATCAGCGAAGTCGCCTCCTCGCCGCTTGCGATCGTCGTGGCTAAGGACAGCCCTTACAAGACGCTCGGCGACCTGCTGGCGGCGGCAAAGAAAGAGCCGGACAAGCTCTCCTATGGCATGTCCGGCAACGGCACCTCGGCGCATCTCGCCGGCGAGCTGCTCAAATACATGTCCGGCACCAGGATCGTCGCGATCCCCTACAAGGGTGGTGCGCCGGCGCTGACCGCCGTGATCGCGGGCGAAATTCCGCTCAGCATCAATCCGCTCGCGGAGGCCATCGGCCAGCTCGAAGGCGGCCCGGTGCGCGCGCTCGCCGTGACTTCGGCCGAACGCTCCAAGGCGCTGCCTGATATCCCGACTGTCGCTGAATCAGGAGTCCCCGGCTACGACGTCTCCGTCTGGTGGGGCATGCTGGGACCCGCAAAAATGCCGCCGGAGATCGTGGCCAAGCTCGAGGCCGATCTGAAGGCGGCGCTGCAGGATCCGAACGTCGTCTCTACGCTTGGGAAGATCGGCGCAGCCCCGGTCGGCTCCTCTGCCAGGGATTTTGACGCCTACATGCATGCCGAGGCGGTCAAATGGGCGCCGGTGCTGAAGGCCGCCGACATCCGCGCGCAGTGAGGCGCTTCGCATGAGACCCTTCCATCGGCTTCTTTCGCTTACTGCCCTGCTCGCGGCTGTAATCGTCAGCTTGCTCGGCACACCCGCGCGCGCCGACGGCGAAGCAAAGCTGCTGGCCCCGAGCGGCGCCTTGCGCGTCGGCATCTACCCGGGCAGCCCGACTTCGATGGTGACAGATGTGGACGGCAAGCCGCATGGCCTTGCCTACGATCTCGGCGCCGAGTTGGCAAAACGGCTTGGCGTTCCCGTAGACTATGTCAGGTTTCAGCGCGTCGCCGACATCGTCACCGCGATCCACGAGGGCCAGGTCGACTTCACCGTCACCAACGCGACACCGGCCCGCGCCAATGAGGTCAGCTTCAGCCAGCCAGTGCTGGCGATCGAGCTCGGCTACCTCGTTCCCGCGAATTCGCCGATCAGCAGGATCGAGGATATCGACACATCAGGCGTGAAGATTGGCGTCACCAGGGGCTCGACGTCGGAGCGCACGCTGCCCGCAAAGTTCAAGCAGGCGACGATCGTCCCCGCCGAGAGCGTCAAGGTCGCTATCGCGATGTTCGACCGCGGCGAGATCGATCTCTACGCCACCAACAAGCCGACGCTGTTCGAGATGTCCGACCAGATGCCGGGCGCAAAGATCCTCGACGGCAATTGGGGCGCCGAGCATATGGCCATTGCAGTCCCGAAGGGGCGCGAAGCAGCAATTCCCGTGCTCAACAGCTTCGTCGTGGAGGAGCAATCGTCCGGCGCGCTGGACACGATCCAGCAGCAAGCGGGCTTGCGCGGCGCGAGCAAGGTGACGCGCGAGTAGCTCGCAACAGGGGCGCTTCCCTCACGAAAAGGGCGCGCCGCCAATTGCGCATTCCAAAGGTGCAACTGCCACCGAACCGCGCTAGCTTAGGCCGGTCATGACTCGTCGAACCGGCAGCGCCGATCTTCCTCTCCACACCGGACGGGTTCCGCCGTGGCTGGCAAGCCGCATGGCGTCGCTCGGCGCCATCGTCACGCAGGCCATCGTCCTTCATTACGGCCGCGATGCGTTCATGCAGCGGCTGTCGCATCCGTTCTGGTTCCAGTCGTTCGGCGCCGTGATGGGGATGGACTGGCACTCGTCCGGCATTACGACGTCCGTAATCGGCGCGTTGAAGCGCGGGCTCGGTCCGCTGCAGGATGAGCTCGGCATCTATGTCTGCGGCGGTCGCGGCCAGCATTCGCGCAAGACGCCGGACGAGCTGTTGCAGCTCGGCGACCGCGTCGGTTTCGACGGCGCCAAGTTGACGCGCGCCAGCCGCCTTGTGGCAAAGGTCGACAGCGCCGCCGTGCAGGACGGTTTTGATCTTTATCTGCACGGCTTCTTCGTCACCGCTGACGGCAAGTGGACGGTGGTGCAGCAAGGCATGAACGGCGACAAGCGGCAGGCCCGCCGCTATCACTGGCATTCGGAGGCGATGAAGAGTTTTGTCGAGGCGCCGCACAGCGCGATCGACGGCCCGCAGCAGGGCGAGATCGTCAATCTCACCGACCATCGCGCCGATGTCTCGCGCAGCGCGCAGCTCGAGCTCCTCACCGACCTCGGCCCCGATCGCATCCTCGCTGAATTCGAGCGACTGGCCGGGACTAGGCCAGAGCCGGCGCAAGGCATGCTCCCGCATCTGATCATGCCCGCGCATCACGATGTCAGGCCGAAAGATGTATTCGCGCGCCGCCTGCACGGCACGCTGGCGGCCGCAGCCGAGCGCGGCCCGGTCGATTTCCCCGAGCTGCTGCTGACGCCCGGCGTCGGGGCACGCACCGTGCGCTCACTCGCAATGGTCGCCGAGGTCGTGCACGGCGCGCCCTATCGCTTCAAGGATCCGGCGCGCTTCTCGCTCGCCCATGGCGGCAAGGACCGGCATCCCTATCCCGTTCCGATCAAGGTCTATGACGAGACCATTCGCGTGCTCAAGGGCGCGATCCAGAACGCAAAGCTCGGACGCGACGAAGAGATGCGGGCGATCAAATGCCTCGACGACCAGGCGCGGCGGCTGGAGCGCACCGCAAGCGGGCCTTCGGTCGAAGCCTATATCGCCGGTGAACGCGAAGCCTCGCCCGATCTCGACGGCCGCTCCGTATTCGGCTGGGAACGCGATCTTGTCGCGTCGCGCAAATCGACCGGCTGACGATCGGACGCGATGACCGGCAGTCTCGCGATCGCGCGAAGGCCCGGCCGTTTGCGCCAGTGAATCTGCGATGGATCGACAGCAAGTCGAAGCCGCGGCCAGCGCGTGAACAGCGCCTGCAGCGCGCAGGCGCCCTCGATCCGCGCCAGCTGATGGCCGAGGCAGAAATGAATTCCCGTGCCGAAGGAGATGTGGCGATTTGGCTTGCGTTCGAGATCGAGCTGCTCCGGCCGTTCGTGCACCGCCGGGTCCATGTTCGCGGCGGCGAGCATGACCATGATGCGATCGCCCTTCTTCAGCGGCACGCCATCCAGCTCGACATCCCGACGCAGATAACGCGGTTTTGAAAATTGCACCGGCGAGACAAAACGCAAAAACTCCTCGACCGCGAGCGAGGCGCGGTTCCAGTCTTCTTCCAGCCAGTCACGCAGGCCAGGATTTCTGAGCAGCTCGAAAACAGAGCCGCTGATGAGATGCGTGGTGGTCTCCGAGCCGGCCGCAAGCAGCAGGAACACCATCGAGACCATTTCGTCCGGCGTGATCTCGCCGCCCTCGCGTTCGACCTGGACGAGCTCGGCAATCAGGCCTTCGCCGCCGTGCTCGCGCGCGATCTGCAATTGCTGTTCGAGATAGACGCGCATCTTGCGGAACGCGAACAGCAGGCGAAAGAAGCTGACCACGCCCGTCAGCGACGACATCGCATTGGCCCAGGCGATGAAGCGCGGGCGATCGGCCTGCGGCAGGCCGAGCAGCTCGGAGATCACCGAGAGCGGCAGGATGCGCGCGTAGCACTGGACCAGATCGGCCGGGCTGCCCTTCGCGAACAGCTCATCGGCAAGATCATCGGCGATGGCGCGGATGCGCGGCTCCATCGCGACGATGGCGCGGCGGCGAAAGGCTTCATCCACGATGCTGCGCAGACGGGTGTGATCGGGCTCGTCCATGGTCAGCATGTTGTTGGCGATGGTCCTGACCAGACCCGGCATCCACCAGCGCAGACCCGCCACCTCGCCGTCTTCCTTGCGCAGCGTGAAGATCGTGCTGTCCTTCAGCACTTGCGCGGTGGCATCGTGGGTGGTGGTGATCCAGACGTCGCCAACGAGGGGGAAACGCGTTGCGACCACAGGACCTTGCGCGCGCAGGGCCGCAATGGCCTTGGGCGGATCGCGAAAGAAGGCCTCGCTGGTGAAATCGAGGCGCGGTGCCATAGGATCACCGGAGTGGTTGGTGGCGCCTCAACCAGATGGTGTGCGATACCGGAGGCGCAAGGGCTGGAACCGGCCCTTCACGGGCGCTAGCCGCGCCCCGGCGTACGCGGCCCTGCCTTGCGCTGCTGCGTATAGGCGTCCCAATGGCTCCAGCTGCCGTTGCTCAAGCTTTGCAGGTCGGTGCCGAGCGGACGGCGCGTGCGCTTGTCGTGATCGCCAATCACGCGTTCGGACTGTGCGATCTTGCGCTTGAGGTCGGCGAGCGTCTTCTGGGTCTGGCCGTTGCGCTTGGAGGACGCGATCTCGCCCATCGTGAAGCGCGCGGTCTCGAGCGCCTTCAACTCGGCGCGGTTCTTCTTCAACTGGACCCGGTGCCAGGCGATGTTGCTGTCGCTGTCCGCAACCATGTGGGAACTCCGCTGATTCGCTCCCACAGTGTATCAAGCGCCGAATCGGCGGGGCAACGCCCGGGCCGCGGCGAAAATGCGGTCTTATTGGGCAAGAAGGCCGAGCTTAGCGCTCGGCAAACGCCTTCTCGACCACGAACTGGGCCGGCTCGCCATGATTGCCTTCGACGAAGCCGCGCTCGCCGAGGAGCACCCGGGTGTCAGCGACCAGCGCCGGGCTGCCGCAGATCATGACGCGGTCGTGAGCGGCTTCAAGCGCTGGCAGGCCGATATCGGCGAACAGCTTGCCCGAGGTGATGAGGTCGGTGATGCGGCCGCGATTGCGGAAGGGATCGCGCGTCACGGTCGGGTAATAGATCAGCTGGTTCTGGATGTACTCGCCGAGCATCTCGTCCTTCGGCAAATGCTCGGTGATCATCTCGCCATAGGCGAGCTCCTTCACGTGACGGCAGCCGTGCAGCAGCACGACCTTCTCGAACCGCTCGTAGGTCTCGGGGTCCTTGATCACGCTCAGGAAGGGAGCGAGGCCCGTGCCGGTGCCGATCAGGTAGAGGTTGCGGCCCGCTTCCAGATTGTCGATGACGAGCGTGCCTGTGGCCTTGCGGCTGACGATGATTTCGTCGCCTTCCTTCAGGTGCTGGAGCCGCGAGGTCAGCGGACCATCAGGCACCTTGATCGAGAAGAACTCGAGGGTGTCCTCGTAGTTGGCGCTGGCGACGCTGTAGGCGCGCAGCAGCGGCTTCTCGCCGACCTTGAGCCCGATCATGGTGAACTCGCCGTTGCGGAAACGGAAGGTCGGGCTGCGGGTGGTCTTGAAGGAGAACAGCGTGTCGGTCCAATGGTGGACGCTCAAAACGCTTTCCTGATTGAAATTGCTCATCTCAGCTTCCCTGTCGCGTCATCAGCGGTTCCGAGGCCGGCAGCTATGCGTCGTTTGTACACGATCATTCGTATACTAATGAATAATCCTGCTTGATCCCGCGGTCAAGGCTGCCCAAGATCGAAAGCGTTGCAGTTAGGAATAAGGAGCCCCTTCCATGGCGCATGACGCACCCCAGGCCACCGGACCCTCGAAACTGGTGATCCGCAATATCGGCCTGATCCTGTCCGGCGCGCTGGAAAAGCCGATCCTGGACGGCGACACCATCGTCGCCGAGAACGGCAAGATCACCGCAATCGGCCGCTATAAGGATCTCAATACGGAAGGCGCAACCACCATCGTCGATGCCAATGGCACGACGGTCACCCCCGGCCTGATCGACAGCCACGTCCACCCTGTGGCCGGCGACTGGACGCCGCGCCAGAACCAGATCGGCTGGATCGACAGCTCGCTCCATGGCGGCATCACCACCATGATCTCGGCTGGCGAAGTGCACATGCCCGGCCGCCCCCGCGACGTCGTCGGCCTCAAGGCCATGGCGATCTTCGCTCAGCGCGCGTTCTGGACCTTGCGTCCGGGCGGCGTGAAGGTTCACGCCGGAGCGCCCGTGATCGAATGCGAGATGGTCGAGGAAGATTTCAAGGAGATGGCCGCCGCCGGCGTCAAGCTGCTCGGCGAAGTCGGCCTTGGCGGCGTCAAGGACGGTCCCACCGCACGCAAGATGGTGGGCTGGGCGCGCAAATACGGGATCCAGAGCACGATCCACACCGGCGGTCCCTCGATCCCCGGCTCAGGCCTGATCGACAAGGACGTGGTGCTGGAGGCCGACACCGACGTGGTCGGCCACATCAATGGCGGCCACACGGCGCTCCCCGACGATCAGATCCGCTGCATCTGCGAGGGCTGCAAGCGCGGGCTCGAGATCGTGCACAACGGCAATGAGCGCTCGGCGCTCTACACGCTGCGCATCGCACGCGAGATGAACGAGCTGCATCGCGTCATCCTCGGCACCGACGGGCCGGCCGGCTCCGGCGTGCAGCCGCTCGGCATCCTGCGCATGGTCTCGATGCTGTCCTCGATCGGCGAGCTGCCGGCCGAGATCGCCTTCTGCCTTGCCACCGGCAACACCGCGCGGATGCGGCAGCTCGACTGCGGCCTCATCGAAGTGGGCCGTGCCGCCGATTTCGTCATCATGGACAAAGCACAGCACTCGCCAGGCAAGACTATCCTGGAAAGCGTCCAGCTCGGCGACCTCCCCGGCATCGGCATGACCATCATCGACGGCATAGTGCGCACGCAACGCAGCCGCAACACGCCGCCGGCAGGGAGGGTGCCGGAAATCGTGGCGAAATGACGCAGCCGCAAATGGGCATCAGCATCGAGTTGCAGACCGACCTCAACACCATGCCAGGCGAAGTGAGCTCAGCCGCCTTCCATCGTGATGGCGACCAGCCCATGATTGCATGGCAAGGTTGAGCTCGCGTTTCGGACCTCGCACCGGCAACTCGCCGTCACCATCCAGGGCCAGCCGAGCCGAATTTATCCGATCGATCTGACCGCCTGGGCGCCGCATACGCCTGAGTTCGGCACGTGGCGGCGGCTTACTGACGGCAGCGATATCCGCTATCGGGCGAAGTGGCCGGGAAAGCCGTAAGCGCTCAGCGCTTCTTCGCGATTTCACACCGCACATAGGTCTGGCGCTTGGCCTGCCCAACCGGACCATTGTCCATCACCAGCTTGCCGTCCGCCGCGATGGACACCCGGGGATTGGAGCGATACTTCTCCCCCTCGCCTTCGCAGGCGAGCTTCATTGTCCAGCCAAGCTTGCCCTCAGGGGTGATCTGGCTGGCGCGGCACCGCGTCTCGTACCAATAGAAGCGGTTGCCGCCTTCAATGCTCATGCGGTTGGCGCTGTCCTGATCGCGACAGTCCTTGTGGGTCGATGCCCAAAAACCCTCGTAGGGCTGCGCCGCCCAAGCGGAAGCGCACTCGCCTGCCAGCGCCGCGCCAAGACTCAAAATCATCGCAACTTGTGTCGCCGCTCTCATACCGCAAACCTCGATGGCATCTTCACCGAGGTTAGTCGCGCGACACTGCTGCTTGTTCAACAGGTCGCGTAGGGTGGGCAAAGGCGCGAAGCGCCGTGCCCACCGATCTTTCCTGATTGAGAAAAATGGTGGGTACGCTTCGCTTTGCCCACCCTACGAGACCGAACTCACCGCAGCTTGTTCAACAGCGCCATCAGCAGCTCGCGCTCCTTAGGCTCCAGCGGCGCGAGCGTCTCCCGCGTAATCGCGATCGCGTTGGGCGCGACCTTCTCCGCAAGCTGCTGACCGGCCCGCGTCAGGCTCACTAGCAGGCGCCGTCCGTCCTCGGGATCCTGGCTCGTCTCGGTCAGGCCGCGCGCCGTGAGGCGATCGATCACCCCCTTGATGGTGGCGACGTCCATCGCCGTGAGGCGTCCGAGCTGGTTCTGCGAGCACGGCCCGGTCTCTGCGAGCTTTGACAGCGCGGCCCACTGCGTCGGCGTCAGGTTGGTGCCGATGTCGCGCGAGAAGATCGAGCTGTGGCGCTGCCAGACCTGACGCAGGATGAAGCCAACCTGCTCGTCGAGCACGTAAGGCGGTTTGCCCTGCTTCACACCCTTCTTCGCCGTGACGCCTCTCGCCATTCGTCCACTGCCCTTCCCTTTGCTCTCACAACGACAGATGCGCGTCGCGGATGTCCGGACGCGCGTCGAGCTCGGCCATGGTGCCGCCGAAGCAGATACGGCCGCGCTCGATGATGTAGGCGCGATCGGAGATCAGCCGCGCGAAGTGCAGATTCTGCTCGGAGACGACGATGCTGACGCCCTCCTTCTTCATGGTCAGGATGGCATCGACCATCTGCTCCACGATCTTTGGCGACAGGCCTTCGGACGGCTCATCGAGCAGCACCAGCGATGGATTGCCCATCAGCGTGCGCGCAATGGTCAGCATCTGCTGCTCGCCGCCGCTCATGCGGCCACCTGGGCGATTCTTCATCTCGCCCAGGTTCGGAAACAGCGTGAACAGCTTTTCGCGATCCCAGTGCGGCGCATTCGGACGCTTTGGCTGGCGACCGACCTCGAGATTCTCTTCCACGGTCAAATCCGTGAAGATGCGTCGCTCCTCCGGCACATAGCCGAGGCCTTCGCGCACGATCTCATGCGTCGGCTTTGCCGAGACGTCCTTGCCCTCGAACATGACCCGGCCGGTGCGCTGCGCGACGAGGCCGACGATCGAGCGGAACGTGGTCGACTTGCCGGCGCCGTTGCGCCCGAGCAGCGCAACCACCTCGCCCTCGCCGACCTCGAAGCCGATGTCGAACAGGATGTGCGCCGGGCCGTAGTGACTGTTGAGGTCTTGCACCGTGAGCTTCATGCCGAGGCCCCTTCGCGATGCCCGCTCTCGTAAAGCAGCCCCTCGCCGAGATAGATCGCCTGCACCTGCGGATTGCCGCGCACCTCGGCCGGCGAGCCTTCGGCGATCATCGTGCCGCGATTGAGCACGATGATGCGGTCGGCATGCTCGAACACGACGTCCATGTCGTGCTCGGTGAAGAGCACGCCGATCGACTTCTCCTTGGCGATCTGCGCCGTGAGCCGCATCAGCTCGACGCGCTCGCGTGGCGCCATGCCGGCGGTCGGCTCGTCCATCAAGAGCAGTTTTGGATCATTGGCGAGCGCCACCGCCAGCTCGAGCCGCTTGAGGTCGCCATAGGCGAGCTCGCCGCAGGGCCGATCCGCGTAGCCGCCCATGCCGACGAGCTCGAGCAGCCGGCCGGCCTCGTTGCGGTCGACGTCAGGCGCCGAGCCCCAGAGATTGAAAAGCTGCTTGCCGTGCGAGATCAGCGCGACCTGCACGTTCTCGCGCACGGTCATGGTGGCGAAGGTCGCCGTGATCTGAAATGTCCGCCCGACGCCCATGCGCCAGATCTCGCGCGGTTTCTTGCCGGTGGTCTCCTCGCCGAGCAGGCGCACGTGGCCGCTATCAGGCCGGTTCTGGCCATTGAGCATGTCGAAGCACGTGCTTTTCCCCGCGCCGTTGGGGCCGATCAGCGCCAGGATTTCGCCTGATCGCAGCGAGAACGAGACGCCGCGCACGGCGTGGATGCCGCCGTAGGATTTGGTTAGACCTTCGACCGCGAGAAGTGGGGGTGCGAGGCTCATTCGACAGACCCGATCGGCTTGGCCAGCAAAGGTGATCCCGGCGGCGATGACTTCCTTCGCCGCTGCGCCAGCACCTCCAGCATGCCGACGATGCCCTTGGGGAAGACGACGACGATCAGCACGATGAAGCCGCCGAGCACCAGTTTCGACAGATCGGTCTGGCTCACCAGCCAGATATTGAGCGCCTTGTAGACGATGGCGCCGATCACAGCCCCTGACACGGTCTCGACGCCGCCGAGCAGCACCATCACCAGCGCATCGACTGACAGCGAGATGCCGAGATTGTCCGGGAAGACGCTGCCCTTGAGATAAGCAAACAGCGCGCCGCCGATGCCGGCGGTGGTGCCCGCGATCACGAAGGCGGTCCACTGGATGCGCTTGGCGTTGATACCCACGGCCTCACTGCGCAACAGCGAGTCACGCGTGGCGCGCAGCGCGTAACCGAACGGCGAGAATACCGCGATGCGTAGCGCAACGGTCACGAGCGCTGCAATGCCGAGCGCGAGCCAGTAGAAATGCGACGGGCTCGCCGCCCAGCTCGCGGGCCAGACACCCAGGATGCCGTTGTCGCCGCCTGTCACGCTCACCCACTGGAACGCGATCGACCAGACGATCTGCGCAAACGCAAGCGTCAGCATCGCGAAGTAGACGCCGGAGAGCTGAACGGCAAAGAAACCGAACACCGCCGCGCCCATGCAGCCGAGCAGCGGTCCGAGCAGCAGGCAAACGATCATCGGCAGCCCCGCCATCTTGGCGAGGAAGGCGACGCCATAAGCACCGAGCCCGAAATAGGCGGCATGGCCAAAGGACGCGAGCCCGCCGACCGACATCAGGAAGTGCAGGCTGACCGCGAAGATCACGAAGATCGCAATCTCCGAACCGACGGTCAGCGCGTAATTGCCGGCGAACAGCGGCAGCATGGCCGCGATGACGAGGGCCGCCAGCGACGCCAGCCGCTCGTTCGACGTCAGCGGCCGCCAGGGATTGACTGTGAGGCCTGGCGTCTTGCGCGCGGCCGCCTCGGGCTTGCCGAACAGGCCCCAGGGCCGGACGATCAGCACCACCGCCATCACCAGGAAGACCAGGATGATCGAGATCTTCGGAAAGATCAGGATGCCGAAGGCGTTGAGCTCGGAGACCAGCACCGCCGCAACGAACGCACCCACAATGCTGCCGAGCCCGCCGATCACGACGACGACGAAAACTTCGACGATGATGCGCAAATCCATGGCGTGATGCACGGCATCGCGCGGAATCTGGAGCGCGCCGCCGAGCGCGGCGAGGAAAACGCCAACCGCGAATACCGACGTGAACAGCCATTTCTGGTTCACGCCGAGCGCCGCGACCATGTCGCGGTCCTGCGTGGCGGCGCGCACCAGGACGCCCCAGCGTGTGCGCTGGAACAGCAGCCAGAGAATGCCGAGCACGACGGGGCTGAGCACGATCAGGAACAGATCATAGCTCGGGATGTTCTGGCCGAAGAAATCGACCGCCCCCTTGAAGCCGGGCGCGCGGCGGCCGACGAGATCGTCGGGGCCCCAGATCAGCACGACGAGGTCCTCGACCATCAAGGTCAGGCCGAAGGTGCCGAGCAGCTGGAACAGTTCTGGCGCATGATAGATCCGTCGCAGCAGCACCATCTCGACGAGGACGCCGATCAGCGCGACGGCGAGCGCCGCCGCGACCACCCCGCCCCAAAAGCCGAACGCGCCGGAGAAGCGCTCGGTCAGCGTGAAGGCGATGTAGGCGCCGATCATGTAGAAGGCGCCATGCGCGAAATTCACGATCCGCGTCACGCCAAAGATGATCGACAGGCCCGAGGCCACCAGGAACAGCGACGCTGCGCTGGCAAGACCTGTCAGAAACTGTACGACGTAAAAGGCCATCGGCGGTCCGGGTTAGAAAGTCTCAATTCTGGGCATCATCCTTCGAGACGGCGCTCGCGCGCCTCCTCAGGATGAGGTCCGGGACCCTCATGGTGAGGAGCGCGGCAACGCCGCGCGTCTCGAACCACGAGGCCCCGGTCTCTCGTCGTATCAATCCTTCGGCCGCAGCTTCTCGACTTCGGCGTCGCGGGGCAGATAGTCCGCGCCCTTCTTGTAAGACGTGTCCACCATCACGCCCTTGCCGTCCTTCTGCGCCGTCTTGCCGACGAAGGCCCCTAAGGTCGACTGGTGGTCGATCTTGCGGAAGGTGATCTCGCCGAACGGTGACGGCATCGAGATGCCTTCGGCCGCAGCGATCATCTTGTCGGTGTCCGTCGAGCCGGCCTTGGCGATGATCGCCGCCGCCGCCTTGATGGTCTGGTAGCCGACGATCGAGCCGAGGCGCGGATAGTCGTTGTACTTGGCCTGGTAGGCCTTCAGGAACGCGTCGTGCTCGGGCGTCTTGATCGAGTACCAGGGGTAGCCGGTGACGATCCAGCCCTCGGGCGTCTCGTCCTTCAGAGGATCGAGATACTCAGGCTCGCCGGTCAGGAACGACACGACCTCGCGCCCCTTGAACAGGCCGCGGGTGTTGCCTTCACGCACGAGCTTCACGAGGTCAGGACCGAAGGTGACGTTGAGGATCGCTTCAGGATTGGCCTGCGCCACCGCCTGCACCACCGGACCCGCATCGATCTTGCCCTGCGGCGGCCACTGCTCGTCGACCCACTGGATGTCAGGACGCTTCTCCGACATCAGCTTCTTGAACACCGCGACTGCCGACTGACCGTATTCGTAGTTCGGCGCGATCGTCGCCCAGCGTTTTGCGGGCAGCTTGCTGGCGGCTTCCACCAGCATCGCGGCCTGCATGTAGTTGGAGGGGCGCAGGCGGAAGGTGTACTTGTTGCCCTTCGCCCAGGTCACGGCATCCGTCAGCGGTTCGGCCGCGAGGAAGAACACCTTCTTCTGGTTGGCGAAGTCAGAAACCGCGAGACCGATGTTGGACAGGAACGTGCCCGTCAGCATCGCGACGCCTTCGCTGGAGACGAGCTCATTGGCCGCGGTCTGCGCATCCGCAGGCTTGCCGCCGTCGTCCTTGGAGACCACGACGAGCTTCTTGCCGTTGATGCCACCAGCGGCGTTGATCTCCTCGACCGCGAGCTGCCAGCCCTTGCGGTAAGGTTCGGTGAAGGACGGCAGCAGCGAGTAGCTGTTGATCTCGCCGATCTTGATGTCCTCCGCCAGGGCCGAATGGCCCATGCCGGCAGCCAGAAGCGCAAAGGCCGCGCCGACGACGTAATTTCTTGCTCGCATCCCAACCTCCAGTTTTGGACTCTCTAGCGTCTTCTATCTCAACCCGTCTTCGCCCTTGATCTCGGCAACCGTCAGCCCGCCGACGCGCGGCAGCGGACGGCCGCTGTCGGTGACGGCAACCGCGACCATGATCTCGTTGGCGCGCGGGGCATCGTTGATCTGCACCTCCATGCCGTCGAAATGACTGCGCACGAAGGCTGCGTCCTTGTGGCCGAGCGGAATGTCCAGCGTCGTGCCGGGACCGCTGCGCTTCTTCGACGAGGGAATCAGCGCCGCGCCCTTGCCCAGCACCTTGCGCACCGGTGCGCCCATCTTGGGGTGAAGGATCGCGGCGGCATGTTCCAGCTCGCCATTCTCGCCGACGGCCGCGGCCTTGCCATAGCTCTGTGCCTTCGCACCATCGATCCCGAGCGCAGCGACCGCGCGCTTCGACAGCAATTCACCGAGCTCCTCACCGATCGCGATCAGCGGCGAAAGGTCCTCGACATATTTTCCGGCAAAGGGATTTTCGATGACGGCGATGGCCGCCGCGCGCCGGGTCGGGGGCGAGACCTGGCGGCCCATCTCCATCTGCGTCTCTTCGACGACGGTGACGATCTTGCGGATGATCGCGCTCATGCTTCGCTTCCCTGTTCAGGCATCGACCGCGTTCTCCAGCACGAGCGGGCGCGGATGTTGCTCTTCTATATCCTTGGTTCCGATGACAAGCATATCACCACAAAGCCTGAGCACGGCACCCTCGATCAATCCGCGATCGAATAATTGCCGTGCACAATCCGCGCCAGATTCGAGCGCTGTCGCGATCTCTTCTTGCGACAATTTACCGACCTCGCGGGTCACCGGCCGCGCGCCGAGATCGCTGTCAGGCTGAAGCGCGTTGGCGGGCTGCCTGACGATGGCGGGATGCCCGGGCAGATCGACGGCGTTGGCGATCACAGTCGCTGCCGCATCGGCCTGCGAGGCCGTCGCCGCCAGCACCGTCACCGCATCGGCAATGCCGAGCGAAAAGCTGCGGCCATGGCGTCCGCTGGTCGCGATGCCGCGGACCGGATCATCCGCATCGACCCTCATGACACGCATCACGCCATTGCTATCCGGCCGATCCATCAGGCCGACGGAAAAATGCTCGCCTACGCCAAGGTGCAAGGCGATGTCGCCACCATTATTGACATAGGCCTGATCGAGCGTCGCGACATGAAGCATAGCGCCGAGAATTTCCTCGGCCACGCTGCCCGCCACCGCGGCCATCGGCGTGATGAAACGATCCCAGGCGTAGGGAGTAACGGCAGCATACATGCGCCGGGCGACCGTGCCCGTCAGCGAACACGCGGCCGGCAGCGCCGCCCGCCGGAGTTCCGGCAATTCCGCACAGAGCTCATCGAGCAGCCCGGCGAAGCGGCGCGCCGCGGCCTCATAAGCCACGCGGACTTCGTCCGCACGCCCCCTCGCCTCAATGATCAGATCAATCGGTCCATCCTGCAAATGCAGCCGCCGGCCATCAGACAGCAATGCGATTTGCGGAAGCCGTGTCATGTCCGCGGTCCCGGGATCGGGTGCTGCCAGGGCAGCTGGCGGACATCGTCGCCACCCCTCACCTCGGAAAGCGGCTTGACGTAGTCCATGTGGCCGCCGAGCGCAGCATAGTCGGACAGCTTCATCGTGAATTCGATCGGCGCGACCAGCGCCGGCGTCGGCACATAGCCGAACGCGCCCGCCGGCATCTGCGTCACGTCGACCATGTAGGTGATGCCGCCGCCCGGCCAGACATAGACCGCCGCTCCGCCGCTGGTGACGCGGGTCAGCGCATCCTTCACCGAGCGCGTCAGCCGCACCGGATTATCGGTGACACCGGCGCGCAAGGAACCGCCGGCGCCTGCCATGAACAGCACCGTGCACAGCGCCGGCTCGCAATTCTCCTGGATGCGCTCGACCGAGAATTTCAGATCGGCCGGCATCTCGGTCTCGACCGGCTTCAAGGCCTCATCGAGGACGTAGTAAGAGGAGTGCTCGCCTGTCGTGGACACCATCAGCATCGAGAGACCAGGCTTGGCCTCCTTGGCGTCGAACGGACCGAGAATCGCGAGCGGATCCGAAATATTCGTGCCGCCCCAGCCCGTACCGGGATCGGCGACCTGGAAATAGCGGCCGGGCGTCGAGCGCCGCCCTTTCATCTTGATCCCGGTGTCAGGGATATCGAGCAGCTTGCCAGCCTGATGCTCGCTCAGCACGCCGGTGATGTGGTCGTCGACCACGACGACCTCGTCGACCTTGCCATGCCACTGCTTGGCGAACATGCCGATCGTCGCCGAGCCGCAGCCGACACGCATGCGCTCTTCTTTCACGCCATTCACGATCGGGGGCTGGCCGGCCTGCACCACCACACTGGCGCCGCCGTCGATGGTAAGCTCCACTGCCTTGCAATTGGCGAGATCCATCAGCGTGTCGCAGGTGACGCGGCCCTCTTTCTTCGAACCGCCGGTGAGATGATGCACGCCGCCGAGCGACAGCATCTGCGAGCCATATTCGCTGGTCGTGACATGGCCGACCGCCTCGCCCTGCGCACGCACGGTCGCGGTTTCGGGTCCGAGATAACGATCTGTGTCGATCTTCACCTTGACGCCGCAATAGGAGAAAATGCCCTCGGTGACGACAGTCACCATGTCGACCCCATCGACCTCGGAGGAGACGATGAACGGCGCCGGCTTGTAGTCCGGATAGGTCGTGCCCGCCCCGATCGCGGTCACAAAAGTAGAAGGCTCGTGGACGATCTTGCCGTCCCAGTCTTCGGTGCGGCTGAACGGAACGAGCTTGCCGCCGTGCTCGACGGTGCGCTCCAGGATCACATGCGGGTCGACGCGGACGAGCTTGCCGTCGTCGTTGGCGTAGCGGTCGCAGGCGCCTGCCGCGCCCGGCTTGATGTAGCACATCACCGGACAGGCATCGCAGCGGATCTTGTCGGTGGCAGCGCTCGTTGTTTCCATCACCATGTCAAAGCCGGCGGACACTGCGGTTATCATTCGTATACGAACGATGGTGCGCGCGGTCCTGATAGCTGTCAAGCGGCGCCACGCGCGAAAAGATGCGCCTGCCGAATAAAACCTCATTTGCCTCCCGGCCTTGTTCACAAAGCGGGCAGTTGCGCTGCACTGCGGCATGACCGCTTGCACGTTTGTGTACAAACGGTATCGTCGCGACGTAGAATTCTTGCCATCGCAGAGTCTTGGGCTTGGGAACGAGGATGACGCAGGCACCGATCCGCCTCACCGTGAACGGCAGGATCCACGAGGTCACGGCAGAACGCCAGACGCCGCTGCTTTATGTGCTGCGCAATGATCTCGGACTGAACGGCCCGAAATACGGTTGCGGCTTGGGTGAATGCGGCACCTGCACCGTCCTGATTGACGGCACGGCCGCACGCTCCTGCGTCATTCCGATCGGCGGTTGCGCCGGGCGCGAGGTCGTGACGCTCGAAGGGCTCGGCACGCGCGAAAAGCCTGACGTCGTGCAGCAGGCCTTCATGGACGAGCAGGCGGCGCAATGCGGCTACTGTCTCAACGGCATGATCATGACCACCAAGGCGCTGCTCGCAATCAATCCCCAACCGACTGAGCAGGAGGCGCTGGCAGCACTCCGCTACAATCTCTGCCGTTGCGGCACGCATGTGGAAATCCTGCGCGCGGTGATGCGCGCAGCGGGTCAGCTCGCCGAGGCCCGTGATTGATGGCCTCCCCTGTTTCGAACGGAGTTGAGCGGGGCTCGCTCGTCGTCGCCCGCACGGTGGACGAGGTCACGTCTGAAACCTTCATCCGCATCACCGCGGACGGCGCGGTCACCGCTTATAACGGCCATGTCGATCTCGGCACCGGCATCCGCACCGCACTCGGGCAGATCGTTGCCGAAGAGCTCGACGTGTCCTTTGCACGCGTCATCGTCGTGCTCGGCGACACCGCCGTGGTGCCGAACCAGGGCGCGACGATCGCCAGCGAAACCATTCAGATCACCGCAGTGCCCCTGCGCAAGGCTGCGGCGCAGGCGCGGCACTTTTTGATTGCGCGCGCGGCCGAGCGCCTGGAGCTGCCCGCCGATGCGTTGAAGATCGAAGACGGCCTCGTCCGCGGCCACGACAACCGCAGCGTCAGTTATGGCGAACTCATCGGCAGCGAGACCGTCCGCCTCGAGCTTGCAGATGACGTCGCGGTCAAGGCCGTCGGCGACTACGCCATCGTCGGCCAGTCGATACCGCGCGTCGATCTTCCCGCGAAAGCAACGGGCGAGCCGACCTTCGTCCACGACATCCGCGTGCCAGGCATGCTGCATGGCCGTGTCGTCCGCCCGCCCTATTCCGGCGTCGATGCCGGCCCGTTCGTCGGCACCAGCCTGATCGCGGTCGACGAATCCTCGGTGCGCGACATTCCCGGCCTCGTGGCCGTCGTCCGCATCGGCGATTTCGTCGGGGTCGTTGCCGAGCGCGAGGAGAATGCGATTCGTGCGGCCGAGCAGCTCAAACTGAGCTGGAAGCCGACGCCCACACTGACCAATCTCGCCGATGTCGAGACTGCGCTGCGCACCCACCCGTCGATCCCGCGCACGCTGATCGACAAGGGCGACGTCGATGCGGCCATTTCAGGCGCGGCCAGGTCGATGCAGCGCACTTATGTCTGGCCGTATCAGATGCACGCCTCGATCGGCCCGTCCTGCGCGGTCGCCGACTTCCAGGACGGCAACATCCGCGTCTGGTCCGGCACGCAGAACCCGCATGTGCTGCGCAGCGACCTCGCGCTGCTGATCGAGCGCCCGGAGAGCGAGGTCGAGGTCATCAGGCTCGAAGCCGCCGGCTGCTACGGCCGCAACTGCGCCGATGACGTCACGGCCGACGCGCTGCTGCTATCGCGCGCGGTCGGGCGACCTGTACGCGTACAGCTGACGCGCGAACAGGAGCACGCCTGGGAGCCCAAGGGCGCCGCGCAGCTCATCGATGTCAATGGCGGCCTCGATGCCGATGGCGGCATCGCTGCTTACGATCTCGCCACGCGTTATCCCTCGAACGCCGCGCCGACGCTGGCGCTGCTGTTGACCGGTCGCATCTCGCCCGAGCCCGCCGTGCTGCAGATGGGCGACCGCACCGCGATCCCGCCTTACGATTACGACCACATGCGCGTCGTCGCCCACGACATGGCGCCGATCGTGCGCGCGTCCTGGTTCCGCGGCGTCTCGGCGCTACCGAACACCTTTGCCCATGAATCCTACATCGACGAGGCCGCGACCGAAGCCGGCGTCGATCCCATTGAATATCGGCTGCGCTATCTGAAAGACCAGCGCGCCGTCGATCTCGTCAATGCGGTTGCCGAACGCGCGGGCTGGACGCCACGGCCGGTGCGCGAGGAGAAGGACGGAGAAATCGTCCACGGGCGCGGCTTTGCCTATGCGCTCTACGTCCACAGCAAATTCCCCGGCTATGGCGCGGCGTGGTCGGCCTGGGTTGCCGACGTTGCCGTCAACAAGACCACCGGCGATGTCAGCGTCACCCGCGTTGTCGCCGGACAGGATTCCGGATTGATGATCAATCCGGACGGCGTACGCCACCAGATCCATGGCAACGTCATCCAGTCCACCAGCCGCGCGCTGATGGAAGAGGTCTCGTTCGAGCGTGGCGCGGTGGCGGCACGTGAATGGGGCGCCTATCCGATCATCCCCTTCCCCGACGTGCCGGAGATCGACGTGCTGATGCTGCCGCGGCAAGACCAGCCGCCGCTCGGCGTCGGTGAGTCCGCGTCGGTCCCCAGCGCAGCGGCGATTGCGAATGCGATCTTCGATGCCACCGGCGTGCGCTTTCGGGAGCCGCCGTTCACGCCGGAACGCATCTTGAAGGGGCTGCACGGCAACACGGCGCCCGTGCCGCAAGCCCTGCCCGCGCCCGCAGCGACAAAGCCATCCCGCATCTGGGAAAATCCGTTCGCCAAACGCGCCGGCATTTTCGCGACGATCGCAGCGGTCTGCACCGCCGCGATCGGCATCGGTGCCGCACTCATGCCCGGGCGCGCCATCGTGCCGATCCCGCGGCCCGACGCATCGGTCTATTCGGCCGCGACCATCGCGCGCGGCGAGCGGCTCGCAGCGCTCGGCAATTGCGCGGAATGCCACACCAGCCTCAATGGCGTGCTCAACGCCGGCGGCCGCGCGCTGGAGACGCCGTTCGGCACGATCTATTCGACCAACATCACGCCCGATGTCGAGACCGGCATCGGCGCCTGGTCCTACCCGGCCTTCGAGCGCGCGATGCGCGAGGGGCTGCATCGCGATGGACGGCAGCTTTATCCCGCCTTCCCCTACACGCATTTTTCCAGGACCAGCGATGCCGACATGCAGGCGCTCTACGCCTATCTGATGGCGCAGCCTGCGGTGCGGACGACCGCGCCTGCGAACACGCTCGCGTTTCCCTTCAATCTCCGCCCGCTGCTCGCGGGCTGGAATGCGCTGTTCCACCAAACCCAGGAGTTCAAGCCCGATCCCTCTCGATCCGAACAGTGGAATCGCGGCGCCTATCTCGTCGAGAGCCTCGGCCATTGCAGCGCCTGCCATTCACCGCGTAACGCCCTCGGCGCCGAGCAGCGGCAGGCCTATCTCGCCGGCGGCATTGCGGAAGGCTGGGAAGCGCCGCCGCTGACCTCGCTCTCGCACGCGCCGATCCCGTGGAGCGAGGACGAACTGTACGCATACTTGCGCACCGGCTATTCACGCTATCACGGGGTCGCCGCCGGCCCAATGGCGCCGATCGTGCGGGATCTCAAGGCGCTGCCCGATCAGGACATCCGCGCAATGGCGGACTATCTCGGCTCGTTCAACGACGCTGCTGCCGACGCGCCCGCGCTGGCGGCGAGGCTCGAGAGCGCAACGCAAGTCACCGTCGCCTCGTCCACCGGCGCCCGGCTCTACCAGGGCGCCTGCGCCGTCTGCCACGAGGTCGGTGGGCTGCCGCTGTTCGGCAGCCGCCCCTCGCTCGCGCTCAACAGTAATCTGCACAGCGCAACGTCGGACAATCTCGTGCAGGTGATCCTGCACGGTATTACCGAGCCGGCGTCGAGCGACCTCGGCTACATGCCGGCGTTCGGGAATAGCATGAGCGACGCGCAGGTCGAGGACCTCGTCAGCTTCCTGCGCAGCCAGTTCGCCCCGGATAAGCCGGCCTGGACCGGCATCCGCGAAACGGTCGCGCGGGTGCGATCGTCCCTGCATTGATAGAAGCGCGCAATCACGCGTGCTTCTTCGTCTCCACCGGCGGCGTGCCGTGGGTGTGGAAGGACTCGATCGTCTTCAGGCCCCAGGCCTGGCCCTTCTTGCGCTCTTCCTCCGTCCACACGATCGGCTTCCAGTCCGGCGCGAGGATCAGGCGTGCGCCGGCGTTGGCGACCTCGACGCGGTTGCCGCCGGGCTCGTAGACATAGAGGAAGAAGGTCTGCTGGATCGCGTGCTTGTGCGGCCCGGTCTCGATGTGCACGCCATTCTCGAGGAAGATATCGGCGGCGCGCAGAATCTCCTCACGGCTATCGAGCGCGTAAGTGACGTGGTGGAAGCGGCCGGGCGTGCCGGAATGATCGAGCGAATAGGCGAAATCGTAGCTCTTGTTCGACATGGTCAGCCACATCGCCGCTTCCCGTCCGTCGTTCAGCACGATCTGCTCGGTGAGGCGGCAGCCGAGATAATTCTCGAAGAACTCCCGGTTGGCCTTGATGTCGACGGCGAGGCAGTTGAGATGATCGAGCCGGCGGACATTGACGCCGCGCGCGGGAAAGCGTTGCGCCTGGTTCTTCAGCGCCGGCTTCAGCTCCGGCGGCGCCTGATACCATTCGGTCTCATAATACAGTTCGACGATGTGTCCATCCGGATCCCGGCAGCGGAACGTCGGTCCCTGCCCCATGTCGCCGTCGATCCAGCCGATATCGAAGCCCGAGCCCTTCAGCGCGGCGACGCGGCGCTCCAGCGCCTGCTGGCTACGTGCCCGCAGCGCCATGTGCTCCATGCCTGAGGTCTTCGAGGCCGTGAGCTTGAGCGAATAGCGCTCGTAATCGTCCCAACCGCGCAGATAGACCGACTCGCCCTTGCGCCCGCTGATGGTCATACCCATCACGTCGACGAAGAATTTCAGGCTCTCGTCGGGCTTCGGCGTCAGCAATTCCATGTGGCCGAGATGGGCGAGATCGAGGATCGGTTCGGGCTGCATGGGGTCCTCCAGAACTTGGTCGCGATCGCCGGACCGGATCGCGTATTCGAACGCAGAGCCGGCAAGAGGCTCATGCATCCGGGGCGGCGCCGAGGCCGCGGGTTCATTTGTACCAATGTACAAATGATTAGGTCCCGTCAACAAACTCCTGCGGCGGGGCTTACCCGGGTACGGTCGGCAGCGGCCGGATCACGCGGGTTACGCGGACATCGCACCCGGCTGCCCTGCAAACCCGACGCGCGACAATGAGGCTCCAGCCTGGGCTGATCTTGACGACAACCGCTATCTAAAGGTGTACTAGAAGCCTGCGCCGCGCGACGATCGGCGCGCCGGGAGTTGGGAGAGCTCGATGGCCAGACAATCCGGGAGCACGCAGCCGGCGGGCAATTCAGCGTCAGGACATATCGCCATGATCCGCGCGCTCGGAGTGCCCCCGACGTCCATCGACCATCCCGAGCGGCTGCCGCGCCTGGCACAGGAATGGGCCTATCTCCTGCGGGTGCGCTCGCGATGGGCGTCCGATGTCGAGTTGCGCAAGTCCATCGCCAAGCGCGCAGTCGACGACCTCAAAAGCGTCGGCGTATCGCTCGACCGGCTGCGTGCGATGGCGCAAGCGGATCGCATCGAGATCGAGCTGCACGACTGGGATCGTCAGGACGCACAGGCCTGCGCGATCCATGAAGCAGCCTGCGAGATTCCCTGGGAATATCTGCTCAGCTCCGGCACGCGCTCGGAAGGCCGCTACAAGAGCGTCTTCATCTCGCGCCTCTTCGACAACGGGCTGGCGCGGGTCAAGCCGCATCCACCGGCCAACGTTCTGTTCGTCGAGAGTGCGCCCGGACGTTTCAAGGACAAGTACGAATTCAAGGACGAGGAAGATCGGATCAGCGCCGCGGTCGGCGCCGCCAACAAGCCGGATGACGACGATTACCGGAAGATCCTCCGCACGCCCCAGAGGAGTGAGCTCGTCGATGAGGTTCGCAAGAACTGGGAGGCGATCCATGTCACGGGAATAGACACCCATCAGGCCGGATGGGTGATCGACGACTTCTACGTGGACATGAAGGACAAGAACAAGCCGCTGTTCGAAAGCCTAATCGATTCCGACGGCCGGCTGGTCGATGGAATAATCCTTCGCCAGGACCACGAGAGCGAGCTTCCCGTTCGCTACGACGAGCTGGCCAGGATCCTGGTGAGCCCCACGCCGCCGCGGATCGTGACGCTCAATCTCTACTATTCCGGCGCACGCATCGCGCGCGAGCTGGTCAGGAACAAGGCCCATGTCGCCGTCGGATTTCTCGACGAGATCGACGACGAACTGGCGGAGCTGTTCTTTCAGGCCTTCTACTGGAACTGGTGCGATAGAGAGAGCAACAAGATCTTCTCGATCCCGGATGCCTTCGTGAAGGCTTGGAAGGCGATGCCCATGGACAAGGCGCACGGCACCTCGATCGTGATCTGGATGGGGCGCAGCATCTTCGAGCCCGGCAGCGAGTCCATCAGCAAGACGGCGTCGAGATCCTCCGCAAGGAAGAAGGCGTCTCCTCGAAAGAAAAGGGCAGCCCGATGAACCCGATCCAGGTCGACCTGGAAGTGCCAGAGGCGATCAACTACTCCCTGCTGCACAACAACAGGCCCTTGCTCGACAAGCTGACGCTAACGCGGCTGGTTCGCAACACCGTCCATGCCATCACGATTCGGGTCGAGCTTTGTGTGGGCGCCGAGAACTATCCCTACCGCAACACGATCACCGAGATGGAGGAATTGCAGCTCCCGCTGTCCTCCGACGTGATCATCCCCCTCACCGCCAGCCTGACCCGTTCGCTACACGAACGTGTGCAATCCGCCGTCTACGTCAAGGTGACTTGCGGCGGGATCACAGTGTTCGAGGATACCAGGCGCGTCACGTTGATCCCGGTGGACGAATGGCTCGACGACACCGAGAACAATCCCTGGCTGCCGTCCTTCGTGCTGCCGCGAGATCCGGCCATCCTGCAGATCATCCACGTCTCGCGGCGCTACCTGATCGGCATCCTCGACGATCCCGGCGCAGGGTTCGACGGCTACCAGCAGGGCGTCCAGCGTGCCGTCGATCGCCAGGTGCAGGCGATCTGGACCGCGCTCGTGAACGAGTACCGCCTGCAATACATCAACCCTCCCCCCGCCTACTCGGAGCAGACGCAGCGGCTCCGCACGCCGAGCGAGATCGTCGCGTCCAACACCGGCACCTGCATCGACCTCGCGCTGCTGCTCGCCTCGTGCCTCGAATACGTCGGCATTTTCCCGGTCGTGGTCCTGCTCACCGATCACGCCTTCGTCGGCTACTGGCGGTCCGAAGAGGCGCATGACGACTTCAAGGGCGTGGTGAAGGTGCCCGCCACGGTGCCGGCAGTCGGCGATGCCGCGACCCGTGATGCGGGACTATGCTACGTCGACCCCTATGGCTGGCGGCTCACCAGGATGAGCTACACCGAGGTGATGGCCTATGTGGCATCGGGCGATCTGGTGATGCTGGAAGCCACCTATTTGACGGGGGCTTGGGGCTTCAAGGACGCGCAGAAGGAAGGCCGGGCCAATCTGCGCAGCCAGAAGGAGTTCGACAGCCTGCTCGACATCCAGCGCGCCCGCGAATTGAACGTCACACCGCTTCCGATCATCAACGAATGACGGCATCGATCATGTCACAGCTAGCCGCGGAAGATCCCAGGCGTTACCTGTCGCTGATCAAGGCGGCCGAGGATCACGACGACCTGTTCCAAGCTCTCTATGTCGACCATGATGACGAGATGGACTCCGTGTCTGGCCTGCGACGCCGCCGGCGGCGCGCCTCCAACTCGCCCGACAGCACCATTCTCGCAGCGTCACTCGTCGAGGAAAACGGCGTGCTGCGCTGGTATGACGGCGTTCCGGCCCGGGAGGACGCGCCGCAGCGACGCCGCCGCCGTGCACGACGCGCCGGGGCACCACCGCCGCTTCCGGACCAGACCGTCGTTCTGACCAAGGAGTTTCCAAGGCTCCAGCCCAACAAGGCCGCCGCCGCCGTCGGCGCCATCGACATGCGCCTCAATTCCGCGATCGGCGTCACGCTGCAATCCCACCTCAGGCAATTGCAACGCGGCCCGCAAGGGTTTGCCATTGGCGTCGACGTCCGAGGACCATTCAAAGGCCGCACCCTGTTGTTCGTCCACGGAACCTTTTCCAACGCCGTCAACATGATCGGCGAATTCCAGGCAACGCCCGACGGCCAGGCATTTCTCAGCGCTGCCTTCGAGGGCCCCAACAAGTACGATCAGATTCTTGTGTTCGAGCACGCGACGCTCGCCGTGAGTCCGGTGCTGAATGCGCTCGAGCTCGGACGCGCTTTCGGCAACAGTTCAGGAGAGCTCCGCGTCATCGCTCACAGCCGTGGCGGACTGATCGTGCGCTGGTGGCTGGAGGCCTTCGGTGCAGCGCTCACCGCCGAGACCCGCGTCGTCTTTGCGGGCTCACCGCTCTACGGCACCTCGCTGGCTGCGCCCGACAAGCTCCAGCACGCGTTGAGCCTGATTTCCAATATCGGGACGTTTGCCGAGAAGACACTGCTGCTCGCCGGTGGCGCCAATCCGTTCCTCTGGGTCGCGGGCAAACTTGTCGAGGTGGTGATGACCGTCACCGGCACACTTGCCAACACGCCGCTCCTTGACGGTCTCATCGCGCTCATTCCAGGACTGTTCGGACAGTCCCAGATATCCAACAACTACGAGCTCAATTTGCTCCGGCTCGGTCCGTGCACGACGCGTCCTGTCTATTTTGCTGTCAAGGCGAATTTCGCGACAGTAAATCCTGGATGGCAGTTCTGGAAGAACTTCAGAGCATTGAGGGTCGGCGACCTTGCCGCCGATCAGATCTTCCCGGGCGACAACGACCTCGTGGTCGATACGGCCTCAATGACCAATCTGGGAGAAAAGGACTTTCCGCTCAGCATCAGCGACGTCGAGGATTTTGGCGACGCACCTGACGTCTGGCACTGCAACTATTTCCGCCAGCAGCGGACCATCAACTTCATTCGGTCCAAATTCTAGCCTCCCAGCACCGACAGCTTCGCCGCATGCTCGCGAAACAGCACCCGCAGCTTTCGCCGCAGCGGCAGTAGCGGCTTGGACGCCGCGCCGAGCTTGCTCGATGGTGCGATCAGGTAGGCCTGGGTTTCGTCCTCGATGACGTGCTGCGCGTAGCCGGCCTTTGCGATCTGCCGCCCCAGCGTGCGCGTATCGTAGGAACGCATCGCCTCGCGCACGCCCTTGCGATAATCGGAATCCGTGAAGAACAGCGCGTGCGCGAGCTCGTGCGTCAACGTGCTGCCGCGGCCCTCATAGATGCCGATGACATAAAACCTTCCCTTCAGCCCCGCGAACAGAGCGAGCAACCGCCTCTCCTTATGCGTGAGCGGATCGAACGCGCCGGCATAGAACGGCGCGAACGCGGTGGACGGCACGTTGAAGCCGGACCAGTCCTGATAGTAGGTGAAATTGCCATGCCGCGCGGCGTACCAGTCCATGTACTGTTCGAGCGAGAAGACGCGCCCGTGAAACTCGGGAGACTCGTAATGCTCTTGCACGCGCAGGAAGGTCGATGTCAGTTCGTATTGCGTCTTGAACCGAAGCACGTAGATGCCCGGGCCGACCCGCCGCTTGACGATCTTTCCCGACATTCCTCG
Organism: Bradyrhizobium sp. BR13661; assembly: GCF_029892425.1. GTDB lineage: Bacteria > Pseudomonadota > Alphaproteobacteria > Rhizobiales > Xanthobacteraceae > Bradyrhizobium. The sequence continues at coordinate 144,364 of NZ_JARXWB010000006.1, read as the reverse complement.
CGCCTTCCCATTGTCGATTCCCGCCGTCGCGCAGCTCTTCGGCCTATGGTAAATTATTTTTTAACCGGCGGCAGCCTCATCGGCCCAACAAAGCAGCATTTTCCGGCCGATTCCGCCCCAAAGTATGCATCGGGAACAAATCGCCTCACCGAATTACCGCGGATTTAACAAAGCCGGCGCGCCTGCCGTTTAACCGTTTGTGCAGCGACGACCCGCATAGTTGGAGAAACAGTCTGACTTTTCAGGTTCATCCATCGTGACATCCTTTGGACGCGTGATTTCGGTACGCGGTTCGCTCGCCCGGGTCGGGCTTCTGGCGGAAAGCCGGATGCCGATCTCGGAGGTGCGGGCCACTGTCGGCCGCTTCGTCAGCATCCGCTGCGACAGCTCGGTCATCGTGGCGATGATCACGGAGGTGTCCTGCGAGAATCTGTCCAGCACCGACAATTACATCGCGATTGCCTCGGTCGACCTGCTCGGCGAGATTCTCAACGCCACCGACAAGCCGAAATTCCAGCGCGGCGTCACCAATTACCCGACCATCGGCGATGCCGTGGACCTGATCACCAGCCAGGAGCTGCGCACCATCTACGCGCCGACCGGGTCGGACCAGATCAATGTCGGCTTCCTCCAGCAGGACCGCTCGGTCATCGCCTATGTCGATATCGAGGAGATGCTGTCCAAGCATTTTGCGGTGCTGGGATCGACCGGTGTCGGCAAATCGACCGGCGTGTCGCTGCTGCTCAACGAGATCCTGAAGGCGCGGCCGAACCTGCGCATCTTCCTGCTCGACGTGCACAACGAATATGGCCGCTGTTTCGGCGACCGCGCGCTGGTGCTCAACCCGCGGAACCTGAAGCTGCCGTTCTGGCTGTTCAACTTCGAGGAAATCGTCGACGTGCTGTTCGGCGGCCGCGCCGGTGTGCCCGAGGAACTCGACGTGCTCGCCGAGGTCATTCCGATCGCCAAGGGCATCTACACGCAATACCAAAACACCGACCGTCTTGGCCTCAAGCGCATCGATCCCAAGCAGATCGGCTTCACCGTCGATACACCGGTGCCGTACCGCCTGGTCGACCTGGTCTCGCTGATCGACGAGCGCATGGGCAAGCTGGAAAACCGCTCCTCGCGCATCATCTATCACAAGCTGATCTCGCGCATCGAAGCCGTGAAGAACGATCCGCGCTACGCCTTCATGTTCGACAACGCCAATGTCGGCGGCGACACCATGGCCGAGGTGATCAGCCATCTGTTCCGCCTGCCCGCCAACGGCAAGCCGATGACGGTGATGCAGCTGGCCGGCTTCCCGGCCGAGGTCATCGATTCGGTCGTGTCGGTGCTGTGCCGCATGGCGTTCGATTTCGGCCTGTGGAGCGACGGCGTCTCGCCGATGCTGTTCGTCTGCGAGGAAGCGCACCGCTACGCCTCCGCCGACCGCAATATCGGCTTCGGGCCAACCCGCAAGGCGGTCTCGCGCATCGCCAAGGAAGGCCGCAAATACGGCGTCTATCTCGGCCTCATCACGCAGCGCCCGGCCGAGCTCGACGCCACCATCATCTCCCAGTGCAACACGCTGTTCACCATGCGTCTTGCCAACGACCGTGACCAGGCGCTGCTGCGTGCGGCGGTGTCGGATGCGGCCGCGAACTTGCTGTCCTTCGTGCCGTCGCTCGGCACCCGCGAGGTGCTGGCGTTCGGCGAAGGCGTCGCACTGCCGACGCGCCTGCGCTTCAAGGAAGTGCCGCCGCATCAATTGCCGCGCGGCGAAGCCACCATTTCGAGCGTGCCGTCGGTCTCCGCCGGTCACGACATGCACTTCGTCGGCGCCGTGCTCGAGCGCTGGCGCGGTGCGACCTCGCAGCGCGACGTGCCGAACGACCCGGTGTTCGCCGCGCCTCCCGCCAAGACGCTCGCGCCCGCCGAAACGCCGATGCTGCAGCCCTCGATGGGCCTCGATCCGGATCGTTTCTCGCTGCTGAAGAAGCCGTTGCGGTAAGCCCTTCTCGTGTCCCGGACGCGCCGCAACGCTCTGGAAGCGCTGCGCTGCGACCGAGGCACGAGACCAGCACATTGAGGCCGCCTGCCGCATCGACTATGGTTTCCAGACCCCAAGCCGGAATCCATGCCCATGACAAAGCCTGCGCAACGCTTCCCCGCCCCCGCCATCGACAGCCTGCCGGAGGACATCCGCACGCGCCTGCTCGCCGTGCAGGAGAAGAGCGGGTTCGTGCCCAACGTGTTCTTGACCCTGGCCTACCGGCCCGACGAATTCCGCGCCTTCTTCGCCTATCACGACGCGCTGATGGAGAAGGACGGCGGTCTCACCAAGGCCGAGCGCGAGATGATCGTGGTCGCGACCTCGGCGGCCAACCAGTGCCAATATTGCGTGATCGCCCATGGCGCGATCCTGCGCATCCGCGCCAAGAACCCGCTGATCGCCGACCAGGTCGCGATCAACTACCGCAAGGCCGACATCACGCCGCGGCAAAAGGCGATGCTCGATTTCGCGATGAAAATCTCGGCCGACGCCCAGCGCATCGCCGAGGAAGATTTCGCCGCGCTTAGCCCCCATGGCTTCAGCGATGGCGATATCTGGGATATCGCGTCGATCTCGGCCTTCTTCGCACTGTCGAACCGGCTCGCGAATTTCACCGGCATGCGGCCGAATGACGAATTCTATCTGATGGGACGTTTGCCCAAGAAATGACCAGTGCTCACGACCCCAGCGACGTCTCGTTCGCAGGTGACGTCACGTTCGACTTTCGCGAACTGTCGGCGCGCGACAAATACAAGCTGCTGATCGGCACCGTCGTGCCACGGCCGATCGCGCTGGTGACGACGGTCGATCCCGACGGACGGATCAACGCCGCGCCGTTCAGCTTCTTCAATTGCCTGTCGGCAGATCCGCCGATCCTCGCACTCGGCGTCGAGAACCATCCGGACATGCGGTTCAAGGACACCGGTCTCAATATCCGCCTGACCGAGGTCTTCACCGTCAACATCGTCTCGCACGCGATTGCCGAGGCGATGCATGTCTGCGCTGTGCCGTTCGCGCCTGACCATGATGAGCTGAAGGCGGCCGGCCTGACCGCCATGCCGGGTAAGACCGTCGCGTCGCCCTGGATCAAGGAAGCGCCCGCCGCGTTCGAATGCCGTCGCCACATCACGCTGGAGCTCGGCAAGTCGCGGCAGATCATCATGGGCGAGATTCTGTTCGCGCATTATCACGCCGACGTCGTCGACGCCGAGCGCCTGCACATCGACCCTGCCAGGCTCGATGCCATCGCCAGGCTCGGCGGCAGCACCTGCTCGACCATCCGCGACCGTTTCGACATGGCGACGCCGACGCTCGAGGACTGGAACGAAAGCCAGTCATAGCCCGATCACAACGTCGGGGACTGGTGCAGATAGCGGCGGTCGAAATCCGCAAGCTCCAGAAATCTCGGTTCGTCGAGCACAGTGACGCGCCCCCGTTGCAGCTCGACGATGCCCTCCTCGCGCAGCTGCCTGATCACCCTGTTGGCGTGCACGGCGGTGACGCCCAGGGCTTCGCTGATCTGCTCCTGGGTTAGCGGCATTTCGAAGCTGGCCCCGTCGACACGTCCGATGATCCTCAGGCGCTCACGCAGCTCGATCATGACATGGGCGAGCCGCGCCGGCGCGGGACGCTGGCCGACATTGACGATCCATTCGCGGAACATGGCAGCGTCGATCAACGTATCGCGCCAGAACATCTCGGCGACGACAGGCCTGCGCCGATGCAGTTTTCGCAGCGTCTCGTGGCTGATGAAGCCGAGCGTCGCCGGCGTCAGCGTCGACAGATCGTGGTCCATCACGTGCAGGAACAGGCTCATGAGATCCGGGATCTCGCCGGGAATGTGCAGAGACAGGATCTGCCGCTTGCCGTTTGCGATCGTCTTGGAGCGGGCGCAGAAGCCGTCCGCGATCAGGCAGCAGTCGGTTGCGCGCTCGCCATCGCGCACCACCGCCGTTTCGGCGGGAAACTGCCGCACCGAGATCGGCAGGGCCTCGATCTCCTTGATGTCTTCCTCCGCAATTCCGGAAGAAACGCGCAGACGCCTGATGAGCGCTGCGCGGATCGCATCGCTGGACACTTGTTTGGCTCCGGTGTGGAGATGGAACTCAAAGCGCCGCAGCGCCGTCAGGTCAGAACCCGCTATCGGGTTGCCCGGTTCCAACAAAAGTTAAGGACGCGGCTTGCAAGCCTGTGGTTGGCTCGGCCTCGAAAGGCCAACCATGACCAAGAAACGCAACCGTACGCGTCCCGCCCTGTCGCTCCAGGAACGCCTGAGCAAGTTCACTGAGGACGCTCGCGCCGCAGCCAAAAGGCTGCCGGCCGGCGCCGAGCGGCACACGCTCCTGCAAAAGGTCCGCGACGGCGAAGCCGCCGCCGACATGGATCGCCTGCTGTCCTCATCCGGCCAGCAGAGCCCGACTAATTCGCGGGCGAACCGCTAGTGCTTGACCATCAGCGGAAGCGCCGGCGCGAAGCGCTCCTCGAAGGTCAAAGTCCTCGCCTGGTGAACTGCGGCAAACGATGCCGAGATTCCAGCTGACGCGACCGCGACCAAGGCAATTGCGAAAATCAGACGACGCATGTGAGCCTCCTGTTATGAGCTCCACCACCCTATGTGAGTGCGCTCGCTCTGTTTCAGGACGGTTTCATCGGCGCGGAAAATGGTTGCGTTCAAGCGGCTGTGATGAGGTCCGGCTTATCGGATCGTGCGCCGTCACCAACTAACAGATGTTGCAGCTGTCTTGCAGCGGGCCGGAACGATATCGGGAATTTCACGTCCGCAATCTCGATCGTGAATCGCAAGGCTGTCGCAACGGGCAGGAATTGCTTGCGTGCAGCGTCGTCGAGGAACACTCAAATGAAAGTCGTCATCCAAAGGCTCAATGGTTTGTGGCACCTCATCGTCGGGTCTTACCGGATCCGAACGCCGTTCCTGGCAACTCAGGACCGCGCGCTGGTCGTGAACTACGCCAGGCGTGCGTATCCTGGCGCCAAGATCTTCCAGCGCGACTGATGTGAGCATGCGCCTTCCATCGAGATCGCTCGACGATACTGTGCGTCGCGAGGAGCCGATGGCGGCGCTATCGCACCAGGTCCAGCTCGAGCCCGGGATGATCTCCGGGCAAGACCGAACTCAAGATCGCCTTGGCGAGCGGCATCCCGGCCTCAGACGAGGTCAGCACGACGACCGCATCGCGTGATTCCAGATCGGCCATGGCGAGCGAACGAAAGCCGGGATTGCTGCCCCAGTGCCAAATCGCGGCTGAACGCCCTCTCTGCTCGATCCCCCATCCCAGTCCCCAGAAGAGATTTGGCATCGGGAGCTTCACCGGATCGCGCGTGATCAGCGCCAGCAATTGTTCATCGCCGAGCACGGCGGCCACGAAGCGCGCGTAGTCATTCGCCGTGGTGTAAAGCGAGCTGGCCGCGATCTCATAGGGAAAGCGGAGTTGGCGAGGCGCCCCCGAAACGAGGTTTGGTTGTATCGCCGGGGTGAGCTTGAACGCGGTGCCTGTCAGTCCAATCGGAGCAAACACCTCCTGCTCGGCAAGTTGCTGGAGAGGACGCTCGGTCACGACTTCGAGCATGCGCTGGAGCAGCACGTATCCCTCGCCTGAATATTGCCAGCGCGCAGCTGGGGCAAAACTCGGCGTCAGCGGTCCCTTGGAGGCCCAGTTCGGAAAGCCGGCACTATGAGACAGCAGTGCCCGCGGTGTTACGGTGCGCAAGACTTCGACGGGAACCGTGTCGACGTTAGGAGCTTCCTTCAGCGCGAAGATATTTTGGCGGTGCAAATAACCGTTGGGAAATATCTCGCTGAGCGGACTGTCCAGCGACAATTTTCCGCGCCGCGCCATCTGAAGCACGATGTAGGCCACGACCGGCTTCGACAATGACGCGGCTTGCAAAACAGCGGCTGGGCCAGGATCGGTGCCGCAGCCGGACACTGATAGTTGTCGTGCCTGGTGTCCGTTTCTCAGGACGGCCGCGGACACCGCACATATTTTTGCCTCGGTCGCCAGCCGGACCGATAGGTCGTCAAGGTCATCTGCGTAACCTGGCTTCGACAACGCCATTGCGGCGCAAGACGCCACCAGGAATGAGCGCCGGTCCATCAACACTCCACACCCACCCGTGACATCAGAGCGATGCGACGCGCCTCAATCGTCCGATGCCGGCCCGCACCAGCCGGGCAGATAGATCGCATCCTTGCTCTTGGCCGCGGCCAGAGCCTTCTCGAGCGACTTGTCGAAATTGGCATCGACCGCCTTGCGCGTCAGCTTGCGGCGCAGGAAATCAGCCCACAGGAATTCGGAAAACGGCGTGGTGTCCTTGGCGAAGCCGCCCATGCGGCGAAGCTCGCCGGCAAGGCTGCGGAACGGATCGTCCTTGAGGTCGACGACCGACTTCGGCAGATCGCGGAACGGACGCCGCTCGCCCTTGCTGTCGTAGGGATAGACCCAGCGCTTGTTGTCCATCACGCCCCAGAACGCCTCTTTCTCGACCATGCGGAGATCGCCGACGACGGTGACCAGCACCTCCTTGATGCCCTCGTCGTGCAGCGCGCGGCCGAGATGGTGATGGTCGATCACGTAGTAGCGCCCGTCAGGCCCGAAGACGACGGGGATCATGTGGGTGCCGAGCAGGTCGGACTGCTTCTTCTTGTCGTGCTCGCGCCAGCGCTTGCGCTTCTCCTTGACCTCACGCATGCCGACCGTCATCTGCGTTGGCCGAAGCGACAGGATCGGCACCGGGTGCACTCTCGGCTCGCGCGCGTTGGGGGTCATGATCGAAGCGCCTCTCAGTTGATTGCCAAGGCTGGTGATTGCCAAGGCCGGTGATTCCAAGGCTGGTGATTCCAAGGATGGTCCAACGGCTGGGCCAGGGTTCCCGATTATGCCATCGGCCCCGTCGCGGCAACATGCGTTCGAAGCGGACGGCGCCCTTGTCCAAGCGATTGCTGCAACGCAACCCGGACGTCCCTGACAGCGCGATGACAACCGGCTTCGAACATCGCTTGCGGCGATGATGAAAGATAATGCGAACGCGCAATGCATGTGCGCGTTGAGAAGATTTTCTGCACCCGCTGTGTCGCCTATGCTATCTAAAAATCGCTGCTTCGGAGTAATCCCCGCCTCATGAAATCCCAGCGGCCCATAACCTCGGACGACGAGCACCGGGTGCTCCAGTTCAGGCCGCGCACGACGCCCTCTCCCGTGATCCACCGGGGCAGCGGTGTCGTCCAGAAGCTGCATGCAGCGGCGCCCGAACCGCTCGACCTGTCGCGCTATGAACAGCCGCGCGAGGAGCCGGACGACTACCGCCATCGCATGCTCGCCAATATCGCGGCGCTCGCCTTCACCATCGCCCTGACTGCGATCGGGATCTGGCTCGCCGTCAGCATCGCCGATTTGCGGCGGACCCAGGATTGCGTGCTGATGGGTCGGCGGGACTGCGTCAAGATCACGACCCCGCACATCTAGACCCGGCCTCCCCGAGACATCTTGCGAGCGGAAGGCGAAGTCAGGCAGAAACCCGCCGCCGGGGCGGCGTCCCCAGCCCTCTCCCCACCCTGTCCGGCTCCATTGAACTCAGGGCGGCGCTCCGATATACGGGCTCTCGACCCGTCCAGAGGGGGGTTAGAGGGCGTCATCAGGGGCGCGATGCCCACCCACCGTGCCACTCTGGGATACCTGATAAATATCCGCAATATATCAAAGGCTTAGTGATGTCCTCCACATTCGATCAGGTCGCAACGATCATCGCTGAAACCTGCGACATCCCGCGCGACACGATCACGCCGGATAGCCATGCCATCGATGACCTCGGCATCGACAGCCTCGATTTCCTGGACATCGCCTTCGCGATCGACAAGCAGTTCGGCATCAAGCTGCCGCTGGAAAAGTGGACGCAGGAAGTCAACGACGGCAAGGCGACCACCGAGCAGTATTTCGTGCTGAAGAATCTGTGCGCGCGCATCGACGAGCTGGTTGCCGCCAAGGGCGCGAGCGCCTAATCGGGCGACCATGCAACTCGAATACTTCCACATGATCGATCGCATCGTCGACCTCAAGGTCGACGAGAAGACGATCGTCGTCGAGGCCCTGGTTCCCAAGGAGAGCACCATCTTCGAGGGGCATTTCCCGGGCTATCCCCTGATGCCCGGCGTGCTGCTGATCGAATCGATGGCGCAGGCTTCGGGCTTTCTCCTGCTGGGCGTCTTGAAGTTCGAGCGCATGCCGATTCTCGCTGCCGTGAAGGAAGCCAAGGTCCGCGGCTCGGTGTTTCCGGGCGACCTCATGACGCTCGAGGCGAGCGTCGCCCATGAGGGCTCGGGCTACGCGATGACCGAGGCGAAGCTCCGGGTTGGCGGCAAGCTCCGTGCGAACTCGAGCCTCACCTTTACGCTGATCCCCTTCCCCAATTCGGATATGCGCGGATACATGGACGCGGTCGCAGCCCGCGTCGGTTTTCCGCAACAGGCCGTCTCGCCATGACTGACACCGCTTCGAAGCCCGGCCAGACGGAAGTCTGGATCACCGGCATTGGTCTTGCCACCTCGCTCGGCGAAGGGCTCGACGCCAACTGGGCCGCGCTCCAGGAAAAGCGCATCAATGTCGACGAGAAGGGCTTTGCGCCCTTCATCGTGCATCCGCTGCTGCCCGTCTCCTTCGACAGCCAGATCCCGAAGAAGGGTGACCAGCGCCAGATGGAAGCCTGGCAGCGCATCGGCGTCTATGCTGCGGGCCTTGCGCTCGACTCGGCCGGCATCAAGGGCAACAAGGACATCCTGTCGAAGATCGACATGGTGGTCGCCGCCGGCGGTGGCGAGCGCGATCTCAACGTCGACACCGGCGTGCTGAACGCCGAAGCCAAGGGCGCCAACGCGCCCGGCTTCCTCAACGAACGGCTGATGAGCGATCTCCGGCCGACGCTGTTCTTGGCGCAGCTCTCCAACCTGCTCGCCGGCAACATCGCCATCGTCAACGGTCTCGGCGGCACCTCGCGCACCTTCATGGGCGAAGAGGTTGCGGGCGCAGACGCGCTGCGCATCGCGCTGTCGCGCATCGCCTCGGGCGAGAGCGACATTGCGCTGGTCGGCGGCTCGCATAATGGCGAGCGCAAGGACCTGCTGGTGCTCTACGAATTCGGCGACTTCAACCTGAAGGACAAGTTCGCACCCGTCTGGGCGCGCAAGGACCACGCCGGCTTCGCGCTCGGCTCGGCCGGCGCCTTCCTGGTGCTGGAGTCGAAGGCGCATGCCGAAGCGCGCGGTGCCAAGCCATACGCAAAACTCTCGAGCGTCGTGACCGATTTGGCCCGGCGCAAGCAGACCGGCGACATCAAAGCGACGCTGGAAAAGCTATGGGACAAGCTGCCCAAGCACGCCGGCAAGGGCGCGATCATCTCGAGCGCGACAGGCGCGGAGCCGGCGACGTCGGAAGAGCGCGACTTCCTGAGGAAGCACGCTGATTTCCCGGTGCGTGCGACCGGTACGATGTTCGGGCACACCATGGAAACGCAATTCCCGCTCGGCATTGCGCTCGCGGCGCTCGCGATCTCGCGGGGGGCGCTGTTCCCACCGAACGATTCGACCGGGACCGAGATTGAAATGCAGGGGGCGCCCACCCAGATTGTGGTGGTGGGAGCCGGACACTGGCGCGGCGAAGGCATGGCGCTGGTCGAGGCAGTAAGCTAAAGCGCGCCGCGCTTTAGCCGGTTGTTGTTTTGAGCATGATCTGGTCGGAAAACCGCGTCACACTTTTCCGGATCATGCTTTAGCTCTATCGGGGGACGATCGACATGACTGCACCACGCGACAAACTCGGGCGTCCCGTTGTCGTCGTCACCGGCATGGGCATCACGACTTCGCTCGGTGCCGGTAAGGCCGACAATTGGTCCAAGCTCGTTGCCGGCGAATCCGGCATCCGCACCATCACGCGCTTTCCGATCGACGGCCTGAAGACCACCATGGCCGGCACGGTCGATTTCGTCAGCGTCGATCCGTTCTCCTCCACGGGCCTGTCCGAGCGGATGGCTGAGCTCGTCACCCAGGAAGCCCTAGAGCAGGCCGGCATCGGCGCCAAGGGTGACTTTCCGGGTCCCCTGTTCCTCGCGGTCGCGCCTGTCGAAGTCGAGTGGCCGCAGCGCCGTGAGCTCGGCCGCGCGGTCGGTGCGCCCGATTTCACCTATGACGATTTGCTGCGCATCTCCGGCGGCGGCAAGTACAGCGCCTATCATCACCGCTTCATGTTCGGCTCGGTCGCAGCCCACCTCGCCGAGACCTTCGGTACCAAGGGCTCGCCGATCTCGCTGTCGACGGCCTGCGCGTCGGGGGCAACCTCGATCCAGCTCGGCGTCGAAGCGATCCGCCGCGGCGAGACCGATGCGGCGCTGTGCGTCGCCACCGACGGCACCGTCAATCCGGAAGCGCTGGTGCGCTTCTCGCTGCTCTCGGCGCTGTCGACCCAGAACGATCCGCCGCAGGCAGCCTCCCGTCCCTTCTCCAAGAACCGCGACGGCTTCGTCATGGCCGAAGGCGCAGGCGCGCTGGTGCTCGAAAGCTATGAGGCGGCCACCGCGCGCGGCGCAAAAATTCTCGGCGTGATCGCCGGCTGCGGCGAGCTCACCGACTCCTTCCACCGCACCCGCTCCTCGCCCGACGGCAAGCCGATCATCGGCTGCATGAACAAGACGCTGGCCGATGCCGGCATGACGCCTGACCAGATCGACCACATCAACGCGCACGGCACCGCGACGCCGGAAAACGACAAGATGGAGTACAACACGACCTCGGCCGTGTTCGGCGATCTCTTGCAGAAGATCCCGGTCACCTCCAACAAGTCAATGGTCGGCCATACCATCTCGGCCGCCGGCGCGGTCGAAGCGATCTTCTCGCTGCTCACGCTCGAACATCAGCGCATTCCGCCGACCATCAATTACGACAATCCGGATCCAACGATCCTGTTCGACGTGGTCGGCAACAAGGCGCGCGATGCCCGTGTTACCGCCGTCATGTCGAACTCATTCGGCTTCGGCGGCCAGAACGCCTCGCTGATCCTGACCCGCGAACCGGCCTGACCGGACGCATGGCGCTGATTTCTATCGGCACGAAGATTCGCGCGCGGAATGCAGCGAAATCGATCGGCGGCGCCCTGATCGGCGCGGCCACCGTCGGCATGCTGCGCACCACGCGCTATTTCGATCCGGTCAAGACTTCGGACTTTTTCGCGCGCGTCACCAAGATGATCGGTCCGCGCCTGCGCGAGCATCGTATCGGCCGCGCCAACCTCACGGCTGCATTTCCCGAGAAATCGCCGGAAGAGATCGAGCAGATCCTGATGGGCGTATGGGACAATCTCGGCCGCGTCGGCGCCGAGTTTGCCCATATGGACCACGTCTGGGACTACGATCGCGAGCATCCGGAACGCAGCCGCATCGAACTGCCGCCGCGCACCGTCGAGTTGCACGACCAACTCAGGGACGACGGCAAGCCGGCGCTGATCTTTGCCTCGCATCTGGCCAATTGGGAATTGCCGGCGCTCGCCGCTGTCGCACATGGACTCGACACTGCGATCCTCTATCGCCGTCCGAACATCGCCTCCGCCGACCGCATCATCCAGGAGATGCGCCAGGTCAACATGGGCACGCTGATCCCCGCGGGCCGCGATGCACCCTTGCGGCTCGGACAGGCGCTCAGGGACGGCAAGCATGTCGCGATCCTGATCGACCAGTATCTCACCGGCGGCGTCGAGGTCACCTTCTTCGGCCGCAAGACCCGCGCCAACCCGACGCTGGCGCGCTTGGTGCGCCAGGTCGAGTGCCCGATCCACGGCGTGCGCATCATCCGCCTTCCCGGCTACCGCTTCCGCGCCGAGCTGACCGAGGAGATCCCGCCGGTGCGCGATGCCGACGGCAAGATCGATATCCAGGGGACGACGCAGGCGATCACCAACGTGGTGGAAGGCTGGGTGCGCGAATATCCCGAGCAGTGGCTCTGGCTGCACCGGCGGTGGCGGTAAAGGCTCTCGCGCTTAGCTCGGGACCGCAAGCGATCCCGAGCACCGCGCCACCGACCTCACTGCCCCGTCGCCGCCTTCACCGCGCGGAAGAACGAGTCGTGGCCCCTCACCGCGGCGTAGAGGTTGAGCCGGCCCCAGCCATCCCAGGTGTTGCCGTCGAGCAGAGCGAAGCCCGCCGGCAGTGCCGTGCTGCGCAGGATCTCGGTGCGCTGCTCGTCGGTCGCATAGGGGAAACGGGTCAGCAGCAGCACCTGCGCCTGCACCGGGACGGTCTCAGGCAGTTTCATCGATGCCGCGAGCGCGAGCCCGTAGGTCATGCGATAAGTGTAGCCCCTGATATCGTCTGGATCGAGGTTGTAGTCGAACCCGTCGCGATCGTGATCCCACCCGTCCCGACGGTCGCGGCCATCGCGATGATCGCGATCGTCGTCGTCGCGATGACCGCCCGTCCGCTTGAGGCACTCTTCCACCGTGCTCGTGCCGCAGGACTGCGCCAGGTATTTCTGGGTCTTCATGTGGGCCTGGTAGATCGCATAGGCGGAGGCGTTGGCGGAATTGGTCCAGTCCAGCCGATTACCAAAAGGACCGTAGAGCGCGCCGTAGATGTTGGTTGCGACGATGGCCGTCGCCTCGATGCGGCCGCCAATCACATCCAGCGGCGCGTGCATGCCGGCAAAGATGCGATTGTTGCCGAGGTCGGCAGCGCGGACCAGCAGGCTTTCGAATTGCTGCGGCACCAGGAAGGCCAGGCCCAGCGCCTGGTTGTAGGCCAGATTGGTGTGGCCACTGACGAAGGCGCCGTCACCGTAGGGATTGGTGCCGTTCGCGATCTGCCACAGCAGCGTGGGGACCTTGACCTTGGTCGACAGCCGGAACGGGCGCGGCGCGGTGCCGATGCCCGGAACGAAGTCACCCGCACCGAACTGAACCGGCGTGAAATTGCCTGACGCATCGAAGCTTCCGACGTCGGGAACGGTGATTGGCTGGCCGCCATTGGCGGCAACCAGAGCCGGCGTCACCGCGAAGCCGCGCACCCAGTTCAGCGTGTTGTAATAGGCAACCGGGACTGCGAAGCTGCTGAAATAAGTGGGAACGACGAACTGCGCGGTGTCCGCGACCGAGAGACCGGCCTTGTTGCTCACGGCGTTGTAATTGCCGTAGCGCGCATCGAGCGGGCTGATCACACCCGAAGTGATCGACGCGGGATTCACCACCGGTGTGGTCGAGCCCATATAGCGCTCGAAGGTGCGCTTCGGCGGTTCGGTCGAGGCGTTGTTGCGGATGGTGGTGTTGAGGAAGGTCGCGGCTTCGGCCAATGGCGTCGCGGTGCCATCACCGAAGGCGGTGAAGCCGATGGTGGCGCTGTTGAGATAGTTGATGCCGTGCGCACTCGCATCGTAATCCTGCAGCGTGGTCACCTGATACGAGGTCGGCGTCAGGCTCGCAGGCGGCGTCGCTGTCGTGGACGAGCCGATGCCCGTCATGAAGGACGACGTCAGCGGGCCGAGCCCGTTGAGGACGCTGTAGGGCTGCGAGGTCCGGTCGTCGTGGATGGCGGCGAGCGTCTGCGCCGGCGTGCGCTCCTGGGTCATCCTGACGACGGTCAGGTAATTCTGCTCCATGACCCCCGCGCCGTTGCGCAGCCTGGGATCGGCCTGCATGAGATGAGTATAGGAATCCAGGATGTTGACGATCGTGGATCCGACCGACGCGCTCGAACTGTTGGTGAAATTCACCGGCGGCGTCGACGGAATGGAATCGGCGTGCGCCAGTGACGGCAGCAAGGCCGCGCCAAGCGTCGCATATTTCCAGAACTTCGGAGATGTCATTTAAGCAGGCTCCTGACCCGGACGTGCAAAATCCACCCGGCGCTCCTGCGCGCGGGTGAGGACGTCCGCGACGAACTGCTGCCATCCCCGCGCCTCACCTATTTATCGTTCATTACAGAATGATAACGTTAGTCTAACATCATCGTGCGATGCGCGCGGAATAGCCTGAATTTGATTCGTCGCTTCGTTGCTAGCAATGACGGAGCCAGTCGATCAGCTGGCAATCAGCTTAAGAACGTAATGGCGCGAGTGCACCTCGCCGCCGGCATCCCATGCAGCTGTGAGCTGAAAGCCCATCCTTTCGTAAAGCCGATGCGAGGCCGTCAGCGCGTTGTTGCTGGCCAAGCGGATGCGATCATATCCCGCATTCCCGGCAAAGCTGACGAGGCGATCGGCAATCGTCCGCGCGATCCCGCGGCCTCGGTAGACGGGGGCGACGAACATGCGAACCATTTCGCACTCTCGATCGTCGAACCGCTTGATTGCGCCGGTGCCGACGATTGCGCCTTCGGCGATCGCACACAAGAACAGAGCCCGGTCGGCGTAGACGCTGTCTGCGTTGTCGACGTCCGACAGACGGGAATAGATGAAGTCCCGGACGAATGGGTCCGGGTGATCTTGAAAGTGCTCACACCAGACGGATTCGATGAGCCGCCGGACCTCCGGCGCGTCACCGCGCCGGAACGGCCGAATTGTCCAGTCTGGATCGAGGTGTGTTGGCATCACCACGCGCATCTCCTCCGGGGATCGCGAGCCCGGAGCTCGCTGGATTGCTGGAGAGCGTCAGGCGCCGGCGAGTTCGGCGCGTCGAAGGCTGACCTGGACGCCGACCAGGTTGATCGCATGAGCAATCGGCGGACTGGACTTCGCAACGGCGACCGTCACGCTGTCCATGACGAAGAAGCGTCGCAGCAGTCCTGCAGCGATCGTCTCGCCAAGTGCTTCCAGGGTCTGGAATTTGCCGGATGCCGCGATCTGCACGGCTTCGTCGACGACGGCGTCATAGCGCACCGACGAATCCAGATCGTCGCTGAGGTGGGTCCGGACTTCCTGCAGGTCGGCAAAAATATCAAAACTGAATTTTTGTCCGAGCGTTCGCTCCTCCTCGAACAGGCCGTGATAGCCGTAAGTCTGCAGTCCGGTGATCTTGATCGACGTCAGCATGGGCCGCTCCAAATGAAGCATTTTGATCGGGGTTGTTCCCCCAATCGCCCAGGCGAGCGGCAGATGCCCCGCGCTTCCCGATGGTGCTCCATCCGATGTCGCCAGTCACGCGAGGTCTTCACCTCTATCAGCTTTCCGCAACACCGACAATGAACATCGTGTTGCGGCTCAATTCGCGCGGCGGATCGGATGATTGCGCCCGCCGGCCGATAAACCCAATCAACATGAGGACTTAACGACCGCCGCCGTCGACAACGCGGCAGAGACAGCTCTACTGTGCATGGGGTTGTTTTGCGGGTTTGAGTTGCCGGATGGTCCTGCGATCGACCGCGGCCCCGCTACCGTCCCGTCTTCACCTTGGTCCAAAGCCGGTTGATGATCCGCTGCGTCGCCGGATCGCGCGCGGTGATGACGAAGAGTTTCGCGAGCGTCGCCTCGTCAGGATAGATGTTCTTGTCGTTCAGAATTTTCGGATCGACCAGCTTCTCGCTCGCGAGGTTGCCGTTGGCATAGGACAGGAAGTCCGAGTTCTTGGCGGCGACCTCCGGACGGTAGAGATAGTTGATCAGCTCGTAGGCTTCCCTAACGTTCTTGGCATCCGCGGGGATCGCGAGATTGTCGAAAAACATCTGCGCGCCCTCCTTCGGAATGGCGTAGCCGATCTCGACACCGCTCTTGGCCTCCGCGGCGCGGGCGCGGGCTTGCATGATGTCGCCGGACCAGCCGACCACGAAGCAGATCTCGCCGGTCGCGAGCGCGCTCAGATATTCGGACGAGTGAAATTTTCGCACCGAGGGACGAACCTTCGCCACGACGTCGGCGGCCTTCTCGAGGTCGGCCTGCTTGGTCGAGTTCGGATCGAGCCCGAGCCAGCTAAGCGCCGCCGGAAAGATGTCGTCGGCGGAGTCGAGCATGTGCACGCCGCAGTCTTTGAATTTCGCCAAATTCTCCGGCTTGAAGACGATGTCCCAGCTATCGACCTTCGCGTCCGGCCCGAGGATCTGCTTCAGCTTGGCGACGTTGTAGCCGATGCCCGTTGTGCCCCACATGTAGTTCGCGGCGTAGACATTGCCGGGATCGTAGGTGCCGAGCCGCGCGGTCACCACGCTCCAGGCGTTGGCGAGGTTCGGCAGCTTCGCCTTGTCGAGCTTCTGGAAGATGTTCGCCTTGATCTGGCGCTGCAGGAAATAGGCCGTCGGCACCACGACGTCGTAGCCGGACTTGCCGGCCATCAGGCGGGTCTCCAGCGTCTCGTTGGCATCGAAGGTGTCGTAGACCACCTTGATGCCGGTCTCCTTGGTGAAGTCCTCAAGGACGCCGGGTGCCATGTAGTTCGACCAGTTGTAGAAGTTGACGACCCGCTCCTCGGCCCCGGCGGGAGCGGAGAGCAACGTCAGCGCGGCGGCGATTGCGAGGCCGAGGCGGAACCCCGGGCGGCTGACGTTCGTCATCTCTGTCTACCTCTTGCGTGCGCGTATCGCGTCCGACAGCCGCTCGAGTGCAGTGTCGAGCGTCTGGTCCTTCTTGGCAAAGCAGAAGCGGACCACCGAGGTCACGGGGTCCTGCTCGTAGAATGCGGAGACCGGGATCGCGGCGACCTTGTAATCCCTGACGATCCGCCAGCAGAACTCGGCATCGCTCTCGTTCAGCCCGAGCGGCGACAGGTCGACGGTGAGGAAGTAGGTGCCTTGCGACTTCAACACCGGAAAGCCGAGGCTCTCCAGCCCCTTGGTCAGGCGGTCCCTGCTCCGCGTCAGATCCTTGCGCATCGACAGGAAGTACTCGTCCGGCTTGCCGAGGCCGTAGGCGACGGCGGCCTGGAGGTTCGGCGCGGTGGTGAAGGTCAGGAACTGGTGCACCTTGGCAGCAACACGCAAGAGCGGCGGCGCGGCGCAGACGAAGCCGACTTTCCAGCCCGTCAGCGAGAAGATCTTGCCGGCCGAGCCGACCTTGATGGTGCGCTCGCGCATGCCGGGAATGGTGATCAGCGGGATGTGCTTGTGCTCGTCGAAGGTGACGTGCTCCCAGACCTCGTCGCAGATCGCGATGACGTCGAACTCCTGGCAATAGCGCGCCAAGAGTTCGAGATCCTCACGCGGATAGACCACCGCGCTGGGATTCAACGGGTTGTTGAAGAGCACCGCCTTGGTCTTTGAATTGAAGACGCTTTTCAGCATGTCGTCATTCAGTCGCCAGCCCGGCGGCTCGAGCCGGACCAGGCGCGGAATGCCACCGGCCTGGCGGATGATCGGCAGGTAGGAATCATAGACCGGTTGGAAGCAGACGACTTCGTCGCCCGGCTGCACCACCGACAGGATCGCCGAGGTCAGCGCCTCGGTGCCGCCTGACGTCACCATCACCTCGCTCATCGGATCGAGCTTGAGGCCGTGCCAGTGACCGTAATGGGTCGCGACCGCCTGGCGCAGCTCCGGGATGCCCATCATCGACGGATACTGGTTGTAGCCGTTCAGGGAGGCCTCGGCCGCGGCACGGCGGATGTCCTCGGGGCCGGGATCATCAGGGAAGCCCTGGCCGAGATTGATGGCGTTGTTGTCGCGCGCGGCCTGCGACATCGCCTCGAAGATGGTGACGGGAAGGTCGGCGAAGACCTTGTTCAGCGAGGAGCTCTTGGTCGTCATCGCTGCCCTTAGCCACCGACCTTGCTGGGAAGACCCGCCGCCTTCCAGCCGAGCATGCCGCCGGCCAGATGCTTGTCGTAGGGAAGGCCCGCGGCCTGGGCGGCGAGCGAGGCGGTCACCGAGCGCTTGCCCGAGCGGCAGGCGAACACGACCTGCTTGCCTTGGGGATCAGGGATCGCCTTGGGATCGAAGGTCGAGAGCGGCACGACCACGCCGTAAGGATAGGCCTCGGCCTCGACCTCGTTGGGCTCGCGGACGTCGACCAGCAGGTAGCGGCCCTCCGCGACACCCTTGGAAACCTCGTCGGGGGTCAGATCCTGTACTTGATTTGCCACTTCATCCTCCAACGTCGCGGGTCGCTCGCCGGGCGATCCCGGCCGGCGCGCAACCTCGCCTCTCGGCATGCGAAAATCAAGCGCTACAAAGGCTTGAGCTGCCTTGCGCAAGTTAAAGCTAAATCGCAGCGACTTGAAGTGCGGCTTTGGTTTGCCTGCCTAGATGGTCACCTGCGTGCCGACCTCGACGACGCGCCCCGAAGGGATCTGGAAATAGTCGGTGGCATCGTTGGCGGAGCGGCTGAGCGAGATGAACAGGCGGTCCTGCCAGCGCGGCATGCCCGAATGGGCCGCGGGCTTCAGCGCCCTCCGCGACAGGAAGAACGAGGTCGACATGATGTCGAACTGCCAGCCAAGCTTGCGGGCGATGGCAAGCGCCTTCGGCACGTTGGGCGATTCCATGAAGCCGAACTTCAGCGTCACCTTGGAGAAGGTCGGGCTGATCGCCTCCAGCTTCACCCGCTCGGCCGGATCGATGCGCGGGGTCTGCGCGGTTTCGATGGTGAGAATGACATTCTTCTCGTGAAGCACTTTGTAGTGTTTCAGACTATGCATCAGCGCGGTCGGCGCGCTCAGGGGATCACTGGTCAGGAACACGGCGGTTCCCGGCACCCGCTGCGGCGGCCGCTTCTCCAGCATCGCCACGAGGTCAGCGAGCGGGAATTCCAGCTTGCGCGACTTCTCGAACAACAGCCGGCTGCCCCGCCGCCATGTGTACATCATGATGATCATGAGAGAGCCGAGCGCCAGCGGCACCCAGCCGCCCTCGAACACCTTGAGAAGGTTCGCAGCGAGGAAGGTCAGGTCGAGGAACAGGAACGGCGCGATCAGGGCGGCCGCCCCCAGCGGCGACCACTTCCAGGCCTTCCAGACCACGACAAAGCCCATCATGCCGGTGACCACCATGGTGCCGGTCACGGCGATGCCATAGGCCGACGCCAGCGCGCTGGAGGAGCGGAACAGCAGCACCATCATGATCACCGCCACCAGCAGCAGCTGGTTGATGCGCGGGATGAAGATCTGCCCCGAATGGGCTTCAGACGTATGGCGAATTTCGAAGCGCGGCAGCAGCCCGAGCTGGATCGCCTGTCGCGTCAGCGAATAGGCGCCGGTGATGACGGCCTGGCTCGCGATGACGGTGGCGGCCGTAGCCAGCACGACCATGCTGCCGCGGACGAAGCCTTGCGGGAAGAGCTGGAAGAACGGGCTCTCGATCGCGGCGGGATCGCCGAGGACGAGCGCGCCCTGCCCCAGGTAGTTCAGCGCCAGCGACGGCAGCACGATGAACAGCCAGGCGGTCTGGATCGGCCGTTTGCCGAAATGGCCGAGGTCCGCATAGAGCGCCTCGGCGCCAGTGACCGCCAGAAACACCGCGCCCAGAGTGACAAAGCCGATGATGCCGTGGTGGAGCATGAACGACATCGCATAATAGGGGTTCAGCGCGAGCAGCACCTGCGGCTGCTGGATGATCGGAACGATCGCCGCGGCCGCAATCACGCCAAACCAGACGCACATCACCGGTCCGAAGAACGCCGCAACGCGGGCGGTGCCGCGCGATTGCACGGCGAACAGGACGACCAGGATCACCACGGTCAGCGGTACGATGTAGGGCTCGAAGGTCAACGTGACGTCCTTCATGCCTTCGAGCGCCGACAGCACCGATACCGCCGGCGTGATCACGGCATCGCCGTAGAACAGCGCGCCGGAGATGATGCCGAGCATGACGATGGTCGACCCGCCGGTGCCGACCGCGCGCTGGGCCAGCGCCATCAGGGCCAGTGTGCCGCCCTCGCCGTTGTTGTCGGCGCGCAGGAGGATCACGACGTATTTGAGCGTCACCACGACGATCAGCGCCCACAGGATCAGGGACACCACGCCGAGGACAGCCATCGGCGTCGGCGCGCCTTCCGCACCGGACGCCGCCATCACCGCCTCGCGGAACGCGTAGAGCGGGCTGGTGCCGATATCGCCATAGACCACGCCGATGCTGCCAAGCGTCAGCGCGCCGAAACCGGCGGTGGTGTGGGCATCGCCATGCCCATTGGCCGCCGCCGTTTCCGGGGCGGGAACTGCTACGTCACTTGTCATGGGAGAGCCTGGTGGCCTCTAACAATGCTTCACTGCACAACGGCTGAAGAGAGCGCGCGGCTTATAGTCCTGCGCTGCCGGCATAGCCTAGCCCGATTCTGGGCCCTTGGCATGCAAAATCTGCATGGGTCCGCTCTTGCGTCCCAATTGATCCCTCAGATGGTGACTTGGGTTCCGACTTCAACCACGCGGCCGGTCGGAATCTGGAAATAGTCGGTCGCATCGTTCGCAGACCGGCTGAGCGCGATGAACAGATGGTCCTGCCAGAGCGGCATGCCTGATTGCGCCGACGCCTTGAGCGATCGCCGCGACACGAAGAACGACGTCGACATGATGTCGAACTGCCAGCCCTGCTTGCGCGCGATCGCCAGCGCCTTGGGCACGTTCGGCTGCTCCATGAAGCCGAAGCGCAGCCGGACCTTGGAAAACTTATCGCTGATCTTCTCCATCTTGAAGCGCTCCGAGAGATCGACCCGCGGCGTGTGCGCGGTCTCGATGGTCAGGATCACGTTGTGCTCGTGCAGCACCTTGTTGTGCTTGAGATTGTGCAGCAGCGCGGTCGGCACGAAAGCAGGATCGCTGGTCAGGAACACCGCCGTGCCCTTGACGATGTGCGGCGGTCGTTTTTCGAGGCTCCGGATCAGCTCGTCCAACGGCACCTCGATCCGGCGTGTCTTCTGGATCAGGATCCCCGAGCCGCGCCGCCAGGTCCAGACCGTCCCCGCCATCGCGGCGCCGAACAGCAGCGGCACCCAGGCGCCTTCGAGCAGCTTCAGCAGATTGGCACTGAAGAAAGTTATGTCCACCATGACGAAGGGCAGGATCACGGCTGCTGCGGTCGCGGCCTTCCAGTTCCACAATTTCCAGATCACCACAAAGCCCATGATGCCGTCGGCGACCATGGTGGTGGAGACCGCGATGCCATAGGCCGACGCCAGATTGCTGGGCGTGCGGAACAGCAACACCAGCAGCATCACCCCGATCAGCAGCAACCGGTTGACGCGCGGCAAATAGATCTGGCCAGCATGCGTTTCGGAGGTGTAGCGCACCTCAAAGCGCGGCAGGAGGCCGAGTTGCACCGCCTGATAGACCAGCGAATAGGCGCCTGTTATCACCGCCTGGCTCGCGATGACGGTGGCCGCGGTCGCAAGCCCGACCAGCGGCAGCACCAGATGCTCGGGCACCATGCGGTAGAACGAGTGCTCGATTGCGCCTGGGTCGGACAGCACAAGCGCGCCCTGCCCGAAATAGTTGATCAGCAGCGACGGCAGCACGAAGAACATCCAGGCCGACTGGATTGGCTTGCGGCCGAAATGGCCGAGATCAGCATAGAGCGCTTCGCCGCCGGTCACCGCCAGGAATACGGCGCCAAGCGTCACCAAGCCAATCGTGCCGTGCGACAGCAGGAATTGCAGCGCGTAGTAAGGATTGATCGCAGCCAGCACCGACGGATCGTCGGCGATGTGAATGACGCCCAGCACCGCAAGGACCGTAAACCAGATCACCATCACCGGCCCGAAGGCCGAGGCCACCAGCGCGGTCCCCTTGCTCTGCACCGCGAACAGCAGCACCAGGATCAGCACCGTGAGCGGCACGACATAGTGCTCGAACGCAGGCGTTGCGAGCTTGAGGCCGTCGACCGCCGACAGCACCGAGATCGCCGGCGTGATCATGGAATCGCCGATGAACATGGAGGCGCCGACCACGCCGAGCGCCAGCAGGGGCCAACTCCGACGTCCCAGCGCGCGCTGACCGAGCGCCATCAGCGAGAGCGTGCCGCCCTCCCCATTATTGTCGGCGCGCAGCAGCAACAACACGTATTTGGCGGTGACGACGATCAGCAGCGCCCACAGAATCAGCGAGAGCACACCGAGCACCATGATCCGCGTCACCGGCGCGCCATGAGCCGCGCCCCTGACCGCCTCATGAAACGCGTACAGCGGCGAGGTGCCGATGTCGCCGAAGACGACGCCAATGCTCCCGAGCGTCAGGGCCCAAAAACCTGATTTGACCGGCCCGTCCTGGGTCTCGGTCGATGTGATGCTCGCCGTCATGCGGGTGGAAAACGCTTCGTCCCAGGAATTGATCCGGCGCTCTCGACACTTCCGGGGCGCCTCGGCCCGTCACCATAGCAGGCGCCACGGCAGATGCTGTGACGGCGCGGCCACGCTGGACGCCATCGCGACCGACAGCCTCAGGTAAAATGGTAGCTCAGGGAACTTAGGGCTTCAAGTTCGGCGGCAGCGGCGGATCTTCGCGCATCAAGGTGATGGTCACACGGCGATTCGCGGCGAGCGACGGATCGTCCGGAAACAGCGGCTGGGTGTCCGCCTTACCGGAGACGGCAAAGATGTGCGACGGCGGCAGACCTTCCCGTTCGAGGATCTGGCGCACGGCGTTGGCGCGGTCAGCCGACAAGTCGAAGGCGCCGTAATCGCTGCGCGTCGGCACGAAGCCCGCAGCGGTGTGACCGGCGATGGAGACGCGCAAGGGCGTCGCCTTGAGCGGAACGGCGAGCTTCTCAATCAGGCGACGGGTGCGATCGTAGGGCACCTTGGATCCGTCAGCGAACATCGAGCGGCCGTCCTGGTCGACGATCTCGAGGTTAAGGCCCTGCTTGGTTTCCTCGAACATGATGTGCTTGGACATCTCGGTCAGTTCCGGCATGTCCTGCAACGCCTGACGCAGCGAGGCTGCGGCGAGCGCAAAATTGCGGTCGATCTTCATCTTCGCGCCCTGCGTGCGGTCGCGATCCTCCTGGTCCGGCGTCGGCGTGTTGGAGGCGTCCTCGGGCTCGATGTGATCGACGTTCTTCAGCCGCGGCCGGGTCGGCAAACCGTCGGACTCGACGATGCCGGCGTAGCGAGCTTCGCTCTGGACACCGAAAGCATCACGCATGGAGCCGGCGACGACCTTCAGCTTGTTGGCATCCTGCGTCGAGAACGCCACGAGCATCACGAAGAAGCTCATCATCAGGCCCATCAGGTCGGCGAAGGTCACGAACCAGCCGTGACCGCCTCCGTGAGCATCGCCGCGCTTCTTCTTGGCCATCTCTCAATATCCCGGCGGACGGGCTTACGCCGGCACCGGCTCACCCTCGGCGTGGCGATGCTTTTCCGGCAGGTAGGCCAGCAGCATTTCACGCACGAGCGTCGGGCTCTTGGAGTCGCGGATCATCAAGATGCCGTCGATGATCAGCGTTCGGTTGGTCTCTTCGTCGAGCAACTTGCCATGCAGCTTGTCGGCGATCGGGATGCAGAACAGGTTGGCGACCAGCGCGCCGTAGAGCGTCGCGAGCAGCGCGGTCGCCATGAACGGGCCGAGCTTGGACGGGTCGGTCATGTTGGCGAACATCTGCACCATGCCGATCAGCGTGCCGACCATGCCGAAGGCCGGGGCGCAATCGCCGACGGCACGATAGATCTTGCTGCCCTCGTCCAGATGCATCAGGAAATTGTCGCGATCACGCTCGAGATTGTCGCGGATGAAATCGAGGTCGTAGCCGTCGGCGACGTAACGGATGCCCTTGGCGAGGAACGGCTCATCGGTCTCGACCTTTTCGAGGCCGACCGGGCCTTGCTTGCGGGCGATTTCGGCAATGCGGGCGAGCTCGTCGACGAGATCATGAGCCGACAGACGGCTCATTGTGAAGGCGAACTTGGCGCCGAGCGGCAGGCCGTGCATCAGCGCCGACAGCGGAAAGCGGATCATGGTCGCGGCGGTCGATCCACCGAAGATGATGATCATCGCATGTTCGGAGATGAACATGTGGAGATCGCCGCCGAGCAGCATCATCGTCGCGATGACGATAATGCCCGCCACGAGGCCGACGCTCGTCATGATATCCATGGGAGACTCCAACGCATACGCGACAACGGCCGTCCTGGCCGGTGGTGCGGCCCAACCCCGAACCGCATCGGAAACCCTAGAGCGCCGCCCTTAAAGCCGCGTAAAGGTTAAGTTCAGCCGATGCGACGGAGCGGCGCAGCGCGTAGAAAGAACGACGGCTTTGCCGTTCTGCGACATGAATCTCAACGTTTTGCTAACCATAAATGAGGCCGTCAGGACGATAATCCTGTCAACTCCAGGCTGAGCGCGCGAAGGCGCCTGCGCGCGTCGGCATCATAGGCCTGGGGATTGGCGCGCGCCTCGTTCATGCCGTTGAAGAACAGGCCGCTCCTGCCGGCGACGTCGTCGCCTTCGACCAGATGCAGGATCGCCGCGCCGCCCTGCTCGACGGTCGACATCGGCGTGATGCCGCCGGCGCGGACCATGGTGGTGTTCATGTAGGTCGCTGGGTGTAGGGAGTTCACGGTGATACCGGTGCCTTTCAACTCCTCGGCGAAGTCGATCGTGAACATGATCTGCGACAGCTTGCTCTGCGCATAGGCGCGCGAGCCGCTATAGCCCTTGGTGATCATGACATCGTCGAAATCGATCGGGTGCTGGCCGAGCGAAGCAACGTTGACGATGCGCGACGGCGCGGCGGCTTTCAACAACGGCAGCAGCAGATGGGCGAGCAGGAAGCCCGAGAGGTAGTTCACGGCAAAGCGCAGTTCGTGACCGTCGCGGCTCTCCTGCCGATGCGGCCCGTCGTTCTGCGAGCCGATGCCGGCATTGCTAACGAGAACATCAAGACGTCTGTGATCACGGATCACGGCCGCGGCGAGCTCACGCGTACCAGCCATCGACGACAAATCGGCCTGATAGAAGGTCGGCGCGGCGTGCCCGGCCTTCACGATGTCGTCGATCAACGCCTTCGCGCGCTCGGCACTCCGGCCATGGATCAGGACGTTTGCGCCTTCGGCGGCAAGGCGGGTTGCAACATAGCGCCCGACACCATCGGTCGAGCCCGTGATCAGCACCGTCTTGCCGCGCATGTCCATGGCGTTACTTAGTGAATCTCCGCCGAGCGCTTCAGCGCAGCCTTGAGCTTTTCCAGCGAGAAGTCGGGACTGCGCGCGATATCGAGGATCGGCGTCTCGCGGCGGCCGCAGAGTTCGGCGGCCTCAGGCAGTTTCGCAGCAACATCGATCGGAATCACGATCGCGCCATGCTGGTCGGCGTGGATCAGATCATCCGACTTCACCGTCATGCCGGCGACGCGCACCTCGCCGCCAAAGCTCTCCGCATGCACCCAGGCATGGGACGGGCCGATCGAGCCGGCCAGCGCCTGGAAGCCCGGGGCCCATTGCGGGATGTCGCGGATCGAGCCGTCGGTGATGACGCCGAGGCAGCCGAGCGCCTTGTGCACATTGCTCTGCACCTCGCCCCAGAACGCGCCATAGCCGACGTCGGGGCCGTCGATGTCCTGGATCACCGAGATGCGCGGGCCGTGGCCGGTGCCGACATATTCATAATAGTCGATGCGGCGCTTCGACTGCTCTTCGGCTGATAGCGAGGACTTCAGCACCGAGCGGATCGCAACCGTGCGGGCATAGCCGACGATCGGCGGCAGATCAGGGAACGGGCAAACCAGCTGCTTGGTGGTGTAGCCGATCAGGCGGCGCTCGGGCGCCACGATCTCCATGGCATTGCAGATCGTCGGCGTATCATAGCGGCCCAGCGCTTCGAGGACGGAAGCGGGCAGCGGCCCGGTCGCGGAATTGGTCACAGCGTTCTCTCCCAGATTGGCGGCCGCTGTTGGCGCGGTGCCGCCGTCACAGGCGATATAGCCGAGATTAGGCCTCAACCCAACTCAGGCGCCCTCATGGCAGATATCCGCGATGGATCGCTCAGTGCAGCCGCCCAGGCCGGTCATCGTCATGCGGCGGCTCGGACAGGTTTGCCAGCGTCGGCGCCGAGGGCGGTGACGGGACTTCGCCTCCTCCCGCGGCCGCACTGGCTTCCATCGCGCGTGCCTGGTCACGATAGGATTTGAAACCGAACGGGAGGGAGGCCAGATACAGCACCGTGCCGATCGAGAGCACGTACCAGGGATAACTGATCAGCAGAGCGATAAAGAAGATCACCGCAACGAACGCGAGCAGCACCAACTCGGGCGGCACCCGCATGCGAATGCTCTTGCCCGAGAACACAGGCAGGCGCGACACCATCAGGAAAGCGATGAGCAGCGTGTAGCCGGCCGTCAGCGCCGCAGGCCAGCGCCCCAAGTCGAGGAACGCCGCATAGATCGGCAACATCACGGTGATTGCACCCGCTGGCGCCGGCATACCCGTGAAGAAATTGGCGGCGAAGGCCGGCTTGTTCGGATCGTCCAGCGTGGCGTTGAAGCGCGCGAGCCGCAGGCACATCGAGATCGCGAACACCATCGCGGCGATCCAACCGGCATTGCCGAGTTCGTGCAGCTGCCAGAAGTACAGCATCAGGCCGGGGGCGACGCCGAAATTGACGAAATCGGCGAGGCTGTCGAGCTCGGCGCCGAATTTGGACTGGCCCTTGATCAGGCGCGCGACGCGGCCGTCAATGCCGTCGAGCGCGGCCGCGAAGACGATGGCGTAGACGGCAAGCGTCATCCGCCCCTCGATGGACAGCCGGATCGCCGTAAGCCCGGCACAGATCGCCAGCAGCGTGATGACGTTGGGCACCAGCATCCGCACCGGGATCGGGCGGAACCGCCGGCGGCGGAGTTCGGGGTCTCTCACATCATAAGGCGTCATGGCTTGTCCTTACCTCGTAGCGAGATATAGCAAGCCGCTTCTGCCTCCGCCATCGCGGCAGAACCTCGACTTAATGGTTAACTGGCGCGGTAGGCGCGGCTCGGATCGTCGCCGGTGAGATCAGCCAGGATGGTCTCGCCGGCAATCGCGGTCTGCCCCTCCGAGACCAGCGCCTTGGTGCCGACAGGCAAATAGACGTCGAGCCGCGAGCCGAAGCGGATCAGGCCGAAGCGCTCACCGGCGCCAAGCGCCTGGCCCTCCTTGACGAAGCAGACGATGCGCTTGGCCACGAGGCCGGCAATCTGGACCACGCCGATGCGCCCCTGAGGCGTCGAGATGACCAGCGAATTGCGCTCATTGTCCTCGCTCGCCTTGTCGAGCTCGGCATTGATGAACAGGCCGGGCCGATAGGCGATGCGGTCCACCCTGCCCGCGACGGGAGCGCGGTTCACGTGGCAGTTGAACACGCTCATGAAGACCGAGATGCGCGGCAGCGGCCGGTCGCCGAGCCCGAGTTCGGCCGGCGGCAGCGCCATGGTGATCATCGAGACGCGCCCGTCGGCGGGCGATATCACGAGCCCGTCGCGCTGCGGCGTCACGCGCACCGGATCGCGGAAGAACAGCGCGCACCACACGGTGAGGATCGTGCCGATCCACCCCAACGGTGACCAAAGCCAGAACAGGATCAGGCTTGCCAGCGCAAAGCCGCCGATGAAGGGATACCCTTCCTTATGGATTGGCGGGATCTGACGTTGGATCGAATCGAGGATGGACATCGCTATCTGCCGCTCGGGTTATGGCACGGGTCGTCGCGGGCCTGTTTAGGCCAGAGTTGGGACCGGAGACAAGCTCACTCCGCGGCCGCCTGCGCCGTCAGGGCATCCTCGACCGGCGGCGGCTCCCGGTTGGGCGCCTCGCTGCTGTCGGCCATCCGGGCCAGTTTCTCGCGCGCAGCCTCGGCCTCGCGCTGCCTGTTCCACATGCTGGCGTAGAGACCGTCCTGTGCGAGCAGGCTGGTATGGGTGCCGCGCTCGGCGATGCGGCCCTGGTCGAGCACGATGATCTCGTCGGCACCGACGATGGTCGAGAGCCGGTGCGCGATCACCAGCGAGGTGCGGTTCTTGGCCACGCGGTCGAGCGCGCCCTGGATCTCGTGCTCGGTGTGGGTATCGAGCGCCGAGGTCGCCTCGTCCAGCACCAGGATCGGCGGCGCCTTCAGCACGGTTCGCGCAATCGCGACGCGCTGCTTTTCGCCGCCGGACAGTTTGAGGCCGCGCTCGCCGACCTGGGTCTCGTAACCCATCGGCGCCATGCGGATGAATTTGTCGATCTGCGCGAGGCTCGCGGCTTCCTCGACCTCGGCGTCGCTGGCGTCCCAGCGGCCGTAGCGGATGTTGTAACGGATGGTGTCGTTGAACAGCACCGTGTCCTGCGGCACCATGCCGATCGAGGCGCGCAACGAGGCTTGCGTGACCTCGCGGATGTCCTGGCCGTCGATCAGTATCTTGCCGCCGGAGACATCGTAGAGGCGGAACAAGAGTCGCGAGATCGTCGATTTGCCCGCACCGGACGGGCCGACGATCGCAACCGTCTTGCCGGCCGGCACCTCGAAGCTGATGCCTTTGAGGATCGGCCGCTTCGGCTCGTAGGCAAAGCGCACGTCCTCGAAACGCACCGTGCCGGCGGAGACGACGAGCGGCTGCGCGTTGGGCAGGTCCTTGATCTCGGCCACGCGGCCGATCACATCAAACATCTTCTCGATGTCGATGATCGCCTGCTTGATCTCGCGATAGACCATGCCCATGAAATTCAGAGGCTGGTAGAGCTGGATCATCATGGCGTTGACCAGCACGAAATCGCCGACCGTGTTGGTGCCGTTGCGCACGCCGATCGCGCACATCAGCATGGTGGCGGTCAGCCCGAGCGTGAAGATCACGGCCTGCCCCGTGTTGAGCACGGCAAGCGACGTATAGGCGTGGACGCTCGACTCCTCGTAGCGCGCGACCGAGCGGTCGTAGCGTTGCGCCTCGCGCGCCTCGGCGCTGAAGTACTTGACGGTCTCGTAGTTGAGCAGTGAGTCGATCGCCTTGGTGTTCGCCTCGGTGTCGGAATCGTTCATCTTGCGACGGATGCCGATCCGCCACTCGGTCGCGACATAGGTGTAGTACATGTAAACCGCGACCGTGATCAGCGTCGCGACCACGTAGCGCCAATCGAATTGCCAGAGCAGCACGGCCATCAGCAAGCTCACCTCGACGATGGTCGGGATCAGTTGCAGGATCACCATGCGGACGATGACCTCGATGCCCGAGCGGCCGCGCTCGAGCACGCGGGTCAGGCCTCCGGTCTTGCGCTCCAGGTGAAAGCGCAGCGACAGCTCGTGCATGTGGACGAAAGTGATGGTGGCGAGCTTGCGCACGGCGTGCATGGCGACGCGCGCAAAGATGCCGTCGCGCCATTGCGTCAGCACCGCCATCACGATGCGCATGACGCCGTAGCTCGCAGTCAGGAGCAGCGGCGATGCGACTACCCAGAGGTGCCAATTGTTGGCCTGCACCGGCGCGGTGTTGGCGCCCGTCAGTGCGTCCGTCGCCCATTTGAAGCTGAACGGCACCGCCAGCGTGATCAGCTTGGCCGCGAGCAGCAGCACAACCGACCAGACCACCCGCATCTTCAGGTCGACGCGGTCGCCGGGCCAGATATAGGGCCACAGATGCGCCAGCGTGCCCATCAGGGTGGCCCGCTCCAGCGGTCCGGCCGCGGCAGCAGGAACGTCGGGCGAATGCGGAGGGCTCATGAAGAAACCTGGAGGGCCCGCCGGATGCGGGCGCGTTGCGATTAACTGTTTTCGCTCGTCATATAGAAGCTTCGAGGCTCGAGCGCACCCCGCCAGATGGCGAATCTTCGATTGTTTGTCGCCATTTACCGGTAGATTTCCGGGTAGTCCGAATCACCTGAGGGGCTTGACGCCCCCTCGCTGCAATGCATCATGGCACCAATGAGCACGATCAAAACTGTCTGTGTCTATTGCGGCTCCGGTCCCGGAACCAATCCCCACTTCACCGAAGGCGCCAAGGCGTTCGGCAAGGCGCTCGCCGAGAACAACATCCGCCTGGTCTATGGCGGCGGCTCGCTGGGCCTGATGGGCTCGGTCGCCACCTCGGTGCTGGATCACGGCGGCACCGTCACCGGCATCATTCCCGAATTCCTGCGCAAGCGGGAGAACGCGCTGACCCGGGTGCAGGAGATGATCGTCACCCCCGACATGCACGAGCGCAAACGGCTGATGTTCGAGCGCTCCGACGCGTTCGTGGCGCTGCCGGGCGGCGTCGGCACGCTGGAGGAGCTGGTCGAGCAATTGACCTGGAAACAGCTCGGCCGTCACGCCAAGCCGGTGCTGCTCGCCAATATCGACAATTTCTGGGAGCCGCTGTTCTCGCTGCTGTCGCATATGCGCCAGACCGAGTTCATCCGCGCCGGCCTTTCGGTCGATATCCTCAAGGCCGATCGCGTCGAGGAGATCCTGCCGAAGCTGAAGGCGGCGGTGGCCCAGATCGCCGAGGCGGAAAAGCAGATGGCGCCGGAAGTCGCGCGGAAACTGTAATCACTCCTGCGGAAACGTCACCGCCTCGATCCGGTTGCCATCGGGGTCGAGGACGAAGGCTGCATAATAGCGCACGCGGTCGTGTGGCCGGATGCCCGGCGCGCCATCCGATGCGCCGCCGGTCGCAAGCGCGGCAGCGTGGAATGCATCGACTTCGGCCGTTGTCTTCACCCGCAGGCAGATGTGCACGCCGCTCTCCGGCAGGACGCGCGGCATGGCTTCGCGTAAGTTGATCCAGAATTCGGGATAGGCCTTGCCGAAACCGACTGTGCGCGGGCGTGTGACGAGGCGCGTGAGTCCGAGCGCAGCGAGCGTGGCCTCGTAGAATGCGGCGGAGCGTTCGAGATGACTGACGCCGACGGAGATGTGGTCGATCATGCCCTGCTCCCTCCTCCTCCTACGCGGGCGCGCCCGATTTCACGAGCTTGTAGATCACCGAATCCATCAGCGCCTGGAACGAGGCGTCGATGATGTTCGGGGACACGCCGACCGTGGTCCAGCGATCGCCGTTCTCGTCCTCGCTCTCGATTAGCACGCGCGTCACCGCGCCGGTACCGCCGTTGAGGATACGGACGCGATAGTCGATCAGCGTCAGGCCCTCGATGTATTTCTGGTACTTGCCGAGGTCCTTGCGCAGCGCGACGTCGAGGGCGTTGACGGGGCCGTTGCCTTCGGCGGCGGAGATCAGGCGTTCGCCGGCAACGTCGACCTTGACCACGGCCAAGGCGACGGTGACGCGCTCGCCATGCGAATTGTAGCGCTGCTCGACATTGACGTCGAATTGCTCGACCTCGAAATAATGCGGCACCTTGCCGAGCGTGCGGCGCGCCAGAAGGTCGAACGAGGCGTTGGCGGACTCATAAGCATAGCCTTGCGCCTCGCGCTCCTTCAACTCCTCGACCAGCCGTGTCAGCTTCGGATCGCTCTTCTCGTAAGCGATGCCGGCACGGTCGAGCTCGGCGATGACGTTGGAGCGGCCGGCCTGGTCGGAGACCAGCACCTTGCGGTGATTGCCGACGGTCTCCGGCAGCACGTGCTCATAGGTCTGCGGATCCTTCATCACGGCGGAGGCGTGGATGCCGGTCTTGGTGACGAAAGCGCTCTCGCCGACATAGGCCGCATGACGGTTCGGCACACGGTTGAGCATGTCGTCGAGCGTGCGCGAGACTTTCACCAGCGTCGCCAGCTTCTCCGGCGTCACGGAGATCTCGAACGCATCCGAAAACTCCTTCTTCAATTTCAGTGTCGGGATCAGCGAGCAGAGATTGGCGTTGCCGCAACGCTCGCCGAGACCGTTCAGCGTCCCCTGGATCTGCCGCGCGCCAGCGCGGACCGCAGCCAGCGAGTTCGCTACCGCCTGCTCGGTGTCATTATGGGCGTGGATGCCGACGTGATCGCCGGGAATGTGCTTCGTCACCTCGGCGACGATGGCCTCGATCTCATCGGGCATGGTGCCGCCATTGGTATCGCACAGCACCACCCAGCGCGCGCCGGCCTCGTAGGCGGCCTTGGCGCAGGCGAGCGCGAAGCTCGCATCTTCCTTGTAGCCGTCAAAGAAGTGCTCGCAATCCAGCATGACTTCGCGGCCGGCGGCCTTTGCGGCTGCGACGCTATCGCGGATTGAGGCGAGATTCTCTTCCTTCGTCGTCTCCAGCGCGACGCGCACCTGATAGGCCGAAGACTTTGCCACGAAGCAGATCGCGTCGGCCTTGGCTTCCAGCAGTCCGGCGACGCCGGGATCGTTGGAGACCGAGCGCCCTGCCCGCCGCGTCATGCCGAAGGCGGTAAAGCGCGCATGGTTGAGCTTCGGCTTGGAGCCGAAGAACTCGGTGTCGAGCGGATTGGCACCGGGATAGCCGCCCTCGACATAGTCGATGCCGAGCTCGTCGAGCATCCCCGCGATGACCTGCTTGTCCGTCAGCGTGAAGTCGACGCCGTTGGTCTGCGCGCCGTCGCGCAGCGTGGTGTCGAACAGATAAAGGCGCTCTTTACTCATTGCGGCGCTCCGAGCGTCTTTTTCATGGTGGTGTTGGCGAGCCATTCGTCATTGATGGTGACGCTGTTGCGCTGCTGGGCCGTGTAGCCGCGCTTGGCGAAGAAATTCTGGGCGGTGTCGCTGGCCTCCACCGTGAGGGCCGCGGCGCCACGGCTGCCGGCGAGCTTCTCCAGCGCGTCGACCAGCATGGTCGCGATGCCCTGGCGGCTGACGGCCGGATGCACATAGAGCATGCGGATGTGATCAGCACCGCGCAGCGAGGCGAAGCCGACGGGCGAGCCGTCGAGCGTTGCGATCAGCGTCAAATCGGCGGCCAGCCGCTTGCCGAACTCCTCGGTCTCGGCCGCCGACATCCAGGCTTCCTGCTGCGCCTCGCTGTAATCGTCGCCGGTCAGCTCCTGGATGCTGGCGGCGAAGATCGCGGCCAGCATCGGCACATCGGCCGGCAGGAACGGCCGCAAGCCGGGCTTGGGATGCGCCTGTGCCATCACGCCAGCTCCCAGGTCGTCACCGGCTTGCCGTCGGCGTCCTTGCCGTCCTTGATCACGACGCCTTTGGCCGCGAGCTCGTCACGGATGCGATCGGATTCCTTAAAATCCTTTCGCGCGCGCGCAGCCGTGCGCTCCGCGATCAGGCGGTCGATCTCGGCAGCGTCGACGCCGCTCGCCTGCTGCTTTCGGCCTTCCCATTGTGCCTTGCTCTCGGACAGGAAGCCGAGCAGACGCAGCGACGCCGAAAGGCCGGCCGCGTCGGACGCATTACGCAGACCATGCAGCGCCGCAATCGCCTGCGGCGTGTTGAGGTCGTCGAGCAGCGCATCGACGACGGTCGTCGCCGGCCGGGACGGCGCAACGTCGGCCGCAAAGCGGTACCAGTCGTTGAGCGTCTTTGCGCTCTCCTCCAGCGACTTCGTGGTCCAGTCGATCGGCGAGGTGTAGTGCGTCTTCAGCATGTTGAGGCGCAGCGCCTCGCCCGGCCAGTCCGCGAGCAATTCTCGGATGGTGATGAAGTTGCCGAGCGACTTCGACATCTTCTCGCTCTCGACCTGCAGGAAGCCGTTGTGCATCCAGTAGTTGGCCATGCGCTGCTGGTGGAAGGCGCAGCAGGTCTGCGCGACCTCGTTCTCGTGATGCGGAAACACGAGATCGATGCCGCCGCCATGGATGTCGAACTGTTCGCCGAGATGCTTCCAGGCCATCGCCGAGCACTCGATGTGCCAGCCCGGGCGCCCCTCGGCCTTGATACCGGCCGGCGACGGCCAGGACGGCTCGCCGGGCTTCGACGGCTTCCATAGCACGAAGTCGGTCGAATCCTTCTTGTAGGGCGCGACGTCGACGCGGGCGCCGGCGATCATCTCGTCGAGCGACCGCTTCGACAGCGCGCCATAGCGCGGCAGTCCGTCATTGGCCGCGTTCATCGCCTGCGGCGAGAACAGTACATGATCCTCGGCGACATAGGCGAAGCCACCCTTGACCAGCCGTTCGATAATCTCGCGCATCTCGATGATATGCTCGGTCGCACGCGGCTCGACGCTCGGTCGCAGCGCGCCCAGCGCATCGACGTCGGCGTGAAACTGCTTGCCGGTCTGCTCGGTGACCTTGCGGATCGCCTCGTTCAGCGGCAGGCCGGGAAAGTCCCGCGCGGCGCGGTCGTTGATCTTGTCGTCGACGTCGGTGATGTTGCGGACATATTTGACGTGGGCCTCGCCATAGAGATGGCGGAGCAGCCGGAACAGCACGTCGAACACGATCACCGGCCGGGCATTGCCGATATGGGCGAAGTCATAGACGGTCGGTCCGCAGACATACATGCGGACGTTGTTCGCATCGAGCGGCACGAACGGCCGCTTCTCCTTCGTCAACGTATCGTAGAGGCGCAATTCCATATGGACACCCGTCGGCTGTTGGCCGGGCGTCCAGTGCTCTCAATGTGGTTTGAGAAAAGACGGCTCCAGCCAGCGAATCGCTAGCTCGTAATCTCGCGGCAAATAATGCAGATGGCGAGGAGACCGTTCATGCCGGTCATATGGGCTATGAGGCCGCCTTCCGTCAAGAGAGCCGCGAAAATGCCGCTTTATTTCCGCAAAGCGCGGCCGCCCCGCCCTGATGGTTCATCATCCTTAACCATTTGAGCCCATTCTGGAACCGGCAACTCCTCCTTTTGCCCCAAGGTGATTTCATGCGGCCCTTGCTCGCGCTCATCTCCTGCGCCTCCCTCCTTGCGGCTTCCAGCGCTCTCGCCGAGACCCGCGTCTTCATCATCGCCAACCCGGCGGATGGCTATGGCGTGGATCAGTGCCTGGCCAAGGGCGAGAAATGCGGCGCGCAGGTCGCCCGCACCTATTGCCAATCACGGGACTTTGCACAGGCATCCGCCTACCGCCGGGTCGATCCGGACGAAATTACCGGCTCTGTCCCCAAATCCGGCGCAAACTGCTCCCATGGCCATTGCGACGAATATGTCGCAATCACCTGCCAGCGCTGAATTCGCTCGGAACTGGCGGACCTTAGGACCCATCTTCGGCCCCTGAAACGACGTGACGATGCCGCAGGAAGCGGCTATGGGAGGGCGCGCTTCGGCCTCCCGGATCACTGTTGGCCGTGACCTCGCTAGAATGGCGGATATGCCTGAATTTTTGTCTCTGTCCCGTCCCCGCTTCCTCCTTGCCTGCACCGTGCTTCTCAGCGTCGTGCTCGCCACCGGCGCGTTTGCCCAGGCTGGGCCTCCGGGCGCGCCGCCGCCTCCGCCGGCCCAGGGCGGCCTCGGGCCGAACCCGATGTGCTCGCGGCTGGAGGGACAGCTCGCC
Organism: Bradyrhizobium sp. BR13661; assembly: GCF_029892425.1. Classification (GTDB taxonomy): domain Bacteria; phylum Pseudomonadota; class Alphaproteobacteria; order Rhizobiales; family Xanthobacteraceae; genus Bradyrhizobium. The sequence continues at coordinate 109,223 of NZ_JARXWB010000006.1, read as the reverse complement.
GCGCTCGACCGGGGCGGCAGTAGCGACCCCGCACGCGACGACCAGATCCGCCGCTACCAGGATTCCCAGACCAAGCAGCAGGCCGAGCTCGACCGCGTCACCATGCAGGCCAAGCGCATGGGCTGCGATTCCTCCGGCTTCTTCTCGCTGTTCAACGGCCAGTCGGCGCAATGCGGTCCGGTCAACACCCAGATCCAGCAGATGCGCGCCAATCTGGACCAGATCACCGGCAATCTCGAACGCCTGCGCGGCGGCGGCGGCGGCAGCCCCGAGCGCGACAGCCAGCGTCGCTCAGTGCTGGTTGCGCTCGCGCAGAACAATTGCGGCCCGCAATACGCCAATGCCGCGCAGTCGCAGGGCGGCGGCAACTTCCTGAGCAATCTGTTCAACGGCGGCAACAACAATCCGTCGGGCGCACCGCCCTCGGATCTCGGCCCGCAATCCGGCACCTACCGCACCGTGTGCGTGCGCACCTGCGACGGCGCTTATTTCCCGATCTCGTTTGCGACCGTGCCGGCGCGCTTCCCCGATGACGAGAAGACCTGCAAGGCGCTGTGCCCCGCCGCCGAAGCCGTGCTCTACGCCCACCGCAATCCCGGCGAGGACATGAGCTCGGCCGTCTCCATCAGCGGCCAGCCCTACTCGGCCCTGCCGACCGCCTTCAAATTCCGCAGCGAGTTCAACCCGTCCTGCTCGTGCAAGGCGGCAGGCCAGAGCTGGGCTGACGCACTGAAATCTGCCGACGACAAGGCCGCGGTGGAGCAGCAGGGTGACATCATCGTCACCGAAGAGAGTGCCAAGAAGATGCAGCAGCAGCGGCTCAACAAGGGCACGCCTGCGAATGCAAAGAAGGGCGCAGCTCCGCTACCTGCAACCGCCGCCGCACCGGCCTCGACGCCGCCTGCGGATGCAAGTGCGACGACCGGGTCAGAGAACAAGCCGATCCGTTCAGTCGGTCCGGCCTTCCTGCCGCAACAGCAGAAGTAAGCCTACCCCTCGAACGCGTCGATCGAGGCCTTGCTGCCGCGCGAGACCAGCGTGTCGTCGGGCGCGGTCAGCTTCTCGCCCCGGTCGCGAAAACGGTTGGTGATGGGATAGCGGCGGTCGCGGCCAAAATTCCTGGCCGTGACCTTCACGCCAGGCGCGGCCTGGCGGCGCTTGTATTCGGCGACGTTGAGGAGGTGATCGATGCGGGTCACCGTCTCGCGGTCGAAGCCCGCGCCGATGATCTGGTCGAGCGGCTCCTCGCGTTCGACCAGCCGCTCCAGGATCGCATCGAGCACGTCGTAAGGTGGCAGCGAATCCTGATCGGTCTGGTTCTCGCGCAATTCGGCCGTCGGCGGCCGCGTGATGATGTCGGGCGGGATCACCTCGCCCGCGGGTCCGAGCGCGCCTTCCGGCTTCCAGCTGTTGCGCAAGCTTGCCAGCCGAAACACCTGCGTCTTGTAGATGTCCTTGATCGGATTGAAGCCGCCGTTCATGTCGCCATAGAGCGTGGCGTAGCCGACCGACATTTCCGACTTGTTGCCTGTCGTCACCACCATCAGCCCGGTCTTGTTGGAGATCGCCATCAGCAGCGTGCCGCGGGCGCGGGCCTGAAGGTTCTCTTCGGTGATATCGGGCGGCAGGTTCTTGAAGAGGCCGGACAATATGGTCTCGAAGCCGGTCACGGCTTCCGCGATCGGCAGCACTTCGTAGCGGATGCCGAGATGGCCGGCGAGCTCGCCGGCGTCGGCAATCGAGTGCGCAGCCGTATAACGATAAGGCAGCATCACGCCATGCACTTGATCGGCGCCGAGTGCATCGACGGCAATCGCTGCGCACAGTGCGGAATCGATGCCGCCGGAGATGCCGAGCAGCACGCCGGGAAAGCCGTTCTTGGTGACATAGTCGCGCAGGCCCAGCACGCAGGCCGCGTAATCGGCCTGGTCGCCCTCGGGCAGCTCTGCAATCGGTCCTGTGCAGCGCCAATCGTCACCGTTGCGTGCGAAACGCAAGGTAACGATATTCTCCTGGAACGCCGGCAGTTGCGCCGCGAGCGAGAGATCGCCATTAAGCGCGAACGAGGCGCCGTCGAACACGAGCTCGTCCTGGCCGCAGACCTGGTTGAGATAGACCAGCGGCAGGCCGCTTTCCGTGACCCGCGCGACCGCCACCGACAGACGCACATCGTTCTTGTCGCGGGCATAGGGCGAACCGTTCGGGACCAGGATAATCTCGGCCCCGGTCTCCGCCAACGTCTCGACGACGTTCTCGTAGTCGTCGGACTCTTCCAGCCAGATGTCCTCGCAAATCGGCACGCCGATCCGCACGCCACGCACGGTAACGGGGCCCGCTGCAGGGCCGCGCACGAACAGACGTTTCTCGTCGAACACGCCGTAATTCGGCAGATTGCACTTGAAACGAAGCGCCGCGATGCGTCCGCCGTCGAGCAGCGCGCAGGCATTGTAGAGCTTGCCGTCCTCGACCCAGGGTGTGCCGACCAGCATGGCCGGGCCACCGTCAGCAGTCTCGCGCGCGAGCGTCTCGATCGCGGAGCGGCAGGCGGCCTGGAAGGCCGGCTTCTGCACCAGATCCTCCGGCGGATAGCCGGCGATGAACAATTCCGGAAACAGCACGAGATCGGCGCCGTCGGCGATCGCGCGCGCGCGTGCGACGCGAACCTTGGCGGCATTGCTCTCGATGTCGCCCATCGTCGGATTGAGCTGGGCGAGCGTGACCGCGAAGGTGCTGAGACGTTCGGTCATGGCCGCCGTCCTCGGGCTAGAGGAATCCCAATCGCTCGATGATGGCAATGATCCAGAACGCGCCGGCCATCAGTAGCGCAACGCCGACTGCGGCCGAGCCCATATCCTTGACCCGCCCGATCTGCTTGTCGTGATCCATGGTCAGCCGGTCGGCGAGCTTCTCGATCGCGGTGTTGAGCAGCTCGACCACCAGCACGAAGGCGACCGAGCAGACCAGCTCGACCGCGCGCGTCGCGCTCGCCGCGACGAACCACGCCACCGGAAGCGACAAGATCAGCGCAAAGATCTCCTCGCGGATGGCCTGCTCCGAACGGAAGGCAAATGCCATTCCGTTGCGGGAGTTGATCGTCGCCTTCCAGATCCGCAGCAAGGTGTTAGAGCCCCGCTGCGGCCGGCATCGGCCGGACCTTGCCGGCGCGTTCCTGCTTCAGCAGTTCCGCAACCAGGAAGGCCATGTCGATGGATTGCTCCGCATTGAGGCGGGGATCGCAGACCGTGTGGTAGCGGTCGTTGAGATCCTCGTCGGTGATGGCGCGGGCGCCGCCGATGCATTCGGTGACGTCCTGGCCGGTCATCTCGAGATGCACGCCGCCCGCATGGGTGCCTTCGGCCGCGTGGATCGTGAAGAACGACTTTACTTCCGACAGCACGCGGTCGAACGGCCGCGTCTTGTAGCCTGACGTGGAGGTGATGGTGTTGCCGTGCATCGGATCGCACGACCAGACCACCACCCTGCCCTCGCGCTTCACGGCGCGGATCAGGCCCGGCAGATGATCGGCGACCTTGTCGGAGCCGAAGCGGTTGATCAGGGTCAGCCGGCCCGGCTCGTTGTCGGGGTTGAGCACGTCGATCAGCTTCAGCAGTTCGTCCGGCTTCAGCGACGGGCCGCATTTCAAGCCGATCGGGTTCTTGATGCCGCGGAAATATTCGACATGGCCGTGATCGAGCTGGCGGGTGCGGTCGCCGATCCAGATCATGTGACCTGACGTCGCGTACCAGTCGCCGGTCGTGGAATCGACCCGGGTCATGGCCTGCTCGTAGCCGAGCAGCAGCGCCTCGTGGCTGGTGTAGAAATCGGTGGCGCGCAGCTCCGGATGGCTTTCGAGATCGAGACCGCAGGCGCGCATGAAGTTGAGCGCGTCCGAGATGCGGTCGGCCAGCTCCTTGTAGCGGCGGGACTGCGGAGAATCCTTGAGGAAGCCGAGCATCCACTCGTGCACGCTGCCGAGATTGGCGTAGCCGCCGGTCGCGAACGCGCGCAAAAGGTTCAGCGTCGCAGCCGACTGGCGATAGGCCATCAGTTGGCGCTGCGGATCGGGAATGCGCGCGTCCTTGGTGAAGGCGATGTCGTTGACGATGTCGCCGCGGTAGCTCGGCAGCTCGACGCCGCCCACCTTCTCGGTCGGCGACGACCGCGGCTTGGCAAACTGGCCGGCGATGCGGCCGACCTTCACCACCGGCACCGCGCCGGCATAGGTCAGCACCACCGCCATCTGCAGCAGCACGCGGAAGAAGTCGCGAATGTTGTTGGCGCCGTGCTCGGCAAAGCTTTCGGCGCAGTCGCCGCCCTGGAGCAGGAAGGCATCGCCGGCCGCAACGCGGGCCAGCGCCTTCTTCAGGTTGCGCGCCTCGCCGGCGAACACCAGCGGGGGAAAGGTCGCAAGCTGCGCCTCGACGTCGGCCAGGGCCTTGGCGTCGGGATAATCGGGCACCTGTAGCACCGGCTTGCTGCGCCAGGACTCGGGCGTCCACCGCTCGGACATCGCAATCTCTCCGTGAAGCAAAAAGTGCAACCTGATCTGTGGGTTGCGAGGGCCGCCTTATACACAGGCTGGCGCGACACCGCCAGTTGTAAATCCATTTCGCAATGCAAACCCTTGCGGGCAAAGCCGAATTCGCATTTGCTAGGAAGCACAGAGGAAACCGGCAAGACACCTTCTATCCATGGACGCGCCACTGGACGACGTTTTCATCGACGAGATCAGCTTCCCGGCGACCGACGGGTATGCGCTGACCGGCACCCTGTTCCTGCCGCGCGGTGCGAAGCGTCATGCCGTCCTGATCAACTCGGCGACCGCCGTCCCGCGCAAGATCTACAAGGGCTTTGCGTCCTATCTCGCCCATCGCGGCTGCGCGGTGCTCACCTATGATTATCGCGGCATCGGCGACTCCCGGCAGCCGGCGATGGTCGGCTACAACCAGCCGAAATCGCTGGTCGGCTTCAAGGCCTCGATGTCGGACTGGGCGGCGCAGGATGTGACCGCCGCGGTGCGCTGGATGCGCGAGCGCTATCATGGCCTGCCTCTCGCTTACGTCGGCCACTCCTTCGGCGGCCAGGCGCTCGGGCTGATCGAGAACAACAGCGAAGTTTCGCGCGCGGCGTTCGTGGCCTCGCAGGCCGCGACATGGCAGCTGATGACGTCGCCGGAGAAATATCGCGTGTTCGCCTTCATGAACCTCATCGGCGTGCCGCTGGTCCACGCGCTCGGCTATGCACCGGCCTGGGCCGGCATCGGTGAGGATCTGCCCAAGGGCGTTTTCCTGCAATGGGCCGACTGGGTCTCGAGTCCGCGCTATCTGTTCGACTCCAAATTGCCGGCGCTGGAGAACTTCGCAAAATTCAAGGGCGAACTGCGCGCGCTGTGTTTTTCCGACGATCCCTGGGCGACGCGGCCGGCGGTCGAATTGCTGACGTCCGGCTTCACCGCAATCAAGCCGGAGGTGCTGACGGTGAAGCCGTCCGATGTCGGCGCCAAGGCGATCGGCCATTTCGGCTTCTTCCGCCCCGAGCACCGCGACACGTTATGGCGCGGCGTTGCCGAATGGATCCAGGGGGAGTGAGAATCAAGCCGCCACTGCGGGTAGCCTGACCAAAACCCGCAGTCCGGTGCATCCATCATCGGCAACGTTCACAGCCTCGATCGATCCGCCAAGTCGATCGACGATCCGCTTGACGATCGACAGGCCGAGGCCAACACCATCTCCTTCCGGGCGCTGGCCGCGAAAGAACGGCTCGAAAATCCGGCTGATCTCCTCGGGCGCAACTCCCGGCCCGCTGTCCTCGATCTGCAGGATCGCTGCGCCGCTGTCGCGATAGACCCAGGCATCGATCCGTCCGCCCCGCGGTGTGAAGCGCAGCGCATTGTCGAGAAGATTGCGGGCAAGAGCGGCGAGCATCACGGCTTCACCACGGATCCATGCGGGTTCGAGGCGGGCAAAGCCGAGATCGATACCGCGATTGGCAGCCTCGGGCAGAAGGCCGGCGACGACCTCTCTCGCGATCTCGTCCAGCTTCACGACGGACATTGTCGTGGTGTCATCCTGCCCCGCATCCTGCCTCGCGAGCGAGAGCAGTTGATCGAGCAGATGTCTCGTCCTGCCGATGCCCTGCCGGAGCGTTGCGACACGGTCGCGCGCGCTCTGGGATAGATCGACCGGATCAAGATTCTCCACCTGCAAGCTCAGCGCTGTGATTGGTGTGCGCAATTCATGGGCGGCGTCCGCAACCAAGCGGCGCTGCTGATTCATCAGGAGATGCTCCCGCTGCAACAATCCGTTGATGGAGGCGACGAACGGATGCAGCTCGCTCGGCATCTGCTCGGCTGGCAGCGGCGTCATGTCATCGGCACGACGTCGATCGAGATCGCCCGCCAAACGAACCATCGGCCGCAACGAGCGCGCAATGACGATCGCGGTTACCAGCAGCAGACAGGGAATGAGCGCCGCTATCGGCAGCACCGTGCGGAAGGCCATGTCGCTCGCGATCTCGTCGCGCACGGAGGTGCGCTGCGCGACAGCGAACCTGGTGCCATCCGGCCGGGTCCGCAGCAGCACGCGGATCGGCCGTCCCTGTCGGGTCGCCAGCGCGAGGCCATCCTTGAGGCTCCAGAGGTTTGCGTCATCCTCGGATGCCTGGTCGATCAGCCACACCTCGGCGTCTTTGTCCACACCACGCAGCTCCCGGCCGCCGGTAAGACTGCCTGACAGCACGAGACCTGCGATCTGGATCAGGACCGAGTCCTGCATCTCGATCGCCTCGTCGAACGCCCAGTGATAGGCGAACAGACCGCCGACCAGTCCCGTCAGCAGGATGATCGCGGTGAGACCGGCGAAGAGACGGCCGCGCAAAGACCTGATCATGAACGGTCCACCATCCAGCCGACGCCGCGTACATTACGGATCGCATCGGCTCCGAGTTTCTTGCGCACCGCGTGGATCAGGAATTCGATTGCATTGCTCGCGACCTCCTCGTTCCAACCGTAGAGATGTCGTTCCAGCTCGGCGCGCGACAGGATCGCGCCGGGTCGTGCGAGCAGCGCCTGAAGCAGCGCGAATTCGCGGGCGGTCAGCACCGCGGATTTCGTCAAATACGAGGCCTCCCGGCTCGCGGGGTCCAAACGGAGCACTCCATTGCCAAGCAGAGCCGGCGCGCCGCTGGCTTCGCGGCGCGTGACCGCGCGCATCCGCGCCAGCAATTCGCGGACTTCGAACGGCTTGACGAGGTAATCGTCAGCGCCGAGATCGAGCCCCTCGATCCTGTCGTCGATGGCATCGCGTGCCGTCACGATGATGATGGGAAGCTTGCGGCCGTCCGCACGCAGCCGCCGCAGGATGTCGCGGCCGTCCACGTTCGGCAGGCCGAGATCGAGCAGCAGCACCTCGTAGGACTCGCTTTGCACGGCAAGCAGCGCGGTTTCGCCATCGCGAACCCAGTCCACGGCGTAAGCGGCGTCCTTCAGCGCCTGCTCGACGGCCGCGCCCACCATCCTGTCGTCCTCGATCAGCAGCACGCGCAAAAATCGATCCCCAGGCTACGCCGGACCATCCGGCCGTCACATCCTGTCCACCACGACTTAGCGCAGAGTTAGGAAGCGCCAGCAGGCCCAAATTGCGGCGAAGGCCGCGCATTCAGGAAATTTCTCGTCCCTAAGTCGGACCTAAGTCCGCGGCGCGACGGTCCCGCATCGCTTCGGCCTTGGGAGATTTCGCGTGTCGCAATATCAGGGATCTGGCGCAAGACAGATGCTGAACAAGGTTCCGGAGGTCACCGCGATCTTCTGGGCCATCAAGATTCTCTCCACGACGGTCGGAGAGACCGGCGCCGACTATCTCGCGGTGCATGTTGGTCTCGGCGCCGGCTGGACCACAATCTGCATGACCGGCTTGCTGGTTGCCGCACTCCTCGCGCAACTGAGCCGTCGCGCCTATGTGCCCTGGATCTACTGGCTCACCGTCGTTCTCGTCAGCATTGTCGGCACGCAGCTCACGGACCTTCTGACCGACAAGCTGGAAATCAGCCTCTACATCAGCACCGCTGCCTTCGCCGTCGCGCTCGCTGCGACCTTCGCGGTCTGGTACGGCGTCGAGCGCACGCTGTCGATCCACAGCATCGTCACGACGCGGCGCGAGCTGTTCTACTGGACGGCGATCCTGCTCACCTTCGCGCTCGGCACTGCTGCCGGCGATCTCGCCACGGAAGCACTTGGCCTCGGGTTCCAGCTCGGTGTCGTCGCCTTCGGCACGCTGATCGCGGCTGTCGCCGTCTCCTACTATGTCGGCGGCAATCCCGTCCTCACCTTCTGGCTCGCCTACATCCTCACCCGCCCGCTCGGTGCCTCGCTCGGCGATCTGCTCTCGCAGTCGCGCGAGTATGGCGGCATCGGCCTCGGCACGATCCAGACCAGCATCGTCTTCCTGACCGTCATCGTCGGCCTCGTCGCCTGGGTGACGTTCGAAGGCGACGGCACACGCCGGGCCGATTCGGCTCTGTAACACCGATTTCAGACTTCAATTCATCCCACCAGGAGAGACCAAATGAAACTCATCCCCGCCCTCGCCGTTTGCCTCGTGACGACGTTCGCTGGCGAGCCCAACATGCATGCAAGCCAACACATCACCTTCGTGCCGCTCGCGGAGGCGGCGACCGCCAAGCTCGGCGACCTTACGCCGTTCCGCAGCATCGTCGTCGATGTCGCAGGACTGATCGACAAGGGTGACCTGTCAGGCGCCAAGACCAGGATCAAGGACCTCGAAACCAAATGGGACGAGGCCGAAGCCGGATTGAAGCCGCGCGCAGGGGCCGACTGGCACACCGTCGACAAGGCGATCGACCATGCGCTGGAGGCGCTGCGGGCGGGCACGCCGGACGCCGCAAAGTGCAAGCAGGCGATCACCGACCTGCTGGCGATCATGGATAGCGTCGCCAAGGCCTGAGCCTTCCACGCATCGCTCCCCGCCGGTCGCGAACGACGTTTCGCGACCGGCGCAGCAAAGAGGACATCATGGACGATCATACAAAGAGCAGCCTCGTCAGTGAGAGCAAGGTCCCCGAAGTCACGCTCGGCTTCTGGATCATCAAGATCGCCGCGACGACACTCGGCGAGACCGGCGGCGACACCGTCACGATGACGCTGAACTGGGGCTATCTCGCAGGCACGTGCCTGTTCCTGGCGGCGATGATCGTTCTCGTCGCCGCGCAAATCCGTGCGCATAAGTTCAATCCGGCACTCTACTGGGCGACCATCGTCGCCTCCACCACCTTCGGCACGACGATGGCCGACTTTGCCGACCGTTCTCTCGGCATCGGCTATGCCGGCGGTTCGACCTTGCTGCTCGCCTGCCTCGTGCTGGTGCTCGGCCTCTGGTACCGCTCTGAGGGAACGATCTCGGTCAACAGCGTCAGCACGCCCCGCGTCGAAGCGTTCTATTGGGGCACGATCACCTTCTCGCAAACGCTGGGTACCGCGCTGGGCGACTGGATCGCCGACACTGGAGATTTGGGCTATCGCGGCGGCGCGCTGATCTTTGCGGCGGGACTGGCTATGATCGCGGCACTGTTTGTCTGGACCCGGGTCTCACGCGTCACGCTGTTCTGGGCCGCTTTCATCCTGAGCCGACCGCTGGGCGCAACCGTCGGCGATTTCCTCGACAAGCCGCTCGATCACGGCGGGCTCGCGCTCAGCCGACCATTCGCCTCCGCCGTCATCGCGCTGTTCATGGTGGTGTGCCTGCTGCTCGTCCCGCAGCGCGCGGGGCAGCATCCGGGCAATCACGCAGCCGAGCTTAACGGATGAACGTCGTCAGCGACGAGTAGCGCTTGTTCGGCTTGGCCTCTGCCGCGGAGAACTGCGCAAAGGCGTCGCTGACGCGGGTCGCCGGCGGCGTATCGCCGGCGAAGCGGAATTCCTGCGGCTTCGGCGCGTAGAAGCTGGCGCTGTAATAGGAATCGTCGAAGCGCGCCTCGCCGACCCCGAACATGGTGTCGCAGACGAACAGGAGCGCGTAGACTCCGACGACCGCGACGATGACCTCCTTGAGAACTGACATGCTGATGCCCCACCCTTTTGCCGTGAGGATGCACGCCGGTTCCGAAGCGGAGGTTTAAGGCAATCCCCTTCTTGTCCGCATGGTTTGCTGCCAGCGACCAAATTGCAGACAATTTTATCGATCCCGAAACAAGAGAACCGACCTGACCTTGTTCGTGCTGGGTAAGGATGGCAGTCTTGGTTGATGAGTCATTCGAGAGACCGTCTCATGCCGCGCCCGAGCATCGCACCATGCTGCTGATCGGGGTCAATCGCTCACCATTTACGCGACGCGTCGCGATCACGCTCAATATCTACGGGGTGCCGTTCGAGCAGCGCCCGCTCTCCGGCTTCGGCAACCGCGCCGAGGTCAGGGCCAGCAATCCGCTCGGGCGAATTCCGGCGCTCGTGCTCGACAGTGGCGAGACCCTGATCGACAGCGATGCCATCATCGATCATCTCGATGAGGTCTACGGCGGCGAACGGCCGCTGACGCCGCGCGACGGCGCCGATCGCCGCACTGTGCTGAAGGTCGCGGCGATGATGATGGGTGCGTGTGAAAAATGCCTTCATGCAGCCTATGAGGGCAACCACCGCCCGCCGGAGAAGGTGCACCAGCCCTGGATCGACGATTGCATGGCTCAGGCGGCAAATGCCCTTGGCGCGGTCGAAGCGATGATCACCCCAAACCAGCAATATCTGTTGCTTGAGCGCCCGACCCAGGCGGATGTGACTGCCGTCGTCGCCGAACGCCTCGCGCGCGCCCGCGGTATCGATACCGACGCTCGCATGCCCAAGCTCCGCGCGCTGACGAACAGGCTTTCGGAACAGCCATTCTTCCAGCTGAGCGAACCCTAGTTCGGCCGCACCGTCGTCTCAGGGCATCGGCTGGGTCAGCGCTCTGCCGAGCAGGCTCTGCTCGCCGTAGCGAGCCTTCTATTCATCCTTGAGCGCTGCAATCACCTGCTCGCCCGGCGTGGTCAGGCGATAAGTGACCAGCGGGCGGCTCGACGGCGGCTTGCGGTCGATCTCGACGAGATAGCCGCGCACCATCAGCGCTTCGAAGCTGCCATAGTAGCCGTGCATGCTGATCTGGTTCTGCTTGAGCAGCTTGAACTCGCGCAGCAGGCGGATCTCGTTGCCCGAGAGCAGCGAACGACGGACGCGCTGCACGAAGCTCGCGCGCTGTTCGAACCAGGCGTGATCGGGCAGCTCGCGCGCGGATGGCACGGCGTCGCGCTCGCAGGGACGCGCATCGACATCGTCTCGCGCTGCCGGCGGCGACGGTATGCTGCTGCCGACCGCTTCCCTGGCTTCGTCGAGCAGCGCGATCGGCCAGCGCCGCTTGTTGTCGACCATGACCGGCGGCGGCACGACATTGTCGCGCACCAGCTGCTCGAAGCGGCCTGCGGTCACGCCGACATAGGCGGCCGCGCGGCGCCGGTCGACGAGACGGGCATCCGGCCCGTGCTCCGGCTCGCAAGCGATCGTCTCGTTCACCCCAAAATCCCCCACCGCATCTTTGCGGGCGCGTCGCCGCGCGGGCCCGACAGGCCCGTCAGCACATGACACTAGGGTGAAATCAGCGCTCTCAAAAGGCAGAGAATTTCGTACATGTTGCTGCCGTTTCGGCAACAGCTATAGTGGCGCGAGGGTCCAATGCGCTTTCACTCACCTTCCATCCAGTACTTCCATGCCGTCCGCCGCACCGGCTCGATCCGCGCCGCGGCGCGCCTTCTGAACGTCGCCTCTTCAGCGGTCAGCCGCCAAATTCTCAAGCTTGAACAGGAGGTTGGATCACCTCTATTCGAGCGGACCGCGCGCGGCCTGACGCTGACGACGGTCGGCGAGATGCTGGCCCGTCATGTCATGAATGTGCTCCAGGATCTCGATCGCTTCCGCTCTGACGTGGCGTCACTGTCAGGCGCCTGGCACGGCACTGTCAGCATCGCCTGCATCGAGTCCCTCACCGAGTCCGTGTTGCCGGATCTGATCGCCTCGCACCGCGGCCGGGCCCGGCGCGTCAACTTCACCACCGAAGTGATGGGATCATCCGACGTGCTCGAAGCCTTGCGCCGGGGCGAGGCCGATATCGGCATCGCCATCGCGCTCAGGCATCCGCCGGATCTGCGCCAGGTGGCGCTGAAGCGGTTTCGCCTCGGTGCGCTGGTTGCGCGCGAGCACCCGCTGGCGCGCCGCAAGACGGTGACGCTGGAGCAATGCCTCGCCTTCCCCGTCATCCACGCGCTGCCCGAGCTGTCGATTTATCATCTGCTGCAGCCGTTGATCGCGCAGCTCTCCGAAACGCCTGAGCCTGCCATTCAGGCCAATTCGATCGACCTGATGCGCGAGCTCGCCGCGCGCGGCGTCGGTGTCGCCTTCCAGACGCAGCTCGGCATCGGCAGACTGTCGCGCGACGCGCAGCTCGTGTTCCTGCCGCTCGACAATGCCGGCAGCCCGGTCTGGTCGGATCTCGGTATCTATGTCCGCGCCGAGCGTACGCTGCCCGATTTTACCGAGTCGTTCCTGCAGGAGCTCGTGCGCGAACTCGGCGAGCGCGAGCGACGGGAGAATGCGGCGTACCCGCAAGTCGTGTGATGAAGCGCCGCAGTAGTTTTACGGAATAGGGCTGAGGACCTGCCACCTGATACCTTCCGCGTAATTATTCGCGCTCCTCCTGGCACCGCTCGGTATTCAGATATGCCGGTTCATCAGCTTATGCCTTCGCGCATCCTCCGCATCGAGCGCTTCTCGGATTTCGACGAGTTTCGCGCCAATGACGTCCTCGGTCTCGGCGTCAGCACGCCGCTCCGCCCGCACGAGGTCTCCCTGTCGCGAGCCATCCTTCCGCTCCAGGACGGGCTATTCGTGCTCCAACGTGCCTTCGCCCGCCGTCTCGAGGCCGAGGTCGGCACCGACCAGGGCATCGGCCTCACGGTGCCGTTCTCGTTTCACTCGATCACCAACGGGCGTGAAATCGACAGCTCCATGGTGAACGTCGTGCGCGGCAAGGTCCCGATCGACTCCCTCGCACATGGCACCAACACGTACCTGATGATGCGCTTCAACTCGGAGATGCGCCATCGCGGCTGGGCTGACTACACCAGTGGCCTCACCTACTTCCGCCCGCAGGACGCGGCAATGGCACGCCTGCGTGCCGCGATCACGAGCATGTTCAGCCTGGCCTCGAGCCTCGACGACCCCAGGGAGTTCGCGGCGCTCAACCGGCCGATCCAGGAGACGCTGCTCGCCTGTTTCGACGACACGCTGGTGTCGGCCGAAAGTCTCAGGGCACGACGAGGGTCATTCGACAAGCACCGCAAACTGATTGCGCAGCTCGATGAAGTTGCAGCGACCTACGGCAGCCGCCCGCTCTACAGCGAAGACCTCGCCGCAGCGCTCAACATCTCGGTGCGCACACTCCAGACCGCGACGCATGCGGTGCACGGCGTCAGCTTGCACCATTATCTGCGGCTCAAGCGGCTGTGGTCCACCCGCATCCAGCTCATGTCCGGCTTCTCCGGCTTGAGCGTCAAGGCCGCAGCCCTCGACAACGGCTTCTGGCACCTCGGCGACTTCTCACGCGGCTATAGAGTGGCGTTCGGCGAGATGCCCTCCGAGACGCTGGCACGGAGCCGGCGTCTCTGGTCAGACCGGTCCACGCGTTGAGGCGTGGCCGTTCTCCTTGCGGTGCCCATTCTCGCTGAGGCGGTCGACCCATGCGATGCCGATCGCGGAGATGATGAAGGTCAGGTGGATCAGCACCTGCCACATCACGCCGGTCTCGGTGAAATTGCTGCGCGTGGTGCCGAGATTGCCGGCCTCGATGAAGGTCCTGAGCAGCGAGATCGATGAGATGCCGACGATGGCCATCGCCAGCTTGATCTTGAGCACGCTGGCATTGACGTGGCTGAGCCATTCCGGCTCGTCGGGATGGCCGCGCAAATTCAGGCGCGAGACGAAGGTCTCGTAGCCTCCAACGATCACCATGACCAGCAGGTTGGAGATCATGACGACGTCGATCAGCCCGAGCACGACGAGCATGATCTGCTGCTCGCTGGCGTCGAAGGAGTGCGCGACCAGGTGCCACAGTTCCTTCAGGAACAGCAGCACATAGACCGCCTGCGCGACGATGAGGCCGACATAGAGCGGCAATTGCAGCCAGCGCGAGCCGAAGATCAGCCGCGGAAACAGGCCGATCGGCGGATTGGCCAAAGGTGCTTTGGGTTCGGACGACATCGATCACTCCAGGAAAGCCGAGGCGGGGCTCGAAGGCGGGACTTAGAGACTTGCGATGACAGGCGCGATCTCGAGCGAGCCGCGGTAGATCATCTCGAAGGCGACGTAGACGATGATGGCGAGGCCGACATAGGCGATCCAGCGCTGCTTCTGGAGCACGCGGCCGAGCAGATCGGCGGCAACGCCCATCAACGCGACTGACAGAACGAGGCCAAAGGCGAGGATGTAAGGATGCTCGCGCGCAGCGCCCGCGACCGCGAGCACGTTGTCGAGCGACATCGAGACGTCGGCGGCAACGATCTGCAACGCGGCTTGCCCAAACGTCTTGCGCGAGGCCGGCGCACCGGTCACGCCGCCGCCATGGCTGAAAGCAAGCTGGCTGGAGTGCGCAGCCTGCTCGCGCAGCTCCCGCCACATCTTCCAGCACACCCACAGCAGCAGCACGCCACCGGCGAACAGCAGGCCGATCACCTGGAGGAGCTGGGTCGCGACACCGGCAAAGACGATACGCAGCGCGGTCGCGGCCACGATGCCCACGACGATGGCGCGGCGGCGCTGCTCGGCCGGAAGGCCGGCCGCGGCAAGGCCGATGACGACGGCATTGTCGCCGGCGAGCACGAGGTCGATAAGAACGACCTGGAGCAGCGCGGTCAGCGCGTCGGCGGTGATGAATTCAGTCATGATTGGTCGTTCTTCGGAGCCGACGGGTCCAGCCAGTGCGGCTTGCGGCGCTCGATCCAGTCAAAGACCTTCGAGCGTGACGCACGCAGCGCCGGCACGTCCTCGGCGAGCAGCGCCAGGCCGAGCGGCAGCATCCAGACGCCGAGCACCGGCAGGAAGGACAGCACGCCACCGACGACGAGCAGCATCCCTGCGGGAATCCGCACCCAGCGGCTAGACGGTTGCAGGAGATAATCGACGCTGCCGGCAAGGCGCGGCGGCAGCCGATTGACGAGCGCGTCGAGCCGCGGGTCGCCGCCGGCCGGTTGGCCGGTGGTCCCCTGGTGTCTCGTCCTTTGCTCGTCCGAAGCTGCGCTCATGCTCGCGCCTTGGCGGCCGCGGCAGGCCCGACCGGCTTCGCGCGCGGCAGCACCAGCGTCAGCAGGCGCAACAACTTGATCGCCTGCACCTCGTGCGGATGCACGTCTTCGTCCGCGGCCGCGACGCGCTCCGACAACTCGATGAGATGGGACGAGAGCGGCAGATCCGACACCGGCCGCAGCGTCTCGATCACCACATTGGCGAAATCAGGCTCCTCCAGCCGTTCAGCCAGTTCGTCGAACATCGACGACAAGCGGTCATCGCTGGTGTGCGGCGCCAGTCCGCGCTCCCTGATGAAGCGGATCACCTCGTCACGCTCAACCGGCGACACGCGGCGGTCGGCGACCGCAACGAGCGCGCCTGATATCACCAGCGCCGCCGCAGCCTGCTCGCTGAAGCTATGCGGCTCGGTGATCTCGAGTTCGATCGGATTGGAATATTCGGCGTCAGACATCGTCGCTCCTCGTTCTTGCGAAATGGCCGCACGAAGCCGCGATGGGGACGATTAGGTCGGAGGGAACAGAGAAGGCCCGACGATCGGCCAATCCATCGCATTCGCGCGGGACAGGTCATCCGACATCGCGAGGTTTGCTGAGATCATCAGCGTCCTCGCCAGAGGGGCCCGGATTCTTGTTCTCTTCAGAGATAACGCCGGGCGAGCCGGAATCAAGGCGACACGACTGCGACCAGCCGCCGCAGAACGGTTCCGTCCGCGTCGTCGTTGCGAGCGCTGCGCTCGCAATGACTGAGAATGCCGATCTACCCCACCCGCTCAACCAGATGCGCGCGCGTAGGCGATGGGTCGAAGCGATCACTGAAATATTGCGTCTCGTGCGCCACCATGCCGTCGCGAAATTCCATGATGCTGACGACGTAGGACGGCACCCCGTCATATGTCAGCACGAATTCGCTCACCCAGAGATCGCCGCGACCGATCATCCGCCGCACCGTGAAGCGCTTCCTGTTCGGCTGCGCGAAGCGGCTCTGTTGAATGTTCCGGCGGCCGCGGATGCGTTCGCCGGACTGCGGATAGTCGAGCACGGCATCCTCGCGATAGATATCATGCTCGGCCTCGAAATCGTTTGCGTCCGAAGCGTCCCAATGGCGCCGGAGCGCCGTCAGCGTGGCCTGATCGTCCATCTCGGTCTCCCGCCTTGCAGTTTCTGCGCTCTAGATCGGCGTGCAGGCAGACGAGGACAAGGCGGTCTCGCAACGTCTAACAACGACTAACAGGTCAAAAAGCCGGCGAGGATGCAGATTGACGCTGCGGCGATCCGAATTCGCCGTGCCAATCGCACCGAGGAACGAGTATGGCACGATTGCTGTCCATCAATGTCGGCCTTCCGCGCGACATCGCCTGGCAAGGCAGGACGGTCCATACTGGTATCTGGAAGGCTCCCGTCGAGGGCCCGCGCAGGGCGCGCCGGCTCAATATCGAAGGCGACGGCCAGGGCGACGTTGCGGGTCACGGCGGCGAGCAGCGCGCCGTGTACGTCTACCAGGACGAGTCATATCGCTACTGGCAAGAGCATCTCGGTCGGTCGAACTTCGTCCGAGGTCAGTTCGGGGAAAACTTCACCGTCGCAGGCCTTGCCGATACCGAAGTCTGCATCGGAGATCGCTACAGGATCGGCTCTGCCCTGTTCGAGGTCACGCAGCCGCGCGTGACCTGCTACCGGCTCGGCATTCGTATGGAGGAGTCCGATATGGCTGCGCTGCTAGTCAAGCACGGCCGCCCTGGTTTCTATTTTCGTGTGATCGAGGAAGGTGACGTCGAGGCCGGCGATGAGATCGCGCGGGTCGCCAGCGGCCCTGAAAGCATGAGCGTGTCTGAGATCAACGCGCTGCTTTATCTGCCGCCTCACCCACGTGAAAGTCTCGAACGTGCACTGCGGATTCCCGCACTGAGCCGCGGCTGGCGTCGTTCCTTCGAGGCGTTGCTCGCGCAAACAAACAATCCGGCTGGAGGAAATGCCGGGCTCGGCCCGGCCGCGAGCGCCTCGCTGGCCTGGCGCGGCTTCCGCCCATTTCGCGTCTCGCGCAAGATTGTCGAAAGTAGCAACGTCACGTCGCTGATTCTCGAACCGGCGGACGGACATCCAGCTGCCGTCGCCCTACCCGGTCAGTTCGTCATCATCGGGCTCGGGCCTCCTGCGACCCCTGCGATGGTGCGCAGCTATTCACTATCGAGCCATGGCGACGCAGCGTCCTATCGCCTTAGCATCAAACGCGACGAGCACGGCACCGCCAGCACATACGTCGCCGACGAGCTCCGACCCGGCGACGTCGTGCAACTAGGCGCGCCGCGCGGTAGTTTTACGCTACGACAAGATACGCGGCCCGTCGTCCTGTTGAGTACCGGCATCGGTACGACGCCGGTGCTCGCCATGCTTCACGCGCTCGCGGCGGAAGGATCGTCGAGAGACATCTGGTGGCTGCACGGTGCCCGCAACGGCCGCGAACATGCCTTCGCATCCGAGGTGCGCGAACTTCTGGCCAAGCTGGCTCACCATCACAGCCATGTCTGCTACAGCAACCCTGATCCCGGCGATCGGCTAAAGATGGATTTCGACAGCGCCGGACATCTGGATGCGGCTCTGCTCCTGCAACTCAACGTGCCGCAAGATGGCGACTTCTATCTGTGCGGATCGGCCGCCTTCATGAGCAACCTCACGACCGGCCTCCGCGCATGGGACATCGCGCCCGATCGCATCCACACTGAGTTGTTCAGCGCCGGGCCGTCGCTGACGCCAGGCATCGCGGCTTCGCCGAACAGGCCGGCGCACGCGCCGCCAGGCCCACCCGGCATCGGGCCTATGGTGTCCTTCGCTCGCAGCGGCCTCAATGTCCGCTGGGGACCGTCATACGCCAGCCTGCTCGAGCTCGCAGAGGCCTGCGAGGTTCCCGTGCGCTGGTCATGCCGGACGGGGGTTTGTCACAACTGCGAGAGCGGGCTCGTTGCCGGGGACGTCAGCTATCGACCCGGTCCGCTCGACGCGCCCGCGGACGGAAATGTCCTGATCTGCTGCGCTCACCCGCAAAGCGACGTCGTCATCGATCTCTAAGACACGGGAGAGAGTCCTATGCGAAGTGACATGATGCCGGGAGCAACCTTCCCGGATTACCAACTCAGCGACCATACCGGCAAGCACCGCAAGCTCTCTGAGCTGCAGGGCATCGATCCCATGATCGTCGTCCTCGGGCGCGGCGGCTTCTGCCCGAAGGACCGCCGTCAGACTGAGGGGCTGGTGCAGCTCTATCGCGAGATGGAAGTCGGCTACTGCCGGCTGGTCACCATCACCACGGACAACATCACCCAGACCAACGAATATCGCAGCGGCGCCGGCGCGCACTGGCCCTTTCTTTCCGATACCAGGCGCATCATCCAGAAGGACCTCGATATCGCCGAATACACCGATCCTGTTCACAACCCGATCATCCCGCATATCATCGTGCTGGAGCCAGCCTTGCGCATTCACAAGATCTACAACGGCTACTGGTTTTTCGGTCGCCCAACCATTGAAGAGCTTCGCTTGGATCTCAGAGCCGTCAGCATGATCTGCCGCCCGGATTGGGACATCACGGCACCCGGATTCAGCGCCCAATGGGATCAGGGTAGCAAGGAGCATTTCTATCCCTACGGCAAGACTTACGTCGAAACGCTCGGCCAACAGGATTAGAAACACATTCCGACGTCGCCGGTTCGGACAGAACGCCGGCCTGGAATGTGGATGATGCAGAAGAGAACCAATCCCACTCGCATGGGCACGCGCCAGGGTCGCCGAACTGGACTGACAAAGTCGTTCGAAACTGGCGGTTTATGACAGGCCAGATTTCGGCTATCTCCGACACCAGAACGGAGACACGCCATGTATATCCCGCCGGCTTTCAAGGACGACGACGTCGCGAGCATTCGCGCGACCATCCGCGATGCCCGCCTCGCGAGCCTCGTCACGGCGACCAGCGAAGGTCCGGTCGCCACACCCTTGCCGCTGTTCCTCGACGAGAGCGAAGGCGAGCATGGTGTGCTGTACGGGCATTTGGCGAAGGCCAACCCGCAATGGAAGCTGCCGCCGATCGGCGATGCGCTCGCGATCTTCTCAGGTCCCGACGCCTATGTGACGCCGTCCTGGTACGCGACCAAGCTGGAGACTGAAAAGGTCGTGCCGACCTGGAATTATGTCGCTGTCCACGCCTACGGCCCGGTGGAATTCTTCCAGGAGCCGGAGCGCCTGCTCGACATCGTGACGCGGCTGACCAGGAAGCACGAAGGATCGCGCGCCAAGCCCTGGGCCGTCAGTGACGCGCCCGCAGACTTCATCGCCGCGCAGCTGCGCGGGATCGTCGGCGTGCGCATCCCCGTGGTGCGCTTCGAAGGCAAGCGCAAGATGAGCCAGAACCGTCCCGAGGCCGATCGCATCGGCGTTGCGGCTGGTCTCGCGGCGAGCGAGAACCACGCAGACCGCGAGGTCGCGCCGCTGATCCCGCTGCCGGGCTAGCGAAACGTCCCGCGTCAAACCCTCGCCACCAGACGTGGACGGAACACAGACTCAACAGTCGGCGCGGACATAGCGGCCAGCCTTCGTGCCGACCGGCGGCGCGGGATGAAGAAGCTGTTGACGAGGATCGGCTCAAAGTCGCCGAGCGCAGTCCGCTCCTTCACCAGCAGACTCATGACCGAGCGCATCTTGATGACTTCCTGCGCAACGAAACTGCAGTCCTCATCGCGATTGATCTGCTCATGCATGATCGCCTCGGCCTCGCGCATGCTGACGCGGAGCGCTTTGATCGTTCTGCGGAGTTCGTTGATGCGGTTGTCCATGTCTGCCTCCATCTCGGTTGCAGCATAAGAACAAAACATGAACATTCTGTCAATCGGCATCGCGCCCAATTGCGACGTCAGCGCCGATCAGAGGGAGCCCTCACTGCACGCGCACTGGCGAGCTTGCTGACAAATTAGACAAATGACGTCACAGTCCCGGGCGCACGAAGCTCGGCTGCAGTGCCGGGCGATCGGACCAAGCCGCGCTCTAACTTCCCGTGCAGCCATCGGATTTCTTCCTGAACCGGCTCGCCACATCGGGGCATGAAGCGCGTCTGCCGCTCCGCAAACGAACTGGCCCAAAATTCGCAATGATTTTGCGAGCTGGCAATGGCGCAGAGCGGAGAACGTCATGAACGTGCATGCTACGGGCGATCTCAAGACAACCGGCCTCACCCACCCGAACGGCGCGCCGCTCCGCCTCAATACCCAGGACTTCGTCGCGATCGATCGCGACAAGAACGCGAAGTTCGAGGCGACGTACCGTCCGCAAGCGCTCTACAACCGCGCCAACGAAGGCTTCCACGCCAACAACGAAACCTTCCTGCTGCACGAAGTCGCGACCAATTTGCCGATCTATCGTCCCGACACCGGCCCCACCGATTTCCATCTGCATCTGCCGCCGGGCGGCTTCCAGCTCGTCCTGGTCACCTCGGGCGCGTTCACCTTCGACTATGACGGGCGCTGGTACAATGTCGGCCCCGGCGCGGTGATGCTGCAAAGCGCGATCGTACACCGGCAGCTGTTCTACACCTGGTCGGGCCTGTCGACCGAAGAGAACCTGAAGACGCCGCAGACCGTGGTACCGGATCCGATCTCGATGGGTTACTCCGGCAAATTCCTCGAAGCCTTCATCACCGATCCCACCACCTTCCCGAACCCGACCATCGTCGGACCGGATCAGATCAACGAAGACGAAACGCCGCGCGTGGCCTGGAGCCATCCGCTGCATGACCGCCCCGCCGATGCCGGCTTCTGGCTGCAGGATCCGCTCGCGCTGGATGCGCTCTACAAGCCGCTCACCGACGGTTCGGTCAAATCGGCGAAGCAGGTTTACGTGCGCGACATCGGCATCGAGATTCCGAGCGGGCATCTCGTGACCGGCCACATCATCGCAACGGATCCGCACGGGCACGCGCTGTTGCCAAAGAGCACGTCTGCCGCCACGGACGCGACGAGCTTTGCCAAGGGCGAGGTCGTGATCTATCGCGTCATTCGCGGCACAGCCGAATTCAAGAAGAAGGCCGGCGAGACCTTTGAACTCTCCGCGGGCGATGTGGTGACGGCGGGCAAGGACTCGATCAGCCTCGTCGGCCTCGGCGAAAATACCCAGGTGCTGCGGCTCGGTCTGCTCAAGGGCATGAACGAACTTCGCAGCTGGACGCCGACACAGCGCGACGAGATCGACGGCCTCGCAGGGCAGATCATCACGCACAAGGACATTCGTCCGCTGCGCACCGAAGGCAACCCGGTCGGATATCTGTACGGCTGAGCGCGAGGGACGCAGCGGCGCCGCCCGCTGCCGCTCTTGCCTGTCCGCAAATGATGCTGGTAGTTCGTAGGCGATCGAGATGCGCCTGGAGCACCAGCTTCGCCCGTGAGCCGCGACATCACCAGAACCTGCGGAAGCTGCACCGCCTGCTGCGATGGCTGGCTGCAGATCGAGGTGCGCGGTCATGCGGTGAGCAAGGGCCATCCGTGCCCGTTCAGCGTCGCGCATCAATGCTCGATCTATCCGGAACGCCCGCAGCATCCCTGCCGCGAATTCGTCTGTGGCTGGCTGGTCGCGTCGAGCCCGCTGCCGGATTGGATGCGACCGGACCAATCCAGCATGATCATGCTGGCCGCCAATTTCTTCTGGCGCGGCATCCCTGTCGACGTCGTGGTGCCAGTCGGTGTGGCGCCAAAGAAAAAGGCGCTGGATTGGCTGACCCGATTTTGCGCCGAGAACAGGCGACTACTGGTCTACCAGATCGGCGATGAGTGGTTCGCGTTCGGTCCGCCGGTGTTCCAGACCGATATAGCCGATCGTCTCGGTCGCGGCGAAACGCCGTGGGCCGATTGAAGCAAGCCCGACGAGAGTCCAGGCAAGCTCAGGAATCCATTCGCCTTTTGACGCGGAATCGCCTTAGCGCACCGCAATGCGGCAGATCGCCGCGCGACGCATTTCCTGAGGAATAGTTGCCCATCAGACACACTCGCCCGGAAAGTGAGTAGCATTACACCAATCATATTGTATATGGCATCTGGCATACAATAAATTCCGCTTTATCCCGGACCCACCTGAGAGTCCGCGGCGATAGAGGGGAAACCAATGAGGAAGGCCTTTCTGCTCGGCACGGGCGTTGCGGCCCTTTGTGCAACTACAATTAGCAATCCTATCAAAGCCGCAACGATAGATGATGTCGTTGCCCGCCTCGACGCTCTCGAACGCAGCAACGCCAAGCTCGCGAAGGAGAACGCGCAGCTCCGCGAACGCGTCAATCACATGGCCGAGCCGAAAGCCGCGGTGACCGCTGTCGCGCCGGCCTCGCCCAAGGGCAATCCCGTTCTGCATGCGGCGGTCGCACCCTCACCGTCCCCCGTGCCGGCGCCGGAGCACGCCGTCGTCAGCATTGGCGGCGCGCCGCTCTACAGCAAGGCGCCCGGAAGCAATCCGTTCATCGACAACACCACGGTGACACTCTACGGCCATGTCGACCTCTCCGGCGACATCTTCAATGCTGGCGTCTACGATCAGGGCACGAAGTTTGGCGTCGCCAGCAATCTCACCTATTTCGGCGTGCGCGCGCGGCACAATCTCGATCCTTATGGCTATCCCGGCTGGGCCGCGATCGCGCAATTCGAGTCGCTCGTCGAGGTCGCAGCCGTGCCGACCGAGCGCGCCGCATTCGGCACGCGCGACAGCTTCCTCGGCATGGAGACCCCCTGGGGCACGATCAAGGCCGGCAAGGCGGACACGCCCTACAAGAAGGCGACGGCGAAGTTCGATCCGTTCTCGGCCACGCTCGGCGACTACAACTCGATCATGGGCAACACCGGCGGCGATCTCCGCGCCGAGTTCGATTGGCGCGCCGCGCATGCGATCTGGTACGAATCGCCTGTTTGGAACGGCTTCCAGGCCACCTTCATGATCTCGCCGGGACAGAACACGGCGAAGGACAACAGCGACTTTGCCCTCGGCGATTTCAACTGCCCTGCCACATCGGCGCGCGGCAGCGGCTCGGGCTTCCCGCTGACATCGGCGCCGGAGGGCTGCAACGACGGCTCATACGGCAATCTCTACAGCGCATCGCTGACCTACAATCAGGGTGGGTTCACGGGCGTTGCCGCTTACGAGCTGCACGAGGGCACCAACCGAACCGGCGACGAGGCCGTGACGCCCCTTAGCAATGGCGGCGTGCTCGTCGTGCCACCCGGCTCAGTCGGCATCGCGAACGAATGGGCCGCGAAGGTCGGCGCGGGCTACAAGTTCAACGACGTGATCGGCAGCCTCCAGCTGTACGGCATCTACGAGATCATGCGCCGCCAGAACACGGTCGCTGCCTTCAACGAGCGTTCGCGCGACGGCTACTTCCTGAGCGCGACACAGACGATCGACAAATGGGACGTCAATGCGTCATGGGCTCACGCCAACGCCTCGCCTGGCTCGCCGGGCACGGGCGTCCTGAACGCCTATCCCGTCGCGGGTGTCCCAGTCTCGGCTCCGGCGGGTGCGGCTGACTTCGCGCTGAACACGGTGGACTCCAGCGCAGATCAGTACGCGCTCGGCGTGAAATACCACTTCAGCCCGTTCGTAAGCTGGTACCTGGTCGGCAGTTACTTGCGCAATGGACCTGGCGCGCATTACTGCCTCGGCGTCAGCGGGCACGGCTACGGCGTCTGTGGACGCGATGCCAACAACAACGTCGTCGCCGGCAACAAGGCCGAAGCGGTCACGACCGGCATGACGTTCGACTTCTGATCACAAGAGAGAATAACGGGGAGCCGGTCACGGCTCCCCGTGATTTGGCGCCCTACTCCGCCGCCTGGCGCACATGGCGCGCGGTCGGCGTGCGCATCGTCACCAGCTCTTCGGCCGCGGTCGGATGCAGCGCGATGGTTGCGTCGAAATCGGCCTTGGTCGCCTTCATCTTCACGGCAATCGCGACCACTTGCGTCACCTCGGCGGCGCAATCGCCGACGATATGGCAGCCGAGCACGCGATCGGTCGCACCGTCGACGACGAGTTTCATCAGCACGCGGGTGTCGCGGCCGGACATCGTTGCCTTGATCGGGCGGAACGTCGTCTTGTAGATGTCGACGTGGCTGAACTGCGCGCGCGCCTCGGTTTCCGTCAGACCGACCGTGCCGACCTCCGGCTGCGAGAACACCGCGGTCGGAATGGTTGAATGATCGACCTGCACCGTACGCTTGCCGAACACGGTGTCGGCGAAGGCATGGCCCTCGCGGATCGCGACCGGCGTCAGGTTGAAGCGATGGGTGACGTCGCCGATCGCATAGATGCTGTCGACCGAGCTCTTCGAGAAATGATCGACCGCGATGCCGCCGTTCTTGGGATTGATGGCGACGCCGGCCTTGTCCAGGCCCAGATTGGCGACGTTGGGGTGGCGGCCGATCGCAAACATCACCTGGTCCGACGCGATGCTCGACCCGTTCGACAGATGCGTGGTGAACTCCTCGCCATGGCGGTCGACCTTGTTCACCGTGCAGCCGGTGAGAATGGAGATGCCCTGCTTCTCCATCTCGCTGCGGACGTGGGCGCGGACGTCCTCGTCAAAACCGCGAAGGATGTTGTCGCCGCGATAGATCACGGTGACGTCGGAGCCGAAGCCGGCGAAGATGCCGGCGAACTCCAGCGCGATATAGCCGCCGCCCTGGATCACGATCCGCTTCGGCAGCTTCTTGAGGTGAAACGCCTCGTTGGAGGAGATCACATGCTCGATGCCGGGAATCGAAGCGCCGTGGTTGGGCGCGCCGCCAGTGGCGATCAAGATATATCTTGCGGTGATCTTCCTGTCGTCGGCGAGCAGCCGAATGGTGTGCTTGTCCTCGATCACCGCGCGGCTCTTG
The DNA here is from genome assembly GCF_029892425.1 of Bradyrhizobium sp. BR13661. Lineage (GTDB taxonomy): Bacteria > Pseudomonadota > Alphaproteobacteria > Rhizobiales > Xanthobacteraceae > Bradyrhizobium. Next base: position 83,997 of record NZ_JARXWB010000006.1, on the reverse strand, counting down.
ACGATTTGCGCGCCCGACTTCTCGACGTTGGTCGTGTAAGCCGCTTCCAGACGCGCGATTTCCTTGTCCTTGTTGGCAATCAAGGTCGGCCAATCGAACGTCGCGGGCGGAACGGTCCAGCCGAAGCCCGCGGCATCCTCGAATTCGTGACGAAAGTGCGAGCCGATCACGAACAGCTTCTTGGGCACACAGCCGCGGATCACGCAGGTGCCGCCCATGCGATATTCTTCCGCGATCATCGCGCGGGCGCCGTATCCGGCCGCGATGCGGGCGGCACGCACGCCGCCCGAACCGCCACCGATGACAAAGAGGTCGACGTCGAATTCAGCCATCGTCCACTCCGACCCCATTCAAGGATTATCTGGACAGATAGGTACTGTCAGATTTCCTTGCCACGCTTCTTCATCTCGGCACGGAAGGCGCTCGCGACGACCTCGGAGAAGTTCTGTGCCCAGGCATTCATCACCTGCATGCTGAGATTGATGGCCTTGGGCTCGTTGGTGAGCAGCTTCTGGCCGAGCGGCGACTTGTAGAACGTGACGAGATCCTTCAGCTCCTGCTCGGTAAACTCGCCGGCGTAGACCCCCACCATGCCGTCGCCGATCTCCGACTCACGGCCTGCCAGCTGCTTGGCAACGACCGGGGCAAGCTCGTTGAGGTCCTTCTGGTAGTTGAGGTTCTGGCCGATCAGCGTGGCCTTGACCTTCTCCACCATGCCGGGCACGGCGCCGGCGTACATCGCGCTGGCATTCTTCAGCGTCAGAATTTCCTTCGCCGCGGCAATCGCCCCGGGCGTGGGAGCCGCCGCTGCCGGCTGCTGCGCAGTCGCAGGCGCTGCCCCCAGTGCCAACGCGATGGCAAGGCAGGCTGCTGGCACGATCTTCAAAACGCTCTTCATTCCTGGTCTCCTTTTGGCGGCTTATCGCCGTTCAATCACGCGGATTCCCTCGCCACCCGCCAAAACAGCCGAGCTGGCCAAGCCGATAAATAACCCATGTTCGACGACGCCGGGGATCGCACTCAATGCCTTGGCGAGGCTTGCGGGATCCGCAATACGTCCAAGCTGGGCGTCGACGATCCAGTGGCCGCCATCGGTGACGAAAACGTGGCCGTCCCTGGCCCTGCGGACCGCCATTTGCCCGGAAACGCCGCATTCCGCAAATGCCTTTTCGATCGCCCGCCGGGTCGCCCCGAGCCCGAACGGGATCACTTCGACCGGCAGCGGAAAGCGGCCGAGCGTCGGCACCCATTTGGTGTCGTCGGCAATGACGATCATGCGATCCGAGGCCGCCGCGACGATCTTCTCGCGCAGCAATGCGCCGCCGCCGCCCTTGATCAGGTTGAGCTGGGGGTCGATCTCGTCGGCGCCGTCGACGGTGATATCGAGATGGTCGATCTCATCGAGTGTGGTCAGCGGCACGCCGCAGCGCATCGCATCAGTGCGGGTCGCCTCCGAGGTCGGCACACCGATCACGTTGAGCCCGGCGGCGACGCGCTCGCCCAGCAGCTCGACGAAATGCTTGGCGGTCGAGCCAGTGCCCAGACCAAGCTGCATGCCGTCACGCACCTCCTCGAGGGCGCGTGCCGCTGCCTGCCGCTTCAACTGGTCCATATCCACGTCCGCGCCCGCCTCTCAAAGTCAGGAATGCCGCCGGCAGAGTCGCCTTGCGGCGGCCTATGTAGCCTCGTTTTTCCCCCGCGAATAGGGTCTGGGAACGCTCCCATAAGGTGATCTTATGGCCCCGCCCCTTGCGCCGGCCCGGCCGGACCGATAGCGGTTTTTGCATGAACTCCCCCTACACCCTCGTCTTCGATCTCGACGGCACGCTTGTGGATACGGCGCCCGACCTGATCACGGCGCTCAATTACGTGCTCGACCGCGAAGGCCTGCCGCCGGTGCCGATGGCCTCGGCCCGGAACATGATCGGCGCCGGTGCCCGCAAGCTGATCGAACGAGGCCTGGAGGCTGAGGGGCGGACAGTCACGCCTGCCGACATGGACCGGATGACGGCGGATTTCATCGCCTATTACGCCGATCATATCGCGGTCGAATCCCGCCCCTTCGAGGGGCTGCTGGACGCGCTCGACCTGTTCGCGGCGCAGGGCCATCGGCTCGCGGTCTGCACCAACAAGCTGGAATGGCTGTCGAAGCGGCTCTTGGACCAGCTCGACCTGAGCCGCCGGTTCGCCGCGATCTGCGGCGCGGACACGTTTGGCGTTCAAAAGCCCGATCCGACCATTTTCCGCGAGACCGTGGCGCGGGCGGGCGGTGCGGTCAAAGCCAGTATCATGGTCGGCGATGCCGGAACCGACGTCGGGGTCGCCCGCCGCGCCGGGGTGCCGGTGATCGGGGTCAGCTTCGGCTATACAGACGTGCCGATCGCCGAGCTGAAGCCGGACCGGCTGATCCATCACATGCGTGACCTGCCGGCCGCCGCCCACAGCCTGATGACCCTCCAGGCGTCAGACAAGGCCCTGAAATAGCTCGGCTATCCCGCACAACCCCGCGTTAACCATCTATTAACTATGCAGTGCCCGCCGGTTGCTTGCCCGGAACGACGCTCCTAAGGTCGTCATGGGGTTATGTGGCGGTTCGTCGCAGTAGAGTGGATGGTCATGCGTCGTGTCATCGCGATTGCGTTCGCCGGAGTGAGCCTGGGTGGCTGCTCCTCATTGTCTTGGGACATGTTCAAATCGACGCCGCCGACCGCGCAGGTCCGGCTCGAATCCAACCCGCCGGGTGCTGAAGCCACGACCTCGCTCGGACCGGGCTGCAAGACCCCCTGCTCCGTCTCGGTTCCCGCCCCCGAAGCGCCGTTCACGGTCTCATTCGCGCTGCCCAGGTACCTGCCAGCGACGGTGCCGGTGAACATCATCAGGAACCCCGGCGATTTCACTACGCCCGCTACGGTCACGACCGATCCGAACCCGGTGTTTGCAGAGCTCCAGCCGGCCGTGCCGCCGAAGCCTGTGAAGAAGAAGCCGCACCGGCCGAAGCAGCCGAAACCGGCCGCCGCGGCGCCGGCCGATGCTGCAGCGCCCGCGGCCGGCACAGCGTTCCCCGATCCGAATGCGGGCAAGCGCTAATCTGGGTATACCACCCGATTGTCTCAGCCGCGTCCGATGCTTACATTGCATTTCAAGCACCGCTGAAGCAAAGGTGCGACCGTCGCCGTAAGTGACAGGGCAGTTGGTATGAACGGATCTCCCGCGACTTCTCGCGACGCGCTGTCGAGCGCCATGACCGATCCGTTCGGTCGCACCATCTCCTATCTGCGCGTCTCGGTCACCGATCGGTGCGATTTGCGCTGCTTCTATTGCATGTCGGAAGACATGACGTTCCTGCCCAAGGCCGACCTGCTGACGCTGGAGGAACTCGACCGGCTGTGCTCGGCCTTCATCGCCAAGGGCGTGAAGAAGCTGCGGCTCACCGGCGGCGAGCCACTGGTCCGTCGCAACGTCATGTCGCTGGTGCGCTCGCTGTCGCGCCATCTGGTGAGCGGTGCCCTGGGCGAGCTCACGCTGACCACCAACGGCACGCAGCTCGCAAAACAAGCGCAGGAGCTTGCCGATTGCGGCGTCCGCCGCATCAACGTCTCGCTCGACACGCTCGATCCCAGGAAGTTTCGCGAGATCACGCGCTGGGGCGAGATCGACAAGGTGCTGGAAGGCATCGAGGCCGCGCGCGCCGCTGGCCTCGCCGTGAAGATCAACGCGGTGGCGCTGAAGAATCTCAACGAGGACGAGCTCCCTGATCTCTTGCGCTGGGCCCACGGCAAGGGCATGGGGCTGACTCTGATCGAGGTGATGCCGATGGGCGAGATCGGTTCTGGCCGCATCGACCAATACCTGCCGCTGTCGCTGGTGCGCGCGCGCCTCGCCCAGCAATTCACGCTGACGGATCTTGCCGAGAGCACCGGCGGACCGGCACGCTATGTCGGCGTCGCCGAGACCGGCGGCAAGCTCGGCTTCATCACGCCGATGACCCACAATTTCTGCGAATCCTGCAACCGGGTGCGCATCACCTGCACGGGCACGCTGCACACCTGCCTCGGCCACGAGGATGCCTCCGATTTGCGCAAACCTCTGCGTGCGTCCGACGACGACACGCTGCTTGCCGCCAGCATCGACCGCGCCATCGGGCTCAAGCCCAAGGGCCACGATTTCATCATCGACCGCCGCCACGATCGCCCCAGCGTTAGCAGGCATATGAGCGTGACGGGCGGCTGAGGATTCGCCCCCGCCCGCCAACCTAAGCTTTTGAGCTGGCGTCAATTTGCCCATTTTCCGATTGACGGCGCACAAGCCCGCTGATTTGGTGCGACCGCCTTTGCTTGCCCGGCAGCCATAAGCCGGCCCGCCCCGTTGGCGGTCGCGGTCAAGACGACAAGGCACGAGGGGAGGACTGACGCCGCAATCGCTTTCGGAAAACGATCCGTGCGGTCGCGTGCATTTTGCACGCAGGCCAGGTGATGTGCGCTGATGCCTCCTGCAGAAGTGTTAGGCCGCGACGGAGAGAAAGTAAGATGCGTCCACTGCTGGCGGTGAGCAACGCCATCGACGCCCTCAATGAAAAGATTGGGTACGTCTGTAACCTGCTCGTGCTCTTCGCCTGTCTGGTGAGCGCGGCCAACGCCATGATCCGCTACGCGTTCAGCTACTCGTCGAACGGGTGGCTGGAGCTGCAATGGTACATGTTCGCGATCCTGGTGATGTTCGGCGCGTCCTACACCTTCAAGCGCAACGAGCATGTCCGCGTCGAGATCATGTATTTGATGCTATCCGAGCGAGGCCAGCTCTGGCTCGACCTGATCGGCACGCTGTTCTTCCTGATCCCCTCCTGCCTCCTGCTCGCCTATCTGTCGTGGCCGTTCTTCATGCAGGCCTATAACGTCGGCGAGATGTCGGGCAATGCCGGCGGCCTGATCCGCTGGCCCATCAAGTTCGTGATCCCCGCCGGCTTCGTGATGCTGGCATTGCAGGGAGTTTCCGAAGTCATCAAGCGTATCGCGGCTCTCCAGGGCTATGTGACGATCGACGCCAAGTACGAGAGGCCGACTCAATGATCACGCTGGAGATGATGCCGCCAATGATGTTCGGCGGCCTGGTTCTGGTGATGCTGCTCGGCTTTCCCGTGGCGTTCACGCTCGCGGCAGTCGGCCTCTCCTTCGGCTTCCTCGCCATCCATCTCGGATTCTTCGACCTCAACTTCCTGCAGGCGATCCCCGGACGCGTGTTCGGCAGCGTCCTCTCCAACGAGCTCTTGCTCGCGATCCCGTTCTTCACCTTCATGGGCGCAATATTGGAGAGATGCGGCCTCGCCGAGGACATGCTGGATTCGATGGGCCAGCTGTTCGGCCCGGTCCGCGGCGGTCTCGGCTATTCCGTCATCATCGTCGGCTTCATCCTCGGCGCCATCACCGGCACGGTGGCGGCGCAGGTCATCGCCATGGCGCTGATCTCGATGCCGGTGATGATCCGCTACGGCTACAACATGCGCTACATCACCGGCGTGCTGGCGGCCTCCGGCACCATCACGCAGCTGGTGCCGCCCTCGCTGGTGCTGATCGTGCTCGCCGACCAGCTCGGCAAGTCGGTCGGCGACATGTATCTCGGCGCCTGGGGCCCCTCGGTGTTCCAGATCATGCTGTTCGCCGGCTACACCTTCATCCTCGGCCTGATCAAGCCGGAGCACGTGCCGCCGGTGCCGAAGGACGCGCGCACGCTGACCGGCTGGGCGCTGTGGAAGAAGTGCCTGATGGGCATCATCCCCTCCGCCGTGCTGATCTTCGTCGTTCTCGGCACCATGATGATGGGCCTTGCGACGCCGACCGAAGCCGGCGCCATGGGTGCGGTCGGCGCCATCGTGCTCGCCGCGATCCATCACAAGGACTTCACTTCGACTGATCGCAAGATCCTGATAACAGGCGTGATCGCCGCCGGCATCGGCACCATCGTTGCGATGCTTTTCACCGAGAATTTGATTTTCAAGCTCGCATTCGCGGTGACGTATCTGGCGGTGGCCTGGATCTGCATCCAGGCCGCGCGCATCCCCGACCTGCGCGACCTGATCAAGCAGGGCTACGAGACCACCATGCGCATCACCTGCATGGTCACCTTCATCCTGATCGGCTCGACCTGCTTCTCGGTGGTGTTCCTCGGCGTCTCCGGCGGCGTCTGGCTCGAGCACATGCTGACCTCGCTGCCCGGCGGCGTCTGGGGCTTCCTGATCTTCATCAACCTCTTCATCTTCTTCCTGGCGTTCTTCCTCGACTTCTTCGAGATCGCCTTCATCATCCTGCCGATGATCGCGCCGATCGCGCAGAAGATTTTGGGTCCCGTCGTCGGCGACGGACCGGCACTGATCTGGTTCGGCGTCATGCTCTGCGTCAACATGCAGACCTCGTTCCTGCATCCGCCGTTCGGCTTCGCGCTGTTCTACCTGCGCGGCGTGGCGCCGAAGGAAGTGAAGAGCTCGGACATCTATTGGGGCGCGATGCCCTGGATCGGCCTGCAGATGATCATGGTGCTGATCGTGATCGCCTTCCCGATCACGGTGACAGGCCTGTTGGACAAGCCTGTCAATGTCGACCTCGACAAGGTCAGGATCGAAGTGCCGCAGATCGACCTGCCGCCGCTGGATCTCGGCCCGCCGCAGAAGTAGCGCCTCTCGCCATCATGCTCCGCCCCCCCGGCGGAGCTCGATGCGCGTGACACGCGCGGCAAACGCGGGCATACCGGACGTTTCCCAAACTGACGGAACGCTGCGCATGCCCCGATTGCACCCTGCTCCCTCGCTCGCCGGTTCGCTCATCGCCTCACTGTGGCTGGCCTGCGCCACGACGATCGCGCATGCCGAGCCCAATGCGAATGTCATGGCCGACATTCATGCGCTGGCGCAGAAGGAGCAGCAGCCGCTGCTCGACACCCTGCGCGATCTCGTCAGCATCGAGACCGGCAGCGGAGATGTCGAGGGCCTGAATGTGATCGCGGGCCGCGTGGCCGACCAGCTCAAGCAGCTCGGCGGCGAGGTGGAGATCCTGCAACCCACCGACATCTATCGTCTCGACGACACGCCCGCGAAGATCGGCCCGGCCGTGCACGCGACCTTCAAGGGCACCGGCACCGCAAAGATCATGCTGATCGCCCATATGGACACGGTGTACCTGAGGGGCATGCTGAAGGACCAGCCGTTCCGCATCGACGGCGATAAGGCCTACGGCCTCGGCATTGCCGATGACAAGCAGGGCGTCGCGCTCATTCTCCACACCGTGGCGATGTTGCAGAAGCTGAACTTCAAGGACTATGGCACGCTCACGGTGCTCAGCAACAGCGATGAGGAGATCTCATCGCCCGGCTGGCGCAGCACCATCACCAAATTCGCCTCCGATCAGGACGTGGTGTTCTCGTTCGAAGGCGGCGGCACCGACGGCTCGGTGCGGCTCGCCACCAGCGGCATCGGTTCGGCCTATCTCACGGTGACAGGCAAGTCGTCTCATGCCGGCGCAAGACCCGAGGGCGGCATCAATGCGCTCTACGAGCTCGCGCACCAGCTGCTGCAGATGAAGGACCTGTCCAAGCCCGAACAGGGCTTGAAGCTGAACTGGACTGTCGCCAAGGCCGGCACCAACCGCAACGTGATCCCGGCCGAAGCCACCGCGCAAGCCGATGCGCGCGCGCTCAAGGTCGCTGATTTCGATGATCTCGAGAAAGCACTCCAGGAGAAGATCAAGAATCGCCTGCTGCCGGATTCCAAGGTTGAGCTGAAGTTCGAGGTGCGGCGCCCGCCGCTCGAGGCCAACGATGCCTCGCGCCGCGTGGCGACCTACGGCAAGACGATCTATCAGGAACTCGGAATGTCCATGAACGTCGCCGAGAAAGCGACCGGCGGTGGCACCGATGCCGCCTTTGCCGCGCTCAAGACCAAGGGCGCCGTAGTCGAAGGCATGGGCCTGTCGGGCTTCGGCGCGCACTCCAACGATGCCGAATATGTCAAGCTCGACACCATCGTGCCGCGCCTCTATTTGACCACGCGCATGATCATGGATCTGTCGACCGGCAAGGTGAAATAACGATCAGCTTCGGCCAAGGGCGGAGGCCCCTTCCTCCGCCAGCCTGAACCGCAGCGTGAACTCGGCGCCGCCGCCGGGCAGATTGTCCACCGCAACCGTTGCGGCGTGATCGTCGGCGACGCCGCGCACGATCGAAAGACCGAGGCCCGCGCCGTCGCTGCGCTGGCGATCCCTGCGCCAGAAGCGCTGGAAGATCAGCTCACGCTCGCCTTCCGCAACGCCGGGACCGCAATCGCGCACGCGCACCGAACCATCGTCGCTCACCTCGATATCGACCGACGTCTCCTTCGCGGTGAACTTGATGGCGTTTTCGGCGAGGTTGAAGACCGCGCGCTGGAGCATCTCGGAATTGCCGTGGATCAGCACGGGCGCCTCGGCACCCTTGAGCGCGATGTCCTTGTGCTGCGCAATCGCGAGCGGCGCGATCGAACCGACCACTTCGGCGCAGACGGCGCGCAGGTCCGCGGTCTCGCCGGGATCTAGCACCAGCGTGTCGAGCTCGGCGATCTCCAGCAGCTGGGCGACGATCCGGCTCATGCCCTCGATGTCGTCATGCAGGACCTGCCTGACAGCGCGGTCGCCGAGCGTCTCGATCCGCGTGCGCAGGATCGCGAGCGGCGTACGCAACTGATGGGCGGCGTCGGCCGTGAACTGGCGCTGCACGCGAAACCCGTCCTCGAGGCGATCGAGGGCCTGGTTCACCGCGGTGACGAGCGGCACGATCTCGCGCGGAATCTGCTCCGTCGGCAGGCGAATGTCGGTGCGAGCAGGGCCGATATTGCTGGCCTGTTCCGAGGCCTTCAACAGCGGCGCGATGGCGCGGCGGAAGATGAAGATGTCGATGGCGAGCAGGGTCAGAAGAATGGGAATGGTGATCCATCCGACCCGGCGGAAGAAGTTGGAGACGATATCGTCGGTAATGACGTCGCGATGCGACAGGTCTTCCCCGACCCGGATGTGGAAGGTGGAGCTGTCGATCGTCCGCGTCACATCGGCGCCCGAAATCGTGTCCGACCGCGCATCACCCGTCTTGCGATGCGACGAGAACAGCAGGCGCCCGTCATCATCGCGGATGTCGTACTGGTAGCGGCCATAGGCTTCCGAATAGAGACCGCGCAGACTGTCCGGCAGATTGAACGTCACCTTGCCGTCGCCCTGGACAGCGATGCGCTCGGCCAGCGTCTCGGCCTGGGCCTGCATCGCGGCCCGATGCAGCTGGTCGATCTCGGAGTTCAGCAGCCAGAACAGGACCAGCGGCAGGAAGATCGCCACCACCGCGACTGCGATGATGTGCAGGAACACGATGCGCGAGATCAGCGATTTGAACGACGCTGCCCGGACTTTGGATCCGGTCCATGCCCCGATCTGGAAGCTGCGCCGGGCCACGCTATTTCTCCTCGGCCATCATGTAGCCGACGCCGCGGATGGTGTGGATCACGACCCTGGCGCCGTGCTCGGCGAGCTGCTTGCGCAGCCGGGAGACATACACCTCGACCGCATTGGAGGCGACCTCGCCCTCGAGCCCGAAGATGTGATCCTCGACGTTCTTCTTCGGCACCACCCGCCCCTGCCGGCGCAGCAGGATCTCCAGCACCGAGGTCTCGCGCGACGAGATGATCCGCGGCTTGTCGTCGACGAAAATCTGGCGGCTCTCGGTGTCGTAGACGAGATTGGCAAGCCGCAAGGAACGACCGAGCAACTGGCCGGGACGGCGGAGGATCGCCTCCAGCCGCGCCACCAGCTCCTCCATCGCGAACGGCTTGGCCAGGTAATCGTCAGCGCCGCTGCGCAGGCCGATGACGCGGTCCTGCACGCCGCCGCGCGCGGTCAGCACCAGCACCGGCAGCGGCTCCATCTGCCGGCGCAGCTCGCGCAGCACCGACAGGCCGTCGCCGTCGGGCAGGCCGAGGTCCAGGATCATCGCGGCGTAGCTGACATTGCGCACCGCCTCGCGCGCCTCCTCGGTACTGGCAACGATATCGCTCTCATAGCCTGCTGCTGCCAGCCCATTGGCAACGAGCCGCGACAGCTCGGCATTGTCCTCGACGATCAGAAGGCGCATTTCATTCCTGCCGGCTACCCCGGTCCACCCTGCGGCCCGCACCGCATTCCTGCTCTCTTCCACCATTCGCGTGATTTCAGCCAGCAAAAAGGCGGGCGTTGCCAGCCCCCTTTTACGCGTCATCAAGGCCTTCGTCAGCTTCGTGTAAGCTTCTCGTGCCGACGGGAACGCGCCGCGTGCGGACGCGTCTGCTGCACGGCAACCTGCCGGTTCTGGCAGTCCGATGGAGCGCCATGGTCGTGTCAGTCCGCGGGCTGAATCGCCGGCGCGGGGCAGCCATCGCAGGCCTATCGCTTCGCTTTGCGCGCAAGGAATTTCTGGAACGCCGCCACCGCCTCGGGCGAGCGCATGCGCTCTGCGAAAAAGTGGTTCTCCAGTGCGATCCGGCGCTCGATCTGTTCGGTTGGAGGCTTCAGCAGCTTGCGCGTGACCGCGACTGCATCGGCCGGCAAGGCGCAGATTTCGCGGGCGACCTTCAGGGCCTCGACCTCGACATGCCCCGGCGCAACGATCTGGTTGACCAGTCCCGCCTCTCGCGCCTCCTCTGCGCTCATCTCACGCCCCATCAGCAGCATCGCAAACGCACGCTGATGCCCGACCATATGCGGTACGAGCAGGCTGGTGGCGCCATCCGGCACGAGACCATACTGGATGTAGGGCGAGGAGAATGTCGTCGTCGTGCTTGCAAGCACATAGTCGCAATGCACGACCATCGTCATTCCGATTCCGATCGCGATGCCGTCGACCGCGGCGATGATCGGCTTCCTGTTGTTGACCAGCGACTGCAGGAAAGTCACTGAGTTGCGAGGCCGCGCAAGATCTTCGGCCTCGGTCGCGGCCTTCAGGAAATCGCCGATATCGTTACCGGCGGTGAAGACTCCGGAGCGACCCGCCAGGATCAGGCAACGGATCGCGGGATTGGACTGGGCGGCGTTGATGGCGTCGCTCATCGCCAGATACATGTCCTGGGTGAGCGTGTTCTTCTTCTCCGGACGGCGCATCGTGATCATGCGGATGGCGCCGCTGTCGGTGACGATGATGTGCTCGATCATGACGCTGTCCTCGCGGATTTGCGCGAACGAATCCCGGCCGGCCCCTGGTTCGACGTCTTGGGCGGCTTGGCTCAGTCGGTCGCGCGCGCCCCGCCCCACGGATCGTACGTCGCGGTGGGTACCGGAATCCTGTCGAGAGCCGCCTTGTACGCCTTTTCGTCCACCTTCGGGGGATTTTTGGTCGGCAGCCCCGACAGGCCGGGCTTCGACCGGCTTGCCTTCCGCAACGAGCTTAACGCGGCTGCACTGGCGTTTTTTGCGAGCACCTCTAGCGGTTCGCCTTGAAAGCCGCGCGCAGGATCGGCGAACGCCACCGGGCAGAGCGTTTGGTCAGCCATCTTGTCTTTCTTCCTTGCCACCAATTTTGATCGGCTGACGCGATGCAGACTGGCCCGGGCGGCTAACGACGTCTCACAAACCCTAACGGGCGTTTCCCACGCTTTGGCGGCATGATCTGGGATGAAACGCCAAGGCACATCCCAGGCAAAGGAAAGCTTTCATGACGACGCTCATCAGGCCGCCGGCCGCCGCTGCGGTGCCAACTTCCGCCAGCGAAGCTGTTGATCACGACAGGCGCAAGCTCCTGACCACGGCGGCGACGGGCATCGCGGCCGCCGGTGTCGCGACCCTGCTTCCGATCCATCCGGCGCCTGCCGCAACCCGCGACGCGATCCGCCCCTTCAAGATCAACATCCCCGACAAGGCGCTCACTGATCTCCGTCACCGTCTCGCCATGACGCGTTGGCCCGACAAGGAGACTGTCGACGATGACTCGCAAGGCGTGCCCCAGGCGACGCAACAGGCCCTCGTCCGTTACTGGCAGACCGATTACGACTGGCGAAAGGTCGAGGCACGGCTCAACGCGCTGCCACAGTTTCTGACCGAGATCGACGGCCTCGATATCCACTTCCTGCATGTCCGCTCGAAGCATCCGAATGCCCTGCCGATGATCGTGACGCACGGCTGGCCCGGCTCCGTGATCGAGCAACTCAAGATCGTCGATCCCTTGACCAATCCGATTGCGCATGGCGGCAGCGCCGATGACGCCTTCGATCTCGTCATCCCGTCGATGCCCGGCTACGGATTCTCGGGCAAGCCGACCACCACGGGCTGGGATCCGCAGCGCATCGCGCGGGCCTGGGTCGTGCTGATGAAACGCCTCGGCTACAGCAAATTCGTCGCACAGGGCGGCGATTGGGGCTCGCCTGTTACGAACGAAATGGCCCGGCTCGGCGCGCCGGAATTGATCGGCATTCACGTCAATTTGCCTGGCGTCGTGCCGCCGGAGATTCTCAAGGCGGTGGCGTCGGGCGACCCTGCGCCGACCGACCTGACGGACGAAGAGAAGCACGTCTTCGCCCAGCTCAAGCTGCAGTTCACGAAGCGGCGCGCCTATGCGCAGATCATGGGAACGCGGCCGCAGACGTTGTCGGGGCTTGCAGATTCCCCCGCCGGCCTTGCCGCCTGGCTGCTTGATCACGGCGACGGCTATTCTCAGCCGGCCTCGGCGATCGCCTCGGCCGTCGCCGGGCATACGGTCAATGGACATTCCGCGGGCGCCCTCACCCGCGACGACGTGCTCGACAACATCTCGCTGTACTGGCTGACCAACTCGGCAATCTCCTCGGCTCGCCTGTACTGGGAGAACAAGATCAATCTCTATCTGCCCGCCAATGTCACGATCCCGGCCGCCGTGACGGCGTTTCCCGGCGAGAGCTTTGTGGCGCCGAAGAGCTGGGCCGAGCGGGCCTATCACAAGCTCATCTACTTCCATCAAGCCGAGGCCGGCGGGCATTTCGCGGCATGGGAACAGCCCTCGATCTTCAGCCGTGAAGTCCGCGACGCCTTCCGGTCCTTGCGCAGTTCGACCTGACCGCAACGACGGCGCGCGCGTAGCGGCCGCTCACGCGAGATAACCCGACACGCCGTCCCACAACAGCTTCAGCGCGGTCACGACCAGCAGACCGTAACAGGCGCGAAACACCTGCTGCTGGTCGAGCCGCGCATGCAGGCGCCAGCCGAGCCAGACACCTGTGGGAATCGCAAGCAGGCAGATCGCCATCACGATCCATTCATGGCCGGACGGCCGCGTCAGCAGCAGCCACGGCACCGCCTTGGTGGCATTGCCGACGGTGAAGAACAGGCTCGTCGTTCCCGCATAGACTTCCTTGGTGAGGCCGAGCGGCAAGAGATACATCGCCAGCGGCGGTCCGCCGGAATGCGCGACCATGGTCGTGACACCGGACGCGAGACCGGCAGCGACCGCCTTCGGCGTCGAGCGCGGCGCAATGATCACCTTGGGATCGCGGAAGAACCACAGGGCGACGAAGATCAAGGTCACGACCGCCATCACGATCGCGACGGCGCGATGGTCGAGCACGCGAAACAGCAGATAGCCAAATCCGATGCCGGTCACGAGCCCGGGCAACAGCAGCACGAGGTCGGGCTTCGACCAGGTCGAGGGCTTCCAGTAGCGCAGCGCGAACAAATCCATCGCGATGAACAGCGGCGCGAGCAGGCCGCCGGCCGTCACCGGGTCCATGACGAAGGACAGCAGCGGAATGCCGACGATCGAGAAGCCGCCGCCGAACGCGCCCTTCATGAAGCAGATCAGGAACACGCCGGCGAAGGCGATGAGGATGGTGGTGAGCGTCAATTCCATATCGGCATCTCCGGCGCAGTCTGGCTTACCCAGCCTCGGCTTCGCTACGGAGCCCGTCCGCGCGTCGTGTCCTCTCTCCGGAAAAACACGCGCGGCAGCGCCGAGGGCACGCCGAACGACAATCCGATGAAAGCGAGGAACAATTCGAAATAACTGGGGTGCATGGTCGTAACTCCGTGCTCCCGGGCGAACCCGGTGCAATTTGCTAATTGGCCGGAATATGCTCCGATGAAAGTATCAGTACAATAATTACATTGATCTCGGTGCAATTCGATCGGGCGGTTTGCGCGAGCAGATCGCCGAACCCGCTGAAAATTTGTGAATGACGTTCCATTTCCGCGGAAACTGAAGATCAGACATGCGCTGGAACCGGGTCCGGCCGGGCTCGGCGCCTTGCGGTGACGTCACAGATCCGCAATCCTGAGGCCCTCTTTGGGATGACCGAGACGGGGATTGGATCATGACCGAAGCCATTCGCAGCGATCTCGCGCGACGCAACCGCCTGCTGGAGGCAGCCCAGCAGGAGCTGGCCAAATTCGAGCGAAGCGAAAACGAATTCTGCAGGAAGGATCGCGAAGAGCGCGCCACAGCGCTTCGCCTGCCCTTGAACGAGATCAAGGTCCACTGAGCGGCTGCGGATTCGTGTCGGTTGTTCCACGGTGCGTTCAGCAACGGCACGGCGCTTTTGAACCGCCACTCTGATTTCAGCAACGGCGAAGGAGTGGCGGAGCCTATGGAGTCCAACGCTCTCACGGTCTGCTGCAAGGACCTCGCGACCGCGCTTACGTTTCCGGCTGGCCGGCATTTCTTTGTCGAGAACGGACAGCTCAAGCTGCTGGTCGCGAGAACGCCCATGCAGGGTGGCGGCGAGGCCGACCTCGAAAACGTGATCCGCTTCTGCCCCTTCTGCGGCACGCCGCTCGCTGACATGTTCAAGAGATCACGGCGCTGACCAAATGATTTCGTCTGGTCTGTCGCGGACGCTTAACGGCAATCGGCCCCACGTCTGGGTGTGACCCCATTGCGGACGTTGTAGAATATTGGCATCGTCGCGCGATGGTCAATAATCGGCTTTCCGATATGCGAACATGGGCTGTCTGTTTTGGAGCATACTTCATTGCTTGCGCGAATGCATTGGCGTGCATCCCGAGCACAGAACGAGGCATCTTATTCGAGCATGTCCCGACTGACATCGACGTGCCGGTCGTCGTCGAAGCGACAATCTATGAAGAGACGCAAGTGGGCGACGCCCTCGGTAATCAGATTATGCTCATGACTGCGCGGGTTGATCGAGTGATCAAAGGATCAATAGAAGCCAAGACCTTGAAGATTTTTGTTGGCATCGGAGGCTGTACCCGCGCTGGCATCGGACAAGGCATCGTTCTCGGAACGCTTCGAGATGACCCTCTGCGTGGGGTGATGTTGGAAGCCGTTGAAGGGGCCAAATTGCGAGGGCAGTCCAAGAAATTTTTGCAAAAGCAAACGGACCTCCGGGATACGGTAAAATGCGTGACAAATGAACTCGGCTTACGGGAGTGTCGCCTCAATACCGTCAGATGAGGTGCCGCCCGAAAGCGACCCTGAGTTCAGCCAGTTGCTCCCTCGTTGCCCCCTGCTCCGCCTCCGCCCGATCTGTCGGCAAGTCCGCGTAAGCGATCGGTTCATCAAACTGACTGGCCGTGAAGTCGTACCGTCGCCCTTCGATCCTGTTGTAAAAATGATCGCCGGCCGGCAGCGGCGTCTTCAACAAATCGCCGCCGAAGAGTTCGTGAATGAGCAGCGCCGTGACGTTGCATTGCCCGGCCGCGGGATTGTCCGCCGTCCATTGGCTCGCCGTCGACAGCGACCACGCCTTGCGCAGCGCGATTTGAACCGCATCGGGATCGAAGCTCATCGTCATGTCATGTCTCGTGAGGCTCCTTCAAGCAAAGGCCCCGGAGCCTTCGCCCCGGGGCCTGTCATACCACGCTACGCTCAGCCCTGCGCGTGCCGCGCCATGAAGACGTCGAAGCCGACCTCGGCGACCTGGAACCAGGCGTAACTGTCGCTCGAGAACTTTGCGAGGGAGTCGTGCACCTTCTTGAAGTTGGCGTTGGTCGCACCGACTTCGGCGTGCAGCTCCTTCGCGGCCTTGTAGCAGGCTTCCATAATCGGCGGCGAGAACGCGTGCAGCTTGGTTCCGCTCGCGAGCAGCTTCTTCAGCGCCAGCGGATTGGCCTGGTCATAACGCGCCATCATGTAGTTGTTGGCGGTGTGGCCTGCCTGCTCCAGCACGCTCTGGTAATATTTCGGCAGCGCGTTCCATTTGTCGAGATTGACGAAGGCGAGCAGCATCGGCCCGCCTTCCCACCAGCCGGGATAATAATAGTGCGGCGCGATCTTGTAGAAGCCGAGCTTCTCGTCGTCGTAGGGACCGACCCATTCGGCGGCGTCGATGGTGCCCTTCTCCAGCGCCGGATAGATGTCGCCGCCGGCGAGCTGCTGCGGCACCACGCCGAGCTTCTGCAGCACGCGACCGGCGAAACCGCCGATGCGGAATTTCATGTTCTTGAGATCATCCGGCGTGTTGACCTCTTTCCTGAACCAGCCGCCCATCTGGCAGCCGGTGTTGCCGGCCAGCAGCGAGATGACGTTGTAGCTCTTGTAGAACTCGTTGAGCACTTCGCGTCCGCCTCCGAGCAGGTACCAGGCCTGGTTGATACGCATGTTCGGACCGAACGGCACCGACGAGCCGAAGGTGAAGGTCGGGTCCTTGCCGAAATAATAATACGACGCGGTGTGGCCGATCTCGCAGGTGGCGTTCTGCACGGCGTCGAGCACCTGCAGGCCAGGCACGATCTCGCCGGCGGCAAAGGTCTGGATCTGGAATTTGTTGTCGGTCGCTTCCGCAACCATCTTGCTCATCATCTCGGCGCCGCCATAGAGCGTGTCGAGCGATTTCGGCCAGCTCGTCGGCATGCGCCATTTGATTTCCGGCATCGATTGCGCGATCGCGGGAGCCGCAAGCGTCGCGGCACCGGCTGCGCCAAGTCCTGTGACCTTGATGAAGTCTCTTCTTTTCATGGTTTCCTACCCTGATGGATGATGATTGTGGGCCTTCTTGCCGAGGCTTGGGGAACAGCATGGCGCAAGGGCGAAACGAATGCCATCGTGATCGCACTGCGGCATGGAAAAAGCCCGGCCGCGAAAGCGAGGCCGGGCGATTTGGTCTTCGACTTAAGTGTTAGTTAGATCAGGCGCCGCGGCGCTCGACCCAATTATAAAAACGCTCGCCGCATCGCGCATTTCGGATTATTCGATTATCGCTTTATGCCACTGTTTTGCACGACGAGGCAAGCCCAATTCCATCCGCCCGTCATTGCGAGCCACAAGACGATTTCTCGGCGCCTGCTGTCGTACACACTGGCGCAATGATCCAAGTTTGCACGACCAATGCGCCGTCTCACCGATTTGCCACGACCCGTCAGCCTGTTGGCAGCATCCACTGCGCGACATACCCACACCCCGCCTCTACTGTGCATGGGGTTGTTTTTTCGGTTTTGAATGCGCCCTCCACCTCCCGGCAAAGAAAAAGCCCGGCCTCGCGAACGAGACCGGGCCCTGTCGTCTTGCGACTTGCGCGTAGATCAGCCGCGGGTGCGCGATTTGATCATGAAGCTGTCGAAGGTGTATTCGGCGACCTGCCACCACAGATACTGGTCGGAGCGGTAGGCCTGCATGGCGTCGATCGACTTCTTGAAATCGGCGTTCTTGGCCGAGATCTCGGCCCACAGCTCGTTGGTCGCCTTGAGGCAGGCTTCCAGGATTTCGTTGGTGAAGGGACGCAGCTGGGTGCCGCCGGCAACCAGACGCTTCAGCGCCGACGGGTTCTGCATGTCGTAGCGCGCGGCCATCCAGGCGTTGGCATTGGCCATCGCGTTGGTGAGGATCGCCTGGTAGCTCTTCGGCAGCGAATTCCACTTGTCGAGATTGGTGAAGGCGTGGACGGTCGGACCACCCTCCCAGAAGCCCGGGTAGTAGTAGTACTTCGCGACCTTGGCGAAGCCGAGCTTCTCGTCATCGTACGGGCCGACCCACTCGGCCGCGTCGATGGTGCCCTTTTCCAGCGCCGGATAGATATCACCGCCCGCGAGCTGCTGCGGCACCACGCCGACCTTCTGCAAGACCTGGCCGGCGATACCGCCGATGCGGAATTTCAGGCCGGAGAGGTCCGCAACGGTCTTGATCTCCTTGCGGAACCAGCCGCCCATCTGGGTGCCAGTGTTGCCGCAGGGGAAGCCGATCACGTTCGACTTCTTGAAGAACTCATTGCCGAGCTGCTCGCCGCCGCCCTGATACCACCAGGAGTTCTGCTGGCGCGCGTTGAGGCCGAACGGCACCGAGGCGTAGATCGCCCAGGTCGGGTCCTTGCCGACATAGTAGTAGGAGACGGTGTGGCACATCTCGACCGTGCCGTTCGAGGTCGCATCGAGCGCCTGCAGGCCGGGGACGATTTCGCCGGCCGCGAACACCTGGATCTGGAACTTGTTGTCGGTCATCTCGGCGACGTACTTCGCCACCTGCTCGCCGCCGCCATAGATGGTGTCGAGCGACTTCGGGAAGCTCGAGGTCATGCGCCACTTGATCTCGGGCGAGGACTGCGCAATTGCCGGCGAGGCTACCGCGGCTGATGCCGCCGCGCCTGCGGCCGACACTTTCAGAAAATCACGACGCTTCATCTTCAGGTCTCTCCTTGCTGGGGCGTTTCCCCTAACTTCCTCTTTGCTGCCGCTCGTTCCGGCGACGCGATTTGGGGCCGCGTCGAACCGAAGGGGCTTTGCTGCCGTGGCGTTTAACACGGAAGCACCTTTCGCGGAACGCGCCATTGGCATGACGGGGGTCGACAAAAGTCGCATGTCCCCTGACGTGAGGCTCAAGCGGCTGCGATGACGCCCTTGAGCTGATCCCGGACCTGTCCCGCAATGGCGCGATAGATCGCCGCATGGGGCCCGTCAGGCTCGCTGTCCACGACGGGATTGCCGGCATCGGACGTGGCGCGAATCGCCATGTGCAGCGGGATCTCGCCCAGGAACGGTACCCCAAGCTTCTCGGCCTCGTGGCGCGCGCCGCCATGGCCGAAGATGTCCGATTTCGTGCCGCAATGCGGGCACTGGAAGTAGCTCATGTTCTCGACGATGCCGAGCACGGGGACGTTGACCTTCTTGAACATGGCAAGCCCGCGCCGCGCGTCGATCAGGGACAGGTCCTGCGGGGTCGAGACGATCACGGCGCCCTTCAGCGGCACGTTCTGCGCCAGCGTGAGCTGGGCATCGCCGGTGCCCGGCGGCATGTCGACGACGAGCACGTCGAGCGTGCCCCATGCGACATCGCGCAGCATCTGCGTCACCGCCGACATCACCATCGGACCGCGCCAGATCATCGCAGTCTCCTCCTCGACCAGGAAGCCGATCGACATGATGGCAAGGCCGAAGCGCCGGAGCGGAATCATCTTGCGCTCGCCGTCCAGCTCCGGCTTCTCGTGCAGGCCGGTCAGCCGCGGCACCGAGGGGCCGTAGATGTCGGCATCGAGCAGCCCGACCTTGAGGCCGAGGTCGCGCAGGCCCAATGCCAGATTGAGCGCGGTGGTCGACTTGCCGACACCGCCCTTGCCGGAGGCGACCGCAATCACGGCGGCGACGCCCGGGATCTCGGACTGCCGCGCCATCGGCGATTGGGCGCCACCCTGCGGCGCCGGCTTGTGAGCATGGACCGGCTGCACGCCCGGCGTGCCACGGCTCGGCTGCGGGGGTGGCGGAGGCGTGCTGCCAGCCTTGCGCTCGGCGGTCAGCGCCACCATCACGGTGGTCACGCCGGGAAGGCCGCGCACGGCAGCCTCGGCTTCGGCCCGGACGGATTCCCAGGCCCGCGCCTCGGCAGCATCGACATTGATCGAGAAGAACACCTTGCCGTCGGACGCGCTGATCGCGCTCAGCACATTGGCATTGGTGAGTGCGACCCCGCGGGGCGACTTGATCTTGGCGAGGCTGTCGAGAACTTGTTGCTGCGTTACGCTCAAGGCGCATCTCCTAGAGGGAGCATGATCCGGAAAAGTGTGAAGCGGTTTTCCGACCAGATCATGCTCAAGACATCAGGATGCCCCATTAGAGCGGAAACGGCCAAAAGGCTACTGCCTGCCGATATCGTCAGCCATCTCGGTTGGGGCTGCCCCCTGCTCCTGGGCGGCCTCATAATTGAGCTCGATCATGACCCCGTTGGGGTCGTGCACGAAGATCTGCCAGAGGTCGCCGCCCGGCACCTGGCGGGAGTCGAATTTCATGCCTTTTGACGTCAGGCGCTGCTTCATGCCGTCAAAGCCGCGGCTGACGAAGGCGACGTGGTGGACCACGCCGGAATCCGGCTTTTGGACCTCCGAGGTCGGCGAAATATCGACGAGGTGCACCACCGGCTTGCCCTCGCTGTACATCCATGCCCCCGGGAAGGCGAAGTTCGGCCGGGCGCCTTTTTCCAGGCCCAGCACGTCCTCGTAGAAGCGGACAGTCTCGGCCAGATTCCGGGTC
Source organism: Bradyrhizobium sp. BR13661 (assembly GCF_029892425.1). Lineage (GTDB taxonomy): Bacteria > Pseudomonadota > Alphaproteobacteria > Rhizobiales > Xanthobacteraceae > Bradyrhizobium. The sequence goes on along the minus strand of NZ_JARXWB010000006.1, from coordinate 63,592 downwards.
CGGATGTTGAAATGATCGAGGACGCCGACGCTTATTCCGCCCATGCTTTCGCTCCCTTGTTTTGAAGTCCTTTAGTCCTGCCATCCTAGCACAGGGGGCGGCCAAACGAAGCCGTTGCCCTCCGGCCGCAAGGGTTTATGGTGCGCCCGTTCCCTTCAGGTGGAACCTTAAGGACCCTCGGCTGGCGCCCCTCGCCCGGCTGCAACCGTAAAACTCAAGCTACGGACACACACATGGCTAAAGTCGCTTTCCTCGGTCTCGGCGTGATGGGCTTCCCCATGGCCGGACACCTCGTGAAAAAAGGGGGCCATGAGGTCACCGTCTACAACCGCACCGCGGCCAAGGCGAAGGAGTGGGCGGACAAGTTCGGCGGCAAGACCGCAGCGACCCCGAAGGCCGCCGCCGAGGGCCAGGACTTCGTGATGTGCTGCGTCGGCAACGACAACGATCTGCGCGCGGTCACGATCGGCGCCGATGGCGCCTTTGCCGGCATGAAGAAGGGCGCGACGTTCGTCGACCACACCACCGCCTCCGCCGAAGTCGCCCGCGAGCTCGACGCGGCCGCGACCAAGGCTGGGTTCAAGTTCATCGACGCCCCCGTCTCCGGCGGCCAGGCCGGCGCCGAGAACGGCGTGCTGACGGTCATGTGCGGCGGCGCGCAGGATGTCTATGCCGGCGCCGAGCCTGTTATCACCGGCTCCTATGCGCGGATGTGCAAGCTGCTTGGGCCTGCCGGAAGCGGCCAGCTGACCAAGATGGTCAACCAGATCTGCATCGCCGGCCTCGTGCAGGGCCTTTCCGAGGGTATCCACTTCGCCAAGAAGAGCGGCCTTGACGTATCAGCCGTGATCGAGACCATCTCCAAGGGTGCGGCGCAGTCCTGGCAGATGGAGAACCGCTACAAGACCATGAACGAGGGCAAGTACGATTTCGGCTTCGCGGTCGAATGGATGCGCAAGGATCTCTCGATCGCGCTCGCCGAAGCCCGCCGCAACGGTGCCAATCTGCCGGTGACCGCGCTGGTCGACCAGTTCTATGCCGAAGTCGAGAAGATGGGCGGCAAGCGCTGGGATACGTCGAGCCTGCTCGCGCGCCTCAATCGCTGACGACCGACGGACGATCGTCTCAGGCTGAACATCATCGCCGCAATCTACGTTGCGGCGATGACCTGCGACAAACTCGCCAAAGCGTTCGTTTTCGCTTTTTGAGCTACGCAATGGCAGGTAACGTCGCAACGTGCGAAACAGGCTGGCGGGACGCCGAACTCCGCCAAATCTCAAACATTTCGGAATTGCCAGGTGGATACGTCGGCCTCAGTCGAGATCGCCAAGCACACGTTGTTGAGTTGCGGGCTGATTCTTGCGGTCGGTACTATCACCGGATTGCTGGCGCAGAAAATCCGGATTCCCGATATCGCGCTGTCCCTGCTCGCTGGAATCGCGATGGGGCCGCACGCGCTCAAATTGATCAACATCCCCGCCGATTCTGCACTTAACCAAATCATACTTCTGTTTGGGGCAAGCTACATCCTGTTCGACGGTGGGGCGGCCCTGCGGCTTGATGTCATCAAGCAAGTGTGGATCACCATCGTGACGTTGGCAACGATCGGCGTCCTGATCACGGCAGCGATCACCGGACTTGCCGCCCATCTCGTGTTCGGCATTCCGCCGATGCTGGCGCTGCTGCTCGGGGCCACGGTTGCGTCGACCGATCCGGCGACGCTCATGCCGATCTTTCGTCAGATCCGAATTCGCGATCGTATTGCGCAGACCGTAATGAGCGAGTCCGCGTTCAACGACGCCATGGCGGCGATCTTCACCTTTTCGGTGCTAGGGCTAGTGATGGGGAGCGGCGTATTTTCGCCCACCGGCGCGCTGTTCGACCTCGTCAAACAGGCCGCGATCGGGATCGCCGCCGGCGTTGCTCTCGGTTATCTGGCTGCACTACTCATCGCGCATGAGCGCTGGGCGGTGCTCGCGGAGTACGCGCCGGTCGTGACGCTGGTTGCCGTGATCGCCGCCTACTTTGCCGCAAGCGGCCTACAGGCATCGGGCTTCATGGCCGTATTCGTTTTCGGCATCGTGCTCGGCAACAAGGAAGCCCTGGGCTTTCGAATGGAGCCGGGCGAGGCGCAGAAGCTTAACGATTTCGTGTTCACGACCGCCTTCATCATGCGCCTGTTCATCTTCACCCTGCTCGGCGCCCAGCTCGACTTTGCCCAGATGGGCCAGCACTGGAAAGGCGGCGTGGCGGTCGCGCTTGCTCTGATGTTCGTGGCACGCCCAATGACGGTGTTCCTCTGCGCCCTGCCGGACCGCCGCGCAGGCTGGAACGTGCGCGAACTCATCTTCATGTGCTGGACCCGCGAGACCGGCGTCATCCCGGCTGCACTTGCCGGTCTCCTGTTGGGGACCAAGGCACCGGGAGCCGACTTGATCGCTTCCGTAACCTTCGTGATCATCCTGATCACAATCCTGATCCAGGCGCCGACGACGGAATGGCTTGGACGCAGGCTCGGCCTCCTCGAAAACGACTTGCAGTGACCGCGGCGCAATCGGCCGGCACTTATGGCCCATTTATATCGCTGGCTGCGACTCCATCTCGAATTTGAATGCGATCGGGAGCACCTTTCCGGCAGTCAACGAATTTCGAGATATGTCATGGAAACAGCTGCTATCGACCCTGAACCGGCCAGCACGAGTCACTCTTTCGGGCACGCGCAGAACTGGGCCACGAGCGCAACTCGGCCCTATTCTCCGCTGGTTTGCCTGTCATTACTCCTCGCGATCGGACTTGCCTTCGAGATCGGCTTCTGAGCCAAAACTCTTTCCGTTCACGTCCGGCTCTGCCTGATTTTATTGGACTTTGATGCTGCTGGCGCTGACGGTCAGCTTTCGCTCGTCCGACAATTTTGCGTCGGCTTTCCGAGAGTTAAGGCGAGCAAATTAACGCCCTGTTAACGTAATTCTTTAGCTCCTTAAGTCACCTCTTAAGGATTTCTTGCCAGAGATAGACAATGCAGAAGGCTCGCGTCCGACGCGGGCAGGAATCGTTGTTGCTTGATGAGTAACCCCTCTGAAAAGCCTGAGGTAGTGCAGCTTCCGGCCGAGCCGGTCAGCGCTCCATCAGCGAGCAGCCGAAGGGCTGCGTCGCAGCGGGTGCGCGAGGCGCGCGATAAGTTAACGTCGACCAGCGGAACCCGGCCGGCGTTCGACGCCGAGATGCTGCGCCAATACGCGCAGACGCGGCTATCGGCCCCCTACGTCGTGATGCTGCTGGTGGTCGCGACCGGCGTGCTGTTCGGGTTGTGGATGCAGCCGATCCCGGCCGCAGCCTGGACCGCCGGCATGATCTGCATCCATGCCGCGATGATCCGCAGTTGCCGCCGTTTCCTCGCCGAGCCCGCCTCGCCGACCGCGACGCGCGCCTGGCGGACCCGCTTTGTCGTGCTCGATCTGCTCTACGGCCTGTGCTGGATGGCGATCCTGATCCATCCCGTGCTCGACACCGTCACGGAAACGCTGATGATGTTCCTGATGCTGCTGGTGATCGCAGTATCGAGCATGCTCGCCGCCAATCTGCCGATTGCAGCGCTCGCCGCCACCGCGCCGGTTGCAGTTGCAATGGCGCTGAGCTTTGCGATGAGCGGTTCGCTCGACAATTACATTCTGGCCGCACTCGCGCTCGCGGCCGAAGGCTATTTCGCGCTGCTGGCGCACCGACTGCACTCGTCGACCTTCGCCACGCTGGAGGCGCGCGCCGAGAAGGACGCGCTGATCGGCGAGCTCGAACAGGCCAAGGCGATCTCGGACGAGGCGCGGCACCGCGCCGAATCCGCCAATGTCGCCAAATCGCGCTTCCTGGCGCAGATGAGCCACGAGCTGCGCACGCCGCTCAACGCCATCCTCGGCTTCTCCGAGGTGATGAAGAGCGAGATTTTCGGCGCGCATGCGGTGCCGGTCTACAAGGAATATTCCGCCGACATCCATAATTCCGGCGTGCACCTGCTCAACCTCATCAACGAGATCCTCGACCTCTCGCGCATCGAGGCCGGCCGCTACGAACTGAACGAGGAAGCGGTGTCGCTGGTCGGCATCGTCGCCGACTGCCATCATCTGATGAAGCTCCGCGCCTCGAGCCGCGGCATCACCATCCACGAGGTGTTCGAGCAGGCCATGCCGCGGCTCTGGGCCGACGAGCGCGCGATCCGCCAGGTCGTGCTCAATCTGCTCTCCAACTCGATCAAATTCACTCCGCAAGGCGGCGAGATCTGGCTCAAGGCCGGCTGGACCGCGTCGGGCGGGCAGTATCTCTCGGTGAAGGATTCCGGCTCCGGCATCCCCGAGGACGAGATCCCAATCGTGCTCGCCTCGTTCGGCCAGGGCTCCAACTCGATCAAATCGGCCGAACAAGGCGCCGGCCTCGGCCTGCCCATCGCCAAGAACCTGATTGATCTGCATGGCGGCACGTTCACGCTGAAGTCGAAGCTGCGCATCGGCACCGAGGTGATCGTCACCTTCCCGCCGGAGCGCGTGATGAGCGCGCTCGCGCCGCTGTCGGAGGAAGCGCCGCCGCTGCAGCCGGAGAGTTCCGTGGTACCCGACGAGAAGCGCCGGCCGCGCCACAAGCCGATCATGAGCGCGGGCACGGGCTCCTGAGCGATGCTTGCACAGATGCCCGACGATCCCACATTATGTCCCGATGAGCAAAGAAACGCCGTGCGTCGCCGTCTGCATGATCGATCCCAAAACCAGGCTGTGCTTCGGCTGCGGCCGGACCTTGCCGGAAATCGCGCGCTGGCACGCCATGGAAAGTGCGGAACGACTCGCATTGATGGCGCTGTTGCCCGCGCGCATGGCCGACGCCGGTTTGCAGCCGATCGCGGGATCGCCCAAACGCGCCTGACCGGTTTGCGGGCCTTCGGAGGCGCGCAATGATCCGCTTCCTGCTAGTTCTCGTCATGCTCGCCGCGACGGCAGGCGCCGTGGTCGCCTATGGCGATCCCGATCAGATTGCGCGCGCGAGTCACAAGGTCTCGCACATGTTCGGCGGCCAGACCGCCGCTCCTGCGCCCGCCGTGCAGATCCAGCGCGGCCAGGGCGGCGAGTTCGCGCTGCGCGCCAAGATCAACGGCGTCGCCACGCCGATGGTGATCGATACCGGCGCCACGTCCGTAGTGCTGACCTGGGAAACCGCGAAAGCGATCGGCCTGCCGCTCGAGATGCTCGAATACGACGTCGACCTCGAAACCGCCGGCGGCCACACCAAGGCCGCACGCCTCACGATCGACCGCCTCGCCGTCGGTCATCTCGTCGAGAAATCGGTGCCGGCCCTCGTCGTGCCGCGCGGACTGATGAAGACAAACCTGCTCGGCATGAGCTTCCTCGATCGTCTGGAGAGCTGGGGCGTGCGCTCCGACACGCTGATGCTCACCGGCTATCCGGAGCTCCAGAGCAGCCACCGCCGCCCGCGCATGGCGGTGGACTAAGCGATTGCGCAGCCGCCTCTTCCGGGCAGCCCGGGGCGAGCCCACCCGATTTTCGCAGCAAGCGAGGGCTCCTCGCAATGACCGAGCAAGCGGCGACATCGCCATCTCCGGCACGCAGTTCAATAGGTAGACACGCTTCCGCAGCCTCGCGGCGCAGATCGCCCGAGCTTTGCCTGGTCATTCCACCCTCCTGACCAAGAGGGTGCAGGGAAGACCGGGTGCCGACCTCGCACCCGCGGTCCGCTGCGCGAAAATGTAGCGCAAAAAGACCGCACAGCAGCATACAGGTGGTGCCGAACACTCGGCCTTCCCTGCGCGATGGTTTGACGGCTTATGCCGTGCTCTCCCGGGAGCCGAATTCCTTCTGGCCTCCCTCGCCTCGCGAATTGACAATGCGCTTCACCCGGTTGGGCTCCCCGCACCTCCGCGACAGCTTGACCGTAGCGACGACGGCCAGGACCACACGGTTTTGCCGTACGCGCGTTCGCCCGATGCCACAGCGGCTTTCGGCAGTGTGCACACGCGCCGAAAGCATGTTGGCGAGACGAACTTCACAGCGCCGTTCATCCACACGCGGTTTCGGGCTCACAGGGACTACCCGCCCTGCCCGCACCTCTCGTGCCGACGCTGCCGCGTCCACCGCAAGCCCGGCTCGCAATTCGTGACGACGTACGATCGCCCCTCAAGGATGAGCCGGGATGAACGAAACATACGCCATTTCCGAATTTCGGTAAAGTGGAATATTTTCGCCACAAGGCATTGACAGGCGGCGAAACAGGCCGGGCCGCGAGCCGGATTCCGCGATCCGGTCCTTCTTCCAGGCTAAGCAGCCTCTGCCGGCGCGCGCGCACCGACACGCGCGATCGCGTCGCGCAACACATCGACGCCGGCGCCTGGCTTAACGCCCTGCTCGGCAAGATGGCGGCGGAAGGCACGCGCACCCGGCACGGCGTGGAAGGCGCCGACAAAATGCCGCGTGATCGCGTGCAGCCGCGTGCCACGCGCAAGCTGCGCCTCGATATAGGGCATCATCGCCTCGAGCGCGTCCTGCATGGTCGCATGCGGCGCCGCCTCGCCGAAGATCTCGGGATCGACCGAGAGCAACCGCCACGGCTCCTGATAGGCGGCACGGCCGAGCATCACGCCGTCGACATGCGCAAGATGCGCTTTCGCCTGCTCGATCGTCAGGACACCGCCATTGATGATGATGGGCACACCAGGCATCGCGCGTTTGAGCCGATAGACGCGATCGTAGTCCAGCGGCGGGATGTCGCGGTTCTCCTTCGGCGACAGACCATTGAGCCAGGCTTTTCGAGCATGCACGATCAGCACATCACAGCCGGCAGCGACCACGGCACGCGCGAGCATATCGAGCGCGACTTCGGGATCCTGGTCATCGATGCCGATGCGGCATTTCACGGTGACGGGTACGGCGACCGCGCGCTTCATCGCATCAACGCAGCGCGCGACGAGCTCCGGCTCCGCCATCAGGCAGGCACCGAAGCGACCGTCCTTCACGCGATCAGACGGGCAGCCGACATTGAGATTGATCTCGTCATAGCCAAAGCCCTCGCCGATCCGCGCAGCCTCGGCGAGATCGCGCGGATCCGAGCCACCAAGCTGCAGCGCCACCGGATGTTCAACCGCGTCGAAGCCGAGCAACCGCTCCCGATCGCCATGGATGATGGCGCCAGTGGTCAGCATTTCCGTGTAGAGCAGCGCCTGCCTCGTCAGGTGACGATGGAACACCCGGCAATGCCGGTCAGTCCAATCCATCATGGGCGCCGTAGAGAATTTTCGGTCCAAGTCCTTCATTTTACTTAGCTATTTACTTCAAGATCGACCCCATATGTTATTGGACCGACCGAGAAATTTGGTTTGTTCAAGCTTCCACCCTCTGGCGCTTCTAGGACCATATATGCACCAATTGGAAGCGGAAATCGCGCGTTCGGATTCTCAGTGCACGCGAAGGGCACTCGATAGCGGTGAGCACCACGCCGCACGCAGGGCGCCAAAAGATAGTCTCCAACTTATCTCCGTCGTTCTCTCTTAAGTTGCGATATTGCCCAACAGAGACCTATGTTGCATGCGGATCCACGAATGCGCGTCGTCTCGTCGCTCCGTTGACGAGATTTAGGCAAATGATACGATTTCACCTTGTCCGGCTGCGTCGATCGAGCCGGGCGCCGGAATGAAGGCGTGAGGGGCGAGCCCTGTCGTGCCGAGCCCTATCGTGCCAAGCGTCGCACGTGCGTCCTGCCCTTCATGCGTCCCATACGCGGAACCCAAAGAAACGATAACGGCGCGCATTGCCGCATCCGGGCAGCTTGTTGGAGGAAGAGGCAAAGTACCGGGGAGCCCCGCTTCGGCTCGGACCTGAGCTCCCATTTGGGCTCGGCGGCGGCATGGTCTAGCGACATGAACCTTTCATCTTTTATGGGCGCCGGCTGGGCCCACGGTCCGCAAGTTCTCTGCGAAGAAGAAGGGATTTTGCTGTGCCGCACCTCCCGCGAACGCATCGACGGTGAACGGCAGGTTGTGCTCACCGTTGTTCCGGCCGCCGAGCATCCAAGCCCGGAAAGCCTCGATCGGCTGGCACACGAATTTGCGCTGAAGGACGAACTGGACAGTGCCTGGGCGGCAAAGCCACTCGAGCTGCTGCAGGACCACGGCCGCACCATTCTCGTGCTCGGGGATCGCGGCGGCGAGCCGCTGACATGGCTGACCGGCGCGCCCATGGAGATAGGCAGTTTCCTGCGCCTCGCGATCCAGATCACCGCCGCGCTGGGCAAGGTCCATCAACACGGCCTGGTGCACAAGGACATCAAGCCGGCCAATATACTGGTGAGCCGCGACAAGGACAGCGTGCATCTCACCGGCTTCGGCTTCGCAACGCGCCGCCCGCGCGAGCGGCTGTCCGCGGCCGCGCACGAGCAGATCGCCGGTACGTTCGCTTACATGTCCCCCGAGCAGACCGGACGCATGAACCGCTCGATCGACTCCCGCAGCGATCTCTACTCGCTCGGCGTCACGTTGTACCAGATGGTCACCGGCTCGCTGCCATTCGCCGCTGATGATCCGATGGAATGGGTGCATTGTCACGTCGCAAGAGAGCCGGAAGCGCCTGCCAAGCGACTCAGCAACGTTCCAGGCGCCGTTTCCAGGCTGATCATGAAACTGCTCTCGAAGATGGCCGAGGAGCGTTACCAGACCGCAGGCGGCGCCGAGCGGGATCTGCGACGCTGCCTGGAGGAATGGGAGCTTCGGCATCGCATCGACGACTTTCCGCTGGGCCAGCACGACACACCGGACCGGCTTCTCGTGCCCGAGAAGCTTTATGGGAGGACGTCCGAGTGCGAGACGTTGTTTGCCTCGTTCGAACGCATCGCCAGAAGCGGCACGCCCGAGCTTGCGCTGGTCGCCGGATATTCCGGCATCGGCAAGTCCTCCGTCGTCAACGAACTGCACAAGGTGCTGGTACCCTCGCACGGCTTGTTTGCATCGGGCAAATTCGACCAGCACAAACGCGACATCCCCTACGCCACGCTGGCCAAGGCATTCCAGGGCCTCGTCCGCCCCCTTCTCGGCAAACCCGAAGCCGAGCTGAACGAATGGCGCCGAGCCCTGCTCGGCGCGCTTGGTCCAAACGGACAGCTCGTCGTGGACCTGGTCCCGGAGCTGAAGGCCGTCATCGGCGCGCAACCGCCTGTCCCCGACCTGCCGCTCCAGCACGCGCAAAGCCGCTTTCACCGCGTGATCGAGCAGTTCATCGGCGTGTTTGCACGGGCCGAGCATCCGCTGGTGCTGTTCCTCGATGATTTGCAATGGCTCGACATAGCGACGTTCGAGCTGCTCGAGGACATCCTGACCCGGTCGGAGCTGAAGCACCTGATGCTGATCGGCGCTTACCGGGACAACGAGGTGGATTCAGCGCATCCGGTCATGCGCATGCGTGAGACGATCAAAGCGCGCGGGCGACGGGTGGTAGAGATCACGCTCGCACCGCTCGGTCGCAGGCATCTCGGCCAGTTGCTTGCGGACACGCTGCGTTGCGAGCCGAGTCACGCTGCACCGCTGATCCAGCTCGTGCACGAGAAGACCGCAGGCAATCCGTTCTTCGCCATCCAGTTCATGTTCTCGCTAGTCGAGGAAGGCCTGCTTGCATTCAACCATGATGATGTCCGCTGGGCCTGGGACCTCGAGCGCATTCACGCCAAGCGATACACCGACAACGTCATCGACCTGATGCTGGGGAAGCTTACCCGGCTACCCCTGGCCACACGCACGGCTCTGCAGCAGATGGCTTGTCTCGGAAATATCGCCGAAGTGGCAGTTCTTTCAGTCGTGCTCGGCGCCTCCGATGATCAGGTCAACGCCGATCTGTGGCCTGCCGTCCGCCAGGAATTCGTGGAGCCGCAAGCTGGCACCTATCGCTTCGTCCACGACCGGTTTCAGGAGGCGGCTTACGCGCTGATCCCAGAGCAAGATCGCGCTGCGGCTCATCTGCGCATCGGCCGATTGTTCGCGGAGCGCGCGACCTCTGATACTGTCGAAGACAACGTCTTCGAGATCGTCAACCAGCTCAACCGCGGCACCGGTCTGATCAGCAACCCCGACGAGCGCGTCAGGCTGGCGGAGCTCAATCTTTTGGCCGGCCGTCGCGCCAAAGCCGCGACGGCCTTTGCCATGGCCCACGCTCACTTTGCGATCGGCGAGGCCATGCTGCCCCCGAACCACTGGGAGCAGCATTACGCGCTCAGTTTCACCCTGGCGCTGCAGCGGGCCGAATGCGAGTTCCTGGCCGGCGAACGCGCGACCGCCAACGCGCGGCTCGCGGAACTGGCAACGCGTGCCACCAACCTGCCCGACCTCGCAGCAGTGACCCGGCTACGGATGGAGCCCAGCGACCGCGACGTCGAGGTGGCGCTCGACTATCTCAGGCGCGACGGTATCGACTGGTCCGCACATCCGACGCGGGATGAGGTCGAGCGCGAATATCAGCGGATGTGGCAGGCGATCGGCGACCGTCCCATCGAGGCCCTGCTCGATCTGCCGCAGATGGAAGATCCAGTCGCGCGCGGAACGATGGATGTCCTCACGGTGCTGGTCTCGCCAGCCTGGTTCATCGACGAGGGCTTGCGCCGCCTGATCATCGCACGCATGGCCAATCTCAGCCTGCAATACGGCAACTCCGATGCGTCGTGCCTCGCCTACATCGTGCTCGCCACCGTGCTCGGCCCCGACTTCGGCGACTACGCTGCCGGCTATCGTTTTGCCCGGCTCGGTCTCGATCTGGTCGAGACGCGCGGAATGGACCGGTTCAAGGCCCGCGTCTATCTCGGCTTCGGCAGCTGGACGCGAGATGTGAGGACAGGACGCCCGTGGCTGAAGCGCGCCTTCGATGCCGCGCAGCAAGCCGGCGATGTGAACTATGCGAGCTTCACCCGCCATCATTTCCTGACGCATCTTCTCGCCTGCGGCGACCCCCTCGCCGAAGTGCAGCAAGAGGCCGAAGCGGGGCTCGACTTCGCACGCCGGGCGCGCGTCGATCTTGCAGCGGATCGAATTATCGGGCAGTTGCAGCTCGTCCGGTCGCTGCGCGGACTCACCGCGAAATTCGGCTGCTTCGACGACGCCGGCTTCAGCGAGGTGCAGTTCGAACATCGTCTCGAGACGGAGCCGTACCTCGAGCAGGCCGGATTCTGGTACTGGACCCGGAAGCTGCAGGCCCGCGTGCTTGCAAGTGATCCCGCCGCCATTGCCGCCGCAGCAAAGGCCGACAAGTTCTTGTGGACATCGAAAGCCCTGTTCGATCGGATTGACTTTCACTTCTACGCGGCCTTGGCCGAGGCCGCGGCTTGCGAGGTCACCACCCCGGACGAACTCAGCAGGCATCTCGACGCATTGACCCGCCACCATGGCCAGCTTCAGCAAATGGCCGAGATCAGCCCGGAGGACTTCACCGACCGCGCCGCTCTCATCTCGGCTGAAATCGCGCGCATCGAAGGTCGCGAGCTCGATGCCATGCGGTTCTACGACCGGGCCATCACCGCGGCGCATGCCAACGGCTTTCCTCAGAACGAGGCCATCGCAAACGAGCGCGCCGGGCGCTTCTACACGACGCGCGGCTTCAACAAGATCGCCATTGCCTATCTGCGCGATGCCCATTACGGATTTATTCGCTGGGGAGCCGAGCCGAAGGTCAGACAGCTCGAACACCTCTATCCACGGCTTCACGTCGCCGAAGATGCCGGCTCGGCAAGCCGGCTGACCATTCAGCAGATGGACGTCACCACCGTGGTGAAGGCGTCCCAGGCCGTCTCGAGTGAAATCGAGCTGCCGAAGCTGATCGAGACGCTGATGAAAATCGTGCTGCAAAACGCCGGCGCCGATCGCGGCCTGCTGATCCTGTCGCGGAATGACGACTTTGGTATTGAGGCGGAGGGCCAATCCCGAGGCGACGAGTTCACGGTCGCGATACATCAAACCTCGCTTGCGACGCCGGATTGTCCGGAAGCCCTGCTGCGCTACGTCATTCGCGCGCAAAAGCCTGTCATCGTTGACGACGCGACGCAGCCTGACGCGCTTTACGGCGACGACTATGTGCGCCGCCGGCACCCGAGATCCATGCTTTGCCTGCCATTGCTGAAACAGGCCAAGCTGATCGGCTTGCTGTACCTGGAGAACACGCTGACGACGCACGCCTTCACGCCGGATCGCGTGGCAGTGCTCGACCTGCTCGCGGCTCAGGCCGCGATCTCGCTGGAGAACACGCTGCTCTATCGCGATCTTCAGGAGCGCGAGGCTCGCATCCGCCGGCTCGTCGATTCCAACATCATCGGCATCCTGTTCTGGGACGGCAGCGGCGACATCAGCTACGCCAACGACGCCTTCCTGAGCATGACCGGATATTCCAGGCAGGACCTGGCCTCAATCCGCTGGAGCGACATGACCCCTGCGGACTATCGCGACGAAGACACGCAGCGGGTCGCGCAGCTCAGGACATCCGGGCAGATCGCCGCGCGGGAAAAGGAGTTCATCAGGAAGGACGGCAGCCGCGTTCCTGTTCTCATCGGCTCCGCCCTGCTCGCCGGATCGTCCGATCAGTGCGTCTCGTTCGTGCTCGACCTCACCGCGCGAAAGCAGGCCGAGGAAAAATACCGCCTGCTCATGGAGCAGGCGCATGACGCGATCCTGGTTCTTGACCAAAGCGGCCTCGTTATCGAGGCGAACCGAACGGCTGGTGCGATGCTGGGGCGGGCTCGCGAGCAGATCATCGGTCTGCCGTTCCGGTCCATCCTCATTCCTGCCGACGCTACAGAGATCTCCAGATTGCTGGCGCCGGCGTCGACGGGCCTGTTGCAGCTTCGCCTGGATGGACCCGAGGGCAAGGGTCTCGAGGTCGAGATGTCCGCCGCTCACGTCTCGACGGGCGGCCAGGAGCTGATCATCGTGATCGGACGCGACATCAGCCAGCGTCTGCGCCTCGAGCAGCAGCTGCGCCAGGCGCAGAAGATGGACGCGGTCGGCCAGCTCACCGGTGGGGTCGCCCATGACTTCAACAACATCCTGACGGTGATCACAGGCACGATCCAGATCCTGATTGACGATCTTGCGGAGCGGCCTGACCTCCTCGCCATTGCGCATATGATCGACGACGCCGCAACACGCGGCGCCGATCTGACGACGCAGCTGCTTGCATTCGCGCGCCGGCAGCCGCTGCAACCCCGCAACGTCGACGTCAACAATCTCATCGTCGATACCGTAAAGCTGCTGCGGCCAACGCTGGGCGAGCACATCGAGGTCGGCTCCACGTTGCAGGACGATTGCTGGCATGCCCTGATTGATCCGGGCCAGCTCTCGACCGCCTTGATTAACCTCGCCGTCAATGCTCGCGACGCGATGGCAGGCGGAGGTAAGATCTCCTTCGGCACTGCGAGTGTAAGCTTTGGCACGGAAAATCCGGGCCCTGACGACAGCTTCGGCGACTTCGTCCTAGTCACGGTAAGCGATACCGGCTCGGGCATTCCCCAGGGGATCCGCGACAAGATCTTCGAGCCTTTCTTCACCACCAAAGAGCTCGGCAAGGGAACGGGCCTCGGCTTGAGCATGGTGTATGGCTTCATCAAGCAGTCCGGCGGACACATCCGGATCGACAGCGAGGAAGGGCGTGGAACGACCTTCAGCCTGTATTTGCCGCGTTCGACCCAGGCCGCAGCCTCTGCGAGCGTGGCGGCGAAGGGCCAGCTGCAACGCGGCAGTGAAACCATTCTCCTGGTCGAGGACGACGAGCTGGTGCGCAAATATGTCGAGGCGCAGCTCAGGAGCTTCGGCTATCGAACGATCGCGGCCGCCAGCGGTCCAGAGGCTCTCGCTCTCGTCGACCAAGGCACGGCCTTCGATCTGCTCTTCACCGATGTCGTCATGCCCGGCGGAATGAACGGCCGCGAACTTGCCGATGCGGTTCTTCAGCGGCGTCCTGGTGTGCCCGTGCTCTACATGTCGGGCTATCCGGAAGCCGCCATGATGGATGACGGCCGGCTCGACCCTGAAATCACCCTCCTGAGCAAGCCCTACCGGCCAGCAGATCTGGCGCATGCCATTCGCCAGGTCCTCGACACGCGGGGACGGCCCCGCGTCGCGCAATAGGCAGGCTCCGCTCGCCGATCTCAGTTTGCCGACAGATGAATCACGTTCCATGACGCCGGCTTGAGCGTCGCACGCAACTGCGCGCCAGCGAAGCTCACGCCCTGCAACGGCTGAGGCTTCACCCGCCCTGGCGCGTCCCTCGTGTTCGTCGCCTGAAGATCGTCGTGACGCAATTGAAAGGCATCTGCCACGGCGAGCCGGCCGAAATTCCGCGCATCGATGCTAACCTCGATCTCCTGGTTGAGATCGCGATTGAGCATGAACAGCGAAACAGTCCCGGCCTCTCCCGCGACGGCAGCCATCTTGAGGTACGGCACATTGGCGATCGGAAAGGTCAGCTCCAGAGGTCCCCGGGGATCGTAATAGGTGGTGTCGTAGGTGTCCGAATCGACCTGGATGCGCAGCACCTTGCCGCGGCCGAAGCGGCTCATGTGCGCGAACGGGAAAAAGATGGTCTGGCGCCATGCGGCTCCGCCGGTCTCGGTCATGATCGGCGCGATAGCATTGACGAGTTGCGCCAGGCAGGCCGCTCTCACGCGATCGGCATGGTTGAGCAGCGAGATGCAGGCTCCGCCGAAAGCCAGCGCGTCCTCCATCGTGTAGATCTCCTCGAGAATCGGCGGCGCCACGGGCCAGCCTTCCTTGACCCGATCGGCCCGGTTGCGGCGGGTTCGATACCAGACGTTCCATTCGTCGAAATTCAACATCAGGCGCTTGTCGGATCGACGTCGCGCCGCCGCGGCATCCGCCAATGCAACAACCTCGTCGATGAAGCGGTCCATCAGGTCGGGGCTGGCGAGAAAGGCTGCGCTGTCTCGCCGATAATTGTTGAGATACGTATGCAGCGAAACGTAGTCGACATGATCGAAGGTTTGATCGAGCACCGTGTCTTCCCAGGTGCCGAACGTCGGCATGCTCCGCCCGCACGAGCCGCAGACTGCGAGTTCGATCTTCGGGTCCACCCACCGCATCATCTTGGCGGCTTCGAGCGCCACAGGCCCGTAAGTGGCCGCGCTCTTGTGCCCAATCTGCCAAGGGCCATCCATCTCGTTGCCGAGGCACCAGAACCTGACACCGTGCGGCTTCTCCCAGCCGTGGGCGCGGCGCAGATCCGACCAGGCCGATCCGCCCGGGTGATTGCAGTACTCCACAAGGTTGGACGCGGCCTCGCCGCCCCGCGTGCCGAGATTGACTGCCAGCATCGGCTCGACATCGGCAGCCTTGCACCAGTCCATGAATTCATTCGTGCCGAAGCTGTTGGGCTCGGTGCTGAACCATGCGAGGTCGAGCCGCGCTGGCCTTGTCTCCTGCGGGCCGACTCCGTCTTCCCAATTGTAGCCGGAGACGAAATTGCCGCCGGGATATCGGATGATCGTCGGGCCAAGCTCCTTCACCAGCGCCAGCACGTCGCCGCGAAATCCCTTATCGTCTGCTGTCGGATGGCCCGGCTCGTAGATGCCGCCGTAGACGCACCGTCCGAGATGTTCGACGAAGGCCCCAAACAGGCGAGGATCGGTGTCAGCGATAGCAAAATCCCGATCCATCAGAACTCTAGCTTTTCTCATGCCCTTCCTTCGAATGTGCTGGATCAAATGACTTGGTCGTACCGGGCGGGGCATTTGCGCCGCCGCTGGCAATTTGAGGCAAAAGAGCGGCTTCGCGCAACTGGCGTGTGTAGGGATGCCGCGGCGCCTTCAGCACATCTCGCGCATCACCGCTTTCCACGACGCTGCCCTTCTGCATGATCATGATACGATCGCTGACGTAGTAGGCGGTCGCCAGATCGTGCGTGACATAGATGATCGATATCCCGAGATCGTCCCGCAACGTCCTGAACAGATTGACAATGGACATGCGCAAGGACGCATCGATCATGGAGACCGGCTCGTCCGCCACGATCAATTTCGGCTCGGCCAGCAGCGCACGGGCAATCGCGACCCGTTGCAGCTGTCCGCCGGACAATTCGTGCGGGTACCTGCCGCTCACCTCCTTCAGCGACAAGCCTATTTTGTGCAGCGCCGCATCGACGGCCATCGCAATCGTGCTCTCCCCTGCCGCGCCAGAAAATCGACGTCGCGTCATAAGCAGATACCGCTCAACCCGCCTCAGCGGATTGAAGGACTCAAACGGATTCTGAAAGATCGGCTGCACCTTATGCATGAACGCCAGCCGGCCGGCACTGCCGCTGATGGCCGCAAGGTCGTTGCCGTCGAGCAGCAGTCTGCCACTGGTCGGCGTCTCCATGTTCAGGATCATCCGGGCGAGCGTCGTCTTGCCGCTGCCGGATTCGCCGATGATCGCCAGGATCTCCGGTCGCCGGGCGGCAAGCTGCAAGCTCACCTTGTTCACCGCAACGATCTTCTCCCGCGATAGCAGCCTTCCGCGGACGAATATCTTGCTGACCGCCATGACGTCGAGCAGCAGATCGCTCATGCCCTGTCGTCCCCGTTAACGGCGAAGCATGCGACGCGATGCCCGGAGCTCGCTTCGCGCATGACCGGAACCTCACGGCTGCAAATCTCGCGTGCGAGCAGACATCGCGGATGGAAGCGGCAACCCGAGGGCGGATCGGCCAGATTTGGCGGGGCGCCGCCAAGCCCCACGCGCGGCGCGTCCTCGCCGATGCGCGGAAGGCTCGAGATCAGGTTCTTGGTGTAGGGATGCAGGGGATTGCCGAAGATCTCCGCGGTCGCCGCCTCTTCGACGAGGCGCCCGGCATACATGATGGCGAGGCGGTCGGTGATATGCGCATGCACGCCCATGTCATGCGTGACGAACAGGACCGACGAGCCGGTCTCGCGCTGAATGCCACGGAGCATGCCGAGCACCTCCTTCTGCACCACCACGTCGAGCGCGGTGGTCGGCTCGTCGGCAATGATAAATCGGGGACGGCAGATCGTCGCGAGCGCAAGCGTGGCGCGTTGCCGCATCCCGCCCGAGAGCTCATGCGGAAAGGCTGAAAGCACCGAAGTATCGAGTTTGACGCGAGCCAGATGGGCGACCACCTGCTGTTCGAACTGCCTTCGGCTGCCGCCGACATGCGGATAGGCAAAATCGACGAAGGAGGATCTGACACGACGCACCGGATTCAGCACGTTCATCGAGCCCTGCATGATGTAGGACAGTTGCCGCCAGCGAATCCGCTCCACTTCCGCCGGCGGCGCACGGTGCAATCCGCCATAGCCGGGCAGGAACGAAAACTCCATGCTGCCACCGACGATCTCGAGCGGTGGCTTGATCGCGCCTGCAATGCTCTTGATCAGCGTGGTCTTGCCCGAGCTCGATTCCCCGGCGAGGCCATAGATCTCGCCGCGGCGAACCGTGAAGCTGACACCGTCAACCGCCCGGATGCCGCGCCTGACGCCGGCATGGCTGATTTGGTAATAGGCCTGCAGGTCGCGAACGACGAGAAGCGGCTGAGCCTCTTGATTCCCATGCGGCTGCTCGAGGCTCGCCTGCATCACGAAGCCTCTCCCATACTCCAGAGCCGGCTTCTCGGATCGATATGGGCGTTCACCGAGACCGCGAGCAGAAAGAGCCCGATGAACGCCATGATCACGGCGACGGTCGGAAAGGCGATCCACCACCAGATGCCGGCGACCATCGCCGTGTGCTGGTTGGCCCAATAGATCATGCCGCCGATGGTGGGCGTGTTGATATCGGTAAAGCCGAGCACGGCGAGTGTCACTTCGAGCCCGATCGACCACACCATGTTGTTCATGGTCGTGGAGAACAGGATCGGCACGACATAGGGCAGATGTTCTTCCGTCAGGATCTGCCGCGTGCTCATCCCCGAGAACAGGCTGGTCTGGGTGAACTCGCGCTGCCTCAAGCTCATGACCACCGAACGGATCAGCCGCGCATCGTAAGCCCAGCCGAAACAGGCCATGATCAGCGCCAGCATCAACCAGGAGATGCGGTCGCGCATCACGAAATAGAACAGCACCAGGATCGGCAGCAGCGGGATGACGATGAAGGTATCGTTGACGGACATTAGGACGCGGTCGATCCAGCCGCCCTTGTAACCACTGATGAGCCCGACCGTGAGCGCGATCAGGCGACTGACCAGCGCCACAGTGCCCCCGAACAGCAGCGTATTCCGGATGGCGAAGCTCAATTGCCAGAACACGTCCTGGCCGCGCGACGTCGTGCCGAACCAGTAGGTCAGCGACGGCGGCAGATCGGGCGGCACCACATAGACGCTGTCAGGCGGATACGGCGAGAAGCTCGCCAGCACGGACAGCAGCAGGACCAGAGCAACCAGCACGAGCCCGATCCGGAACTCGACCCTGTAGCGGAGGAGGTCGCGGAGAACGACGGCCATCAGCTGACCTTCACCCGGGGATCGAGCAGCGGGTACAGAAGATCGATCGCGAGCACGCCGACCGATACGCCGAGGATCGAGATGGTGGTGACGCCGAGGACCAGGCCGTAATCACCGGCATAGACGGCATCGACCAGCAGCGAGCCGAGCCCGGGATAACCGAACACCTTTTCGGTGATCACGGCGCCGTTGAAGATTCCGCCGAGCGACATCGCAAGGCCCGTCACCTGCGGCACCAGCGCGTTGCGCATCACATAGAATGTCAGGATGCGCCAAGACTTCACGCCGGCGAGCTCGGCGTAGACGACGTAGTCTTCGGCCAGGACATTGGAGACCAGCGAACGCATGCCGAGGAACCAGCTTCCTACCCCGATCAGAATCAGCGACAGCGCCGGCAGGATCGCATGTTGCAGCACGCTCCAGACGAATTCGGGCGTCAGGGATTGCGGCAGATTCATCGTCGCCCCGCCGCTGATCGGAAGCACCGGCCAGATGAAGCCAAACAGGATCAGCAGCAGCATTGCCAGGATGTAGTATGGGATCGGATGAAGGCCCATCGCGATCACCCCCATCAGCTTCAGGCCGCGGCTCTGCCGGTAATAGCCGGCAAGGCCTCCCAACAAATTGCCGAGCACCCAGGCGATGAGGGTCGAAACTGCGAGTAGCCCCGCCGTCCACGGCAGCGCGCGCGCAATCAGGGTGCCGACGGGCGTCGGGAATGCCGACAGCGAGGGGCCGAAATCGGCGCTCAGGATCCGCTTCCAGAACGTCAGATATTGCTGAACGGGCGTACCGCCGAGACCATAGAGCTCGCGCAGGGAGCTGCGCATCTGCTCGATCGCAGCAGGCGCGGTGTTGCCAAACGAAGTCACCACCGAGACCGATTGCTCGACGGGATCGATGGGCGAGGCATGCGTGACGACATAGGCGATGTTGATGCCGATGAAGACAACGAGCAGGAATTGCGCGAGCCGGCGGCCGACATAGCCGGCGTACCCGCTCACGGGAGCACCCGAGTTGGTCGGCAAGGCCGTTGGGGCAGATGCAAGCGCTGCGGGTACATCGCGTCCTAACTCGCCGGCTTCAGCCGGACGAACATGTAGCGCGAATTGCCCCAGTTCGGCACGGGGTTGGTGTAAGGATTTTCCGATGTCGGGAAACCGGTCCAGTAGGTCTGGTCCATCGCGGTGAACACGTTGTAGGCCATCAGCGGAATGATCGGCATCTCCTTCACCGCGAGCTTGACGTAATCCTTGCCGAACTCGATGGACCTGGGATCGTCGAAACCGACGGTGCGAATCTCCTCGATGATCTTGTCGAGCGCTGGACTGGACCAGCGCTGCCAGTTGCGCAGCGGCTGCGGCTTGCCGGGCTCGGCGACGAATTGCGAATGCCAGCTGTCGAGGAAATAAGACAGATCCGGATGGCCACCCAGGGTCTCGACGCTCCAGCCGATGAAGGTGTCGAAATCACCGGCCGCCCGCCGCGTCGGCAGCGTGCCTTGCGCGACGTCGATTTTGGCGTCGATGCCCGCCTGCTTCCAAAGCTGCACGATCATCGTTCCGGCCCGCGTCATCACCGGACGCAGATCGCCCTCGACCATGACGCGGACGGTGAAGGGCTTTCCATCAGGCGTGATCCAGGTGCCGCCGCGCTTGCTGAAGCCGGCTTTCTCCAGAAGCTCCTGCGCCGCTTGCGGATCGGTCTTCCACCAGCCCCGGCCGAACGCCCTGGCGATCTCGGCCGGATCGGTCGGGATCTGCTCGCCCATGGACGGCCGCAGCATGTCGGCGATCTGCTTGCCGACGGTCGGGTCGTACGGCTTGATCTTGCGCTTGCCGGTGTCGATCTCGAAGCTTTCGAGCCAGTCTTCCATCGGCGCGTGATAGGTGGCCGGATGGGTTCCTGTCGGCGGCACGCCGATCGCGGAGATGGTGGCCGCGCCGCGATAGGCCGCCATCGCAACGGCCTTGATGTCGATCAACAACGCCAGCGCCCAGCGCACGTCCGGATTTTTGAAATTCTCATTCTGCGTGTTGAAGATGACAGCGGGAAGCGTCGGATCGGGATGGCCGTAGGGGAATCCCTTGAACCAGGCCCGCGTCGTCTTGCTCTGCTTGGCGAGGGCGAACATGCCCTCCGGCGCGATGTCGTGGATCACGTCGAGCTCGTGGTTGAGCTGCGCGATCACCCGCTTATCGGGCGGCCCGGGATCGACATAAGCGAGATATTTCGGACCCGGCTTGCCGAAGCGCGCCAGCGTGGTGCGTTGCCAGTCGTCGCGAAGCTGCCAGATGTACCATTTGCCGTCGGGATCGTAGCTGTGCAGCACATAGGCGCCGAGCGAGACCGGCTTGTTGAAGTCGAATTTGACGGGATCCTCGACCTTGTCGAAGACATGCTTGGGCAGGATCCACACCGCGCCCCAGCGCACCGTGAAATTGGTGTGGAAGCGAGAATTGGGTTTTTTGAGCTTGAACACGACCGTGTGAGTATCCGGCGCCTCGACGGAAGCGACGTTGCTCGTCAGCACGGCGCTGAAGCGCATGGCCGGATTTTTGATCTGGGTCGTCACGGTTGCGACGACGTCATCAGCGGTGAACTCGACGCCATCGCTCCAGAAGATGCCGCTGCGCAGCTTGACCGTCATTTCGGTGAAGTCGGCGTTGTATTGCGGCTTGTCGGCAGCCAGCGAATTGTCCCAGACACCATCGAGACCGCTCTCGGGATCGATATACCAGAGCGTATCAAGCGCGGCCTGCTGCAGCCCATTGGACTGCGAGCTGGCGTTGATCACCCAGATGTTGAACCAGCCGGCGTTTTTGACGGTGCCTTCCGGGTTCTCGAGGATCAGAAGGTCCTTCCGCGGAATGTTTTGCGGAATTCCCTGCGCAAGACCAGGTTCCACTGATGCGAACAGCAGGGATCCCAGCACACAAGCGGCCAGCAGCAATGCACTGATACTGCGCATGATGTCCTCGCGACACATTTCCGCCCCGACGCCCGTTTTGACGTGATGCTAGAGGCGCCGGAGTCGCGGGACAACAGGAATCTAGGGGGGACGCTTGCCGCCTGGAAGCAGCCGCAACTTTTCAGCTCCGAGCCGCCTTCAAGGCGCAACGCTGCGAACACCATCAGTCGAGCTGAGTTGCAGACCACACCTCGCTCGCATGCGGTGAAACCATCTTCACCCCGCTCGCCCACAAGGTTTCGGAAACCAAAGACAGCATCCAGATGCCCCACAGGCATGCTCACATTGGATGTGATGAGACTTTTCTTGACCTTCCGGTGCACACGTCGTGCACACACCGCCTTCTAAGCAATTGAAAAACTTGAACTCTCGTCCCAATCCAACATGGTGCCACAGAAAATAGATTACCCTTCAATTTCAACCAGCTATCTCTTCTTCTCGAACCCTCGGTGGAACATGAGATGCCATGATCGTGTCCCACCGGCTGAAGCGATCAGCACGTATCTTTCGCAAAATGCGCCTCCGATTCAATCGGATTAAAGATCGTGGCGGACAAGAGAGCAACGCGAGAAGGATCCGGGTCTAGCTGCAGCGCGGACGGTCCAATACCTCAATGGAGTGTGAACATTCGGCCGAGTTGGCTATCGAGCGCGGTTACGCTGTCGAGCCACGATTGCGGCGTCAAGCGCCAACATGACGATATTGGGATTACGCGCGTTCGAGCGTTGTTCGGTTGGACGATGGTTCAGTTACAACAGTTCCATCAGCATTTCCTGAATCATCCTCTGCGGTGCAAACAAGACCAACTCGGGTCGAGCCTGGTGCGTCGCCCTGCGCTTCGATCAGGTGGCGGTATTGCCGGTGTATCCGCCTTGCGTCGATCGATCGCTGCGCTTGTAGCGCCGCTACTACGCGACTAACGATGCCCACGATTTTTGTTGCAAGAGCGCGTGACAATGTTCCCATTAGACTCTCCTCTCATCTGGCGCGAGAGATAGACGACTTCGAACTGATCTTGGTGTGAGTTGCTGCACATAGGCATCGAACGAGTCGAACAAGAACTAGCGTGCGCTAACTCCTGGAGCACTCGCGATAGCCAAAGCGGCGAATGATGTCGCCCCCCGATATGGAGTGAAACTCCAGCGTATCCACGAAGTGGTTTGCGGTAACGTAGGCGCGCAGGCCTGGGTTGTAGGCGCTAAGCAGATGATCCGTCGCCCAGGAGCTCACGTTCCTGCTCCTATCATGGCCGGCATGAAACAGCAGCGTCGCATTTCGATCGACGCACACGTTCCTGATTGCCAGGAACAGCGTGCAAGAAGATTGGCAATGGCCCTCAATGCGAAACTGCTCACCGGACCGGTTGTATTGCTCGACGATTGGATCGAACACCCTGAACGGGCCACCCATTCCGTAGCCGGCGCTGGTGCCCGCAGCGGCAGCCGGCAGCCGAGATAGACATAAAGCAAGCCACCCCATGAGCGCAGCGACGACAAGATCACGAAAACACACGGCTATTCTCCTTGCGCGGTAGGTCTGCTGCATCTCGCCAGAACTCTCCAACGCCGCGGCAACTTGGGAGCCGGCCGAGGCAAATCCTCAGCTCAGTCGAATGGCAATGTCGGCGCACGCGTGTCGATGCGCTCGGAACAGACCAATTCGGCTTCAGACGAGTCGACGAACGACTGCGCCAGCTTCGCATGGGAGCGCTCCAGCAACGAGGCACTCGCGAAGTGCAAGATCATCAGCAGGGCGGCAGCCGCGATCGTGAGCGGATTGAGGCTAGCCTTGCTCAAGCCTCCTGCTGCAGAAGCCGCATCGCTCGGCATCAAATCGATCGGCATCTTCTGGAACATCCTTTGCGTCGTGGATTGAGACAAAGTCGCGCGTCGGTTCGCGACTTTCATTCGTGAGCAGATCGCGATAGCGAAAGACCTGTCGACGCGCCTCGATCGACCTCGAACCGTGCAGCGCATCGACAACACTGGCGATGACGCCCCCCGCATCCGCGAGAAACGACGATCAGGAGTTTCTTCATGACGTCGTCCTGGCGCATCTCTGATCTCGATCCGGCTCGTCGCGAGGTGGCCAACGCTTGGCGGATCGTTGCTATGAAATTATTCACATCAATCTTCGGCAGGAGAGACAAGCTGTTTCGACCACGTCTTTAAGTCGGGCGCACGCGCGCCGCATCATCCGATCGAAGGATGTCCGACCAATAAAGCCCACAAATCTCCGCGCTTGGCGCCCACCAGGCACGTCAACAGCGCTAGCTGGTCGTGCGAAGGATGAAGCATCGACGGCACGATTCGGATCGGCCCCCCAGCGGCCATTGAACGCTCGGTGATTGATGCGGTCTCGGGAGAGCCCGATTGAAGGTGCGCCAGCCGGGCACTTTTCTCCCGGCTGGCGCTGCGTCTCGCTAGAGTTTCCCCCGGGGCTGAACGGGCTCAGAGCGAGGCGCAAGAGGGATGTCGGACACCATCGTGCTTCGACCTCGGCGGGCATCTGACGCGAACTCCGTGCACGCGCCAACCAATGTGACGCCTCGACGCCAGGATAGAGCGTCAAGATCAAGTCCGGCTTGGGCAACAGCGACGGAGATTCGGATCGGAACGAATATGTCCTGTCTTACCTAGACCATAGGCAAGCTTGCGACACGGCTCCAGCTAGTCGCAGCCCTCCCGGTCAGTCGATTCCGACCAAACTGCAGCGCGATAGATCTCCCGTCCGCGACCATCCCTGACGCGAATCCACGCGTCACGATCGCGCAGTTCCGCCCGCCACACGAACAGATGGCGCGCCATCGTGTCGGCAGCTGACATGGTCGCACCGACATGCTCATGAATCATACCGCCTGGATCAAGCATCACGACATTGCCGATCAACAGATCGAAAAAGAAACGATGCATCGCCTACCTCACTCTACAACACGATCCACCCCGGTGATGCCCTCCACGTCCATGCGCCGCTATTCTCCGTACTGGAATACGTAGTCGGCCGAATATGGCACACTGCGAAAAGCTCCCGGCCGATTGCAGGCACCGCCTGCCATCCCGCCGCGCGTATTGATCCGCTGGACGTTGGTTGCACCGTAAAGCACTCCATCCGCCAACTGGGTGACGACCTGGAGCGTGAGCCAGGGCAGATCGTCGGCGGTTTGCCCCGGAGCACTGGCAACTATCTTGGCTTTCACCGAACTACCGTCCTTATGCTCCCAGACAAGTGTGCGGGGATCGACTGACGCCCAGTGTAGCGCCG
Organism: Bradyrhizobium sp. BR13661; assembly: GCF_029892425.1. Lineage (GTDB taxonomy): Bacteria > Pseudomonadota > Alphaproteobacteria > Rhizobiales > Xanthobacteraceae > Bradyrhizobium. Next base: position 38,899 of record NZ_JARXWB010000006.1, on the reverse strand, counting down.
CGTAGTGCCGCCCGACCGAATTGTCACCGTCCATCAACGTCGCAACGGGTTCGCGGGCTTGCCATTCGAGCTTGCCTGCGGAGCCTGGCTGACATTCATAGATCTGGGCTCCCTCGGCATGGAGTCCCGCACCCGGTATCTCACTGAGTCCGCCGATCGTATCAGCGCGCTCCGCCGCTCCCGCAATTCCGCACAGGATGAATAGAATCAAAGGGACTCGATGGGATACCAGTGCGACAATGGACGTGGTTCGTCGACGCAACGTCATACGACAATTCCTTCCTGTTTTACTGCGAGTCGATCAGCCGTGGTCTGTCGGCATACCGTCAGCCGGCCACTTGCTCGCTCTCGCCAAAGCGGAGCTCGATATACAGGGCCGGACCTATGATCGCCTCATACGTTCGGGGGACAGTCGTCGCGTCCCGTCGCGATGCGTCAAGCCTCCTCATCGGTGTCGTGGGCCGGACGTAAAGCAACCGCGCGGGCGCATCACCCGGATCGCCCTGGTGAACAACTGGCCTCCAAGCCCCACGAACAGCGCAGTGGACTTTTTGCTGTTTGCAAGGGAGCGCACGCAAGAGATGGCGAGTGCCGCTGACCACTCGGCACACGCGGCAGTCGAAGGCCTTGGATTGGCTAGCGGCGCGGCTTGGACCTTTACGCCAAAGACTAAGGGTAAAAGCGAACAACCACTCGGACCTGATCTACCTCGCATCGGTCCGGGTCTGGTCAAGGCTCATTGAAACTCTTTGGCGCCCGCGGCTCGCCAGGCAGGCCAGCGGACGATCAATCCCGCGTCGCGACGGCCGGCAACGTCCGCTACGCCGTTTCTTTCCGTTTCAGCCGCAGAAAACTGCCTTCGATTTCCGCCTTGCCGCGGGCAATCAAATGTTCAACGATCCGGTCGCTGACGACACGCGTCCCAAATCGCCACCCGCGAGCGCGGCGCTCGAAAGGACCAAGCTGCAACAGACGAAGGAAGTATCTCTCGTTTAGCACGCGAACCACGTCTTTGCGTTTCATCTCGCCAAGTTTTGTCATCGGCGCCATCATTCCAGACAAGAGCGCACGAGCCGCTCCAATTTCGGCGGATCTTCTAAGGGCCCGAAATTACACTCGTCAACATCCGGCATGCGCGGCAACACCCTCCCACTATCGAGCCCTCATCGAACACCTCGAGGACGAAGATAACCTCGGCTGCTGCTTGCCCTGTCTTGATCGTGCTCATCGCATACGCGAACTGGTCATCGTGCTCGAAATGGGCTTCTCAACAAAGGGTTAATTACCTGCCTAATATGGTGTCAACCTACCGTGCAGCGCCATTTTTCCATCAGGCGAGGCTTCCAGTTTGAACCTATCGGGGCATCATGAGTCACATCGACTGTGCCCCAACTCACATTGATCCCGCGCCCAATCCGGCAGAATGCAGATGCTTGAAGTCGCACGACCCTGGGGCCAACTGATGGATATGAACGACAAGCTGCTTTCGCTCGTGGCATCCATCTACGATGCGTCGCTGGACGAAAGCCAGTGGAACGAAGTCCTCGATCGCGTCGTCGCGTATGCCGGCGGGCAGGCCGGCGGCTTGGTGTCGTGCCGGCGGACCGGCGAGATCGAGATCGCGCATGCCGTCGGCGTCGAAGCTCCCTTCGTGCAATCCTACATCGAAGGCTACGAGTCGATCGATCCGTCGCGCAACATACGATACTCGGAGATCGGCCGGGTCTACAGCGCCGCGGACTGGACTCCCATCGACGAATTCCGAAGCAGCAGGTTCTATCGTGAATGGGCCCATCCTCAGGGCCTCGAGGACGGCGCCAATGTGCTCCTCACAAAATCCGCCACCATGATCTCCTACGTTTCCGTGATGGCGGCCGGGGGCTTGGTCGACAGCGCTATGCGTGTTGCGTTGTCCCAACTCGCTCCTCACCTGCGGCGAGCGATCGCAATCAATCAAGAATTGCTGCATCAGGGCTCGATCGCCGCGAGTTCGGTCCAGGCGCTCGAGGCGCTGAAAACGGCGCTGCTCTTGCTCGATCCGCAGGGTCATGTCCTGCATGCCAATGCAAGCGGACGAGACTTCCTCGATCAGAACGACGTCCTGCGTTCGGTCCATGGACGGCTCGTTGCCGTCGATCCGCGGGTCAACCGGACGCTCCAACAGACGCTGGCTGCATCGGCCCTCGGCGGCGGAGCGACGGCGGGCGAGAGTTCCGCGATCGTTATTCCAGCAGCCAACGGCACACGCTATGTCGGGCACGCCCTGCCCCTGACCGCGGGCCGACGGAGGCTGATCGGCAACGCGTTCGAGGCATCGGTCGCGCTGTTTGTCAGCCACGCCTCTCTCGACGCGATCCCTGGAACAGAGCTGATCCAACGGATCTTCAAGCTGACGCCGACCGAGCTGCGGGTCCTGCTCGCCGTCGTCGACATCGGCGGCGTGCCCGATGTGGCCAGGAGCCTCGACGTCGCCGAAACGACCGTCAAGACACACCTCAGCAAAATCTTCGCCAAGACCGACACCAAGCGCCAAATCGACCTGGTGCGGCTCGTGGCCGCGTTCTCGCCACCGGTCAAGACGTGACCCGCGTGACTGTCGCCGGCGCTTGCGATCGCGGATCAAGCAAGCCAAAGGGGGTAAGCTCAGTTTTTTTGACCGAGCAGGGCTTTCCGTTTGAACCAATCGGAGCTTGATGAGCCACGCTCGAATGTGCACCAACTCACTTGAATCGCCAACGCCCGGTGCGGCAGGATGCCGATGCGTGAAGTCGCACGGCTTGTGAATGAGCTGATGGATACGGACAACAAGCTGCTCTCGATCGTAACGAGCATCTACGATGCGGCGCTGGACGACAGCCGGTGGAACGAAGTGCTCGATCGGGTTGTGACGTTTACCGGGGGACGGGCCGGTGGCCTGGTGTCGTTCCGGCCGACGGGCGAGATCGAGTTCGCACAAGGGATCGGCTTCGCGGCTCCTTTCGTGCAGTCCTACATCGAGAACTACGGGTCGATCGATCCGGCACGCACCGTGCGATACGCGGAGATTGGCCAGGTCCTCACCGCCGAGGACTGGGCGCCGATCGACCACTTTCGAAGCAGCAGATTTTATCGCGAATGGGCCCGTCCCCAGGGACTGGAGGATGGCGTCAATGTACTCCTCACAAGATCTGCCACATCGATTTCCCATATTTCCGTGTCGAAGGCCGGGAGCCTGGTCGACGGTGCGATGCGCGATGCGATGTCCCGGCTCGTTCCTCACCTGCGGCGAGCTATCGCCATCAACCAGAAACTCCGACATGAGGGTGCGGTCGCCGCGAGTTCGATCCAGGCAATCGAAGCGCTCAGGACGGCGCTGTTCCTGCTCGACCCGAGGGGCCATATCCTGCATGCCAATGCGAGTGGCCGCGACATCCTCGACCAGAACAACGTCCTGCGCTCGATGCAGGGGCGGGTTGTTACCGTCGATCCGAGGGTCAATCGCACGTTTCAACAAGCGCTGGCTGCATCGGCCCCTGGTGGCAGAACGACGCCCGGCGAGAGCACCGCGGTCGTTCTTCGCGCTGCCGACGGCACGCACTATGTCGGGCACTTCCTGCCCCTGACGGCGGGCCTGCGCATGGTGATCGGCAACGCGTTCGAGGCATCGGTCGCGCTGTTTGTCAGCCGCGCCTCTCTCGACCCGATCCCTGGAACAGAGCTGATCCAACGGATCTTCAAGCTGACGCCGACCGAGCTGCGCGTCCTGCTCGCCATCGTCGACATCGGCGGCGTGCCCGATGTGGCCAGAAGCCTCGACGTCGCCGAAACGACCGTCAAGACGCACCTCAGCAAGATCTTCGCCAAGACCGATACCAAGCGCCAACCCGATTTGGTGCGGCTCGTGGCCGCGTTCTCGCCGCCGATCAAGGCCTGAAATCGCGGGGCTACCGCCTGCGGAACACGATCCCAATCGCTGATCAAGGATCACGATGGATTACCGTCCAAGTGCTATTGCGCGATCGATCGCCGGGACGAGCCCTTTGAGTGGAACCTTGAGGTTCAGGCTTTTTCCATCGTCGGCATCCAGCGTCAGAACCAAAGTCTGTCCCTTCCGGAACGCTGCAATCAGCTTTGAGTCCAGGCTCAGGGGCACGAGGCAACCCGCCGGCAGGCAAGTTCGATACCGCGCGGTCACCACCAGCGGCGTCGAATCGATCTGCAATGTCACGCCGCGCTCCAAGGCCAAGCCAAAGGGCAAAACGGCAACACCATCCAGCTTGTCCGGCGTCGGCTGCTGGAATTCAATCGCCAAGACGCGCTGCTTGGAGCTTTCGTCGTATTGCTGCTGCACGACCGAGCACTGCCGTTGGGCGGCCGGTGGCCCTTCCGCGTCCTTCGGCGTCACCTGGCGGCAAACCACCCTCCAGGCATCATAGGTTTCCTCGACGTTCGATGGCACTGCTGGCACCGCCGCTGTCTGCTTCGGCTTGACGGTTTGCGCGCCAGCGATCTCCATCAGGCCGTCATTGCTGACGAGCACGATGATGGCGAGCCCAACCCCCGCCGAAATTGCCCAGGCGATCCTCGCTGCACGATTAGACCTGATCCGGTCCAACCCATCCACCCTGCGGAAGGAGCGATCGTCCGGCATGGTCAGAACCCCACCTTCACGCCGCCTCTGACGGTGAGTGCCTTGGTGTGGTCGTCGGCTGCCGTTCCCGTCACGGTGCCGTAGACGCTTGCCGCGCGCGAGAGCTGTGCCTCCGCACCGAGGCCGATCGATGCGCCCAGCGCCGAGCGCGGCAGGTTCGGATCGATGGTCAGGTCGTTGCCGAGGATGTCGGCGCGGAAGATCCCCTTGCCGAGGGTCTGGGTGTCGAAGACGGCGCCGGTGAGCCAGATCTTGTTGGACAGGCCGTTGGCGTTGACGCTGTGCCTAGTCAGCTTCAGCTCCGCCCTTTCCACGAAGCCATCGGCGGCATGTGCGCCGTACGCCGCGTTCTGGCTCGATCCGCTTTCCGAATAGGCTCCAAAGCCCGCATGCGCGTAATGCACCGACAGCTTCGGGGTCAGCGACCATTCCGGATTGATGACGTAGCGGGTGGAGAGCGCGACCTCGGGCGCGATGAACCAGCCGCGGTCGGTGCCCGAAGCCGTCTCCATGCCGGCAACACCGGTGACGCTGCGATCGGTCTTGGCCGAGAGCCCGCCGACGAGGAGAGCGCTGTCGAATGTCAGCGCGCCGAAGTCATGCCGCGCGTAGACGCCGCCATAGCCGAGATCGGACTGCACCTTGCCCGCATTGCTGCTGAGGGAGGACGACGCCGCGCCGCCGCCGAGGAAGAAGCCGAGCCGCCAGTCGTTGACGATGCGGTCGAGTCCGAGCGTCAGCGTGCCGGCGCGGGTGTTGTCGCCGACGCGGGTCGCGGTGGAGGCGCGATCGGAGACGCCGCCGCCGGCGCGCATCCAGACAAGGTTGCCGAAGGCATCGATGGCGGTGTTCTCGTTGATGAGGATGGCCGCGGGCAGCTTGGCTTTGGCCGCCATGCTGTCGGCATAGGCGAGCGGTCCGTAGGTGCCGGGCTTCGGGAGGCGATGCGCGTCCGGCCGCTCGATGTCCATGTCGAGCACATCGTCGATGACGGCCATGGTGGAGGAGATGACCGCGCCCGGCAGGGCACCGAGCAGGCTGGCGCTTCCGGTGTCGGTGACGACGAGGTTGCCGGTGCCGTTGGCATCCAGCGTGGTCGTCAGGACCTGGAAGGCCTTGTTGATATTGGTGGTGTTCTGACCGAGCTTGTAGTTCTTGACGCCGACGGTGTAGCTGCCGAGACCGAAAGTGGTGGTGTTGCCGGTGTCCTTGCTCCAGTCGATGCCGCCCACGAAGCTTGCGCCGGGATTGATGTTCAGCGTGTGACCGGTGGTGTTGGGATCGTAAGAGATCGCCGATCCGCCCGCCCCGCCGCTGATCACGCCTGCATTGCTGATCGTGCTGCCGTTACCCGTCACCCCGATCCCGAATTGCGCGCCGCTGATCGTCGCCCCGGCGTGGTTGGTGACCCTGTCGCCCACCGCATTCAGCTGGACTCCAAGACCGACGATCGAGGTGGCCTTGATCGTACCGAAATTGTCGATCGTCGAGGGCGCGGCTTGGCCGGAGAAAACGCCCCAGTCTCCACCGGAGATCAGGCCGCCGCTGGAATTGGTCAGGGTGCCGCCGCCCAGAACGAACTGAACGCCCGCAGTGGTGCTCCCTCTGATGGTGCCGGCATTTGCGACGACCGCGCCCGACATGTTGGCCAAGAAGCCGGTATCCCCACCGGAGACCGTCGCACCCGCGTCGTTGACGAGAGACCCGCCGCCGCCAGAAATGCGGACACCGACGCCGGCGCCGCCACCTGCGGATGTGGTAACAGTGCCCTGGTTGTGCACCATTCCGCCACCGCCGATGAGCCAGACGCCGTAGTTGCCGCCGTTGATCTGTCCCGACGCATAGTTGTTTACAACGCTGCCAGTATTGCCAGTGGCCCCGAAGGTGCCGCCGGCGATGGAGCCATAATTATCCAGCTTCAACGCAGCGGAAGCGAGGACGCCGGCGTCGTTGCCGACGATCGTGCCGCTGGCGCGATTGACCACCGTGGCGGTTCCCGTTCCTGCCACGACCGCGTCTGCGCCAGCTCCAGTGCCGCTGATCTGCCCCGCATTGTCGAGCGTGACGTTCGAAAAGGCATGGATCACGCTGGCCGTACTGTTGCTGTTGATGATACCGGTCGCGGTGTTGACGAGGCTGACCGACGTCAGATCGTCGATGGCCGGGCCGGTGCCGCCCCGGATCGTCCCGCTGTTGGTGATCACACCGCCGCTCGTGACGATGGCCCGTGCGCGGCCCGAGATCGTGCCGGTCGCTTCGTTGACGACGGTGGACCCGGCCGCATTGAGCACGATCGCGTCGCCACCATTCACCGTGTAGACTTGCCCGGCATTGTCGATGGCGACCTTTTTCGTTTCGCTGTAGCCATAGATGGCGGTCCCGTTGTCGGCCTGGGTCAGGCTCCCCTGGAAGGTGTTCACCGTCCCGCCGCTAGTAAGGTAGATCGCCTGCCCGCCGGTGGCATTCGTAAAGATGTTGCCGTCATTGTTGATGGTCGAGTTCGTACCGTCGGTCAGAACGCCTTGAGATGCGCCCACGATGGTCGCGCCGACATGGTTGTTGATCGTGCCGTCGCCGGTGTGTATGGCGGTGTCGCCGTGGATCAATCCGTAGTTTTCCAGTCGGAGCGTGCCAACGCCCAGGACCCCGACGTTGAGGCCTACACCGCCCCCGCTAGCTTTGCCCTCGATTATCCCTGTCACGCGGTTGGTCACTGTCGCGCCGCCGCTCGCGGATATGGCGCCGGCATTTGCAGTTGTGTTGTAAATCGAGCCGGCGTTGTCGAGCGTCAGGGTACCGGCGGTAACCACCGTCGACAGCACGACGGTGCTCTTGATCACCCCCGTCGAGGTATTGGTGAGGTTCAGGTTTCCCGAATCGTAGATCGCCCTGTTGGCGCCGCCGTCGAGAGTGGTCGAATTGGTGCACGTCTGGTTGGTGCCGGTCGGATTGCAGGCGGCGAACGCGGAACTGACGGCCCCTGCGGCGACAAGCGCGAGGACGGAGACGCCGAGAAGAGCTCTGGAACGGACAAGAATCATCACGGCACTCCGAATGGGTATTACCGTCAGGAGGTAGCGTGCGAGCAGGAGCCGGTCTTGGCCGTGCGAACACATCGGCTTTGCAATTCGGACACTTGGCGCAGAGATCGCTCGATGGTTGCCGCTTTGCCACAGCGCCGGCGCGAGACTGTCCTTGGGCGCGGAGATCTGCGAGTCGACTAGGGGAACAGCAAGAAGGCGCGCGCACCGCGCGCGACAGAGAGCCATGCCAGCAACCGCGAATGACGGGAAAGAGAAATTACGAATAGGGACGACCTATCGATCGCCATTCTTTCGCAGCCGCATAGCGGCATTCGCTTCATCTTGCATCTCGGACGGCGCCACGTCGAAATGACGTCGAAAGGCGCGATTAAAACTGGAGATATCGCTCCACCCGCAGGAAAGCGCGATATCAATGATCTTCTTCCGGCCCTCCGATGCGGTCAGCAATTTCGCCGCACGATCGAGCCTGCGTTCACGAATGTACCGTGCCGGCGAAGATCCACCCCGCTCGAACAGCTTCTTCACATAGGAAACCGAAATTCCAAGATTGCCCGCGATCTTCTCGAGATCGAGAGCGGGGTCGACGAGATTCCGATCGACGAACCTCTTTGCCGCGATGAGCCGTGCGGCGGGAAGGGTCTCGTCCTCCGCCGCGTCGCGACCGCGACCGTTTCCGTCGATGGCGAGTGCGGCCAATTGAACGAGCTGCTGCGCGACGACGGTCTCCGTGAGACCATCGAGCAGGACGTCGCCATCGAGCAGAGATCGCAGATAATTGCCGAGAAGGCCGAGCTCCGTGCGCCGCTCGTTGAGAGAGCGGCAGACCAGGTCGTCCTCGCTTCTGATGAACTCCCGAATCTCCTGGCGCGGCACGAGGAGACCGAGGCATTTTTCCGCCGGCGTCCGAACCTCGACCTGCGCATTCCCTGCGTGCATTCCGCCGGCCCCTGCGCAGATGATGGCCGTCCGGCCAGCTTGCTCGATGTGCCGGCCGCCCGCCAGTTGACAGTAGATCTGAGCGTAGTCGCCTACTCCCTGGAGCGGCCTCGCCGACATGAAGAGATTGCTGGCGGAGATATGCGCCGCAAGTAGGCCGCCCAGCGCCACGAAATTGGCCTCGTATCCCGCAGGCCCGTCGCGAAGGGATTTGACGTCGACCGAATGCCGGGTGACGCGGCCGAGATCGCCGGCGACATCCCGCAGAGCGGAGTCCTCCGGGAATTTCTTGCTGGTGACCGTCATCCTGATCATGGGAGAACGACCGGCATTGCCCGATCCCCGCGCACTTCGCGCGGGGTCAGGCCGTAGTGACGACGGAAGCACCGATTGAAATGAGAGAGATCCCCAAAGCCGGCCTCATAGGCGATCGAGCTGACCGTCAAGTGTTGCGAGGTGGGCGAGCAGAGCATCCGGTGCGCCTGCGCCAGACGCTGAACGGTCAGGAATGCGGTGAATGTGGTGCCAGCGGCCTCGAACAGACGCTGGATGTAACGTGGCGTCACGTTGAGCGTGGTGGCCACGTTCTCGAGCGAGATGCTCCGGAGACCGCAGTGGCGGGCGATGTGGGACTTTGCAGCCCGCAGACGCGCCGCGCGCACACTGCGGGTGGAGGCCGTTTCGCCGAATTCCCGTGCGGGCGCCAACGCCAGCGCCAAGAGGCTTCGCACGTGCTGCACCGAAAGCCCGGGAAGGCCAGGCTCAAGCAGCTCGTCGCCATGCATCAGCCAGCAGACATAGTGCACCAGAAGCCGTAGCGCGGCGGACTGTGCGGGGATCACTCGCATCAGCGCATCGTCGGCGGCAAAGACCGTCGCTTCGAACAGCGCGCGAGGCATGCGCAGGCTGATCGAATGGCCATGGCTCATCCGATTGAATGCAGCGGACTCGCCTCCGCTGAGAATGATCGCCTCGCCCACGCCCAGGTCCTGCTCCCGACCGTGTGACGTAACCCGCGCGGCGCCGGCGCGATTGATCACGACCACGACGTCGTCATTGCCATCGGCCACGTGGAGGGCACCGCGCAGAATCGTCGCCGGCGATGAGGCCGCATCCATCAGGTGCAGACCGGGCAACGACAGCGAGCGGAATCGGGCCTGGAGGGCAACGTCCCGGACCGGCTCCACGTCGACCTTGAACATCGCGCGGCAAAGGTATTCCCGCCAAGCCGCGATCCGGTCGTGTGCCGGAAGATTGGCCGTGGCCAGCTCGATGATGTGTGGTTGCAGATCTGCCATATCCCAAGTGAAAGTAATTTGCGCGAAACTCCTGGAGACATGCCGATAGCTGCCGGCAGCCGAAGTCACATCCTCCGATCGGAGGAAGGGTGCTTCCCATATCCAAGAGGACCGCGGCCGACTTGCCCGGGCAGACCTTGCTATTTCGGGCCATCTGTCCGAGGCAGCCCCTTCACGAAGCGAACCGACTGCCAGTCGACGAACTCGGCGTCGACATATCCCGCCTTTTTCGCGAGCCCTCCCATCTCGGCGTTGGTCCGCGTCGTTTCGGCCGAGATCAAGGCGTGACCGAGACCGGCTGCGCGGGTCTCGATCGCCACCAGTAACGCGAGGCCTATCCCCCGCCGCTGGAAGCCGTCGGCCACCGAGAGCGCGAATTCGCCGTAGCCGGACGTGCGGTCGAAGACATACCGCGCCTCGCCGATCACGAGGCTGCGCCCATCATGCTTGACCTCGGCCAGCAGCGCGAACCTGTCGGCGTCGCACGGCTGCGACAGGCAGTCGGATGCCGCCCCAATGAAGTCGGTCGTTGCCCCCATGAACCGCTTGTTGCGCGAGGCTGGAGAGAGATTTGCGAAATGGTCCGCGAGCCTCCCGATATCGAACGGAGTCGCCATTCTGATGCAAACCGCGTCGTTCGCGTGGACCGGCACATCGGCACTGGGGTCGCAGACTCGAGATCCTTTCTCGAATGAGAGCAACGCGACGAACGCGGCTGCGCCGTCCAGAGATATCAGTGACATGAGCAACGTCTTCGCCAAGTTGCGCGAGATCGCGGATCTCGCGCTGCTAGCGCGGGCGGCGCGGCGGATTCTTGGCGTAGGCTGCCGATCATGCGGCTGAATACGAACTGGTCGCGGATCGACGTCCGCCGGGGCGAGCAAGCTCAGCAGACGTTGAGGATTGTTGGCTTATCGGCGACGCCATGACGCGCCGATGTGTCAAGTCTGGTCTGCTATCGAATTGCTTGTCGGCAAAGCGTCGCTCGACTTGAAACTGGCCCCACACATCATCGAGGATATCTCCAGACCAACGCCCGCGAAGCTACGCACACTCCTTGCGATCGCGAAATCGGGGAAGTGCAGCAGAAGCCCCCCAAACGAGGCGACATGCCCGAGTCGACCGCGAAGCTCACTTGCCGAGGAGATTCGCCAAGACGGACTCGATGTGCCCTGCCGATGGGTCCCCGATGAATAGTCCGCTCGAAACTTCACGGGATATTCCGGTCACACACATTCCTTGCAGCTAATATCGTCCGATCGGAGGATGCAGCGGAGTCGCCGTACGGCTAATTTGGCGACGCTCTAATTCGATTCCCGTCTATCGACCCGACGTCGCGCCCCGCCTGTTCAGCTTTGGGGAAGCAATTGCAAGCAACGACCATCAACCTGGGAAACAATACCCACGACGTGTTTTCTACTCACGGCACCGACTTCGGCTCAGGGTTTGAGCCCGCATCTCCCGATATTTGTTCTTGTCTCCGCCTTCGCCGCGCTCAATGAGACTGGTCCGCCGATGTCGACCGCAGACGCCACGTTAGCTGTGTTCACGATTTTCAACAGCCTTCGATTTCTCGCTTACGTGCCCCAGATCAGCAAGGCAATCAAAGACCGGAGCGGTGCCGAAGCCATCTCGTTTGGGACGTGGGCGCTGTTTCTCGCTTCGCACGCGTCAGGCATGGCTTATGCAATCGAGAACCAGGGCGATTGGAAAATGGCGTCCCTATTCCTCAGCAATATCATCGGGTGCAGCGTTATCCTTGCAATCGCGGGCTGGAAGCGTTCGCGCCATCGCAGGCTCTGCTCGTTAGCCGGTCGAGAAGCATCCTGGCGACAGCCCCTCTGCGCGCCGCCTCTTGAGCGCCCTTGCAGGCACGTCGACGCCACCTTCAGGCGGATCAAATCGTGCTCAATCGCAGCCTGGCGTAACAAATCGTAGTTTGGAGGCGGGGGACGCGCTACCAACCCACACTGCATGCGTTGTTCGTCCTCAATTGGAAGACCCGTTCAAGTTCCAACAATCGCGATTTTTTTCAGCGCTCAAGCAACGCCCTGCGCTTCGAATTCTTGCCGCGCACATGCGCCAACCCTGCCCCACTTCAGACATGCGACCAAGAGCGGCAATTGATGCGTATTTGGTCGCAAGACAACCTCGGCCGAGCCAAAGGATGAAGCGTGTTGACCTGAATCAACGATCGACCCTGTTTGCCAGCTAGTTTTCCAGTTCTGAGTGGGGAAATGAATATGACGTCGTTCGATAAGCGCGAGAGCGCATTTGAGGCGGAATTCGCGCATCGCGAAGAGCTGAAATTCAGAGCGCGGGAGTACGCGGTAGCTTCCCTTGCGCAATGGGCAGCACAGCGCCTCGGCAAGTCCGGCGAAGCGGCTGAGACATACGCCCGTGAAATAATGGCGGCCGACGTCGCAAATCCAACGGTAGCGCTGACGATCGACCGGATCGCAGCTGATCTCGGGGCCGCCGGGATCTCAGCTCAGGAGGTTCGCCGAGTCATGGACCGATTTTTGGCTGAAGCCGAAGCCGCCGCACGTGTCAATCGTTAGTAGAGACGTATCGAGCATTCAATATGATGCGCCGGAATTTTACTTAGCCCGGGTTGAGCGACTGGGTGAGTTGCAGAATGGCGCGCTTGTTCAATTAGCCGCCGCGAGCGATTGGTCGGATTGAACCATGGTTGAACGTCACCAAAGTTGGAGAATGCGCTCCCTTCTTAGCAGGCTCGCCCATGTCGTGGAGCGAACAGGACTTGCCTTGACCGGTGGCTCGTGCGGGCTGTTCGTCGCGGCCCACATTGCAAGGTCCGATTTCAATTTGATTGGCTCCGGCGCCGCAATCCTCGGCATGATGATTTACGGTGCGATCGGCTTCTATCTCGGCATCGATCTGCCTCCTGCTCCAGAGAAGCTGCGAGCGTGGTCGCTGCGCGGTTTTGGGTCCAGGGCGGACGCCGTCGAGCTGCTCAGTGCGACGGGTACCTTTCTGACCGCAGTTGTGGCGGTGATTGCGGTGAGCAGCATCATCCTCGATGAGATTGCGCGCCCTCGCGATGCGATGGCTGTGTTCTTGGGCTGGGCGCTTGGCGCGTCCATGCAAATCGCTGCGGGCATCATCGCGCGAACCCGCACGCATATTTCCTGACACAAATTTTACGCCGAACCACTCGATCCGTAAGCGTCCGTGAGGGCCGTGGGATAGTCGCGTGGAGCGGTGGCCTGATCCTCACGCCCTCTTTCGGGCCATCGCCTCGTCGCGTGCGCCGACTTCAGCGTGTCTTAGCGCTGTGCCGCCATCTTCTTGGCCGGAAACCGCTTCAAAATTGCGATGACCTCGTTATCGCTGACCTGACGAAAATCGCGGTAATAGTAGCCGATCGCGACAAAGTCCTGCGGCGTATCCAGGCAAACGATTGCATCGACCTCCGCACGCAGCCGCTGCAGCGTATCGAGCGGCGCAACCGGTACAGCAAGGATCAATTCCTTCGGCTCTCGCTTTCGAATCGCCCGGATCGCAGCGAGCGTCGTCGCGCCAGTCGCAATACCATCGTCAACGATAATTGCTACTTGCCCTTTGACATCAGATCGGGCGCGGTCGCCAAGATAGCAGGCGCGCCGCCGCTCGATCTCGTCGAGCTCTTCTTTGCAGACCGCGTCGAATGTCCCCTCGCTTACGCCCCCCAGTTCGATGACGTCCTGATTGCGGACGATGATCGGCTGCTCCCCGTCCACCACCGCGCCCATCGCCAGCTCCGGCTGCATGGGAACGCCGATCTTGCGCACCAGAACCAGGTCGAGAGGCGCGTCCAGCTCTTCGGCCACCTCCGCCGCCACCGGAACGCCGCCGCGGGGCAGTGCCAGGACCACGGGATGGCGACCACTGTATTTCTTCAAGGCTCTGGCCAGCTGACGGCCGGCATCTTCTCTGTCTTGAAAGAGCATAGCGGCGGATCCGTTTGAATTTCATCCAGACTATTGCTCTGCCGCCCCGCATCGTTGATCCGTGTCAAACCGCCTCCCTCTTCGTTTGGCAATAGGTCACCATGCTGGATCGCCAGGACGAACCTTCGACCGGGGATGACGAGAACGTCAGTATCTCTGCCCTTGCTCGCAAGGTCGCCTTCCTGCGTTGCCCCGAGAACTATACTCCCGTTCCCGATCGCCTCCAGGCGCGCGAGACCCATATGTCCTGGGTCTTCATGAACGGCGCGCGGGTCTACAAGCTCAAGAAGCCGGTACGCTTTCCGTACCTCGACTTTTCGACGTCGGCTCGACGCAAGGCGGCGTGCCAGGCTGAAGCCAGCCTCAACCGGCGGCTTGCGCCCGACGTCTATCTGGGTGTCGTGCCGCTGACCGAAAGCTGCCCAGGGTATGCGATCGGCGGCTCCGGGCCGGTCGCTGACTGGCTCGTTGTGATGCGCAGGCTAAATGAGGACGAAACGCTCGAGGCCAAGCTGCGCAAAGGCAGTGCTCGCCCTGCCGACGCCGAGCGGCTCGCAGCGATTTTCGCAGGCTTCTACGCGCATGCCGCGCGCGTCTTGGTCGCGCCACAGACCTATCTGGCTTCGCTGTCCGAAGCTGCCGTCCTCGATTGGCAAATGCTGCTAAATGGTCGTTTCGACCTGCCGCGTGGCAAGATTCTACGTATCGCGTCCGTTCAACGACGGTTTCTCAAACATGGTGCTCGACTGCTGGCTGAGCGGGTTTCCCGAAGGCTCGTCGTCGATGGCCATGGCGACCTGAGGCCTGAGCACATCTGGCTCAGTCCTCCATTCCCAATCATCGATTGTCTTGAGTTCAACTCCCGCTTGCGGGCGAACGACGCCTTGGACGAGGTCGCGTTTCTGCACCTGGAATGCGAGAGGCTCGGCGCTCGCTGGTTCGGCGATGCGGTTCGGCAACGCCTTGCGCGAAAGCTGCACGATGACCCGGCAAGCGGCATCTTTTTGTTTTATCGAATCGGCCGGGCGATGCTGCGCGCCCGCCTTTCGATTGCGCATTTGATCGATCCGCACCCGCGCACACCGGAAAAGTGGCCGCGCCTCGCGCATGCCTACCTCGCCCTTGCCGAAGCCGATGCCAAGCGGCTCGAACAGCTCCTCGCCCGTGAATCAAGCAGGCCTCGTCAGGCCTGATACATCAACAGATCGGCCAGTGACTCGTTGTGATGCAGCCGCCGGACGGCCTCGGCCAGCAGCGGCGCCGCCGAAATCACATCAAGCTTCGCAAGCACCGGCCCCGGAGGCAGCCGGAACGACGGAACAGTGTCCGTGGCGACGATGCGGTCGATCGATGGATCGGCGAGCGCTGTTTCAGCTCCGGGCATGAACAGGCCATGGGCCACGCACGCGATGACATGTCTCGCTCCATGCGCCCGTGCCGCCTTCGCCGCGCGGACGAGGGTTCCGCCGCTGCTGATCAGATCGTCAACAACCACGCAAAACGCTTCAGACACCTCACCGGCAAAAAGGTCGCCAGACACACGGCCAGAGCTGCGATGTTTCTCGACGAATGCCTTTCCTATCGGTCTCTGCAACGCCTTCTCAAGCGCTTCGCGCAACAGATCGGCTCGCTTTCCGCCACCCAGGTCAGGCGAGATAATGCTGATCGGCCTGTCGCCCGCCAACGACTTGATCTTTCCAATCAGCAACGGCGCTGTCGTGAGTGCAATGGACGGACAGCGAAACGCGTTCTCGAAGGCTGCCTCGTTATGCACATCGAGTGTGACGATCCTGCTCGTGCCAACCGCCTCAAATAGAGATGCCAGATACCGTATGGTCACCGGATCGTTCTCTTTCGTTCGACGATCCTTTCTCGCATAGCAGAGATAGGGCGTGACCGCGGTCACGTTGGCTGCACCCGCATCTCTCAACGCACCGATGAAAAAGAGCAGACGGCAAAGCTTGTCATTCGGACTTTCGACGGGTCCCCCAAAAAGACTGTGAACAACGAAGACGTCGTGACCGGCAACCGTATCGAGCGGGCGCACCTTATGTTCGCCGTCTTCGAAGCTGCGCTCCTCATGAGCTGCAAGCTTGCAGCCCAACGAGGTAGCGATTTGCTCGCCCAACTCGGAACTTCCATGCAAAGCGAACAGGCGCATTCGATCGCTCCTCGTCAAAGCGTCTCGAGGCATCCAGCTACTATCCATCGTCACGCACTACCAATTCGCATCTGAAGCCACCTATACGCGCATGCCGTGTCCGCTGAGAACCCTGACCGTGCTCGCCTGCGGTCCCTTCTCGCCCATCTCCTCATGATAGCTGACACGTGCGCCCACGGCGATGTTCGCGCGGTTCTCCAGAACACTGTGGCAATTGAAATAGATCTCATGGCCGTCGGCAGCCGCGAGAAAGCCGAACTCACCGCTTGAATCGATCCGTAGCACGGTGCCAATGGCTTGCTGTTCATGAACCTTGGTTTGGCCGCTCATGAGGCGAACCTGGTCCTGCAATTGCCGTCGCGCGCGCTTGAATGCATCATCCACCGCAAAGGTCAGATCGGCGTACCGTTCGTCTTCCTTCGGCGTCCGTCCGACATCGACCTCGCGCCCTTCGGGAAGGGCGAGCCGGATGCTCACCTGATACTGGCCGCCTGTCTTGTGACGATCACCGGGGCCTCGCACGATGACGCGCCCTGCTGTCGCTCGACCGTAGCGTTTTTCCAGCTGGGACATGTGCTGGTCGATCGCAGCTTGCAGTTCCGAGGTCGGAGTCAGGTTTTCGAATTCGATTCGAGCAGGAGTTCGCATGATCTGTCTCCTCAGATAAGGCGCTTATAAAAGCGATGCTGCTCGATACATTGCAGATCGGACTTGATCTCCATCAACAAGACCCCACGCCGTTCTGTAGTTCGTTTAGCGCGTGGATCCCCCAAACCCGCCACGCAATTTCCGCCGCCGCGACGCCCAGTTCCGGGGACGTTCCTTTTTGCTCTCCTCACGCGAAACCTTGCGGCACGTCAAAGCGGCCTGGCGCAGGGCAGCAACTAATCGCTGATCTTCTATGACCGGGAGCAAACGCCATGAGCACGTCCACAGGTGTGACCGTTTTGGACCACACGGTCCAGGAAACGAATGTTTGGCTCAAGGCAATCGACGAGCAGCTCGCCCTGGAGAACCGTCATCACGCCTACAGTGCATTGCGAGCCGTGCTGCATGCTCTGCGCGATCGGCTGCCGCCGGAGGTCGCCGTCAAGCTCGGTGCTCAGCTACCGACCATGGTGCGCGGCATCTACTATGAGGGCTGGCACATGGCGAGAACTCCGACGAAGGAACGTCACGTCGAGGAGTTCGCCGAACATATCGCCAGGGAGCTTCCCCCGCAGTTCCCGACAAATCCGCTCAGGGCAGCTCGTGGCGTTTACGAGGTCCTCTGGGAAAAGCTGGATCAGGGCGAATTCGAAAAGCTCATGGTCCACCTGCCGCTCTCGTTGCGGAATCTGCAGGGCTGACCGGAGGACCGAGCCATGCAGCCGCATGATGTTTGCATTCCACCGTTTGGCCTGCCAGGAGGCCTGTCTGTTCCGGGCAATGCGCGCGGCCTGATCGCCTTCGCGCATGGCAGCGGCTCGAGCCGCTTCAGCCCGCGGAACACCGCAGTTGCAGAAGCACTGAACGAACGCGGCTTCGCGACGCTGCTGTTCGACCTTCTCACGCCACAGGAGGAGCAGGATCGCGCCAACGTGTTCGATGTCGGGTTGCTGGCTGGGCGGCTGGTGGCGGCGGTCAATTGGCTCGAGGACCAGACACGGGCCATCGCCAGCCTTCCTGTCGGATTGTTCGGGGCCAGCACCGGGGCAGCGGCCGCCCTCGTCGCGGCCGCACGTCTTCCCGATCGCATTGCGGCCGTGGTCTCGCGCGGCGGGCGTCCGGATTTGGCCGGCGAGGCCCTGCTGCTCGTCCGGGCGCCGACCCTGTTGATCGTAGGAGGCGCCGATCTCGGCGTTATCGAACTCAACGAAGAGGCGCTCGACCGTCTTCGCGGTCCCAAGGCGCTCGAAATCGTTCCTGGCGCGACGCACCTGTTTCCCGAACCCGGAGCGATGGAGGCCGTGATCGCTCAGGCTGGTCGATGGTTCGAGCGATATCTGCAGGCGCCCGGGTCAGCACGCGCCGCCAGCTAGGAGGACACATGAAACTGCTCTCGGAGGCCTTCGCGGATGGATCAGCCATTCCGCGACGGTTCACGTGTGACGGCGACAATGTCTCCCCACCGCTTGAATGGTCAGATGCACCCCAGGGAACGCGCAGCTATGTCCTTCTCTGCGATGACCCGGATGCTCCTGGCGGTACCTGGCATCACTGGGCGGTCTACGATATCCCGGCGACCCAAACCGGGTTTTCCGACAGTGCTGCGCAGAAGACCAAGCTGAAGCAGGCGGCCAACGACTTCCGAAAGATGGGCTACGGTGGGCCATGTCCGCCCCCCGGACATGGCATCCATCACTACCATTTTCGGCTCCTTGCTCTGTCGACTGATCGTCTACGGGTGCACGAAAATCCGTCATGCCGTGAGGTCGAACGAGAGGCCCGCAAGTCTAGGCTGGGCGAAGTTGTTCTCGTCGGCTGGTATCAGAGGTAGTCCAGGCGTCCTGATCACGACGGCTCGTCCGGAGAGCGTCGAGCCCCTGAGGCTCTAAGCCTGATCGATAGGATTGCACCGATGGCCTTTCGAGAACGTGCACTTTCAAGAGTCTACCAGCTGATCGAGCCCGGCCCTGTCGTTCTGCTGACAACGGCCAGCCGCGGACATTCAAATGTCATGACCATGTCGTGGCATATGATGGCCGAATTTGAACCGCCGCTCATCGCCTGCGTCGTCAGCGAAGCCAATTTCAGCTTCGCCGCGCTCCACTCAACCAGGGAGGCCGTGATCGCAATCCCGGCAAGCAATCTTGCTGATGCGGTCGTTAAAGTCGGCAATTGCTCCGGCCGCAACAACGACAAGTTCAAGCGCTTCGGACTGACTCCCCTCCCGGCCAGCCAACTCCGTGCACCCTTGATCAAGGAGTGCTTCTGCAACCTCGAATGCCGCGTGGCGGATACCCGCATGGTGCGCCGCTACAATCTGTTCATTCTGCAGGTCATGCGAGCATGGATCGACCCAGCCCAGAAAGATCCCAGGACGCTTCACCACCGTGGGTACGGTTCCTTCGCCGTCGATGGCGCCACAGTGAGAATGAAGTCGAAAATGAGATAGCCGATCCACGAGGACCGTTGCTCGAGACTCTCATGTTTGTCGGAGCACTGCTCAGCGGTACCAGCAATGGCCGCGCCGACAGACGCGCTGGTGAGGATAAATCCAGTACGGGCCCCAGCAGGAACGGTACCAGTGATAGCCGGTCTCGCCCAAACGATAGCAGCCGGCCACTGCGCTCGTGGGCGCACCGGCGCCGATAGCTACGATCGCCGCGACGACGGCGAGCAAGGACAATTTTCGCATCGTGATCTCCTCGAAGCGTCCAAAGGCAACGCATTTTGTGTCCATGAACGATGTCGCGCGCGTTGACGTAAATCAACGCATGGGCACGTCGCATCGGGCCTAGCTTCAGAGCCTCATTTGACCTTCCCTGCGGCCGGCGAATTCAGCGATGAGGAACCATCCGATCATCGCGTTGCGCCACCGGATTGAGGCTCCAACAACAGAGGAGATTGATCATGGCGACTGAAACGAAGCTACCCGTTACGAAGAAGCCCAGCGTGCCGACGCTCGTGGAGGACACGTGGCGCCCGTTCGGAGCGCTGAAGAAGGAGGTTGACCGTCTATTCGAGGACTTTGGCGAGTCCTTCCTGCGGCAGCCATTCCGCTCACTCGCTGGACTCGAGCGCGCCTGGCCGGCCAAGCTCGCCGCCACACCGGCGGTCGACGTCGCCGAAACCGACAAGGGCTACGAGATCACGGCTGAGCTGCCGGGCCTCGATGAGAAGAACATCGAGGTGAACCTCGCCAACGGCGGGCTCACCATCAAAGGTGAGAAGAAGGAAGAAAAGGAAGAAAAGAACAAGGACTACTACGTCTCCGAGCGGCGCTACGGCGCGTTCGAGCGCTATTTCGCGCTGCCCGAAGGCGTCGACTCGAGCAAGATCGAAGCCACGTTCAAGAACGGCATTCTGAAGGTCGCGTTGCCGAAAACCGCGGAAGCGCAGAAGCCCGCGAAGAAGATCGAGGTCAAGGCAGCCTGAGCTCCAGACGGCGGTCGCGGAGTCGCCATCGTAGCTCTGCGACCGGCCGGGGGGACCTACGGCAAGAACCGGCTGGGGTCGGCAAGCTTCTTCGGCAAATATTCACTGACAACGTAGTTCAGGCCCCATTTGGCCAGCGCCTGCTGCTCGGCACGCACGCCCATTTCCAGCATTTGCTTGATGGCAGCCGTCCATTCCGGGTACGCCATGACGAAGGGGTCGTTCTGGAGGGCATCCTGCGCCCGCTTGATATCGATCGCAGACAATGGGTGGGGAGATTTCGCGTCGTCGACGCGCCATCTCGAATGCAGTAGCGGGTCTGGATTGCCTGAGGAATACCATTGAAGGCCAACATGAAAAGAAACACTCAGGCTATGTCGATCCGGTCCGCATCGTTTGACCAGGATCAACAGATCTTTTGCGCTTCGTGCGTGCGTTGGGAAGCTGAGAGAGCTCGGATCGTCGCCGAGAGTCTGTTGTCCGGCGCCCAGGTGTCCGAGGTTGCGCGCAAGCACGGGGCGGCGCGCTGGCAGATTTAAAATTGTTAAGGCTCAGGGGCGGTGCATTTTTGACGCAAATCAACACATTTCCCTTTCGCAAGCCGATCCTTCAACCGAATTGATGTCCGTCCCAACGAGGTGGAGCTCAATGATGGCGGCCACAGACACGACGAGCTCTGCTGCCTCGCGCGAGGCGGGGTCCATACCGCCAAAGTGGGAAAAGATCCGGAAGCGACCTGAAGATTGTTTGGGCGCAAACCTCACAGACTATAATGAATATGCCCGCACATTCTCATGGGCTGACGCCCGAGCCCTTCTGAACGGCCTTCCCGGCGGTGGCCTCAACATTGCCCACGAGGCGATCGACCGTCATGTAACGGCGGGCCGCGGCAATAAGCTTGCACTGCGCTGGATTGCCCGCAACGAGAGCATCCGCGATTTCACCTATGCTGCGCTTGGCGCTCAGGCGAACCGTTTTGCCAACACGTTGGTACGACACGGAATCCGCAAGGGTGATCGCGTATTCTCACTGCTCGGGCGAGTGCCAGAACTTTACATTGCAGCGCTTGGTACGCTCAAGAATGGCAGCGTCTTTTCGCCGTTGTTCTCTGCCTTCGGACCGGAGCCCATCAAAGCGCGTATGACGATTGGTGAGGCCAAGGTGCTCATCACCACGGAAGCCTTCTATCGCCGCAAGATCGAGCCTTGGCGCAAGGAACTTGCAAGCCTTGAGACGGTGTTCCTGACCGAATGCTCGGCCAACCTCCCGCCGGGTACGATCGATCTTGGCGCCGCCCTCGCCCTAGCCTCTGACGCATTAGAGACGGTGTCGACTCTTCCCGAAGACATGGCTCTCCTGCATTTCACCAGCGGCACCACGGGCAAGCCAAAAGGGGCGGTCCACGTGCATGAGGCTGTCGTCGCCCACAATGTGACCGGCAAGCTCGTGCTGGACTTCCATCCCGACGACATATTCTGGTGCACGGCCGATCCCGGTTGGATCACCGGCACGTCCTATGGGATCATCTCGCCGCTGACCAATGGGGTGACCATGGTCGTTGATCAGGCCGAGTTCGACGCCGAGCGGTGGTATCGAATCCTGCAGGACCAGAAGGTAACCATCTGGTACACAGCGCCAACCGCGATCCGGATGCTGATGAAGGCCGGTGTCGACCTCGCCAAGCGCTACGACCTGTCGCGGCTGCGTCTGATGGCGAGCGTCGGCGAGCCGCTCAATCCAGAAGCTGTGGTGTGGGCTATGGAGGCCTTCGGCAAGCCGTTCCACGACAATTGGTGGCAGACCGAGACCGGCGGCATCATGATCACCAATTTCCTGTCGATGGACGTCAAGCCGGGATCGATGGGCCGACCGTTGCCGGGCATCGAGGCCGGCATCGTGGAGCACGTCGAAGGCGGAGGTATACGCGAGATCACCAAACCAATGGCCATGGGCGAGCTTGCTTTGCGTCCGGGCTGGCCATCGATGATGCGCGGCTATCTCAACGAGGAAGCGCGCTACAAGAAGTGTTTCGGCGGCGGCTGGTACCTCACCGGCGATCTCGCGATGCGCGACAGCGACGGGTACTACTGGTTCGTCGGCCGAGCCGACGACGTCATCAAGAGCTCCGGCCATCTGATCGGTCCGTTCGAGGTCGAAAGTGCGCTGATGGAGCATAAGGCCGTGGCCGAGGCAGGCGTCATCGGTATTCCCGAGCCTACCGCCGGCGAAATGGTCAAGGCTTATGTCGCGCTTAACCCGGGCTTTGCGGAAAGCGACGCTCTGCGCAAGGAACTCCTGGGACACGCCCGGCAGCGGCTTGGCCCCGCAGTCGCGCCGAAGGACATCGCGTTTCGCCAGAATCTTCCCAAGACCCGCAGCGGCAAGATCATGCGCCGCCTGCTCAAGGCGCGCGAACTGGGCCTGCCCGAGGGTGACATCTCCACCCTCGAAAGCGAGGAACGATGACGATTGCAGCCGCAAAACCGCATTTGTCGCGCGAGCACATGCTGGGTCTATTGAGGCAGATGATCCGCATCCGCCGCTTCGAGGAAAAATGCGCTGAATTGTACACGCAGGAGAAGATCCGCGGCTTCATGCATCTCTACGACGGCGAGGAGGCGATTGCCGTCGGCGTCATTGCCGCGCTGGAGAAGCGCGATCGAATCGTCGCGACCTATCGCGAGCATGGACAGGCACTTGTGCGCGGCGTGCCTATGACCAGCGTGATGGCCGAGATGTTCGGGAAGCAGGAAGGTTGCAGCCGCGGACGCGGCGGCTCCATGCATCTGTTCAACGCCGCGACAAATTTTTACGGCGGCAACGCCATCGTTGGCGGCGGCCTGCCGCTGGCGATCGGGCTTGCGCTCGCCTCCCATATGCAGGCCGATGATCTCGTGACGGCATGCTTCTTTGGCGACGGCGCCGTGGCCGAAGGCGAATTCCATGAAAGCCTGAACCTGGCGGCGTTGTGGCAGTTGCCTGTGCTGTTCATCTGCGAGAACAATGTCTACGCCATGGGAACCGCATTGGCGCTTTCGGAATCCGAGACAGATATCGGACGCAAGGCTGCATGCTATCGGATCACATCGGAGGCCGTCGACGGAATGGATGTCGTGGCGGTCGAGGCGGCGGCACGCCGGGCGGTGCAGGCGGTACGCGAAACCCGCAACCCTTATTTCCTGGAATGCCGCACCTATCGGCTGCGCCCGCATTCAATGTTCGATCCGCAGCTCTACCGTGACAAGGCCGAGGTCGAATCGTGGCGACCCCGCGAGCCGATCCTGCGTTTCCAGGGATGGCTCGAAGCCAATCATATGGTCCATCCGGACGAAGTAGCGCGCATGACAACGGAGATCGATGTGGAGATCGCCGAAGCCGTCTCCTTCGCCGAGAAAGGGACGTGGGAACCGGTCGAGCAGCTGTGCCGCTTCGTCTATGCGGACAGCGCCGTACCCACCGGGCAGTGAGGTCTCATGCAGCAGGAGACAGCCAGGACCGACGCAGTCGAAATGACGTACCGCGAGGCGGTACGCGCGGCGCTCCGCGACGCGCTTAGCCGTGACAAGCGCATTTTTCTGATGGGTGAGGACGTCGGCCACTATGGCGGCTGCTATGCGGTGAGCCACGGACTGCTCGCCGAATTCGGGCCGGAACGAATTCGCGATACGCCGCTCTCCGAATCAGGATTCACCGGCGCCGGCATCGGCGCAGCGATGGCCGGCATGCGTCCGATCGTCGAACTGATGACGGTGAACTTCAGCCTTCTCGCGCTGGACCAGATCCTCAACAATGCGGCGACCGTGCGCCATATGTCTGGCAATCAGTTCGGCGTGCCGCTCGTGATCCGCATGGCCACCGGCGCCGGCCGTCAGCTCGCAGCCCAGCACTCCCACAGCCTCGAAGGCTGGTACGCGCATATTCCCGGCATCAGGGTGCTTGCACCGGCGACGCTGGAGGACGCGCGCGGCATGCTGTGGACCGCGTTGCAGGAACCCGACCCGGTTCTGATCTTCGAGAACGTCATGCTCTACAACATGTCCGGGCGGCTCGCGTCCGGCGCGGGCGCGGTGAACATCGACAAGGCCGCGGTCCGCCGCGAGGGGCGCGACATCTCCCTCATCACCTATGGCGGCTCGCTCTGGAAGACGCTGGAAGCGGCCACCACGCTCGCCGCCGACGGCATCGAGGCCGAGGTCATCGATTTGCGCAGCTTGCGGCCGCTCGATGACGCCACCATCATGGCTTCGGTGGCCAAGACGCGGCGTGCTGTCATTGTCGACGAAGGCTGGCGTTCGGGAAGCCTGGCGGCGGAAGTCGGCATGCGTATCGTCGAGCAGGCCTTCTGGTCGCTCGATGCGCCGATCAGCCGGGTCTGCAGCGAGGAAGTGCCAATCCCCTACCCTCGCCATCTCGAAACCGCCGCACTCCCGCAAGCACCGAAGATCGTGGCCGCCGCCAAGGCGGCGCTCAGCCGGACATGAGGCTGTGTCGTGGTCGAATTCCGCATGCCCTCGCTCGGTGCCGACATGGAAGCAGGCACGCTGGTGGAATGGCTGGTGAAGCCGGGCGACATGGTCAAGCGCGGCGACATCGTCGCGGTGGTCGAGACCCAGAAGGGCGCGATCGAGATTGAGACCTTTCAGGCCGGCCGGATCGAGAAATTTCTGGTTGAGCTTCATAGCAAGGTCCCGGTCGGAACGCCGCTGGCGCTGATTTGGGCCGAAGGCGAGGCAGCGGCCGTGCCAGCGCCACCGCCAACCGCGGCGCCCATCGTCCCCATGCCATTGCCACAGCCTGCGCCTCCGCCAATGCCGGCCGCCGCGCCAACGCCGCCAGTCGCTCCCTCCGCTAAGGCCCGGGCTCCGGCTTCGCCCGCCGCCCGGAGACTTGCAGAAGAGCACGGCGTCGACCTCTCAGCGATCGCCGGCAGCGGACCAGGCGGTGCGATCACCCTTGCAGACGTCGAACGCCATCTCGGCGCGGTCGCGCCGCCGACCGAAGCGAAACGCGGAGCCTGGCTTGACCTCGCGGCAATGCGCACGGCCATCGCGGCCGCGATGACCCGGTCGAAGCGGGAAATCCCACACTACTATCTCGCACATCAGATCGACGTAACGCGATGCGAACGCTGGCTGGCTGACAAGAACGCCACGCTCCCGCCAGACCGTCGTCTCTTGATCGGCGCCCTTGCCCTCAAGGCGGTCGCATTGGCCATTCGCAGGTTCCCTGCCTTCAACGGCTTCTATCGCGACAGCCGGTTCGAGCCGTCAAAGGCGATCCATCTGGGGGTGGCAATAGCGATCCGCGGCGGCGGACTGGCGGCACCGGCACTGCATGACACAGATCAACTACCGCTTGAAGACTTGATGACCGGCATGCGCGACCTCGTGCAGCGAACGCGGGCCGGACGGATTCGCAGTTCGGAAATCTCCGATCCCACGATCACAGTGTCCAGCCTCGGCGAGCGTGGAGTCGAAGCCCTATACGGCATCATTTATCCGCCTCAAGTCGCCATCGTCGGGTTCGGCAAGGTGGTCATGCGACCCTGGGTCGTCGACGGAGCAATAGGCCCGCGTTCCGTGGTCACCATGACGCTGGCGGGAGACCATCGGGTCACCGATGGGCACGCAGGCGCGTTGTTTCTCGCCGAGATAGGCAAGCTGCTGCAGGAGCCGGAAACACTATGAGCGAGATCGAGATCCGCAAAATCGTGCAAGAGGAGCTCAACAACATCGCCCCGGAAGTCGACCTTTCAACGGTGGACCCGACGGCTGATCTGCGCGAAGCGGCCGATATCGACTCGATGGATTTCCTGAATCTCGTCACCGCTCTGCATCAGCGGACCGGGATCGATGTTCCGGAGATCGACTATCCCAAACTTGTGACGCTCTCGGGAATGGTGGCGTATCTCGAAGCCAAGCTGAAAACACGCAAGGCATAGGCGTTGACCTAGAGGCCTTCGATGAACGACGGCACGCAAGCAAAGCCCGCGCGAATATTTGTCGGATTGAACTGGCTGTTGGAACTTCGGCGCTGGGAGAACGATCTGACGCTCGATGCGATCGCCGAGCGACTGCTTCGCAGGCACGGCCTCGAAGCCGACAAGTCGATGCTGTCGCGCTTCTTTGCCGGTGAGGGCATCAGCTTCAAAAACCGTGGCGCCACATGCGTGGCGAAATAGAGTGCGAACACGAAGGTGGTCACTAGCGTGAAGAACGGTTTGTTGAAGGAACCGCGACAAAAGCGCCGATGGCGTTTGATCCAGATCATTATCGCCGGTGCGCAAGGTGCATAGGTTTTCTCCAGCGGTTCTGCTCTCCGACGCGGCAGGACTACGGTCGAGAACTGCATCAGTCTGGCCACACTGGTTTCATAGTCAGGACATGGCATGCATAAGCATATTCTAGTCCCGACGGACGGATCGCCATTGTCGCAGGCTGCGGTCGAGTATGGCATGGCCCTGGCCAAGTCGGTCGGAGCCAAGGTGACGATATTGACCGTGTCCACCCCCTTTCACACCTTTGCCGTCGAGCCGACCATGGTCACCGACACGCCGGAGCAGTATGCGAAGCAGGTTGAGATTCTCGCCAATCAATATCTCAACGCCGCCAAGGAAGTCGCATTGGCGGCTGGTGTCGGCTGCGAGGCACTGCATGTCGAACACGATCATCCCTATCTGGCGATAATCGATACGGCGACAAAGAGGTCATGCGATCTGATCGTCATGGCATCGCACGGCCGGCACGGGATCGCCGCCGTCGTGCTCGGAAGCGAAGCCAACAAGGTGCTGACACACAGTAACGTGCCGGTGCTTGTCGTTCGCCCGCCGGGCCGGCCGTTCATCTCAGTCGAATCCTGATCTCGACCGCTTCTGCGGCCGAGGTATGACTGCCCAGGTATGTCTCATGGATGCTGCGCCGGGCAATGCCGAGCTTCAACGCCGCGATCTGATGGCGCTGGTGCGCGATCTCGTGCATGAGCTTCATCCGCAACGCAGCAAATTCATGGAAGTCGTTCCCTCAAGCCGCATCGAGCGCGACCTCGGAATTGACAGTCTCGCCCGCACCGAGCTGATCCTCCGCATCGAGCGCACCTTTCATGTGCACCTTCCGGCGCGGACCATCGGGGAAGCTGAGACCGTCGGGGATCTGGTCCGCGCGCTTGAGCAGGCGGCGCCGACACTTCAGCGCACCGCAATGCCCGCGGTCCCGACCTCAGCGCTTCCAACAGTGCCGGCGGCAAGCGAGGCGACAACCCTGACCGGGGTCCTCGATTGGCATGCCGCGCGCCACCCGAACCGCCCGCACCTGACGGTGTTGCAGGACGAAGCGACGCCGCTCGGGACGCTCACCTATGGCGAACTCGCCGAGCGAGCCCGACGGCTGGCATTCGGCCTAATCGAGCGTGACGTCTCGGCGGGCGATCGGGTGGGCTTGATGCTGCCCACAAGCATCGAGTTCTTCGTGGCGTTCTTCGGCATTCTCTATGCCGGCGCGATTCCGGTGCCGATCTACCCGCCGATGCGCCTGTCGCAGCTCGAGGATCATCTGCGACGACAAACGGGAATATTGCGCAATGCCGGCGCCTGCCTGCTGATCGCGATGCCGGAGGCCCGGCGGCTGGCCGGTTTGCTCGGCGCGCTGGTCGACAGCTTGAGTGGCGTCGCAAGCGTGGCCGAGATCGAAGCCGCAGCCAAACCGACTACTCTCCCGCAATTGGAAAATGCCGATGCGGTCGCCTTGATCCAGTACACCTCGGGCAGCACCGGGGATCCCAAGGGCGTCGTGCTCAGCCATGCCAATCTGCTCGCCAACATCCGCGCGATGGGGCGGATCATGGACGCGACCTCAGCCGACGTCTTCGTCAGCTGGCTTCCGCTCTATCATGACATGGGACTGATTGGCGCCTGGTTGGGCTGCCTGCATTATGCGGCGCGGCTCTACGTCATGTCGCCACTCAGCTTTCTGGTCCGGCCGCAAAGCTGGCTGTGGGCGATGCACAGATACCGCGCAACGTTCTCGGCATCACCCAATTTCGGTTTCGAACTCTGTCTCGCCAAGATCCCCGAGGATGAACTGAAAGGGCTGGATCTCGGCTCGCTGCGTATGATCGCGAACGGTGCCGAGCCGGTCAGCGTGCAGAGCCTAAGGACGTTCACCGAACGTTTTGGCCGCTGCGGCTTTCCCACAAGCGCGATGGCGCCCGTCTACGGGCTGGCCGAGTGCTCCGTAGGTCTCGCCTTCCCGCCGCTAGGGCGTCAACCCCTCATCGACCGGATCGATCGTGATCAGCTCAGCCTCCACGGCAGCGCCGAGCCCGCGGGACCGGACGATCCGCGGCCGCTGGAGCTTCCGGCCTGCGGGCAGCCCCTTCCGGGGCACGAGATCCGTGTGGTGGATGAAACCGGCCGCGAGCTCGGCGAGCGCAGGGAAGGACGGATCGAATTTCGCGGTCCATCGGCCACAATCGGCTATTTCCGCAATGAAGCGAAAACCCGCGAACTGCTCCATGGCGATTGGCGGGACACCGGTGATCGCGGCTACATGGCGGGCGGCGATATCTTCATCACCGGCCGCATCAAGGACATCATCATCCGCGCCGGCAGGCACCTCTATCCGCAGGAGATCGAGGAAGCGGTCGCTTCCGTGCCCGGCGTGCACAAGGGTGGCGTGGCCGTTTTCGGCGTCGCCGACCGGGCATCCGGAACCGAGCGGGTTGTTGTGCTTGTGGAAACGCGCGAGATCGATCCGGCCGCCCGTGCGGCATTGCAGACCCGCGCCCATGAGGTCGTAGCCGACACAGCAGGCACGCCGCCGGATGAGATTGTCCTCGCGCCGCCACGCACCGTGCCGAAAACCTCGAGCGGAAAGATCCGCCGGAGTGCGGCCAAAGAGATGTATCAGAGCGGTGATATCGGTCCGGTCCATCGCGTCCTGTGGTGGCAGCTGTTTCGCCTTGCCTTCGCCGGCATTGGTCCCCAACTCCGGCGGTTGGCACGATTGCTCCGCGAAACACTCTACGCGGCGTGGTGGTGGACGGTCCTGGGCAGCGCCTTCGGCGTTGGGTGCCTTGCCGTGCTCGTGCTGCCCTCTCCCAAATCGCGCTGGTCGGCGCTCAGACGGATCGGTCGCAGCGCGCTGTTCGCAATGGGCGTGCCATTCAAGGTTGCCGGCCTTGAGAAGATTCCAGCCACGGGCGCCGTGCTGGCCTTCAACCATTCAAGCTACATGGACGCCTTCGCACTCGCAGCGACCCTGCCCGGTGAACCGGCGATCGTCGCCAAGACGGAACTGCAGCAACAATTCGTTGCCGGGATCATGTTGCGTCGTCTCGCCATCCCGTTCGTCGAGCGCTACGATGTCTCCGCAAGCCTTTCGGACACGGCAACGCTCATCTCGTTGGCTCGAGCGGGACGACTTCTCGTGTTTTTCCCTGAAGGGACCTTTACGCGACGGGCGGGCCTTTCCAGCTTCTATCTCGGCGCGTTCAAGATTGCCGCCGAACTCAATCTCCCGGTGTTGCCAGGCGTTATCAAGGGTACACGGACCATGCTACGCAGCGACCAATGGTTTCCCCGGTACAGCGCCATCAGCATCGAGATGGGCGATCCAATTCCGCCGTCGGGCGCCGATTTTCAGTCAGCTATTCGACTGCGGGACCAGGTGCGTCAGTCAATGCTCACGCGATGCGGCGAGCCGGACATCGAGGAATTGGTCAAGCCTGAGCCGGTCTCTCCTGCCGCGTGACGGATGATCGCAGCAATGGAGTTCCGACAAGGTCAAATGCCTGGCTACAACAACTTCACCCACAGGAGCAGAAGATGGCTCTTTTGAAGCGAGATTTGTATCGTGAGGTAAGGGGTCCTGACATCACGCAGGCGGATCGCTGCACGCTCGTGTTCGATACCGACAGCAAACGCCTGTATATCGAACGTGAGGCAGCGCATTTCGACGCAAGCTGCCCAGGCACTTTCGACTGCCAAACAACGACAATGGATATTGCGGATTATCTCACGCAGGGCGGACAGACGACTGGGCATCGTGAGCTATGGCGGTTACTCAGGACGCTTTTCAAGGACGACAGCGACAACATCCAATAGTGAGCGGGTTGATTCAAATTCATACGGGCAACCGAATCCTGAGTTGATCGGCCCAGGACCTGGCGGGCACCCGAAAACAACCCCATGCACAGTAGGCGCGTGTTGTCGAATCAATGGGTTACTCCGCGGCCTCGCTCTCCCCGCGATCATCATCCTTCTCGAACAGCGCGTCGATGTGGCCGGGCATATCCGGGTGGGCGTACATGGAGCTATGGGTGCCGCCCACCATGATGATGGAGGTCATCTGAAGTCCGAACCGGCTCCAACCCAGATCGGGAACCAAATGGTCTTCGAGGCTCCGCAGTCCGGGATCGTGCTCCCTGGCGTGGAGCATGTAGATGGGCGCGGCCACATCAGGCAAGGCGTAGCCGATCTGACCCTTGACGTTGTCGGAGATCATCTCGCGCAGGGCGTCGGTTGATGGCGCACCGGTGAGTTCGGCGAGCCTTTCGGAATCGTCCTCGTCAAGGCCGTACGTTCGCATCAAGTGCGCCCAGCCGATGCCGTCGACGACCTGCATCATCGATGTCGGCACGGAGGAGAGATCAGGCGGCGCCTGCGTGTCGAGCAAGGCAACACCCGCCACGTGATGACCGCGACGTTCAAGTTCGGACGCCAGTGCGATGGCGACGACGCCGCCGAACGAACCGCCAACGAAGAACACGGATCGACGACCGATCCAGGACTCCACATGTGGCACATAATTCAAGGCGAGGTCCTCGACAGTCCCGTTCAGCAATCCTTGCTCCGCCAGCGGATACGGATTGAGACCCGCGATGGGATAGTCGCCAGCCAAATCCTTGATGACTTGCGGCGTGTTCTCGCGGGTAGAGCCGTGCCCGAGGCCCGGGATATAGATCATCACCTGATCGCCAAATCCTGGCCGGATCGGAACGATGCAGGACGAATTTCCCTTCTCGAGCAGGGCATTCATCTCCATAAGCCCTGACAGCCGCCGCTCCAGGTCGAGTTGGCGCAGGAACTCGGGGTCTGCGCTTTCGAGCAATGCGGCGAGTGACGTCAGCCCTTCGAGTTTCGACAGGCTCTTCACTTTTGCTTTCCCGCCTTGCTTCTGTGAGGCGCGTTCGCCCTGCGAGAATTTCTCCAGCAGCAGCTGCGCGATCGCCCGCGCAGACGGATGATCGAACGCCAGCGTGGTCGGCAGCTTGGCGCCGATCTGGCCCGACAGCCGGTTGCGGAGTGCAACCGCCATCAGCGAGTCCAGGCCGAGATCCTTGAGCGATTCATCCGGAGGGACCGACGACGCCCCGGGCAAGGCCAGCACCACTGCGATCTCTTGCTGTGCCAGCTCCACCAGTGCCTGCAACCGCTCCGCATCGCTGCCAAGTGCGGTCAGCCGCACGCGCAAGGCGTTCGTATCAGCGCTTCCGGCTGCTGATGCGCGTCGCAAGCCCGTGCGCACCAGGCCGCGGTAGAGCGGCGGCACATCCTCACCGAACTGGCGCTGCATCGCGCTGATATCCAGATGGATCGGGATCAGCATCGCCTCGGGCAGCGCTTGCGCCGCGTCGAGAAGCGCGAGCCCGAGTTCCAGCGACAGCGCCTGCACGCCCTGCCGGCGCATCCGCATCAGCTCGGCACGGCCCAGATGCGCCGTCATGCCGACACCGCGCTGCTCCCACAGGCCCCATAGCAGGCTCTGCGCGGCCAGACCACGATGCCGACGCTCTGCTGCCAGTGCATCAAGGAACACGTTCGCCGCCGCGTAGTTCGCCTGGCCCGGACTGCCGAGCCCCCCCGCCGACGAGAACAGCACGAACGCGGCGAGATCCTTGTCCGCGGTCAGCTCGTGCAGGTGCCAGGCACCATCGAGTTTTGGTTGCAGCACCCGCTCCAGCCGCTCCACCGTCAGTGCCGGCACGATGCCGTCGTCCAGCGTCGCGGCAAGATGGAACACGCCTGTCAACGGACGATCCGCAGGGATGCCGTTCAACACAGCGGTAACCGCGTCACGGTCCGAGACATCGCAACACACGACGTCAACCGTCTGCGCACCCAACGCTTGCAGCCCGGTCACCAGCTCGGCCGCGCCAGGCGTCGCCATGCCGCGACGCGACGTCAGCAAGAGATGACGCACGCCGTGCTTGGCAACCAGGTGCCGCGCGACTTCGCTGCCGAGCTCGCCAGCACCGCCCGTGATCAACACCGTTCCGTCCGCATCGAGACGACGCGGTTCGCCTGAACCGGCGCTAGTGCGCATCAGCCGGGGCGCCAGCACCGCACCGTGCCGCAGCGCCAGCTCAGGCTCTGAGGTCGTCGACGTCAGCTTGGACAGCAGCGATGCATCCGTAAGAGCTGCATCCAGATCCACGAGCCGCAGGCTGCGATCGGGATGCTCGGCCCGTGCGCTGCGCACCAGGCCCCACAGCGGGGCCCGCGTCAGTCCATTGGCGCCCTCATACGAGCCCGTCGCGACCGCGCCACGCGTCAGCCACGTCACATCGGTCTCGTTCAGCCGCGCCTCGCCGAGGAGGCCCTGCAACTCGGTAAGGCCACGCGCCGCCGTTACATGCGTCGCCGCAAGAACGCTGCCCTCTATCTCCGACAGGTGGTCGAACACGATTGTAGCGGGGATCGCGCCGCCTGCATCGAGCTGCGACGCGAGAGCCGACACATCAGCAACGTGATCAAGGCCCAGAGCTGCCGCCAGCTTGCCGTCGCCGCCGATGATCAGCGGTGCCGCATCAGAGGCGGCCTCGCTCAACATCACCGCACGCCAATCCAGTCGGTACAGGTGCTGCGCTTCGCTGCGCGCGGCCTCACGGATCTGCGCCTCACTCGCTTCCTTCAGCCTGAGCCCGCCGACATGCGCGACCACACGGCCCTGCCCGTCCGCAAGCTGCAGACGTGCCAGCGGCTCGCCCTCGCCGCTACGCTCCACCGAGGCGCGGACCCGCAGCTCACGCGCGCCGGTGGCTGCCAGCGAGACCTCGGACCATTCGAACGGCAGCAATATCGATCCATCTTCAAGGCCCTTGACTTGCGCAAGGGTCAACACGTGCAGCGCGCTGTCCAGCAACGCCGGATGCAGGCCGTAAGCGTCTGCCGATGGTCCCAATGCTTCCGCAAGTACGGCACGACCAACCACGGCGTCGCCAACGCGCCACGCCTCGACCAGTCCTTGGAACAACGGTCCATAGCCATAGCCGTGCGCCGCGAGCCGCGCGTAGTGACCGCTGAGGTCGATCGCCTCGCCACCGACGGGCGGCCACACTTCTAGTTCGTTGTCTTCTCCTGCTTCTGAGGTCGCTTCCGCCGCCTCGCCCAGCGTACCCTGCGCGTGCAGCGTCCATGATGCACCTTCCGGGGCATCTTCCGCGCGGCTGTAGATGCTCAAGCCACGACCGCCGCCGGCCGCGCCTGCTTCCAGCGCATCCACCTGGACCTGCAGACGCACCCCGCCCTCCGCCGGCAGCACCAGCGGCGATAGCAGCGTCAGCTGCGACACACTCGACAAGCCCACCGCACGTGCCGCCGCAAAGCCGAGCTCCAGCAGTCCCGTTCCCGGCAACAACACCGTGCCGAACACCGCGTGATCGCCAAGCCAGCCCGCCTCCGACAGCGACAGCCGTCCCGTCAGCAGGAACCCGTCGCTCTCCGCCAGCGGCGTCGCCGCGCCCAGCAGCGGATGCGAGGCCTCCGACAGACCCATCGTCGAAGCGTCCGCGCTCGGCTTCTCAGCCTCCAGCCAGTAACGCTGGCGCTGGAATGCGTAGGTCGGCAGCGAGGCAACCGGTGCCTTCGCGCTGCCGCCGAGAGCCTTCGACCAATCGACCGCAACGCCATGAACGTGCAGCACACCAAGATTGCGCAACAGCTCGGACATCCCGCCGCCATCGCGGCGGAGCGATCCGACGACCACACCATGCTCGCCGCTCGCGGCGGACAGCGGCATTGCGAGGACCGGATGCGCGCTCGCTTCGACGAACACGCCGTGGCCGCTGCCGATCAGCTCGGCCAGTGCGAGGTCCAGCCGCACCGTCTGCCGCAGGTTCCGGCACCAATAGGATCCATCCAGCGAGGTGCCGTCACAGCGCGTTCCCGTCACCGTCGAGATCATCGCGACTTGGCCGGCCTGTGGCGCGAGGCCTGACAGCAAGCCTTCCAGCTCGGGCAGGATGGAATCCATCTCCGCGCTATGCGAGGCGTAGTCGACATTGACCTGCCGGCAGAACACGCCTTCCTTGCCGAGGTCGCTGACCCAGCGCTCGATCGCTTCAGTTGGTCCCGAGACCACCGTCGAGCCTGGCGTATTCACAACCGCCACCGACAATCCGGACCACTCTGCTGACTTTAACCGCTGTTCGACGACCGAAGCCGCAAGCTCGGTCACCGCCATGGCGCCGTGCCCGGTCAGGCGGCGCAACAGCTGGCTGCGCAGCGTCACGACGCGCGCGCCGTCTTCGAGCGAGAGGATGCCGGCCACCACGGCGGCTGCGATCTCGCCCTGGCTGTGACCGACCACCGCCGACGGCTCCAGCCCGAGGCTGCGCCATACGGCTGCCAAGCCGACATTCATTGCAAACAGCGCGGGCTGGATCACGTCCACCCGCTCCAGCAGGCCGGCTTCAAGATTTTCATCGCCGCGAAGCACTGAGGTCAGCGGCCAGTCCGTGTACTTCGACAGCTCCGTCTCACAGGCCGCAATCGCTTGCGCGAACACCGGCGATTCCGCCAGCAGGGCCCGACCCATCGATGGCCATTGACTGCCCTGTCCGGGGAATACGAACACAACACGGCCGCGATCGCGCGCCTCGGCAACCGACACTGGTGCATGCGAGCGGCCTTCGGCCAGCGCAGTCAGCGCTTCCACGGCTTCCGAAGCATCGCGCACCGACACTGACGCCCGCGACCCAAACTGCGTTCGATGCAAGGCCGCCGTCGCCAACACGGACCTGAAGTCGGCATCCGGATGCTGCGACAGCCATTCGCTGTAACGGTCCGCCTGCGCACGAAGCGCGGCTTCGTCACGGCCGGACACCAGCAACGGGATCATCGGCGATGACGCATCAGCCGCGGCCGCGCCAACAATCTTCGAACGCGCCGGCGCTTCCTCGATCACGAAATGCGCATTGGTCCCGCTGATGCCGAACGACGACACGCCGGCACGACGAACCCTCGACGCATCACGCGGCCACGCCCGTGCCTGCTGCAGCAGCGACAGCCCGCTGCCTTCCCACTCGATCTGGCTGCTCGGATGCTCCGCATGCAGCGTCTTCGGCAAGACCTCGTGCCGCAGCGCCAGCACCATCTTCATCACACCGAGGACGCCCGCGGCGGCCTGCGTATGGCCAAGGTTCGACTTCGACGAGCCCAGCCACAACGGACGATCTTCGCGACGCGTCGGCCCGAACACGGCAGCAAGCGCACCCGCTTCGATCGGGTCACCAAGGCTGGTGCCGGTGCCGTGTGCCTCCACGACATCGATGTCATCGGGGCTCACGCCGCTGGCGGAGAGAGCCGCGCGGATCACGCGCTGCTGGCTCGGGCCGTTCGGCGCGGTCAGACCCTGGCTACGTCCATCCTGATTCACGGCGGAGCCGCGGATCAGCGCCAGAATCTCGTCGCCATCGCGCTCCGCATCCGACTGGCGCTTCAGCACCAGCACGCCGCAGCCTTCGCTCCAACCCGCGCCATCGGCGCCGTCAGCAAAACTCTTGCTGCGACCGTCGGGTGCGACGGCACCTGCGCCCATGCTGACCAAGGCAATTGGCGTACACATCACGTGCACGCCCCCTGCCAGCGCGAGATCGCACTCGCCCTGACGCAACGACGTGCAGGCCAGATGCAGCGCTGAGAGCGATGACGAGCACGCCGTATCGACCGTCATCGCCGGGCCTTCGAGGCCGAGCACATAGGAGATGCGTCCCGCCAGAACACTCGAAAGCTTGCCTGTCGTCGTCCACATCGTGGTGTCTTCGAGCGAACGGTGCATGCCATAGTCGCTGCCCATCGAGCCCAGATACACGCCGGTTCGGCTTTCCTTAAGCCCTTCCGGTTGCAGGCCTGCGCGCTCCAGCGCCTCCCACACCGCCTCCAGCGCCAAACGCTGCTGCGGATCCATCTCTAAAGCTTCGCGCGGCGAAATGCCGAAGAAGCTCGCGTCAAAATCCTCCACGGCGCTGACAAAGCCGCCTTCCTGCGTCAGCCATCCCGTCACCGCTTCGAGGCGCTTCAGCAGATCGCGGCTCCAGCGGCCAGGCAGCGGACCAATCCCGTCGCCGCCGCTCTCGAGCAGCGACCAATAGCTCTCGGGAGTCGCCGGACCGCCAGGCGTGCGGCAGCTCATCCCGACGATCGCGATCGGCTCCGACATCGATGCGGCGTTGGTCCGCCGCTTCTCCTGCCGAACGGGCGCTTTGCCGAGTTCGAGCTTCTCGAGCAGCAGCCGCGTCATGGCGCGCGCGGACGGATAATCGAAGGCGAGGGTCGTCGGCAGCTTGGTCCCGACCCGCGCCGACAGGCGGTTGCGCAGCTCGGCCGCCATCAGCGAGTCCAGCCCGAGATCCTTGAGAGGCTGGTCCGCAGGCACCGATGCGGGACCGGGCAAGGCCAGCACCGCCGCAATCTCCTCCTGCGCCAACGCCACCAGCGCCTGCTGACGCTCCGTATCGCTCGCAAGCGCCGCCAGACGAACACGCAACGCGTTGGTGTCGGCGCTCGACGTCGAGGCCCGTCGCAATTCACGGCGCACCAGCCCGCGATACAGCGCCGGCACATCGTCTGCGAATTGTCGCCGGACGGTGGCGAGATCGAGATGGATCGGGATCAGCGCCGCTTCGGGCAGCGACTGCGCCGCATCGAGAAGCAAAAGCCCGAGCTCCAGCGACAGCGCCTGCACGCCTTGCCGACGCATGCGCATCAGCTCGGCATGGCCGAGATGCGCCGTCATGCCGACACCGCGCTGCTCCCACAGGCCCCACAGCAGGCTCTGCCCGGCAAGGCCGCGATGGCGACGCTCTGCTGCAAGCGCATCGAGGAATGTATTCGCCGCGGCGTAGTTCGCCTGCCCCGGGCTGCCGAGTCCGGCCACCGACGAGAACAGCACGAACGCGGCGAGATCCGTGTCCGCCGTCAGTTCGTGCAGGTGCCAGGCACCATCGAGCTTTGGTTGCAGGACGCGCTCAAGCCGCTCCGCGGTCAGCGCCGGAACGACGCCGTCGTCCAGCGTAGCGGCGAGATGGAACACACCCGTCAACGGACGTTCAGGCGCGATGCCGTTCAAGACCGCGCGAACCGCGTCACGATTCGAGACATCGCAACTCACGATCTCGACCGTCTGCGCGCCCAGCGCCTCGAGCTCGGTCACCAGTTCGGTTGCCCCAGGCGTCGCCATGCCGCGCCGCGACGTCAGCAGCAGATGACGCACGCCGTGCTTGGCAACCAGGTGCCGCGCGACCTCGCTGCCGAGCTCGCCTGCGCCGCCTGTGATCAACACCGTTCCCTTGGTATCAAGAGGACGCCGCTCGCACGCACCCGCGCCAGCTCGCGCCAGCCGCGGGGCCAGCACCTCACCATGCCGTAGCGCCAGGTCGGGCTCTGAGGTCGTCGACGTCAGCTTCGCGAGCAGCGAAACATCTGAAAGCGGCGCATCGACGTCAACAAGCTGCAGGTGACGATCGGGATGTTCGGCCCGTGCGCTGCGCACCAGACCCCATAGCGGCGCCCGCGTCAGTCCGCTCGCGCCTTCGTCAGGACCTGCCGCGACCGCGCGTCGCGTCAGCCACGTTACATCCGCCTCGTTCAGCCGCGACTCGGCAAGGATCGCTTGCAGCTCGGCAAGACCACGCTCCGCTGTCGCATGCGTTGCCGCAAGAACGCCGCCGGCTGGTTCCGACAGATGATCGAATACGATTGTCGCGGGGAGATCTCCGCCTTCGTCGAGGCGCGCAACAACCGCGGCGATGCTGTCAACATGATCGAGGCCCAGATGCCTCGCCAGCTCTCCGTTACCTCCGACGATCAGTGCCCCAGTTTCGCCTTCACTCAAGGCGACCGGACGCCACTCCAGACGATACAGATGCTGCGTCTCGGAGCGCGAGGCTTCACGGATCTGCGCATCGCTTGCTTCCCTCAAGCGCAGACCGCCAAGGCGCATGACCGCGCGCCCATTGCCATCGGTGAGTTGCAGTGCCGCCAGGGCTTCGCCCTCGCCGCTACGCTCCACCGAAGCCCGGACGCGCAGCTCACGTGCGCCCCGAGCCGCCAGCGACACATCGGACCATTCGAACGGAAGCAGCACTGCGCCGTCGTCGAGCCCCTTTACGTGCGCAAGGGTCAGCACATGCAGTGCGCTGTCCAAGAGCGCCGGATGCAGACCGTAACTATCCGCAGACGCTCCGAGCGCGTCCGCAAGCACGGCGCGGCCGTAAACGGCATTGCCGACACGCCAGGCCTCGACCAGGCCCTGGAATAGCGGACCGTAGCCATAGCCGCGCGCTGCAAGCCGCGCGTAATGACCGCTCAAATCGATCGGCTCGCCACCAACTGGCGGCCAAATTTCGAGTTCGCTGTTGTCTTGCGAAGCTTCGGCCGCCTCGCCTAGCGTACCCTGCGCATGCAGCGTCCACGAGGCGCCCTCGGGGGCATCTTCCGCGCGGCTGTAGATGCTCAAGGCGCGCCCACCGCCGGCCTCGAGCGCATCCACCTGAACCTGCAGCCGCACCCCGCCCTCCGC